>NZ_CP176637.1:4800000-6444357 GCF_046603895.1 Enterocloster lavalensis
CGGGAGCGCCCGTCTCCCAGTACACTGTTTTGCTGGACAAAGGCGACAATGTCTACCGCGAGCTGTTCGAGCAGATGTGGTATGATTACACGTTCGACGCCCAGTCCAAGGAAGCCTACGTGAACTCGATGGAAGAGCAGAACGCGCCGTATTCCAACCCGGTTTCTTTGGAGCTTTTGGAGGACGCATTCTGGAAAGCGCCATCGGATTTTTACGGCGGACAGTCCTTCCGGGAGATGGAGGGAAAATGCCTGGCCAATGGAGCCGAAAACCTGGTCGTGACGCCCCAGGACGCGGAGGCGGATGTGATTATCTCCGCAGAGCTTGAGACCTATGTGGCCGGAAAGCAGACCATGGAGGAGGCGATCCGGAATATGGATAAGAACCTGAAGGCCAAGATTTCAAAAGCTGAGATCACACAGTAGCACGGTCCGTCAAATGACCGGAGGGGATTGGAGTCCGATCCCTTCCGGATGGAGGGGTGAAATGATGAAGACATTGAAAAAATACAGGGCTCCTTACCTGTTCATCCTGCCGTTTTTTATTCTGTTTTTTGTGTTTCAGCTGATTCCCACCATCTGGACGGTTTATATCAGCTTTACCGAGTGGAAGGGGATCGGGGAACCCCAACCCTGCGGGATCAGCAATTACAGGAAAATGATGGTGGACAGCATGTTCTGGGAATCGCTGGGAAATACCGTAATTTACTGGATCGCAGGCCTTGTCCTGATCATGGGGCTTTCCGTCCTGATCGCCACGCTGTTAAACAGTCCGCTTGTCAAGGGCAGGGCGTTTTTCAGGACAGCGGCATTTCTGCCCAACATCTGCGCGGCCATCGCCATGGGACTGATTTTCCGCATGCTGTTCGAGGAAAACGTGGGGTTGGTCAATGAGATTTTGGTGTCCCTTGGCGCTGAGCGGGTGCCGTGGCTGACCAGCACGGAGTTCTCCAAGATACCGGTGGTATTTCTGACGGCCTGGCGGTATACGCCATGGTTTACCATGATTGTTCTCTCGGGCCTTCTCAACATATCGCAGGATTATTACGAGGCGGCTACGGTGGACGGGGCCAACGCGGTGCAAAAATTTGCTTACATCACGCTGCCGTCCCTGGGAAATATTCTATTTTTCTGCTCCATCACCGTGACCGTGGACATGTGGAAAATGTTCAACGAATCCTATATCCTTCCGGGGCCTGGAACGTCGAACACTTCGCTGTTCCAGTACATGTACCAGTCGGGTTTCAATGTGTTTAACATGGGATACGCCTCGGCCATCGGCGTGATCCTGATTCTGATTCTGACGGTTCTATCCGCTGTGCAGTTTGCGGCGAAACGCCGTCAGGGAGAACTGTAGGAGGGAAGCATGGGACAGAAAAAAAAGAAATTAATCGCAATTACCGCCATTCACGGAGCGCTTCTGGCGGTGGTGGCCGTGAGCGTGTTCCCCATTCTCTGGATGTGCCTGATCTCTGTCAAAAGCACCTCCGAGAGCTTGACCGGTTTTCATTCCCTATGGGTGAGCGATCCCACCCTGGACAATTTCAAGCGGTTGTTCCAGATGATTCCGGTGGCGCAGAACACATCCAACAGCGTTTTCACCACGCTTGTGGGAACGGTCTCATCCCTGTTCTTCTGCGCGCTGGCGGGATTTGCCTTCGCCAAGTACCGGTTTCCGGGAAGAAACCTGCTGTTTTATTCGGTGATCGCCACCATGCTGGTGCCCCCGGAGGTTGGGGCGGTACCGCTGTTTATTATCATGAAAAAATTAAATCTGATCAACAGTCTCTGGTCCCTGATCATTCCAAGAATCGCCACCGCGGTGGGAATCTTCTACATGAACCAGTATATTTCCGATGTCCCGGATGAACTGGTGGAGGCGGCCAGAATCGACGGCTGTGGGGATTTCAAAATATTTACCAAGGTGATTCTGCCCGTAATCAAGCCCGCGATGGCTTCCTGGGCCTCCGTCACCCTGATCGCCAGATGGAATGACTTTTTCTGGCCCTTATTATATCTGAGAAAACAGGCTAAATATACGCTGATGGTGACCATATCGCTGCTGCCTGTCAGCGAGGGATTATCCACGCCCTGGCCTGTGATATTGGCAGGGACCACGCTGGTGATTATCCCGATTATCGTCATGTACCTGCTGCTTCAGACCATGCAGAAGGGCGGCTCCTTCGCAGGAGCGGTGAAAGGTTAAGAAAAGGAGAGAACGATGTTTGAAATGATCAATAACCGACAGGTGATATTTGGAGCAGGGGAGGTCAAACGGATTCCCAAGCTGCTGGCCTGGTACGGGTGCAAGAAGGTATTTCTGGCTGTCTACGATAAAAATGCTCCGGTGTGTGGGAAAATTGTAAAAGATTTGGAAAAAGAAGGAATTGACAGTCTGATTTTCGACCGGATCTGCCAGGAGCCGGATACCCGGTTGTTAAATGAAGGGCGGGATCTGTTCCTCAGCGAGGGCTGCGACTGTACCGTAGCAGTGGGGGGAGGCAGCGTTCTGGACGCAGCTAAGGCCATCGGTATGCTGGCTGTCAATGGAGGAACGGCGGAGGAATACCAGATGGAAGGGCGGGAGGTAACGGCCCCGCCGCCTTTGTTGATCGCCGTGCCCACCACATCGGGGACCGGATCGGAGGCAACCAAAGTCAGCGTGGTGCGCAACAGCGCCAATGGGCTGAAAAAAAGCATGTACCACACGACTATGATCGCCGATACTGTGATTCTGGACCCGGAGCTGACGGTTGGGCTTCCAAAGTCTGTGACCGCAGCCACCGGCATGGACGCCTTAAGCCATGCGGTGGAGTCCTATGTCTCCCTGAACGCCAGTCCGCTGACGGAGCTATACGGCCTGAAGGCCGTGGAGTTGATCGCAGGCAGCCTGGAGCGGGCCTGCAGCCATCCGGAGGATGTGAAGGCAAGAGGGGACATGATGCTGGCCAGTTATCTGGGAGGCTGCGCTATAACAGCGGGGATTGGAATCGCCCACATCATGGCCCAGCCTCTTGGCGCGGTCTATAAAATCCCTCACGGGGATGCCTGTTCCGTTTTTCTTCCGGTGTCAATGGAGCTGAATCTGTCCTTTGCCGCCGGAAAATATGAGAAAATTGCCAAGGCGCTTGGAGTGGCCGGGGAGGACCTTACTGAGGCGGAAAATGCCCGCCGCGGCATCGCCCGGATCCGGGAGCTGCGAAGAAAAATCGGTGCTCCGGAATCACTCTCACCGTACATAACGGAAAAACCCGATATGGCGGAGCTGATCTCCACGATCATGCAGACCACCGGCCATATCACCTGCAACCCCAGGCCCGTGAACGAGGCGTTGATGGCGGAGGCGTTTGAGCGGGCCATCAGTTACTGATCACCTGGTTCACGATTTTCATGTAATCCTTGGGGTTCTCGACGTCCAGGGTAAGCCGGAGATATCCGCCCTGCTCCTGGAAGCTGCGCACGAGACTGCTTTGGGCCCGGAACTGGCTGGTGAGGTCCTCGCATCTGCCGTCGGAATGGAGGAGATTCACCGTCCCGTGGCAGTCGTTCACCGTTTTCAGAAAATCGTTGATATTTAAGATGGTTACTTTGAACATTTAATTTCCCCCTTCCGAATGAGTATCTGAATATGAAAAAAGCCGCCGGGCGACCGGCGGCTTTTGCGCATTTGTGATATTCTGACTGTCGCCCGTCCTTCTGATTTCATTATAGGCGCAATCTTAAAAAAGAACTATCTTATTCCTGCCCGTGCATATCGTGATCCTGCCATTTGCGGCGGTATTCCGAGGGGGTGCAATCCATCTGCTCTTTGAAAATTTTTCCGAAATTACTGCTGTTTCCAAGGCCGCAGGCGTGGGCGATGAAGGTGAGGCTTTCCTGACTTTCTGCCAGCAGATGGCAGGCGGTCTGCAGGCGGTAGCTCCTTAAATACTCCGCGGGCGTGGTGTGCAGACAGTCGTGAAAGATGCGGTAGCACTCCCGTTCGCTGATGTAGGCGGAGGCGGCGATCCGGGCCACCGGCAGTTTTTCGCTGAAATGCTCGTGGATATAGATCATCATGGCTTTGATCTGATCATTGGCCTTGTCGTGTCCTGTTTTCTCCCGCAGCATGGGTTCTGCCAGGGCAAGCAGGTCCGACCAGATCGCAGACAGGGCGCTGCGCAGCCGGATCTCGTAGGCGTATTCGCTGTCGGAGATCTGGAAGGACCTGCGCAGGGCTTCCAGCACGGGTCCGTGCTCCGGCACGTCGGGGGACAGGGGAATGGCCTCGAGCTGCGAGGACGTGACGATGGGGGCCACATATTTCTGTTCGATCCGGCTTCCCTGGCGGCCGCCCACAAGCGACGGGTCGAAAATGTGCAGCAGTTGTGCCACGGGACGGCCTTTTTCGTGTATTTTCGTCATGTGGAGCACATTGGAGTTGATAAGTCCCCCGGAACCGGCCGGGAACACCAGCACGCCGCCCGGAGTGTAATACTCCAGAGAACCGCTCTCCATATAGAACAGCTCCACCTCCTTGTGCCAATGCCAGGGGATGATACCCTCAAGACACTGGTCCAGCTCTGTGCAGGAGGAAATGTAGGGAAAATCCGGAGAGAAATCCGGCAGCAGCTCCTCCTTGCTCTCGTTGCGGTATTCAATGTGATGAACTTTTTTGCGCATCCCGGCACCTCCTTTGGGTTCATTTTATCACATTGGGGGCAGGCTGCACAGGGGGAACAAGGGACTGTTTTTTAGTTCGTCAGTCCGCCAGCCAGGTCTGACCCGGCGTTAACGCCTGGGTGAAGATCCGGCTCCGGTCGCGGTCGTACTTGGCCTGGTGGTATTTGAACAGCATCTGGTTGTCGGCCAACTGACCAAGGATTTCGATCTTTCCGGTCACATGGCTCATCACGTAGCGCACGCATTTGCCAGGGCCGTTCTGGAACTGCTTGGCCTCCTCCACGATCCGGTATCCCTCGGCCAGGGGAACCTGGAAGTGTCCGCCCACGCCGGACACGGGACGGCACTGGAAAATGTAATAGGGTGCGATGCCCCAACGGGTCAGTCCCTTGAGCAGTTCTCCCATGGTTCTGCCGTCGTCGTTGACGCCTTTTAACAGTACGGTCTGGTTTTTCAGGACTACGCCTGCATTTAAGAGGGCATCCACCGCTTTTTTGGCTTCACCGGTCAGCTCGGCCGGATGGTTGAACTGGGTTACCACATAGATTTTTTTGCGTTGGGAATAGGTTTGCAGAGTTTCAAGAAGCTCGGGGTCGTCGTAGATCCGGGCTGGGAGCACAACCGGCGTTCTGGTTCCGAAACGAATCAGGTCCAGATGTTTGATATCGCTGAACTGTTCCAGGTAGCGGCGGATCACCGCATTGCTGTTCAGGAAGGCGTCGCCGCCGGAAATGAGCGCGTTGCTGATTTCCGCGTGCTGCCGGATGTAATCGGCCATCTCCGCCACGTTATCAGCGGTCTCGTCGTCGGAGATCCCCACCAGGCGTTTGCGGAAACAGTGACGGCAGTACATGGCGCAGCGGTGGGTGGACAGGATCAGCACCGTCTCATTGTACTTGTGCTGCAAACCCGGTAAGACCGTGTTGTCCGCTTCTCCGCTGGTGTCGAACTTGCCGGTCATATCGTTTTCCTCGATGGACGGTATGCACATCCGGCGGATGGGGTCTTTGGGATCATCCCAGTTGATTAACGACAGATAGTAGCGCGTGATGGTCATGGGGAAATGCTCCAGTATGGCCTCCAGGCGTGACGTTTCTTCGTCGTTCAGCTTTAGGTACCCCCTCAGTTCCTCAGCTTTTGTGATATTGGACCGTAATTCTTCTCTCCAATTCATTCGATCACCCCTCTTCAATTTTTATGGGGTTAGTATAGCAGATGGATGATAGGGGGATGTGAACAAAATCTTAAAAAAGAGTAAAATTGTGGGTAGGGGAGCAGGGGGTGGGATGCATCCGTCCGTGAGAGCCAGGCGGGCGGGGGCCCAGGTTCCGGTTTCCGCGGTTCGCGCGGCTAAGGCGCAAGGGGCGCGAAAAGGGGGGACAGGGCTCCGCACTACGGGCGCAGGCTTGATGCCTGCCCCCTCCGACTCCGCTTGCTCCGGGCTTTGTAAGCCCTGCGCAATCCCCCCTTTTCACACCCCTTCCGCCTAAGCCGCGCTGAACCGCTCCAATAGTCACCTGGGCCCCCGCCCGCCTGGCTCTCACCCGCTACGGGTTGGAGGGGACGCTTGGCTTTTTTGTTTTGTGGGGGTGGGGGATGGGTGGGGGTTAGTCCTCGCCGGGCTTTATTAAATGTGCCTGCATGTACTCCCGGGGCGAAATTCCTTCTACTTTTTTAAATACTTTGCTGAAGTAGAAGGCGCTCTCAAAGCCCAGTTGGTCGGCGACCTCGTAGATTTTCATGTCTTGTTCCAGGAGGAGGGTCTTGGCGCGGGCCACCTTTTTCTGGGTAATGTATTCGGAGAACCCGATATTGCATGTCTTTTTAAACAGTGCGCTTAAATAGTTGGGGCTTAAACCAAACACCGCGGCCACTTCGTTTAAGGGAAGGCGGTCTTCGATGTGGCTGTTGATGTATTTCTGGACGTTGGTTACTACGTGGTCTTTGTAGGTTTTGCGGCGGCTTTTTAAGACCTGGCAGAGGCCGTCGCGCAGGACGGTGAGCCATTCCGCCACCTGTTCTACGTTGTTCATGCGGTAGATGGAACGGTAGCCGTCGCTGTAGGAGGCGAAGATCTGGCTTAGGGTCTGGCTGCCGTCAGGGAGCAGGGAGAGAGCCAGGTAGAGGATGTTGCAGGCGCCGTCTACAGCCTGAAGGTAGCGCATGGGCTGCTGGGCAAAGAGCTCCGTGATCTGGGTCAGGGTGCTGTAGAGCACGTCGGTGTCGAACTCCTCAAATGCCCGGGTCAGGTCGTTTCGGAACAGGGAAATGTTGAAGGAGTTGCGGAAGGAGTCCCCGGTCAGATCGGAGATGGTGACCACCGGTTTTGCGCGGCAGGACAGGGCGAAAGCCTGGCGGGCTTCCTGGTAGGACTCGCTGATGCGGGACGGCTGGCTGACGCAGGAGCCAAGGCCCGCGGTGATCCGGACGTTAAAATAGTTGTTTACCATGCGGCAGACGTTGTCCCAGGCCTCGGACAGAACCTCCGGCGCGGCCAGGGACTCGTCCTTCGTGTGGAATATTACGGCAAAATGCTTCATGTCCAGGCTGACCACGTGGCAGGGCAGATGCTTGCCCAGGATTTCCCGGATCATCTGCAGGCTGCTGGAATAGAGGTTGATCTGCTGGCTGTCGTTCATCTGGTCTGTGGCGTCGCTGTGAATCTCGCCGTGGGCCGCCAGGTAGAGGGAATCGGAGAAATCCAGCCGAAGGTCCCGGGCCTGGATGATGAACTGCTCCTCGCTGTCGAACAGGTTGTGCAGCAGGCGTATGAAAAATTTGTCGTGGTAGCCCTGGAGAGTGGGGCGGTCCTCGCCGCCTTTCTTGCGGTAGGCCTGGCTGGCCCGGTATTCCTCCAGGCGCTCCAAGGCCCTGCGGACCGAGGCGGTCAGGGAGTCCGGGGTGAGCTCCAGCTTGATCAGATAATCCACGGCCTGGTAGTTCATGGCCTGTTTGATGAGCTGGAATTCTTCGTAGCTGGTGAGAAAGATGAACAGCGGAATCTGCCCGTAGGTCTCCCGGCAGGCTTTCGCCAGCTCCAGCCCGTTCATTTTGGGCATTTTGATGTCCGTGATCACGATCTCCGGGGAATATTCCTCGATCAGCTTCAGCGCAGCCTCCCCGTTCATGGCCGCGCCACAGACCTCGATCCCTAAGTCCGCCCAGTTTACCATGGATTTGATGCCGATCTGCACCAAGGGCTCGTCGTCAACTATCAATAGCTTAATCATCTGCAAAATCCCCCCCTTAAAGTTCGTTTAGCCGGTATGGAAGCGTGATGGTCATGGTGGTATATTGGCCCTCCACGCTGTCGATGGAGATGCCGTAATCCTCCCCGAAGTCGTAGTGGATGCGCTGGTTTACGTTGTGGATGCCCACCTGGCGGAAAAAGTCCGCGCTGGGGGCGGATTGTGCGGAGAGCACTTTTTCAATCTGTTCCCGGCTCATGCCCACGCCGTTGTCTGTGACAGAAATCTGTAAAACCGTGCCGAGCCGGTCCGACTGTACACGTTCGGCGGACAGCAGGATGTGCCCGGCGCAGCCCTTGGGCTCGATGCCGTGGAACAGAGCGTTCTCGATAATGGGCTGAAGGGTGAAGCGGTGGATCAGGCAGCGGTAGAGTTCTTCGGATTCGATCCGGCAGTCCAGGGTGATACTGCCGCCGTAACGGTACTGCTGGATCAGGAAATAGTCCTTCACCAGGTCCAGCTCTTCCTTTAACGGAATCTGGGCTGCGGTGCCCTTGGACACATTTTTCATCAGCCGGGCCAGGGAGGTGGTCATCTCCGCGATGCCCGTGGCGTTCTGGATGGTGGCCATCCATTTGATGGAGTTTAAGGTGTTGTAGAGGAAGTGGGGGTTGATCTGGCTCTGGAGAATCTGGTATTCCAGGTCCTTTTTCTGGCGCTCGTCCTCCACCCGCTTGTCCATCAGGGTCACTACATTTTCCGACATTCCGTTGATGCCCCGGCCGATGATGCCGAACTCGTCCGGCCCCTCGATCTCCTCCATCCGGGAGAAATCGCCTCTGGCGATGTCGTCGATCTTGCCGCACAGCCGTTTTACCGGGCGTCCGATGGCCTTATTCAAGGTCAGGGCCAGCCCCGCGCCCATGCAGAGAATGATCAGGGTGATAAAACCGATGATCAAAAGGTATACCTGCCGCTGGGCAAAGAAGGCCGATTCGGACAAAATGTTGGAGATGGTCCACCCCTCCACGCCCAGAGGGCAGGTCACCAGAAAACGGCTGGAGCCGTCGGCCATGCGGATTTTCTGCACCTGGGTGTCCGGGTTGTTGGCGCTACCGTCCACTGGGGAAATGGCCGTGTACTCCGGTATGCCCTCCCGGAAGCCGCCGTCCTCCAGCACATAGGACCGGGAGCCGATGGTCACGTAGAGGAGGCTGTCCGGCGGCTGGGGATAGGAGCGGAGGCTGTCCGTGATCAGCCTGGAGGACACGGAGAAATAGGACCAGCCGATGACCTGATCGCTGTAAGGGCTGTTGATGGGGCGGATCAGAGGGATGGTGGGCTCGGGGTCCACCAGGGAAAAGGGGTCGCTGTGAAAGCCGTCCCAAAGATAATCCGGCGCAGCGCACATTTCCTCAAAGTAGGAGGCGCGGGCAACGGTCCCGGCGGCGTCCGGCGTCCCCGCGGCGGCCAGGTCGGAGACCAACAGGTAATTGCGCCGGTTGACCGGGGAAATGATGACCCGGGTGATATACTCCGAGGCTCTGGGCGTGTTGCGGTACTCTTCCTTTAAGCGGGTGTAGGTGGAAATGGCTGTGATCCGCAGAGGGGAATCGCTGGAGGAGATGGAGGGCATCCGGGTCCGGTCTTTAAAGGCTTCCAGATAATGGGAAATCTCTCCGTTGTTGCTGCACCACCGGCTGAGGGCGGTGAAATTGTTCATGGTGTCCTCCACATTGTGGCAGACCATCTGCAGATTGTATTCCGCCGACTGGATCTGGTTGCGCCGCAGAAAGGACTGGAACACGGTAAAGCAGATGGTGACGGTGATGACGGCAAGGGCCAGCATGGCCGCAGCAGTGTAGGTGATGATGCGTCCCCGTATGGTTTTAAAAGGAAGAAGTTTTTTCATAGACCCGCCCCGATTCTCTCAGTAAAATCCATAGCATTTGTGTATTTACTATATATATAAAATAAGAGCTCTTTTGTCAAATGTCAATAAAGAACAGGCGGTATTTTTACAGCAATTCTGTCTATATTGGATACAATCAGTAAAATTTACCGCTTCCAGATAAAAAAATACATTGCAGCGGGTGAAGGGAGCGGGGGGAAGCGGGCCAGACCGAAAAAGTGAATCTTTTTTGCGGATTTTTCCATTCAAGAAGGGCCAGGGGTACGCTATACTATAGCCATGACAGAAAGCAACACCTAAAAAGGACGATATCAGTTAAGAGGAGGAAACAGGAATGATGAAGAAACGTTTACTGAGTTTAGCTTTGGCGGCGGTTATGGCGGGAAGCCTGACAGCCTGCGGCGGCGGGGCTTCCACCCCGGCGGGAGGAGACACCAGCGCGGCGGGGACCACGGCCGGCAGCGCGGCGGATACCAGCGCGGCGGCGGACGCCGGTGCGGCCGGGGATCAGATTACCATGAAATGGGCCATGTGGGACAAAGACATCATGCCCTATTACACGCCCATCATCGAGGCATATGAGGCCAAGAATCCCGGCGTGAAGATCGAGCTGGTGGATCTGGGCGGTTCCGATTACCAGACGGTTCTGGCGACCCAGCTGACCGGCAGCGGCAGCGATTTTGACATCGCCACCATCAAGGACGTGCCCGGCTACACCACCCTGGTGAACAAGGGCGTGCTGGAGCCCCTGGATTCCTATATTGAGAAGGACGGCATCGACCTGTCCGGCTACAAGGGCCTGACCGATCAGGTGAAGGTGGACGACAAGCTGTACGAGCTCCCCTTCCGCAGCGATTTCTGGGTATTGTTCTACAACAAGGACGTGTTCGACAAAGCGGGCGTGGCTTACCCCACCAACGATATGACCTTTGAGCAGTACGACCAGCTGGCCAGACAGATGACCAACACCGAGCCCGGCCAGGAGGTGTTCGGAGCGCATTACCACACCTGGAGAAGCGCGGTGCAGCTCTTCGGTATTCTGGACGGCAAGAACGGCATTCTGGACGGAAAATATGAGTTCTTAAAGCCTTACTATGAGATGATTTTGAGCCAGCAGGAGGACGGCGTCTGCCAGGATTACGCCACCTTAAAGACCTCCAACCTCCACTATACCGGCGCCTTCTCCCAGGGCAACGTGGCGATGATGAACATGGGCACCTGGTTCATTTCCACCCTGATCGAGAAGATTAACGCGGGCGAGTACACGGACTGCACCAACTGGGGCATCGTGAAATACCCCCACGCGGATGGCGTGGAGCCCGGCTCCACCCTGGCCACCATCACGGCTCTGTCCATTCCCACCAGCGCGCCCCACAAGGATCAGGCATGGGATTTCATCAAGTTCGTGTGCGGCGAGGAGGGCGCTGAGATTCTGGCTAAGACCGGCACCATCCCGGCCATTATGACCGACGACATTGCGGGCATGGTGAGCGCCACCGCGGGCTTCCCGTCCGATGAGAACAGCAAGGACGCCCTGCAGACCGCAAATCTCTACCTGGAGATGCCGGTGAACGCCCACAGCTCCGAGGTTGAGGTGGTGCTCAACGAGGCTCACGACAACATTATGACCGGAAATATGACCATCGACGAGGGAATCGCAGATATGAACGAAAAGGTCTCCGCGATTCTGGGACAGTAATTCAAAACAGTGTAAAACAGTTCACATCAGGGGCAGGCGGGGTAACAGTCGTCTGCCTCATTTAAGGAAATGAGTATGAGGAGGATAAGCGTATGGCGAACCAAAAAAATGCCGACCCGGCGCTGGTGCAGAAGAAGCTGGCGGTATTGAATCCGCAGCTGAAAGCGCTGGAAGAGCAGCGGGCGGCCTGTGAGGACCCGAGGAAACAGAAAACACTGGAAAAAAAGATCGAGAAGGTACACGACAAGATCCGTCAGGCCAAGACCGGTGAGCGTTTCAGCCGCCAGACCAAGCGGGATTTTGTGGCTTACTCCTTCATCGCGCCCAACTTTATCGGGTTTGCTATTTTCACCCTGGGGCCTGTGATTTTTGCCTTTGTGCTGGCCTTCCTAAACTGGGACGGCAACAATCCCATCTCCTTTGCCGGGATTGAGAATTTTGCTAAAATGTTCGGGAACAAGCGGTTTCTGGCCTCCCTGCGCAACACCGTGGTGTACTGTCTGGCCACCGTGCCCCTGACATTGATCGCGGCTCTGGGCCTGGCGGTGATTTTGAACCAGAAGGTGAGAGGCCGGAATTTCTTCCGGACCGTCAGCTTCTTCCCCTACGTGGCCTCCCTGGTGGCCGTGGCCGCGGTCTGGAACATGCTGTTCTCCCCAGCCAAGAGCGGCCCGGTGAACATGATTCTCTACAACCTGGGCGTGGCGGCCAAGGACCTGCCAAAATGGTCCGCGGGCAAGAACTGGGTGATGTTTACGGTGATTCTGTTCTCGGTCTGGAAAAATATGGGTTACTACATGGTGATCTACCTGGCGGGCCTTCAGGGCATCAACGCCGAGCTGTACGAGGCTTCCAGCCTGGACGGCGCCAACACCTGGCAGCGGTTCCGCTACATCACATGGCCCCAGCTGCAGCCCACCACATTTTTCGTGACCATTATCCTGACCATCAACTGCTTTAAGGTGTACGATATCGTGTACATGCTGGCGGGCGGAAACACGGGCGTGCTCAACGAATCCGCCATCGTGCTGGTCTACCACATCTACGAGGAAGCCTTCCGCAACTGGAACTTAGGCTACGCCAGCGCGGTTTCCATGGTATTGTTCCTGATTGTCCTGGCCATCACCCTGGTGCAGTTTCGGGGCGAGAAGAAGTACGCGAATTGAGGAGGGGATGGAATATGAAAATCAAAAATACAAAGACGAGGACCCTGCGGGTTGTGCTCTACGTGGTGCTGATCCTGCTGGCGTTCCTCATGCTGGTGCCCTTTGCCTGGATGCTCTCGGCCTCCTTCAAGCTGGATAAGGACGTGTTCATTTTCCCGATCCAGTGGATACCGGCCAATCCCAGATGGCAGAACTACGTGGATATCTGGCGCAAGATTCCGCTGCTGAAGTTCGTGCTGAACACGGTGAAGCTGACTTTGATTGTGACCTTTTTGCAGCTGCTTACCAGCAGCTTCGCAGCATATGCGTTTTCCAAGCTGCATTTTAAGGGGAAAAACGCCCTGTTTCTCGCATACATCGCCACCATCGCCGTGCCCTGGCAGGTGTACATGGTGCCCCAGTTCATGATGATGCGGGGCATGGGGCTGGCGGACACCCACCTGGCCATCATCTTTTTACAGGCGTTTTCCGCCTTCGGCGTGTTCATGATGAAGCAGTTCTACGAAGGGATTCCCACGGAACTGTGCGAGGCGGCCCGGATCGACGGGATGAGCGAGTACCAGATTTGGTACCGGGTCATGCTGCCGCTGTCAAAGCCGGCGCTGTCCACCCTGCTGATCTTCACCTTTGTAAATACCTGGAACGATTTCCTGGGCCCCTTAATCTATCTGACCACCGAGTCCAAGAAAACCCTGCAGCTGGGACTGCGCATGTTCATCAGCCAGTTCGGCTCCGAGTACGGCCTGATCATGGCCGCCTCCGTGCTGAGCCTGATCCCGGTGCTGATCGTGTTTTTGTCCCTTCAGAAATACTTTGTGGAGGGCGTGGCGGCTACGGGCGTGAAGGGGTGACCCGGCGGTTGGCGGCCGGAGCGACGCGGAAATACTGATGGGCCCCGGCGGTTGGTGGCCGGCGCGGTGCGGAAATGCTGATGGGCCCCGGCGATTGGTGGTCGGCGCGGCGCGGAACCGCCGCAGCAAATTTAATCATAAGGAGAATAAAAACTATGAGCTGGATCAGCTTAGAGCGTTTGGAAAAGAAACCTGAGATTACGGGAAATGAGGTGGAGGCGGCGCTGGGCTTTGCCACCGGGCAGGTGATTCGGAACCTGCCGCGGTTTACGGACCGATTCCAGAAGGCCTACAGCGACAACGGGTTCTACGAGCCCACGGAAAATGTGGACTGGACGCCGGGCTTTTGGACCGGGGAAATATGGCTGGCTTACGAATACGCCGGGGACCAGGATTTGAAGCGGGCCGGGGAGGTCCAGATGGAGAGCTTTTTAAAGCGCATTGAGACAAGGAGCGACGTGGAGACCCACGACCTGGGCTTCATGTACTCGCCCTCCTGCGTGGCCGGATACAAGCTGACGGGAAGCCCGGTGGGGCGCAGGGCGGCCCTGATGGCCGCGGATGAGCTGATCACCCGATTCCACGAGAAAGGCCAGTTTATCCAGGCATGGGGGCCCTTAAACGCCCCGGACAATTACCGCCTGATCATCGACTGCCTGCTGAACCTGCCCCTGCTCTACTGGGCCACGGAGGAGACCGGGGATGGCAAATACCGGGATATCGCCGAGCGCCATATCCACACCGCTCTGGGAAATGTAATCCGGGAGGATTTTTCCACCTGGCACACCTTTTTCTTCAACATGGAGACGGGCGCGCCGGATCACGGGGCCACCTGCCAGGGATACCGGGACGGCTCCGCCTGGGCCAGAGGCCAGGCCTGGGGCGTCTACGGCACGGCCGTGGGTTATAAATACACAAGACGGGCGGAGTATATCGATATTTTCAAAGGCGTGACCCGGTATTTCCTGGAGCATCTGCCCGAGGACCTGGTGCCCTTCTGGGACCTGGAGTTCGGCGACGGAGATGACCAGCCCCGGGATTCCTCCTCAGCTTCCATCGCGGCCTGTGGGATGCTGGAGATGGCGAAATACATGGAGCCGGACGACCGGGACTATTACACGGGGATCGCCAAAAAACTGATGAAATCGGTGGCAGACCATTACGCGGTGAAGGACCCGGCCGTCTCCAACGGGCAGGTGCTCCACAGCACCTATTCCAACCACTCGCCCTATAACACCTGCAATCACTACGGCGTGGACGAATGCAACATCTGGGGCGACTATTTTTATATGGAGGCGCTTACGCGCCTGCACAAGGACTGGCAGGTTTACTGGTAAAGGAGACGGACATGATGACGAAAAAGGAGCTGTTTGCGGGCTGGAATGAGCGGATGTTTCTGGACGATCCGGCGGCGGTGGCGGCATACTGCCGGAAATACTGGCCGGAGGAATGCAGCCATATCATCCGGGTGGCGGACGAGGTGTGCCGGGGGTATTTCCTCTTTGACCTGAAATGGGATATGGAGCGGACCTGGGAGCCGGTGGTATTTCCCGAGGGAAAGGTGGACTGGGAGTACAAGCCGGGGGACGACCCGGAATTCATCTACCAGTTTAACCGGCACCGGTATTTTATCTGCCTGGGCCAGGCCTACTGGATCACCGGAGATGAGAAATACGCCCGGCGTTTCGTGGAATTGTTGATGGACTGGATCACCACGGTCAAGCGGACGCCGGAGACGGAGAAAACCACCTGGAGAATTTTGGAAGCGGGAATCCGGGGCGAATACTGGGTGAAGGCCATGCAGTATTTCAAGGACAGTCCGCTGGTGACGGACCAGGTAGCGGACGCATTTTACAACTGCCTGATCGAGCACGCGGAGTTCATCATCCGCATGCATTCTCCCTACCGCTACATGAGCAACTGGGGGGTGATGGAGAACCACGGGCTCTTTGAGATCGGCGTGGCCATACCCGATGAAGAGCTGCGCAGGCGCTACACGGGAATTGCCCTGGAACACCTGGAGGTGGAGGCGCGGATGGAGATTCTACGGGACGGCGTCCAGTGGGAGCAGTCCCCCATGTACCACAACGAGGTGCTCCACTGCTACGAGGACGTGCTGATCCTGGCCTCCCGCAATGATATCGACGTGCCGGACTCCATTCTGGAGGCGGTACAAAGCATGGCCTGGGCGGATTTGGCCTGGAAGAAGCCGGATCACCACCAGTTCATCATGGGGGACAGCGACGACACGGATATCCGGGACTATTTAAGCGTTGCGGCGTTTCTGTTCAAGGACCCCATGTTGAAGCACGGCGGATTTGCACGGCTGGATTTTGAGAGCGTGTGGGATCTGGGCATCGAGAGCGCGGGCCTGTACGAAAACATGGAGGCCATGGAGCCGGATTTTACATCTGTGGCGCTGTCGGACAGCGGGAATTATTATCTGCGGTCCGGGTGGGGGAAATATGCTAACCTGCTGCATTTCCACTGCGGCACACTGGGCGCGGGGCATGGGCACTCCGACAAGCTGCATGTGGACTTGGCTGCGTTTGGGGAAGATATTCTGACCGACGCGGGGCGGTACAACTACGTGGCCGGGCCGGGGCGTTTTGAGTTCAAAGACCCTACGGCCCACAATACCATTACGGTGGACGGGAAGTTTTTTACCGTCTGCAAGGATTCCTGGGAATGCTCCAAGCTGTGCCAGCCGGTGAAGCAGCAGTTTTTCACCGCGGAGGACTACGAGTTCGTCCAGGGCGGACACCTGGGGTATATGGATATGGAGCAGGGTGTGTTTGTGAACCGGAAAATACTCTATATCAAGCCGGACCTCTATGTGATTATGGATGAAATGTATACCGGAGGGGCCCATACCTACGAGCAGTATTGGCATTTCAGCGAGCGCGGGAAGCTGTCCCTGGGGGCGGCCGCGCAGGTGAGGGAGCCGAAGCTTCCGGGGCCGGAGTCTGCGGGCGATCCCGATCCCACTCTGCACAAAGGCGGGAAGGATTTGGAGTTTGATCTGGAACAGATCGGGACGCCGCCGGTGCAGAAGGCGGGGTTTAAGGGCGATCAGGCGGAGGCTGCGGTGTGGTTTATGACGCCGGGGGCGGCCGGGGAAATGATCGATACCCGGATTTCCAGACATTATAATCAGGCGGTGGAGCGCAAGAGCATCCGGGTGCGGAAGGATGGGAATGGGTTTACGTCGCTGCTTACGGTGATTTGCGCCGGGGAGGCGGGAGCGGCGGAGGGCGTCAAGGTGACCAAACTTCCGGTGAAATCCGCGCTGAAAGGTATTTACTACCCGTCCGCCATGGCGGAGGCCCTGAAGATCGAAGCCCACGGCACGGAATATGTGGTTGTGATCTGCCACCAGGAGGTGAACTCGCCCACGGACCTGGTGGAAGTGGACGGCTGTCTGGGCTTTGGAAATGTGATTGTGTTTGACAAGAGCAAGGACGTGCTGGTGGGAACGGTGATGAATTACTGAGGGATATGCCGGAACATTTATAGTTTGTGGGAAGGCGTTTCTCAACTTGCCGGGAAAACCGTGAACATGTGAAACGGCGTATTAAGGCTGTGGAAAAGTCATGGAAACGCTGCAAAAAGTCCCGTATAAGTGGTTACAAACTCCGGAATATATGGTAAAATCAAGATAGTATGTGATTTCGGAGGTGTGAGATGATCAAAAGTATGAAGCGTTTGCTGGCCGGTGCGCTCTGCGGTGTGCTTCTGGCTGGCGCTGCCCCGGCGATTCCCGGCTCGCCGGTGGAAATGGTGGCGGAGGCCCACGGCGGCAGAACCGATTCCCACGGCGGCCACAAGGACAACAAGAACGCCAGCGGTCTTGGGAGTTACCACTACCACTGCGGCGGACATCCCGCCCATCTGCACGAGAACGGCGTGTGCCCCTACGACACGGCGGTGCAGGAGACAAAGGCGGTGAGACAGGAGACAAGGGCTGCGGTCCAGGAGACCACTGCGGCGGTCCGCGAGACCACGGCTTCCGGAACCTGCGGCTGGGACGACGGAACCTGCGGCTGGAAGCAGGACGGAGACCATCACAAGTACCGCTGTGAGGACGGAACCATGGCCCACAACTGCTGGAAGCAGATTGACGGCTGCTGGTACAGCTTTGACGAGAACGACTGCATGCGCACCGGCTGGTACGACGAGGGCAACGACCGGTATTATCTCGGGGCAGACGGGAAGATGGTCACCGGCGAGGTGACGGTGGACGGAGTCAAATGGTGCTTTGATGAGAGTGGAAAGTTGATTCGGTAAATGGGATATTGAGAGTAAAGACAGCCTGAGTGGCCCGGAGATTGGAGGGCGGCTTGGGCTGTTTTTTTTGAGGCGTTTTCTACTGGTTATTTGATCATATCAATTTACTCGCAAGCAAAAATCTTCTTGATGGCTTCCCAAACAGATAGTAATGGTTTTTCCCTACAATAACGATCCCCATTATATTGCTGTAACATCCAGCTATTATCACGATTATTCTGCACGGGAGTTTGACAGTTGCATTAATAAAAAAGTCTTTCAACCCCTTATATAACCTATGTTTTCTGTGTCAAACATTTCGTTTTGATATATAGTAATGTTAGAACTTCTTGGATATTTCTAAATTTGTGGTATACTTATTTTCATAAGAGATTGATTCATGATCATTCAATCTCTCAAGCCTTATAGTATCAGTGTTTTAAGAAAAATTCACAGTTCTACAAACATTACTATATAATAAAACAAGGAAACAAACTGCCGTAAAGCCCATAAACAAAGGGGTTACAGCAGTTTTTTTATTTACAAACTGTCAAAGACGGGATAGTAATGGTTTTTCCCTACAATAACGATCCCCATTATATTGCTGTAACATCCAGCTATTATCACGATTATTCTGCAAAATAAAAAATCATTTATAAAGATTCATATCTGCATTTTCTCAGAATTCTCTTTGAGTGATATCTAGTCTCCCATCTTTGATTTGCAAAGAAAATTATCAAAAAAGTACAAATATCCATAAAACTATGCTATATTTGAGATAAAATAACCAAAAAATGAAACGAATTACCATAAAAACGCCATAACATTGACATGAATAGAACATATGTTCCCGTCTTTGACAGTTTGTAAATAAAAAAACTGCTGTAACCCCTTTGTTTATGGGCTTTACGGCAGTTTGTTTCCTTGTTTTATTATATAGTAATGTTTGTAAAACTGTGAATTTTTCTTAAAACACTGATACTATAAGGCTTGAGAGATTGAATGATCATGAATCAATCTCTTATGAAAATAAGTATACCACAAATTTAGAAATATCCAAGAAGTTCTAACATTACTATATATCAAAACGAAATGTTTGACACAGAAAACATAGGTTATATAAGGGGTTGAAAGACTTTTTTATTAATGCAACTGTCAAACTCCCGTATATTTGAGATAAAATAACCAAAAAATGAAACGAATTACCATAAAAACGCCATAACATTGACATGAATAGAACATATGTTATGATGAAATTACTTCATGGAGGGAGAAGATGAAAAATGTGCTGTTCAGGCTCGAGGAATATCTTCCGAGAGCCAGCGGGGCGGAGCGGGGTGCGCTGCGTTATTTGCTGGAGAGTCCGGACTCTGCGGTAAATTGCAGCATTAAACAGTTGGCGGAGTGCACGTTCACATCCGCTTCAACCATCATCCGCCTGTGCAGAAAACTGGGATTTGACGGGTATAAGGAATTTCACAAGGCGTTGCTGTGCGAGCTGGCGGTAAAAAAGGAGACGGAGAGTGAACACAAGCGGGAGATTCAGAGAGAGGACGGCCTGGACGCCATTATCCAGAAGGTCACCTACAAGAATATGCTGTCTCTGGACAATTCACGCAAGCTGGCGGACCGGGAGGTGCTGCAGAAATGCCTGGAGCTGTTAAATTCTGCTCAGAGTATCGTGCTCTTTGGCATTGGTGCCTCTCTTCTGGTGGCACGTGACGCTTACTACAAATTCATCCGGGTCAGAAAAAAATGCTGTTTCAGCGACGACTGGCATCTCCAGCTGATACACGCCCAGAATACGACGCCGGAGGACGTGGCTATTGTCATAAGCTACTCCGGCATGACCCAGGAGACGCTCCGCTGTGCACAGACGGCCAAGACCAACCGCACGCCTATTATTGCAATCACAAGATTTGAGACATCGCCTCTTGCCAAGCTGGCCGATTACAACCTGTATGTGGCCAGCACGGAGCTGTTTTTCAGGAGCGGAGCGATGTCCTCACGGATCTCACAGCTGAATATGATCGATATTCTGTATGCAGCCTACGTCAACCAGAATTATGAGGAGTGCATTCGGAGAATCAGCGTGACCCATGTAGAGAAGGAGGGGAAGGACAGTAAATGAGTTTTATGTTTAAGCCGTTGGCTTATGACGATACGCAGGCGGTGAACCGCATCGCGCTTCCAGGGGGGATCGGAAGACAGGTTTTGACGGATAGCAAAGCGATAGCAGACCGTTTGGTGGCTGCGGCTGCGGGGGAACTGGCCGCGGGAGAGGGCGCGGTGTTGGGAATCGACGGCTACATCGGGGCGCAGTACGGGGAGCTGGCGGAGGCCATTCAGGAGAGCGCGGGCCGGAGAAACATTCTCTGCCGGATCGTGGATATGAGAGATCTCTACAAACCGGAGGAGGAGATCAAGCGGCTGACTGCGGACAGTCTTCCCGAGAATTACGAGGACGACCCGGTGCTGCTCTTCGGACGGCTTTACCGGGGGAAAATTGACGATTTCATCGACGAAAGCAAGGCCGAAGCGGCCCTTGAAAAGGCAGCCGGGGGCCTGACGGTCCTTTGCGGCAGTGGAAGCTGCGCGGCTTGCCTGAGGCCGTACCTGGACAAAATGGCTTATGTGGACGTGACGCCCAAGGTGGCGGCCATCCGGGCCAGAGAAGGCCGGTTTGCCAATATTGGGGACCGGGAAATCCGGCCGTTCAATCTGCTAATGCGCCGGAATTATTTTGTAGACTTCGAGGTGGCGGTGAAGCTGCGCAAGGAGCTGCTCCAGAAGAACCTGTTGGATTTTTATCTGTTGGGAAATGAAAACGGCCAATACATGATGATGGACGGGGCAGTAATGGATCTGATTTTCTCAGAGCTGGTGCGCTATCCCTTCCGGGCCAAACCCGTTTACCTGGAGGGAATCTGGGGCGGAGAATTTATCCGTAAGGTCCGGCATATCCCGGAAGATATCTCCGGCAACATCGCCTGGATTTTTGAGTTCATCCCGATGGAAGTAAGCATTGTGGTGGATTTGGAAGGGCTCAGGGCCGACTTCCCATTTTCCACCTTTGTGCAGAAAAAGGGCATGGAGATGATGGGGCGGCGCTGTGTGGAAGAGTTCGAGGGATATTTCCCCATCCGGTTTAACTATGACGATACCTGGCACAGCAATGGGAACATGTCCGTTCAGGTGCATCCGGACGAGGACTACGTGGTCGAACAGTACGATGAGTTCGGAAGGCAGGACGAGGCGTACTACGTGATCGCCACAGGCCATGGAGCCAGAACCTACTGCGGGTTCAAAGGGGATGGCCGGGAATTTCTGGAGCTGGCCAGGCAGTCGGAGCGGGACGGCCGGGATATCGATTATAAACGATACATCCATTCCCTGGAAAGCGTGCCGGGGCGGCAGATCATGCTTCCGGCGGGTACCATCCACGCCTCAGGCAGAAACCAGCTGATTCTGGAGCTGGGCAGCCTGACCATCGGCTCTTACACCTACAAGGTTTACGACTACAACCGCAGGGATAAGGACGGCAATACCAGGCCCATCCACACGAAAAACGCGGAGAAGGTGCTGCGGTTCGAGCGGGACGGGGCGTGGGTCCGGGAGAACATCGCCATCGAGCCGGTGCTTCTGAAAGAGACGGACCAATACGTAGAGTATGTGGTGGGAAAGACCGATCTGATGTATTACGAGACGCACCGCATCGAGCTGTGCACCGGCGGCGTATACGAGGGAAGCAACCACGGGCAATTCACGGTGGTCACGGTGGTGGACGGGGAACAGGCCCGGATCAGCTCCAAATCCCATCCGGAATTTTCTTATACAGCCCGCTTCCTGGACGTGGTGACAATTCCGGCCATCATCGAAGATTATGAGATTCGTGCGGAGGGCTACCAGCCGGTGGTAATCCACAAAACGCTGCTGCGGGAGGGCTACACACGGTATAAAAACCCCACCTACAAGGACAGAACGGTGGAAAAAGGCTGATCCAGCACAGGGGAAGGTGATAAAATGACGGGACCCATCAGACTGGAACCGGTATATCTTAATAGCATCTGGGCCGGGAACCGGCTCGGGGAAATCCGGAGGCTCAAATCGCTGGGAACCGGCATTTCCCGGGAGGTGTGCACCTACCCTGGTTCCGAGAACCGGGTGTGCAACGGTCCTTTTGAGGGGCAGAAAATCACGGAGCTGATCCGGACGCGCCGGGATGAGATCATGGGAAATGATCCGGAAAGCCAGATGGTCAGAGTCGCGTTTATGGACACGGCGGAGGATCTATCCATCCAGGTTCACCCGGACGGGGCTATGGCCGAGGCTGAAGGAGATTTTGAAAAAAGCGAATCCTGGTATATTCTGGAAGCCGCCGACGGGGCGTATGTCACGGCAGGCATCCGGGAGACGGACAAGGAGCGGATCAGGGAAGCGGTCCGCGAGGACCGGCTGGAGGAGCTTCTGGTCCGGCTTCCGGTGAAAACCGGTGATTTTGTGATGATTCCGGCCGGAATGGTTCACGCCTGCGGAAAAGGCCTGCTGGCCCTGGAGGTGGGGAGCTTCGGCGGAATCACCTACCGGCTGTATGATTACGGAAGAGGACGCAGGCTGAACCTGGAGAAGGGGCTTTTGGCGCTCAAACCACATCTGAAGGCGGACATCGTCCACCCGGAGCCGGATGCGCACAACCGGCCGGTGAATGTGGGGCGGCATCCTCTGTTTCAGGTGGATCTGGTGGACGTGCGGGGAAGCTGGACGTACGGGGGATATGACAGCTACCGCATTCTCACCTGCGTGGAGGGGGAATGCCGTGTGTGCCGGATGGGAGAGGAGTTTTTGCTGTCCTACACGGAAACCATTGTGATCCCTGCCGCATGCCGGTCCATCCGGGTGGAAGGCAGGGCAAGGCTGCTGATCAGTTATCGCTGTTAGGAGGGGAAGAACATGTTTGGTGTGATTATTACAGGCCACGGTACGTTTGCCGAAGGGATGGAAAGTGCGGTGAGGCTTCTGGCCGGGGAAAACGAGGCGATCCGGGCGGTGAATTTTATGCCGGATCAGAGCGAGGAGGACTACCGGGAGACGTTTAGCGCCTGCCTGGAATCCATGAAAGAGTTTGAACGCATATTGATCCTGTGCGATATCCTGGGCGGCACGCCCTTCAAAACGGCTTATCTGCTGTGCCGGGACCGGAAGCAGACGGAGATCTTCTACGGTGTAAACCTGCCGCTGGTTCTGGAAATCTGCATGCAGGTGATTTCCGGAAGCGGAAATATCCCTGTACCCGGCGAGCTGGCGGAGGCGGGAAAACAATCCGTAGGATACATAGAGAAACCATAAAGGACCTGTAAACAACAGAACACCGGACAGAAGGAGTGAAAATGATGGCAGTCGTATTTTGCAGAGTGGAGGAACGCCTGATCCATGGGCAGATCACCTGTGCCTGGGCTAAAACCCTGGATTTTGACGCGTTTGTGGTGGTGGACGACACAGCGGCGGGGGATGAATTTATGACGAGTCTTCTGGAGATGAGCGTGCCCAACCAAAAGAAACTGTATGTGTTTGACGAGGCCGGAGCGCCTGCTGAGATAGCAAAGCTTGGGGAGCGGCTGTTCTTGCTCGCAAAAAGCCCGGTCACCTTTTTAAACCTGTATCACAATGGGGTTCCCATTGAAAAGCTCAACATCGGAAGCGTTCATTTCAAGCCGGGCAAAAAGGAGATTTACAAGACCGTGTGTTTGTCCCCGGCGGAGATCGAAGCGTTAAAGGAGCTGATCGGCGCGGGAATACCCTGCGAAATTCAGAAGCTTCCCACGGAAGGGAAACGTAACGTTGCAGATTTGTTGTAAGACAATAGAATAGGAGGGGTTGAGATGTCGTTTATGATGGCTCTTTTGCTGGCCGTTGTGATGGGGCTTTTGTTGACTGAGAACCTGGGGTATGGGCATATTCAGATCAGCCGCCCGGTATTTGCCGGCCCGATCATCGGTCTGCTCATGGGGGATCTTGAGACAGGACTGATTGTAGGCGGAACTGTGGAAATGATGTTTATGGGCGTATTTCCGGTGGGAGGAAGCGTGCCGCCAAATGCGCAGTTTGCAGGAATGATGTCCACTGTTTTGGCGATTTCCAGCGGTGGAAATCCCGAGGTGGGAATTGCGCTGGCCTATCCCATCGGCGTGTTCGCGCAGTTTGTGCTCTTGCTGGATTATAACGTGAACCTGCTGATCATCCACCGCGCCGACCGCCAGATCATGGGCGGCAAGGCATCTGCGGTGAACCAGAATCTGATGCTCTGTCTGCTGTGCATGTTTTCGTGCTGGGTACTGTCGTCGTTTCTGGGAATCTACCTGGGAAGTACCTGGGTTGAATCGTTCTACGCGGGCCTGCCGGAGTGGCTGCGCCAGGGGCTTTCCGTGGCCGGTGGCATTATGCCGGCAATGGGAATGGCGATGCTGCTGAAGATGATGGATTTCCGGAAGTTCTGGGCGTTCCTGATGGTTGGATACGTTCTGACGGCGTATCTGAACATGAACATTTTATCCATCGCCATTCTGAGTACCGGCGTTGCGGTGGCCGTTTACATGCTGGGGAACAGCGGCGACAAACAGCAGTCCGGAGGGGATGAGAAGGCCGCTAAGGCGGCGCGCGTCCTGGACAAAAAGGATTTGGCAAATATGAACCTGCGGTCCATGTTTGTGGGGGCTTGCCTGAATTATGAGCGGTATCTGGGCCTGGGCTTCAGCTATGCCATGTATCCGGTGCTCAAAAAGCTTTACAAAGGGGATGAGCTGAACGCGGCAGTGTTGCGGCATACGGAATTTTATAATACCCATCCGTGGATGCACAACCTGATCCTGGGCGTGACCGCGGCGCTGGAAGAGCAGCGATCCCTGGGTAATCCGATCTCTGAGGACGCCATTTCCGCCACCAAAGCGGGTTTGATGGGCCCTACGGCCGGATTCGGCGACTCCTTCTTCAAGGGCGTTGTGGTGACTATCACAGGAGCCTTTGCGGCGGGCCTGGCCATTGACGGAAATCCCATTGCGCCGGTGGTGTTCATTATCCCCAACCTGGTGGTATGCTTCCTGGTGCGTTACTATGGGACGAAGCTGGGGTATGAGTATGGGACAAAGCTGATCGTCAAAATGAGAAAGACCAATATCATCCAGAAGTTCGTGGACGGCTCCACCATCGTAGGTATGATGGTTACGGCTGGCTTGATCACCAACTATGTGAAGGTGAATCTGGCTACAGTGTTTAATATGTCGGGGAAGGAACTGGTGCTGAACGACCTGATAAATTCCGTGTTGCCCAAGGTGCTTCCGTATTCCGTTGTATTTATCTACTATTACATCCTTAAAAAGAACGCCCGGTACGGTATCTATATCACATTGATCTGTTCCTTTGCTCTGGGAATTGCAGGGGCTTATTTCAAAGTGTTGTAGGCTGGAATGGAAAACGGCCGGTATCTGCAGATTCAAATGCGGATACCGGCCGTTTTATGATCGTGTCAATCAAATCAATCAAATAAATCCATCAGCTTCTTGCGCATCTCCTTCCTGCGCGCCTCTGTGCCCTGCTCGTCGCGCAGGAAGCGCCCCTCCTGTTCCTCCAGCACGTCGCCCTCCTTCAGCCCGTCGGGCAGCAGGTCCTTGGGGATGGAGATCAGCTTTTTCAATTCGTTCTCGCAGACTGCGATGCCCTCCTCCAGACGGTCGATGATATATTTCATAGCGTTACCCCTCCTTGTAAAATGATCATGGTTTGCACTGGCCGCAGGGGGAATAGCCCTGCCCGATCAGCTCTTCGCGGTCTCCCTCCCAGGTCTCCCGATTCTCGTCTTTTATTTTTTTGGCCGAGGAGCAGGTTGGGAGGTGGAATTTTTTCGTGTTGGTGTTCAGAATATAGGCGGTTTGCGGGGCGGTGGTAGTGCCGGAAGTGCCGCTCATAAAAGTCTCGCCCCCGGAAGTCCCAGCCATTTGTTGATTGCTATCCCCGGAAGTCCGGTCCGACTGCTGTCTGCCGCCTCCTGAGAATCCGGTTTGACTGGCCTTCCCGGTTCCTCTGGTTTTGTCTGCGGCTCCATTCCCGGACGCGGTTCCGGAGTTTTCCCCGGTCCCCCAGACAATATCCGTGCCGTCGCAGTAAGCCACCACCGTGCCGTCCCGGTCGTTGCGGTATACCTGAATGCCGCGCTCTTTAAACTTTTCCAGGGTTTCCTTGTGGGGATGGCCGTAGGAATTGTTCTTCCCGCACTGGATCACAGCCACCGAGGGGGCGACCTTATCCAGAAACGCCTCGCTGGTGGAGGTACTGCTGCCGTGGTGCCCGGCCTTCAGCACGTCCGCGGAGATGTCAATTCCATTTTCCAGAATGTCCGCCTCTGCCAGGGCTTCCGCATCCCCGCACATCACGAACCGGTTATCTCCGTAGTCCAGGCGGATTCCAACGGACCAGTTGTTTAAATCGTTCCCGTAGTCTTTGTTGGGGGCGATGATGGTGAAGGAGGCGTTTCCAAGAGTATAGGTATCACCCACCCGCGGCTTGGTCAGCTTCAGTCCCTTGCCCGCCACTGCGTCCAGCACGTCCTCGAAGGTTTTCGTGGTGTGCTCCACAGGGGGGAGGATGACTTTCCCCACATCGAAGGTGTCGATGACCTTGTCCAGGCCGCCGATGTGATCCGAGTGGGGGTGGGTGCCGATCACGTAATCCAGGGTTTCCACCCCCTGGCCTTTCAAATAAGAAACAACCGTGTCCGCCTGGTCGTTTTCACCGGCGTCCACCAGCATAAAGCGTCCGTCCGACTCCGCCAGGATGCTGTCTCCCTGGCCGACATCGATAAAATGTACGGTCAGCCCGGCTTCCCCGGAGGGCAGCGCCGACGGCAGATTGACGGTTCCGGCCCGTTCCGGCTGCGCTGAGGCGTGCCCGGAGGTTGGAAGGGAGCCGCCCCCGCAGCCGCTGACCGCCAGAATCAGGGCGATTGACAAAAGTAGTTTCAAAAAATTCCGTCTCTTCATTGTTAGTCTTACCTTTCTGTTTTTCCACAGGATGATCATTGATACATCCCCTTATTTTACCATATTACCGGCGAACCTGCCAGTCCCACAAGATCAGGTATTTTCACCATACGATTGCGGCGATCGATGCGTTCTTTTTTGGGTAAGCGAACCCGAATCCATGTCAAAAAAGTATGCTTCATTATCGCATTTCATCAACAAGGTGGTTTCATCGTGTGAAAGAATCAATTCAAGCTTCGTTTCCTGTTCTAATAAAATGTGAGATGCCTGGGTATTGACATTAAACGCAATCAGAGCATAACGATGGTTCTCCATTTGAGTTGAATAAATCAAGGTTTCTCCGCCAGATAACCAGGTGTATGTCCCCCATGCCTGGGAACTGTGCTCACAGGATTGTGTTACAACCTCTGGAGCGTCATTTAAGCTACAGCGGTATAGCGTTTTTCCGCTTATAAAACTCAATGAATCTTCACGTATATTTAGGTGCAGATACAATCTTGCCGACATCGAGGAGATTTGCATTTCCATTTATTAAATCAACATCGACAATCGCAGCTCCATTGAATTCTGCGTATGTAATATGCGTTTTATTTTCATTAAAATATAAACCACCTTCATCTTTATTATGGGGCAGCTAGCAGAATCATCTATTCCTCATTTTTCTTTAACTAAATCTTCTTGGGTGCAGGCGGCCAGAGCGGAACAGCATGTAAGAATTAAAAAAATGATTTTGGAATATTTCATAGATCACCTCCATGATTGCGTGATCAAGGTTTCGGCGCATATATTCCCTGGAATTATACCATAAACACTAAGGGCTGCGCCACCCCTTCTGCCGAAGCATTTGATCCGCCTCCTCCATTGCCCCGGCGGTCCATATTTCTTGATGCAGTCAGTCCGATATGCTAAGATGAAACCAGCGATTTGAGAAAAAACCACACCGAACAGGAGGGAGTTTATGAACAGCAGCGTCGCCATTTACCCATCGGCCCAATGGAAGCAGCAGACCGGAAAATGGGCGGAATATCTGAAGCTGGCCCGGGAGTACGGCTTTGGAGAGGTGTTTTCCAGCATCCACCTGCCAGAGCTCAGGCTTGCGGATCAAGTGGAAATGCTGGAGGAGCTGGGGGGCCTGGCCGGAAATCTGGGCATGGAATTGACCGTGGATATCGGCGGCGGGGAGATCAGACAGCTGCTGGAGGATCAGGAGCTGTGCGCCCGTGTCCGAAGTGCGGGCATCGGTCTGCTGCGGCTGGACTACGGTTTCAGCCACAAACAGGCTGGAGCGCTCTATCACCGTCTTGGGATCAAAGGCTTTGTGATCAACGCCTCGATCTACAACCAGAGGGAGGCGGAAAACGTGAAAGCGGATTTGGCGGCCATCGATCCTTCCATAGAGCTGCGCGCCTGCCACAATTTTTATCCCCGGCCGGAGACAGGGCTGGACCGGGAGTTTTTTGAACGCCAGAACCGCATTTTTGCCGGTCTGGGGCTGCCCATTTACGCCTGTATTCCCGGAAAAAGCCATCCCCGTCCGCCTCTGAGGCTGGGTCTGCCCACCCTGGAGGAGCATCGTCATATGGATCTGGAACGGGTTTGTGTGGAACTGGCATGTAGTCCAGGGATCGGCGGTGTGATGGCGGCGGATGAATTTTTCAGTGAAATCGAGCTGGCCTGCATTTCCCATATTCTGAAGCGGGAGCCGCTGACGTTGCGGGTACGGCTTTTAGAAGGGATCAGCCAGGAGGAAGATCAGCTCTTGTTCTCCGGGCCGCACCATTTCCGCTATGACAGTAACCGGCAGATCCTGCGCTCCCGTACCTCGCGGGAGGTTTCCAGGATCGGCAGAAAGGTGGCACCGGGCCGGACGAGCGAACGCCAGCGGGGGATGATCACAGTGGACAACGAAAGGTATGACCGTTATAGTGGCGAGGTACAGATCGTTCTGGAAGATTTGGGAGCGGATAGCCGGGTGAACTGCTGCGGCCAGATTGACGGGAGGGACCTGTGGAAGCTCGAATACTACCGGGATGGCTTTGATTACCGGCTGGCGGGGAATGGGAAGAACGGGGCATTTTAGCTGCCGGAGGGGGTCCAAGGGAACCGCTGACAAAAGGAATTGGGTGAAGGAAGGTTAATTTGGAAAAACCTTTATTTGCCCTTCTCCCCAACCTATGTTATAATTTTGCTAATGTCGCGCGCGCAAACCGCGCCCCGGCATCGAACCATTTGGCATACGAAGGACAACACAGGTCGGAAGGGAGAGGAAAATGAACATTTTCGGCGGTAACAGTTTCATGAACCAATACAACAAAGCGAAGATGAACCAGCAGGCGCAGCCTCAGGGGAATCCACAGGGAGGCGGCGCGGGCAAGGGCGCCAAATCGGTGCTGTTCGCTTTTAAGATGGTGATTCTCATCTTGTTTTTAGGGGTCACGGCCCTGCAGTCGTTTTACACGCTGTCGGAGAACGAGATGGCGGTGATCACCACCCTGGGGTCGCCCTCCAGCGTCACCACCTCAGGTTTTAAATTTAAATGGCCTTATATCCAGCAGGTCCACAAGATGTCCAAGGAGATCAGGGGCATGTCCATCGGCTACGACCCGGACTACGACCCCTACAACCACGCCAACAGCGAGAACAATCCCATCACCGTGCCCAGCGAGGCAGAGATGATCACCAACGATTTCAACTTTGTCAACGTGGATTTCTACATCGAGTACCAGATCGTGGACCCGGTGCGGGCCTACATCAACAGTGAATCGGCTATTTCCATCCTGCGCAACCTGGCCCAGTCCTATATCCGCGACACCGTGGGTTCCTACGGGGTGGACGAGGTGATCACCACGGGCAAGGCGGAGATTCAGACCAAGGTGAAAACTCTGCTCACGGAGCGGCTGGAGCAGGAGGACATCGGTTACGGAATCAACAACGTGACCATCCAGGACGCGGTGCCGCCCACGGACGCGGTCAACGACGCCTTCAAGGCGGTTGAGGACGCCAAACAGGGCATGGACACCAAGCTCAACGAGGCGAAGAAGTACCAGTCCGAGCAGCTTCCCGCCGCCAACGCCAAGGCCGACAAGGCGTTAAAGGACGCGGAGGCTTTCAAGCAGGAGCGCATCAGCGAGGCCGAGGGCCAGGTGTCCCGTTTCAACGACATGTACGACGAGTACGCAAAATACCCGCTGATCACCAAAAAGCGTATGTTCTACGAGATGATGGAGGAAGTCCTCCCGGGTCTCAAGGTGATTGTGGACGGTTCCGACGGAACCCAGACGGTGCTGCCCCTGGATTCCTTTGTGGACGGAAATGCGAAAGGAGGAGCTGAGTGATGAAAAAACGTATTTTTAAAGGCACAGGTCTGATCCTGCTGCTCCTGGTTCTGTTTGTGCTCTCCAACGCGGTGGTCATTACCAGGGCCAACGAGTACGTGCTGATCAAACAATTCGGAAAAGTGGTGCGGGTGGAGGAAAATGCGGGCCCGTCCCTGTGCATCCCGTTTTTGCAGACCGTGCAGCGGGTTCCAAAGCACAAGATGATCTCCGATTTATATCCCAGCGATGTGACCACCAAGGATAAGAAGGTAATGACCGTGGATTCCTTTGTGATCTGGGATATCAGTGATCCGGTGAAATATCTGTCCTCCTTAAACGCCAGCAAGGAGAAGGCGGAAATCCGTCTGGGCAATGTGGTGTACAACTCCATCAAGACCGTTTTGTCCTCCACCAACCAGGCCGACATCATTTCCGGCCGCGACGGGGAGCTGGCCCAGTCCATCACCGACAACATTGGCAATTCCATGGATTCCTACGGCATCCACATCTACGCGGTGGAGACCAAGAAGCTGGATCTGCCGGACTCCAACAAGGAATCCGTATACCAGCGTATGATCTCCGAGCGGAACAACATCGCGGCCCAGTACACCGCGGACGGCGATTACCAGTCCCAGCTGATCAAGAACGAGACGGACCGGACGGTGAAGGAGACCATCGCCAAGGCTCAGGCCGAGGCGGAGAAAATCAAGGCCGAGGGCGAGGCGCGCTACATGCAGATTTTGAGCGACGCCTACAACGATGAGTCCAAGGCGGATTTTTACAACTATGTGCGGTCTCTGGACGCGATGAAGGCTTCCATGAAGGGGAGCAATAAGACCATTATTCTGGATGAGGACAGCGAGTTGGCCAGGATTTTGTCAGGGAATTAAGAGCGATATAACTTAGCTGTCCGTTTGACGGCGAAAATGAGAACAGAGCGTTGAAACAGCGCTGCTGTTCTCTTTTTTTGGCCGTTCGGGGAGCGGGCTTTGGGGGAGAGCCGAAGGGCCGGTTAAAACCACGAATTTAAGCGTTAGGCTCTGGATTTACCGGATGGACTCGAATCTTGATAATTTGCATTATGTAGATTATTTTATTGCTATTTTCTGTAAATCTAATATAATAGAAATTAAGGATGCAACGAAATTAAAGATTGGGCAAACCCGTCGAAAGGCGGAGACGCAAAGCTACAGGGGCTTCACCGGATGGTAAGCCAGCCAGCTGCTCTCACCGGTACGACCGGCTCTGAACAGGTGGCGTTTGTGCTGCCTGTTTTTTGATGCAAAAGTCCGGCGGGGCTGCAAAATTCATGTAAGGAAAGGAGGGCAGAGGGCCCGGTGGCGGGATGGTTGTAATTCGCAGGAAAGCGCGGGAATAGCGAAGCGCTTTTAAGTTGCATACACATTAGACTATAAAGGCAAACCCGCCGAAAGGCGGCGGCGCAAAGCTACAGGGGCTAAACCGGACGGCATGCCAGCCAGTTGCAGGAATGATGGAATGTAGTAGCGAAAGAATGACGGCAAAACCTTCATGAAGGGGCTTTAGACGTATGTTCTGGACACTTCTGTCATTTTATGAGATGAGAAGGATGGAGGTAGAACATGAAAGGATTGAAACGCGCATCAAAAGCCGCAGTGTCGCTGTGGCTCTCAGCGGTTATGACCGTGCTGCCGGCCGCCGGAGGAATGATCGTACCGGCGTACGGCATGGAGTTGACGGAAAATGCAGGGGATGCGGATACAGGAAGCTTTGACGGCTATGAGGCTGCTGTGGACGGCTTGGCGGAAGCGGACAGCCCGGGAAGCGAAGCGGAAGCCGGCCCGGAGCAGGGGCAGGAGCCGGGAGAACAGAACGGTTCCGGCCAGGAAGCGGGGAGTAAGGACGGAGCAGGCCAGGAACAGGGCGCTCCGGACGGATCTGAGCAGAACCAGGGAAATGAGGACGGCAGCGGGCAGGATCAGGGAAGCCCGGATGGCAGCGGTCAGAACCAGGGTTCTCAGGGCAGCGCAGGCCAGGAGCAGGGCGCTCCGGACGGATCTGAGCAGAACCAGGGAAATGAGAACGGCAGCGGCCAGAACCAGGGAACCCCGGACAGTTCCGGCCAGAACCAGGAAAACCAGAACGGCGCCAATCAAAATCAAGGGTCCCAGGGAGGCAGCTCAGCAGAGGAGACCTTGCCCGAGGAAACCCAGCCGGAAGAGACCTTACCGGACCAGAATTCATCCGGCGCAATCCGTCCGGATGAAACGCTGCCCGAGGAGACTATTCCGGAGGAGTCCGCCCCCGATGACAGCCAGTCCGGCGCAATCCGCCCGGATGAGACGCTGCCGGAGGAAACCGTTTCGGAGCAGACATCCACTGAAGAAACGCAGCCTGTGGAGAGCAATCCGGCGTCTCAGGCCCCGGAAACCACAGTTGCGGAGAGCACGTTGAACCCGGAATTGATTCCGCCGGAAACCCCGGCGCAAAAGCAGATGTCCCAGGAGGACATGATGCTGACTGCGACGGTTGACGGAGTCCGGATTACCGTGGAGGCGGAGGCCGGAATCCTTCCGGAGGATACGGAGCTGGTGGTTCAGCGGATCAAATCTGCCGGGGAACTGGAAAAAATACAGGATGCGGTGTCCCGCGCCAGAGAAGATCAGGAGACGGAGGACGCCGGGCAGCAGATTTATGCATTTGACATTTCCCTGTACAGCGGGGAGGAACTGATCGAGCCTGAGGACGAGGTGATCATCAGCGTTGAACTGCTGGAACGCTTGTCTGACACGGATAACGTTCAAGCGGATCTGTTCCATTTGGATGAACAGCTGGAGGAAGCGGAACAGCTGGAAACAGCGGTGGACGGCGGGGCGGTTGTGGCCCCGGTATCCCATTTTTCACCTTTTGCACTGCTGGTGGCTACGGCCTCGGCTGTGGCTGTGGACGGATATAGAGAGGCCGGGGCGGATATGACCATGGCCCAGGCGCTGGAAGACCTGACCGAGGATGAGATCGCGCGGGCAGGCGGCGAGGTGACGATCTGCCTGACCGGGGATACTCAGGACGAGGCGGAGGTTTTTATTCCGCAGGATATGGGGATCAAGCATATTACCATAACCCAGAAAAATATAGGGGGGGGGGGATATAAAATAGGAAAAGGTTCAAATGGAGCCACGCTGTTTGCCAATGGCGTTCCGCTGCTTCTGGAGCACGGGCAGCTTGCAAATCTATACGGAGGCGGTAAAAATATTAAACTGGACCGCACGGATATCACAATCACAGGCGGAGAATTCCTGGGAGGCCCGGGAGGTCTGGATTTGGTGATTGTGGGCGGCAGTATGGCCACTGCGGCAGGAGCGGACGTATCGGTTACAGATTCCTGCAACATTACAATCGAAGATAATACGACACTTGAGATCGGCAGCATCTATGCCGGCAGCGTTTTAGACGGAAAAGATTCAAAAGCGGAGATCGGCAGCACCAATTTGACGGTGAGAGACTCTTCCGTGCTGATCTGCATGGGCTGTGGGGGCTGCTTTTTGTGGGATGGAGCAGATAACGCTCTTGCAGATGTGGGTGAAACCCATATCAATATAGAGAATAGCGAGTTGCAGGTAGGCTATTTTGATTTTTCATTTTCTTTGTTTGGCGGTAATATTGGAAATAACAAGGTAGCGAATCAGAAATTGATTTGCGGGACCACCAATATTTCTGTCACGGATTCTTCGATTGGAGTATTCGGCTATGGCGGTGGCGAGCTTTTTGGAGGCCAGTATTGTTCTTATGACAAAGGCACGCCGGAGATAAGGCTGGAAAAATCGGTGATCCGTCTGGAAAACAGCCAGGTAAACGGAGTGTTTGGCGGGGGCTATTATGAGGATAATTGCCTTTCTCAAACCGGCTCTTCTGAAATTTATGCCGACAACTGTCAGTTTGAGTATTCCTCAGCTGTGGAGGAGGATTGTTCGATTATTTATAGCGGGGATTTGTACCTGACAGACCGGGATTATGGGAGTACACCTCAGATGGATTGTGCTGAAATCGCGCTTGCAGGCGGAATTACGGAGGGCGTTCTGATTCGCGCCGAGGGAGTCAACCAGAACAATACAACCAAGGTAGAACTTCCGATTTATCCCTCCGAGTCCCACCTCACACTCGACCAGTCCATTCGCTCTCAGGTCGACGCCCTGGACTTAGACAGCCATTGGACGGAAGCTACCGTTCTCTTTGACAATGGTTCCACCACGGTAATCACCACATATGAGGATTACGCCGATCTTATTGCGCAAATCCGCGCCGCCGCGCCGCTCCCCGATCCTGTGGAGGAACCCGGAAAAGTGGAGCAGAAGCCGGAACCGGAGCAGGTGGAGACGCCGGCGGCCCTGAGGGCAGCGCCATTGCCCCGGAGGAGCTGGAGGCCAAGAAAAACGCCGCGGTGGAGGATGTGATCCAGGCTATCGCCGACACTGCGGCAAACAGCACGGTGCCCAGCCTGAACGCCGCCATCGAAAGCCTGGAGGGGGTGAAGCCCGGCGATCAGGTCAGCACCTACTTAAAGATTGACATCCTGGATATCAAGGTCGACGCCGAAGCCAAAGACGGGGAGGTGGCGGTAACGCCCCAGAAGCTGATCCTGGACGTCACCCCGGTCATGAAGGTGATCCCGGGCGGCACCGGGGAGCCCCAGACCAAAATCATCGGCAACGACCAGCTGTCCGGCAGCAGAATCGAATTTCTGGTGGGTGTTCCCGACAGCGTGACCGCCTCAAGGGCCCTGGTGATTCACCATGCGTCCGGCGGCGACGAGTCCTACGAGGCCGCCGTGGAACGGGGAGCGGGCGGGAAATTCCTCCGCCTCTATGCCAACGGGTTCAGCGCCTTTGAGATTGAATTTTTGGCTGACCAGGAACCGGATGTGCCGGATCCCGGGCCGCAGCCGGACCCCGGACCGCAGCCAAAGCCCACGGGCGGCTCCCATGACTCCGACGATTCCACAACCGTGCAGGGCAGATGGGTTCAGGATTCCAGGGGCTGGTGGTATCAATACAACAACGGCACATGGCCCAGGGAACAGTGGGCGTACCTCACCTACGGAGACAAATATTCCTGGTACTTCTTTGACGAAGACGGTTACATGAAGGACGGCTGGGTATTCTGGAACGGCAGCTGGTATTACCTGCACCGCAACTCCGACGGAACCCGCGGCCACATGTACGTGGGCTGGCAGCAGATCGAGGGCAAATGGTACTATTTCGAGACAGACCCCGGAAAGAACCAGGGCGCACTCTATGTGAACTGCAAGGCGCCGGGCGGGTACCCCGTGGGACCGGACGGCAGCTGGACCGGAGAGACGGATTAAGACGCCGGGAGGCACCTGGGAACAGCCCGAAAACAGCCCCGGAGCAGACGATGGATTTTCCATTTCCCCTTGTTCCAATATATGGCAATGTGCTATACTGGAGAAAATGACACGCGGGATGGAAACCGGCCCACCGACAGCCGCAAATGCGCCTTTTATCAGCCGTCAGGCTGCCCGCCTCACAACGGTTTCCCGGCTTCGGATCAAGAGACGCATGGCAGCGGCTGAATAAGGAGAATTTGAATGAAAAACATGCGCAGATGGATCACAGGCGCGGCCCTGGCTGTTTCCATGGCTCTGGTGCTGCCGTTTCAGGCCTTCGCGGGTCAGGAGAACTGGAAACACAATGAAAACGGCTGGTGGTATCTGAAGGACGACGATACGTTCTGCTCGGACACCTGGCTGGAGGAGGACGGTTTTTGGTACCACTTTAACAGCAATGGGTACATGGACACGGGATGGCTGGAGGACAAGGGCCAATGGTACTATCTGGGTGAGGACGGCCGCATGTACGTCAGCACCACAAAAAACATCGACGGCGCGGCCTACATGTTCGACGATACCGGCGCCAGTATGGGGAATCCGGCCCAGGGCGTGTATCCGGGAGAGTGGCAGGGCAACACCTTTGTCAATACCTGGGCCAACTACAAGCTGACCGTGCCGGAGGGCACGCGGATTCTCAGCGGCAAGGACCTAAGGAATTATCGCGAGGAGACCTTCGGTGTGGAAGGCGCTGCGGAGATGGATGACAAATGCGCCACGGAGCTGTTTGTGGAGCTGCCGGGCTATTCCTCCATGGTGATTTTCTATCAGACCGGAAATGGCCGGGAGCTCCTCAGCGAATCGGAGATGGCGCGGTTATTGACCCTTCTGTACGGCCAGAGCGGAAATCAGATCGAGGGCGTGGACCAGGTGCAGCTGGGCGGAAGCAGCTATTACCGGATTCAATCCAGCATGTTGAACGGCTCCATCTGCCAGACCACCTACGTGCGCAAGATCGGCGATGTGTTTATGTTGGTGCAGCTTGTCTACACCACCGGCTTTGCCGATGAGATCAACGGCGTACTGAACAGTATGGCCCCGGTCCGGTGAGCCCCGGATCGAACGGTGCCGCTGCTGGCAGTACAAACGTAATACAAAAAACATCTCTGTTGGAACGGTGATTCCAACAGGGATGTTTTTTATTGAATACAATGGTCTGCTGGCAGAGTCTGCGGAGGCAGCTTTGCAGAGAGCAGTTAAAAAACGGATTTACCGCCCGGCATCAAGTTCCAGAGCCTCCTGAAGGGCTGCAATAAAGTCCTTCACGTATGTTGGCATATATTTGTCCCTGCGGTAAATGATCGAGTAATTTATGACCGTTTCCCTGTCCCCCACATAGAACCAGCGCACCGGCTTGTGGTAGTGGAAATGCCGGATATAGCTCTCGAAATTGAACGCGATTCCCAAGCCCTCCGCCGCCAGCTGGGCCGCGGATTCCAGATTTTCCAGCACATGGCGGCTTTGCGGGGAAATGCCCGCGTAGTCCATAGCCCGGTCCGTGTAGATCCTGGAGGACTGGTGGGACTTTTGTAAAATGAACGCCTCCCGCTCAAACCGTTTCAAATCAACCCAGGCCGTGCCGCCGTCCTCAGGCGCCGGTATGTCCGCCGCCAGCGGATGATCCGCCCGGACCACCATCACCAGGCGGTCGCTGTAAAACGGCTGATAGATCAGGGCCGGATCAGAATCGCGCTGGTTGTTGACGATGAAATCCAGCTCCCCGCCCGCCAGCAGCCGGAACATCTCGTCCGAGGACTGCTCGCAGGTGGTGACCTGAATTCCAGGGTGAGAGGGCGCGTAAGCTTTCAGGGCCGGGGCCAGAAGATACAGGGTCCGACGGGGATGGATTCCGAATCTCACGGAGCCGGTGGAGCCTTGGCGCAAGTCCCCCAGCTGCGCCCGGCAGCGCTCCTGATACCCTAGCATTTCCCTGGCATTTTCCAGGTAAATCCGGCCCGCCTCCGTGGGGACAAACCGCTTCCCCAGCCGGTCAAACAGCTGCAATCCCAGCTCCTTTTCCAGGTTGCTGAGGAAAATGCTCAGGGTGGGCGGCGATATGTGAAGCTCGGCTGCGGCCTGTTTCAGGCTGCCGTGCCGCGCGATGGCCGTGACATAGGCCTGTTCCCTCAATTCCATGTAGATAACCTCCGATTCCGCACTCCTTCCCGCAGCCCCTGCGCGTTCAAGACGGACAATAAATTAGTTAAAAGCTAATATTTATGTAAATATATTTAATTTGACATAATTATACCGCCGCAATATAGTTTAATCAAGTAGAATGAAGGGCCGGGCCTGCATAACTGCCGCGCCGGGTCCATTTTGATCCAGAGGAAAAGGAGAGAGGTATGAAAGAAGCGCTGTTTGAGGTAATCGACCGGCTTGGCGGGGAGTTGACCGCCCTGTCCGACGACATTTTTGATCACCCGGAGGTGGGATATGAGGAATATCGCGCCAGCGGCCTGTTGTGCGACCTGCTGGAACGGGAGGGATTTGCGGTGGAGCGGGGAATCGCCGGGATTCCCACCGCGTTCCGTGCGGTCTACGAAAATGGCGTGGGCGGCCCTTCCATGGGCCTGCTCTGCGAGTACGACGCCCTGGAGGGTATCGGGCATGCCTGCGGCCATCACACCCAGGGGCCCTGCGCAGTGGGCGCGGCCCTGGCGGTCAAAGAGACGGTGAAGGACCAGCCGTACAAGCTGGTGATCTACGGCACCCCGGCGGAGGAGACGGTGGGCGGAAAGATCCAGATGAAGGAGCGCGGCTGCTTCCAGGACATCGACGTGGCCCTGATGATGCACCCGAGTCCCACCACGACCACGGATGTGAAATGTATGGCCATGGCCACCTACCAGGTGACCTTCCACGGGATCAGCGCCCACGCGGCCATGAGCCCGGAGTCGGGCCGGAGCGCCCTGGATGCGGTGATGCTGGCGGCTCACGGCATTGAGTGTCTGCGGGAGCATGTGAAGGAGGACACCCGTCTGCACTATACCATCAAGGACGCGGGCGGTCCCAGCAACGTGGTTCCGGCCGCGGCGAAGGCGGAATTCTGTATGCGGAGCTACAATACCGATTACCTCTACGGCGTGATGGAGCGGGTGAAAAAGATTATCGCCGGTGCGGCCATGATGACGGAAACGAAGTACGAGATCGCCGAGGATCCATTTTTTATGGCCAAGATTCCCGATCTCACCCTGAACCGGATTCTCATGGAAAATGCCGCGCTGGTGGAAGCCCCCACGATCCGCCCGCCCAGGGAGAAAACCGGCTCCACGGACTTTGGCAACGTGATGTACGACGTGCCCGGCTCCTGCATCCGCATGGCCTTCGTGCCCGAGGGCACCAGCTCCCATTCCAGGGAATATCTGGAAGCGGGCAAGAGCCGGACGGCCCACCGCAGCGTGCTCCTGGGCGCTAAGATCCTGGCGGCGTCCTGCCTGGACATGATCTGCGACGCCGGACTTCTGGAGCAGGTGAAGCGGGATTTTAAGGAGGCGAAGGAGCAGATGGGACGGGAAAATCATTGAGACATATAAGGCCCCGGCCTCAGCGGTCCGATACCGGACACTGAGGCCGGGACTTTATGCCGGGTCGGGGAGAAGAAACGGTTGTGAGGCCGGTACCCATATGTTACAATTTAATTAGAATGTAATTGGCTACCGGCGCAGCCTGAGGGGCATTGTTTTCAATTCCGGGAGTTTGGGGGCCCGGACGCAGCCGGACAGCAGAAATTGGAGGTGGTTTTGTTGGAATACAGAAAGGCTAAGGCGGAAAATGCCGGGGAAATTTACGGTCTGGTGCAGGCCACGATCAAGGCCGTTTACCCGAGATATTATCCCAGGGAGGTGGTGGATTTCTTCTGCCGCCACCATAACCTGGAACATATTCTGGCGGATATCGGACGCGGCGACGTGGGCATTTTAAAAGAGGGAGATCAACTGATCGGCACCGGCAGCCGCGACGGCAATCACATCACCCGGGTTTATGTCAACCCGGAATTCCAGGGGAAAGGATACGGCAGCCATATTATTGAGATTCTGGAATGTGAGATTGGACGGGATTACGATACGGTTAATCTGGACGCCTCCCTCCCTGCAAGCTGCCTGTATGAGCGGCGGGGATACAGGACTGTAAAGCATGAAACACGGGAAGTGGAAAATCAGGCGGTTCTGGTCTATGAAATTATGCAGAAACAGCTTGACCCCGCTGCGTTTGGGACCGATGTCCAACGCGGCGGAACCGACGTCCGGGCAACCCATATGCCGCATAATGCCGGAACGCGCGGGGAGGGGTGAAGGTGAAAAAATTTGTTCAGATTCTGCTGATGACGCTGGTGGTTGTGGAGTGCTTTCTGTTTTTCGGCGGATACGCGGTGTTTGACTTCAGCCGGAGGTATTACACGGCCGGAGCGGCCTGCGCCTTTATTATTTCCCTTATTCTGTATGGGTTTCTCGCCCAGTCTGAGAAGATAGAGGAATTGGAAAAAAGAATTCAGGAGATTGAAACGGGTGTGGCGCAGAGTGCCGGAACAGGAGATGAAGTTGAGCCGGTACGAAGAAGGGATCTAATTGATTGAGGAGAGCTGCGGCAATGGAAAAGACCGCGTCTCCGCCTTTGACGCGTAAAGTCCGGTTCCACCGGCCGTCTTGTTGGGGATTAAACAGGAGCAGGGCGGGAGCCATACCGGCGCCCGCCCTGAGAAAATTGTAACAATTCAGACGGCTCATTTTCTTGGCCGTTCATTTCCGGCGCTCCTGCCGCGGATGCCCCAAAAGCATACTGTGGCCAGGCCCAGGGCGATTCCGGTCTCGGCCAGAAATACCGGCAGCAGGTTCAGGAAGGCCAGCTGACCGCTGAAATGCTCCAGCAGCACGGAGATTAGGTTAGCGGCCATGTGAAACAGCCAGGGCGCAAGCAGGGTGCCGAAGCGCTGCAGCAGCCACGCCGCCCCAAGGCCCAGGAAAAAGGCATAAACGCCCTGGATCACCGAGCCATGGTACAGTCCGAACAGCAGGGCGGAGAGAAATGCCGCCGTCCGCCAGCCGAACCGGTCCCGGATCAGGCAGAAGGCCTGGCCGCGGAAAATCAGCTCCTCCACCGCCGGAATCAGCAGGCAGGTGCAGATCAGCTGGGTGAGAAGGGGCGGCGCGTAGAGGGCCGGGGCCATGTTTTCGGCATAGCCGGGGAACAGATAGGGGAGGCCGGAGAGATTTAACAGGTTGTTCACCGCGACGGAAGCCGCCGCGCCAAACAGCAGAATCAGGGCCAGACTGGGGCCCAGCCTCCGGTATTCCGGCCTTGCCTCCTGCCCATGGCGGCCCCGTTCCCTGCGGTAAAACACATACAGGAGGGGCAGCGAGAGCAGCGCGGCCAGCCCGGTTAACAGCAGCGGGCCGAAGGACGCGGGGGCAAAAGGGGCGATCACGTTAAACATTGCCCAGTAAATCACCAGGCTCAGAAAAATTTTCAGAAGAATCATCAGGCTCACCTCATAACTTGACCGCCGGAGCGGTCCGAATTGACACCATTATACAGGAACGACCGGCATAACGCAAGAAAATGCCCCAGGCCGGGCGGCATGGGGCAAAGATTTACATTAACCGCTGGGAAAGGAGCGCAGCCGATGAAACGGAATTGGTTTAACCTTGTGTGCATCATTTTATCAATGTTATTGATTGGGGCCAATCTTGCCGCATACTGCGGCTATTGGTACAACGACGGCAATGCCATGGCATTTCTGGCTGCGGTACTTCTGCTGATCACATCGGTTCTCCGCTTCCGGGAGAACCGGCGAGGAGAATAGTGCCGTATGTCTTGGCGCAGCTGCATTGCCGGTTAGGCCGCGCTGGCTGTCAGGCTGCAGCGCCGGCAGGACCGCTTTGGCAGTCAGATCATATTGCCGGTCAGGCAGCCGGGTGATCGCACACGCCGATCAACAGCCACACGCCGCGGTTCTTGATGCCGAATAAAAACGGCCGGTTCAGGATCATATCGGCCCGATCCGCCTTCTCCTCGATGGCGGCCGCGGATTCCAGCGTCAGATCGGTAAAAGAAGAGGCCTCCACGCCGTCCCGGTTGACGGAAATATAACTGTCCTGGGTGATCGCGGAAATCCTGACTTCCCCGTCTTTTGTCATGTTAGAAAAATCTCCCTGCACAAACGGATCGGTTATGCCGTCGTTTACCATGGATTCCTTTAAATCCAGACTGCTGGATAGGGTAAATTGTGGAATTTTGAAAACTACTTCCCCCGACATGGATGTTCCGCCCTCCATCACTTCCTGCAAACGCTCCGCCGACTCAAAAAAGGAGTCTACCGGAACGCCCTCGTCCGGGAGGACGAAGTACATCTGTCCGCGCTCCTTCAGAACCAGGCTGGCGCGGGTGAACCCCGCGCCTTTGTAAAAGCCCCAGCTGCCGTACGTTTTGTTCAGAAACAGGGCATCTGCGGTTTCGTCGCCGGTCAGGTAGAAGGGTTCCGGCGTATCCGACAGGTAGAGTCGGTCCCGCCACTCATCCCGGAAATACAGCGTATTCAGGATACGAAGCAGATCATCCTCCTGGACGCGGATTTCCGGCCTTATGGTTCCGCCCGTCTGCTGTTGTACCCATTCGTTCATTTTATCCGCTGCTGCGTCACTGCCAAAATCCGCGGAATACACGGAGGCCCCGTATTGTTTGGTGGCCTCCTTTTTGAAGCCGCGTTTCAGGCGAACGCTCTGATCGTGCCAGAGCGAGGTGCAGATCGTCAGTCTGGAATGCTCACCTTCGGAATGGAGCGTCCGGTACAGGCTGGCGGCCTGCTCCGACGGTTTCTCGCCATCCTGCACACCCAGATAGGCGTCCAGCTCCCCGGCGGTTTGCCCCGACGCGCCGGAGGCGGTCAGGGAGAGCGCGTGGTAAAAGCTGACCGGAGAGTAGATCAGATTTTCGCCCCGGCTGCGTAGAAGGCCGCAGGCTGTCCGGTAGGCGAAGCTGTTGATCGTTTCTGTGGAAAGGGAGGCTGTGTCCGCCTGCGGCTGCCGCCGGGTTGCCCAGACCGTCAGCGCGCCAAGGAACAGGGCGATTGCCGCCAGGACAGCGGCCCGTTTTCCATTTTTCTTTCTGCGTTTTCGAGTCCTGCGAGTTCTCATGGTACCTCCTACTGTGTGCTTGCCGGTCCGTAATGCCCCGTGACCGCCGTGTCTTATCCCCGGTACCGGTTCAGGCAGGCGAAGATTTCCTGTTCTCTGGGCATACAAAGGCCCATTGCGGCGTAGGAGGAATCGCTGATGGCAGGAAGTCCGCCCCGGTTGATCTCGCTTGTGAGGAGCTTAACGATTTCCGTTACGCTGTAGCGGGGGAAGAGCTGTTTTTCCAGGCAGTAGCGCACCATCTGGGCCAGGGCCGCGGTCTGCTCGCCGTGAACCAGCTGTTCCACAAAGCGCAGGTCCACCTGCTCCTTGCCCACCTGAAGGGAGTCCTTGCCGTAGGTCTTGGTCTTGATCCGCTCGTCGCGCCCGCGTCCGCCGCGGTCGCCGCCACGCCCGCTGTTGCCGTAGCCGCCGCGCCCGCTGTCGCCATAGCCGCCGCGTCCGCCGTTACCATAGCCGCCACGCCCGCTGTCGCCGTAGCCGCCGCGTCCGCCGTTGCCATAGCCGCCGCGCCCGCTGTCGCCGTCGCCGCCGCGGTTGCTGTCGCCGCCGCGTCCGCCGTTGCCATAGCCGCCACGCCCGCTGTCGCCGTAGCCGCCGCGTCCGCCGTTGCCATAGCCGCCGCGCCCGCCGTCGCCATAGCTGCCGCGCCCATTGCCGCCGTCGCCATCGCGGTCACCGCCACGTCCATTTCCGCCGAATCCTTCATCTTCATCCCCGTCCGCAGCTTCATATCCGCCGCGGCTCTCCGCCGACTGCCGTCCGGCGCTGCTGGCCATGTTTTTTCCGGCCGCGCTCACGGCCAGCTTCCGCCCGGGCGCAGGAAGCGAGAAGCCGGGGGCCGCCTTGGTGGGATCTTCCCCGTATTCCGCGCAGGCTTTTTTTGTCTTTTCCGTGATATCCAGGGGCACGTAGCAGTCCATCTGGATAATGGTGTCCGCGATATAGAAGTAAGCCCCGGAGCTGCCCGCCACCAGCACTGTGGAGATTCCGGCCTTTACGAACAGGTCCCTGGCCCGCTCGATAAAGGGGGTGATGGGCTCCTTGTCCCGGCTGATGATATGCTGCATCAGCTCGTCCCGCAGCATGAAGTTGGTGGCCGAGGTGTCCTCGTCGATCAAAAACACCCGGCTTCCGGCCTCCCAGCCCTCGATAACCCCGGCTGCCTGGGAGGTGCTGCCGCTGGCATCCGGCGTGGAAAAGCGGCGGGTATCCTTTTTATTCGGCAGGTCGTTGATGAACAGGGAAATGTCCACGTTGTTGATGCTGCGCCCGTCCTCGGCCCGCAGTTTGAGGGCCGTATCGTCCGTGATCACATACTCCCTGCCGTCCCCGGCCACGTGGTTGTAGACGCCCAGCTCCAGAGCCTTGAGCAGCGTGGATTTCCCGTGGTAACCGCCGCCCACGATCAGCGTGATGCCCTCCTTGATCCCCATTCCGGTGATCCGTCCCCTGTGGGGCAGCTCCATCTCCACCCGCAGGCTCTCCGGCGAGGAAAATGCCACCCCGCCCTTCATGGGACGGCTGGAAACGCCGCTCTCCCGGGGCAGCACCGCACCGTCCGCCACAAAGGCGACCAGCCCCCGGCGCTTAAGCTCCTCCCGGATGAACTGCTGGTCCTCCGCCAGCTCCGCCACCGCCTTTACCTCCTTGGGATTCCGGCTGGCGTGGAAAAATACGCTCTTTACGCAGCGGGGCAGGAATTCAAAGAGGATTTTGATCAGCTCCCCGGAGTTGATGGTCCGCCCGAAAGCCGGGAAGCCCACCTCAAAACGGGCGGTGATGCCTGTCTTTGTGATCTCGCAGGCCGTCCGGGAGAGAATTTCCGGCCCGGGGCTGCTGATGGCGATCAGGCCGCTCTTGCCCGATCCCTTGGCCTTGAAGTTGAACTGGGCGATCTCCCGCCCGAACTGCCGGACCAGATAATCCTCCAGCGCCGTTTTCTTCCAGGGTGTGTCGAAATAAGCCCCGGGGTAACCGGCCCTGGCGTGGGGCACTGTGATGCTCACCTTGGAGGGGGAGGCGAAGGGGTCTCCCTGTACGTGGTCGATGGACAGGGTATAGCTCTCAAACGCGTATATCCCCTGGGCCGATTTATAAGCCGGATAGCTTTTCCGGTCGATGGATTCCAGTAAACGCCGTAAATCTGCTGACTGCTTCATGTTTTCACCGCGCAAATGCGCTCTCCTTTTCTTGAAATAATATCTAATTTTAAAGCAGAAAAATACACAATGCAAGCATTTTCAGCTTTCTGAGAATTCTCTTCCCAATTTTCCGCCATTCCTTTATAATAGTGACACATAGATGTCGTGTTAACTGTGGCATGATAAACATGGAAATGAAAAACCACACCCAGACATGGCAGGAGGAACAACAATGGAATGGAATTTATTATATGGAAAGGACCGCAAGCCCACCCTGGAGGAGGCCGGAGCCTTCGCAGGCAAACTGCTCTCCGAGGACTTCATGGGCTTTATGGCGGAGAACTGCCCGGGGCCCCGAAGCTGGAGTACAGCGGCTGCACCATGCAGCCGGGCTGGAACATCAAGTTCAAGAAAAACGGCAAAAACGTGTGCACCCTTTATCCCCTGGACGGATACTTTATCTGCATGATCCTCATCGGAGGAGACGCCATGGCGGAGATGGAAGCGCGGCTGGGGGATTTCACCCCGTACATCCAGGGGAAGTTCCGCGACACCAGGATTTTCCAGGGAAGCCGCTGGCTGTACCTGGAGATACGGGAGCAGGCGGTGGAGTGGGACCTTGAGGAGCTGGTATTTCTCAAGCTGCGCTCCATGGGCCTGACGCCCGGTCCGGCGCCGGAAAAAGGAAAGAGAACGGCGCGGGAAAAAGGAAAGGGTACGGCCTCGGAAAAGGGAAAGGAGGCGGCCTTGGAAAAGGGAAAGGGCATGGCCCCGGAAACGGTAAAGGGGACGGCCGCGCGCGGGAAAGGAAAACGGAACGAGGATGAAAATTGACCGGCTGATCGGCATCTTATCCATCCTGCTTCAGCAGGAAAAAGTCACCGCCCCCTATCTGGCGGAGAAATTCGAGGTCTCCCGCCGGACCATTATCCGGGATGTGGAGGCGCTTTGCAAGGCGGGAATCCCCATCGTGACGGCCCAGGGGCGGGAGGGAGGCATTTCCATCATGGACGGCTACCGGGTGGACCGGACGCTGCTCACTTCAAGGGAAATGCAGTCCATTCTCACCGGCCTCAAAAGCCTGGACAGCGTGTCCGGCAGCAACAAATACCAGCAGCTCATGGACAAGCTCTCGGTCAAACAGGGCCTGATTCTGGCGGCGGACAGCCACATCGCCATCGACTTATCCTCCTTCTACAAGGAAGCCCTGGCGCCTAAGATCGAGCTGATTTTGTCGGCTGCGGAGGAGCGCCGTCTGATCGGGTTCGACTACGTTTCGCCCCGGGGAGAGGGACGGCGGAAAATTGAGCCTTACGTGCTCATTTTCCAGTGGTCCTCCTGGTACGTGTGGGGATATTGCCTGGACCGGCAGGATTACCGCCTGTTCAAGCTGCACCGCATGACCCGGCTCTGCGAGACCGGGGAGACGTTTTCGCCCCGGGATTACCCGCCCTACGACCCCAGCCCTGAAAAGGTATTTCCCGCGGCTATCCAGGCCACGGCCCTGTTTGAGCCGTCGATGAAATGGCGGCTGATGGAGGAGTACGGCCCGGAGAGTTTTGAGGAGACCGGGAATGGGCGACTGCTGTTCACCTGCGGATTTACGGATGTGGAATCGCTGTTTGGCTGGCTCCTCAGCTTCGGCCCCACGGTGGAGCTGCTGGAACCGGAGGAACTGCGCCCGCGTTTCCGGGAGCTGGTAAGGGATATTTTAAAAAAATATAATGGTGACGTATAGATGTCCTGTTTAGGGTGGTAGAATGATATCATCCAAAAACGAAAGGGACCAAGGTGACAGAGATGGAATATGAGATTTTAGATATGAATGAGAAAATAATCGCAGGTCTGTGCGCGCGCACCAACAACAGCGCGCCGGACATGCCCCAGGTGATCGGGGGTCTGTGGACAAGGCTTTACGGCGAGGGACTTCATCTCTCCATGCCCAACAAAGCAAACGACAAGTCCGTGGGGCTTTACAGCGATTATGCCTCCGACGCAAGCGGGGATTACGATATTACCGTAGGTTTCGAGGTGACCACCGATGAGCAGCTCCCGGAGGGCCTGACGGTAAAGCGCATCCCGGCGGGCCGCTACGCCAAATTTATTGTCAAAGGTGATATGCACCAGGCGGTTTCAGACTTCTGGCAGGCTCTCTGGACCATGGATCTGGACCGCGCCTATACCGGGGACTATGAGGAATACCAGAACAGCGACATGGAGCAGGCGGAGATTCATATGTATATCGCGTTGCGGTAGGGGCGGGAAAAAAACGCCCCGCGGCAATGGCGGAGCGCAAACCACCCCGCGGTATAGGCGGAGCGCAAACCGCCCCGCGGCAATCGCATAACACAAAATAAAAGGAGGCGTACCAAATGGCATCCACCCGGGAATACGTGGAATTTGTGGCGGGCCAGCTGAGTGGCGCGGGGGCGATCACCTACCGCAAGCTGTTCGGCGAATACGGCCTGTACTGCGACGGGAAGTTTTTCGGCACGGTTGAGGGAAACCAGCTTTATCTAAAGGTCACGGAGGCGGGTAAACGGCTGCTGCCGGACGCTGAGATCGCCTCCCCCCACGAGGGATCAAACCTTCTGATCGTGGAGGAGGTGGAGGACCGGGAGTTTCTGGCGAAGCTGGTCCGCGAGACCTGCGGCGAGCTGCCCGCTCCCAAGCCGAAAAAGCCCAAAGTTCCAAAAAAGAAAAAGGTGTAGAAAGAGCCAGGCCACAAAGGAGAAGATTTATGGAAAAAAACATGAGCTGCTGCGGAGTCATCTGCTCCGAATGCGAATACTACCCCGGCCAGTGCCCCGGCTGCCAGGCGGTTGAGGGAAAGGTTTTCTGGGCGGAGTACGTTGGCCGGACCGTCTGCGAGAAGTACGAGTGCTGCGTCATCCAGAAAAAGCTGGCCCACTGTGGCAAATGTGGGGAACTGCCCTGCAGGCGCTACGATCTGGACGATCCCAACCTTTCCCCGGAGGAGAACAAACGGATCCGGGAGGAGAATATCAAGCTTTTAAGATCCTTGCAATGACCCAAAATGCTCTTTTAAATAGGTAACAAAGATTCTGCTGGCGGCAGGCAGATTCAGATCCGAACGGAACAAGAGATTTACATAGCGCAGCGGAATCGGGCTGGCGAGAGGAACCCTCAGAAGGGAACCCTCCGCCAGCTCTTTTTTGACCATCACGTCCGGCAGCACGCCCAGGCCCAGATTCTGAAGGAGCAGGGCCTTCTGGAATGTGTAGTATTCGATGGCCAGACTTCCGGTGACGGACAGGCTGTTGTTGATGAAATAGGGCTCCAGCTTTTTGGCGTACTGGGGATTGACCGAGGGAATCTCGTTGTGGATGCAGAGAAAATCCGCCAGTTCCTCCAGGGTCCGGGCACGTTTGGTCAGATACGCGAATTCCGGCCCGCAAACCACGATATCCTGTATGGGAAAGAGCCGGTAGAGCGCAATGGAGTGATCCAGCTTGTCCACCGGATCGGTGACCACGATAAAATCCGCCAGACCCGCTTTCAGCCGCTCGATGGCGGTGGGGGTGTAGTCCGTGGAGATTTTAAAGGAGATGCCGGGATAGTCGCGGTGAAATGCCTTGATCACGGGGACGATGCCGGTGAGAAACCCCACCTCGCTGGCAGTGATGTGGATGCTGCCCGTGTCCATGGACTTGAAATTCTCCAGGTTGTCCTCGGCTTTGGAAATGTGCTCCACCGCCTGCGCCACGTTGTGCAGCATAACGGTGGCTTCCGGCGTGAGGGTTACGCCCTTCTTGGAGCGTACGAACAGCTTGACGCCCAGCTCCGACTCCAGCGCCTGGATATAATGGCTGACCGTGGGCTGGGTGAGATGGAGCATCTGCGCAGCCAGAGAAAGGCTCTGATACTTTGCGACATAATAAAAGACCTTGTAGTATTCGAAATTGACTGCCATTTTACTCCCCCTCCATATAAATATAGAAAATATCTATAACCATCCCAAGAATTACAATTTTACTTCATGATATCTCCTGTAGTATAATCAATAAAACGAAAAAATTCAATATAAAATCAATTTTGTGTTAAAAAATGAGTCTCAACGGAAAGAAAGGTAAAAATTTTTCTCCATTGGGACTTTTTTGCAAAAAATATTACAAATATTGAGGAGGTGCAGTATGTATCTGCGGCAAATGAACGAGGAAGAAACTCAGATACTCCATGATGTGAGCCGGGACGCTTTGATGGAATACACCAGGGGCGTCTCGCGCTGGGTCCGCATTTCCAGCCTTCAGGAGGAGGTGGATAGCCTGAAATACCTGAAAGGGCTGCTGGACTCCTTCGGCTATCACACGGAGATGCCTGAGTATATGGGATACATCAGCTATCCGGTGAAGGCCTTCGTGACCATTGAAAGCCCGGTGGAGAAGGCCTTTAAGGGGATCAGCGCCTGCTTCACCCCGTCCACTCCCATCGGCGGGATCATGGCGGAGGCCGCCGACTGCACCGAGGCGGATTACCGGGGGAAGGTGGTGCTGATGGACGGACTGGCAAACGCGGTGAAGATCAAGGAAGCCGAGAAAAAGGGCGCGGTGGCGGTACTGTTCCTCCACGACCAGAACATTCACAACGGCCCGGCCTCCGACATTTGGGGCAACCCCACACAGAGCCGTCTGGATACCCTCCCCGCGGTCCCGGTGGTCTCCGTAACAAAACCCGACGGAGCGGAAATCCGCCGCCTCTTAAAAGAGGGCCATGTGAAGGTGAGAGTGGAGTCCACGGTGGTAAATGAATGGAGAAAGTGCCCGCTTCTGATCGCGGACCTGGAATGCCCGAAGAGCGACAAGTACATTCTCTTCTCCGGGCACATCGATTCCTGGGATTACGGCGCAATGGACAACGGCAGCGCCAACGCCACCATGATCGAATGCGCCAGGCTGATGGCACAGAGAAAGGACAAGCTGGCCAGGGGGCTTCGGATCGCGTTCTGGTCCGGCCACTCCCAGGGCAAGTACGCGGGCTCGGCCTGGTATGCGGACCACCATTTTGAGGATTTGAGGGATCACTGCGCAGCGCATCTCAACATTGATTCCGTGGGCGGAGAGAACGCCGTGGTGGTGGAGGAACCGCCGGTCATGGCCCAGGCCTGGGACCTGGCGAAGGACGTGATCGAAGGGCAGACCGGCGCGGCATTTTCCGGCAAACGCATGGCGAGAAACGCGGACCAGTCCTTCTTCGGCGTGGGCATTACCTCCATTTTCGGGACGTTCTCCGAGCAGGATATTTCAACCGTCGGGGACTCCCTGTCCTTCCGCTACGGCGAGGGCAGCAGAGCCGGGGGGCTGGGCTGGTGGTGGCATACGGAGCACGATACCATCGACAAGATAAGCCCTGAGCTCCTGGTGCGTGATTGCAGGCTTTACGCCGCCGTCCTCTGGCGGCTTCTGACCGCTCCGGCCCTGCCCTTTGTGATCGGAAGGGCGGTGGAGGAAATGAAGCAGACCGTGGACCGGCTTCAGGACAGGCTTGTGGGAACCTTTGATTTTGCACCCCTGCAGAAGCGTTTGGATGAGATTGCCGGAAAGGCGGCTGACTTTGACGCGCTGTGCCGGGCCGCGGCGGAGCCGGGCGAAGAGGCGGAAGCGCTGGTGGAGCGGCAGATGAAGTTATGCCGGAACATTGTCCGTCTGGTCTACCACGAGAACGATGTGTACGATTTTGACCTGTGCGGACCCCTCTACCCTCTGCCGAATCTGGAGTGTGGGGAACGGCTGGCCGCCAGCATGGAGGGCTCCAGCCGGTATTATCTGTATCTGACCCAGCTTCAGAAGGGGTACAACCGGGTGATGGAATACTGCGGACAGATTCTGGAGCTTTTGTGAGGGCTGTCCGGTCAGGAATAAACAACTAATGTGAACACAACAGGAAAAGGAAAGGATGGTGGCAGGTATGTTTCGATTTGACGGTAAGGTGGTCGTGATCACAGGGGCCGCGGCCGGGATCGGCGCGGCCGCGGCAAAGATGTTCAGCGATCAGGGCGCGGTGGTGGCCGTGACCGACGTGAACATGGAGCTGGCGGAGAAAACGGTAAATGAGATTGCAGCCGCGGGCGGGAAAGCGAAGGCTTATTACTGCGACGTCAGCAGCCGGGAGTCCGTGGATTCCATGATCGATGAGGTGACAGCCGATTTCGGGACCGTGGACGTGATGGTGGACAACGCAGGCGGAACCCACGGCGCGGTGCACTCTGGGAATATCGAGGAGTACACGGACGAGGAATTCGACGGCGTTGTGAAGCGCAACCTCTACGGCGCGTTTTACCTCTGTCGGAAGGTGATCCCTATGATGAAGGAGAAGCGGGCCGGAAAAATCGTCATCGTGTCCTCCGGCGCGGGCAGAACCACCAGCCGTTCCGAGTTCGGCCGCATCCCCTACGCGCCCAGCAAGGCGGCCCAGCTTGGGCTCATGCGCCAGCTGGCCCTGGAATGCGCGCCCTTTAACATCCAGATCAACGGCGTTGCCCCCGGCCTGATCAAATCCACACAGTACATCGAGGACAACTGGAATACCAACACGCCGGAGCAGAAGGAGGCCACCCTGAAGAAGATTCCGGCAGGCCGCAGGGGCACCAGCGAGGAGATCGCGGCGGGAATCCTGTTCATGGCCTCGGAGGAAGCCAGCTATGTGACGGGGCACTGCCTGGATATCAACGGCGGCAGCCTGATGATGTAGTCTGCATACAAACGGAGGGAAGCGTATGGAGAAGAAAGATAAAAAATGGGTAAAGGTTCCCTGGACGACCATCGCGATGCAGGCCGGGCTTCTGGTGTTTTGCGGTATCTTCGTCCAGTTCCAATTTGACATCTATGTGTTCGGCGTGCCGCTGGAGTCGTTTCTGGTGATGTGGTGCCCGTACATATTCGTGGCGGTGGCCACAACCATTTACATCATTAAAGAGAAAAAGAAGGAGGATGAGTGATGGGAGATGAAATAATCTATATCGTGATACTCCTGGTCTATCTGGCGGGCATGCTGGTCATCGGCTTTATCAGCTCCAAAAAGGTGACCAACTCCAAGAGCTACTATACCAGCGACCGGAACGTAAGCGCCGCGGTCACGGGCTTCAGCTACTCGTCCACCCAGCTCAGCTCCGGCTCCACCATCGGTATGCCGGCCACCGTCTACACCCAGGGCTACAGCTACATGGGAACTCCCATGGCCGCCGCAGCGGCTCCCTGGTTCACCTTTCTGCTCACCGGCGAGCGGGTGCGCAAAATCAGCGAGCGGGTGGACGCCATCGATTATGGCGACATTTTCCGCGCCAGATTCGGGAACGCGTCCAAGATCCTCTATGAGCTGCTTATTATCGTGTTTGCGATACCTACCATTATTTCCCAGTTCGCGGCCGCGGGCAGCTCGGTGCAGAGCCTGACCGGGATTCCCTACAATGTTGCGATTCCCATGATCGCGGTGGTGTTGACCATTTACACCATGTCCGGCGGCATGAACTCCGTGGCGCTGACCGACTATATCCAGGGCATCATCATGATCGCGGGCTTCGGCATTCTGGCGGCTATTCTTCTCACAAGGGCGGGCGGATTTACCGCCATGCACGAGGGCATCGCGGCCACGGACCCGGATCTTCTGAGGCTGACGGGAAAAGCCAGCAAAACCTGGGTCATCTGCTGTATCATCACCTGGTCCATCCTGATGGTGGGCGGCAGCATCACCTCGGTGGTGCGTTTCCTGATCCCCAAGGATTTAAAGGCGCTCCGGGGCGCGCTGGGCTACTCGGTGTTCTTTAACATTTTCGTGCTCTCCGCCTGTGGAGTGATCGGCCTCTGCGGCATCACCCTGCTTCCGGGCCTGGAGTCCACGGACCGCCTGGTTCCCACGCTGATCGGCACCTACATGACCCCGATCCTGGGCGGCATCCTGATCTCCGCCGTTATCGCGGCAATCATGTCCTCCGTGGACTCCACCCTGCTACTGTGCTCGGCGGCTGCGTTGGGACTGTATATCGGATATATCAATCCCAACGCCTCCGCGAAGCAGCAGCTGCGCGTGGGGCGGGCTATCACGGTGGTGGTGGCGGCCGTGGCTATGGTCATGGCGTTCAAGCCCTTTACGGCCATCCAGTGGCTGGTGGCCTTCTCCTTCAACACCTGGGCGGGCGCATTTACTGTTCCGGTTCTCTTCGCCCTGTGGTCCCCTGGGACCACCAAGACGGCAGGATTCTGCGCAATGGCGGCGGGCGCTGCTGCGGCCCTGGCCTGGTATGCGGCGGGCTATATCATGTACAACAGTTTTTCCAACTGGCCCTTCGGCATCTGGCCCGGCATTTTTGGCAGCATCGTTTCTCTGATCGTGATTCTGGCGGTGAGCGCATTCACAAAGCCTATCGACGAGGAAACCAGGGAGATTTTCTATCTGGAATAGGAAGAAAATGGAATTGGAAGGGGGAGAGAACATGACCATATTGGCATCCGCGTCCAACATAAGCGCGGACCGGGCGGTGGCAATCGCCGCCGCGTCGCTGGAGAAAAAGGGCCTTGCATTCTGGTCCCCCTCCTACAAAGTGGTATCTATGGACCGGGAGGCGATCCTGGTCCGCTACGTGCCCTATTATATCATGCAGATCTGCTTTGCCATTCCTGGAGGACTTCGGGGGAAAATGGGAGGGCGGCAGATCATGGCGATGGAGGGTATTACCGGGGAGGCGGGGGTCGCCCTGGGCGCTCCGTCCGCCAGTGAGCAGGAGATTTCCGGGGACTCCGTTCTCGTTCCGAGGTTTGACGAGAGGGAGGCCCGGGAGGCCATTGTCCGCAAGCTGGAGCAGCACATGGTGCGCAGGAAACGGGTGATCCCCGTGATCGAGCATGAGTTCATGGAGCTCATCTACAAGCCGGTCTACGCGGTCCCACTGACCTATGAGGACAGGCGGGGCGTGCGGCACAAATGCCGGAAAATCGTGGACGGGGAGAGCGGATATCTGGTGTACCGGTACGACCGGATGGAAGGGCTTTTCGGCTGAGGAGCGCGGGGGCCCTGGAGCGCCCGCGATTGTAAAAAAGGGGAAAGCGTATGGAACAAATATATATCGATTATGTGTACAAACTGTTTGAATTCCTCCACAGCCACCCGGAGCTGGGGATGGAGGAGCACGAGACGTCGGCCTTCCTTGCGGCGGAGCTGGAGGACTGCGGTTTTCAGGTGATCCGCAATGTGGGCGGGAAAACAGGGGTGATCGGGATTCTGGACAGCGGGCGGCCTGGAAAAACCGTGGCGCTCCGGGCAGACATGGACGCCCTGCCCTACGTGATCGACGGGGAAAATGTAGCGAGGCACACCTGTGGCCACGATTCTCACAGCGCCATGGTTATGACAGCGGCCAGGATGCTGGCGGAGCGGGGGATTCCCTGCGGCCGGCTCAAGATCATTTTCCAGCCCGCGGAGGAGACGCTGGCAGGTTCTAAAAGCATCATCGACAGCGGGCTTGCGGACGACGTGGACGAGATGATGGGACTGCATATCCGCCCGAAGGAGGAGCTGGGCTTCGGCCAGGCATCCCCGGCGGTGTACCACGGCGCCAGCAGCCGGGCGGACATCATTGTCAGAGGCCGGTCCGCTCACGGGGCCAGGCCCCAGCAGGGGATCAACGCCGTGGAGGCGGCGGTGGCTATTGTGAACGCGGTCAACATAATCCGCGTGGACCCGAGAGTCAGCCATTCTGTCAAGGTCACGCGTTTTTTCGGGGGAGGAAAGGCGGTCAACATCATACCGGACAAGGCGGAGATCAGCTTTGACATGCGCGCCCAGTCCAACCAGGTGATGGTGGAGTTAAAGGAGAAGCTAAGAAGCTGCGCCGCGCTGGCTGCCGGAGCCAACGGGGCGGAGGCGGAAATCCATATCAGCGAGGGCGTCCCGGCCGCTGAATTCGACGGCGGGATGGTGGAGGACCTGCGCCTTGTGATTGGGGAGGTGCTGGGAAATGAAAATGTCATGCCGCCCATCGTCAGCCCCGGCGGAGAGGACTTCCACTTCTACATCCAGAAGCTGCCGCACTGCAAAACAGCGTTCCTGGGCCTTGGATCGGACGCCGCGCCGGGACTGCACCACCAGGACATGTGCTTCAACCATAAGGCGATGGAGTATGGAGCGGAAATATTGGCGGGGGCGGTGAGGAAGAGACTGGAAGGGTGATGGGGTAGACGTGGAGCGGGTAGCGGCGGCCGGGGCGGAGATGCCACGGTCCGGCGGGGACACCACGGTCCGGCGGGGGCACCACGGTCCGGCGGGGACGCCACGGTTCGGCGGAGACGCCACGGTTCGGCGGTGACACCACGGTTCGGCGGTGATACCACGGTTCGGCGGGGGGACGGAGGCTGAGGGGACCGGAGACTGAGATGGCCGGAACGGCGAACTGCACGGCCCGGTGGGGGCCGGGCCGTGTGAAACGCCGGAAACCGAGGTGCCCGGAGGACGGGAGGTCCGGCGGCAGGGACGCCCGGAGCGGCGAACCACGCAAAAACGGCAGAAATCGTCAAAACCCACAGAAACGATTGAAGCCCAGCCCCGCATCTGATATAGTATTAAAGAATATCAGACGACGGGAGCTGTGGCATGAAGGAAAAGGTATTTTTGGCAGCGGGCGTGTTGTGCCTGGCCTACTACGGGGTGTGCGGAATTTACGGAAACTTTAAAATATCGGTGTTGTGGATCTGGCTGTTGACCGGCCTGGGATTTGTGGCGGCGGGGCTGGGTTTGTACCATGGAGTCTGGACGGCGGCTCCGGCGGCGGCGCGGGCCGCTGTCCGTGTGCTTGCCGTCCTGTTTCTCTGCGTTTTTCTCCTGGTGGAGGCGGCGGTGATATCCGGGCTTTCCGCAAAAGGGGAGCCGGACCTGGACTACCTGGTGGTCCTGGGAGCCGCGGTGAAGGGCACGGAGCCGGGGGAGGCCCTGCGCCTTCGCATCCAGGCTGCCGCCCGGTATCTGAAGGCGAACCCGCGGACCGTGGCCATTGTCTCCGGGGGCCGGGGAACGGGGGAGGAGATCACGGAAGCGGAGTGCATGGAGCGGGAGCTGCTGCGTCTGGGCATACCGCCGGAGCGCATTGTGCAGGAGAACCGTTCCCGCAGCACGGCCGAGAACATCCGTTTCAGCTATGAGCTGATGTCCGGCCAGACGGCCAGGGTGGGCGTGCTGAGCAACAATTTCCATATCTTCCGGGCCGTCGCCATCGCCAGGAAACAGGGGAATCACCCGGTCTGCGGAATCGCCGCCCCCTACTCCGGCGTTCTGCTGCCCCACTATATGGTGCGGGAATTTATGCCCCTCGTGGTGGACAAGCTGCGGGGAAATCTCTAAGGCGGACATTCAAACCGTTGCCGCGTGTCTGGAAGCCGCGTGGCCAGAAACTGCGTGTCCGGAAGTCGCGTGCCCGGAAGCCGCGTGGCCAGAACCCGCGTGTCTGGAAGCCGGGTGCCCAGAAGCCACGTGCCCGGAATCTGCATGTCCGGAAGCCGCGTGTCCTGAACCCGCACCCCCTAAACCCGCAGCCTCCCTTGCGTTCCCCGCCCGCAGCCTCCCGTAATACCGGAGGCTTTTTTTAATTTCCCCACCCCCTGCCCCCGCCGTCCCCGGCTTCCCTTTCACAGGTCACACTTCCCCAAAGATTCCCTGTTAAATCTTCCCGAAATGTAACGCGATTGATTGACGATTAATGCCGAAAATGGTAAACTGTTTTGGTAGTATGCCCATTTGCGGCAGCAATCGCGTGTTAGGGGAAAAAGAATGAACCGAAAAATAAAGAGAATCACCTGTTTAATTCTGGCGGCGGCAATGAGTGCGGCTGCCAGCTTCAGCGCCTTCGCGCGCCCTGAGTGGCCTTCGGATACGGGAATCATGGCGGAGGCGGGCATTGTCATGGACAAGGATTCCGGCGCTGTTATATTCGGCCAGAACATCCATCTGCCCTTTGCTCCGGCCAGCATCACAAAACTTCTCACCGCCCTGGTGGTGATTGAGAACAGCAAGCTGGACGACATGGTCACGTTCTCCCAGTCCGCGGTTTACGACGTGGAGTCGGGCAGCGGCAACAAGCTGCACATGGAGACAGGGGATGAGCTGAGCGTGGAGGACTGCCTGTACATGCTGCTTCTGCTCTCCAGCAACCAGGCGGCCAACGCCCTGGCGGAGCACGTTGCCGGTTCCAGGGAGGCGTTCGTAGAGATGATGAACGACCGGATCAAAGAGATCGGCTGCACGGAGAGTCATTTTGCCAATCCCTCGGGCTTAAACGACGACAATCAGTACGTGAGCGCCTACGACATGGCGCTGATCGCCAGGGAGGCGTTTAACAACGAAACACTGCTGAAGATCGACTCTTCCAAGAGCCATTCCATTGGAGCCACCGCCAACAATCCAAATGGAGCCAGCTTTAACATGGAACACCGGCTGATCATGGCCGAGGACACCTCCAGCCAGTATTACTGCGAGGGAACCATGGCCGGAAAAACCGGCTACACCTCCATCGCCGGAAACACCCTGGTGACCTTGACGGAGCGGGACGGGAGGCGGTTGATCGCCGTTGTGCTGAAAGGCACCCAGCCCCAGTATTATCTGGACTCCAAGAGCCTGCTGGAATTCGGCTTTGCTAATTTCGAAAACATCAATATCGCGGAACATGAGACCGCATACACCACCGGCGAAGGGCCGGTGCAGGTGGGATCCAAATCCTACGAACCGTCCGACCTCTATCTGGACAGCGCCGCCGTGATCACGGTGCCGAAGGGGGCCGCATTTTCGGACGCGGACCGCGATCTGGTGACGGAGCTGCCGGGGGACCACCCCAAGGGCGCGGTTGCGCTGGTTGAGTACCGGTACAACGAACGGAAGGTGGGCAGCGCCTGGCTGTTCTCCCGGTCTGAGCTGGCGGAGATCGAACGCCAGGAGCAGATAGCGCAGTCCAATGCCGCCCAGCAGGAGAGCCCTTCCGAGACTCCTGCCTCGGTCCAGCCACAGGATTCGGAGAAAGGTTTCCACATGAGCCTTCCCACCATTTTGCTGACCATTGCCGCGGTTCTGGCGGTTGTAGCCGCGGTGGGGCTGGGATTCTATGCCTGGCGTGAGAAGAAACGGGAGCAAGAGGAACTGGCCCGCCGCCGGGAGCGCCGCCGCCAGAGGCTGAGAGAGAGCGGCGTGTCTGAAGAAGAATTCGAGCGCCTGCGCCGGGAACGCTTCGGCGACCGCTCCGGCCGGGACGAGCGCTGATACCAGGTTTCACAGGAGATGAGAACATGAACATAGAGACAAATGAACGCTATCCGGAATTGCTGACCCGCCTGCGGGAGGCGGAGAAGGTGGTGATCGGCCTGGGCGGGGAATGGAAGCTGGCGGACGACGGCCGGCCGGTGCGGGAACGCCGCCTTTCGGACGACCCGGCCCAGAAACGCCTGCGCGCGGCCTACGAGGCATTGTATGAACTGGTGAAGGACAAGGATTACTATCTGGTCACCACGGTCACCGACGGAGCCGTATACGACACGCCCTTTGACAGGAAGCGGATCGTGGCCCCCTGTGGCAACATCCATTGGCGGCAGTGCTCCGGCGCGTGCACCAAGGACATTTGGGAGGAGGGGGAGGTCCCGGAGGATATCTGCCCCCACTGCGGCGCGCCGTTGACCGGTAACACCATCCAGGCGGAAACCTACATCGAGGAGGGCTACCTGCCCCGCTGGGCGGCCTACAAAACCTGGCAGGCGGGAACACTGAACCGCAGCCTGCTGATGCTGGAGCTGGGCGTGGGTTTTGACAACCCCACCGTGATCCGCTGGCCATTTGAGAAAATCGTCTACGTGAATCAGAAATCCTACCTGCTGCGGGTCCACAAAACCCTGAGCCAGCTCCCCGGCGAGGTGGGAGAGCGGGCGGGCCGCGTGGCTATGGATTCCGTGGATTGGGTTTCCGGTCTGGCGGAGGAAGCGGCGGTCCGGTGAATCCGCCCCTGCTTTCCCCTGCTGCCCACGGACTTTACCGGTTTTCGTGGACAGCGCTGCGTTAATGTGTTAAAATACGAAAAAACCGGACAGAGAGGTAAATGCCCATGATAGCGATTATCGATTACGATGCAGGCAACCTGCGCAGCGTGGAAAAGGCGCTGGCGGCGCTGGGAGAAACGCCGGTGATCACCCGCAGCCCGGAGGAGATTCTGGCAGCGGACAAAGTGATCCTGCCGGGCGTGGGTTCCTTCGGGGATGCCATGGAAAAGCTCCGCCAATATGATCTGGTGAAGGTGATCCGCCGGGTGGCGGAGCAGGGAACGCCCTTTCTGGGAATCTGCCTGGGGCTTCAGCTCCTGTTTGAGAGCAGCGACGAGACTCCCGGTGTGGAAGGCCTGGGGCTTCTGCCCGGCCGGATTCTCAAGATACCGGATGGCCCCGGCCTGAAGGTGCCTCATATGGGCTGGAATTCCCTGGAAATCCGCCCGGATGCCAGACTCTTTTCCGGCATCGAAAATGGGGCTTACGTCTATTTTGTCCATTCCTATTATTTAAAAGCCGCGGACCCGTCCATCGTGGCCGCCTCCACCTGGTACAGCACGGACATCCATGCCTCCGTGGAGCGGGGGAATGTGTTCGCCTGCCAGTTCCATCCGGAAAAGAGCGGAGAGGTGGGCCTGGCGATTTTAAAGAACTTCATTAACCTTTAGCCGACAAGAAGGAGTGGACCGATGTTTACCAAGAGAATTATTCCGTGCCTGGATGTGAACGACGGGCGCGTTGTAAAAGGTGTGAATTTTGTGAACCTGCGGGACGCGGGCGATCCGGTGGAGATCGCGGCGGCCTACGACAAGGCGGGAGCCGACGAGCTGGTATTTCTGGATATCACGGCCTCCTCGGACAACCGCAGGACCGTGGTGGACATGGTGCGCCGGGTGGCAGAGACGGTGTTCATCCCCTTTACCGTGGGCGGAGGTATCCGCACGGTGGAGGATTTTCGCATGCTGCTGCGGGAGGGGGCGGACAAGATTTCCGTCAATTCCGCAGCAATCGCCAATCCACGCCTGATCTCGGAGGCCGCGGACAAATTCGGCAGGCAGTGCGTGGTGGTGGCCATCGACGCCAAGCGGCGGCCGGACGGCAGCGGCTGGAACATTTATAAAAACGGCGGCCGGGTGGACATGGGAATCGACGCCCTGGAGTGGGCCAGAACCGTGGACCGGCTGGGCGCGGGAGAGATTCTTCTGACCAGCATGGACTGCGACGGCACCAAGGCGGGTTACGACAACGAGCTGACCGCCGCGGTGGCGGACGCGGTGTCCGTGCCGGTAATTGCCTCCGGCGGCGCCGGGACCAAGGCGCATTTTTACGACGCCCTGACAGTGGGAAAGGCGGACGCGGCCCTGGCGGCCTCCCTGTTCCACTACAAGGAGCTGGAGATACGCGATCTGAAGCAGTACCTGGCGGACCGGGGAATCAGTGTCCGGCTTTAACCAACGACAAAGGAGAGACAAAATCATATGGCGGCAATCGATAACGACTGGCTGGAACCGCTGAGCGGCGAATTCAAAAAGCCTTATTACAGGAAACTGTACACCACGGTGAAACACGAGTACGAGACGCGGAAGGTATTTCCGGCTCCGGACGATATTTTCAACGCCTTTGCCTTCACGCCCCTGTCTAAGGTAAAGGTGGTGATTCTGGGGCAGGACCCCTACCACAACGACGGCCAGGCCCACGGCCTGAGCTTCTCCGTGAAGCCCGGGGTGGAGGTGCCTCCGTCCCTGGTCAACATTTACCAGGAGCTTCATGACGATCTGGGCTGCTACATTCCCAATAACGGTTATCTGAAAAAATGGGCGGACCAGGGCGTGATGCTGCTGAACACAGTGCTCACCGTGCGGGCCCACCGCGCCAATTCCCATCAGGACATCGGCTGGGAGGAGTTCACCAACGCGGCCATCCGCATCCTCAACCAGCAGGACCGCCCCATGGTGTTTATACTCTGGGGGCGCCCCGCTCAGAGCAAGAAGATGATGCTGAACAATCCTAAGCACCTGATCCTGGAAGCGGCTCATCCCAGCCCGCTGTCCGCGTTCAGAGGCTTTTTCGGCAGCCGTCCGTTCAGCAAGACCAACCAGTTTTTGACCGGACACGGACTTGAGCCCATCGACTGGCAGATCGAAAATATCTGAAAGAAGCGCCAGGTATAGGATGGAAAAATATCACATATAATTAGGGAAACGTATCTCTTATCGACAGCCTGTGGCTGCCGACAAGGTACAATTAAGGAAACGTATCTCTTATCGACAGCCCGTGGCTGCCGGCAAGGTAGAATGTGTGACATAAATGTAATATTTGGGCGGTAAGGAGAACATGCGATGAGTTTAGTTGAGACATTAAAAATAATCGTGTTGGGAATCGTGGAGGGCTTCACCGAGTGGCTGCCCATCAGCAGCACCGGGCATATGATTTTGGTGGATGAGATCATTCACCTGAACCAGCCGGAGGCATTTAAGGAGGTATTCCGGGTGGTGATCCAGCTGGGAGCGATTCTGGCGGTGGTGATCATGTATTTCAACCGTTTAAATCCCTTCAGCCGGCAGAAAACGTCCCGGCAGCGGGACGCCACCTGGGCGCTGTGGATCAAGATCGTGGTAGCCTGCGTGCCGGCGGCGGTGCTGGGGCTGCTCCTGGACGACTGGATGGAGGCCCACCTGTTTAACGCCTACGTGGTGGCGGCCATGCTGATTATCTACGGCGTGCTGTTTATTCTGGTGGAGAACAGCCGCAGATTTGCCAATCCCGATCTGCAAAAGGTGGGTCAGATTCCGATTCAGACCGCCTTTTATATCGGCATGTTCCAGGTGCTGAGCCTGGTTCCGGGCACCTCCCGCTCCGGGGCTACGATCCTGGGAGCCATGATCCTGGGCTGTTCCAGGGGCGCTGCTGCGGAGTTTTCCTTCTTCTTAGGAATCCCCGTGATGTTCGGGGCCAGTTTCTTAAAGCTGGTGAAATACTTCCTGGACGGCAATTCCTTCACCGGCCCGCAGATTTTTTACACCGTGTTCGGCATGCTCATCGCCTTCCTGGTTTCCGTGTACTCCATCAAATTCCTGATGAACTACGTGCGCAAGAACGATTTCAAGTTCTTCGGTTATTACCGGATTATTCTGGGCGTGATTGTGCTGGCATATTTTGGGATAACGGCGTTGGCGGCTTAAACGAAAGTTCCATTTCGCAATCGCCCGCAGGCTGCGCCAGCAGCCCATTGCATTCAATAAAAACAAGCCCGCGTAAAAGGGGATCAATCGTCCTTTTACGCGGGCTTGCTGTTTGCCGGTCCGTTCATTTGCACCGCGCGCCAGGCGGTCCGCCGGGTTCCGCCTCTTTAACAGCTCAACCCGAAATCCATCTCATAATAATTCCCCATCTCATCCCGGTAAGCATACGCCTTACCGTTCTCGTCCTTCATGGAATCCGGCATATAGCGGTCTTTCACAAATCCGGGTACGTCGTTGTGGGAAACGCACACGCCGTCCTTATCCACCGCCAGCACCGCGTCGTTTTTCGGAAGGGTGATGGGCAGCCGTCCGCTGGGGCGGCAAATTCCCAGGATAACGTCCAGCAGGGCGTCCGTACAGGTGTCAAAGCCCGCCAGCAGGGCGTCTGAGTACGGCTCCACATTTCCCACCATCCAGGCCAGGGTAAAGTTCACGCAGGAAATCACCTTGCCGCCATTTTGGTGCACCACACCGGCGATCTCCCGGATACGGGGCGCCCCGGCCAGGGTGGTCTCCCGGTGGAAGGTGTCCGCGGGGCGCCCCAGGCCGTCCACATCCGTCACTTCCTTATCCTCGCAGATATCCAGCTCCAGGTAACCGCTGGTGGCGTGGAAGTATTCGCCGGAGCTGGGGGAGATGAAGAGCAGGGCCAGGTCCGCCTCCCCGGCGTTTTCCGCCAGAGCCAGGCCCCGGTCCTTGGCCAGGGATTCACGCAGCTTTTCCGTCTCGTCCGCCGCGGCCTTTCCGTCCTTGCGGAAACACTCCACATAGATTCGTTTTCCATCCAGCCGCTGCCCGGCCAGGGGCAGCACGCCCTTGTCCTTTAGCAGCACCACGGATTTGCGGTGCACGTCGTAAGCCGCGTCCCAGTGATCGCGGTCGGCGATGACCTTCGCGGCCTTTGCCGGGTCGCGGTAAGGGTTCTCAAAGAGGCCCAGGGCAAATTCCTCCTCCAGCGTCCTGGCGGCGGCCCGGGTCAGGGCCTCCTCGGACAGGGTCAGTTGTTCCGGGCGGTAGCCCTCGGGAACCGGATGCCCCTGCTCCGTGTAATAGCCGTGTTTCCAGCGCTCATATGCCTCCATGGCCGCTTCCACGTCCAGGGAGCCGCTGATGAGGTCTACCCCGGTGTTCACGGCCAGCGCCACCCGGGAGGGGCCATCCAGCTCCTCCACGCCCCAGGCCATCTTGTTGGTGATCCCGGAATCGCTGTTGACGTAGCCCGTAAAGCCCATCTGCTCCCGGAGCAGGTCCTGGATGAAGAACCGGTTAAATGCAAACCCCACCGGCGTCATGGGAACCGGCCTGCCGCTTAAGTCGTACTGGGGGAGGCTTTTCTTTGCCGCCGGTTTTGCGTAGTAGGGCATGATGGAGGAAGCCTTTTTCTCCACCGCGGCCTTGAAGGCGGGCAGGTGGTAGTCGCCCAGGCTGCCCTCGGTCTGGTACACGTTCCACTGTCCCTGCTCGTAATGGGGATCAAAACCATTTTCCCTTGCCCCGCCGCCCGGGAAATGCTTGATGGTGACGGCCACGCCCTCCGGGGTGACACCGGATTCGCTGCCCTGGATTCCGGGCACCAGGCGGGAAATCATTTCCGTGATCAGGGCCGGGTCCTCGCCAAAGGTGCCGTAGGTGCGCTGCCAGCGGGGGTCCGTCATGGCGTCCGCCATGTACATGTAGCCCTTCTTCAGGCCCACCGCGTCCCACTCCCGGCGGATGCACTCCGCGAAGGTGTCCACCAGGCCGGGTCCATTTCCCTTCACGGCCGCGGCGATTCCCATGGTGCCCGGCCATGCCGGAAATACACCCGCCGCGTCGTTCATGCCGAACACCACCTCGCCGTTCTCATTGCGGGAGTTGGAGGTGATCACCATGGGGATGCCGTGGGCGGTCTCCTCAGCTACTTGGTTTAACTGGTTAATCCAGTCGGCCATGTCCGCGGCCTGGGGATTCTGGCGGAAGATCAGATGACGGATTCCCATTTCCTGGATGGTATAGGTGGTGCCGTAGGTTTTTTCCACGTTGAAAATGGACTCGTCCTGTTCCACGATCTCCTCGTCCAGCAGTCCGGTCTCGTCCACCTTGGTTTTGTCCTCCTGTAAGAGGCCCATTTTCCGGGTGTTTACGAAGAGAAGGCCGATCTTTTCCTCCGGGCTCAGCTCTGCGGCCAGGGAGGCGGCACGGTCGGCGGGGGTGTTGCGCCAGTCCTTCCAGGCGGTCAGCAGCCCGTCGCCGGTATGGTCCTTGAAAATGCGGCCGTCCCGTTCAATCACCGGCTTCACGGTGACGCCGATCACAGGGCCGTTCTCGTTCTGATAGTAGCGGATTCGTTCAGTGGCTTTATTCATAGCTTGCTCCATTTCTTAATGATTGATTGTGAGGCTGTTAGCGGAGTATTGTTTCAGACAGGGTGCGCCGGGGCTGGGAAATACAGCCCGCGTTTAAGCTGCGGCTCCGCTGTTTCTGCGTCTGTCCAGCTCCGTCTGGATTTCCGCCATTTTGTCCTTGTCCAGGTCGTACCAGCGCATGGCGATGATGGTGGCGATGTGGCCCAGGATCGGCACGATGCAGAAGCAGATCATGATCGCCATGTTGAAGGTGGCGTTCACCGGCTCGTTGGGTTTAATCACCACGTTACCCACGCCCGCCAGGGTCAGTGCGAAGCCCTGGATCATAGCGGAGAAGGAGGAAATGATCTTGTCAATGAAGGAGAACATGGTTCCCATCATGCCGGGAACGAACCGGCCGCTGCGGTAGGTCTCGTAGTCCGTGCAGTCCGCGATCATGGGGATGATTCCGGAGTTACCCATGCTGGCCAGGCATTTCTGTACCAGGAACAGGGCCAGGAACACGGCGGGGACCTCCGGGTTGGGGCGGATGACGAACATGACGGCCAGCATGATCATGGAACCCCAGGTGCCCACCAGGAAGGTGCGCTTTAAGCCGAACTTCCGGGAAACAAACACGCCGCCGATGGAGATAGCCACCAGGGGAGCGATCAACAGGCTGGAAAATACGCCCTGCAGCTTGGAATCCAGCAGCATGTTGGCAAAGAGGTAGGTCATGGTGCCGCTCATCAGCAGCTGGCCCAGTTTGTCGGTGGCGGCGGAGATGATCAGCATCTGGATGGGACGGTTGTGAACCACGATGTCCTTATAATCCTTGAATTTGAGCTTGGGCTGCGCGCCGGACTGGCCGAAAAATTCCGGGCGGTCCTTCTCGCTGATTCCGATGATGGCCAGGATGGTGAAAATGAAGGAAATCACGGCCAGAATCAGCACGGCCTCCTTCCACATGGCGGGGTTGATCATGCCAAGTCCCTTGCCGCTCTCGCCCACGAACTCGCCCACGGAATATTTCTCAGCCAGGATGGTGGTGATCAGCATGGGCACCAGGGCGCTGGCCATCTGGGTCAGGACGCTGTCGAAGCCGGAGAAGATGGGGCGCTGTTTGGGGTTGTTGGTCAGCACGGCCTGACCGGCCTTGGTCACCACGGTCTGGCAGGTGTAGCCGATGACATAGATCACGTAAAACAGGGTGGTAAACAGGTATTTCTGGTGGACGGACCAGTTGACCGGGGTGTTGAAGATCACGATCAGGCTGGCCCAGATGATCACGTTGCCGATCAGCATGTAGGGGCGGAATTTGCCGAAGCGGCCGTTGGTGCGGTCCACCAGCACGCCCACCAGGGGATCGGTGATTGCGTCGAAAATGCGGGTGCCCGTCGCGATCAGACCGATGATGGCCGCCGCCGGCCCCAGCACGTTCTGGGTGAAATATGAATACTGCATCATCAGGAACATGGCGATGTTTGTGGCACAGTTGTTCAGCGAGAAGAAGCCGATCTGCCACAGTTTGGCGTTGTTATATTGGGTATCTGCACCTTTACTGTTTCCCATTGTAGATTCTCCTATCATTTTTTTCTTGGTTCGCCGGCTTTTTGTTTGTAACAACATTTTAACACACTTGTTTTTTAACTGTTAGAAATATATAATATAAATTAGCAATATATTGTCATTTGAATTCGGCGGTTTTGACAGAAAATGAAAAGGGTTTTTGTCTATTCTGTTGTGAAAGGGGAAATGGGAAATGCTGGAAGCACATGAGCGGGCCGGACTGGCTGGACAATTTATCGAGGCGCTTCTCCAGGTGCCGGTGCTGTGCTGCCGGGCCGGAGCCGGCGAGCTGGAGGCGGGGATAAAGCGTTTTTTGCCGGACTTTATGACGAACAGCTTCCCGTTTTTCCTCAGCCGGGAAATGATGGAGTCTCTGGAGCCGTCGGTGATTTACCACATGACGGATTTCGCAGGGCTGAACTTTCAGATGTTTCTTTATGGGGAGGGTGAGGGAGAACCTGCGCCCTCCGCCTCCCTCTACGCCCTGGTAGCCGGTCCATACCTTGCGGTAAAGCCGGATGAACCCTTCTGCGAGCGGGTCCTTCAGGAGAACGGCCAGAGCCTGTCCCTGATGGTGCCCTTCCGGCAATTCTGCCTGGGTCTGCCCATTGTGAGCACCTCGGTGATGATCGGGGCTATGCGCACGGCGGTGAAGGCGGTGACCGGGGAGGACGGGGACATTCTCTACCGCCACTACGAGCCCAGGGAGAAGGCGGAGCAGCCGCCGCTGTACCAGGGCGGCGGGGAGGAGGCGGTGATGGAGCTTTTGGAGGAGCGTTACCGCTACGAAAAGCTGATGCTCCAGGAGGTGCGGCAGGGGAACACGGACCGGGCGCTGGACTATTTCCGGCAGTTCTCCCGGGCCAGCCGCTCCATCGTGCGGACCGAGGACCCCATCCGCACCTCCAAGAACCTGGGATTTTCCCTGAACACCATGCTGCGCAAGAGCGCGGAGCTGGCGGGGATTCACCCGGTGTACCTGGATATCATTTCCTCCAACTTCGCCCTGCTGATCGAGAACGCCTACCGGATGGAGGAGGTGGAGGACATCAAGTTCCACATGATCGGCGCTTACTGCCGGTTTGTGCGCACCGAGCGCCTGGACCAGTATTCCCCGCTGGTGCGCCGGGCCGTCACCTACATTCGCCTTCACCTGGCGGAGCCTTTGGCCCTGAGGCAGATCGCGGAGGGGATCCGGGTCAGCCCCTCCTATCTCTCCCGCACGTTCAACCGAGAGATGGGCGAGTCCGTCTCCAACTATATCGCCGGGGCCAGGGTGGAGAAAGCGGCGGAGCTTTTAAAATTCACCGGGCTGCCGGTCCAGAACATAGCGGCTTACGTGGGTTTTGCCAACCTGAACTATTTCAGCCGCTGTTTCCGCCTCCATAAAGGCATGACGCCGACCCAATACCGGAACCGTAAGTCTTGACATATATAGATAACCAATATATAATGAATGATATATCGGTTATCTATATAAAAAACGTACCGAACGCGGTACGAACAGGAACGGAGGCGGTATCAGATGGCGGAAGAGAAAAAGTCCCTGTCCGGCAACACATCCATGCTCCTTTTGCAGCTTATGTCGGAGCGGGATATGTACGGCTACGAGATCATTGAAACCCTGAGGAAGCGGTCGGAGAACGTGTTCAATCTGAAGGCGGGCACCATGTACCCGCTGCTGCACGGTCTGGAGTCCAAGGGCTTGCTGCAGTGCTACGAGACGGAGAGCCAGGGAAAGGTGCGCAGGTATTATTCCATCACCCAAAAGGGGCGGAGCGTTCTGGCGGAGAAAAAAGAGGAGTGGAAGACCTACTCCCGGGCCGTGGACCAGGTGATGGGAGGTGCGCTTTATGGAAATGCATGAGTACCTGGACGCCCTGTCCGGCCAGATTCGCAGCGGCAGGGCCAGGCAGGCGGTGAGAGAGGAGCTGGAGGCCCACATCCGGGATCAGGATCAGGCCTATGCGGACTCCGGCATGGAGGAGCAGGAGGCTCTGGAGCAGGCTGTCCGCCAGATGGGTGACCCGGTGGAGGTGGGCATCGACATGGACCGGATTCACCGGCCCAGAAATGGATGGAAATATCTGGGAATTATTGCTGCGCTGAGCGCAGCCGGTCTTTTGGCCCAGTATATCTGTATCTACCGTTTCGGCGGGGATACGCTTACCGGGAACAGCGTCGGCATCCAGGCATTTTACCGCCAATGCGCCTACACCCTGACGGGACTGGCGGTGATGGCGGGCCTCTATTTCTGTGATTACAGCCTGCTCAGCCGGTATGCAAAGCCCGCAGGTGCGCTGTTTATCGCCGTGACAGCCGTTGTCTGTATGCCCGGTTTTGCCCCGGTGGTGGCGGGAGCGCACGCTTATCTGAAGGTGATTATGTACATGTTTATCCCCCTCTACGGAGGCATCCTTTACCGTTACAGGGGAAGCGGAATCAGGGGATATGTCTGCGCTCTTTTTTGGCTGGGAGCCGCGGCCTGGCTGGCTCTGTGCAGAATCAGAGGGGGAATCAGCGTCACCATCGACGTGCTCTTTGTCTGCGCCCTGCTGCTGGTTCTGTCCCTGTACCGCAACTGGTATGGAATCCGCCGCAGAGCCCTTCCGGCGGCGGCCACCTGCGCGCTGGCGGCCTGCCTGGGCGCGGGAGTGGCGCTGAACCTCAGCGACTACCAGCTCCGCCGGCTGGAGGTGATATTAAATCCCCGGTTTGCCGACCGCGCCTACGGGTACCAGACGGACGTGGCGCGGGAGATTGCGGGGCGGCTGAAGCTGGTGGGAGGGCAAATGCCTGAGCGCACGCCGATTCACTGCCTGCCGGGCGTGCAGTACGACTACGCGCTGCTTCAGACCGCCTCGGTGTGGGGATGGCTGGCGGCCGGCGTGCTGCTGGCAATCCTGGCCCTGTTCCTGGTCAGCCTGTTCATCATGGTGAAGCGGCAGAAAAACCAGCTGGGACAGATGATCGGCTTCGGCTGCGCGGCGATTCTGGCCCTGGAGAGCGCCCGCTATCTGCTGTACAACCTGGGCCTGGGGCTGATGCCCGCCGCCGGCCTGCCCTTTCTCAACTATGGAAGGCTCCACACCGTAGCGGTGTATGCGCTCTTCGGAATCCTGCTCAGCATTTACCGCTATCAGGACCTGATCTGGGAGACGGGAAACCATCGGAAGAGCCAGGGGCGAGGAATGACCTGGGGAGTTGGAAAATACCGGATCTACATCGAGCGGGCGGACAGCTGAAACCGCTTCTAAAACCATTGGCTCCAAAGAATTAAAAAGGCGTCCTGAGCGAACATCATCCGCTCAGGACGCCTTCTCTAATCTTTATATGCCGGTGTTGCGCTGCCGTGGGGTTCCATAGTCCCGGGAGAAACTTAATCCAGGGTATCCGCGATCTCGTACAGCAGACGCTCGCTGTCCTCCCAGCCCAGGCAGGGGTCGGTGATGGACTTGCCGTAGCAGTGCTCGCCGATCTTCTGGCTGCCGGGCTCGATGTAGCTCTCGATCATCAGGCCCTTCACCATCTGCTTGATATCCGCGGAGTGGCGGCGGCTGTGCAGCACTTCCTTGGCGATGCGGATCTGCTCCTGGTAATGCTTGTTGGAGTTGCTGTGGTTGGTGTCCACGATGCAGGCCGGATTCTTTAAGTTGCGCTTGCCGTACAGGTCGTACAGAAGCCGCAGGTCCTCATAGTGGTAGTTGGGGATGCTCTGGCCGTGTTTGTTCACCGCGCCGCGCAGGATGGTGTGGGTCAGGGGATTGCCCGGGCACTGCACCTCCCAGCCGCGGAAAATGAAGTCGTGGGGCAGCTGGGCCGCCACAACGGAGTTGAGCATCACGGTCAGGTCGCCGCTGGTGGGGTTCTTCATGCCAACCGGCACGTCGCAGCCGCTGGCCACCAGGCGGTGGAACTGGTTTTCCACGGAGCGGGCGCCCACGGCCACGTAGGACATCAGGTCCGAGAGGTAGCGCATGTTTTCCGGGTAGAGCATCTCATCCGCGGTGGAGAAGCCCGTCTCCCGCATCACCCGCATGTGCATGTGGCGGATGGCCAGGATGCCCTCGAACATGTCCGGTTTCTTCTCCGGGTCCGGCTGATGGATCATACCCATGTAGCCCTCGCCGGTGGTCCGGGGTTTATTGGTGTAAACTCTGGGGATAATGATCAGACGGTCCTTTGTCTTTTCCTGAACCCTGACCAGTCTGGTCGCGTAGTCCACCACGGAGTCCTCGTTGTCTGCGGAACAGGGGCCGATGAGCACGATAAACTTATCGCTTTCCCCTGTCAATACGTTTTTGATTTCCTCATCCCTCTGAAGCTTGGCTTCCGCCAGGTTCGGCGCCAGGGGAAACTGCTCGCGGATCATATCCGGCGTGGGCAGCTCATTGACAAATGTGAATCCCATCTGTCTTGTACCTCCATTCCTGTCTCTTATATCGTACGAATTTGATTGTATGGAATGGGCCGCGGGCGCAGCCTGCGGTCCATTCCAACGGTTTATTATAGTATAGATCCCCGGATTCGGCAAGAGTTCCCGGGAAAATGTTGACAGAAATAAGTTTTCACAGTATAAATAGAGACATGGAAAAGGTAGGAAACGAATTATGAAAACACGACAAATCCCTGCCGTGGGCAAAACTTCGGATCAGAAGCGCTCCAGGGAGTTTATGGGCTCGGTGATGACCATCGTGGGCGGAGCGTGCTGGGGACTCTCCGGCTGCTGCGGCCAGTTTCTCTTCGAGCACCGGGGCGTTGAGGCCCCCTGGCTGGTGGCGCTGAGGCTGCTTTTTGCCGGTCTCATGCTGATCATCAACGGCTTTATTTTAAATCGGAAAAATAATCTTCGGATTTTTAAACACAAACGGGACGTGCGCCATCTGCTGGTGTTTGCCCTTTGCGGAATCACCTTCTGCCAGCTCAGCTATTTTATGGCGGTGCAGACCTCCAACGCCGGCACGGCAACAGTGCTCCAGTACCTGTCGCCGGTGCTGATCCTGTTTCTGGTATGTTTTAAAGGAAGGCGCAGGCCCGCGGGCCTGGAGCTTCTGGCCATCGCCCTGTCCCTGACGGGCACCTTCCTGATCGGAACCCATGGAAATATCCACGGCCTGCAGCTGACCCCTCAGGGCCTGACGTGGGGCCTTCTGGCCGCGGTCAGCGCGGTGATCTACACGACGTTGCCCGGAACCCTGGTAAACCGCTATGACATCTACCAGGTGCTGGGCTTCGGCATGTTCATCGGAGGTCTGTTCATGTGCCTTCTGGTGCGCCCCTGGAACTACACGGTGGTCTGGGACAGCGGCACCTGGGCGGCCATGTTCGGCGTCATCGTGGTGGGAACCGCAGTGGCCTTCGGGCTGTATCTTCAGGGCGTGAGCATCATCGGTCCCTTAAAGGGCAGCCTGTACTCCGGGGTGGAGCCGGTGAGCTCCATCATCATCTCGGTGTTCTGGCTGAATACAACCTTCACGTTCCCGGATTTCCTGGGATTTGGCCTGATTATGGTCACGGTGTTGATCCTGGCGAAAACCGGCGGAAAGCAGGAGGCGGAGGGGCGTGACAGGGAAATGAACCCCTCGCCCCGGCGCCGTGAATGAAAAACGTAAGACTTAAAGGCTTGCATGAAATTAAAAATATGGTAAACTAATAACATACGGGCAGAGCCTGCCTTGCTTTGCCATGTCATTAAAAGGAGAATTGCTATGCAGATTTACGAGGAATTAGTCGCCCGCGGCCTGATCGCCCAGGTGACGAATGAAGAAGAGATTAAAAAAATGGTCAACGAAGGTAAGGCCGTATTCTATATCGGATTCGATCCCACGGCGGACAGCCTGCATGTGGGACATTTCATGGCCCTGTGCCTGATGAAGCGCCTGCAGATGGCGGGCAACCGTCCCATCGCCCTGATCGGCGGCGGCACCGGTATGATCGGAGATCCCTCCGGCCGTTCCGATATGCGCACCATGATGACCCCTGAGATCATCCAGCACAACTGCGACTGCTTCAAGAAGCAGATGAGCCGTTTCATCGATTTCTCCGAGGGCAAGGCCATGATGGTGAACAACGCCGAGTGGCTCCTGGGACTGAACTACATCGAGTTCCTCCGCGAGGTGGGCCCCCATTTCTCCGTCAACAACATGCTGAGAGCCGAGTGCTACAAGCAGCGCATGGAGAAGGGCTTAAGCTTCCTGGAGTTCAACTACATGATCATGCAGAGCTACGACTTCTACGAGCTGTTCCAGCGCTACGGCTGCAACATGCAGTTCGGCGGCGACGACCAGTGGAGCAACATGCTGGGCGGCACCGAGCTGATCCGCCGCAAGCTGGGCAAGGACGCCCACGCCATGACCATCACCCTGCTGTTAAACTCCGAGGGTAAAAAGATGGGCAAGACCCAGTCCGGCGCAGTGTGGCTTGACCCCGAAAAGACCACGCCCTTCGATTTCTACCAGTATTGGAGAAACGTGGCGGACGCCGACGTTCTCAAGTGCCTGCGCATGCTGACCTTCTTACCCATCGAGCAGATCGACGAGATGGATCACTGGGAAGGCAGCCAGTTAAACACTGCCAAGGAGATCCTGGCCTACGAGCTGACCAAGCTGGTGCACGGCGAGGAGGAGGCGGACAAAGCCCAGGAGGGCGCCAGAGCCTTATTCTCCGTCGGAGGCAGCACCGAGAACATGCCAAGCTGCGAGCTGGCGGACGAGGACTTTAAGGACGGTTCCATCGATATTCTGAGCATCCTGCACAAGTCCGGTTTATCCGCGTCCCGCTCCGAGGCCAGAAGAAATGTGGAGCAGGGCGGCGTCAGCGTGGACGGCGAGGCCGTGAAGGACGTAAAGGCCGTGTACGCCCGCAGCCAGTTTGAGGGCGAGGGTATGGTATTCAAGCGCGGCAAGAAGAAATTCGTGAAAGTGGTTGTAAAATAAATCCCGGATGGGAAAGGAGGATGTCGGATGAGACGAAACAGCTTGATAAAGCGCCTGGCAGCCTTGACGGTGACCGGGATTCTGTGTTTATCTTCCGCGTTTGGTTCATGGGCTTCGGACGGTTCCAGAGGCAGTCTGCCATTTGAGGTGATTCTGGATATCAACAACCGGAAAACGCCGATTTACGACGGATACACCCAGTATGTGGACGGCCACAGGGCTTCCGATGAGGACACCTTCCATGTGTCGAGAAATAACAACGAAGTAAAATTGGACGATGTGGTGCTGGATTACCGGATTATCACCTACGATAAAGAGGGGACCCAGGTGAGCCAGGAGTGCACGGTCTACGGTCTGCAGGAGGGCGTCAGTTACCCGGTGGTGCGCCAGGAGACCGTGGAGCGGGAGTCCCGCAAGGGAAAACTCTACGACGATCTGAACCGCTGCTACACCCTGCAGTTCACCTACGGGGACCAGTCCAAGACCTACTATTTTATAATGGTGCCTGAGGACGACATGGACCAGTACCGCAACGTGCTGCGGGGCAACTGGGAGCAGTCGGTCCGGGGTTACCGCTACAAATACCAGGACGACTACCTAAAGTCCTGGGGTCTGATCAACGGCCAGTGGTATCTGTTCAACGATGAGGGATACATGCAGAAGGGCTGGCAGCAGTACAAGGGCGCCTGGTATTTCCTGGACCGGAGTTCCGGCCAGATGCGCACCAACTGCACGGTGGACGGATATGAGATCGACGGCAGCGGCGTGAGGGTCGACTGACAATTTGATGATTGCTTTTCGGATGCTGCGCCGTCCGGCAGTTTACAGGCTGCCGGGCGGCGCAGTCTGCATCGCTACGTTTCGGTGCACGGGTAATACCGGTTCCGGAAGAAAAAGGAAAATAACAGCCGCGGCGGTGACTTTTGAGGGAAAATGTGTTATGCTTTAAGTGGAAACTCACAGAGGCAATGGCATGAATTTCTGAGAGGAGGAATGTTCATGGAGCGCAAGGCTGTGAAGATTTATACGGCGCCGGACAATCTGCAGGCGGAGATGATCCTGGAGGTACTGGGGAAAAATGGGATTCCGGGCTACAAGCGGGATCTGGGCGCTGCGGGGATTATGAACCTGTACACCGGCAATTCCACATTTGGCGAGGAGATTTTTGTGGCGGAGGAGGATGTGCCCAAAGCGGCCGAGCTGCTGGAGGGCATGGGCCTGGAAGCGGAGCGAAAGGCGCCTTCCGGGGATTAGAGCGATCTGCGGCCGGATTTCCCGGCGTCTGCAACCGAATACAAAAAAGGGAGTCCGCCCCGGGCTGATTGGTCCGGGGGTGGACTCCCTTTTAAATGCAATGGGCCGCTTGGCGCGGCCCGTGGGTGATTGTCTGAATGCAATCGTCCGCTTGGCGCGGCCCGCGAACGATTGCCGCGTCAAAAATTCAGATATCCCAGATGTTCGAACAGGATCTTGAGTCCCATCAGCACCAGGATCAGGCCGCCGGCCAGCTCCGCCCGGGATTTATAGCGGCAGCCAAAGACATTTCCCACCTTCACGCCCACTACGGAGAGGGTGAAGGTGACCACGCCGATAAAGGATACGGCCGGCAGAATGGGAACGGTGAGAAAGGCGAAGGTGACCCCCACGGCCAGAGCGTCGATGCTGGTGGCCACGGCCAGAAGCGTCATGCTGCGCACATCCAGGGACGCGTCCGGGCACTCCTCCTCCGTTTCCAGGGATTCCTTGATCATGTTGCCGCCGATCAGCGCCAGCAGGATAAAGGCGATCCAGTGATCGTACGCCGTGATGGCGTCCCGGAACCTGGTGCCCAGCAGGTAGCCGATAAAGGGCATGGCTCCCTGGAATCCGCCGAAGTACAGTCCCACCACGCCGGCGCCCTTCCAGCTCATCCGGGGCATGGCAAGCCCCTTACAGACTGCCACGGCGAAGGCGTCCATGGACAGCCCCACGGCGATGATAAACAGCTCTGTTAATGACATTCGCGTTCCCTCCGGATATTAAAGCAGGAAAATGCCGTGCTCCCTGCATACTCTGCGCATCTCCTCCGGCCAGATGCTGGCCTGCACTTCGCCCACATGGGCGCGGTCCAGCAGCAGCATGCACAGCCGGGACTGGCCGATGCCGCCGCCGATGGTGTAGGGCAGCTCGCCGTTTAACAGCATGCGGTGGTAAGGCAGGCTTCTGCGGTCCTCGCAGCCGGCCTTTTTCAACTGCTCCTCCAGCGCCTTCTCATCCACACGGATGCCCATGCTGGAAATCTCCAGCGCGCACTGCAGATGTTCGAACCAGAACAGGATGTCGCCGTTTAGCTGCCAGTCGTCGTAGTCCGGCGCCCGGCCGTCGTGGGGCTCGCCGCTTTTCAGCTTGTCGCCGATCTGCATGAGGAACACGCAGCCGTACTCCCGGCAGATCAGATTCTCGCGCTCCTTGGGCGTTTTGTCCGGATATCTGTCCTCCAGTTCCTGGGAAGTGATAAAGTGAATGTCCTTGGGCAGGTGCTTGGCTGCCTCGGGGTATTTGTACCACACCTCATGCTGCATGTGCTTGATGATCTTGAAGATCTGGCGCACCGTCTCCTTTAAGGTCTCCAGGTTCCGGTCCTCCTTGCGGATGACCTGCTCCCAGTCCCACTGGTCCACATAGCAGGAGTGCAGGTTATCCAGCTCCTCATCCCGGCGGATGGCGTTCATGTTGGTGTACAGGCCCTCGCCGGGGGCGAAGCCGTATTCCTTTAATGCCATGCGTTTCCACTTGGCCAGGGAGTGGACCACCTCCATGGTCTCGCCGGGGATTCCGGAGACGTCGAACTGCACCGGGCGCTCCGTGCCGCTTAAGTTGTCGTTCAGACCGCTGCTCTTTTCCACGAACAGGGGGGCGGAGATTCGCTCCAGGTTCATCTCCTTTCCGAGTTCCTTTTGAAATGTGTCACGTATGTATTTGATCGCTTCCTGTGTTTCCCGGACGCTTAACCGGGGATCATAGTTTTCTGGAAAAACCAGTTTCATAGATAATTCCTCCCACTGCAATATGTACTTTATGGTATCACTAATAAAGAAAAGGCGCAACAGAAAATTTGCCTGAAATACGAACTTCTTGCGTTTCATGGTCCGATCTTTTCACCCATTGGATTGCAAAAGCAAAGCGGCTGTGATACACTGATAGGCGCCGGACAGGCGATTGATATACGAATGAGGAGTATAAGCAGAATCATGAAGAACAAATCGTACGAGATGGATATGTGCAACGGCCCTCTTTTTGGGAAAATCCTGCTGTTTGCGGTTCCCCTGATGCTCTCCGGAATCCTCCAGCTTTTGTTCAACGCGGCGGACATCGTGGTGGTTGGGCGGTTTGCAGGAAGCCAGGCGCTGGCGGCGGTGGGGTCCACCTCTTCTCTGATCAACCTGTTAATCAATGTCTTTGTGGGGCTGTCGGTGGGCGCCAACGTGCTGGTGGCCCGGTACTACGGCGGCCAGAAGGACAAGGACGTCAGCGAGACGGTGCACACGGCCATCACTACCAGTATAATCAGCGGATTGTTTTTGGTGATTCTGGGAGTTGCGGCGGCCAGGCCTCTTTTGGAGCTCATGGGGACTCCGGAGGACGTGCTGGACCAGTCCGTATTATATATGAGGATTTATTTCGCAGGCATGCCCGTGCTCATGCTATACAACTTCGGCAGCGCCATCCTGCGGGCGGTGGGAGATACCAGGCGGCCCCTGTATTTCCTGTTCGCGGCCGGGGTGGTGAACGTGTGTCTGAACCTGATCTTTGTGGTGGGGCTGCACATGGGCGTGGACGGCGTGGGCTGGGCTACGGTGATCTCGGAGCACATTTCCGCATTCCTGGTGGTCAAAAGCCTGATGAAGGCCCCGGGCTCCATGCGCCTGGACTTAAAAAAGCTGAAAATCCACAAGAAGAAACTGAAACAGATCGTCAAGGTGGGCCTGCCCGCGGGCATGCAGGGCGCCATTTTCTCTATTTCCAATGTTCTGATCCAGTCCTCGGTCAACTCCTTCGGCTCCATCGCCATGGCGGGCAACACGGCCAGCTCCAATGTGGAGGGCTTTGTGTACACGGCCATGAACGCGGTGTACCAGACGAATCTGAGCTTTACCAGCCAGAATCTGGGCGGCGGCAAATATGCCCGAATCAACCGAACGCTCTACATCTGCCTGGGGGTTGTGACCGGCGTTGGCATCGCACTGGGAGCCGGGGCGGTTTTGGGCGGCAGGAGCCTGCTGCACATCTATTCCTCCGACCCTGAGGTGATCCGCTACGGCATGCTGCGCATGACCATTATCTGCAGCACCTATTTTCTCTGCGGGATCATGGACTGCATGGTGGGAAGCCTGCGGGGCATGGGGTATTCCGTGGTTCCCATGTTCGTTTCCCTGGCAGGGGCCTGCGGCTTCCGCGTGATCTGGGTGTTCACCGTGTTCGCGGCCTACCGGTCCTTAGACGTGCTGTACATATCCTACCCCGTTTCCTGGGCCATCACCGCGGCTGCCCATATGCTGACCTTCCGCAAGATACGGCGGCGTTATCCCAAGGTGGATGTATAAGCGCTGGATGGAATTCCCTGATGTTTCCTGGAGTTTCCTGGGAAAGAAAGTTTGACAATATGGTCTAAAAGGATTATGATTATTGTATTTATTACTACAGGGGCAAAAACGGCATCAGAGCTGTCTCAGGGAAGGAATTAAAGGATGTCGGAGCGTAAAAAAAATCTGTTTAACGCGGCTTTTGTGCTGATTGTGTTCGCCCTGACGATTTACAGCGTGTTTGCTGGAAAAGATCTGGGAGATATTGCGGAAACCATAACGGAGGCTGAACCGGTATATCTCTTGCTGGGGATGGGCTGCGTTGTTTTATTTATCTGGGGAGAGTCCAAGATTCTCCACTATATGTTCGGTACGCTGGGGATTCGCACCAAGCGCAGGACGTGTTTCATGTATTCCTGCGTCGGCTTTTTCTTCAGCTGTATCACCCCGTCCGCGGGCGGAGGCCAGCCGGCGCAGATCCTGTACATGCGCAAAAACATGATTCCCGTGCCGGTGGCCACCGTGGTTTTAATGATCGTCACGATCACCTACAAGCTGGTGCTGGTGGCGGTCGGTTGTTTTTTAGTGCTGTTCTGCAGGGGTACCATGGACCGCTACATGTGGGAGGTTCTGCCCGTCTTTTACCTGGGGCTGGGGCTCAACGTCGTGTGCTGCACCGCCATGCTGATTCTGGTATTCCACACCAGCCTGGCCCGCAACATCGTTATGAAGCTGCTGGACCTTCTGGGGGGATTCCGGGTGTTCCGCCGCTTGGCGGCCAAGAAGGAGCGGCTGACCCTCACCATGGACCATTACGGGGACACGGCGGCTTATCTGAAACAGCACAAGCGGGTATTGGTCAATGTGCTGCTGCTGACGTTTATGCAGCGGATCGCGCTGTTTTTTGTCACGTTTTTCGTGTACCGGTCCTTTGGGCTTCACGGCACGGCCATGTGGCGGATTGTGCTGCTTCAGGCATCCATTTCCGTGTCCGTGGATATGCTTCCGCTTCCCGGAGGCATGGGAATCAGCGAGCATCTGTTCCTGACCATATTCGACCCTATATTCTACGGAGATTTCCTGCTGCCGGGCATGGTGCTCAGCCGCGGCATCGCCTACTACGTGCAGCTGTTTTTCAGCGCAGCGGTTACGGCGGGCGCCCATTTTATGTTCAAACGGCGCGGGAGCAGGACGAAATGTACTTAAATGTATTAAAGAAGGAGTTACTTTATGATAGGTTTTTATGATTACACGGTTATCCTGACCTATGTGAGCCTCGCCTCCTCTGTGATCGGGATGACACAGGCGATACACGGGCGGTTCAAGGCCGCGGTGGTGCTGCTGGCATTTTCAGGGCTCTGCGACATGTTTGACGGCAAGATTGCCAGGACCAAAAAGAACCGGTCCGAGAACGCAAAGGCCTTTGGAATCCAGATTGATTCTCTCTGCGACGTGGTGTGCTTCGGCGCGTTTCCCGCGCTGATCTGCTATCTGCTGGGCGTGAGAGGATTTTTGGGCATGACCGTGATCGCGCTGTACTGCGTGGCTTCCGTCATAAGGCTGGCCTTCTTCAACGTGATGGAGATGAACAACGCCCTGATCACCGAGGAAGGGGAGAAGTTTTACCGGGGCCTGCCCATCACCTCCATGGCGGTGGCGCTGCCGTTGGTGTTTATGATCCAGTTCTTCGTGCCGGACCGGGTGTTTGTGGTCTGTCTCTACCTGCTGCTTCTGGTGGTAGGGCTTCTGTTTATTGTGGATTTCCGCTTCCGCAAGCCCTCCAATCTGACGCTGGCGTTTTTGGTGTCGGCGATCACGGCGGCGCTGGTTTTGATGCTCCTGTACACCCGCTATCCCATACATATCCGCCGGGCGCCCATGATCTCACAGATCTTTAAAAGTTTTAGGTGACCTAAAAAATATTGTGCATAAGTGCTGAATGATCAGCCTCCATTTGGGCAGGATTGCCCATTGTGGAGGCTGATTTTTAATGGTATGATTAAATGGCAAAAAAATTTAGTCAGTATAAATAATTTTTAGGAGTGATCGCTGTGAAAAATCCGGATATGATAAAACGATACACGATGTTTATGGCCGGCGTGATCGCCAGCGCGCTGGGAATCAGCCTGATCACAAAAGCAGGGCTCGGAACTTCTCCTGTTACGAGCCCTGCTTTTGTGCTGACCTTTTTGTTTCCCTTTTCCCTGGGAACCTTCACCATGATGGTCAACACCCTCATGTTCGGGCTGCAGGCCGTGATTCTGGGCAGGGATTTTGAGCGGGTCCAGCTGTTGCAGCTGCCTTCGGCACTGTTGTTTTCGGCCTGCATCGACGGGTGGAGCAGGCTGTTTTCCTTCTGGCCGGTGCGCTCTTATCTGAGCAGCGTGGTGGTGCTGGCGGCGGGCTGCGTATTTCTGGGGCTTGGCATCGCGCTGGAGGTGGTTCCCGATGTGTTGATTCTTCCGGGGGAGGGACTGGTGCGGGCCATTGTCCGCAGGTTCGGCCTGCATTTCGGGCATGTGAAGCGGGCCTTTGACCTGATTCTGGTGTTGGCGGCGGCGGTGCTGTCCGTGGCGGCTACCGGGAAAATTCTGGGGATCCGGGAGGGCACGGTGGCAGCCGCCCTGGTGGTGGGCCCCATATCCCATTTCTTCATCGGACGGATCCATTCCCTCGCCCGCGGGGAAAAGCTGGTGCCGGAGCAGTTAACCTGCCTCGCGGAGAATGAGGAGGAATCGGGCGCGGCAAATCTGTGAATATTCTGACAATTTACGGAGATGGGCCAAATAAATGTATAAACAATATGAGAAAATAACAACAATTACATTAAATTACATCAACTTAAAAAGAAACTAAAAATAGTATTAAAAAAGCATAAAAGCATTGACAAATCGAGAAGATTTGGCTATAATAAAGCTATCAAAAGAACAGAAGAAAAAAGAAACGAACTGCAGGAGCAGTTCACATACCAGCTACAAAAATCTAAGCAAAGGAGGTACGGACCGCCGAAGCACTTAATTTAGTTTCGTTTATATGAGAAGTTCATAAACGAAACCAGGAAAAACCAATCTACCAAGTGAAATGTCCAGCAGAGCAAGATTTAAAACAATAAAGTTAAATGTAATTGATTCAATGCAGTGCACAATGAGACAATGTTCGTAAACATTTGAGAGTTGAAACTGGAAGAACGTCACAGTTAATGAATTGGATTTAAATTAGAATACTGTTAGACGAGCATTTGCAGAAGTAACGGATGAGAAAATTTCCAAACGTTATCGACAGAGTATCAAAAATGATTGTTTTAGTATCATGACGAGAAAGTGGTATTAGGATGAACAGAGATACCGGATAGCAGAGCATGAATGAAATAAGAAAATTGATCAGAAGTGAAACGGAATGCAAGAAAAAATGGACAGAGTAGCAAACGTAGATCGGAGTCACAATTTCATATAGAGAAGCACACGACAATCTAAAGAAAAGTGAGGCTTAGTCCAATGGACGATGTAGTTTAAAGGCGAGTATCGAAATGGAAATGATCATTCGGTACTCGCCTTCTCGTTGTGCAAAAAATTAAGCGTTATGAAGTGTTACGGTTGGCGTGGGACGTCCTGCGCTGGGCGGTACGGGGCGGCTGGTGCGCTGGGCGGAACGGGGCGGCTGGTGCGGGCCAGGCCGGTCAGACGGTTTTCCAGCGCTTTTCCACGTGGTTCAGGATTTCACAGCCGTTTTCCGTGACCAGCACCAGGTCCTCCACGCGGACGCCGAATCTGCCGGGCAGGTACACGCCCGGTTCCACGGAAAAGGTCATTCCGGCTTTTACCGTGTTGGTGTTGGCGGAGCTGACGTCGCCGAACTCGTGGTCCTCCAGCCCGATGGAGTGGCCCAGGCGGTGGGTAAAGTATGGGCCGTAGCCGCCCGCCTCGATGTGCTCCCTGGCGGTGCGGTCGATGTCGCAGAAGCGCACGCCGGGGCGGATCATAGCCTCGGCCTTTTCATTGGCCTCCCGGACCAGGTCGTGGATGGCCGCATATTCCGGTTCCGGCTCCCCGCAGAAGAAGGTGCGGGTCATGTCGGAGCAGTACCGGTCCTTGCGGCAGCCCATGTCGATCACGATGCAGTCGCCCTTTTTCAACGCCGTGTTGTCCGGCTCGTGGTGGGGATCCGCGGCGTGGGCGCCGAAGGAGACGATGGTACCGAAGGACAGACCTTCGCAGCCCGCGTCCCGGTACAGCTTTGAGACGTACTCGCTGACTTCCTTTTCCGTCAGTCCTTCCCGGAGGTACGCGGCGGCGGCTTCCATGCAGGCGTCGTTGATCCGGGAGGCGGCGCGCATCTTCTCCTGCTCGTCCTCATCCTTAATGGCGCGGATACGGTCCACACAGCCGGAGGAATTGACGTAGCGCACGCCGGGATTGCGCTCCATCAGGGCCAGGAGAAAGCGGGCGGGCCAGTTCTTGTCGATTCCCATATCCGCGGACGGGTCCACCGCCTGGGCCAGGATTCCCACCGTGTCGTCGGTGTCGGTCATCCAGACCTCGGGAAGGCCGGTGCATGCAACGGTGAACAGCTTGTTTAAGATCAGCTTGTGTCCGCCGTCCGCGCGGGCGTATAAGGCAAACAGGCGCTCCCCCGGCTGTACGTCCACTCCGGTGAAGTACCAGATGGCCAGCGGATCGCTGACGATCATCTGGGTCAGACCTTCCTCCTTTAATGCCTGTGACAGCCGGTCCAGGCGCTGTCTGTGCAGCTCTTCCATAAGCAATGTCCTCCTTTATGTTTACAATGTGTATTCATTATATCCCGTGTGCGAAAAAATGCAAGTCGTAAGGCCGGGATTTCGGATGCAGATTGTTCGTTTTTTATTAAGGAAAAAGAAATACATTGGGGAAATTTGTCTGCTAAAATGGTAAGAAAAGGATGTACGTGAGGGAGGCGGAGTGCTATGATGAGAAAGCAATTATGGTGCAGCGCGGCAGTAGGCTTTCTGGCGGCGGCGCTGTTAGCGGGCTGCGGTCAAAAAACGGATGCGGAGGTGCCGTCTGAAAACAAAACGGAGAAAACAAACCCCGTCAGCGTGACCCAGGTGAAGGAGCCGGAGGCGGTTTCCGCGGAGGATTTTGAGAGACGGAGTCAGGTGAGGGAGAATAATCCGGTGAGCGGGGAATTTGTGAGCGCGGCGCAGGCATTTTCCTACGATTCAGCGGCCAGGCTCCTGGCGGAGGGAACAGAGAACCGGAACTATTCCCCGCTGTCGCTCTACTATGCCCTGGCTTTGGCGGCTCAGGGGGCGGAGGGAAAGACGGAGGAGGAGATGCTGGCGGTGCTGGGCATGAAGGATAAGGCCGAGCTGGCCGCCCAGTGCGGGAATCTTTACCGGCTGCTCTACACAGACCACGAGTATTCCCGGCTCAAGCTGGCCAATTCCCTTTGGACTCAGCAGGGGGTGGCGTTTAAGGACGGATTTCTAAAAACTGCCCAGGACGATTTTTACGCTTCGGTGTTCCCGGTGGATTTTGCCGGTCCGGAGGCGGGAATTGCCATGGGACAGTGGATTTCCCAGAACACAGGCGGCATCCTGTCGCCTCAGATGGAGACGTCGCCCAGAGATGTGCTGGTGATCATCAATACCGTCTACTTTAACGGCCAGTGGATCAATCGTTTCGAGGAGTCGTCCAACACGGAAGGGAGCTTTACCACGGCGGAAAACGAGGAGGTTAAGTGCGAATATATGCACCTGAAGAACGCTTCCCAGACGTATTACGAGGGAGACGGATATTCCGGCACGGAGCTGTGGATGAAGGACAACGGCTCGCTGATGCTGATCCTGTCGGACGAGGGTGTGGAGATCGGAGAATTGATCCGGCAGGAGGGGAAGCTGGAGGAGATGTTCAGCCGCCGGGACGGGCAGGGCGGCCTGATGGATCTCTCGCTGCCGAAATTCCGGTTTGGGGACAGCCTGGAACTGGCGGATATGCTGCGGGACATGGGTGTGAAGGAGGCGTTTGAGGAGCAGGCGGATTTCTCGGCCATGTCCGACGAGCCGGCGTTTATCTCCCGGATCAAACAGGAGACCCACATCGGGGTCAATGAGGACGGAGTGGAGGCCGCGGCTTATACGGAGATCGCAATGGCGGGAGCGGGACTCCCGGAAGGCAGGCATGTGTTGGATTTTAACCGTCCGTTTTTATTTGGGATCATCAGCGACCAGGGGATTCCGCTGTTTTTGGGCGTGTGCAATAATCCGCAATAGAGGCGCAATCGCGGTGTGAAGGAGGCGTTTTTGTGAAAAAAGGAATAAACTGGAAAACGGTCGCGATCTCTCTGGTGTGTCTGGCGCTTATGGCGCTGGTGATCTTCCGTCCATCCTTTGACGCCAGGGTTGCGGTGGAGAAGAAGGTGGGAACTGCCGAGGGCTTTACGGTCACGGAAGTGATTGGGGAGAAGGCGGTGGATCAGAACCGGCTGCTGTTTTTGTATCTCGGCGAAAAAGGGGAAATCGACTGTGCGGCTGTGAAAAAAAACTTCGGTCTCTACCGGGCGGAGGCGGTGTTCGGTTATCTTCCAGCCAGGGAATCCGGGCCGGTGGAGAGCGGCGGGAGCAGGGCCCATTTGCTGTATTGTCCGTACAGGAAAGGGGACTGGTATCTCTGCTACGGCGTGATTGCGGATCAGGACGTGGCGAAAGTATCGTTTGGGGAACAGGAGATGGAGGAACTGCAGTACGGTGGCGTTCGGATCGTCTACTGCTGGGGAAAAGGAGACCCGGACGCGGACTTTTCACTCAGGGACGCCCAGGGCCGGGAGCTTAGTCTGGTGAAAGAGTGACCGCGCAAAAGCCCGCCGGGAATGGATTTTAATAAAGGATTGAGAAAAAGGAAGGAAATGGGAAAATGATTCGTTATGCGACAATAGGGACAAATTTTGTGGTGAACTGGTTTTTGGAGGCGGCGAAGAAATGCGAAGGGCTGCACTATTGTGCAGCGTATTCCCGAAATGTGGAAAAGGCCCGGGAATATGCGGCCCAGTGGGGAGCGGACCGTTATACGGACTCTCTGACTGAGTTGGCGGAGGCGGAGGATGTGGACGCGGTCTATATCGCCAGCCCCAACAGTCTGCATTTTGAGCAGGCGGCGCTGATGCTGACCCACGGCAAGCATGTGCTGTGCGAGAAGACGGTGACCAGCAACCGGCGGGAACTGGAGCGGCTGTTGGAGATTGCGGATGAGAAGGGCCTGGTGTTCATGGAGGCGATGCGCTCCGCCTTTATCCCGGCCTTCGGCCTGATCGGAGACAACTTAAATAAGCTGGGGACCATCCGCCGCGTCAGCCTGCAGTACGCAAAATACTCCTCCCGCTACGACAAGTTCCGGGCGGGCGTGGTGGAAAATGCCTTTGATCCGAGGTTTTCCAATGGAGCGCTGATGGACATTGGCGTGTACTGCGTGCACATGCTGGTGAAGCTGTTCGGGCGGCCAGAGCGGGTGACGGCGGACGCCGTTTTCCTGGAGAACGGCGTGGACGGGGCGGGGACGATCCTGGCCTCCTACAAGGGAATGCAGGCGGAGCTGCTGTACTCCAAGATCACCACCAACCGCTGTCCCTGCCAGATTCAGGGCGAGGAGGCCACCATGGTGATCGAGGGCGACTTAACAAACCCCAGCCGTATCGTGATCTGGTACCGGAACGGTGAGGAGGAGATTCTAACGCCGGAAGGCCGCGAGGACACCATGCTGCCGGAGGTGCGGGAATGGCTGCGCCTGATGGAGGGCAGGAAAACGGCCGCGGCGCACAACCAATACTCGCTGATGGAGATGGAGGTAATGGACGAGGCGCGCAGGCAGATGGGAATCGTGTACCCGGCGGACCGGGAGGAGTTGTGGAAGCGGTATTGATGGGGTGAGTTGACGGGAGAGGCGGGCTGGGCGGCCTGGGGAGCCGGAAGGCAGGAGCACCGGGCCGCCAACGCCCCTACAGCCCTTCCAGGTCAAAGGGGGGCGTATACTCCTCCTTCGCGCTGCTTTTTTCCTGCATGAAGCCGTCGGTAAGGCCCAGTGCGATGGCCTCGTCCACCACCTGGTTGTACTCGTAGGTGGTGATGCGGCGGTTTAACTCAGGGTAGTCCTTGCTGTGGAAAAAGGGCGTGTACTGGCTCATCAGGCTGATCAGATAATGGCCGTCGGGGTAGTGTTCTTTGATCCAGCGCAGCAGGGCGATGGAGTCGCGCCGGTGGGAGGGCAGGACCATGTGGCGGATGATAACGCCTTTTTTCATGAGCGGAGCGGCGGCTCCGCTCGTTTTCGTTGCGGGAGCGCTGAGGGGCCGGGAGTCGGACGCCGGGCGGGAGTCGGACGCCGGGCGGGGGATATCGTAGACCGGCGGTCCGGTCTGGGCGATCATCTGGCCGATGGCCGCGGCGGCGGTCTCAAAGTAATCGGGGGCCTTGGAGTATTTGGCGGCCAGCCGGTTGTCAAAGTATTTGAAGTCGGGAAGCCAGATATCCACGTAGGGCGCCAACGCTTTGACCGTCTCCAGGCGCTCGTAGCCGCCGCAGTTGTAGACAACGGGGATGTGCAGGCGGTCCTTGAACTGGTCCAGGGCTTCGAGAATGTCCGGCAGATACTGGGTGGCGGTGACCAGATTGAGATTGTGCGCGCCCTGGGCCTGTAGGTCCAGGAACACGGCGGCCAGCTGATCCGGAGTCAGCTCCTTGCCGAAGTTTTCGCTGCTGATGCGGTAGTTCTGGCAGAAGAGGCAGCGCAGGGTGCAGCCGGAGAAAAACACGGTGCCGCTGCCGCCCGGCTGCCCTTCGGCCCCGGAGAGACACGGCTCCTCCCACTGGTGCAGCGCGGCCCGGGCGGCCCGCAGCGTGTCGCCGCAACCACAGAAGCCGGTGCCGCGGCTGCGGTCAATGCCGCACATTCTGGGGCAGAGGCGGCAGGATTGATACATTTGACGTGTGATGGGATCGTTCATAGTTTGCTTACTCCTGTTATCAGATGGTAAAGTCCTGCTGTTCCGGCAGGCGGTGCTGTTCCCGGAATTCCTTGGGCGAGACGCCGTACTCCTTTTTAAAGGCCCGGAAAAAGCTGGTGTAGTCCCGGAAGCCGTACTGCTGGAAGACACGGCTGATGGGCTGGTCCGAGAGAATCGCGTTTTTGCTGGCTTGGAGGCGCTTTTTCAGGATATACTGATGGAGAGGAATCCCCATATTATCCTTGAAAATGTGGGCGATGTGGTATTTGCTCACATAGAAAAACGCGGCCAGGGTGTCCAGGCTCAAATCTTCGTCCAGATGGCGGTTCACATAATCGCAGATATTCAGGTAGAGAACATTTTCGTAGACCGCGGATTTCTGGTGCAGGCTGTCGTAGAGAATGCGGTTGATGTGGACCAGGAAGGACATGACGGCCAGGGGCGCGGCCTGCCGGGAAAAGGGGCGGCCGCCGGAGAGCTCCTCCACCATGTCGGTGAGCCGCCCCAGAATATCCTGAGCGGTGATGTAGTCCGTGTGGAACCGGTAGGTCTGGTGTCCCTGGGCGTAGTCCACCGCGTAGGTCATATCCTGGTCGTGGGAGCGCAGACGGCGGTAAAAGCTCTGGCTGATCCATAGCACGAAACGGCGGTAAGAGCCCTCGTGATCCCCAAAGACCGGGCGGTGGGGCAGTCCTGGTGGGATGAGCAAATAATCGCCGTACTCCAGCACATAACATTTGTCGGCGATCTCGTAGGTGACATTTCCCTCCAGGAAAAAATAAAATTCATAATAATCGTGCTGGTGGGTGGAAACCTTGTCCAGATTGACGTCATTGTAGTAAAAAAGCTCGAAATCGCCGGACTGCATATACTGGCGGGTTGTGAAGTTGATGGAGAGAGACTTTTTCATGGAATGCGCTCCTTCAAAACGGGAAAATGGGAGCGGTGGGCCCTGCTCCGTTTTTGCCTATGGGGATAGTATACCACAATATTTGCAATGCTTACAACAAATTAAACCATGGACGTAGTTTTTGGATCTGTTATAATTAAGGTAACGTACTACTTATCGTCAACCTGCGTTTGGCGACAAGATATAATAAAATCATAAGATCCAAGGCAAACGTGAATTCATTTAAGGAGGAGTTACACATGAAATTATCATTCAGATGGTATGGAGAAGACGACAAGGTAACGCTGGAAAATATCCGTCAGATTCCGGGGATGCAGTCCATCGTGACAGCGGTTTACGACGTGCCTGTGGGTGAGGTTTGGAGCCGCGAGAGCATCGCCAGGCTGAAAAAGCAGGTTGAGGACGCGGGACTGGGCTTTGACGTGATCGAAAGCATACCGGTTCACGAGGACATCAAGCTGGGCAAGGACACCAGAGACAAATACATCGCCAACTACTGCGAGAACATCCGCCGGGTAGCCGAGGCCGGAATCAAATGCATCTGCTACAATTTCATGCCTGTATTTGACTGGACCAGAACCCAGCTGGACCACGAGCTGGGCGACGGCTCCACCTCCCTGGTTTATTATCAGGAGCAGGTTGACGCCGTAAATCCCATGAACAGCGACAGCGACTTAACCCTTCCGGGCTGGGACGCCAGCTACACCAAGGACGGCTTAAAGGCGGTTGTGGCTGAGTACAACAGCATGACCGAGGATATGCTGTGGGACAACCTGAAGTATTTCCTGGAGCGGGTGATTCCGGTGGCTGCTGAGTGCGACGTGAATATGGCGATCCACGAGGACGATCCCTGCTGGAGCATTTTCGGACTTCCCAGAATCATCACCTGCGAGGAGAACCTGGACCGCTTCTTAAAGCTGGTGGACGACAAGCACAACGGCATCACCCTGTGCACCGGCTCCCTGGGCTGCTCCGCTAAAAACGACGTGGTGCGCATGGCCGGTAAATACGCCGCAATGGGCCGCATCCACTTCGCGCACCTGCGCAACGTTGCGGTTCTGGACAATGGCTTCGAGGAGAGAGCGCACTTATCCAGCTGCGGTTCCCTGGATATGTTCGGGATCGTGAAGGCGCTGGTGGACAACGGCTTCGACGGCTACGTGAGACCCGATCACGGCCGCATGATCTGGGGTGAGACCGGCCGCGCCGGATACGGCCTCTACGACAGAGCCCTGGGCGCAACCTATCTGAACGGCCTGTTCGAGGCAGTGGAGAAGATGAGCAAGTAATTGAACACAGTTTAAACTGCAAAACGCCTGTCCGGGAAATGATTCGGGCAGGCGTTTGTGGCGGGACGGGAAATGACGCGGGCAGGCGTTTATGGCGGGACGGGAAATGACGCAGGCAGGCGTTTGCTGCGGGACGAAGAAATGTGCGGCCAGGCTTTGCGGCGGGGAAGAAGCGTCCGGGGCCGCGGAATTGACGGGCATCTGTGCCCCCAGACCGTGTCTCAAACGGAAATCCCGGCCCCGCTGGATACCGGTCTTGGCGAAGCTGTGAAAGGAGCTGAAACATGGGACTGACATTCGGAACAGATTTGAGCGGCAAGGTGGCCGTGGTCACGGGAGCGGGCGGCGTGCTCTGCGGGATGTTTGCGCGCACGCTTTCCGAAGCCGGGGCCGCGGTGGCGTTGCTGGACATCAACGAGGAGGCCGCGGCAAAGGCTGCGGATGAGATCACCCGTCTGGGCGGCAGAGCGGTAGCTTACCGGGCGGATGTGATGGATAAGGAGGAACTGGAGAGCGTCCACGCCAGGGTGCTGGCCCAGCTAGGGCCCTGTGACATCCTGGTCAACGGGGCGGGCGGCAACCAGGCCTGCGCCAACACAGCCAAGGACTATTTTGAGATGGGAGACATCGAGGCGGATGTGGTGACCTTTTTCGATTTGAAATGCGAAGGGATCGAGCGGGTGCTGAACTTAAACTTCATGGGCCCCCTTCTCACCAGCCAGGTATTCGCCAAGGACATGGTGGGCCGGGAGGGCTGCAACATACTAAACATATCCTCAGCCAGCGCCCGGACCGGTCTGACGCGGATTCCGATCTACAGCGGCGCGGAGGCGGCCTTAAGCAATTTCACCCAGTGGCTGTCCGTTCATTTTGCAAAAGCGGGAATCCGGGTAAACGCCATTGCCCCGGGTTTCTTTGTAACCAAGCAGAATGAGCGCCTGCTCTACGACGAGGACGGCGCCCCCACGGAGCGCACCGCCAAAGTCCTGGCAGCCACGCCCATGGAGCGGTTCGGGAGGCCCGAAGAGCTCAACGGCGCGCTGTTGTTTCTTCTGAACAACGAGGCGGCAGGATTTATCACCGGGGTTGTGTTGCCGGTGGACGGCGGATTTTCCGCATATTCAGGAGTGTAACATGAAAAATGGGGCCGCCCGTCGGGATCGTACCGGCAGGGCAGGCCCCTATCCGTTTTTATCAGACGGTTCTACAGGCCAAAGAACGCCCGGGTATTTTCCAGCGTCCTTTTTCTGACCTCCTCCAACTCCACACCCTTAATCTCTGCAATCTTATCCGCCACATACCGGATATTGGAAGGCACGTTCCTGCGGGAAAGGCCTTTGACGTTCAGAGGAGTCAGATAGGGGGCATCGGTTTCGATCATCAGACGCTCCAGCGGTATAATCTTTAACGCCTCCACCACATCCCGATTCCGCCGGTGATCGCAGACCCAGCCGGTAATCCCGATCATACAGCCCAGCTGCAAATACCGGTAAGACGTCTCCTTGGTGCCGGTAAAACAGTGAACCACACTGCGGCCGCAGAGACTCCGGTGAGCCTTCATCAGTTTCTGGAAATCCCCCTCAGCCGAGCGCTCATGAAGAAATAGCGGCAGCCCGTGCTCCTCCGCCAGGTCCAGGATATCCGAAAAACATTTTATCTGATTCTCCCTGGTGGAAAACATCCGGTCATAATCCAACCCGGCCTCCCCCAGAGCCACAGCCCGCGCGCCCTCGCCGACGATCAGACGGACCAACTCCTCACGCCTGTCCCTGTTCCAGCTGTCCGCATTATGCGGGTGCATTCCGCAGGTATACCAGAGTTGTCCCCGGCCGCTGCGGGCCACATACTCCGCCGCCGCCCGGTTGCTGGACGGATCGGTACCCGTGATGATCAGGCCGACGCCATCCGCTAAAGACTGCTCCACCACCTGCTCCCGGTCATCCTTAAACTGCTTTCCCATGAGGTTGCAGCCGATGTCAATATAATTCAGTTCCATTTCATGAAATCCCCCAATTCTTTCAATGTATCTGTATTTTACCGTTTTTCGCTGAGCATAGCGGACTTTTTGTGATATATATAATATACCAATCAAGTGTAAATTTCAATCTGTGATTGCGGACTGCTTCATCGTAAATTTCTAATTCTATGGTATAGTCCAAACTAGAGAATCATCAATCAATGCACTGATACTGAAAGACATGTGAATTTTATAAAATCAGGAGGTGGGCGGAATGTTAGACGAAAAAGATTTACTGGCAATCGCAGATTTAATTGACTCAAGAGCAAAAAAACAGAAACATTACTGCTGGACGAAATCGCTCAGACTCAGAACTATCTGGAAAAGAAAGTAGAACTGTTACAGAAAAATATTAACGAGCTTTAACCAGTACCACAGGATCAGCAAATTAGAAAATGTAAATGCCACATTATTGCTCCAGATGATTTAAGATTTGAAAAAGGAAGTAGACGAACTGGAGAAGAAAATTGCATAAAACGTCAGAATGAAAGTTCCATCATTAAAATCCGTTTCAATCAGGCCCACTCCATTGGCAAGCCTCTTTTCCTCCCGCCCGCGGCGACACCGCAGTGGGTGAGAGGCAGGGGAACAGGGGATGAGGTGACATGTGGAGCGGTTCGGAGCGACTTAGGCCCAAGGGGCCGGGAAAGGCGGGATTGCGAAGGGCGTGTGGCGCCCGTAGCAAAGCGTAGGCGGAGGAGCCGGCATCAAGCCGGCGCTGGAGCTCGGAGCGGTGCCCGTCTTTCCCGGACCCTTGGGCCTTAGACGCTCCCACCGCGGAATCCCGGAACCTCAGCCCCTGTTCCCCTGCCTCTCACGAACGGATGCATCCCCCCTCAAGACGTCCCCCCACAAAACAAAAACGGCCTCACATAAACCACCTTCTCCGCCTCTTCCTTCCGCAGCGCCCCCAGCAAATTCTCAATAGCAACCCGCGCCATCTCCTTATGGTTGCTGTCCACCGAAGTCAAGAACGGATCCGACAATTTCCCATAAATAATATTATCAAACCCGGTGATCGCAATATCCCCCGGAATACTGTAACCAAAATGCTTCAGAGAATACATCGCCCCCATAGCGATCAAATCCAGCCCGCAGACCAACGCATCGCAGGGAATCGAATACTGAAGCAGCCGGGCTGCTGCGTCCCGTCCGCCCTCAAAATCCCCCGTGGTCGTGATCAGCCGGCTCTCATCAAAAGCCAGGCCATATTCTTCCAACTTTTTACAAAACCCCGTAAGCTTTCTTTGGCTTGCCAGATTCTCAGAATAATTCACATACACAAAATTCTTCTTCCCCGTGCGGTAAAGGTGCTCCACGATCAGCTCCATCCCCGCCGCCTCGTCACAGATGACGGAATAGGCATTCGGCAGGTCAAGCAGACCGTTGAACATCATCACCGGCGTGGCAGGGTAGTATTTGCTGATGTAATCGGTCACATAGGGGGTGCTGAAGGAGGAACCGATGAAAATCAGCGCATCCAGCTGTTGCTGCTGCAGGGAGTTGAACAGGTCGTTATCCTGGTTGCCGAAATCGAAGATAATCGTGTTGTAACGGTGCTGGTTCAGGAGCTGGCTCAACTCATATATAATATGGGACCGGTACAGGTTGCGGATATCATCCACAATGATGCCGATCAGATTCATGGAATTGGAGACCAGGCCCCGGGCGATGGCGTTGGGGATATAATTGCTCTCCTTTAAGACTGCCTGTACCTTTTGGTATGTGCGGTCGCTGATATTCGGCTTGTTGTTGATAACCCGGGAAACGGTAGCCGGGGATACGCCGGCTTTTTTTGCGATATCGTAAATATTCATGGGCCACACTCCTGCAATGGAATCATTATTTTTACATAAACGTGCTGCATTTTCTTGATTATAACATGTTTGCAGACGGAATGCAATTATTTAAACCGGTTTCATAAAAAGATGGGAGGGGGAAAGCTAAAAAATATATAAAACTAAAATCAGTCGAAATTCTAAGCTAAAAACCACAATATTTATAGAAATTCAAAATATCGCTTGCATATTATTGGTCAATATGGTATTTTAAAGAAAAGAAACCGCATTCAATTTGGTCAATATTTTTTGGGGAGAATGACGGGGAGGAGGCGATTAAGAGGGGAACTAACGGAAAATCAAGATATTTTTTTAAACAAAATTGAAAGCGGTTTAAAGACTGAAAATTATAGAAATTATCAAATAATTTTCAGCCAGGGTCATTGAAACGAAACGCACAATGTGGAGGAGGACAAAACATGAAAAAACTGAGAAAACTGTTGGCGATGCTGACCGTGGCCGCAATGGCGGCTTCCATGCTTTCGGGCTGCGCCGGTTCTGGTGCGAAGGAGACTGCGGCTCCGGCTTCAGAGAAGGCCACCGAGGCCGCCACCCAGGCGTCCACAGAAAAGACGGGGGAGTCGGAGGCCCCAACGGCTCAGACGCCGGACGGTGAAGTCAAAAAGATCGCCTTTATCACACCTCAGCGCCTGGGCGACGAGGGTCCTGTGGATCTGGTGTACGAAGGGGTGAAGAAGGCTTCAGACGAGTGGAAGATCGAGGTACGGGTCGTGGAGACCCAGGCCGGAGAGTACGAAGAAAGCATGAGGGCCATGATCAACGAGGGCTGCACACTTGTGGTGGCGGTATTCCCGGAGCTGGCGGACGCGGTGGCCACCGTCTCCAAAGAATATCCTGAGATCGACTTCATCCACGCGGTATCCTCCGCCATCGGCGACAATGTGGCGGCCGTGGGGTGTATGTATCAGGATTCCGCCTTTGTCATGGGCGCTATGGCCGGGCTGTTGACTGAGGTCAACAAGGTGGCCTTCATCACCGGCGTGGACAACGCGGACGGCCGGGCCTACTACGACGGCTTTGTAGAGGGCGTGCAGTACGTCAACCCGGAGATAAAGGATGTTCCCTTCAACGCCATCGGTGACTTTGAGGATGCGATCACTGCCAAGGAGATCGCCCTGTCCAACTACAACAGCGGCTGTGACGTGATCTTCAGCGGCGGCGGGAAGAATATCTTCGGCATCATGGAAGCGGTCAATGAGATGGGAGACGGATACTATTACCTGAGCTGTACCGGAAACTACACCACCTCCGACTACTATCCGGGCAGAATCCCGGCGTGCCACTACGAGGACTTCCCGGGCGCTCTGTACGATATGGTGACTCAGTGGTATCACGGCGAATTCAAGGCCGAGATGGTGGCGATGCAGCTCAAAAATGGTTACTTCTCATGCGTGATGGCCGACGAGGCGGACTGCCACATCGATCAGGAGATCCGGGATCAGGTGCAGGAGATTGCGGAGAAGGTGAAGAGTGGGGAGATCGTGGTGAAATCCATGCCTGCGCTGGAGAGCTACGTGGAATATATCAAATAGTTCCGGGGACTGGTTAAGGCATTAAACACGGAGGTGAAGGTTGTGAATGCGGCGGTACAGATGAACCATATCACAAAAAAGTTCGGGAAATTATATGCCAACCGGGATGTCTCACTGACGGTCGAGAGAAATTCCATCCATGGGATAGTGGGAGAGAACGGGGCGGGCAAGACGACCCTGATGAAAATTCTCTACGGGATGCATCCGGCGGACTCGGGGGAGATTGTTCTGTTTGGGGAGAAGGTAGTGTTTCACTCACCCAAGGATGCCATTGAAAAGAGAGTGGGCATGATCCACCAGCATTTTACGCTGGTGCCCTCCATGACCGTGGCGGACAATGTGGTTCTGGGCCGTCCTCCCATCCGGTTCGGGGTGCTGGACAAGGAGCGGGCCTGGACGGAGGTGGAGGCCCTGTGCCGCCGCTGCAACTTTCAGATGGATTTAAAGGCCAGAGTGGAAGATCTGCCGGTGGGATTAAAGCAGCGGGTGGAGATTCTGAAAGCCCTGTACCTGGGCGCGGACGTGCTGATCATGGACGAGCCCACGGCGGTGCTGACGCCTCAGGAGATCACCGGGCTGTTCGAGACGCTGGAGAAGATACGAAACGATGGCACCAGCATCATCCTGATCACCCACAAGCTGTCCGAGGTCATGGATCTGACCGACCACATCACGGTGCTGCGGGCCGGTCAGGTCAGCGGAAATGTGCTGACAAAGGACACCAATGAGGTGGAGCTGGCCCGGATGATGGTGGGCAGAGATGTGTTTCTTCAGATTGAAAAGGAGGAGCAAAGCCCCGGGGAACCGGTGCTGGAGCTGGAACATATTTCCTGTAAAAATGCAGAGGGCGTCAAGGTGCTTAAGGACGTGTCCCTGACGGTGCGCAGGGGCGAGATCGTAGGAATTGCTGGCGTACAGGGGAACGGACAGACGGAGCTGGAGGACGCCATTGCGGGGATGGACACGATGTACGCCGGGTCCATTTCCATCAACGGCAAAAAGGTGAGAAACACAACGTCTCCCCTCAGGCGCAGGCAGCTGGGACTGGGGCACATCCCGGAGGACCGGCAGATCGCAGGGTCTGCGGGCGGGGCGTCGGTGGAGGACAATTTCCTGATGACGCTGTACCGGCAGCCGGAACTGGGAAAGTGGGGGTATTTTTCCAGGAAAACGGGCCGGGAGCTGTTAGAGAACCAGGTGGCGCAGTTCGACATAAAGATTCCCGGGGTCAAAGCGGAGGGTTCCTCCCTGTCCGGTGGAAACATGCAGAAGCTGATCGTGGCCCGGGAGTATAACTTAAAGCCCCAGATTCTGGTAGCCGCCCAGCCCACCCGCGGCGTGGACATCGGAGCCACAGAGTTCATCCACCGGAAGCTGGTGGAGCTGCGGGACGCCGGGTGCGGCGTGCTTCTGATCTCCAATGAGCTGTCGGAGATTTTGTCCCTCAGCGACCGGATCATGGTTATGTACGAGGGGAAGATCGTGGGTGAGACAACCTCCGCCCAGGCGGACATCACCCGGCTGGGGCTGTGGATGGCGGGAATCACGCAGGAGGAAGACAAGATCACGGCAGCGGAGGAAAAGAACATTGCAGAACAGCCGCCGGAACAGATTGCCGAAAATCCAACTGACGGGAAAGGAGGGGAATCTGCATGAATTTTGATTTCAAACCTCAGAAAATGAGCGCGAAGGCCATCGTTGGTGCGATTGTTGTCAGCTTTGTGCTTGGCTCGCTGATCCTGGCACTTTCCGGGCACAATCCTCTCGACGTGTACGGGACGATGATCGACGGCTCCCTGATGTCCCGGTTTTCCCTGGCATCCACGATCCGATGGACTACGCCCCTCCTGTTTACGGGGCTGGCCGCGGCTGTGGCGCTCCGGGGCGGCATGTTTAATATCGGCACAGAGGGACAGATGTTCATGGGCGCGTTTTTCAGCGCCTGGGCGGGATTTACCTTTCACGGGCTTCCGCCTGCGGTGCACATCGGGCTGTGCCTGATCGCCGGAGCCTTCGGCGGCGCGCTGTGGGCCCTGTTTCCGGCGGTGATCCGGGCCTATTTCGGGGCCAGCGAGATGGTGATGACCCTGATGCTCAACTATGTGGCCACCAACCTGACGGATTATCTGACCCGTTACCATTTCCTGGCAACCGGGGTCCAGGGGCACTCGCTGATCACCGCGGAGATCGCGCCGGAGGCCAGATTTGCCAAGATTTGGGCGGACGGATCGGCCCATTACGGTGTGGTCCTTGGGCTCATCTGCATTGCGCTGTTCTGGTTTATGGTGCACAAGACGAAATTCGGTTACGAGCTGCACATCTGCGGCGTCAACCCGGATTTTGCCAAATGCGGGGGCGTGAACGTCCCGGCCACCCGGATTCGGATCATGCTGCTGTCCGGGGCTATCGCGGGCCTTGCGGGAGCGACGGAGGTCATGGGCGTGGTTGGCCGCTTCATGTCCGGTTTCTCGCCGGATTTCGGTATGGACGGGATGGTAGTGGCGCTGATGGGGAACAGCACGCCCATCGGAGTTCTTCTGGGCGCGTTTTTCCTGGGAATCGTCAAGGCCGGAGCGCTCCAGGTGGAGCGGGTTACCGATGTGTCGCGCTCCCTGGCTATGGTGCTGCAGGGCCTGATGGTCACGTTTATTTCCTGTACCTACCTGGCCAATATGGCGTTTAAACGCCCGAAACATAAAGCGGATACCGGAGCGGAAGGAGGAACCTGATCATGGATATTTTATACAATCTGATAATGGCTACGTTCCGGCAGACCACGCCTATTCTGCTGGCCGCCACGGGAGGCGTCTACTCGGACCGCTCTGGCCTGGCCAACATTACCCTTGAGGCATCGATGATCATGGGCGCGTTCTTCGCGGTCTACGGAAGCTATACATATGGAAGCAGCACGGTGGGGATTCTGTTCGGCCTGATCGCCGGCGTTGTGACCGGCGTTCTGTTCGCCCTGATCTGTCTGTACATGGGCGGAAATAATGTGGTGGTAGGTATCTCTTTCAACCTGATCGCCTGGGGCCTGACCACATTTCTGCTTCTGGCAATCTACGGCACAACGGGCTCCTTTGTGTCGCGCAAAATCGTTTCCATGCCCAAATACACGGTGCCGTTCCTGTCCGGGCTTCCGGTGGTCGGGGGGCTGTTTAAAAGCCAGACCATCGTAGCATACTTCTCGGTGCTGTTCGTGGTGATCACCTGGTTCATTTTATTCCGAACCAAAGAGGGCATGAAAATCCGGGCATGCGGGGAGAATCCCCAGGCGGCCGCCGCGGTGGGTTACGATGTCCGCAAGATCCAGTTTCTCTGTTCTGTGATCACCAGTACCGCCTGCGGTCTGGCCGGGGCGCATCTGTCCCTGGGGCTGGTGACTCTGTTCGCGGAGAAGATGACGGCGGGCAAGGGCTTTATCGCCTTGGCGGTGGTGACTTTTGGCGGAGGCTCCCTCTGGAAGGTGATGGCGATTTCAGGGCTGTTCGGTCTGGCGGACGCGGTGTCCGTGGTTCTGAAACGGTACGATTACCCGTCCTTCCTGATCCAGATGATTCCGTATCTGGTGGTTGTAGTGTTTGTGGCCTTCGACCCGGCGGTCAAGTATTTCCGGGAGCGGAAGCTGCGGTCTTTATAGGGGGATTTTTATGGAACGATATGATTTGCTGATAAAAAACGGCACCTTAGTGCTGGAGGACTGCTGCAGGCAGGCGGATCTGGGAATCCGCGACGGCAAAATCGCAAAAGTTGGCTGCGGGCCGTCCGACCAGGCGGAGCGGGTGATGGACGCGACGGGAATCCACGTGTTTCCGGGCGCCATCGATACCCACTGCCACACGATGGACCCCGGACCCTTAAGCTTCCGGGAGAACTGGGCCAGCGTATCCCGGGCCGCTGCTTCCGGGGGCTTCACCTGCCTCATCGATATGCCGAATATTGACCCGCCCATCGTGAACCTGGAGACCCTGGAATTCAAGAAGGAGACGGCCGGAAATGCCTCGGTGGTGGATTTTGCGTTCTGGGGAGCGGGCATCCTGCGGGCGGCCTCCCACGTTGGGGAGCTCCGCCGGGCCGGATGCGCCGCGTTTAAGGCTTTCACAAGCGACGCGGGCCCTTCCTACCCGTCCCTGGGGAACCAGGAGATTGTGGATATGATGGAAGTTGTCCGGGAAGCCAGTGGAATCATGGCCTTTCACGCCGAGGACCTGGAGATCGTGACGGAGCTGACCCGCCGGGCGGTGGAGGCCGGCCGCTCATGGAATCTCAGGCTCCACGAGCAGGTGCGCCCGTACTACGCGGAATTGCAGGCGATCCAGAGCATCCTTCTGTTTGCGGCCCACACGGGCTGCCCGGTGCACATCTGCCATCTGTCCATACCAGAGGGGGCTCAGGCGATCCGGGAAGCCAGAGAGCGTGGCGTGGACGTGACGGTGGAGAGTTGCGCCCACTATTTCCTGTTCAACTATGAGGATCAGTACAATCTGGGCCCCTTTGCCAAGATCATGCCGCCTCTGCGGAGCAGGGAGCGCTCCGACCGCCTGTGGGATTATTTAAAATGCGGAGCCATCGACTATCTGGGCACCGACCACGGTCCATACCCGGAGCATGAGAAAATGCCCGCAGACCACAATTACTGGAATTCACCCGGCGGAGCGCCGTCCATCGACGCCGCGTGGCCGTCTATGCTGGACGAGGCCATTCACCGGCGGGGTATGAAGCCCTGGGAGATCGCCCGCGTCACCAGCCTAAACGCGGCCCGCCGGTTCGGCCTGTACCCGCAGAAGGGTTCCATCCGGGAAGGCGCGGATGCAGACCTGGCCTTGGTGAATCTGGACGAGACCTGGACGTACTCGGCCGAACATTCGCTCTGCAAGACAAAATGCCCCCGCTATGCCTACGAGGGCCGCAGCATACAGGCCAAGGTTACGGCCACGCTGGTCCGCGGAACGCCGGTGTGGGAGAACGGCCAGATTCGGGCCGAAAGCGGATATGGAAGATTTGTTCCGTCGAAAACAGCAGGAGGAGAAGGAAAATGAGAATCAATCGTGAACGTTTGTGGACCAGGCTGCAATCCCTCGGGGGCGTGGGGTCCGATCCCCAGGGGGGAGTCAGCCGGTTCGCCTGGACCCCCGAATACCGGGAAGCATGCAGAATCCTTATGGGCTGGATGGAGGAAGCCGGCCTTACCGTCCGCATGGACGGGGTGGGAAATATTCTGGGACGTATGGAGGGAAAACAGGATCTGCCCGCCATCCTCACCGGCTCCCATTTTGACACCGTACCCAACGGAGGACGGTTCGACGGCATGGCCGGTGTGATGGCGGCGCTGGAGCTTTTGACCACCCTCCACGAGTCCGGCTATATCCCGGAGCGCCCTATCGAGATGGTGGCTTTTGTCAACGAGGAGGCCAGCCAGTTTCTGGGAGGAACCTTTGGCAGCAAGGCCATGTGCGGCGTTCTGCCTTCAGATTACACCAGAACCTGCCTGCACCGTTATACAGGCCAACCCCTTCGGGAAGCCATGCTGGAGTTCGACATGAACCTGGACCCGGACCACATGGAGAAATCCCGGATCAATCCCTGTGATTACCTGGCATTTCTGGAGCTGCACATCGAACAGGGCAAATACCTGCTGAATCAGGACCTGCCCCTGGCCGTGATCACCTCCGTGGCCGGAATCCGCCAATTCTACATCACCTTGAAAGGCGTCTCCGCCCACGCAGGCGGCATGGCCATGGAAGACCGTCACGACACCCTGATGGCCGCCGCGGCCATCGCCTGCGAGGTAGAACGCCTGGCGCTCTGCTCCGGCTCCAACACCCGCGGAACCGTGGGCTATATCCAGTCCCATCCCGCAGAGCACAACATCATCGCCGACGAGTCCGTCATCCCGGTGGACTACCGCGAGGACGACGATGCCATCTGGGCGGACTACTACGACAAGCTGATTCATTTTGTAGAAGAAGAGTGCGCCAAGCGCGGCCTGGAATACACAATCCGCACCACCATCGATCTAAGGCCCGCCCACTGTCATCCCCAGCTGATCAAAATCATGGAAGAGGAAGCCGCCTCTCTGGAGATTCCCCATACCCAGATGGTCAGCTATCCCTGCCACGACTCCGTCAACTTCGAGCGCATCATGCCCATGGGAATGATATTTCTGCGCAGCTCCAACGGCGGCCTAAGCCACTGCCCCCAGGAATACACCACCCCCGAGGACATGGAAGCCGGAACCAACCTGCTCTTAAACACCATCCTCAAACTGTCCGAAACCGAAAACCTGGACTAAACACAAAAGGAGCTATAATCATATGAAAGGAACCGTAATCAAAACCGACAAAGCCCCGGCCCCGGGCGGCTGGTACTCCCAGGCCTACCGCGCCGGAAACCTGATATTTACCGCCGGAGTAACCGCCGCCGACCCCATCACCCAGGAGCTTGTTGCCCCGGGAGACATCATAGCCCAGACCCACCAGACCCTCAAAAACCTGGAAAGCCTGCTAAAAGCCTGCGGCTCTGACCTCTCCCACGTCATCAAAACCCTGGTCTTCGTATCAGACATCGACCAGTTCGACCAGTTCAACGAAACCTACAAACAATACTTCCCCGTTGACCCTCCTGCCCGAAGCACCATGCAGGTCGGAAAATTCAACCACGGCATGGCGATCGAAATCGAGGCCATCGCCACCGTCATTGACCCAGAATAGAAGCATATCACCCCCTCAAAACCCCTGCCCATTTACATTTGGCCAGGGGTTTTACCATTTTCTTACAACCATTTGACGTTACCTTGATAGCGGAGTCTCCCACGGATATGGTAGTTTAGTAGACATGAGTAACCCATCCAGGAAAGGAGATTACGATGTCTCAGATTGAACTGAAAAATGTGAATAAGACCTACGGAAAGGACAACTGCGTGATTGACCATCTGGATCTGACCATATCCGACGGAAGCTTTACGGTTATGGTTGGGCCCAGCGGGTGTGGGAAATCCACCACTCTGCGTATGATCGCCGGATTAGAGGATTTAAGCGGGGGAGATCTCTATATCGACGGGGCGAGGATGAACGACGTGGAACCGGGGGAGCGGAATATCGCTATGGTTTTCCAGAACTACGCGCTTTATCCCACCATGAATGTAAAGGAGAATATCGAATTCGGTCTGATCAACAGCAAAGTGCCAAAGGAGGAGCGGGAGCGCAGAATCAACGACATCTGCGGGACGGTGGGGCTTCTTCCCTTCCTGAAACGCAAACCGGGCCAGCTCTCCGGCGGCCAGCGCCAGCGGGTGGCCCTTGCGAGGGCCATGGTGAAAAAGCCCAGGGTGTTTCTCATGGACGAACCGCTGTCCAATCTGGACGCCAAGCTGAGAAATCAGATGCGCACGGAACTGATCGAGCTTCACAAGCAGCTGGGAACCACCTTCGTGTATGTGACTCACGACCAGACGGAGGCCATGTCCATGGCCACAGACATTGTGCTGATGAATAAAGGCGTGATACAGCAGCATGATTCGCCCTTAAACATCTACAGCAATCCCGAAAACCTGTTCACGGCCCAATTTATCGGAAATCCCACCATGAATCTGTTTCCGTGCCGCCGGATGGAGGGCCTGATCGATATGCCGCCGGGGGCTGAGACGGTGGGCTTTCGCCCGTCCAAGGTCAGGCTTTTGGAGGCAGGGGAGGGGATACGGGAGGGCGATCTGGTGACCGGCGGTCCCATACTGACCAGAGAACTGTTCGGAAGCGAGATCATTTATCGGATTAACGCGCCCTTCGGCGTGATCACATTTAAAACCTTTAATGAGGAACAGCTTCCGGTCAACATGGTGGTGAAGGTTGCGGTGCCGGTGGGCGGCATGTACTTTTTTGACGCGCAGGAGAGGAGATTAAAATGAAAGCGAAGGCAGTGAAGGCAAAGCCTTATCTCTTGATCGCACCGTCCATTGTGTTGCTGTGCGTATTCTGCATTTATCCCATTTTTTCTATTATCAGCCTGAGTTTTTACCAGTGGGATATGGTGACGCCGTTTAAGAAATTTGTGGGGTTTGAGAATTTTATCACTCTGCTGGGCGACACCCAATTTTACCGGACGCTTGCCAACACGGTCATCTATGTGGTCTGTACGGTAGGCTTTGGGGTGAGTTTGGGGCTGGCTGCGGCCTTGTATCTGTCGAAAAAGACGAGGGTCAACAGTTTTCTGCAGAGCGTGGCCTTTACCCCCTATATCGTGTCCCTGGCGTCCATCGCGATGCTCTGGATGTGGCTGATGAATAAGGATTTCGGCCTGCTGAACGCGGTGCTGGCTTTCGTTGGAGCGCCGCCTGTGGACTGGCTGGGAAATCCCCGGATCGCCCTGGCCTCGCTGATTTTGATCGCAGTGTGGAAAAGCGTTGGGTATAACGCGCTGATCCTGGTGTCGGCCCTTCAGACCATCCCACCCTACCTGTACGAAGCGGCGAAGCTGGACCGGGCCGGAGCCTGGAGCGTTTTCCGGAAAATCACCTTTCCAATGATATCCCCAACAGTGTTTTTTCTCACACTGGTGGACGCCATCGCCTCTTTCAAGGTCTTTGAGACGATCCAGATCATTACGGAAGGAGGGCCACAGAACGCGACCAACACACTGGTTTTTTCGCTGTACGAATATGGCTTCCGGTTTTACAAAGTGGGGTATGCGGCGGCAATCGGCGTGGTGCTGCTGGCCATTATCCTGATTTTTACGGCCCTGTACTTCAAAGTGCTCTCAAAAAGAGTCCATTACCAATAAATTGTTTCAATTAAATAAGGAGAAATCTATGCTAGCAGTGAAACGAAATCCCTGGATTTTCAGGAGGTCCCGGCTTCAGGAGGTCCGGAGGGATAATACCGGAGCGCGGGCGATCAACGCGTTTGCCGTCCGGGCGGTCAAGGGCGCCTTCCATATCCTGTTGTTTTTGATCTTCTTTTTCCCGTTTTTCTGGATGGTCTCCACTTCCTTTAAGACGCTGGGGGAGACGATGACCTTCCCGCCCGCCCTTTTGCCGGAAACCTTTCAGTTTTCCAATTACCGGGACGCCTTAAGGGCCATTCCATTTGCAACGTATCTGACTAATTCCTGCATTGTCACCGGGAGCGTGACGGCGCTTCAGCTTTTGACCGTGGTCCCTGCGGCCTACGGGTTTTCCCAGTATCAGTTCAGGGGAAAGGGGATGTTGTTCGGATTGACGTTAGTGACCATGATGATACCGGCCCAGCTGGTGTTCATGCCGCTGTTTATCCTGTTTTCAAAGCTCAGGATGATCAACACCTACTGGTCCCTGATTCTGCCCTTTGGAACCAGCGCTTTCGGGATTTTCATGCTGCGCCAGACCTTCAATCAGATGCCAAAGGAGCTGGTGGAGGCGGCAAAGCTGGACCGGGCGGGGGAGCTGAAACGGATCTTCAGGTTGTTTCTGCCCATGGCCCGTCCGACCCTGGTCACCATGGCCCTTCTCACGTTTATCAATACCTGGAACGACTATTTCTGGCCGCTGGCCCTGACCACCAGCGACGCGGTCCGTACGCTGCCGGTGGGGGTGGCCTCCCTGCGGAATATCGAGAGCGGGACCCATTATAACATTCTGATGGCCAGCAATGTGATGCTCACCATCCCCATTATCATTTCTTATTTCCTGGCCCACAAGCAGATCATCAAAGCGTTTACATATCTTGGCGACAAGTAGTAACAATAGCGCGGATCCGCATTTTGATATTCACAATATAAAGGAGAGCGAACGATATGAAAAAGAGAGTGATTGTGAACCGTTTACTGACCCTGGCCGCTGTGGCGGCTCTGTCGGCCGCAACGGCGGGTTGCGCCAAAACCGCGGCCGGCGCCCCACAGAGCGGGGAGGAGGCCCAAGGCCCGGTCCAGTTGACCTACTGGTATTCCTGGAAGGACAAAATTGCCGAAAATAACACCGAGCGGATACAGGAGTTCAACGACACGGTGGGAAAGGAAAAGGGGATTGTCGTCACGGCGGAGTATCAGGGAACCTATGAGGAGCTGCACTCCAAGCTCAAGAGCGCCTTTGTGGCAGGCGAGGAGCCGGATGTGTGCGTGATGGAGATTGCAAGTATCCAGACCTTTGCGGAGGGTGGGATTATCCAGCCCATCGGGGAGTTTATGGACCAGGAGGATGTGGCGGATTTTTATCCCGGGCTGATGGAAAACTGTTATGTGAACGGAACGCTTTACGGGATACCGTACCTGAGAAGTACGCCAGTGCTGTATTATAATAAAACGCTGTTTGAGAAAGCGGGTCTGGACCCGGAACAGGGACCGGCGGATTGGAAGGAACTGGCGGAAATGTCAAAGAAGCTGGAGACGGCCGGCGCCGCCGGTTATGGATTTATCTCTGATGTATGGCATTATGAGGCGCTGATCCGCTGCAACGGAGGCGACACGGTAAACGGGGACTGGACCCAGGCGACCTTCAACTCGCCTCAGGGAGTTGAACTGGCGGAATATCTGAAAAAGGGGATCGGGGACAGCAATTTCAAATACTATAGCGGAGCCGCTACCGCAGCGGGGGACGTGCTGTCCACAGACGTGGTAAATCAAAAGACCGCCATGTGGATCGCCTCCACGGCCGATCTTACCAACAATATGCAGCTGGCCTCGGACAACGGCTATGAGATCGGCACGGCATTTATACCCAAAAACACCCAGAACAAGGTGCCTACGGGGGGCTGCAACCTGGTCATGACCAGCCGCCTGGAAGGCCGGGAACGGGAAGCCGCGGCGGAACTGATCAAGTTTATGACCAGTAAGGACAGCGCGGTGAAGAATCATATCAAGACCGGATATCTCCCCACCAGACAGAGCATTTCCACGGATGAGCGGCTCTTGGCGCTCTACAAGGAGACGCCCCAGTACCAGGTGGCGCTGGACCAGCTGAAATACGGCAGCGGCCGTCCAATGGCTCAGGGATATATGGAGAGCGCCAAGGTTTACACGGAAGCCATGGACAAGATCATGTCGTCGGATGCGGACATTCAGGCCGTCCTGGATCAGGCGGCAGAGGACTGCAATGTTTTGCTTAAGTAAAATGAATACGAAAACAGAAGGTAAGAACAGGAGAGATGCCAGATGTCGAAACAAAGATTAATCGTAATGTGTGTGGATGCGCTGTTTACAACGGATCTTGCGGATGTTTGTCGTATGGAGGGGTTCAGGGAAATCCTGGAGGACGCGGCGGTATATGAGAATATTGAATGCATTTACCCCACGCTGACCTACCCCTGCCACGCGACGATCATGACCGGCTGCTGGCCGGACCGCCATGGAATTTCCCACAATGAGAAATTGTCTCCTGCTGAAAATAATCGGGAGTGGTACTGGGGCTACGGTAATTTGAAGGAAAAAACAATTTTTGACTACGCCCGGGAGCGGGGACTGACCACAGCGGCATTGGAATGGCCGGTGACGGCCGGAGGCCCCATTGACTACCTGCTGCCGGAGATATGGTCCTATGACCCGGAGGATACTCAGATGCGGGAGGCGATTCTGGGAGGCGCTTCGGAAGGGGCCCGGGAGATTTATGAGAAGAACCGGCATATGCTCTGCTGGAAGGAAAATCCCCGGTTTGACGCCTTCAACGTGAGGTGCGCGGTGGATATGATCCACAAATACAAGCCGGAGGTGATCTTTATGCACCAGTCCCACCTGGACCACGTCCGTCATGTGCACGGACTTCACGCTCCCCAGGTGCAGGAAGCGCTCCGGCTGCACGGGCACTGGATTCAGGAGATTGCCGATGCGCTAAAGGGAGAGGGGCTGTTTGAGGACACCGCCTTCGTGATCCTGGGCGATCACGGTCATCTGCAGGTTGATTACAATATCTGCCCCAATGTGCTCCTGAAACAGGAGGGACTTCTTGAGACGGACGAACAGGGAACGGTCCGGTCCTGGGACGCCTATGTGCAGTCCGCCGGAATCAGCGCCCAGGTGTTTGTGAAGCATGAGAAGGATCTGGGAACGGTGGAGGATATTTTAAAACGGTTAGCTGAAATGGGATTTGTCCGGGAGATTTTTACCAGAGAGCAGGTGAAGGAGCTTTATCACCTGGACGGGGAATTTGCCTTTGTTGCAGAGGCGGCGGCCAATTACGCCTTCGGCAACGCCGCCTGCGGGGAACTGATTGTGGGAACGGACCGCAGCGATTATAAATTCTCCGTCGCCACCCACGGACATCTTCCGTTCAGAGGCGAAAAGCCGTGCTTTATCGTCCGCGCCAAGGATGTTCCGAAGGGCGTGTACGAGGGGGGCAGGCTGGTGGACGAAGGCCCCACTATGATGAAGCTTCTGGGCTTACAGGAAATGGCCGGAGAAATGGAAGGAAGGGCGCTGTACTGAGCGCCCTTCTCCTTATGTCCGCCACAAAAACTCCGGCATCCCATCCTTCATCTTCCTCACCGGCTCCCCCTGAATCAACGGCAAAGCATACTTAAGGAATTCATCCCCCACATCGCATCCCCCGCCCGTAATCCACTCCAGCGGAAATCTCTTCTCCCGGTTACAAATCAGTGAAACATCCTTCAGCCCACAGCTCAGGTCATACGCTTCCTCGTTTCCCCTCTCAAAACTCACCATCTTCCCCGTGGCTCCCTTAAGAGCCGCTCTCACCCCAAAACTCCCCGCCATAGCCGCTTCCTCCACATCCGTCAAAGAAGACAACATGGCGCTGCATCTCTGGTTCACATTCAGCTCAACAGACCGCACCTTCACCCCAAACCGTTCCCTCACAAAATTCTCCAGAATCTTCCCACACCCCGTCAGCATCTTATGCCCAAAGGTATCCAGCCGGGCCTCGTCCGAATACTCGCAGATAAACTTCCCACGCTCGTCCTTCAACCCCTCGGACACGCAGATTACCACGCTGTTTTTCTTCCCCAGCGCCCGCTCCACATCCATTGCAAAGCGTTCCATATCAAAGTCGCCCTCGGGCAGATAAATCAGCAGCGGATTGTCCCCCGCCTTCCTGCGCGCCAGGGCTGCCGCCGCGGTCACCCATCCCGCGTGCCGCCCCATGAGCTCCACAATGGTGACAGACTTCTGCTGATACACCGACGCGTCCAGCACGATCTCCCGTACCGTGGTGGCCACGTACTTGGCGGCGCTGCCGTAGCCCGGCGTGTGGTCCGTCTCCATCAGGTCGTTGTCAATGGTCTTGGGGATGCCGATCATCGGAATCTCAATGCATTTTAACGCCGCATAGCGGGACAGCTTGTCCACCGTGTCCATGGAATCGTTCCCCCCGATGTAAAAACAGGCGCCGATATTCATGCGGCGGAATTTCTCAAACAGCAGCGGATAAACCGGAGCGTTCAAATCTTCCGGCAGCTTGTAGCGGCAGGAGCCTAAATAGGCCGCGGGCGTGAGCTTAAGCAGTTCCAACTGTTCCCGGGAAAGACCGTGGGACAAATCCTCCACGCGGCCTGAGAGGAACCCCTCGATCCCGTTGACCATCCCGTACACGTGATCGATCTCATCGGGATGGGCCATTCCCTCACGGATCACGCCGTAAAGGCTCGCGTTGATGACAGCGGTGGGGCCGCCGGACTGGCCGACAAGTATATGCTTTTTCATAGATGCATTTCTCCTTTGAAGTGGTATGAAACGAAGCGGTGTATAAATACCTTACAAACACGCTTCAGTATATAATAAATCACGGCTGTTTGCAACCGGACTCCGTAAATGTGCATATAAAATTACACTTTTTTTGTAGAGTTTGCCGATTGCAAAAAGGAAAGGGTCGTGCTAATCTGTATACAGATTTAAAATTTGTATACAAGTAAAGAAGTTTGGATACAAACTCAATATTCCCAATTTACATATAATAAGGAGGATACAAACACATGGATATTCGTTATTCCGCAAATCAGAGAGATGTCAAGCGCTACACCACCGAGGAGCTGCGCGACGAGTTTTTGATCCAGAACCTGTACGTTGCCAACGAGGTTGTGGCGGTGTACTCCCACGTGGACCGCATGGTGACCCTGGGCTGCATGCCCACAACCGAGGAGGTTTCCATCGACAAGGGGATCGACTGCTGGAAGAACTTCGGAACCCACTATTTCCTGGAGCGCCGCGAGATCGGCATTTTCAACATCGGCGGAGCCGGCACTGTAACAGCCGACGGCGTTTCCTATAAAATGGGCTACAAGGACTGCCTGTACATCACCAAGGGCACCAAGGAAGTGAAGTTTGCCAGCGACGACGCAGAGAAGCCGGCCAAGTTCTACATGGTCAGCGCTCCGGCCCACACCTCCTACACCACCACCTTCATCCCCATCGAGAAGGCGGCCAAGAGACCTCTGGGCGCGATGGAGACTTCCAACAAGCGTGTGATCAACCAGTTCATCCACCCGGACGTGTTAAAGACCTGCCAGCTGTCCATGGGCATGACCGTGCTGGAGCCCGGCAGCGTGTGGAACACCATGCCGGCCCATACCCACGAGCGCCGCATGGAGGTTTACATGTACTTTGAGATTCCGGAGGACAATGTGGTATTCCACATGATGGGAGAGCCCACCGAGACCCGCCACATCATCATGAAGAACGAGGAGGCCGTGATCAGCCCCTCCTGGAGCATTCACAGCGGAGCCGGAACCAGCAACTACACCTTCATCTGGGCCATGGGCGGCGAGAACATGGAGTTCGACGACATGGACACCATGAAACCCGTGGAGATGAAATAATCCCGGACATACATCATTCCTTAACCAATACAATCAATACACGGAGGGCAAAAAAATGGCAAACTATTTAGACAATTTTTCCTTACAGGGTAAAGTAGCGCTGATCACCGGCGCATCCTACGGCATCGGATTCGCCATCGCCAAGGCTATGGCAGGAGCCGGCGCTACCATCGTTTTCAATGACATCAAGCAGGAACTGGTGGACAAGGGCCTGGCCGCATACAAGGAGGAGGGCATTGAAGCCCACGGTTATGTGTGCGACGTCACCGACGAGAACGCGGTGAACGAGCTGGTGGCCAGAATCGAGCAGGAAGTTGGCGTGGTGGACATCCTGGTGAACAACGCGGGTATTATCAAGCGCATCCCCATGACCGAGATGAGCGCCGCCGAGTTCCGTCAGGTGATCGACGTTGACTTAAACGCTCCCTTCATCGTTTCCAAGGCCGTGATCCCCAGCATGATCAAGAAGGGCCACGGAAAGATCATCAACATCTGCTCCATGATGAGCGAGCTTGGCCGCGAGACCGTATCCGCTTACGCTGCCGCAAAGGGCGGACTGAAGATGCTGACCAAGAACATTGCCTCCGAGTACGGCGAGTACAACATCCAGTGCAACGGCATTGGACCCGGCTATATCGCCACCCCTCAGACCGCTCCGCTGCGCGAGACTCAGCCCGACGGCTCCAGACATCCCTTCGATCAGTTCATCGTTTCCAAGACTCCGGCCGGACGCTGGGGCGAGGCTGACGATCTGGGCGGACCGGCCGTATTCCTGGCTTCCGACGCTTCCAACTTCGTAAACGGTCTGGTGCTGTACGTGGACGGCGGAATCCTGGCCTACATCGGAAAACAGCCGAAATAACAGCGGAATTGATTGGTATTGATACGGTCCGGCGGCAGGCTTGCTTCCGGGCCGTTTACCGTACGGCGGACAATGCCCCTGCGGCGTGGCCGGGGAACCATTGTCCATGGGAAAGGCGGGGTTAAATGGAGGAGAAGAACTACAAAAGCCGGGGTGAGATGGTGGGCGAGACGTTGAAACAGGAGATCCTGGATCTGCGCCTGAAACCCGGTCAGATGATCAGTGAGAACGACGTCTGCGACCGCTTCGGCGTGTCCAGGACGCCGGTGCGGGAGGCCCTGCGCCTTCTCCAGGAACAGGGCTTTGTGGAGACTGTTCCTTACCGGGGAACCTACGTGACGCTGCTGAGTCTGGACAACATCAAGCAGATGATCTACATGCGCGTGGCTGTGGAGACCATGGTGCTGCGGGATTTTATCGCGGTGCAGTCCCCCATGGTGATGGAGGATATCCGCCATCAGATCGCCAAACAGCAGGCGCTGATCCAGGAGAAGGACTTCGAGCCGGAACAGTTTTACCGCATGGATGCTAAGATGCACTCCATCTGGTTTACCGCCGTGCGCCGCCAGAAGCTCTGGGAAATGCTTCAGGCCCAGCAGCTTCACTACACCCGCTTCCGCATGCTGGATTTCATCACGGAGACGGATTTTACCCGCATCATCGGGGAGCATAAGGAGCTGTTCGGCCTGATCGAGGCCCGGGACGAGCGCGGGGTGGAGGCGTCCCTAAAAGAGCACCTGTACTACAGCATGAAGCGCATGCGGAAATCCATTGAGGTAGATTATAAGGATTATTTTGAAGAAGAACCGGAAGAAGGGCGTTTTGTAATATAAACGCCAAAGATCGTAAAACGGCAGGAGAACAGCCGGCGTATGGCCGACGTTTTCCTGCTTTTTGATTGCCGGAAGGCTCAGGAGAGTGCAAATTTATACAGGTAGGGGAGTATTCATAATTACGAAGATATTCAAGCCCTAAAATATAAATTATGCTTAGTCTATCAAATATTTACAAATCTTATGGCATTTTTGGAAACCATATGTGCACGGAGAGAAGAAAAATGATAGACTATACGCCATTTTGGGAAACTTTAAAGCAGTCGAAGGAGAATTGGTACACGCTCACAAAGAAACATCATGTTTCAGACAGCACCCTTCACCGGTTGAAGCATAACCAGGACATCTCCATGAAAACAGTCAATGATCTCTGCCGGATTTTGGACTGTGAAATAGACGGCATTGCAAGGTACGTGCCTTCGGACAAGGACCAGGCTCTGTAGGGAAATCCTCCGCGCCTCTGCAATTCTGTTCGAAAACGCTTCAGAGCAATGGGGCGCTGAGGCTTATTCGTGTTATGCAAAAACAGGGCAATGCACGCCATTGTGCAAAGCCCTGCCAAAAAGGGGAGGATAAGTAAAAACTTTCTTTTGTATAATGGAAGTATCTCCCGGATTCCGGTGTTTATACAGGGCCGTTGACATTATTTTAGAAATGTGATCGAACGGCGGACCGCTTTTTCAGGATAGCCTTGAATCTGCGGACTAAAAAAGGTATAGTTTGAAGTATCAAACAGTAAAACAAGGAGGAATGACAATGAAATTTTACGGTTCCCATCTCTGCCCCGACTGCGAGGCGGCGCAGGCGGTTCTCGACCGGGAGAAGATCCCCTACGAGTACGTGGACATCACCGGCTCCATGGCCAATCTGAAGGAATTTTTAAAGCTGCGGGACCGCCTGCCCCTGTATAAGGACGCGCGGGCCGAAGGTTTTGTGGGGATTCCCAGTTTTGTCAAGGACGACGGGACCATCACCCGGGACGTGGAGGAGGCGATGGGCTGACGGGACGGGAGCTTGTACGAGATGAAGCGCAAACGGCATAAAATGAGGCAGTAAAGGGATCACCTTTTACTGCCTTATTTGATACAATGGGCCGCTGGCGCGGCCTGCGGGCGATTGCCGTATGACGCGCCCGTTTTTGATCCCCTAAACGGAGATGGGGGTAATGGCGGTGGCGTAGGGCTGGCCGCCCGGCGGCTGGTAGACGGTCACCAGGGCGAAATGAGGGGCGTACCCGGCCTGTTTGGGCTCCGCAATGGTCATAAACCTGTAGTTGATACCGTTTACCACCTGCTTTGCCACCGCGATGGGGTGGTAGAAATAGTCCTCGTGCTGCCCGATGGCGTTGTAGAACACGAAGGCGTCGTACGTGGTGAGACTTGGCTGATATTCCCAGCTTCCCGGCATGTTGGTTACCTCGTTTGGTTGGTATGTAACAGTATATGCGGGGGCGGGAGTTTTTGTCAGCCGTTCGTTTGGAGGCTCGATTTGGGAGTCGAGGCTACTGGGAAGGTAATGGTCATAAAGAGGTGGATATGGAAAACAGGGGAACAGGATGTGTAACGATACATGACATTGACAGAATTGCAGAGTGACGATGTAATTGGATGTGCGTAAACGGACGGACAGGAAACGGGCGGCTTTACATTCCGAATAGATCCGCGTGAGTGCCGGTCCGATAGAGCAATAGTTCCGTGTCTGTTTGCTGGTAAATCAACAGCCAATCGGGCTGCAGATGACATTCTCTGTAGCCGGCATAATTTCCGGATAAATTATGCTCTCTGTTTTTTTCTGGTAACGGGGCCGGAATTCTTAATGTATCGACTGCTTTTTGGAATAAAGACACGTCAAGGCCCCGTTTCACGCAAGTTTTAAAATCCTTTTTGAATCTAGTGGAGTACCGCACATCTAACATGGTCAGTCCTCCATCAGTTCTTTTATAAGATCTGCTGTACTTCCGGTGAAGCGATGTCCTCCGCTGTTCTTCATTTCTTCAAATGCCTCAAGCGTTTTTTCATTCGGCATTTCATCTGGAATAGCTGCACCCTGAAGATAGGGGATAATAAAAACCAGCTTGGATTCTGGTATTTGGTCTATAAGGTTTTTCGCCAAGTCTCTGTTGCTCATAATTTCTTCTCCTTTCTACTTGCTTTACCTGCCAATCAGTATATGGGCTCTCTATATCCATATTGTAACATTAATACTTTTTTGCGTAAATACAAAAAACCACCAATCGCCCGCGGCCCACCCCATTCCACAAAAAACCGGCCCCGGTGCGTCACTTGCGCCGGAGCCGATCAAAAAGGGGAGGATAAGTATTAATTACTTTCTCTTTCGTGATACTTCTATCATACCCGCATTTCCGCCCAATATACATCCGGACAAAACATTTTCAATAAATATTTGAAATATTTACGGTTTTGTTATATACTATGAGCTATGAGCGGCAGAGGAAAAGAACCGGGCCGCCAAATTCAATACAAAAAGGATGGTTGAAGTTTATGGCACTGTTAGAGACATGGCGGAATCTGGCCTATGGCGATGGCCTGGATGATAAAAAGAGAGAGGAACTTTGGTCCGGATATTTTGCGATTGAGAAGGGCATCTACGAGCAGATCCTGGAGCACCCGGAGGAAGTGATCACCGGCACCGTGAAGGGCCTGGCTGAGAAGTACAACACCGAGATCCTCATCATGACCGGATTCCTGGACGGCATCAACGAGAGCTTAAAGGGCTACGAGAACCCTATCGAGACCATGGAGGAGGACACCGAGGTCAAGATCGAGATCGACCCGGAGAAGCTGTACTACAACATGGTGGAGGCAAAGGCCAACTGGCTGTTCGAGCTGCCTCAGTGGGACAAGATCCTCACCGAGGAGCGCCGCAAGGAGCTGTACAAGCAGCAGAAGGCTTCCGGCACGATCCGCAAAGGCAAAAAGATCTTCCCCAACGATCCCTGCCCCTGCGGAAGCGGCAAGAAGTACAAGAAGTGCTGCGGTAAGAACGCATAAGGATTGGAACTGTCAATTTCGCCTGCCCGGACTGTGGCAGGCGTTTTCGCGTCTGTCCGGGATTCACAGCCGGAGCGCCCTGCCGGTCAGACGAAGAATTGGAAGGAATTGGAATGGAAGCATACACGAGCTTTGCGGAAGTATACGACCTGTTTCAGGACAATGTTCCTTATGAAGAGTGGTGTGAATATCTGGCCGGTCTTTTGGAAGAATACGGAGTAACGACCGGCCTGGTGCTGGATCTGGGCTGCGGCACCGGCAGCCTGACCGAGCGTTTGGCCGGGCGCGGGTACGACATGATCGGCGTGGACAATTCCGGGGAAATGCTGGAGATCGCCATGGGGAAGCGGGTGCGCTCCGGACGGAACATCCTCTACCTGCTCCAGGACATGCGGGAGTTCGAGCTTTACGGCACGGTGGCCGCTGTGGTCAGCATCTGCGATTCCATGAACTATATTCTGGAGTACGGGGACCTGGTCCAGGTGTTTAAGCTGGTCAACAATTATCTGGATCCGGGCGGGGTGTTCATTTTCGACTTAAACACACCCTACAAGTACCGGGAATTGCTGGCGGATCACACCTTTGCCGAGGAGCGTGAGGAGAGCAGCTTTATCTGGGAGAATTTTTACGACGGGGACGAGGAGATCAACGAGTATGATCTGACCCTATTCATCCGGCGGAATGTACCCGGCTTTCGCGAGCCGCTCTATCAGAAATTCCAGGAGACCCATTACCAGCGCTCCTACGATCTGGACACGGTCTGCCGCGCCTTGGCGGAGGCCGGTCTGGAGTTTGTGGCGGCCTACGATGCGGGCACCAGGGAGCCGGTGCGGGCGGACAGCGAGCGGATTTATGTGATAGCCCGGGAGCGCGGGAAAACAGTACAGGAAGCGCAGACAAATATCGAAACGAACTGAGACAGGAGAGAATGAATATGGCGGATTATGTAATCAGAGCGACAGCGGCGGACGGTCAGATCCGGGCGTTTGCCGCGACCACCAGGGATCTGGTGGAGCAGGCCAGAAAGGCCCACAATACCAGCCCGGTGGCTTCAGCGGCCCTGGGACGGCTGCTGACGGCCGGGGTTATGATGGGCGTGGACATGAAGGGGGAGAATGATATACTGACCCTGAAAATCCAGGGAGACGGACCCATTGAGGGACTGCTGGTGACCGCGGATTCCCACGGGAATGTAAAAGGCTACGCCTACAATCCCCAGGTGATGCTGCCTCCCAACAGCAAGGGTAAACTGGACGTGGGCGGAGCCCTGGGGCTGGGCGTGCTCAGCGTGATCAAGGACATCGGACTGAAGGAGCCCTATGTGGGACAGACCATCCTGGTCACGGGGGAGATCGCGGAGGATTTGACCTATTATTTTGCCACCTCCGAGCAGATTCCCTCATCGGTGGCCTTGGGCGTGCTGATGAACCGGGACAACACGGTGAGCCAGTCCGGCGGTTTCATCATCCAGCTGATGCCGGGCGCGCCGGAGGACATGATCGACCGCCTGGAGGCCCGTCTGAAGGAGATCGCCTCTGTCACCACTCTGCTGGACGAGGGTAATACGCCGGAAATGATCCTGGAGCACGTGCTGGGCGAGTTCGGCCTGGAGCTCAACGACCGGGTGCCGGTACAGTTCCACTGCAACTGCACCAAGGAGCGGGTGGAGAAAGCCCTGGTCAGCGTGGGCAGGAAGGATATCCAGGAGATGATCGACGACGGAAAGCCTATCGAGGTGAACTGCCATTTCTGCAACAAAAACTACCAGTTCACGGTGGAAGAGCTGGGGGAAATGCTGGAGAAGGCCGTGCGCTGAAAAACTGAATTCATAGACAGCAAAAAGAGCCGGTCCAAATGGACGGCTCTTGTTTGTAATCACTAGAATCACGTATAACTTACTTCAACTCTATCTAACGATATATGTTTGAAAAAGGTACACTGTTGTTCGATGATTATAATTTGGTTACGTTGGTAGCCTGCGGGCCTTTGGCTCCGTTTACTACGTCGAACTCTACGGCGGCGCCTTCGTCCAGAGACTTGAAGCCATCCATGTTCAGGCCGGAGTAGTGTACGAATACATCGTTACCCTGCTCGTCGGAAATGAATCCGTAACCCTTCTGATTGTTGAACCACTTAACTGTACCTTTCATTATGATACCTCCAGAAAAATAAAAAAAATAAATGTTCTATTGCGACTTATTTCGCAACTGCCATAAGGATATCACAAAACATGGGAAGTGTCAAACGTTTTTGTTGATAAAGTATAAACATATGGACAAACTTTTATTTCCATTGTTCAAAGGTTAAAAAAAGCGGAAAACCGAGCAAAAAAACTAAGATTGTGATATACTTTAGGGAACGGAAAAAGAAGGGAACAGGAGCGGAACGGAATGATTAAGTTAGCAAATATTTGGAGGCATTTTCAGACCATCACACGGCACCGCCATCTGGTGTGCCGCCACTGTTTCAAGCTGGGGCTGTACCGCCAGGGCCTGCTGCACGATCTGTCCAAATACAGCCCGGAAGAATTCTGGACCGGCGTGCGGTATTACCAGGGAACCCGCAGCCCCAACGCGGCGGAGCGGGAGCTGGTGGGATTCTCCAGGGCCTGGCTGCACCACAAGGGGCGGAACAAACACCACTACGAGTATTGGATCGACGTGTCGGCGAACAAGGAGGAGGGCCTGGTGGGCAACAAAATGCCCCTGAAATACGTGGCCGAGATGGTCTGCGACCGCATCGCCGCCTGCCAGGTGTACAAGGGAAAGAACTATACCAGCGCCGCGCCGCTGGAATACTATGAATACACGAAAAAGTACATCACCATCCACCCCGAGACAAGGGCGCTGCTGGAAAAGATCCTGGTGCTGTTAAAGGACAGGGGGGAGGAGGCGGCGTTTGCCTATCTGAGAAAGCTGCTGAAACGGGGATACTATTGAGCGCCTGGCCCTTGAGTGCCGGAAGCAATCCTATAAAAGCCAATACGATTTAAATCGCCTGCATAAGCGCCCGCCCTTTGGCGGCTGCTCTGCAGGCGGTTTGTTTATTCCGGGATAATGATGGAGGCCGCCTCCCGGATCCCCAGACCGGACAGATACCGGATAATGCAGGCGGTTTCGTCGGTGTGCAGTTTTTCTAACAGGAGGGAGAACCCATTCACGTCCCTGCGGACCAGACAGTCCCTCAGGGAATCCAGATAGGGGAGGAAGTAAGCGTTGGCGTGAGGCCGGTCCCCGTGCATCTCCCGCAGCGGATAACCCCAGAAGAGCTGCCGCGTCACCTCCCCGTACACGGTGCGGACCAGGGGGGCGGAGTGGAGCGCGATGGTGTCGTAACAGACGTACATCAGGTTCTCGTAGACCCCGGACTGCCGGGTCTGATCCAGACGTTGGATTAATTGGAGGATATCCTTCTCCGACATGGAGTTTAAAGCGGCCTGGGCGCAGGTTCGGCAAGAAAATGCCAGAATATGGAAACTTTGCAGGAAGTCCACCAGCCGCCTGCGGATGACGGGATCCTCGAAATCGCAGTTTTTAGCGCTGTCAACGGGCGGCAGCACCTGGGTCCCCACGCCGTTTAAGGAGCGGACGGCTCCCAGCTTGTTTAACAGGCCGATGGCACGCCGCACCGTGTTGAGGCCGGCCTGCTTTTCATGTGCCAGCTGCTGGGGCGGGGGAAGAAAGTCTCCGTCCTGATAGACGCCGTTGTGAATGTCGAGCAGCAGGTCCATGCAGATGGAGTAGCAGAGTTGGGAAGTCTTTTTGTAAATCCCCCAGGTGAACCCAACGGGTTCGTCCACGGTCTCAGGGGTGATGTTCTGATCGAAAAAGCGGTTCAGGGCGGCCTGATACCGGAGCACGCTGGCCTGGCCCGCCTCCCAGAGCGCCTCCCCGTCCTTCTTTCTGGCCAGACGGATCATCTCCGACAGAGGACCTCCCGCTTTTCCCGGGATCATCCCGTTTCTGGCAGTGCTTACAAAGGGCCCCTGAAAGTACAGGAACATCTGCCAGAAGAGGCGCAGCAGCAGCTCGTTGCCCAGAGGGGCGTAGAGCAGCTGGAGCTGCCGGGACATCCGGTATACCGGGGCTTCATCCTGCCGGAAGCAGAGGTCTTCCAGCTCGTCCAGGGTTTCGGGCGCCGCACTCATCAGCGCGTACCACTGGACCCGGTTGGCCAGCAGCCCCACGGACTGGGCGAAAGACAGGAGCGGTTCCCTTCTGGGGCCGAAATAGCGTTGGATGTGCCGGCGGATCTCCTCGTCACTGTAATCCACGTTCACCGTGGCGCCCACGCAGGTGCTGATGGAAATGTACCCCTCGCGCTTCAGCCGCAGATACGCCAGCCGGACGGTGTCCAGGGAGGCCAGGAAATAGCTGCTGGCTTCCCTGAGCGTTGGGAGCTGGTCGCCGTATCGGTGGCCGCCGAACTTGATCTGTGTCTCGATGATGTGGAAGATGATCTGCTGTAATTCCATCTCACGCTGCAATGTAATTTCCTCCTGAGGGCATTTGGATGATTGGTTTCGGATGTTCCTATTATATCATATGGATACAAATGGGAAAAGCCGTTTATCCGCAGTTGCTATTTGCCCAAAGCTCTGATATACTTATTTGGTAAGTGGATAAGGTATCGGGAACCCAGGGAAAGGCCTTTATCATGTAGGATAAATCAGGCGGCAGAGGAAGGGATAGCATGAGGCGCGATACACTTTTAATTGTGGATGATGAGAAGGTCAACCGTGCGATTCTGCGCGCACAGTTTGAGTCTCAATACGATTTTATGGAAGCGGAGAACGGGGAGCAGGCCATGATGCTGATCCGGCAGTACCGGGACTGCCTGGCGGGGATATTGCTGGATTTGGTCATGCCGGTGAAGGATGGCTACGAGGTGCTGAAGGAGATGACCCAGTGCGGCCTGATGACCAACATCCCGGTGATCGTCATCACCTCGGACGAATCCACGGAGAACGAGGTCCGGGCTTTTGACATGGGGGCCGCGGACATTATCATAAAACCCTTTGAGCCGCACGTGGTCCGGCGGCGGGTGCAGAACGCGGTGGAGCTCAACCGGCACAAGCTGCACCTGGAGGAGATGGTGGAGGAGCAGGCAGCCAAGCTGCGGGAGTCCCGGGACGTGATCATGGACGCGCTCTCCTCCGTCATCGAGCACAGGAGCGCGGAGACGGGACAGCACGTCCTGCGCATCCGCATGTTTACCAAGGTGCTGCTGGAGGAGGTGATGCGCTGCTGTCCCGAGTACGACCTGTCCAGGCGGGCCATCGGCGTTATCGCCGAGACGGCCGCTCTCCACGACGTGGGGAAAATCGCCATCCCGGACACCATTCTCAACAAGCCCGGCAAGCTCACGCCGGAGGAATACGAGATCATGAAGACCCACACGGTGAAGGGCTGCGAGATTCTAAAGGGACTGGAACGGATGGGGGATCAGGAGTACCTGACCTACGCCTACAATATCTGCCGTTACCACCATGAGCGCTGGGACGGCAGCGGTTATCCCAACGGGCTGGCAGGGGACAACGTGCCGGTTTACGCCCAGGCGGTGGGAATTGCGGACTGCTACGATGCGCTGACCACCGACCGCATTTACCGGAAAGCCCTTTTGCCGCGGCAGGCGGCAACCATGATTTTAAACGGGGAGTGCGGGCCGTTCTCCCCCAGGCTTTTGGAGTGTTTTAAAAATATCGGGGAACAGTTTGAGGCCCTGGTCCACAGCTGCGCGGACGGACAGCCCTTAAAGCAGTCCTCCGGCACGGTTTGGAACCCCGGTCCGTCCGGGAAGCGGGAGGCTCAGGCGGAGCCGGAGGTGGGGCAGACCAAGTATTTTACCCTGCTGCGTTTCCTGAACTGCACGGTGATGGAAGTGGACTTAAACAGGGGGATTTACCACCTGGTCTACCGGCAGAACGAGGATTTCCAGACCCTGCCGGTCAGCGAGGTCTTTGAGGAGGCGTTTAAATCCTTCGTGGCTCAGAGCATCTACCCGGACGACCGGTCCGCCGTGCTGGCGCTGCTGGACAGCTACATAGACGATTTCTATGGGCGCGGCCTGATGAAACGCACCGGGACCTGCCGGGTGCTGCACTGCACCACCGGAGAGTACATACGGTATGAGGCCACCGCCCTGCGCGTCAATTTCGATAGCCCCAAGGAGCATAAGATACTGATTGTATGGAAAATTTTAGAAAATAGCGCGGAGGAGCCCGTTTTGCGGTCGGAGGCGGTGGGAGTTCCCGCGATGCAGAACCTGCCGGTGGGAATCCGGCAGTGCCTCAGCGACCGGTGGTTTACCATCACCTACATCAACCGGGGGTTTACCGCGCTGTTTGGATACAGCGAGGACGAGCTGAGAACCCGCTTTCATAACCATTTTATGGAAATGATTCACCCAGAGGACCAGCAGGCCGTCCGGCGCAGATTTCTGGAGCAGGTCAGAAGCTCCGGGGTGCTGGAGCTGGAGTACCGGGTGATTTCCAAACAGGGGATCCCGGTCTGGGTGCTGGACAAATGCCGGTTGGCCGCGGGGGAGGACGGCCGGGAATATTTGAACTGCGTGCTGACGGATATCACCCAGGTCAAGCAGGCCCAGGAGCAGCAGCGCCTGGACATGGAGCGCTGCCAGATTATCCTGAACCAGACCAACGACATTATTTTTGAGTGGGATATCCAGGGGGATAAAATCACCTACTCACCCAACTGGGAAAAGCTTTTCGGCTACCAGCCCCTTGCCACCAGCGAGGAGGTCCAGACCGTCTCCCACATCCTGCCGGAGGATATGCCCCAGCTCATTAAATTGATGAAGGACACGGAGAACGGAGCGCCCTACGGGGAGGCGGAGCTGCGGATCGCAAATGACGACGGCAAGTATCTCTGGTGCCGGATTCGGGAGACCACCCAGTACAACAGCGCGGGTAAAGCGGTCAAGGCGGTGGGGGTGATCCTGAATATCGACGCGGAGAAACGCCAGGCCCAGGCCCTTGTGAACCGGGCGGAGCGGGATTCCCTCACCCAGCTCTACAACAAGGCCACGGCCAACGAAAAGATCCGCAGGCTGCTGGAGGAAAAGGGGGATTCGGACCAGTTTGCCATGCTGCTTATCGACCTGGACAATTTCAAGCAGATCAACGACAGCAGAGGTCATATGTTCGGGGATCTGGTTTTGGCCGAGGCGGCGGCCCGGCTGAAAGCTCTGTTTGACTCCGGCGATATTCTGGCGAGGTTCGGCGGGGACGAGTTTTTGATTTTCCTGAAATACAGAGGAGGAAAGGAAACCCTGAGCCGGAAGGCCGGGCGGATCGTGTACGCCCTCCACAGGATTTATGAGGATGAGCTGTCGGACTGCTCCCTGACGTGCAGCGTGGGGATCGCCCGCTGCCCGGAGGACGGGGAGGATTTCCAGACCATTTTCCAGCAGAGCGACCAGGCCCTTCACCAGGTAAAGAAAATGGGGAAGAACAGCTTCGCATTTTACGACCGCACCGTCATGAAAAAGGTATTCGGTCTGGACATCAGCCAGCTCGCCGCGGCCGGGACCAGGATCGAATCGGACGATACGGCGTGCAGGGTGGACAGCCTGGTGCTCCAGTCCTTTCAGATGCTCTATGAGTCCAGGGATGTGGAGACGGCGGTCAACGCCATTCTGGAGATGGCAGGCCGGAAGTACGGCGCCAGCCGGGCCTATATTTTCGAGGACTCGGGGGACGGCTCCTGGACAAGAAATACCTTTGAGTGGTGCAACGAGGGGATCAGCCCCGCCCAAAGCGGCCTTCAGCAGGTGGCTTACGCCGCTCTGGGGGAGGATTACCGGGCGAATTTTGATGAGAACGGCATTTTCTATTGCCACGACATCCAAAAGCTGCCCAAGTGGCAGTATGAACTGCTGGCCTCCCAGGGAGTCCGCTCGCTGCTGCAATGTTCGGTGCGGGACCGGGGGAGGTTCATGGGGTTTGTGGGATTTGACGACTGCGCGCTGAAGCGGACCTGGGTCCAGGAGCAGATCGACGCGCTGATCTTCATCTCGGAGCTGATCGCCACCTTCCTGTAAAAAAAGCGGGCCCAGGACCGCACGGAGGCAGGAGCCAGAAATCTCAGGATGATCCTGGACAATCAGAATACCTGGATCTATGTCATAGACCCTGACACCTGCGTCCTGCATTTTATCAACGCCAAAACCAAACGCACGGTGCCGGAAGCGCGGGTGGGGATGTGCTGTTACGAGGCGTTTTTCCACAGGGATTCCCCCTGTGAACAGTGTCCGGCCAAGGATATCCGGGAAAATGTGAACCGGACGCTGGAGGTGTACAATCCGGTGTTAGGCATCTGGAGTATGGCGGACGCCTCCCTGATCCGCTGGGGGGAGCAGGACGCCTGCCTGCTGGCGTGCTACGATTTGTCCGGCTACAAGATGGCGAAGCCGCAGGTTCAGGGAAAGGAGGCTGGAGACGATGGATCAGTCCTTTGAGAATGACCCCACAGGGGGATTAATCGGCGGCGACGCGGCCGAGGATTATGAGCTTTTGATGAACACCATGCAGGTCAGCGTCAGCAAGCATATTTTAGACGAGCATTTTACCGCGGTTTGGAGTAACGCCTACTATTATGGGCTGATCCGGTATCCGAAGGAGGAGTACGAGGCTCTGTTCGACAACCGGCCGGACCGCTACTACCCGTACCACCACTATGAGGAGGAACTGGAAAAGATTCAGGAGGTGGTGATGGACACAATCCGATCGGGCAGGACAAAATACAGCCTGCTGACCCGGATGCCGGTCAAGGGCGGCGGACACGTCTGGGTGCAGCTCCACGGCGTGATCACGAAAAATAAGTACAAGGGCTACCCCATCGCCTACTCCGTTCTGGTGGACGTGGACGACACAGTCAAAATGCAGCAGGCCCAGTCCATTACCTACAACAATATCCCGGGCTTTGTGGCGAAGTTTCTCATCCGGGATTACCTGCACATCCGGCTGCTGGACGCCAACAAACAGTTTGTGGAGTTTTTCGGAACCGAGGGCCGGGAGCCGGACCCGCAGTTTTTCCGGGTAAATGTGGAGTCCAACCGGGATCAGATCATCCCGCAGATGGATCAGGTGAAACGGGGAGAGCACGTGCGTTTCCTGGCCCGCCTGCAAAATAATCAGGGAAAACGCATCCTGATGCAGGCCAATGGGGACTGCGTGGACTGGATCGACGGCGCGCCGGTGTACCTCCTGACCTATATCGACGTGACCGACTTAACGGAGCTGAGGGAGATGCATGCGAAGCTGGAGGAGCAGAAGCAGCATCTTCAGGACGCCCTGTCCGGGGCTCAGAAGGCCAACGCTGCAAAGCGGGATTTCCTGTCCCGAATGTCCCACGAAATCCGCACGCCGTTAAATGCGATCATCGAAATGACAAGCATCGCCGCGGCCCATCTTTTCGACCGGAAGCGGATAGAGGACTGTCTGGGCAAGATCAGCTTTTCCTCCCGCCACCTGCTGTCCCTGATCAACGACATCCTGGACATGGCGAAAATCGAGGACGGGAAGCTGACGGTGAACCGGGCGCCCTTCTACCTCAAGCAGGTGCTGGACTCCGTCACCACCATCATTTATCCCCAGGCCGCGGCCCAGGGAGTGGACTTCAAGGTGTCCGTCCAGGACATGGCGGAGGAGGAGTTCATGGGGGATTCCATGCGGATCAGCCAGATTCTGATCAATCTTTTGTCCAACGCGGTGAAGTTCACGCCTGAGGGCGGAAGGGTGAACCTGGATGTGCGCCGTCCGGCATACGGGACCGGGGAGATACGGCTGCGGTTTACGGTCCGGGACACGGGCCGGGGGATGAGCCGTGAATTCGTCGAGAACCGCCTGTTCCAGGCCTTTGAACAGGAAAATGGGGCCGGCGGGACCGGTCTTGGGATGCCCATCACCAAGAACCTGGTGGAGCTTTTAAACGGGATTATTTCCGTCAGAAGCAAACCGGGGGAGGGGAGCACCTTTGTGGTGGAGCTGCCCTTTGAGCGATCCAGCCAGCAGAAGCCCCAGTGTTACCCCTCCATGGGAACGCTGCGGGTTCTGGTAATTGACGATGACCCGGACGACTGCGCTTACGCAGCCCTGCTGCTGGAAAAGTTTGGCGTGAAGGCAAAATGGGTGCTCAGCGGCCGGGAGGCGGTGGAGATGATCCGCAGCGCTTATGAGGAGGGGGAGAGCAGCGATATCTGCCTCATCGACTGGCAGATGCCGGAGATGGACGGCATCGAGACGACCCGGCGGATCCGGGACATCGTGGGGGAGGCTCCGCCGATTATCATCCTCACAGCCTATGATTACAGCGAGATAGAAGCCAACGCCCGGAACGCCGGGGCCAATTTCTTCCTCTCGAAACCGCTGTTCGCCTCCTCCCTTTACAATACCCTGCTGACCGCCACCAAGATGGGCGGCGCGCTCCCCGGCCCGCGGCACCTGGGGAAAACCGAGCGGCTGGCCGGAACGCACATCCTGGTGGCGGAGGACAACGATTTAAACCTGGAGATCGCCGTAGAGCTTCTGGAGCTGGCCGGAGCCAGAGTCAGCAGCGTGGGAAACGGACAGGAGGCCCTGGACTGGTTTGCGGGGCCGGAGGGTCGGGACTGCGGCGCCATATTGATGGACATTCAGATGCCGGTGATGGACGGCTACCAGGCTGCCAGAGCCATCCGGGCCAGCGGCTGCCCCAACGCCGGAGAGATCCCCATCGTGGCAATGACCGCCAACGCGTTCCGGGAGGACGTGGAGAGCGCGATGGAGGCGGGGATGAACGCACATGTGGCGAAGCCCATTGATATCGACGCGTTGTATCGGACGCTGGAGGGGATGATGGAGCGGGCGGGAAAATGAGGATGAAAGAACGGAGCCCCTGTTTTGTGGATTGTGGTCCATGAGACAGGGGCTCCGTTTCGGTTGAAGGAAATTGATCGCGGGCATAGAATGGCGTGATTGCGCGCCATTGCTTTTGGGGCGGCAGCAGTTACGCTTCGGGCGAAGAACCGCCGTACAAAGTGGCTTCGATGATCTCCACGGCGTCCTTTATGCAGTCCGGACAGGTGCGGACCACCTTTTTATCCGGCGAGTCCAGACCCTTTAACTCCCGGCAGATCACGGTGCCGTTGCGGTCCTTGAATGCCTTCACGCAGGCTTTGGCGTCCTTGTAGGTAACCGCCTTGGAATTGGGGTGTTCCAGATCGGCGGTGCTGCATTTTAGACCCGCCAGCACGGTGGCGGCGGAGATGGCGCCGCAGGTTCCCTCCATGCCGCCCATTCCAAGGCCCAGGCCCTCGGTCACGCGGAACAGGGTTTTCTCATCCAGGTCCACCTGGTCCAGAAATGCGAAGCAGACGGACTGACAGCAGTTGTAGCCGCGGTTGTGATAGTCGGTGGCGATTTGGTAACGGTCTTTTTTCTTATCTTCTGACATTGTGGTAATTCTCCCTTCAAGGTAAAAATTTATGTTGGACGCCGGAACTGGCAGGGGCCGGTTACCGGCGGCTGTCCGGCAGCGTTTTGACGGAATGCAGACAGTAACGGCAGCCCAGGTGGCAGAGAAAGCCGCCAAGGGCCACTCCGGTCAGGTAGATCAGGTTTCCGGCGGTGATGCCGATCTCAAGGGCGATCCGGTGAAAGACGATCTGCTCATTGGGATAATAAGGGCTGATGTAAAACATATCCGCGTTTCCGTAAGGGTGGGCGGCGATGTTGATGAGCGTGGCTGCGGCGCAGCAGGCCGCGAAGAGGGGAAGCGTGCGCAAAAATGCCGCCGGTTCCCGGTCGGACTCGCCGCTTTGGGCGCAGTACAGCCCCAGAAAGATCAGCGTAAAATGCCAGCACAGGCCGTGGAGCGTCAGCGCCCAGTAGGGGTGCATGAGGCCCGATGGCTCGGCCAGGGCCATGAGACCGCCCAACAGTCCGTAGTCCTGGATAAAGGTGCAGGCGGTCCGCCTTGCCCGCGCATATTCCGGCTTCGATAGAAGCGGGACAGCCAGACATAAGTACATGGGGACGCTGCAGAGCTGGAATGGGAAATACCACCAATCGTAGCTGCGGCCATTTACAATATAGTAGAGAAAGCCCTGCTTGTAGAGCTCGCTTGCCGCTAAAATCAATCCGCAGACGAACAGAACGTGTTTTCTGCGGCCGGCTGCCAGCCGCCGGGCCATCCATGCGGCGGCGCAGATGCCCAGAGCTGTGAGCGATAAGTGGAAGGGCGAGTATGGAACAGGCGTCTGCATGGTCCACGCAGACGCCTGGAAAAAACGTTGGAGCAATTCCTGCATGATATTCCTGCCTCCCGACCGGGCCGGTGTGCGCATCCGTTTCATGCGGTTCCCTTAAAGAACGGTACGCGGTCCGCAGCGGTGAAATTCCGCCCATTGATGCTTTACGACATTATACATCAGAACAGAATCGCTGTAAAGGGCGGCTTGAATAGAATCCGGTGCGGCCGGATATCCTAACCATGTTGAATCTTATGGGAAAGGCAGGAAATACGGACGATGGCATTAATCATTGCGTTGATTTCAGGCGCCCTGATGAGTATACAGGGCGTATTTAACACGGAGGTGACGGATCAGACCAGCATCTGGGTGGCCGCGGGCTGGGTGCAGCTCACCGCGTTTATCACCTGTGTGGCGATCTGGCTCTTTACAGGGCGGCAGCCCATAGGCGGTCTCATGGAGGTGACGCCCCGCTACGTGATGCTGGGCGGAATCCTGGGGGCCCTGATCACCTACACCGTGGTCCGCAGCATGAGCGGACTGGGCCCAGCCCAGGCTTCTATCCTGATCGTGGTGTCCCAGATCGTGGTAGCCTACTGTATCGAGCTGTTCGGCCTCTTCGGCGTGGACAAGGCGGACTTTGAGTGGCGCAAGCTGATCGGCGCGGCGGTGGCCGTGGCGGGAATTATTATATTTCGAAAATAGAAAAAACAGCGGATGGACCCCTGCGCGAGTGCGCGGGGGTTTTTAGCGGTGCGTCAGACGCCGGGAACCGGAATGGGCGGACCCGCTGGGGTGATTCCGGCTCTTTGACGTGTCTGACAAAAAAATTGCCTAAAATATTGCGGAACACGGCACAAAATTAGGTTACTGTACACTCTGTTCCCAGTAACACGCTTCGCGATGCACAGAAACGGCAAAAAACGCCGTTTCGCGCCGCTATCCTCGGATTTTCTGTGACTTCCGCTGCGCTCCACTCACAAAAAACGCCTCGCGGGATATTGCCTGTGAACAGTAACAAAATTAGTTTCCCGTTTTCCGGAAATAGGGCTTGTTTTTACCCCTGGATTTCGTTAGAATAATAATATCAGGCTGAGATGGCTTCCCGCCGGTAAGGAGGGAGACCATTGAAATTGAATCTGAAGTCACTGAAACGTATGAAAATGTTGGCGGTTGTCCTTGGAATGGCGGCCGCGGGGATCTGCTACGGCTGTAATTCCGGCCGGGAAGCGGACCGTATGGAAATGGTTCTGGAAGCGGAATCCGGCGAAGCGCAAGCGGCCGGTTTGGAGGATGGGAGTACAGCGCCCGCGGATTTGAACGCCTCCCGGGGAGAACGGGAAGCGCAAAGCGGGGGCGAGGGAGCGGAAGCGGAGTATCGCGCGGCACCGGAAGCCGGGGAAACGTCCCATCCCATATATTTTGTGCATGTCTGTGGAGCGGTTGTGAATCCCGGGGTCTACGAGATGGAGCCGGGCAGCCGGATCTACGAGGCGGTGGACCTGGCGGGAGGTTTCGGGCCGGAAGCGGCCTGGTCGTATTTAAACCTGGCCCAGGAGATTGCCGACGGTATGAAGATCGAGGTACCCACAGAGCGCCAGGCGGAGGAATGGGGGAAGGAAGGCCGCGCCGGAGTGACGGCCAGACCGGTTTCCCAGGGCGCCGCCGGAGGGAGGGAGTCTGGCTCCGCCAAAAGCGCAAAGGTCAATTTGAATACTGCCGGCAAGGAAGAACTGATGACGTTAAAAGGCATCGGCGAATCCAAAGCCGAGGACATTATCCGTTACCGCGAGACCTACGGCCCTTTTGAGCGGATCGAGGATATCATGAATATTTCCGGGATTAAGGATGCGGCATTTCAGAAGATAAAAGATTCAATTACGGTGTGACAGAATCCGCCGGGCGTGCGCTCCGGACGCGGGACGATTAAAGTCCGCGCCCGGAGTCTCGCTGTTTTAAGCCTGACCGGTTTGATGAGATGGCAGATGGCGCTTTTCCGCGGGGAAAAGCTTGATTGAGCGCAGTCGTTTGCGGGCGGAGCCTGCAGCGGATTGCGGATAGAGTAAGGGGAATTGGAATGGCAAAAATCTTAGTGGTAGACGATGAAAAATTAATTGTAAAAGGAATCCGTTTCAGCCTGGAGCAGGAGGGAATGGAGGTGGATTGCGCGTACGACGGCGAGGAGGCCATCGAGCTGGCCCGAAAGACGGAGTACGATATGGTGCTGCTGGATGTGATGTTGCCCAAGCACGACGGCTATGAGGTGTGTCAGGCGATCCGGGAATTTTCCGACATGCCCATCATTATGCTGACGGCCAAGGGCGGGGACATGGACAAAATTCTGGGCCTGGAGTACGGCGCGGACGACTACATCAGCAAGCCCTTCAACATCCTGGAGGTAAAAGCCAGGATCAAGGCGATCATGCGCCGCAGCGGAAAGAACCGGAAAAACCGCAAGGAGGAGCAGAACAGCCATGTGATTGGGGCGGGAGATTTGAAGATGGACACGGAGAGCCGCCGCGTGTACATTTCCGGACGGGAGATCAACCTCACCGCCAAGGAATTCGACCTTCTGGAGCTTCTGGTGCGCAACCCCAACAAGGTGTACAGCCGCGAGGCGCTGTTGACCTACGTGTGGGGCAACCGGGCCATGGACAGCGGCGACGTCCGCACTGTGGATGTTCACGTCCGCAGGCTGCGGGAGAAGATCGAACCAAGTCCCAGCGATCCCAAGTTTGTGCACACCAAATGGGGCGTGGGCTATTATTTTCACGTAAAAGGATGAGAGAGGTTTAACACGGATGGAATACAATCACGATGACTATACAATCCGCTTCGCGCGCCCGGAAGATCTGGAGGCGCTGATTCAGGTGGAGGCGGAGTGCTTCCCGGCGGCGGAGGCTGCCGGAAGGGAGAGCTTTCAGGCGCGCCTTAAGGTCTTTCCGGATAGCTTTCTGGTGGCGGAGTTGGCAGACGGGGGCCGGATCATCGGCTTTATCAACGGAGCGGTGACGGACGCCAGGACCATTTCCGACGATATGTTTGAGAAAGCGGATTTACATAATGCAAACGGGGCCTATCAGAGCATTTTCGGCCTGGACGTGGTGGAAGCGTTCCGCCGCCGCGGGGTGGCGGCCGCGCTGATGAACCGGATGATCGAGACGGCGCGGGAGCGCGGAAAAAGGGGGCTGATTCTGACCTGCAAGGACCGGCTGATCCACTATTATGAGAAGTTTGGATATGTGAATCTGGGGCTTTCCCGGTCCGTCCATGGCGGCGCGGTCTGGTACGACATGATTTTGGAGTTTTAGCGGATGAAGATCACATTAATAACTGTGGGAAAGATCAAGGAGCGCTATTTTGAGGACGCCATAAAGGAGTATTCCAAGCGCCTCAGCCGTTACTGCAAGCTGGAGATCGTCCAGGTGGCGGACGAAAAAACGCCGGACGGTGCCGGGGAAGCGCTGGAGGCCCAGATCCGGGAGAAGGAGGGGCAGCGCATCCTGGCCCAGGTGAAGGACGGCGCCTATGTGATCGCCCTGGCTATCGAAGGGGATATGCTGGACTCCGTGGAGCTGTCCGGAAAGATCGCCCGCCTTGGCGTGGAGGGCAAAAGCCAGATCGTGTTTGTGATCGGCGGCTCATTAGGGCTGTCCCCGGCGGTCATGGCCCGGGCCGACTACGCCCTGAGCTTTTCCCGCATGACGTTCCCGCATCAGCTGATGCGGGTAATTTTGCTGGAACAAATTTACAGGGGATTTCGGATCGCGGCGGGGGAGCCATATCATAAGTGACGGCTGGCGGAAAGCCGCTCAGGAAAGAGAGGAAGAGTATGGAGTACAGGGAAATCGGAAAAACGGGGAAACGCAGCAGTATCATCGGCCTGGGCTGCGAGAATCTGGACGGAAAGCCCTTTGAGCAGGTGCAGGACACGGTCAACGCCGCTTTGGAAAACGGTATCAATCTGTTCGACGTGTTTATGCCCGGAAACGAGATACGGGAAAATATTGCCCGGGCGTTGGGAAGCCGCCGGGATCAGGTGATGATACAAGGGCATATCGGCTCCACCGATATCCGGCAGCAGTACGACATCAGCCGTGACCTGCCGGTGGTAAAGCAGTATTTTGAGAATCTGCTGCGCATTTTCGGCTACATAGATTTTGGAATGATGTTTTTTATCGACTCGGAGGAGGACTACAAAGGCGTTTTTGAGACGGGGTTCGCAGATTATGTGCAGAAGCTGAAACGCCAGGGGGATATCCGCCATATCGGATTCAGCTCCCACAATCCCGTCATGGCCACCCGGGTGGTGGGTACGGGACTGCCGGAAATGATGATGTTCAGCATCAACCTGGCCTTTGACCTCTATCCCGCAGAGACTAACGCGCTGAATGAGCTGCATCAGGGGCTGGACAAGGCGGCTTTTTGTGGTTTTGATCCCACCCGTGCTGCTTTGTATACTCTGTGCGAGCAGAAGAATATCGGGATCACGGTCATGAAAACCCTGGGAGCGGGCAAGCTGATTTCCGCGGAGCACACGCCCTTCGACCGGCCGCTGACCGTGGGCCAGTGCGTGCATTACGCGCTGACGCGCCCTGCGGTGGCCAGCGTGATGTTGGGCTGCCAGACACGCTTCGAGGTGTTGGACGCGGTGCGGTATTTGGAGCTGAGCGATGAGGAAAAGGATTACACGGCCGTGATGAATACGCTGCGCAATGATTTTCAGGGGAACTGCGTTTATTGCAGTCATTGTCAGCCTTGCCCCGTGGGGATCGATATTGCAGCGGTGAATCGATACCTGGATATCGCCCGCCTTTACGAGGAAAATGTGCCGCCCTCCATCCGCTCTCACTATGCAGGGCTCAAACACAGCGGAAAGGATTGTATTGGCTGCGGAAACTGCGAGATGCGCTGTCCCTTCGGCGTTCCTATCATCGACAATATGGCTGCGGCTGCCAAAATTTTCGGATAAACGGGAGAGATCACGAGAAAAGTCCCAGGCGGGTGCTGCTGTCCGCCTGGGACTTTTTGGGGGGTGCGCCCGGCGGCGCACGTTTCTAACCGGTGCAAGTCCGGAATCCGCCCGGTAGTGGGAAGGATATAGCCGAAGGCAAGGGTGTCCATCGTGAGGTGGAATCTGAAGGAAGCCGGATATGGGGAACATACTAACCCATGGGCAAATCTCTGGTCTGACGAACAGAAATCACATCAGGCTATGCATGAGGGTAAGACTGCCCCACAAGTTGAAGCCCAATAACTACACGGAATCATGTATGGTAAATGTGGCAGATAGATGGAGAGAAAGAAACGTGTGGTACCCGGGGAGGTCTGTACGATATGTCCTGAAAGGGATAACCATTATCGTGAGATAATGCTGAACGTACAGAAGTCAGCCGAGGTCATAGTAGCCGAGAGGCGAAGGACCGAATCAATAGGAGTCCTTAGTACAACCGGGAAAGGAGGAAAGAACATTGGGTGCAGAAAACAGAGAAAGCTGCTCGCAAAGAGATAGCGCGGAACGTGAAGGGTATGTGAGAGCGCACCGTTCTTTCCGTCGGACATGGAAGGAACGGGACAGTGCACAACCGGAGCTCTTAGAGAAGATACTGGATAAGGACAACCTGAACAGAGCTTTCAAGAGAGTAAAGGCAAACAAGGGAGCACCGGGAATCGACGGAATGACCGTGGAGGAAGCCGGAGCATACCTTCGGGAGAACCAGAAAGAGCTTATCGGGAGAATCAAAAGGGGGAAATATACTCCCGACCCGGTAAGACGAGTGGAAATCCCAAAGCCAGACGGTGGAATACGAAAGCTTGGTATTCCAACCGTCAAAGACCGTATTTTCCAGCAATCCATAACACAACAGCTTATGCCGGTCTATGAGCCGCTATTCTCGGAAAACAGCTATGGTTATCGACCGGGAAGAAGCGCAAAAGACGCCATTCTGAAAGTGAAGGGGTATGCAGAACAGGGATATACCCATGCAGTGACATTAGACCTGTCGAAATACTTTGATACACTTAACCACGAAATGCTCCTGAATATCCTGCGAAGGAATGTAAAGGACGAAAGAGTAATCCAGTGGATTAAGAGATACCTAAAGAGTGGTGTCATGGAAAACGGTGTAGTCATGGAAACCGAAGAAGGATCGCCACAGGGCGGAAACATCTCACCACTGCTGGCAAATATCTATCTGAACGAGTTCGACCAGGAGTTTGAGAAGCGGGGAGTGGCATTTGTACGCTACGCAGACGATATTGTGCTGTTAGCTAAAAGTGAGAGAGCCGCAAAGAGATTACTGGAATCCAGCACGAAATATCTGGAGAAAACACTGAAACTGAAAGTGAATCAAAAGAAAAGTCGTGTGGTAAGTGTGTTTGCAATCCGAAATTTTAAGTTTCTTGGCTTCACATTGGGAAAGAACGGGAAGGGCATATATGTCCGGGTTCATGGGAAGTCATGGAAGAAGATGAAGACAAAACTGAAAGAGCTCAGTTCCCGAAGGTCTTGTCAGAGTATACGTCCTTCATTGGAAAAGATAAAAGTATTCATGCGTGGATGGCTGAATTATTATGGGATTGCGGATATGAAGAACAGGATAGACGAACTAAACTCATGGCTGTATCACCGTATTCGAATGTGCATATGGAAACAATGGAAGTTACCCAAAACAAGGAAAAGAAACCTAATAAAACTCGGGATACCTGAATATTTTGCACATCAGGCGGCAAACAGCCGCAGGAAATACTGGTATGTAACGGGAATGGGAGCGGTCAACAGAGCATTAACACAAGAAAGACTGATAAACAGAGGCTTTTATGATTTAGCTACTGCCTATCAGTCCGTGCACGTCAACTATTGAAACCGCCGTGTACCGAACGGTACGCACGGTGGTGTGAGAGGACGGGAGTTAATCACTCCCTCCTACTCGATTCAACATGGGGCTGGCGCGGCTGCCTGCGGCCGGTTCCTAGATGCGCCGCACGACATAGTCGAGAACCTGCACCCAGACTCCCTTGTTCTGTTTCCACACGGCAGGGTACTCTGAGAAGGGCACGGGACATGGGGTTCTCCCGACTTCCAGGGTTACGCCCGGAACCGCGTTGCTTCTGGACTGCATCCAGTCCTTGAAGCCGCCTTTGCCGTCGCTGGAATCCATGCGGTAGCCGGTCATGACCGATACAGCCTCAGCCAGCGTGTTGGAAGCCATCTCGGCTCCGTTGCTGCTGGTGGTCCAGTAGATCACCTCGCCCTGGGAGTGGTAGCTGACTGTGATAGCGAAGGGGTACTGGTCCGCCAGCTGTGAGAGGGCCTTGCTCTCAGGCTCTGAAAATGGGGTGGGACCTTTGTAATTGGCGTAGGATGGGGCCGTCCGGTCCGCGGACAACTGCTCCCAGCCGTAGGGGAAATTGTAGTTTAAATCCACGCCCCCGGCGTTTGCCTTCCATTTTGTCAGATACACCTCAAAGGGATCGGAAGTTTTTCCAAGGCTGGTGTCCCTCGCGTAGCAGTCCTCAATCCCTTTCTTAAGCGTCTCGGAGCGGATGGCGTCGAGGCCGAACTGGCTGAGGGTCACTCCGTCCGGATTGGTCATGGGGACAAAATGAATTGCTACTTTTTGGAGCATATCCGAAACCGGCTTATAATTGTAATGTCCGGTATCATAAAAGGCCAGCGCGTATTCCAGCTCCTTCATCATGATGAGAGGGGTCATATATTCCCTTGCATGGATCGCTCCCTGCATCAGAATCTGCGCCTCAGCCTCGGGATTGCCCAGAATAATGTCATAAATGTTCCTTCCGTCCAGGGAAGTGCCGATGACATTGACGGTAATCTTATCCCCGTATGCAGCCTGGAGCGCTTTAATATCCGTCTCCATCTGCTCATAGGAGTATTTCTCCACCGGCGTGATAATGGGGTTCGCCACCTCCAGATCCAAAAAATCGTTAAACCCCACCGAGGCCTTGATCCCGGGCCCCACGGCATTGGCTTCCTTTGCCTCCATATAGGACGGCTCCGCCCCGTAGCTGACCGCGCCTCCGGCACCCAGGCCGCCCACTGCCAGGATTCCGCTGAGTATTGCACAAACCATTCGTTTCATAATCGTTAACACTACCCTTCTGTTTTTGTCGTCGTTTTGTCCGGTTCCTATTCCATATGCTCCCAATCTAATATAAATGCCGCTTCCAGTCAAATAAAGTTTTCTTACAATTTTATGCCATTTTTATGAGCATGGCTGGAAGGGGAGGAAATTACCGGCAAATGAAGCCGGGGGGGGGGTGTGGGATGGAGAGTGTAAAAACATACCCGAAAATGGATATTATCAAGAATCTCTGCGGCATGTAAGGCGGCTTGCGGACGTCCTGGATTGATGGGGGTTGTGTTTCCGGTGGATTCACAATATACTAAAGGTAGGATACGATAAATTGAAACGAGGGGGAAATTCCGATATGAGCCATAGATGCACCATTCTGTACCCGGCCGATTTTTTCGATCTGAAAAAGGTGGACGAGGATTACGAATATGAATACCGGGAGGCGGTTCAATTCCCGGAGTTTCAGATTCTGTTTTACAATTACGACGAGTTTGCGGCAGGGGGAAAGCTGAGGTTTTATCCCGGCGATTTTGAGGGGGGCCTGTGCGTTTACCGGGGGTGGATGCTGCAGCCGTCCGCATATGAGGAATTGTACCGGTCATTGGCGGGCCGGGGGCTGAGGCTGATCAATACGCCGGACGAGTACGAGAATTGCCATGAATTTCCCAATTCTTATGATCTGCTCCAAACGTTTACGCCCGGCATGATGGCGTACCCGATTGGCGAGGCCGTGGACTGGCGGGCGGTTAAGGAGCGGTTTGGCCGTTTTATGATGAAGGACTATGTGAAATCAGTCAAGGGCAGCGATTTTCCCGTGTATTTTGACCACACCTACACGGATGAGGAGATGGACCGCTATGCGGCTGAGTTTATCCGCCTGCGGGACCGGCTGTTCGTGAAGGGGATTGTGCTGAAAGAGTTTGTGGACTTAAAGAAAACGGATCACGCGACCAATGAGTACCGGGCGTTTTATCTGTACGGTAAACGGATTACCTTATCAAAGAATTCAAATCAGAAGCGGGACGTGCCGGTGCCGGAGGCATTTGCGGGACAACTGCCGCGGCTGAACAGCAATTTTTACACCGTGGACTTTGCGGAGCTGGCGGATGGAAGCTGGATCGTGGTGGAGACCGGCGACGGCCAGGTATCGGGATTGTCCCCGGGGCAGTATGGGGCTGTTGACAAAGTGCCTGATCATTTATTACGAGCGGAAAAAAGCAATAAAAAAGACGCCTACCGGCGTCATCCCATACATCTTATCATCCTTTTTAAGTTCAAAGCGGTCGCCGAGAGGAGGCAGTGGTCCTCCGCTGCCTCTAAACCCCGTCGTAAGACGCGTGTTAAGTTATGTCCCCACTTTTGGGCGGCAAACGTGCCCTCGCACCAGATCTGCCGCTTGCGCAGCGCATCCAGATAGTCCGGCTCGTTTTGCCGGGCGAGATGCCGCCGTACTGTGGGACGGAAGTAGGTATCCAGCAGCCTTCGTGCGCCGCGTTTATCATTTTCGCTCAAACATTTCTCCCGGAAAGGACAGCTCCGGCAGTCTCCGCGGTCTGCCCAATACTCCCAGTACACACCGCTGGCGCTGCGGTACAGCCCCTTCACTCGAAGCTCTTTCCCATTGGGGCATTGATAAACATCTTTCTCCGCATCATAAGAAAAGGCATCCCGTTTGAATTCCGCCTTGGTCCTATCAGCAGAAGGCTGCGGCCTGACATAAAAGGAGATTCCCTGCTCCTCCAGCACACGGTGGGCCAGAGGAAAATCGTAAGCGGCGTCCGCTGTGGCCGCCTGAATGGGGAAGACATTTCGATGGATCTGCTCCAGATGGTCCAGGTATGGCACGGAATCATGCACATCGCCCGGTGTCACCGTCACACCCAGGATCACACCGTGGTCCGTGTCCAGGGTTTGATGGCTCAGGTAGTACTGGCCCTCCGGCTTCCCCGGCCGTTTCATATGCCCTGCCTCCGGATCAGTCCGGCTCACACGCTTGTGGCTGCGGCGGCTGTCCCGCTTGATTTGCTTTGTCCGCTTCTTCCGGCGGTGTCCGGTCCGTTTCTCCAGTTTCTGCAGTCCTTCTTCCTCGTAGCCGTCCAGCCGTTCCCAGTATACGCCCGGTTCCTCGGGCATTTCCACCAGATGCTCCGACGCACGGGAGGCATTGGCCTTTACATGGGTAGAGTCGGTAGCTGCCAATTTCCCGCTGACCAGACCTTTTTCAATGCACTGCCGCACCACTTCCTCAAACAGCCGACGGAAAACCTTGCGGAAAGAAGGCTTGCGACGGCGCAGCTGAGAGATGGTGCTGTGGTCCGGTACCCGGTCAAACAGATCCAGGCCCAGATACCACCGCAGGGCCACATCTGTCTGGATACGCTGTTCGATCTGCCGTTCCGATGGGATCCCGTACAGGTATCCTACCAGCAGATATTTTACCAGCACAACAGGGGCAATGGGTGGGCGGCCGTATCTGCGGTTGTACAGATGGGCTGTTTCTTCATGAATGAAGGACAAGTCCAGCGTGGCTTCCAGTTTTCGCAGAAAGTGTCCCTCTGGGACCAAATCTTCTATCGTTACCATGTGCAGCTTCAGTTGCATTCCCATCCCCCTCTCCGCTCTTTTTTTCATTATATCATATTTCCGGCGCTAAGGGGACTTTGTCAACAGCCCCAGTATGTGTTTAAGTTTTATGAGGAGCTGCTGCGGGGGATTGAGGAGGAACGGACGGAGGGTTAACTGCGGTTTTTGCGGGAAAACTTATGATGAAACCGTGGTATTTTCGAGTCTAGTCAGAATACATGCCGAAACACTTAGTGAGGTCTTTCACGAGCGTAGTGTTTATGGTATGATGATGGAAATGGTGTAATTAGCAATGGCCTCGCCGGTTTCGTGAGAAGGGGGTACAAGAACGTGGGAAAAAAGAATCTGCCGATTGGATATGATAACTTCAGAGAAGTAATAGAAGGCGGCTTTTATTATGTGGATAAGACATTGTTCATTAAAACGCTTCTGGATCGGAAGGGCAAGGCGAATCTGTTCACCAGACCGCGGCGTTTTGGAAAAAGTCTTAATTTAAGTATGCTCCGGTACTTTTTTGAGGATACCGGCAATGAGGAAACGAATAAAAGGAACAGGAATCTTTTTTCAGGACTTAAGATTATGGAGGAGGGGGAAGCGTATTTATCCGGAATGACCGGTTATCCGGTGATTAGCCTGACCCTAAAAAGTGCAAAACAGCCTGATTTCCATCTGGCGGCGGTGAGTATCAAACGCCAGATTGCAAACGAATACCGACGCCATGAGGAGATAGCGGCGAAGCTGGGAAGTCGGAAAGAACGATTTATGAAAATTATGCTGGAGCAGGGGGATGAGGGGGATTATATTGATTCCCTCGCCTTTCTTTCACAGTGCCTGGAAGCTGTCTACAAAAAACGCTGTATCATACTGATTGACGAATATGATGTCCCTTTGGAGAATGCATGGTTCGGCGGATTTTACGGGGAGATGAGTTCATTGATCCGTTCCCTGTTTGAATCCGCCTTAAAGACAAATGAATGTCTGGAATTTGCTGTTATTACAGGCTGTTTGAGAATCAGCAGGGAATCTATTTTCACAGGGTTAAACAGCCTGGAAATCAGCTCTGTCCTGGATGTGGATTACGGAGAATATTTTGGTTTCCTCCAGATGGAGGTAGACGAAATGCTGGAATATTATGGACTTGGCGCTAAGGGCGAATTGATACGGGAGTGGTATGACGGATATTGTTTTGGAAAGAGCGAGATCTATAATCCATGGAGCGTTGCGAAATATGTAAAGGAATTATCTTCTAATGAGGACGGGCTTCCGGCTCCGTTTTGGGCCAATACAAGCTCAAACAGTATTGTCAGGACATTGGTGGAACAGGCTGATAGCACGGAAAAAGAAGAAATTGAAGATCTGATTGCCGGTAAGGGAATTGAAAAACCGATCCATGAAGATATCACATACGAAGATATTTTTCGTTCGGAGGACAATTTGTGGAATTTCCTTTTTTTTACAGGATATTTGAGACTGGACTCAAAACGTCTGGAAGGTGATACCAGATATATCACCATGAAAATCCCGAACACGGAAGTACGTTACATTTATAAGAATACAATTCGGGAGTGGTTTGGTATAAAGGTGAGACAGAAAGATTTGTCCGTGTTATATCAGGCGATCGAACAGAGCGACACAGACCGAATGTCCCGGGAATTGTCTTTGAATCTACAGGAAACAATCAGCTTTTATGATTATGCGGAAAGCTTTTATCATGGTTTTCTGGCGGGACTCCTGAAAAATATGAAAAACTACCGTATTCTCTCAAACCGGGAATTGGGAGATGGAAGGCCGGATTTGATTCTGCGGACTCCTAGCGTCAGAGGGCGGGCGATTATCATTGAAATAAAGGTTGTGGATAAGCTGCCTGATTTGGAAGCTGGGTGTGAAATCGCTCTTCACCAGATAAAGGATAAGCAATATGAGGCAGCCCTGAAAGCGGAAGGATATGAAACGATTATGAAGTATGGGATTAGCTTTTATAAAAAAGAATGTCTGGTAAAAGCCGGTATATAGGCGGGGAGGTAGCATTTTTGGATTAAATACACTTCTGAATTATTTGTAAGGTTTCCTGCGCAGACAGATGTGATATAATAGGGAACCTAAGGAGGGCTGCGTTTTATGATGAAATATATTCAGGCTGCATAGCGGAGGCTAATGCAGTGAAATGTGAGTAATTGTACTTTGTCGTCTGCCGCTAGGCTGACGATAAGGGTTACGTTTCCTTATTATAGCCTTTGCTGATCCGGACATAATATACGTTTGGGAGGCAGTGATGCGCTATCAGAAGGCGAGTGAGATTTTGCCGGTGGAACTGGTGGAATTGATCCAGGATTACATCGATGGGGAGTATGTGTATATTCCCAGAAAACAGGAAAATAAAAAGAACTGGGGTGAGGCTTCCCGGACCAGGGAAGAGCTCCGGTTGAGAAATGTGGAAATTTTTGCAAGTTATAGTCAGGGAATGAGTACGCGGGAGTTGGCAGAACAGTATTTCCTGTCTGAGAAAAGTATTCAGAGAATTGTGCTTCAGGAAAAGAAAATGAGGCGGGGCGAAGATATGGGCGGTAAATCCGAATGAGCGGGTTTACCGCCTTTTCCTCATTTCTGGCCTGAGTTTGAGGTTTATCTCCGGGCGCCCGGATGTTAGGGTAGGTTCGGAGGTATGTGAACATGAGTACAGAATACAGAAAAAAATGGATTATTACACCGGACCGGCTGCCGATGGCGCTGCGGAAATGTCCGCGGTGCGGCGGAAAATCCGGTTTTGAGAACAGCGGACGGTTCCGGGTGAACGCAAATGGGCGTTCCCTGGACGTATGGCTGATTTACCGGTGCAAAAGCTGCGACGCCACCTGGAATATGGCGATCTACCAGCGGGTGGACGCGGCGTCCCTGGACCGGGAAGAATATAAGCGTTTTTTGGATAATGATATCCAGTTGGCCGCCCAGTACGGCAGTGACCCGGCGCGGTTTGCGGCAAACCGGGTGGAAATGTCTGCGGTTTCGGCGGATTACCGGGTGCAGGTGATTGATACGCTGGTGCCCTGTGGGGAGGCGGGATGGAGTGAGGTACAGATCCGGCTGCCTGACTGTCTGAAGCTGCGGGTGGATGCCCTGTTCGCAGGGCAGATGGAGATTTCCCGGGCAAAGGCGAGGCGGCTCTGCGAGCGGGGATTGATCCGGGGGCAGGAGGGGAATGTGCAGGCGAAGGACAGGGTGCGGGACGGACAGATTTTTTGTTATCAGTCCCAGGCCGTAAGTGAAGCGGAACCATCCGGCGATATGGTAATTCCAGGAAACAGCCCCGGCGGGGAGCGATGCAGGTTGTATTTTAAACAGACATGATTTATACTGAAATCCAGATTTTATTGAAGGCAATGGGCCGCCGGCGCAGCCTGCGGGCCGTTGGTTTGACAGGAAGAGGAAAGAATCAGTATGATACTTGCATTTGACACGCCCTATCGGCCGTTGACGTCCCGGCCCTTTCTCAGCAACAGCACATACGCGGAGTACCTCCCCGGGGAGGCTCTGCGCCCTTACGTGAGTTGTTTTTGGGCCTCCGGGGTTAGCGGCGGGGAAGCGGACGTACTGGAAGCTGCCGTTACGGAAGCGGACATTCCGGAAGCTGCCGCCACGGAAGCGGACGTACTGGAAGCTGCCGCCACGGAAGCAGAGGTCCCGGGAGCCGCCGTCCCGGGTGCCGCAGGGCGGGAAACGGCTCTTTTGGCGGGGACGGTGCGGGTCATCCCGGATACGTGCATGGATATCATTATCGAGATCAATCACACCCGGCAGAGCATCAGCAGCCGGCTGTGCGGGCTTCAGGACTGCACGTTTATGGTGGAACAGGGCCGGGGAGGGGAACGGGTGACCAAGATCGCCGCCCGGTTTTATTTCTGGTCGGCCAGGCTGTTTCTGGATATGGAGCTGGGGGAGACGGCGAACCGGGTGCTGGACTTAGAGCCGGTGCTGCCGGGCTGCAACCGGGAATTTGAACCGCTGTTTTACCACCGGTCCGTGGGGGAGAGCATTTCCTGGCTGGAAGGGTATCTGCTGAAGCGGCTGGAGACGGACCGGTACAATCCCAATCTGTACAATTCCATCGACTATCTGCTGCGGGCCGGGGGAAATGCCGCGGTGAAGGATATCTGCGCCAATAGCTGCGTGAGCCAGCGCCAGATGGAGCGGCTGTTCCGGCAGAACATCGGCCTGCCCATCAAACGGATCGCCAGCCTGGTGCGCTATCAGAACGTGTGGGCAGAGGTGGTGCGGCAGGACCGGTTTGAGATAATGGACGCGGTCCACCGGTACGGGTACGCGGATCAGGCTCATCTGCTCAACGATTTTAAGCGGTTTCACGGAATATGGCCGGATCAGGCCAGGAGGGCGGCGTTTGCCTGGCGGTAGCGGGGGATTCTGAAACTGAATTGCCGGGAATGCCTCAGAGGCAGGCCGAAAGAGGCTTGAGACATGGTAAGATGTAAAAACAAGATAAAAGATGGGCAGGGGTAACGATTCCGCAGAGAAATGGATTCTCAAAAAACAAAGGAGATACAATGTTTGAGTATCAATATGGCGTAAGATTATCAGACGATCAATTATCGCAGTTCAGACGGAAGCTGATCCAAATTTTTGCTCAAGAATATGATATTAAATCCAATCGGTTGTGGAATTGTTTGAGAGTAAAGGCGAAGTGTTTAGACTTTGAAGAAGCAGGTAAATTAGCTGTTCCAGTCTCTGTGCTGCTGTATTTGGAAAGACAGAACGAAGTATACCGCACAAGATTTAAAGATGTGTGTAAATATGTAGAAGAATTAGAACCGTGGGAATACATAGACGCATATGTATTTGACGACACGTTTTCCTGGCTCTTTGTAATTACACATGAAGAGTTAAAATGTCTTGTTGTGGGATTACAAGAATAAAAACAAACGATTTGTCCGGCATGACAGGGCACTGCCTAAATGGGATGTCGTTTTTTTTCAATACAGAATATGGCGGCTGTGCTATTATTTCCTCAAATACACTTGGAGGTGCAGAATGAAGAAATTGAACGCGGCTGCGTACAATGAAGTGAGAACATGGATCTACCGCAATGCCAGGCCGTTGGAGCTGGCGCTGTGGCAGTTTGACTTTGAGAACGGAAGTCCGGAGCGGGTGGCGGACATGCTGAGGTTTTACCAGAATGAGGATGGAGGCTTCGGCAACGGAGTGGAGCCGGACAGCTGGAATCCTGAGTCCAGCCCCTATGCCACCATGATTGCGGCCGGTATGCTCCGGGGAATCGGGCTGGCAGAGCAGGGACAGCCGATTCTGGAGGGTATTTTCCGATATCTGGAAAGCGGCGTCCATACCTCGGAGCGGGGATGGCATTTCGGCATCCCGTCCAATGACCGGTATCCCAGAGCGCCCTGGTGGTGTTACAGCGAGGAGCTCAACGCGGTTCAGGACATGGGAATCACGGCCGCGCTCTGCGCTCTGATTCTGCGGTACGGAAGCGGACATGGGGCGCTATATGAGCGGGCCTGCGGTTACGTGAATCAGATTCTGGAGCAGGTGGCTGCCAGGGAAAACTTCGGGGAAATGGGGGCGGGCGCGCTCGGAATCCTGGTTCAGGACATCGAGGCGGCCGGGCTGACCGGGCGTTTTGACTGCGGACGGGTGAAGGCGATATTGCCGGAACTGGTCAACCGGACCATTGAGCGGAACGTGGCGAAATGGGCGGAATATACGCCCAGGCCGTCGGAATTTATCGCGTTCCCTGAAAGCGTATATTATCCGGGGAATGAGGCGATTGTGGAGACGGAACTGGACTACCTGATCGACACCAGAAACCCCGGCGGCGTGTGGAACATTACCTGGACCTGGTTTGATTTGGGAGAGATTTATCCGAAGGAATTTGCCGTCAGCGAGAACTGGTGGAAGTCGTCCAAGGCCATTGAGAAGATGCGGTTTCTCAGGGCGTTTGGGAGAATTGAAGGGATTTAGTTGTGATTTGAGGAAATGAGGAAACGGGGAGGCCCCTGAGCGCACGTTTGCGCAGGAGCCTCCCTGTTTCCATCTTATGGTGTCAGAACAAAAAATCAAGTATCGCGTCCCGGCAAATTGATTCGCCGCCGTTTCTATGATACAATAGGGAAGCTGTTATGGATGTTTTCCGGTTCGTCCGGTGAAAAGAGGGAAGAATTTGGATATCGGTTTACACAATATACACAGAATCGCCGTCATTTCCGACACCCACGGCCTGATCCGGCCTCAGGTGCGGGAGAAGCTGGCGGGCTGCGAGGTGATCCTGCACGGCGGGGATATCAACCGCCAGGCCATTCTGGACGAGCTGGCCAGGATTGCCCCGGTCCATGTGGTGCGGGGAAATAATGACAAGGAGTGGGCGGAGCACCTGCCGGAAACGCTGAGTCTGGAGCTCTTTGGGCTGCGGATATTGATGGTCCACAACAAGAAATATCTGCCGGAGGATTTGGGCGACCGGAACCTTGTGATCTACGGCCATTCCCACAAATACGAGGAGAAGCAGGTGGACGGGAGAACCTGGCTGAATCCGGGGAGCTGCGGCCCAAGGCGCTTTAACCAGCCCATCACCATGGCGGTGGTGACGGTGGAGGAGGGGACCGGGACGTTTTCGGTGGAAAAAGTGGAAATTCCCCATGAGAAGCAATGAACTGTGAGCTGACAGGCGGCGCGGGGAATCCATTTCCGCCGCCCGGTCAAAGCTGGAATCATAATAGAATCAGAACGGAGAACTGCATGATACACGATTACTTACCCATCAGCCGGGCGGATATGAATATCCGGGGCTGGAAACAATGCGATTTTGTCTATGTGACGGGCGACGCTTATGTGGACCACCCGTCTTTCGGCCACGCCATCATCAGCCGGATTCTGGAAGCCCACGGCTACAAGGTGGGCATCATCGCCCAGCCGGACTGGCGGGACAAGGAGAGCATCACGCTGCTGGGAGAGCCGCGGCTTGGCTTTCTGGTGTCGGCCGGCAATATGGATTCCATGGTGAACCATTATTCCGTGTCCAAGAAACGCCGCTCCCAGGACGCCTACACGCCGGGGGGAGAGATGGGAAAACGCCCGGACTACGCCACGGTGGTGTACTGTAACCTGATCCGTTCAGTGTACAAAAAATCGCCCATCATCATCGGCGGCATCGAGGCCAGCCTGCGCCGCCTGGCCCACTACGACTACTGGTCCAACAAGCTGAAGCGGTCCATTCTTCTGGACTCTCAGGCGGATTTAATCTCCTACGGCATGGGCGAGCGGTCCATCGTGGAGATCGCGGAGGCGTTGGAAAGCGGCCTGGACGTGAAGGACATCACCTTTATTGAAGGGACGGTATACAAGACAAAGGATTTAGAAAGCGTTTACGACTACAAATTGCTGCCGTCCTACGCCCAGCTGACAGAGGACAAGAAAGAGTACGCCAAAAGCTTTTACGTGCAGCACTGCAACACCGACCCGTTTACAGGGAAACGGCTGGTGGAGCCCTACGACAACGGCGTGTATGTAGTGCAGAACCCGCCTGCCAAGCCTCTTAGCCAGATGGAAATGGACGAGGTCTACAGCCTTCCCTACATGCGCAATTACCACCCCAGTTACGAGGAGCTGGGCGGAATCCCGGCCATCCGGGAGGTGAAATTCAGCCTGATCAGCAACCGGGGCTGTTTCGGGGCGTGCAGCTTCTGCGCCCTGACCTTCCACCAGGGCCGCATCATCCAGGCCAGAAGCCACGAGTCCCTGGTGGAGGAGGCGAAGCTTCTGACCGAGGAGCCGGATTTCAAGGGATATATCCACGACGTGGGCGGCCCAACGGCCAATTTCCGGTTCCCGGCCTGTGAGAAGCAGATGACCAAGGGGGCCTGTCCCAACCGCCAGTGCCTGTTCCCAAAGCCCTGCGCCAATCTGAACGCGGACCACACGGATTATATCGAGCTGCTGCGCAAGCTGCGCTCCCTGCCCAAGGTGAAGAAGGTGTTTATCCGCTCCGGCATCCGTTTCGACTACCTTTTGGCGGATAAGAACCGCAAATTCCTGCGGGAGCTCTGCGAGCACCATGTCAGCGGCCAGCTGAAGGTGGCGCCCGAGCACGTGGCGGATGCGGTGCTGACCCGCATGGGCAAGCCCGCCAACAGCGTGTACCGGCAGTTTGTGAAGGAGTATAAGGAAATGAACGGGCGGCTGGGCTTAAAGCAGTACCTGGTGCCCTATCTGATGAGCTCCCACCCGGGCTCCACGCTGACCGAGGCGGTGGAGCTGGCGGAGTATCTGCGGGACCTGGGGTATATGCCGGAACAGGTGCAGGATTTCTACCCAACGCCATCTACCATATCCACCTGTATGTACTATACCGGGTACGACCCCAGAACCATGGAGCCGGTCTACGTGCCGGTCAATCCCCACGAGAAGGCCATGCAGCGCGCCCTGATCCAGTACCGGAACCCCAACAATTACGATCTGGTGGTGGAGGCATTGAAAAAGGCCGGCCACACGGACTTGATCGGCTATGATAAGAAATGTCTGATAAGGCCCAGAAGCGGAGATGGCGGACGGGGGTATTATCCGAAAAAGGAGCAGGGGGAGGGCGGAGTCTCCGGCGTTCCCGGACGTCGTGGAGCCTCCGGTGGGAAAGACAGCCAAAGTCGGACCGGAAAGGGCAAAAAGACCATCCGCAATGTGCATAAGAAGGTAAAAAAAGGTTAGGTTCGTGTTAGACGATAACGGAAACCGAATTCGCAGGGGGAGTGTAACAATTATGGAGACAGTAAAGCAGATCCGTATTCCGGTAATTGCCGATTCAGTTCTAAGCCCTGATTTTTTCTACGGTGACAATACGGGAATCTATTTTGTGACCGACGATGATCAATATGGACGGATTACGTTTGAAAATTTGGATTCCGTTAAGATTTGCCGTGGAGAGGTAATGCCCTATAAAGTTGACTATTCTTTGGGAGACAGAGGAACCTGGGTCTATCAGGTGGAGAATTCGAAATGGCAGCAGGAACGTTTTGATTATGAGAATCGTTACTATGGGAAATCCTATGAATTCGGCGGAGATGTGAATGAAATGCTGACTGATTTTAAGCATTATTTGTTTTCATTTCATGATCAGTTTATAGAAGTAATCGCCCGTGGATTTTGGTTTGAAAAATCAGAATCCTCCTTGTTTGGCAAAAAACTTATGGATGGGCATCCCTTCCTGCCGTTGCCGGAGGATCCTGCTGAAAGAATCACGGCGCATTCGCTTACGTCTCAAATCAGAAAAAATCCAAAACCTAAAGAGCAGCTTGTTGCCGATGCCCAATTTTGTTCTCAAAAAATATATGAATTTGCGTTGGAACTAGATGGAACGGCCACCGTCGATCACACGTTATTACTGTCGTACAGAAATGGAAAGCTGGTGAGCACGCTCAGAGGTTATTTTGGCCGCCGGGGAGTTGAATTTGACGGATTCGCAAGTTTGGAACAAGTGATCCCATTGGTTGAGAACTATATGGGAGAAGTTTATGAGAGAAGACGGTTCCTGTAAATGTAAAATTTTTCGGATGCTCAGGCGATAACCCCACTGTCGCCAAAAGCATCCGTTTTTCAGAACAAATGTTTGGAAAAACCTGAAAAATCTCCTTGTTTTACCGCCTCTTCTAAGGTATAATGTCCAATATGGACGGAAATTTAGTTGCATGAGGAGAATGAAAAAGATGGAGATGACGGCAACTCAGATCGCCAGGGAATTGGACATTTCCAGATCCTATCTGTATTATCTGAAGAACAATCACGCCTTCACCGTGGAGGTGGATGAGAACGGCCGGCCGGTGTGGAACCGGGAGGTTTTGGAGGCGATCCGGCGGGTGCTTGCGGAGCGCAAGGTCCCGGCCAAAGAGAAGAAGGAGGAGTCCTACAAGACCATCCGCATCAACAACCGGCGCTATCTGGGGAACAAGTACAAGCTGCTGGATTTTATCCGCAGGGTGGTACAGGAGCACTGTCCCGGGATCAGCACAGTGGCCGACATTTTCGCGGGCACCGGGGCCGTGGCCTCCGCCTTCACCGACAAGAAGCTGATCACCAACGATATCATGTACAGCAACTATATCTGTCACAAGGCCTGGTTCGACAGCCAGCCTTACTCGGAGGAGAAGCTGGTGGACCTGATTCTGGACTACAACAGCCTCCGGGTGGACGAGGAGAACTACATGACGGAGAACTTCGCGGACACCTATTTTTCCAGAGAGGACTGCGCCAGGATCGGCTACATACGAGAAAATATCGAGAACCTGTACAAAAAAGGGGAGATCAATGAGCGGGAGCGGGCGCTGCTCATTACCTCCCTTCTCTATGCCATGGACAAGATCGCCAAGACCTGCGGCCACTACGACGCCTACCGCAAGGGGGCTGTGTTCGACCGGCATCTGGAGCTGGCGCTGCCCGTGCCCGAGGGGACGTTGAACGCCAACAACGTCTGCTACAACGAGGACACCAACGAGCTGATGAAGAAGATCGAGGCGGACCTGGTCTACATCGACCCGCCCTACAACTCCCGCCAATACTGCGACGCTTACCATTTGCTGGAAAATGTTGCCCGCTGGGAGAAGCCAGACGTCCACGGCGTGGCCAGGAAGATGGACCGCAGCGCGCTTAAGAGCGACTACTGCACCACCAGGGCGGCGGACGCTTTTGAGGACCTGATCCGCAATACTAAGGCCAGGTTCATTTTGCTGTCATACAACAACATGGCGGAGAAGGGGGACGAGCGGTCCAACGCCAAGATGAGCGACGAGGACATTTTGCGGATTCTGGGGCAGAAGGGGCGGGTCAGCGTGTACTCGGAGAGCTACAAGGCATTTACCACGGGCAAGTCGGATATCAAGGAGAACGAGGAGCGGCTGTTTCTGTGCGTGTGCGAGGAGGAGCGGGAGGTGATTCCGTCGCCCCTGAACTACACAGGAGGGAAGTTCAAGCTGCTGCCCCAGATTCTGCCGTTGTTTCCGAGGGACGCGGGGCAGGTGGTGGACCTGTTCTGCGGCGGCTGCAACGTGGGCTTAAACGTGGGGGCCAGCCGGGTGCTGTTCAACGACACCAACGAGCATCTGATCCGCCTGTTCGAGGTATTCGGGCGGATGGATAAGGAGACGGTGTTCGGGGAGATCAGCCGGATCATCGACCGCTTCGGATTGTCCCGGTCCTGGGAGAAGGGCTACGCCCACTACCGCTGCGGCAGCTCCTCGGACGGGCTGGGGGATTATAACCGGCAGCCTTTTTTGGAGCTGCGGAAGGCGTTTAATGAGCGGAAGGAGCGGGACGATCTGTATTATCTCATGCTCTACGTGCTGATCGTGTATTCCTTTAACAACCAGATACGGTTCAACCGAAAGGGCGAGTTCAACCTGCCGGTGGGCAAGCGGGACTTTAACCCGCGGATGCAGAAGAAGCTGTCCGCATTTATGGGCCGGCTGAAAAGCGGGGACTACCGGTTTACCAGCCGGGATTTCCGGGAGATAAGGCCGGAGGAATTTCCGGCGGATACATTTTTCTATGTGGACCCGCCTTACCTGATCACCTGCGCCACCTACAATGAGCAGAACGGGTGGACGGAGCAGGACGAGCGGGATCTTCTGGCCTATCTGGACCGGGTGGACGGCTGCTGCATGCGGTTCGCCCTGTCCAACGTGGTGGAGAGCAGGGGGCGCAGGAACGATATTCTGGCGGACTGGGTGGAGCAGCACCCGGGGCATTACCGGATGATTCCGCTGGATTTCAGCTATTCCAACTCCAACTACCACATCAAGGACAAGGGAAGCGCCACCAGGGAGGTTCTGGTGGTCAATTATGGTTAATGGCCGCAAACGGGCCTTAGCCGGTTACGGAGGCTGATATGGCAAAAATACCCTTTAAAGGCTACTGCTTCGCCGTTGGCACCACAAGCTACCGGACGGACAAGTTCAACCTGAATATTGAGCGGCAGCTGGAGATGATGAGCCGGTTTCGGGAACTGCCGGAGAACCGGGGGATTTCCTGGACCAGCAACAGCGATTTCCAGGCCGCCTACTACAATTACCTGAAGGCCGACGGCTTTGTGAAGGGCGACGCGCCCAGGCCGGACAAGGACGCCAGGCAGAAGACCTCCGGCCTCAAGGACATCGGTCTGATGGACGAGGAGCGCAACGTCACGCCGGCCGGAAGGGCGCTGCTGGCCATTTCCAAAAAGGGGGATTTTACGCCGGACAACCTGCTGGAGATTCCCAAGGACAGTTACATTTTCCTGAAACAGCTGTTAAAGACCGCAAATGATGTGGACGGGAGCATCGTCCGCCCCTTTGTGGTGTTCCTCTCCCTGGCGTCCCGCCTGTCCTACCTGACTTACGAGGAGTTCACCTATCTGCTGCCCCTGTGCGTGGACCGGGAGACCACGGAGCGGGTGGCTGCGGAGATACGGCGCTGCCGGGAGGGGAATCAGGGTGTGGACGACATTATACTGTCCGTGCTGATGAAGAAGGAGAATTACCGGGCGGCCCTGGAGCTGCTGCTGGCGGAGCCGGTGACCGAGGATCTGATCTGCACGGTGGGGATCAACCGCAAGAGCAAGGTCTACGACAAGCCCTACTACGCCATTTACCGGGAGCTGGAGCGGATCGTGTTCGACCGGGACGGGAGCGCGCCGGTGCGCCTTCTGGCCGCCACCTCAAAATTGACCAATTCCAAGGTGGGAGGGGCATGGCGCAAGCTATTGTTTAAGGTCAGCACCGAGGCTTCGGCGAAGAACAGGCGGCTGGACGTGATGAACGATATTCCCCTTCTGCGGGTGGCGGACGAGGCAGCGTTTAAGCGGGAATTTTTCCGGGCCATGCACTTGATCAAGGCCAAGGCTACGCTGTCGGACTATTTTGACCTGAACCGGCGGTATTTTAAGGTCACGGACGTGGTGATCTTCGAGGACGGAAAGGTGTGCCTGGACGTGCTGCCCAAATGCTTTTTCGCCGAGGCGGGGGAGGAGCTGACGGACCTGGCCTTCCAGCGGTGTGCGCAGCTGGAGGAGGACGTGCCCCTGGAGGCCATCGCGCCCTGCCTGGCGGTGGAGCCTGCCCGCCTATACGCCCGCCTGAGCCGGGAGGTGGGCGTGGCGGTGACGGACAGCGCCGCGGCCAAGCAGGTGTTAAAGGCCAGGCGCTACGCCCGGTTCGACCGCATGGTGGAGGCACGGTTCACAAAAGAGGTGCTTTCACGGCTGTTCGAGATGTTCCGGCTGCGCCAGGACGGGGAGATTCACCGGCTGGTCACGGACAACGCGGATATCCCCACCATTTACGAGTATATCACGGCCATCGCCTGGTACCGGATCAGCGGCTGTAAGGGGGACGTACTGGAGTATATGAACCTGTCCCTGGAGGCGGACCTGCTGCCGAGAACCCACGCGGGGGGCGGCGAGGCGGATATCGTGTGGAAATACGGGGCTACGGATCATTATCCGGCCCACACTCTGTTGATCGAGGCCACGCTGTCCGACGGCAGTGGACAGCGGCGCATGGAGATGGAGCCGGTTTCCCGCCATCTGGGGGATTACCGGCTGGCCCACAGGGATGAGGAGGCTTACTGCGTGTTCACCTCCACCAATGTGAACTATAATGTGATCTCCGATTTCCGGCTGCGGCGGGATATGGTGTACTACAGCCCGGACGGGAATCATAAGGTGAAGGGACTGAAGATTCTTCCGCTCTACACGGAGCAGATCGCGGATCTGCTGGAGGCGGAGGTGGAATATGACCAGGTCTACCAGCTGCTGGAGCAGGCCCACCGGGCGGTGGAAGAGCCCAGGGAGTGGTTTGAACGGCGGATCGCCGGGGCCTGCAGGCGCGGGGGAGGTTGCAGATAAATGCTGTTGGCGTGCAATTATTATGAGGAGACGGAGCGGCTGGCCAGAGAGGGCAGGATCGCGGTGGACTGTTTCAAATACCCGTCTCTGGGCTTTCAGATGAAGGCGTTTGACGATCCTGCGCTTGTGGAATACGGCGAAATGGCAGCGCGGGTGCGGGAGCTGGGGCCTTTGCTGCTCCACGGGCTGGGACAGCGGGACAACGACATCGGCCGGGCGGATTTTAAGGAGCGGTTTGACCCAGCGTTTACCGGGCGGATTCTGGAGCTGTCGGGCATCCGCGGGGTGTCCCTGCACCTGTGCGGCGGGGATACAGCGCTGCCGGTCGGGGAGCGGAAGCGCATCATAGTGGATCATATCCGGTATCTGCGGGAAGCCCTGGGGGAGCTGGAGTTTTTGTCCCTGGAAAATGTGGATGGTAATCCGTATTCGGATATGACCTACAGCGACTGCTGCGTGGACCCGGATTTTATACGGGAGGTGGTGGAGGATGCGGAGTATCTGCTGGATATCAGTCACGCTTACGGGGCGGCCTTGGCCAGGGGGATGGACGTGCGGGAATATATCGGCCGCCTGCCGCTAGAACGGCTGTATGAGATTCATATCAACGGCTGGATGCATACGGAGCGGGGGATGATGGCCCACACAAAGATTCACGAGGAGGGGTACGAGCTGCTGGAGGAGGTGCTGTCCAGGACGAAGCCGCGGATTGTGACGCTGGAGTACGGCCGGGGGGACGACCGGCTGGGGGCGGGGATTCCGCTGATGAAGCCCGGGGTGTGCAATGAGCGGGCGATGGAGGAGATTGAGGAGCAGGTGAGGCGGCTGCGGAAGTTGATTGGGCGGTAAGTTGATCGGGCGGTATGAAAATGCATGAAATGGCATAAAACAGCATGAAACTGTGCGCAGCGACACGAAATGGACATAAAACAGACATAAAACGGCATATTTTTGAGAACGGAGGCTTGACAGGCCTCCGTTTTTCGGCTAGTATCCTCTTTGGGTCAAAAATGAAATAAGGGGAAATGAGTCGGAATGCAGAATATATCCATATTTTTTATCATAGAAATGATCGGAACGGTGGCGTTCGCCTCCTCGGGGGCTATGGTGGCGATTAAGAAGGAGCTGGACTTGCTGGGCGTGGTGGTGCTGGGCGTGACCACGGCGGTGGGCGGCGGTATGCTGCGGGACATTATCCTGGGAAATGTACCCCCGGCGCTGTTTATGAATCCGGTCTATGTGATCGCGGGCTTTCTGACCGTGCTCGTCCTGTTTACCGTGGTGCGGCTGAACCAGATGATCCTGGAGAGCCGGTCCATCGAGATGTATGAGCGGGTCATGAACATTTTCGATGCCGTGGGCCTGGGCGCATTTACGGTGACGGGGATCAACACGGCGGTGATGGCGGGATACGGGGATTACCGGTTCCTGGCGGTATTTCTGGGCGTGCTCACCGGCGTGGGCGGGGGAGTATTGCGGGACATTATGGCGGGGCAGACGCCTTATATTCTGCGGAAGCATTTTTATGCCTGCGCTTCGATTATCGGGGCCATTGTGTACACTTACCTGCTGGAGTTCGCTGGGGGCGACTTCGCGGTGGTGGTCAGCGCCTGCCTGGTGGTGGTGATCCGGCTGCTGGCCACGCGGTATTGCTGGAATCTGCCGAAGGCGACGAAGAAGAAAAAAGAAGTGGTGTGAGGGGGGATTTCTGGGTGGAACGCTGCGGCGCGCGGCAGGCGTATTTCCGGGTGGAACGCTCCGGCGCGCTGCTGGCGTCTTTCCAGGCCGTCCAGAGCGCCGTATAAAAGTGGTATGAAAATGATTGCTCCGCAATGAAATTTCTTGTGTGTTGGCCCTGTTCCGTAGTATAATAAAAGAAAAGCGGCGCGTTTTTCGAGGGAAAACGGCTGCGGACAGGGGGTATTTTATGGATAGCCGGACATTTAAAATCACATCCACGAACAACCACGTGCCACTGAAGATTACGCCGGGACATTTTGCCACCAACCACTCCCACATCAACTACTATCTTGACGTGACCACCTTAAAGGCCAGGATGAGCGAGGCCCGCCAGGCGGCGGAGGCCCTGGCCGGCATGTACATGTACGACACGGTGGTGGACACCATCGTCTGCCTGGACGGCACCCAGATCATCGGCGCGTATCTGGCCGAGGCGCTGACCAACGCGGGCGTGATGTCAAAGAATGCTCACCAGACCATTTATGTGATCGCGCCTGAGTACAACAGCAACAGCCAGATGGTGTTCCGCGAGAACACCCAGCCCATGGTCACGGGCAAGAACGTGATCCTTTTGATGGCTTCCATCACCACGGGCAAGACCATCGCCAAGGGCATCGAGTGCATCCGCTATTATGGCGGGATTCTGGCCGGTATCTCCACCATTTTCTCTGCCATTGAGGAGACGGACGGCATTCACATCAACAGCATTTTCGGCATGCGGGACCTGCCGGATTACCAGGCCCACGACTACCGCGACTGCCCGTTCTGTCAGAAGGGGATTAAGCTGGATGCGTTGGTGAACAGTTATGGGTATTCGAAACTTTAGATGAGACATTAAGGGATTTTGCGGCGGCGCCTGGAGCGCCGCTGTTTTTGGATAAAAATGCGACGGAGGCAGGAAATGGATAGAAATGAAGGATTCTGGGCGGCGCTCGACCGGCTTGTGGAGGAATCGGAGATTGTGATTGACCGGCCGAAGGGAACGGCCCACCCAAAGTTCCCGGATTTCATTTATAAGGTGGATTACGGTTATCTGAAAAATACCTCGTCCATGGACGGCGGCGGAATCGACGTCTGGGTGGGGACGGACGAGGGGAAACGGGTCGGCGGGGTGATGTGTATTGTGGATATGCTGAAACGGGATTCGGAGATCAAGATTTTGATTGGGTGTACGAAAGAGGAAGAGGAGATTGTCTTTGAGACGCATAATGGGACGGAGTTTATGAAGGGGGTGTTGGTGAGGAGGGGGTAAAGCGAAAACAGTAAATGCAAATTCATAAGTCATCAATCCGCCTCCAATTTTTCGAACAGAGCCTCCACGCTATCGAAAACGGGCTGCTCGCCGGAGGCAATTTTGGTTGTAACGTCATCGATGTCGATTATGTATGTCAAGAAAGTGGATGAATTAATTTTATTTTTAGCGTCGGTATGATATACTATTAAATATAAATTTATTAGGCAGGAGGCCGCGCATGGAAAATTTGAGCACTAATTTCTTGCAGCAGGTATGTAATCTTCTTGATGACGCACGAAAAAATGTTAAAACAGCGGTTAATTTGTCTATGGTTTATACCTATTATAATATTGGGCGTATGATTACGGAAGAAGAACAAAAAGGCAATGATCGTGCAGACTATGGTAAATATGTATTGAAAGAACTATCCCTGCATCTGGTTGAAAGATTTGGCAAGGGATTTTCAGTTACCAATTTAAAGCAAATGCGTCAATTTTATATGATTTATTCAAAGGATCAAATTGGTCAGACGCTGTCTGACCAATTTGAAAATATTCCAACCGTTGATACAGGCCGTAAGTTTTTCCTAAGTTGGTCGCATTATCTTCAGCTGATGAGAATTACCAATATTGACGAGCGCCACTTCTATGAGATCGAAGCGGTAAAAAATGATTGGAGTTTATCAGAGTTGAAAAGACAGTTCAACAGCTCTTTATATGAACGATTAGTGTTGAGCAAAGATAAAAGGGCAGTTGCACGGTTGGCCTCTGAAGGGCAGGTGGTTGAGTCACCCCAGGATTTAATAAAAGATCCATATGTATTGGAGTTTTTGGGTTTACCAGAGATGCCGGCTTATTCGGAAACCGAACTGGAAAGTAGAATTATAAGTAACTTGCAAAAGTTTTTGCTGGAATTGGGGACAGGATTTACATTTGTTGGAAGGCAGGTACGATTTACATTTGAAGAGGAGCACTTTAGAGTTGATTTAGTCTTTTTCAATCGACTACTTCGATGTTTTGTTTTATTTGATTTAAAAATTGGTGAATTGAAGCACCAGGATATCGGCCAGATGCAGATGTATGTTAATTATTATGATCGGAAGGTTAAGATGCCGGAAGAAAATCCGACAATTGGTATTATTTTATGTAAGGATAAAAAGCAGTCTATTGTTGAAATGACGCTTCCTATGAACAATAATCAGATTTTTGCAAGCAAGTATGAAACAATATTGCCGAGCAAAACGGACTTACAAAGATTATTAGAGCAAGGGTAAAGGCGAAAGATAAAATATGTGTTTATAATAGGGACATGTTAAGCTTTATCTCAATCCATCCCAAAAGGAAAATATACCTACCACTCACAACGCATACCCAAAGCCACATCGCAGGATGATAAAACATAGAAGAAGCTGGGAGAAGTAAAAGCATGAAGAAAAATCCACAGGGGAAGTGGTGGCGCAGACTGGATAACACCGGAAAAATCTTCCCGTTGATTGCAAATGAAAACCTGAGCAATGTGTTCCGCATCACCGCGATCCTGAAGGAGGAGGTGCGGCCGGAGCTGCTGCAGCGGGCCTTAGAGGACGTGCTGCCTCATTTTGAGGGCTTTCAGGTCAAGCTCAAGCGGGGCTTTTTCTGGTATTATTTCGAGTCAAATAAGCGCACGCCGCTCATCGAGCGGGAGAGCGGTTATCCCTGCCGCTATATCGACCCCAAGAGCAATCAGCTGTTTCTGTTCCGGGTGTCCTACTACAAGCGCCGGATTCATTTTGAGGTGTTCCACGCGGTCACCGACGGCATGGGGGCGGTGCTCTTCATCCGGGCGCTGGTCACCCGGTATCTGCAATTAAAACGGGGAGACGAGCGGGAGATGGAGCCGACGCCGGAGGAAAATGCCGTCGAGCCGGAGGACAGCTATCTGAAGAATTACCGCAAGCTTCCCAAGAAGCGCTACAGTTCTGCGCAGGCGGTACAGCTCAGCGGGGAGGAGCTGGAGTTGGGCGCGGAAAATGTGATTCACGGCAAGGTAAAGGTGCCGGAGCTGAAAGCGGTCTGCAAACGGTACGGCGTCAGCATCACCAAATACCTGGCTGCCTGCCTGATCTGGTCCATTTATGAGGAATATCTGGACGGCCAGCCCTGCGGCCGGCACATCGGGGTGAACCTGCCCATCAATCTGCGGGCCTTTTTCGGATCCCGGACCATGTCCAATTTCTTCGCGGTGACGGCCATCGATTTTAAGCCCGACGAGGCCCACATGCCCTTTGAGCGGATTTTAGAGCTGGTGAGCGGGCAGATGGACGAGAAGATCGTGAAGGAGAAGCTGGAGGAGACCATCTCCTACAACGTTTCCAATGAGAAAAAGTGGTATGTGCGGATTATCCCGCTGTGTGTGAAATGGGCGGCGCTGGGGTTCATTTTCCGGCGGAACGACCGGGCGCATACCATTACCTTATCCAATATCGGTCCCATATCCGTGGACGAGGAATATCGGGACGAGGTGGAGGGATTCCACCTGATCATCGGCGTGTCCAAGCAGCAACCGGTGAAGTGCGGGATCTGTTCCTACGGCGAGGACATGGTGATCTCCTTCACCACCGTGTTCGCGGACGCCCGGCTTCAGAAACGGTTTTTCGGAAAGCTGGAGGCGGACGGCGTGAAGGCGCAGTTCGAGAGCAACGGGATCGCCATGCCGGAGGCGGATCAGAAGAACTACCCCGAAATCGGATATGATATCAGTAAATGGAAAAAACTGGTTTGGATATTTTACGCGGTGCTGGCCGCGGCGGCTGTGATTGTGGGGGTGGTCAACTTGGCCACCTACTCCGGGCTCTGGTGGTCGGTGATCGCCATTTTCGGCATGGCCTACGCGGGTCTGACCATGCGCTATTCCATTCTGCGCCACGCCAACCTGGGGAAATCCCTGGTGATCGAGACGTTGGGCATGGCGGCGCTGCTGCTGGTGACGGACCACGTGCTGGGGTATCAGGGGTGGTCGGTGAATTATGGGATTCCAAGTATTATCCTGTTCGCGGATATCGCCATCGTGTTTTTGATCCTGGTGAACCGGATGAACTGGCAGAGTTATTTTATGTATCAGATTGCGATCACGCTGTTTTCATTTATTCCCATCGCCCTGTGGGCAGCGGGATTTATCACCCAGCCGGTGATGGCGATTATCACGGTCATTCTGTCCGTGCTGATTCTGACCATGACGGTGCTTTTGGGGGACCGGCGTGTGAAAAATGAGCTGATCAGGAGATTTCACCTGTGAGGTGAGACAGACAATTTCAACAAGATGGAGGTACGATGCGAGACAAGAGCGTTAGCGTGCGGGGAGCACTGATCCGCGATATGATTCAGGATGTGACGGAAACCACCTTCGGGCGGCCCATCAAGACCGGGGAGTTCCGCAAAAATCCCGTGGAGCCGGCCTGGGTGTGCCCGGCGGGATATCAGTACGAGATTATCGAGAAAGATGATTTTCTCATGGAGTATCTGCGGCCCGAGGGAGTGGTGACGGGCCGGGTGATTTTGCAGATTCACGGGGGCGGCTATATCGGTCCTATGAAGAACATTTACCGGAAATTTGCGGTGCGCTATTCCAAGCTGAGCTATGGCGGGGACGTGCTGACGGTGGACTACCGGGTGGCTCCGGAGCATCCCCACCCCGCGGCCCTGGAGGATGCGTTGGCCGCGTATCTCTGGCTGGTGCGGGAGAAAAAATACCGGCCGGATATGGTGGTATTTGCAGGGGATTCCGCCGGGGGTGGGCTGGCGCTGGCGCTGGTCATGTACCTGAGGGATCACCGGCTGCCGCTTCCGGGCGGGATGATTCTCATGTCCCCCTGGGCGGACCTTACCTGCGGCGGGGAGAGCTACGACAGCAACTATGAGCTGGACCCACTGTTCGGAAATACACGGGAGAGCATGCTCTACGATTCCCCCTATATTGGGGAGGAGGACCCGAAGAATCCCTATTTGTCCCCTGTTTTTGGAAATTTCAGGGGGCTGCCGCCTATGCTGTTCCAGGTGGGAAGCCTGGAAATGCTGTTGAGCGATTCCCTGACGGCGGCGGAGAAAGCCGGGAAGGCCGGGGTCCGCAGGCGGATTTCCGTCTATGAGGGGATGTTCCATGTGTTCCAGATGAGCATGGACCTGTTCCCGGAGAGCCGGGAAGCGTGGGCAGAGGCGGGACGTTTTTTGCAGATCATTTACCATATCCGGGTGAAGCCGGACGGGGTGGTGGTGCGGAAGGTCAAGCCGCGGTCGGGCCTGCGGGGATTTTTTCAACGGTTGTGGGCCGATATGGAGGCGGAAGGAGACGCGCGGGCCGGTGCGGGAAAGACAGAGGGCGGGCCGGTTCACACGCGCGGGGGGAAGAAGGTTGGGAGCGGCGGAGAGATGGCCGGGAGCGGCGGGAAGAAGGCCGGGAACGGTGGGAATAAGGCTGTGGGCGGCGGGAAGAAGGTCGGGAGCGGCGGAGAGATGGCCGTGGGCGGCGGGAAGACGTTCGGGAATGGCGGAGAGACAGCCGGGAGCGGCGGGAAGAGGGCCGGGAACAGTGGGAATAAGGCTGGGAACGGTGGGAAGAAGGCCGTGGGCGGCGGGAAGAAGGCCGGGAGCGGCGGAGAGAAGGCCGGGAACGGCGGGAATAAGGCTGTGGGCGGCGGGAAGACTGCCGGGAACGGCGGAGAGAAGGCCGGGAACGGTGGGAAGAAGGCCGTAGGAGGCGGGAAGACGGCCGGGAGCGGCGGAGAGAAGGCCGTGGGCGGCGGGAAGACGGCCGGGAATGGCGGGAAGAAGGCCGTGGGCGGCCCGAAGACGAGGTCGGCGTGCGCGATGAGCGCAATGAGGGCGACAAGGGCCTAAAACCATTTGCCCAACTGATTATGTTGTGCTAAAATGTGTGTATTATGCAGTTTTTCGTAACAGTTCGGACAGCAGATAAAATGATGGCTGTCCCGGCTGTTACAATTTTCAAGAAGGGAAGACGTCAGAGATGTTTACAGCGTTAAATGCAGAGGATAAGACCCTTCCAGAGCGGGCGGCGGACCAGGTGATTTCCATGATTGTGGATGGAACCTTTCAGCCGGGGGACAAGCTGCCGGGAGAGTATGATCTGGCGCAGCGGCTGAACGTGGGAAGAAGCACGGTCCGGGAAGCCATCAAGTCCCTGGTCAGCCAGAACATATTGGAGGTGCGCCGGGGAAACGGCACCTTTGTGAAGGAACATACCGGGGTGGCGGACGACCCGCTTGGATTCCGGTTCGTGCCGGACAAGCTGAAGCTGGGCCTGGACCTGTGCGAGATCAGGCTGATGATTGAGCCGGACATCGCGGCCATTGCCGCACAGAAGGCTACGGAGCAGGAGATGGATCAGATGCAGGAAGCCTGCGATCAGGTGAAATCCATGATCCGCCGGGGAGAAAACCACATGAAATGCGACGTGGAGTTTCACACCATGCTGGCGCGGTGCACCAGGAACAGTGTGATTTACACCCTGATCCCAATTATCAACCAGGCGATTCCGTATTTTATTGATATTACCAGACGGGAGCTGGTGGAGCAGACCATCGAGACGCATCAGCAGGTGCTGGACGCGGTCCGCGCCCGGGACGGCCATGCCGCCGCAGAGGCCATGCGCCGCCATTTAGAGTACAACCGGCGGAATATTGAAAATGCCATCAGCATGGAGCGGGAACAGAGCGGAAAATAGACGGGACAGGTCCGGCTGCGCAGGCGGTAAATACCGCGGCGGCGGGCCTGTTTTAGAGAAAAAGGAGTTTGGATATGGTTTCTTTTGAAAGCGACTACATAGCGGGAGCGCATCCGCAGATCATGAAACGTCTGGCGGAGACAAACCTTGAATGTCTGTCCGGCTACGGGACGGACAAATACTGTGAGAGAGCCCGGGAAAAGATCAGGGCCGCGTGCCGGTGCGAAAATGCCGACGTGGAATTTCTGGTGGGCGGAACTCAGGCGAACGCAGTGATTATCTCCACGATGTTGAGGGACTGCGAGGGCGTGATCGCCGCAAAAACGGGGCATGTGAGCGTCCATGAGGCCGGGGCCATCGAGTACACCGGGAATAAAGTTTTGGAATTGCCGGAGCAGAATGGGAAGATTGTGCCGGATGTGCTGGCCGGGTATGTGGCGGATTTCTATGCCGACGCCAACCACGAGCATATGGTATTTCCGGGAATGGTCTATTTGTCCCATCCCACGGAGTACGGCACGCTTTATACGAAACAGGAGCTGGAAGCGATCGCGGACATTTGCCATCAGTACGGCATGACGCTTTTTCTGGACGGCGCGCGCCTGGGATATGGGCTGATGAGCCGGGAATCCGATATGACGCTCTGCGATATTGCGCGAATCTGCGATGTGTTTTACATCGGCGGCACCAAGGTGGGCGCGCTGTGCGGGGAGGCCGTGGTATTTACCAAGAACAATAAGCCGAGGCATTTTATGACGTCGGTAAAAAAGCGGGGAGCGCTGCTGGCTAAGGGGCGGCTGCTGGGCATTCAGTTTGACGCGCTGTTTACGGATGATCTGTATTTTAAAATCAGCAGCCACGCCATCGAGATGGCGGAGCGGATGAAAGGGATTTTTGAAGGAAAAGGGTACAAGTTCCATATTGAGTCGCCGACGAATCAGCAATTTGTCATTCTGGAAAATGAGCGGATGGAGCGGTTGAAGCGGGATGTGGCGTTCAGTTTCTGGGAAAATCTTGATGAGAAGCACACGGTTGTGCGGTTCGCGACCAGCTGGTCTACGACGGAGGAGGATTTGATGGCGTTGGAGATGGCGTTGGGGTGAAAGGGCTGCAGTAATGTTACAGGGGAGACTTGAATATTTCGAGTCCCCCCTATTTTTTTGAATGCAATGAGACGCTGGCGATTGCCAGGTGATTTACGGATCGCTGTGTCCCATATGGATCAGGCGAATGGAAAATCCGCCTCATTTCTCAGCTCCCAGGCGATCCTGGCGCTCTCCTCCAGCTCTTCCAGCCGGAAGAACGCATCCATCACATCCCGCCCCGGCACCACCGGTCCGTGCTGCTTCAGCAGAAAGCCGCTGCTTTTGCCCAAGACGTTGCCGAAGGCGGCGAAGAGTTCCTCGGAGCCGGGCTTTTCGTAGGGAACAAGGCCAACAGGTCCCAGCTTCATGTCCAGGTAGGGCGTGATGGGCGGGATACAGTTAAATGGATGGGCGGCGGCATACCCCGTGCAGCTCCAGAGCACGCTGTAGGTGCTGTGGGTGTGGATGACCGCCCGGACGGCGGCGTCCGACTGGTAGAGCATCCGGTGCAGAGGCAGCTCCTTGCTGGGCTTTTTTCCGGGGAGAACGGTTCCGTCGGGCGCAACGGCGGCGAAATCTTTTGTGGTCAGGGTTCCGAAGCAGGTTCCGCTGGCGGAAATGTAGATTACGCCGTTGTGGATTACGCTTAAATTGGCGGAGGAGCCGGAGGTCTTGCCACGCTGGAACAGGCTGTGGGCGACCCAGACGGCTTCCGAGAGTATTGTTTCTATATCGTCATCCGCCGGAATCTCCGGCAGGTATTGATTCTGATTCATGTCACATCTCCTCTCTGCGGTTCGCAGATTTTGTCATCCCCGGTGATCTCCAGCGCGCGGAAGAAGAAGTCTTTCCGGCCGAAATTCCCGGATTTGAGCACGATCCGCAGCTCCGGGAACTGCGGCGGGATCAGCACAGGAACGCCCGGCGCCACGCTGGCTCCGATGTCGTAAGAGTTCAGGCCCAGTTTGCGGGTGACGGCCCCGGAGGTCTCGCCCCCGGCCACGATGAGCCGTCGCCATCCCCGCTCTACAGCCCTGCTGGCCAGCAGGGCCACGGTCTCCTCCAAAAGTGGGGAGAGGGGCCTGCCTCCCGCCAGCTTTCTGGTCGCCTGGAGTTGTTCCGTGGTCTCAGAGCTGTAAATCAGGACCGGCTGGCCGCGGTGATTTTCCAGAAAATGCCAGAGCGACTGAGCCGCCTCCTCGGGAGAATGGTCCAGAACCAGGGCGGGCTCCAGTTTCTTTGCGATGCCGCCCCGGCTCTCAAAATAGGCGATCTGAGCCAGCGTGGCCGGCGAACAGCTCCCCGCCAGCAGAAGGGCGGGGGAGGAGGTGAAAACGCCGGTCTGCACGGCACAGTCGCCGGATTGCCGGGTATAATCGCCGCTCTGCCGGCCACAATCCCCACCTTCCCCCGTCTCATATTCCCCCTCTCGCGTTTCCTGCGCCCTGCTTTCCCCCGTCAATCTCCGTGCCAACGGCTCCAGCAATCCGCTCCCTCCCGTCAAAAGAGGCAGGTGTCCGAAGAGCGCCGCGATCCGCTCGCCGTCCTGTGTATTTCCATAGTCAGGCACCACGTAAAAGCGGTCCAGGCCCAGACTCCTGGCTTTTTTCATCAGCCCAGCCTCCACGGTTTCCCGGGAGTAGGACAGGCAGGCCCTTTCGAGCAGCAGGCATTCCCAGCGGCTCTGGGGTTCCATCAGGGCGGGGAGGAAGGAATCCCACATGGGGTTTAACGGATGGTCCTTCATGGGGCTTTGATCCAGCGGGACGCCGTTCACATAGAGATGTCCCGCCGCCACGGTTCTCCCGTTGACCGGGAGAGAGGGGCAGAGGAGGGTGTAAGGGCTTCCGGTAAACTCCATGGCGGCGTCCGCGATGGGGCCGATGTTGCCCGCGGGGGTGGAGTCGAAGGTGGAGCAGTATTTCACATAAAATTGACCGGCGCCCTGGTCCCGCAGCCATCTGAGGGCCGCCAGGGAGTCGCGGACCGCCTGCCCCGCCGGCTGGATCCGCGTTTTCAGCGCAACTACCAGGGCCGCCCCGGTATCGTCCCCGGCAGGCGTCCCGCTGCGCAGCCATTCTTTGATCCTGTCTGTCTCCGCCTTCCCCTCCGGTATCCCGTTAAAGAGCCGGACCGCCATCCCGCCCGCGGCCAGAAAGGAGGCCGCGTCGCTGGCGCCGGTGAAATCGTCGGCGATGCATCCCAAGACTGCCATAAGCGTCCCCCTTTCCCTATAACCCGAATTCCCGGTCCTGGCGCGCTCTCAGCCGCCACAGGGTGGTGTCGGACCGGTCCTCGACCATGCCGTAGGTGATCAGCTCCCCGGCCTTGATATCCCGGGCCGCCCGGTTGCCGGTGATCATGTGGGCGGGGATGGGATTGTCCGGCGCTTTGGGGCTTGCGGGCTTTATCATGGCCTTCAGGCGCAGATCGTGGTCATTTCCCAGGACCTCTCCGGCGGGGATGTCGCAGAGCGCCTTTTTGACCAGGTCGAACCGGGGAATATATTCCAGTGTGCCGGTGTCGGTCCCCAGCAGCGCAGCGCAGAGGATGGTGATGGAGACCTCCAGTCCGCACAGATGGTAGGGGCGGTAGATGACGGCCGCAGAGCAGTCGTCGTTGGGAATCTGCCCCTTGGTGGTCAAAATGTAATTGGAGTACGCGTTGTCGCAGCGCACCACCATGTAAACGCCGCCGCCCATGCCGGACTCGTCCCTGCGCCGCAGGTTAGTGTGCACGTCGATGATCCCCTCATCCTGGTAAATGCCTCCGTTGCGCCGGGCGCAGTAGGCCACCGGCAGCTCCGTGATGCGCAGAATGCCGTCGGTGAGCTCAGGACAGGCCGGTTTCAGCCCGGTGGCGTTGGCGATCATGGTCAGTTCGCACAGATCGAAGGCTCCGGCCCCCGGAAGCCCGGCAAGGGCTTTGGCCCGGCCTTCCAGGTATTCCACGGCTTTTCCTGATGGGATTTTATGGAAATACTTCAGGTCCTCAGGTGAAACGTAGGCCACGTAGTCCTCGTGCACGGTGATGCCGTCGGCGGAAATGGACACGGCGCCCTTGTCCTCGTCCAGCACAAATTCCCCGTCCCTGGCCTTACCCGCGGAGATTACGGTCAGGCCCACCGATCTGGCCCACTCCACCATGGCCATCAAAAGCGCGGGCTGGTCGCCGTCCACCGGGGAGTAAACCAGACCCTTTTCCCGGGCCATTTTTTTCAGAATAGGGCCAACCACGCTGTCCATTTCCTTGCTGATGGCTGCCACGTGCTTGCCCTTTTCCAGGGCGGCCACACAGAATACGGCTCCCGCCTCAGGGACGCCGGTGCCCTCGCAGACTACCTCGATGCACGGAATATCCATGATCATCATGGGATTGTCGGTATAAATGTACCGGCCTTCCCGGATCAGGGCCGCCGCCTCCGCCGCGTCGGCGGAATAGACGATATGTTCCTCCGGGATATCCGCCTTCACAAACGCGCTTTTCGCCCGCTCGGGGTCCTTGTCCGCCACCACGCTGACCCGCAGCATGGGCGTCTGGTTCTGCTGGGTCACAACGGCGGTGCCGAAATGCCCCGCGCCGATCACCGCGGCCTGGACCTCCCTGCCCTTTTCCAAAAACGGTTGAAACAGATGACTGTAAATCATTGCGATCCTCCTCAATCGATATGTTTGATGCTGCTTCTTTTTAAAGCAAGTTTGGTGCCAAATTTTAATGACGGAACGATGGCGCGTTCTCCCGCCTTCGAGCGGCTGTCCCCGTCTCCTCCGCGGGGCAGCTGGGAATTTCCGGCCGGCGGCAGCCGCATAGCGGAAATGCGCTGGGGTCCAGCCGCTGCGTGGCGGAACCTCCCGGGATGTCAGACCGGGGAGGGGCATTTTTGGAAACGGAAAAATGAAAAATATGGGAAAATATGGTCATTGACGCGGTGAGCACTGCCGTTGTATGATTTCCATAATGCAACACATCTGCAACATTTTACCAACATATCAGGAGGTGTCCGTATGAAACAGGAGGGGGGCAGGCCGGCGAAAACGCGGCTGCTGTTTGTGGTGCCGTACCCGGAGCTGAAGGAGAAGGCGGAGTTTGTGGTCCGCAATCACCCGGAGCGCAGCCGGATCGCGGTGGATATCCGGGTTCTGACGGTGGAGGAGATGCCGGAGAAAATGGACGTGAGCGCCTACGACGCGGTGATCGCAAGGGGGTATTCGGCCCAGAAGATCCGCCAGCTTGCGGATCAGGTGCCGGTGATCGGCCTGGAAATTTCCAGCTACGACATTGTCCGGGCTATCATGGAGTGCAAGGAGCTGACCAATCCGGGAAAGATCGCGGTGATCAGCCCGGACGGGCCGCTCTACGAGGTGGAGGCGGTGTGCGGCCATTTCGGCTGTCAGGCCAGAGCCTATATGACCACCCGCCCGGAGGAGCTGGCCCAGGTGATCCGCCAGGCCAGGGAGGGGGGCTGCGACGCGGTGATCGGCGGCTATTCCGTGAACCTGTACGCAAAACAGGAGGGGATGCCTTCGGTGGTGATCCGCACCGGCGAGGACACGATCCGCCAGGCCCTGGGCGAGGCGGTTCGGATTGTGGAGCAGATCCGCAAGGAGCAGGTGGTGTCCCAGACCTACAAAACCATCATCTACGCCTCGAAAGAGGGGATTCTCTATGTGGACAGCCGGGGAATCATCCAGGTGCGCAACCGTGTGATCCGGGAAATGGAGGGGAACAACAGTCTGATGCACCGGAAGCTGGAGGAGGTGATTCCATTTTTCGCGGAGCCGTTTCGGGAGGCGGTGGCCACCGGCCGGGAGGTCAGCGGGAAAATTTACACCTTTCCCCAGACCCGGATCACGGTTTCGGCAGAATTTACCCCTGTGGTGGTAGGCCGGAAGGTGGCGGGTGTGGTGGTCAACGTGTCCGATATCACGAAGATACAGGAGATGGAGGGTAAAATCCGCCGGAAAATGGGGGAGAAGGGGCTGAGGGCCCGGTATACCTTCGACGACATTATCCATGAGAGCGCGGTGATGGAGGAGACCATCGCCCAGGCCCGCCGCTACGCGGCCTCGGAGGCCAACGTGATGATTCTCGGGGAGACGGGCACCGGCAAGGAGCTGTTCGCCCAGAGCATCCACAACGCCAGCCAGCGCAAGAACGGCCCCTTTGTGGCCATCAACTGCGCGGCTCTGCCGGAGAATCTGCTGGAGAGCGAGCTGTTCGGCTACGTGGAGGGGGCGTTCACGGGGACGGCCAAGGGCGGGAAAATGGGTCTGTTCGAGCAGGCCCACGGCGGAACCCTGTTTCTGGACGAGATCGGGGAAATCTCACTGGCCATCCAGACCAAGCTGCTGCGCGCCCTCCAGGAGCGGGAGGTGAGGCGCATTGGGGACGACAAGGTGATCTCTGTCAATGTGCGGATTATCTCGGCCACCAACAAGAATCTGACGCGGCTGACGGGCCGGGGGGATTTCAGGAGGGATTTGATGTACCGGCTGGATGTGCTGCGTCTGCTGATCCCGCCGCTGCGCAAGCGGGGCCAGGACGCCTGGCTGCTGTTCGGGCGGCTGCTTGACTCCTACGGGGCGGACCGGACGGGCGCGCCCGCCATGGAACCGGAGGCCCTTGCGATGTTTCGAAGCTATCCCTTCCGGGGAAATATCCGGGAGCTGGAAAATGTGACGGAGCGCATTATGGTTCTCTGCCGGGGCGGAAGAATCTCCGCGGCGGACATGGAACAGATTCTCTATCCCCGGGACGTGGAGGACGAGGAACCGCCAGCGGAGGGAGACGACGGGCAGAGCGCCGGAACCTGGGAACGTGAATATAAGAAGGAGCAGCCCTCCGGCGTCAGCGAGCGGGAGCTGATTCTCTGGGGCCTGAAGCAGTGCCAGGGCAACCAGAGCAGGACGGCGAAGCTGCTGGGAATGGACCGGTCCACCCTCTGGCGGAAGCGGCAGAAATATGGAATTTGAGGCGCACCGGGGGAGTGTTGCAGGAAATGATGCAGAAAATGTTGCCATTTTGCAACAAAAAAGGCAAAAGCAGGGGTCGGGATGAGAAAAATTCCGCAGAAAGTTTGTTATTAATTTGTCAGATATAAAAAAATACCAGCAAATAAAAGAATTTTCCGCGCCGCGGGGGAAGGCGCGGAATTTTTGGCACTGAAATTGCTTTATTTAGGGTTATAAACGGCGGCCCGGCCAGTACGGCCTGCTGGGACCCGCATACGCCGAGCCCGGCCTACCGCGGCCCGCATACGCCGCCGCGCCGTCAAAAAGGGGAAAGGATGGTTTTATGAGAAAATTTATATTAAAACGATTGTGCACGCTGATTCCGGTTTTGATTGTCGTCTCGATTCTGGTGTTTCTGATGGTGCATGTGATGCCCGGGGACCCGGCGCGGATCATGGCCGGGGACACGGCCACGGAGCAGGATGTGGAGAAGATCCGGGTGGCCTACGGATTTGACAGGCCGCTGTACGAGCAGTATTTCCGCTACATAAGCAAAGCCCTCCGGGGCGACTTCGGCACCTCTTTCCGCACCGGGCGTCCGGTGGCCCAGGAGATCGCCATCCGTTTTCCAAATACCATGCTGCTGGCGGTGGCGGCCATTGTGATCTCCATCGTGTTCGGCATCGGGATCGGGCTCATTTCCGCCACCAAGCGGAACTCGATTTTTGACAGCGTCAGTATGGTGCTGGCGCTGGTGGGACTGTCTATTCCGCCCTTTTACCTGGGGCTCATGCTGATGCTGATCTTCTGCGTCATCCTGAAATGGCTTCCCATCACCGCCGAGGTCAGCTTTGTGGGCATGATCCTGCCGTCCTTGACGCTGTCGGCCAGAAGCCTTGCCACCATCGCCCGCATGACCCGGTCCAGTATGCTGGAGGTCATGAGCCAGGACTACATCCTGACGGCCAAGGCCCAGGGCTTTAACAGCCGGAAGATTATTTTCAGCCACGCGCTGAAAAATGCCATGAACTCCATCGTCACGGTGGCGGGCATCCAGTTCGGCACACTGCTGGGCGGCTCGGTGATCACGGAGAAGGTGTACGGCTGGCCGGGGCTTGGCGAGCTGGTGATCACGGCCATCAAGGCCAGGGATTTCCCGGTGGTGCAGACGACCATTTTGGTGATCGCGGTGTCCTTTGTGGCGGTGAACCTGTTTGTGGATGTGCTGTACGTGCTGATTAACCCTCGGATCAAATATGTGTAGGGAGGGAGAGAGATTATGAGCGCAGAGAATCAGAACATGGCCTGCATGTTGTTGCAGGATGAAGATAATGAAGTGGTGGTGGGCAATCAGCTCCGCCGTATGTGGTACAGTTTCTGCAAGCGCAAGGTGGCGGTGCTGGGGTTGGTGATCGTGCTGATCTATATCATCGTTGCGATCTTCGCGCCGCTTTTGGCCCCCTACGATCCGGTGAAGCAGGATCTGGCCAACATGCTGCAGACGCCCGGGCCCAAACATCTCCTGGGAACCGACGAGATGGGACGGGATATTTTGAGCAGGATCATTTACGGGGCGCGGATTTCCATGAAGGTGGGCTTCTACGCGGTGGGCGTGGCCTTTGTGATCGGGATTCCCCTGGGGATTTTCGCCGGATATTTCGGCGGGAAGGTGGATCTTCTCATCATGCGCGCCATGGACGTGCTGCTGGCATTTCCGGGCATACTGCTGTCCATCGTGTTCGTCAGCGTGCTGGGGCCCAATCTGGACAACGCTATTTTGTCTGTGGGCATTTACACGGTGCCTAATTTCGCCCGGATGGCGCGAGGGGAGACCCTGGCCCTCAGAAACAGCGAGTTCATTGAAGCGGCCAGAGCCATGGGCTCCGGGGATATCCGCATCGTATTTTCCCATATCCTCATCAATATCGTCTCGCCCATGATCGTTATGGGAACGTTGAGCTTCGGCACAGCCATTATCACCACCTCGGGCATGGGCTTTCTGGGGATCGGAGCCCAGCCGCCCACGCCGGAATGGGGCGCAATGCTCTCCAGCGGCCGCCAGTATCTGCTGGTAGCCCCCCACGTGACCACGTACACCGGCCTGGCCATCCTGTTTCTGGTGCTGGGCTTAAACCTTCTGGGCGACGGCCTGCGGGACGTTCTGGACCCCAAGATGAAGGATTGATTTTGACAGGGAGGTAAGTATGACGGCAATCAGGGAACAGATATCGGCTTATGTGGACGCCAACGCCGGGCGTCTGGTGGAGGAGCTGCAGCGCTTTCTGCGCCAGCCCAGCATTTCCACCGTGAACCAGGGCATGGAGGAGTGTGTGGACATGCTCCGGGAAGAGTTGGAGGGCCTTGGGCTGAAAACAGAACTTTTGCAGGTGGAGGGGGCGTTCCCGGCGGTATTTGCCAGAAGCCCTAAAAAGGGGGAGAAGAAGGAGCTGTTCGTCTACAACCATTACGACGTGCAGGACCCCGATCCACTGGACCAGTGGCAGTCCGATCCCTTTGGGGCGGAGATTCGGGACGGGTATGTGTACGCCCGGGGCGCAACGGACGACAAGGGCAATCTCTACGCCAACATGAAGGCGCTGGAGGTTTTGAAGGAGCTTTTGGGGGAGGTTCCCCCGGGAATCAAGCTGTTTGTGGAGGGCGAAGAAGAGATCGGAAGCCCCAATCTGGAGCGTTATCTCAGCCGTTTTGCGGACGAGCTTCACGCCGACGGCGCGGTGGCCTGCGACCGGGGCGTGCACGAGTCGGGGCGGCCTCAGATGTATCTGGGCTGCAAGGGTATGGTGCGGGCGGAAATATCCTGCCACCGGGCCAAGCGGGACGTGCACTCCGGCCAGGCCCCGCTGATCCCCAACGCGGCCTGGGATCTGGTGCGGCTGTTAAATTCCATGATGGACGAAAATCATCATATCACCATACCGGGCTATCTGGACGCGGTGTTGCCTCCGACAGAGGAGGAACTGGCGCTGATTGGCACCGTTCCCATGGATCTGGGGGATTACAAGACAGAGTACGCTGTGGACCGGCTGGTCTGCGGGGACAAGGACGGGGAGGAGCTGGTGAAGGAGCTGCTGTACCGGCCCACCTGCAACATTTCCGGGATCAAAAGCGGCTGGACCGGGGAACGGGGAAAGACTATTGTGCCCTGCGACGCCTGGGTGCGGCTGGATTTGCGGCTGATCAAGGACATGACGGCGGAAGATGCCGCGAAACGGCTGGAGGAGTTTGTGAAGGCTTCCCCTTACGGGCCTTTTGAGGTGACGGCGGTGCCCAGCATTCCGCCCTACAAGGTTCCGCCAAACGACGAGCTGGTGCAGCTGGCCGGCCGGCTGGCCAAGGAGGTGTACGGCCGGGACCCGGTGGTCTGGCCCTATCTGGACGGCACCGCTCCCTTCGGGCTGTTCCCGCGTTACATCGGAGGGGACATCTTCGTCATTGGCCTGGGAGCGCCCTTTGCCACCGCCAATACCCACGCGCCAAATGAAAACATCAGCATCGAACAGTACCTGACCGGCATCAAGTACATGGCCAATATTTTCTATGAATATCTGTGTTAGCGCGGCAGCGAGCCGGAATATACACCGCGCCGGAGGGCGGCGGCGAAAGGGGAGTGTTTATGAGTGAAAATATATTAGAGATCAAAAATCTCAGCGTGGAGTTCCGCACCTTCGACGGTGTGGTGAAGGCCATCAACGGCATGAGCTTTGACGTCCCCCGGGGAAAGACCGTGGGCCTGGTGGGCGAGACGGGGGCCGGCAAGACGACCACCGCGCTGAGCGTAATGGGGCTGGTGCAGTCGCCTCCCGGCGTGATTACAGAGGGGGAAATCCTCTTTGACGGCGAGGACCTGCTGAAGGCAGGCGAGGCAAAGCTGCGGAAGTACCGGGGGGATAAAATTTCCATGATTTTCCAAAACCCCATGACCTCGCTGAATCCGGTCTACACGGTGGGGCGGCAGATCGCCAACGTGATCATGCAGCACCAGAACGTGAACAAGGCGGAGGCGGAGAAGCGGGCCGGGGATATGCTGGAAGTGGTAGGAATCCCAAGGGAACGGACCGCCAACTACCCCCACGAGTTCAGCGGGGGCATGCGGCAGCGGGTGTGCATCGCCATGGGGCTGGCCTGCAATCCCAGCCTGCTGATCGCCGACGAGCCCACCACGGCCCTGGACGTGACCATCCAGGCGCAGATTCTGAATTTGATGAAAGGGCTTAAGGATCAGTACGACACCTCCATCATTTTCATCACCCACGCCCTGGGCGTGGTGGCGGAGATCGCGGACTATGTGGTGGTGGCCTACGCAGGCAGCGTGATTGAGAAGGGGGATATCAAGTCCATTTTCACCAATCCCCTGCACCCCTACACCCGGGGGCTGTTCGGCTGCCTGCCGGACATCGAGTCCGTGGAGTCCAAACGGCTGCAGATCATTCCGGGCGCCATGCCGGACCCCATGAACCTGCCGGAGGGCTGCAAATTCTGCAAGCGCTGCAGCGAGGCCATGGACATCTGCCGGGTAAAGGAACCGGAGGAAATCCGGGTGGACAGCGAGCACATGGTGAAATGCCACAAATATCAAGGAGGCGGCAAAGATGAGTGAGATTCTTCTGGACGTTAAAAATCTCTGTAAGTATTATCCGGTCTCCGGCGGCACCCTCCACGCGGTGGACGACGTCAGTTTCCACATCAACAAGGGGGAAACGCTGGGGCTGGTAGGGGAGAGCGGCTGCGGGAAATCCACCATCGGGCGCACGGTGCTGCGGCTGATCCCACATACCTCGGGGGAGGTCCATTACAAGGGGGAGAACATTCTCACCTGTTCCCCGGCCAGACTGCGGTCCCTGCGCAGGCAGATCCAGATCATTTTCCAGGACCCGTACTCCTGCCTGGACCCGCGAAAGACCATCGGACAGATCATTTCCGAGCCGTTAGTCATCAACCGGCTGGCCGGAAAGAAGGAACTGAACGCCAAGGTGCTGGACCTGATGAGTAAGGGCGGCGTGAGCCGGAAGCTGTACAACGCGTACCCCCACGAGCTGGACGGGGGCAGGCGGCAGCGGGTGGGCATCATCCGGGCCCTGGCAATGAACCCCGAGTTCATTGTCTGCGACGAGCCGGTGTCCTCCCTGGACGTGTCAATCCAGGCGCAGATTCTCAACCTGCTCCAGGAGATGCAGGAAAATATGGGGCTGACCTACCTGTTCATTTCCCACGACCTCAGCGTGGTGCGCCATATCAGCAACCGCATCATCGTGATGTATCTGGGAAAGATCGTGGAAATCTGCCGGTCCAGGGAGCTGTTCGCCAATCCGGTCCACCCCTACACCAGGGCGCTGTTGTCGGCGGTTCCCATCGCCAAGTACAATTACAACCGCAGGGAACAGATTCTGTTAAAGGGGGACGTGCCCAGCCCGGTGAATCCGCGGCCCGGCTGCCGGTTCGCCAACCGGTGCTGGATGGCAAAGGAAATCTGCCACCAGGAGACGCCGGAGTTAAAGAATGTGGGAACAGACCACCAGGCTGCCTGCCATTTTGTGGGGTAGCGGGTGTGTAAGGGATATAACACTCTAAAGAAAGGAGAGGTATGGGTATTGGCGACAATACATCATACGAGGGGAAAGATGAAAAAAAGAAATTTGACCAGGGGATGCGCAGTTTTATTGACACTGACAATGCTGGCGCTGGCGGGCTGCGGCGGAGGAAAGGGCGCGGCTACGGCAGAGAGCCAGGGGGGACAGAACAGCCCGGCCGCCACCGAGGCGGCGGGAGGCGGGGAGTCCGCGAAAAGCAAGGATTTTGTCTACTGCTGCGGCACGGAACCGACCACGCTGGACCCCCATCTGATCAACGACAACGCCACGGCCAGAGCGGCGTTCCAGATTTACGAGACGCTGGTTTACCGCGACACGGATTCCTCCATTAAGCCCAGGCTGGCGGAGAGCTGGACCACCTCGGATGACGGCATGGTCTGGACCTTCAAGCTGCGCCAGGGCGTGAAATTCCACGACGGGGAAACCTTCAACGCGGAGGCGGTGAAGTACAATATCGAGCGGCTGAAAAATCCCGAGACCGCGGCCCCCAAGGCTTCGGTGGTAGATATGGTGAAGAACGTGGACGTGGTGGACGAGTACACGGTGGCCTTCACCCTGTCCGAGCCCAGCAGCGTGTTCCTGGCTCAGATCAGCAGCTACACCACGGGCATGTTGAGCCCCAAGTCGGCGGAGAGCCAGGGCAAGGAATTCGGCCAGCACCCCGTGGGCACCGGCCCCTTAAAGCTGGAGTCCTGGGATTACGGCAGCAGCCTGGTGATGACCCGTTTTGACGATTACTGGGGGGAGAAAGCCACGGTGGATTCCATCACCTTCCGCATCGTGCCCGAGGACGCCTCCCGGGTGATGATGTTAAAGACCGGAGACGCCGACCTGGTGGCAGGTATTCCGCCGGTGCAGATCGAGGAACTGCAGAGTGATCCCAACGTGAAGGTGCTGGTGGAGACCGGCTACCGGACCATTTTCCTGGGTATGAACAGCACAGTGAAGCCTCTGGACGACGTGCGGGTGCGCCAGGCCGTGAACTACGCCATCGACCGGGAGTCCATCATCAAGAACGTGATGCGGGACGTGGCCTCCTACCCGGATTCCTTTATGGTGTCCAATGTGATCGACAACTCCGCCAAGGGGCTGGGCTGCTATGAGTTCGACCAGGAGAAGGCCAAAGCGCTGTTGGCCGAGACGGGATATGCCGACGGCTTTACCCTGACGCTGAGCACGCCGGAAGGCCGCTACGCCATGGACCGCCAGGTGGCGGAGGTGATCCAGGCCATGCTGATGGAAGTGGGCATCACGGCGGAGATCAATGTTCTGGACTGGGGCGCTTACAGCGAGCAGGCCACTTCCGGCCAGCACCAGTTCTTCCTTCTGGGCATGGGCTGCCCCACCGGCGACCCGGAATTCAATCTGTTTATGAACTTCGGCACGGAAGGCCCTCAGAACTACTCACGGTTCAGCAACGCCACCGTGGATCAGCTGCTGGCCGAGCAGAGCACCATCCTGGACGCTGAGGAGCGCTCCAAGGTGATGTACCAGATCCAGGAGGAATTGAAAAATGACGCCTGCGGTGCGCCGCTGTATTATGAGCAGCAGACTTATGGAAGCGGGGCGGATGTGAATGGGTTTATTATTTATCCCGATGAGAACGCGAGTATGGCGTATTTGGTGAGGGAATAACAGCAGAGTGTGGCCAGGATGAGAGAGGACGCCGGGTAACGGCGTCCTCTTAACGTGCTTGCGCAATGAAATCGGTTTTAGTTATTCTTTCCCCTATGCCGCATATACTCACAAATCAAGCTTGCCGTGGCCTCCACCCCGATGGAGCTGTCAACGCATAATTCGTATTCATGGGGATCGCCCCACTCGCGGCCGGAGATGCTTTTGTAGTATGCAGAGCGTGCGGCGTCGGATCGGGTGATGCTTTTTTGGCCCTGTTCATGGGTGTCCCCATACATTTTCATCACATTTTGAACACGATAACCGGCAGGGGCGTAGATAAAGACGCGGACCACATTTTTGCAGCCGCGCAGCACATAATCAGCCGCCCGGCCCACGATGACGCAGGAACCCATGTCCGCGATACGCTTAATCGCCTTGTCCTGGGCGGTGACCGCCTGCTGGACGGCCTCCGTGCTCAGGTATAGTTCCCTCATGGCCATGTTTTCATTGGTATTCAGGCTGGAAATGAATTCCCTGGACAGACCGCTTTCCTTTGCGGCCAGGGCGATCATCTCCTTGTAATAGCATGGAATCCCCATTTTTTCCGCAACAAGCTGCCCGATCTGTTTTCCGGCCGAGCCGTGTTCGCGGGAGATGGTCAAAATAATACCGGCCCGGGACGGCTGAAGGACGGTTATCTCCGTTTCCTCTGAAGCCGCAGGGCGGCGGGGCAGTTCACCCCAAAGCCGGATCATGAAAAAGAATGTGACGAGGATGGCGATTGTATCGGCGGCGGGAGCGGCCCAAAAGATTCCGGTTACGCCCAGCCTGAGTGGCAGAATCAGGGAGAACACGATCAGAAGCGCGTCGCGCAAAATGGAGAGCGGAACTGCGGCCCTGGCGTGGCCGATGGACTGTAAAAAGATCGCGCACACCTTTTGCACGCAGGTGAACACAATCAATGAGAGATAAATCCGCAGGCACTGGGTGGCGAACTGCGTATAAAGTTCACCGTCCGAACCGAACATGCGGATAAAGAGCTGCGGGACTGCCTCGAACAGCACCGTACAGATCAGGCAGATGATCGCCGTCCATTTTAACATCAGTTTCAGCAGCTCCCGTACACGATCATACTGCCCCGCCCCATAGTTGTATCCGACGATTGGCTGCGCGCCTGCGGCGATCCCGATTCCGATATTCAGCACGATCTGAAACAGCTTCATAATGACGACAAAGGCAGCCAACGGAATGTCCGGGCCAAAAACCGACACTGAGCCATAACGTACCAGCAGGATGTTGTTGATCACGGTGATCACAACAATGGACCACTGTGTCAATAAGCTGGAAGTTCCCAGCGCCATCACGTGCTTTAACTCAATGAAATCAAGGCGGAAGCTGTCCGTGGACAGGCGGAACGTCCTGCTCTTGGCTAAGTAGGCGGAGCAGATTAAAAAGCTGACAAACTGCCCGAGTATGGTTGCCCAGGCAGCGCCCTTAATTCCCAGATCGAGAACAAAGATTGCCAGTGGATCGCCGACGATGTTGATGGCGGCTCCGGCCAGCATAGCTCCCATTGCATAGCGGGGACTGCCGTCCGCGCGGATAATCGAGGCCAGCGTGTTCTGCACCAGGGCGAAGGGGATCATGGCATAGATAATGAAGCCGTAATCGCGGGCCAACGTGAGGTTCGCGTCGGTTGCCCCGATCAGGCGCAGAAGGTGATCGCCCCCGAGGTACCCGGCCACAGTGATGACAAGCCCGGCCAAAAAGGAACACAGAATACTGTTTCCTACGCTTTTGTGAATTTTCTGGGTTTCCTTCCGGCCCAGTGAGACACTGAGCACGGCGGCGGCTCCGTCGCCAAAGAACAGGGACAGCCCCCAGCCTACGACTGTGATTGGGAAAATGACGCCTGTCGCTGCATTACCCAGATACCCGATCCCGTTTCCGACAAAAATCTGGTCGACAATGTTGTAGAGACAGGAAATGAGTAAAGAAAAGATACATGGAACCGCAAATTTTCTTAACAGCGATCCCACTTTTTCGGTTCCCAAATAGTTGCTTTCTTGCATAACATACCTCCGGTTTACAGGCAAAAACAGCACATGCAGAACCCATGCGCTGTCAAAAAATCACAACAAAAAAAACAACACATGCATCTGTACCGTGATCAGATTTATGCGCCGTGCGCTACATGTGTCGTTGATTGCCCTTATTTAATTTACGTCTATCAGCATATCATTTTAGAAAAAAATTTTCAAAGGCATTTTTTCACAAACTATCATCCGCCTCATGGTTGGGCATTTTCGCAATCTTCACGTCTGTTCCTGCCCGTCCAGCGCCTCCGTGAATTTAAAATGGCTGGCCGCCATCCCCTGCCGCTCATAAAACCGGTGGCTGGCTGTCCGTTTCCGGTTGCAGCATACCTCCAGCTGTAAACATCCCGCCGCTCTGGCGGTTTTTTCGGCTTCCGAGAAGAGAAGGCTGCCGAGGCCCTGGCCCCTGCGGCTTTCCGCCACCACAATCTCCTGCAATTCCGCGATTTTTCCGCCATGGTGCAGCAGACACTGGACATGCACGCTGGCAAAGCCCGCGGCCCCGCCGTTTTCCAGGGCGATCAGATAATGAATTCCGGGGTCTGTCAGATTCCTCAGATAGACTGCTTCAAGCTTTGCCCGGTCCAGGGGCGCTTCCTCCAGCTCGCAGATCAGGGAGTAGATTTGTGGGAAATGTTCAGGGCGGGCGTTTATAATTTCCATAGGGATACCTCCGTGAGGGCTTATGTTTTGGAAATAGTTTACCATCCGGGCGGGGAGATTGCAATGGTTGAGGCAGTGGGGAGGAATTTAATGAGTAACTAATAAATTCCATAGTAACTTGCAGACGTACAGCTTATTTTATAGAAGCTTCTTTGGCCTCAACGGCGGCCTCTCTGCACTTGGAGATCGCCATTCTCAACTTGGTGCTTCATGAGTACAATGTGAATGGGGTGAGGCCAAAGATGATTTCCATGAAATTGAAGGAGAAACATTATTTTGAATCTAACGAGTGTTCCGGCCGTGATTGTGCTGCTGATTATTTTGATATGCAAACGGGACAGTCTGATTCCGGCCGTCATTGTCTGCGTGCTGCTAATAGCGAAGCGGAGGATAGCCAAAAAAGTTGAAACGGGAGGGCACGGGATCCAGGACAAAGATGTAGAGAAACGATATAAAGAGAGCTAAAAAAATTTTATAGCATTATGAAGAAACAAAAATCCCCGGCGATTGGCGGAGGGTCCCAGAGGACTGGTATCCGCCACTGCCGGGGATTTTTCGGTCCGCGTTTATTCCGTTGACATATCCCGCCCCAGTCCTTATAATTGGAACTGTCGGCGGCTTTTCTCACGGTGAAGGGGGAAAGCGGCCGTTTGAATCAAAGGAAGCGAGGAAAATAACGTGAAGATAAGAGATATATTGGCGGCGGGAAAACCCACCCTTTCCTTCGAGGTGTTTCCGCCCAAGACGGTGGACGCCTACGAGCCGGTGGAGCGCGCGGCCTGTGAGATTGCGAAGCTGAAACCGGCGTTTATGAGCGTTACATACGGGGCGGGAGGCGGAACCAGCCGTTACACGGTGGATATCGCCGACACCATCAAGGGGTACGGCGTTACGCCGCTGGCCCACCTCACCTGCGTGTCCTCCACCCGGGAGAAAGTGCACCAGGTATTGGACGAACTCAAGTCCAGGGGAATCGAGAACGTGCTGGCGCTGCGGGGAGATCTCCCGGCGGACGGGGAAACGCCCCGGGAATACCGGTACGCCTCCCAGCTGATCCGGGAGATCAAGGAAAGCGGCGATTTCTGCATCGGCGCGGCCTGCTACCCGGAGGGCCATGTGGAGTCGGCCAACAAATCGGTGGATATGGATTATCTTAAGGAAAAGGTGGAGGCGGGCTGTGATTTCGTCACCACCCAGATGTTCTTTGACAACAGCATTTTATACAGCTATCTGTACCGGATCCGGGAGAAGGGCATCACGGTGCCCGTGATCGCCGGAATTATGCCGGTGACCAACGCCAAACAGATCAGCCGTATCACCGGCATGTCCGGCACCTATCTGCCCGCCCGGTTCAAAGCCATTGTGGACCGGTTCGGTGACAACCCGGCGGCCATGAAGCAGGCGGGCATTGCCTACGCCACGGATCAGATCATCGACCTGATCGCCAACGGGGTGAACGGCATCCACGTCTATTCCATGAACAAACCCGACGTGGCGGCCAGAATCCGGGAGAATTTGTCGGAAATTCTGTAACCGTGAAATATGGATTGTAAGGAAAATGGAGGTGGCCTATGGATCAGACCGAGGTGAGCCGGGGGGAGGTCCTCCGGTATATGGGCTGCAAGGGAGCACAGAGCGAAGCGGTAATGGCGCTGGTGGAGGACTGTCTGGACCAGCTGGGTCAGGCCTGTGAGCCGCGCCATCTGACGGCCGTGTTTCCGCTGTCTCTTTCGGCGGACGGAGGGATCGACGGGGGCTGTTTTCGCACCCACAGCCGGAATCTGTCCCGCAACCTGGCGGACTGCCACAAAATCATTGTATTTGCGGCCACCCTGGGCACCGGGGCGGATCACCTGATCCACAAGTACAGCCGCCTGGAAATGAGCCGGGCCGTGGTCTTGCAGGCCGCCGCCGCGGCTATGATCGAGGAATACTGTGATCAGGTGTGTTCCGCGCTAAAGGAAGAGTACGAGGCCCGGGGAGAGTACCTGCGGCCCCGGTTCAGCCCCGGCTACGGGGATTTTCCGCTGGAATGCCAGCCGGCCCTGTTAAATGCGCTGGAGGCGGGTAAGCGCATCGGAATCAAGCTGACGGACAGCCTGCTCATGATGCCGTCCAAATCCGTGACCGCGGTCATGGGAATCAGCAAAAAGCCGCACCGCTGCGACGTCAGGGGCTGCGAGGCCTGCGGCAAGACGGACTGCGCCTACCGGAGGTAGGATGCGTATGGCCTGGCGGTCCGGGCAGGCATTTCCGCCGTCCGTCACTCATTTCCGCTATGGGCCAATCATTTCCGTCGTCCATCAATCGAGAATGGAACACAACCTCATGGGCTGTGCCACAATATAAGGAGGAAGAGAAAAATGATACGTTTTAACTGTGATTACTGCGAGGGCGCGCACCAGCGCATTTTAGACAAGCTGGTGGAGACCAACATGGAGCAGACGCCCGGGTACGGGAACGACCGCTTTTGCGCCGAGGCGGCTCAGATGATCCGCGATCTGTGCAAGGCGCCCGAGGCGGCGGTGCATTTCCTGACCGGGGGAACCCAGGCCAACTTAACGGTGATCGCGGCCGCGCTGCGTCCCCATCAGGGCGTGCTCTGCTCCGAGGCCGGCCACATTGCGGTCCACGAGGCGGGGGCTGTGGAGGCTACGGGCCACAAGGTGCTGGGACTGTCTGCGCCCGACGGAAAGATCACGGCCCAGCAGGTGAAACAGGCCTATGTGGATCACATAAACGACGAAAGCTACGACCAGATCGTAAAGCCCGGCCTGGTGTACATTTCCCAGTCCACGGAGCTGGGCACCACCTATTCCAAAGCGGAGCTGGAGGAAATGTACCAGGTCTGCAAGGAGTGCGGCCTCTACCTCTACGTGGACGGCGCGCGCCTGGCCTACGCCCTGGGAGCTGAGGGAATGGACGTGGACTTTGAGGTTCTGGCTGCCAACTGCGACGTATTTTATATCGGAGGCACCAAGGTGGGCGCGCTGTTCGGCGAGGCCGTGGTGATCTTAAACGACGCGTTGAAAACGGATTTCCGCTACATTATGAGGCAGGAAGGCGGCCTGGTGGCCAAGGGACGTCTGCTGGGAATCCAGTTCTCCGAGCTTCTGCGCGACGGATTTTACATTGAGACGGGCCGCAGGGCCGACCGGCTGGCGGACGAGATCCGCAAAGCCTGCGAGGACCGGGGGTATCCCTTCCTGGTGCCCAACAATACCAACCAGATATTCCCGGTGATCCCGGACGCCGTGCTGGAGAGCTGGAAGGACAAATATGCCTTCGCGTACCAGTGCCGCGTGGACAAGAGCCACAGCGCCGTGCGCTTCTGCACCAGCTGGGCCACCAGGCCGGAGGACGTGAAAGCCCTGGCCGACGACATTCGCAACAGTTAAAGAGGACGGATACATGGATTTGTTAAGGGAAATGAGACAGCGCCGCCTGTTTTTCGACGGCGGCACGGGAAGCCTGTTACAGGCCCAGGGGCTAAAAGCGGGGGAATTGCCGGAGGTGTGGAGCATCACCCGCCCGGAAATCTGCGTGAAGCTCCACCGGGATTACCTGGAAGCGGGCGCGGACATCATCAAGACCAATACCTTCGGAGCCAACGGGCTGAAATTTAAGGGGCGGGAAAATGCGAGCGGCGCGGAGCAGGGCGCGTCCACGGCGGGTCACTCCGGTGCAGAGCGGGGAGCGTCCACGATGGGGCGCACCGGCACAGAGCAGGCAGCGTCCACGGCGGGCCATCCCGGCGCAGAGCAGACAGCGCCAACGGCGCCCCCTGCCGCCGCCCGCCCGGCCGACTCCTACAGCGTGGACGAGATCGTCACTGCAGCCATGAAAAACGCCCGCCGGGCGGTGGCGGAGGCTGGCCACGGTTATATCGCCCTGGACCTTGGGCCGACTGGCAAGCTTTTGAAGCCACTGGGCGACCTGGATTTCGAGGATGCGGTGGAGCTTTATAAGGAAGTGGTGAGGATCGGGCGCAGGGAAGGCGCGGACCTGCTGCTCATCGAGACCATGAGCGACAGCTATGAGCTGAAAGCCGCGGTGCTGGCCGCCAAGGAGGCGGGGGAGGGGCTGCCGGTGTTCGCCACCGTCGTTTTCGACGGAAAGGGCAAGCTTTTGACCGGCGGAAACGTGGAGTCCACAGTGGCGCTGCTGGAAGGGCTGCGGGTGGACGCCCTTGGGATCAACTGTGGCCTGGGGCCGGTGCAGATGAAGGGGATCGTTGAAGAGCTTCTGAAGGTCTCCTCCCTGCCCGTGATCGTCAACCCCAACGCGGGCCTTCCCCGCAGTGAGAACGGGGTGACGCTCTACGACATCGATGGGGACCGGTTTGCCCAGGTGATGGAGGAGATCGCCCGCATGGGCGCCTGCTTCCTGGGGGGCTGCTGCGGCACTACGCCGGAACATATTCAGAAAACCGTGGGCCGCTGCAAGGATGTGCCCCTGGTCTGGCCGCAGGCCAGGAAACGCACGGTGATTTCCTCCTATTCCCAGGCGGTGTGCATCGAGGGAAAGACCGTAATCATCGGCGAACGGATCAATCCCACCGGCAAATCCAAGTTTAAGCAGGCCCTGCGGGACCACAACCTGGAGTATATTCTGAAAGAGGGCGTGACCCAGCAGGACAACGGGGCCCAGGTGCTGGACGTGAACGTTGGACTGCCGGAGATCGACGAGCCCTCTATGATGGAGGAAGTGGTGAAGGAGCTGCAGGCCATCATCGACCTGCCCTTACAGATCGACACCTCCAATCCCCGGGCCATGGAACGGGCCCTTCGGGTCTACAACGGCAAGGCGCTGATCAACTCCGTCAACGGCAAGGCCGAGGTGATGGATGAAATCTTCCCGCTGGTGGCCCGATACGGCGGCGCAGTGGTAGCGCTGTGCCTGGACGAGTCCGGGATACCGGAGACGGCCGAGGGCCGCATCCAGGTGGCGAAAAAGATCATCCGGGAGGCCGCCCGCTACGGTATCGGCACCGAGGACCTGATTTTCGACGGTCTGTGCATGACGGTCAGCTCCGACAGCAAAGGCGCGTTGACCACTTTGGAGACCCTGCGCCGCATCCGGGACGAGCTGGGCTGCAAGTCGGTGCTGGGCGTGTCCAATATTTCCTTCGGCCTGCCCCAGCGGGAAATCATCAACGCCTCGTTCTTCACTATGGCTATGGAGTGCGGCCTGAGCGCGGCTATCGTGAATCCCAACTCCGAGGCCATGATGCGGGCCTACTACAGCTTTAACGCGTTGATGGATATGGATCCACAGTGCGGGGAATATATCCGCATCTATGGGGGCCAGTCGGGAAGCCTGGGGAAAACCCTGCCCCGGAACCCAGGCGCGGGAAGCGCCGGTGCTGCCGGTGGGGGCCTGGGCGCGGGAAGCGCCGGAACTGCCGGTGGGGGCCTGGGTACGGGGAACGCTGGAACTACCGGTGCGGGCTCCGCCTCCGGCACCACCGGCGCAGGCGCGGAATCCGCCTCCGGCCAGTCCGCAGCCGCTTTCGAAATCGCCTCACGCCTGTCCGCCGCCATCGAGCGCGGCCTGAGGGAGGAGGCCCACCGGGCGGTGGGAGAGCTTCTTGAAACCCGGGAGCCGCTGGACGTGATCAACACCGAGATGATCCCGGCCCTGGACCGGGTGGGAAAGGGCTTTGAAGCCGGAACCATTTTCCTGCCTCAGCTGCTCATGAGCGCCGAGGCTGCAAAGGCGGCGTTTGAAGTGATCAAGGACCGGATGGCCAGTTCCGGTCAGGTGCAGGAGAAGAAGGGAACGATCATCCTGGCTACGGTGAAGGGCGATATCCACGACATCGGCAAGAACATCGTCAAGGTGCTGCTGGAAAACTACAGCTACGAGGTGATCGACCTGGGCCGGGACGTTCCGCCAAAGACCATCGTGGAAACCGCGATGGAGCGGAAGGTCCGCCTGGTGGGCCTCAGCGCTCTGATGACCACCACGGTTCCCAGTATGGAGGAAACCATCCGTCTGCTGCGGGAGCAGCTGCCGGGCACCCTGGTGATGGTGGGCGGAGCCGTGCTGACGCCCGAATACGCCAGAACCATCGGCGCGGACGCTTACTGCCGGGACGCAATGGCCTCGGTGAACTACGCGGAGGAGGTTTTTGCGGGGACGTGATCCGGGCGTTACAGGGACGTATAAACTTAATTTTCATAAAAATAAGGCGCTGTGGGACATACTCTCACAGCGCCTTACTTATATCACGGCTTCCATCGCGGTCGGTGGCGAGGGAACAGCATCCCGGCCCTTATGAAGGAGGAAAATGAGCCGGTAAGGAGGAGCCAATGGATCGAATGCCAGAGTCAGAGCCCGCAAAGGAGATGTTCGTCCCATGCTCCGCCGCAGTTACGGGGAAGTCCTGAAAATCCGTCCCAAACGGGCACTCTCCGGGCGCGGAGCCGCACAGGCGGCAGGCGCTCACCTTATTTTTTCCGGTTTCCTTGGAATGGTACAGCTGTTGGTCCGACAGCCGGACCAGGGCGTCGAAATCCCGTTCATGTCTCAGCACGCCCGAGGCCAGCCCCAGGCTGATGGTCATATGGGGAGATACACTGTGGTCGGGAGCGGGGATTTCAAGGCACTCCACCAGCCTGCGCAGCCGCTCGGCGGCCTTGACCGCGTTGGCGTGGTCGATGCCGTAGAGAAGAATCTGGAATTCTTCCCCGCCGTACCGGCAGATCAGATCGGAACTGCGGTGGATGCCGCCGGCTAGGGCGGAAGCGATCTGCTGAAGGCACAGATCCCCCTCGCAGTGGCCGTTGGCGTCGTTAAAGCGCTTGAAATAGTCGATATCCACCATGATCACAGCGATGGGAATTTCCATGCGGATGGTGATGGGGAGAAGCTCTTCCAGTTTCTGGGCAAAGCCGCAGCGGTTTAACAGGCGGGTCAGGGAGTCGTGGTGGGCCTGGTTCATGAGGCATAGATTGGTCTCGTTGGCCTGGTACAGCTCCCGAAGGCTCCCGGTGATGCTGTGGTAACGGCTGCGGGAGAGAAAGACAGCCGCGCAGCAGAACAGGGCCATGTGGGAATAGATCATGGGCGGAGCCTGCCGGAGGCTGAACAGGCAGAAGGCCACCGAGGCGGTGAGGGAGATCGTGGTGACCAGTTCCCGCAGGGTAAGAAGCGGGCACGCGGCGATGTAGAGCATGAACAGCAGATAATTCTCCATGGTGATCCGCTCCCGCAGGTTCAGAAACGTCATGGAGAGGCAGAAAAGCGCCATCACCGCGGTGAAGGCGTAGGTATGGTATTTCAGCCGGGTGGTACCGGCGCCCTTTGCCAATGCGCGGAACATGTACTCGGTCAAAAAAATATTTCCGGCCATGACAAACACAAACAGCGCGATCACCGCCATATAGAGCCCGAACTGTCTTGTCCGGGCGTGGATCATGCAGAAAATGCTGACATTGACAGCCTGCACGAGAATCATCATAATGGAAAAATTTAAAATCTGCCGCAGATTGCTTAGGCGGATTCTGTCGGTCAGCTGCCGTTCCGTCTGAGGCGTGGAATTCCGGCTCGGGCAGCTGGACCAGAATACGCTCTTTTTAACATTGTCTAACATTTGTATTTCCTTTTCTCACAAGTTATTCCGCGTAAAATTACACATGTTAATTAGAATATGCGTGAAGAAGAGAAAATATAACCATGGGATGGAAAAATTTACACTTTTTTGACGGATGGGGGAGATGGAATATTCTGGAGGACCGCCCAGAAATTACCGCGCACAGATGAGGAAAAATGTGCTAATATAGATTTGTAACAAAAAAGAAATAATTTTGTAACAATTTTAACGACGGAAAGTGAGGACAAACTATGACAGTAACGATTCCCGCAATGGCGCTGGCAGCCATGGTCGGCTCCGGATGCCCGGTAAACCAGGCGAACATGAACCAGTACAGTCAGGTCATGAACAATCCCGGCAGCGCACAGCCTTACATACAGATGCAGAATGGGGGCGCAGACCTGGACGCGCTGCTCCGGCAGATGGGCGTTTCCTGCCCAGGCGGGATCTGCGACGGATTTGACAGCAACTGCCCCACCGGAAGCTGCGGCGCCGAACTGGACGGGAGCTGCTTTACCGGCGGTAATAACTGCGCGGGCCAGGGCAACAGCTGCAGTCTCCAGGGTTCCGGCACCGGCTGCGGCAGCCGGAATTACAGCGGCATTTACCGCTGATTGACAGACTGATTCGACATTTTCAATACTCCTTTTTATGAGAGGGGGCCCCAGAGGCCGGCGGCGGGCTTTGGGGTCCCCTTTCCGCACCCCAGAGCCTACATCCTCTTTTTCACAGTCTCAATAAAATCGCTGAAATACTGGGGCTGGTAATTTCCGCGCAGATAGCAGAGTGAGAGCTGCAGGATAGCCGCGGGATTCCCGAGGGAAAAGCAGACGGGCTTAAAGGGTAGCATCATATATTTAATATGGGTTTCCGCAGCGAAGCACACGCCCATGTCCTGGAGCACCATGCGCACGGACGCCTCGATGCTTCTGGTGGTGCACAGCACCCGGGGCGTGATCCCGGCATCCTTCATGATCCGGTCCGCGGCCCTGCGGGTGCGCTGGTCGTTGGGCTGCATGATGAAATTCTCATCCTTGAAAAGGCTTAAATCGATCTGCTTGTGCCTGGAACCGGGCCGTTCTATTCCGGCCCCGGCCAGCGGATGGGAGGGGGAGACGATCAGCATCACCTCGTCGTCCCGGATGTGTTCGGCTACGATTCTGGGATCTTTTGGGACATCGTTTAAAATGGCGAAGTCCACATCGCCGTCCAGCAGCATATTTTCCAGAAATCCCGAGTGCAGCTCTGTGATGATAATGTCCACATTCGGGTATTGCCTGGAAAAGGGGGGAAGGATACGGGGCAGAATGTTGGGGCTTCGCAGCACCGGCAGGGCGAGCCTGAGCCGTCCCTGTTTCTGTTTGTTGATATCGCTGAGCTCGTTTTGCAGCTCCTGCTCGATCTCCATGATCCGCTTCGCATGGTATAGGAAGCGCTCGCCCTCGTAGGTCAGCAGGAAACGGTTGCCCACGCGCTGGAACAGCGTGACGCCGATGCGTTTTTCCAGATTGCTGATGAACCGGCTGAGGGCCGGCTGGGAGATGTAAAGGGATTCGGCGGCTGCGGTGATGCTGTCGTACTGAGCTACCGCGGCTACATACTCCATATTCTTGTTGTTGATCTGCAAACCGCCTGGATTCATGGCAATTCCTCCAACCATAACATTGTGTTATTATTTATATTTGTTTTATGCATTTGACTTATTATAAATCAATGATAGAATAAAAATATAGTAAAAGTCAATAATTTTTTTCTCATTTTTCAAATTTTATTGGAGGTATTATATGAGCAGTCTGATCCAAGGGGCCTATGACCTGCATATTCACTCCGCCCCCGACGTATTGCCGCGCAAGGCCGACGATCTGGAGCTGGCACAGCGCTTTCTGAAGGCGGGGATGGCGGGATTTGCCATCAAGTCCCACTATTTCTGCACGGCGGAGCGGGCCGGGCTGGTGAACAAGGTGTATCCGCAGATTCACGCGGTGGGGGCGGTCACGCTGAATTCTTCCGTTGGCGGACTCAATCCTGCGGCGGTGGAGCTGGCGGGCCGGGCCGGCGCGAAAATCGTGTGGTTTCCCACCTGCGATTCCCAGTACGAACAGCAGCACGTGTTCCCGGAGAACCCGGGCAAAGCGGTCAAGCTGCCGTTTTGGGCCAACATCATTATCCAGATGCGCGAGGAAAATATTTCCTGCCCAACCATCACCCTGCTGCATGAGGACGGAAAGCTGAAGGACGAGGTCTGGGACATACTGGATATTATCGCAAAGTGGGATATGGTGCTGGCCACCGGTCACATTTCCCATGAAGAGACCTTTGCCCTCATTTCCGCAGGGAAGGAGCGGGGGGTGAAGAAGATGGTCGTCACCCATGTGGATTTTCCCAGCACCTTCTATGATATTGAACAGCAGCGGGAGTTGGTGGCCATGGGCGCGCAAATGGAGCACTGCTTCACCACCTACAGCACGGGAAAGGTGGATTTTGGTGTGACGCTGGAACAGATTCGAGCCGTGGGGGCGGACCGTGTGATCTGCTCCACGGATTTGGGGCAGAGGGCCAATGTCTACCCGGACGAGGGTATGGAGCAGTTCGCCCAAAAACTTCTGGAGGCCGGGGTCAGCGAGGATGATATCCGAAAAATGTTTGTAACGAATCCAAAAAATCTTATTTCATAAATGAAAGGGGAGGAATGCGTATGATGCAGGATGAACGGCTCCTGGTTGTGAGCGCCCACGCCGCCGATTTTGTGTGGCGGGCAGGCGGCACAATCGCCAAGTATGTGAAAAACGGGGCCCAGGTGCACCTGGTAGTGCTGAGCGTGGGGGTCCGGGGGGAATCCAACGATCTCTGGAAGGCCCCGGATCAGACCGCGGAGCGTGTGAAGGAGATCCGCACAGCGGAATCCAGGAAGGCCGCCGGGATTCTGGGGGTCCGAGACATCGAGTTCTGGGACATGGAGGATTATCCGCTGCGGTTTTCAGAAAAGCAGGAGGAGGACATGGTCAGAAGGATTCGTGAAATACGGCCCACGGCCATTATCACCCACGACCGTCGGGATGTCCTGAACCCGGACCACAACGCGGTCCACGAGTTTGTGTTCCGGTGCAGCGTGGAGTCCAACTCCGCCGGTGTGATCACGCCGGGCCTCAAAGCCACCAGTCAGATGCAGCTTTACGGCTTTGAACCCCACCAGACCGAGCTCAGCGGCTATGTGCCGGGGATATTTGTGGATATCACCGAGAGCTACCCGCAGAAGGTGGAGGCCATGGAGTGTTTCAAGGCGCAGGGGCACCTGATCGAATACTACAAGCAGCGCGCCTTCATGCGGGGGAACCACGCCAGACGTCTTTCGGGAAGGAAGGACTGCCAGTACGCGGAGAGCTTCGCCCGGGTATTTCCCCAGGTGGCGTCCGGCCTGGCGTAAGGGCGCATGCAACTGTCAATCAGATCACAGAGGAAATGAAGATGAATGATACGATAATGGGAAGAATCGGCTGCCGGGTCAAATCCAACTATGAGTTCGATCAACCGTGGCGGGAGCTGACAAAGGGGCTGGAGGGATTCTCCACCGCCAATCTGGCGGACGGAATGAAAGGCTTCTACTGTATGGATATGGGCATCCGCCCAATGGTTCCGGGCGCTAAAATGCTGGGTCCGGCCCTGACCGTCAAACTGAGGCCGGGAGATAATCTGATGTTACATAAGGCGACGGAGCTTGTAAAGGACGGCTATATCGTGGTCTGCGATACCCAGGGCTGCACCAGCTACGCCCTTTTGGGTGAGCTGATGGCCTCGGCGCTGAAAAAACAGAATGCGGGGGGAATCGTGATCGACGGCGTGATCCGGGACTGCGAGGAAGTGATCGAAGTGGGACTTCCGGTATACGCCCGCGGCTCCGTCAGCTGCGCCGGGGACAAGGAAGGGCCGGGGGAGATCAATGTTCCGGTCTGCTGCGGAGGTGTGGTGGTCCGTCCCGGAGATTTCATCGCCGCCGACGCAAGTGGCGTGGTGGTGATCCCCAGGGAGGATGTGGCCGACGTGGCTGCAGGTGCGAAGAAAAAGACGGATTATGAGGAGGTCCGCAGGCAGGAGATCGCGGACGGAAACATCAAAAAGGACAATATTAACCGTATATTAAGCGCCAAATGCGTGTGATCACGCAAAGGAAGGAGAAAGAATTATGTATAGAAATAACAGAAGGATGTTGACGGCTCTGGCTCTGGCGGTGTGCACCGCGTTTACCGCCGCCTGTTCGTCCGGCGCGGGCGCTGCCGCCCCGGAAACCACCAAAGAGGCCCAGACCCAGGCCCCGGCGGAAACTGAGAAGGAGACCGCCCAGGGTGCGGAATCCGAAACGGCGGCCCCGGAGGGGCAGAGCCATTCCCTGACCATGGCCAGCGGAACCAACGGCGGCGTGTTCTACATGCTGGCAGCCGCTTACTCCCAGCTGATCCCGTCGGTGAACCCTAATATGACCATCAACGTGGAGGCTTCCGCGGGAACCAATGAAAACCTGGCCCTTCTCTCCTCCTACGAGGCGGATGTGAGCTTTGCCAACCCCGGCGACGCCCTGAGCGCTTACGAGGGAAAGAGAGAGTTCGAGAGCAAGGCGGCCACGAACCTGCGGGCGGTTATGTCCGGTAACATGAACTATTTCCATGTAATGACGCTGGAGGACTCCCCGATCAAAACTCTGGAGGATATTAAGGGCAGAAAAGTGAGCGTGGGGCCCACCGGAGCGCCCTATATTATGCCTGAGATCATCGAGGCCGCAACGGGCTTTGTGGTCAACGAGGACTATACCGGCGAGTGGATGAGCCACGACCAGGCCGCCGAGGCCCTGATCAACGGCGATATCGATGCGATCTGCGCCACAAACGCCATTCCGTCCTCCGCCTACTCCAGCCTGACCGCGGCTCACCCGGACGTGGTGTTCATCAGCCTGACGGAGCAGGAGATCAACAACGTGATCACCAAACATCCCCAGTCCTATGTGCCTACTGTGATCAAGGCGGGCGCATATTCCACCATCAAAGAGGACACGCCCACGGTGGGACTGCGGGTGCTGATGTTCACCAACGACCAGGTAGACGAGGACGCCATTTACCAGCTGACCAAGGCCATTATGGAGAATACGGAGGCTGCGGAGGCCATCTACGCGCCTGCGGCGGACTACTGTCTCGAGACGCAGAAAGAGTCCATCGACAGCTATCCCCTGCCCATCCATCCCGGAGCGGAGAAGTATTACCGGGAGGCCGGTTTGATCCAGTAAGCGTTTTGATTGACTCCGGGCCCGCGCATTTTCGCGGGAATCCCGGAATCGACCGTTGCGGCGGCCGCAGACTGGCCGCCGCAATCCACGGGGAAAGAGGTGTTTCCACATGAAAACTGAAAAACCGGATATGAAAAAGTACCTCAATTATCTCATCACCGTACTTTCGGCCGTGCTCTGCCTGTTCCATCTGTACGCCGTGTACCGGGGTACGCTGTCCATCATGCGGCAGAAGGTGGTTCACATCGGGCTGATTCTGCTGTTGGCGGTGCTGGTGTATTTTGTGAAAAAGCTGGAAAAGGGAGAGCGGATTCACCCGATTGACGTGGCGGTGAACGCTCTGTTTTTCGGGGGCGTTATCTATGCGGCCTCCTACATTTTCATCATGGACAAGCAGCTTGTGTTTTTCCAGGGCGCGCCTAACAAGGAGATCATTCTGGCGGGCCTGATCCTGACGGCCGCGCTGTTCTTTATCACCCAGCGAACCCTGGGATGGGTGATGCCGCTGATCGCCGTCACCGCCCTGGCCTACGGCGTGTTCGGGGACCGGATTCCCGGCGCGCTGGGGCACAGGACCTACAGCATCGCCAGAATTTCTTCCTCCCTTATTTTGGGAGAGGACGGCATTATGGGCACGCCGCTGGGCGTATCCGCCGGAACCGTGGCGATGTTCGTCATTTTCGGGTCTGTGCTGCAATACACGGGAGCGGGTCAGGCATTTATCGACCTGGCTTTCGCCGCGTTTGGGACCATCCGGGGCGGCCCGGCCAAGGTGGCGGTGGTGAGCAGCGCGCTGTTTGGCAGCATCAGCGGCTCGCCCATCGCCAACGTGGTCTCCACCGGCACGTTCACCATCCCACTTATGAAGAAGGTGGGATATGAGCCGGAATACGCGGGGGCAGTGGAGGCGGTGGCGTCCACCGGCGGGCAGATCATGCCGCCCATCATGGGAGCGGCCGCGTTCATCATGGCCCAGAGCATGGGGGTGCCGTATATGACCATCGTGCGGGCCGCCATTCTGCCAGCGTTTCTATATTATTTTATGGTGCTCATTTCCATCCATCTGGTAGCGGTTAAAGGCGGCATGAAGGGGCTTCCGGCCAGCCAGCTGCCGGATTTTAAAGCGACGCTTAAGAAAAGCTGGTTTCTGATTCTGCCCATCGGGGTGCTGGTGTATATGCTGGTGGTGCTCAGACTGTCCACCAACAAGGCGGCGCTGTACTGCTGCGGCCTGAGCCTGGTCGCCAGCTGGTTCAGCAGGGAGAACCGGGTGACGCCAAAGGCTGCAATCGGTATTTTCCTGGACGCGGCCAAAAATATGATCAGCGTGGCCCTGGCCTGCGCCATCGCGGGCGTGGTGATCTCCATGCTGTCGCTCACCGGACTGGGGCTGAAACTGTCCTCCCTGATGATCATGCTCTCCGGCGAAAATCTGTACATTCTCATGCTGCTGGTGGCTATTTCCGGGATTATCCTGGGCATGGGGCTTCCCAGCGTGGGCGTTTACGTGATCCTTGCGGCTCTGACCGCGCCCGCCCTGGTGTCCTTCGGCGTTTCCCAGCTCAGCGCGCAGTTTTACGTGTTCTACTTCGGCTGTATTTCCGCCATCACGCCGCCGGTGGCGCTGGCGGCCTACGCAGCCGCGGGTATCGCGGGCTGTGATACCAACAAAACGGGCTGGCTGGCGGTGAAGCTGGGCCTTGCGGGATTCCTGCTGCCGGTGATGTTTGTGCTCAATCCGTCCATTCTGATGACCGGAAGCCCGGCCGCGATCCTGCAGACCGCGGTCACGTCCACCATCGCAATCACTGTTCTCACCATGGCGGTGAATGGGGTTCCGTACCCCAGAAAGGCCAGCCGTGCCGTGCTGATCCTGTCGGCCCTTCTGCTGCTGGACGGGGGCACCATGAGCGATCTTGGGGGCCTGGCAGCGGCAGCGGCGGTCTTTGCCATTGAAACGATTCTGAAAAAACGAGGAGGTCAGCCATGAAAATTAAATCTGTAGAGGCCAGAAATATCAGCATTCCCCTAAACCGCCCGATCCACAATCCGGCGTTTAAATTCACACACTGCAAATACACCATCGTGACCGTTACCACGGACGAGGGCATCACGGGCTGGAGCTTTTCCTTTGGGATGCACCACACAAAAGCGGTGGTGGACGAGCTGGCGGAAATTCTGGTGGGGGAGGAGATAGACACCAGACGGCTGTATGAGAAGATGAAACGCACCCAGGCGGTGCGCTGGGACAGGGGCGGAATCTCCATGCGGGCGCTCTCCGCCATCGACATCGCGCTGTGGGATATTGTGGGCAAGAGCTGCGGTCTGCCGCTTTACCGGCTGCTGGGCTGCTACCGGGAAGAGATTCCGGTGTATTACAGCGGCGGACATTACCCGGTGGATTCCACGAAAACTTCCGACATGCTGGACTATCTGGAACAGGATATCGGCAAAGGGCTGGACCGGGGATTTTCCTCCTTTAAAATCAAAATCGGCGGGGCCGCCGTGAGCCAGGACCTGGAGCGGATCGCGTTCTGCCGCAAGCTCATCGGCCCGGACCGGCGGCTGATGGTGGACGCGTTCTGCGCCTATGAGGCGGATGTGATCATTCCCATGGCGAAGAAATTCGAACAGTACGACATCGGGTTCCTGGAGGAGCCTGTGGCCCTGGACGATATACCGGGCTGCGCCTATGTGGCGGCCAATGTGTCCATGCCGGTGGCCCTGGGGGAGAGCCACTACACCATGGCACAGTTCCGGGACATTATTAACAGCAAGGCGGCCAGAATCCTGCAGCCTGATGTGGCCTACGTGGGCGGAATCACAGGCTTTATGCAGTACGCGGGTATTGCAGCCTATCACGGTTTGAGGCTGGCGCCTCACTGGTGCCACGACCTGTCCGTGCAACTGGCGCTGTCCATCCCGCAGATTCGGGAACTGGAGTATATGGACCAGAATTCCGCGCTGTTCCTGATCCAGAAGGTGATCGCAAATCCCGTAACTGCCAGCAATGGCATCGTGCGGGCGCCGGAAGGAGCCGGGCACGGGCTGGTGCTGGATGAGAAGGCTGTGGAGCGCTATCTCGCGTAACCGATAGACGCCGTTTCCATTTTCTTTGCAGAATTTTAATTCGACTTTTTCCGCCCCACAAGTTACAATGGGCTGCATAGACGGCCTGAGTCGGGGAATATATTGAAGAGACAGTGTGTGGGAAAAGGAGAATACGATGAACCGTGAAGGAATCACTACAATCTTAAAAGGCATGTGGATCGGGGGTACCATGACGGTGCCCGGCGTCAGCGGCGGGTCCATGGCTATGATTATGGGAATATACGACCGGCTGATCACCTCGGTCAGCTCATTTTTTAAACACCCGAAGGAGAGCGTGACGTTTCTGGCGCTCTTTGTGGGAGGGGCCGGGCTGGGCATGATTCTGTTCGCCCGGCTGATCAACGCCCTTTTGACCGGGCCTGCGGACATCCCGGTGCGCTTTTTCTTCCTGGGAGCCGTGGCCGGTGGCGTGCCCATGATCTACCGGGAGGCCGGGGTGAAGCGCCTGGATGTGAAAGCCTTTGTCTACCCGGCAATCGGAATCGCCCTGGTGGTGGCTCTGGCATTTCTGCCCCAGGGACTGTTCGGCCCTCAGGAAGGGGCTGGGCTTCTCGGGATGCTGCTCCAGCTTGTGGGCGGCGTGATCATCGCAGTGGGGCTGGTTCTGCCGGGAATCAGCGTGTCCCAGATGCTCTACATGCTGGGGATTTATGAAGGGATAATGGAAAATATTGGGAATCTCAACATCCTGCCCCTGATTCCCCTGGGAATCGGCGTGGTGGGCGGCATTTTCCTCACCACCAAGGTGCTGGAACGCCTGATGGAGCGCCATCCACAGCCAACCTACCTGATTATCCTGGGCTTTATGTTTGGCTCTCTGCCCGAGCTGTTCCCGGGGATTCCCGCGGGCGGGGCGCTGGTATTTAGCGCGCTCACCGCGGCTGCCGGGTTCGCGGCGCTATACGCCATGTCGCGGCGGGAGGCGGCTGCGGCGTAAAAAGGCTGCTGCCCTCCGCGATTCCCGCTATCTGCCTTACACGGTCCGTGGATCGCCCCAGTAGAACAGGGCCACGGTGCCCGGCCCGGTGTGGGAGCCGATGACCGTGCCGATGTCGTTGATCATTACGGGGCCGTCCAGTTTGGGGAAGGTTTGCTCCACCAGATCGGCCACCTCCCTGGCGTCCTCCATGCAGGCGGACTGGGAGATGAAGCATTTCCCGCTGTAATCCGTTCCGTCCAGGGCGTGCTCCTTCATCCGCTCCACGATCTCCCGGATCACCTTCTTTTTGCCGCGGATTTTCTCCCGGGGGATCAGCTTACCCTCCTGGTTGACCTCCATCAGGGGGCAGATGTTTAACATCCCTCCGAAGAACGCCGCGGAAGCGGAAATGCGTCCCCCGCGCTTTAAGTGGGAGAGGTCCGAGGTGAAAAACCAGTGGTGCAGGTTGGCCCGGTACGAAAGAAGCCAGGCGCAGAGCTCGTCGTAGCCGCAGCCGGACTGCATTTTCTCCCAGGCGGTGTCCACCAGCAGGCCGTACCCCGAGGAGGCGGACAGGGAGTCCACCACCGTGATCCGGCGGTCCGGATAGCGCTCCGCCATCTCGTCCCTTGCAATCTGTGCGGAATTGATGGTTCCGGAGATGCCTGAGGACAGCGTAATGTGAATGATATCCTTGCCGTCTTTTAAGAACGGCTCAAACATAGTTTCGTACTGTTCGGCGTTTACCTGTGAGGTCACAGGCATAGCGCCGTTTTTGACGCGCTGGTAAAATTCCTCGTTGGTGATGGATTTGCCCAGATCGTCGGCGTATTCGCACCCGTCCATGGTGAAGTGGAAGCAGGCGTACGGAATATTTTTTTCAGTAAAAAAGGATTCCGGCATGTCCGCGGTGGAACAGCAGGTAATAATATAATCGCTCATCTATGATTCCCCCTCGTATTTTCCCCAAAGCGGCAGGCCGGGGATCGGCTATGGCCTCCTCGTGTCCCGCTGTGCTTTAAGGTACAGACCCCGCAGCAGGCTGCGGGGGTGGCTGTCGTTTGGTCTGGGAAAAGTATAACACGGCCCGGGGTAAGGTGTCAATTCGGAGACCGGTATGGGAAAGAATGATAAAGAAATTAGAAAGAGGTTACAAAACTAGTAATCTATGCTATAATCCCAAGTTTGACAGTTTAGAATGTTGAAAACCCTTAGAAACGTCGTATTTATGCCGTTTCTGAGGGCTTTTCTTTTTGAAAAAAGGGAGTAATGGATTCTTATTCTTTTGAATGTCTGCAGATACCCTTTATGGTACGTTTCTTTATCAATTCATAGTCAGTACGGAACCCGGCGTACTCATGCAACGCATCCGTAAGCTTTGTACGTGTGTAAGATGGGATATATCCTTCGTTTCCTATGCTTGTTACCCTCATTTTTCTGAGTGTCGAAATAATCTCATCACAAGTGAACTGGCTGTCTAGTTTGCGTTCCAGAATCCGGTAGATTAAAAGCGCGATAAAACATGTCGTAAAGTGAGCTTTGATCCTGTCATCCCGTTTTAGGTAAACCGGCCTGGCCTCGAATTCTGATTTCATGATCCGGAAAGATTCTTCGATTTCCCACCGCCCTTGATTTACTGCTGCGATTTCGGAAGGGTCATCGTCGAGATTCGTATAGACGGCATAGAAGCCGTCATACTGGGCTTCTTCCTGTACGGCGTCCTGATCAATTTCGTAAATTTTATTTGCAGCGCATTCACCATATGCGGTGATCGATGTTTTCTTTATGAATCTGCGGTAATCATTCTGGCTATGCTTATCAATCCTTTTCGGCTCGGTATCAATTGCTTTTATCGCTCTTAAAATCTGCTGATTTCGGATCTGTTGTTGATAGTTCCTGTATTTCAGGGAATAGGTCACGATCAGAGTCTGATCGAAATCAATATCACGTTTCCCGTCATTTCCTTCCACATACAGCTGCTTGTAGAATAGCTTGCTGCGGTTTTTAGCGGTGTCTTCGAGCCTGCTGATATCATAGGTATCCAGGCTGTCTTTCAGATGCCATCCGGTGGGCTCCAGACACCATTGGCGCAAATCTTTTTTGAGCTTTTTAATGGACTGCGTTGTTATGAAACAGCGGCCGCCAAAGTTGTTGAATTTCCGGTTGCGTTCAGAAGACAATCCAGCATCCGTACAGACGATAAATTTTGAAAGCGAGAAATCTCTCAGGATCTGTTCTTCCAATGGGATCAGAGTAGTCTGTTCATTGGTATTGCCTGGATGGATACAAAAGGCAAGGGGGATCCCACTTCGATCAATGAAAAGTCCCATCTCGACGATAGGGCTCGGGCGATGTTCCTTGCTCGGACCGTATTGTTTCAGGCCTTCCTGACATTCCGTTTCAAAAAAGTAATTGGTACAGTCATAGTACAGGACTCCGGTCTGCCGTTTGACCAGCCGCCGGCTTGCTTCATACAGTTCCGCCTGGATGGAATCGGATTCGTTTGCAATGACAGACAGGGCACGATAAATCTGATGCAGTTCAAAAGCCGGTGGTTCGAGCAAATCGGAGGACTGCTCATAGCAGGAGAGTTTTGAAGACGGATTGAGGATCCTCTCATATACAAGACGTGAAAGGATGGAATCAAGGTCATAGGAAAACGAATATTCTTTTGAAATCTTTCTACAGATGTTTGGCAGGCGAAGATCATAGTAGATCTTCTGAAGGAAAAGGTAACCAACGTTATAGGAATTCTGCTTATCGAAAGGAATGAGAATATCCGTCCGCAGCGGAACAAGGACTTTATGCTGCTTTTCAGCTTCGGCCTGATTGAGCTCGTCCAGATGCGCCTTAGCCCATTTATTGGCATCTGTACAATGATATTTTTCCATGATTTCCCGTTCAGTTCCAAGGCGTTCCACAACTTCTGAGGAGCGTTTGCCGTCGCGGCGGACAGAGCGGATGATGTAGTAGCTTATTCCATTTTTGGTTTTATTTGTAGTCAATCGCATGGCAGACTCCTTAAGAGAGATGGTATAATCGTATTATATCATATATTACGCTATTACGCACTAAAAACTTTCTGAATTTGACAAAAAAATAAGCAGCCATAAGGCTTGCAAGATTTTCAGGTGTCAAACTCCCGGGTTGGCTGTCGTTTGGTCTGGGAAAAGTATAACACGGCCCGGGGTAAGGTGTCAATTCGGAGACCGGTATGGGAAAGAATGATAAAGAAATTAGAAAGAGGTTACAAAACTAGTAATCTATGCTATAATAAGGAAACGTATTTCTTATCATCAACCTGCGGTTGACGACAAGGTATAACAAGGAAACGTATCCCTTATCGCCAACCTATGGCTGACGACAAGGTATAATAAGGCATAAATAAGAACATTTATCGGCGATAGCCCCATCCGCGCAGGCAAAACCGGCGTTTGCGGTCCGGCAATCACCGTCGGAAATGGTATAAAGTATAAATATGGAAAGGAATGCCAATGCTATGTATAAATGCTGTATATTCGACCTGGACGGCACGCTGGTCAATTCAATCCACGCCATCCGTAAATCCGTAAACCTCACCCTGGCGTCGTTCGGGCTCCGGGAGATCACGGTGGAGGAGGCCAAGCGCTTTGTGGGCGACGGGTACCGGAAGCTGATGGAGCGCGCTTTGACCGCCTGCGGCGATGAATCGCTGGTGAATTACCAGGAGTCCCTGGTCCGCTACTCGGAATTTTTCAAGGATGTGTGCATGTACCGGGTGGAGCCCTACCAGGGTATTTCGGAGCTGCTGGATTTTTTGAAAGCCAACGGGATTAAGGCTGCGGTGCTCTCCAACAAACCCCACGAGCGGACCTTGGAAAATGTGGAGGGCGTGTTCGGCAGCGGCTATTTTGACATTGTAAACGGGGAACGTGAGAGCGAGGGAATCCGCCGCAAGCCCGCACCGGACGGCGTGTGGATGATCGCCCGGGAGCTGGGCGCGGACGTGAAGGAGTGCCTGTATCTGGGGGACACCAACACGGATATGGAGACGGGCCTGGCCGCCGGAGCGGACACGGTGGGCGTCACCTGGGGCTTTCGCGGGCGGGAAGAGCTGGAGGCGTTTCATCCGGCCTATATTGTGGATCACCCCTCCCAGGTGATACAGATTGTAAAGGACGTGAACGGGATTGCGTAATTGGATTAAACGGACGGCAGGGCTTCTGGCTCTGCTTTTCCTGGCGGCGGCGGTGACGGCCGGCTGCGCCCGGAGGCCGGAGACGACGGAGGACGGGCGGCTGAAGGTCGTTACCACGCTGTTTCCTTATTATGACTTTGTGCGCCAGGTGGCGGGGGACCGGGTGAACCTGACCCTGGTGGTTCCGGCTGGGATGGACAGCCATTCCTTTGAGCCCACCCCGGCGGACATGATCACCATCCAGGAGGCCGACGTGCTGATCTGCAACGGCGGAGAGATGGAGCACTGGCTCAGCCAGGTTCTGGACTCCATTGACAAATCCCACATGAAGATCGTCACCATGATGGACTACGTCGACGCGGTGGAGGAGGAGCATGTGGAGGGCATGGAGGATGCAGAACACGAGCATGCGGACCATGAACACGCGGATGAGGACGACGACGGCCACGGGGTGGAGATCGAGTACGACGAGCACATCTGGACGTCGCCGGTGAACGCCATGGCCATTGTAAAGATCATCAACCAGACACTGGACGAGGCCCTTCCAGGGGAGGCCGGGCGGTTCGATGAGAACACCCGGGCGTACCTCGGGGAGCTTGAAGAGCTGGATGGGGAATTCCGGCAGGTGGCCGCCCAGGGAAAACGCCATATGATTATCGTGGCGGACAAGTTCCCCTTCCGCTATTTTGCCGACGAGTACGGCCTGTCCTACCGGGCGGCCTTTTCCGGGTGCAGCAGCGACACGGAGCCCAGCGCCAGAACCATCGCCTACCTGATCGACAAGATCAAGGCGGAGCAGATTCCGGTGGTTTACTATCTGGAACTGTCCAGCCACAGCACCGCCAGGGTGATCGGGGAGGAGACGGGAGCCAAACCGATGCTCCTTCACTCCTGCCACAACGTGACCAGGCGGGAGTTCGACCAGGGCATCACCTACCTGCAGCTGATGAAGCGGAACGTGGATGCGCTGCGGGCAGGGCTTAGCTGAGCCGGATTTGAGAGCCGGACAGCCCGGCGGTTAAGGCAGAATGGATAACGAGGTAATAGAATGACACCATTGATTAAATGTGAACACGTGGATTTCGGATATGACAACCAGGACGCGGTGGTGGACGTGAACATGGAAGTGGACGCGGGAGACTACCTGTGCATTGTCGGGGAAAATGGTTCCGGCAAGAGCACCCTGATGAAGGGCCTGCTGGGCCTGTTAAAGCCCACCGCCGGCCGCCTGACGGTGGCGGAGGAGCTGCGCCGGACCGGCATCGGCTACCTGCCCCAGCAGACCGCGGCCCAGAAGGATTTTCCCGCCACGGTGCGGGAGGTGGTTTTGAGCGGCGCCTTAAGCCGCACGGGACGCCTGCCCTTTTACTCCAGATCGGAGAAGGAGCTGGCGGAGAAAAATATGGAGAAGCTGGGGATCACCCCCTTAAAAAAGCACTGCTACCGGGAGCTGTCCGGCGGGCAGCAGCAGCGGGTCTTAATCGCCCGGGCGCTGTGCGCCACCAGCCGCCTTCTGATTCTGGACGAGCCGATCACCGGACTGGACCCGGCGGCGATCCAGGACTTTTACCAGATGATCCGCCGCCTGAACCGGGAGGACGGGGTGGCCATTCTCATGGTCTCCCATGACCTGCGCAACGCGGTGGAGGAAGCCAACAAGATTCTGCACCTGCAAAAACAGGTGCTCTTTTACGGGCCTGCCCACGACTATATGAACAGCCAGGCGGCGGGCCATTTCTTCCACGAGAAGGAGCAGGGGAAATGCAAACCCACTGCGGGCTGCCACGCGGTCCATCTGCAGACCGGACCCGAGGGGCTTCCGGCGCCGGTATTGGGCGCTTCCGGCGGCAGGCATACGGGCCGTCAGGAGGAGAAAGGAGGCTGCTGCCATGGAAATGATCAGTGAGATGCTCTCTTATCCCTTTCTGGTGCGCGCCCTGGTGGGCGGCCTGATGGTTTCGCTCTGCGCCTCCCTTCTGGGCGTCAGCCTGGTATTAAAGCGCTACTCCATGATCGGGGATGGACTGAGCCACGTCTCCTTCGGGGCGCTGTCCATCGCCCTGGCCCTGGGCTGGTCGCCCTTAAAGGTGTCCATCCCGGTGGTGGTGCTCGCCGCGTTTTTCCTGCTGCGCATCACGGAAAACGGCCAGGTGAAGAGCGACGCGGCCATCGCCATGATCTCGGCCAGCGCCCTGGCCATCGGCATTATCGTCACCTCCATGACCACGGGCATGACCACGGATGTGAGCAGCTATATGTTCGGCAGCATCCTGGCCATGAGCCGCGAGGACGTGATTTTTTCCGTGATCCTCTCCGCGGTGGTGCTGGCCATGTACGGCCTGTGCTACCACAAGATATTCGCAGTGACCTTTGACGAGAGCTTCGCCAAGGCCACGGGCGTGCGCGTGAACGCCTACAACGTGGTGATCGCCGTGCTGACGGCTGTGACCATTGTGCTGGGCATGCGCATGATGGGCGCCATGCTCATTTCCAGCCTGATCATCTTTCCGGCGCTGACCTCCATGCGGGTGTTCAAGAGCTTTCGAAGCGTGACCATCTCCAGCGCCGCGCTGTCGCTGATCTGCTTTCTGATCGGCATGGTGGCATCCTACCAGCTGTCCACCCCCGCAGGGGCCAGCGTGGTGGTGGTGAATCTGCTGGCGTTCCTGTTGTTCGGAGCCTGGCAGTCCCTGGGGAAGCTGCGGGCATAAAACCGGCTGGGCCGGATGAAGATACAAAATGAATGGTAAACGAGGATAACGATATGGAACAAGATAAGAGCGTCCGAAAAAAACGGAATAAGCTGAGCAAATGCATTTCCCAGACTCAATTTATCGCCTACGGTTTTTTTATCATTATTATGACGGGAGCGCTTCTGCTCACCCTGCCCATTGCCAGCCGCGACGGGCAGTCGGAGCCGTTTTTCAACTGCCTGTTCACAGCCACCAGCGCCACCTGCGTGACGGGCCTGGTGGTGGTGGACACCTGGACCCAGTGGAGTCTGTTCGGCCAGGTGCTGATTCTGATCATGATTCAGCTGGGCGGCCTGGGCTTTATCAGCATCGGCATTTTCCTGTCCATTATTTTGAGACGGAAAATTGGCCTCAAGGAGCGGGGGCTGATGCAGGAGAGCGTCAACACCCTGCAGATCGGCGGAATGGTGCGTCTGACCAAGCGGATTATCAAGGGCACGGCGATTTTTGAGGGGGTGGGGGCGATCCTGCTTTCCATCCGCTTTATCCCACAGTTCGGGTTGCTCAAAGGGATCTGGTACAGCATTTTCCACTCCATCTCCGCCTTCTGCAACGCGGGCTTCGACCTGATGGGGCACACGGAAAAATACATTTCCCTGTGCAACTACGTGGGGGACTGGCTGGTGAACCTGGTGATCGTTTCCCTGATCGTCATCGGCGGCATCGGGTTTATCGTCTGGGACGATCTGTACACCAAGCGGTGGCATGTGCGCCATTACATGCTGCACACCAAGATCGTGCTGGTGACCACGGCGATCCTGATCGCGGGCAGCATGCTGCTGTTTTATATGATGGAGCGGGGAAATATCCTGGTGGGCATGACCGGATCCGAGAAATTCCTGGCCTGCCTGTTCAGCGCGGTGACGCCAAGAACCGCGGGCTTTAACACCGTGGACACAGCGGCGCTGACCGACGGCAGCAAGTTTTTGACCGCGGTGCTCATGTTTATCGGCGGAAGCCCCGGTTCCACGGCAGGCGGTATCAAGACCACCACCCTGATGGTGCTGCTGTTCTATGTGGTCAGCAACGTGCGCCAGACCTACGGTGTGGAGGTGTTCGGGCGCAGGCTTCAGGACGAATCCATCCGCCAGTCCGCCTGTATTCTGACCATCAACCTCTGCCTGACCATCGTGGCCTCCATCCTGATCATGACGGTCCAGAACCTGCCCATGTCAGCGGTCCTATTCGAGACGTGCTCGGCCATGGGCACCAGCGGCATGAGCACAGGCGTGACAAGAAGCCTGAATACATTTTCCAGATTTATGATCATTATGTTAATGTACTGCGGACGAATCGGCAGCCTTTCCTTTGCCCTGGCATTCACCAGGACCAAGCGCAAGCCCCATGTGCAGCTGCCGTCGGAGCGGATTACAGTGGGATAAAACGTATGCGGTATTAAGTTGACTGCGGAAGGGAGATAATCTATCTTATGAAATCAATCTTAGTAATCGGAATGGGCAGGTTCGGGCAGCACCTCTGCGAGAACCTGGGCAAGCTGGACAACCAGATTATGGCGGTGGACATGCAGGAGGAGCGGCTGGAGCCGGTTCTGCCCTACGTGGTCAGCGCTAAGATCGGCGACTGCACCAACGAGCTGGTGCTCAAAAGCCTGGGCGTGGACAACTTCGACATCTGCTTTATCTGTATTGGAAATAATTTCCAGAACAGTCTGGAAGTGACCAGCATGATCAAGGAGATGGGCGCCAGGTACGTGGTCAGCAAGGCCAACCGGGACATTCACGCCCGGCTTCTGCTCAAAAACGGGGCGGACGAGGTGGTTTACCCGGACCGGGATGTGGCGGAGAAGGCCGCGGTGCGTTACAGCGCAAACCATGTGTTCGACTACACCGAGCTGTCGGCGGGCGTGTCCATTTACGAGATTCTTCCCCTGCCGGCCTGGGCGGGGAAATCCATCAAGGATCTGAACATCCGCCAGGTGTACGGCATCTCCATCATCGGAGTGAAGGACACCGGGGGGCACATGACCATGCTGCCCGGGGCGGACTATGTGATCGAGAAGGACGTTCATCTGATGGTGTTGGGCAGGCAGGAGGACGCGGAGAAAATTCTCCGGCAGCTGCGTTAAACTGCGGGGGGAACGGCAGCCCGTTATGACTCCGCGTGAAATGGACGCCACCGCTTGACTTTGGCGGAGGGTTGTGCCAAAATAATGAATTAACAGGTTAATCATCAGGCTGTCCGGCAGGGCCGGAGCGGCGACGGATTGAGAAAGAAGGAAGAGCTGAAATGACAAAAATCGATATTATTTCCGGTTTCCTGGGAGCTGGGAAGACTACATTTATTAAGAAGCTGCTGGAAGAGGCCATCTCCGGCGAGCAGGTGGTGCTGATTGAGAACGAGTTCGGCGAGATCGGCATCGACGGCGGATTTTTAAAGGACGCCGGGATTGAGATTCGGGAAATGAACTCCGGCTGCATCTGCTGCTCATTGGTGGGCGATTTCGGAAAATCCCTGGAAGAGGTTCTGACCAAGTACAAGCCGGACCGCATCATCATCGAACCGTCGGGCGTGGGCAAGCTCTCCGACGTGATGAAGGCCGTTATCGACGTGTCCGCGGATATGGAGGTGGAGCTGAACAGCGCCGTGACCATTGTGGACGCCAACAAGTGTAAGATGTACATGAAGAATTTCGGCGAATTCTTCAACAACCAGATTGAGAACGCCGGAACCATCGTGCTCAGCCGCACGGACATCGCCGACGCTGCCAAGATCCAGCTGGACGTGGACATGATCCGCGGGAAGAACCCCAAGGCCGTCATCGTCACCACGCCGGTGGACCGCCTGGACGGAAAACAGCTGCTTGAAATCATTGAGAAGCGCGACACCATGCTGGACGATATGCTGGAGGAAGTGCGCCGCAGCCGCCACCAGGAAGAGGAGTGTTGTTGTGGGCATGACCATGACCATGGTCACGAAGGCCATGATCACGCTCATGAGTGCCACGAGCATGGCCACGATCACGAAGGCCACGACCACGCTCATGAGTGCCACGAGCATGACCACGGCCATGAAGGCCACGATCACGATCATGAGTGTCATGAGCACGGTCACGACCATGATCACGAAGGTCACGAACATGATCATGGGTGCCATGACCACGCTCACGAAGGCCACGACCACGCTCATGAGTGCCATGAGCATGACCACGCTCACGAAGGCCACGACCACAATCATGAATGCCACGAGCATAACCACGGCCATGAATGCCATGACCACGATCACCACCACGACCACGCCGGCCACCACCATCACCACCACGCCGACGAGGTGTTCACCAGCTGGGGCATGGAGACGATTGTTCCGGTCACCAGGGACCAGTTGGAGGACGTGTTGAAACGCCTTTCCGACACAAAGGAGTTCGGCGACGTGCTTCGGGCCAAGGGGATGCTGCCGACGGAGAATCCGGGCGAGTGGCTCTATTTTGACCTGGTGCCTCAGCAGTATGAGATCCGCGACGGCAGACCCGACTACACGGGTAAGGTGTGCGTGATCGGCGCGAACTTAAACGAGGGCGCGTTAAACCAGGTATTCGGAAGAGGTTAAAAAGCCATGGCATATGAGATAGATGACGATGTGATGCCGCTGTTTCTCATCAATGGATTTCTGGAGGCGGGGAAAACCCAGTTTCTGGATTTCACCATGCGGCAGGATTATTTTAAAACCGACGGGAAAACCCTGCTGATCGTGTGCGAAGAGGGAGACACGGAGTACGACGCAAAGATGCTGAAAAAGAACCGCACCGCGGTGGTATTTGTGGACAGCATGGAAAAATTGACGCCCCAGTATCTGGACGAGCTGGAGGTGATTTACCGCCCGGAGCGCGTGCTCATGGAGTGGAACGGCATGTGGAACCAGGATGACCTGCGCCTACCGGACGACTGGGTGATTTACCAGCAGATCACCATCATTGACGGTTCCACCTTCGAGCTGTACGTGCAGAATATGAAACCGCTTTTAGGCGCAATGCTGCGCGGTTCCGAGCTGGTTATCATGAACCGGTGCGACGGCCTTCCGGATGAAAAGCTCACCAGCTACCGCCGGACCATCCGGGCCATGAGCCGGGAGAGTGAGATCGTGCTGGAGGACAAGAACGGGGAGATCGAGCAGGCCACGCTGGAGGAGGATCTGCCCTACGACGTCAACGCAGACGTGATTGAGATTAAGCCGGAGGCCTACGGCATCTGGTATATCGACTGCATGGACCAGCCTGAGCGGTACAAGGGAAAGACAGTGGAATTCACGGCTATGGTGCTCAAATCCCCTAAATTTCCAAAAGGCCAGTTTGTGCCGGGCCGCATGGCTATGACCTGCTGCGAGGCGGACATGACGTTTTTGGGCTTCATGTGCAAATGGCAGGGAGCCGAGGAATACCGCACCAAGCAGTGGGTAAAGGTACGCGCCGAGGTGGGCGTGGAATATCAGAAGGACTATCACGGGGAGGGACCGGTGCTTTACGCCAGAAGCGTGGAACCTGCCCAGGAGATCAAAGACGTTGTACAGTTCTGATCCAATCGGCATCACCGGCCTGGTGATGCCTTTTTGCCCGGACCGGGGATTAGGGGGCGGAGTGGACGGCTTTCCTCAACCGCATACACACGAGGAGGTAATATATGATAACCACAATTCAAAGGCTGAAAGAAGAAAATGAGCGTCTGAACCATCGGGCCGGCCATGACTGGCTTACCGGCCTGTACGACCGGGAGGCGGCTGAGGAGAAAATCAACCGTTTGATTCAGGAGCGGGGCTGTGGGGTGATGATCCTTCTGGACGTGGACCGTTTTCGCAGAATCAACAGCCGTTACGGCCACATTGTGGGGGATCATGTGCTCAGCTCCATCGCCGAGGTGCTGGATTCCATGGTATTCCGGCACGACGTGGTGGGCCGGGTGGACGACGATGAATTTGTGGTGTTTATGCCGGTCAATCAGGACGAAAAATTTCTGCAGCAGCGCTGCCGCCAGATACGGGAGCGTTTAAAGACCATGGGGCTGCCGGGTGGCGCGGAGATTTCCATTTCCCTCAGCACCGGGGGCGCCATCTGCGGGCAGGACGACACGTACAGGAGCCTGTTCGCCCGGGCTTACGGGGAGCTGGACAAGGATGAGGTGAGCGCCCGCGAGCAGACGTCGGACTCCGATGCCCGCAAGGGCAATTTCATGGTGGATTTAAAGCAGGTCCGCGGGGAGCTGGCGGAGCAGAGCCTGATTCCGGGCGCTTACTGTCAGGATTACGAGACGTTCAAACATATTTACCGTTTTGTGGAACGCAGGCTCCGGCGGGCGGAGATCAGCTCTTACATTTTGCTGATCACCCTGACCGACGGGAACGGCGATTTTCCTCCTCTCACCAGGCGGGAGGAGCAGATGGCGGTGTTAAAAGACGAGATTCAAATCTCCCTCCGCTCCGGCGACGTGTTCACCCAGTACAGCAGCTGCCAATACCTGGTGATGATTTCCGACGCCTCCGCGGAAAATGTGGAAATGATCGCGGACCGCATCTGCACAGCCTTCTATAAAGCCATTGGCGGAGAGTGCCAGGGCGTTCTGCTGCACCACTGCTATCCCATGTGGCCGGCGGGGGAGAAGGAGCCGTAAGAGGAAGGAGCAGTCCACTTAAACTGTAAAAAATTGGAAGCGCGTACTGCCTCTGTAAAATGCCCTATATCGGAGGCAACAGAATATCATTAACTCAAAATGTGACGCCTATCAGCGCCGCAGTGCCATGAGATGAATTGTGGAAATAATTGTGGAAATTCATCTCCCGCGCTGCGGCGTTATTTTTTGTACGAAAGCGATAAAAAACGGGATGAGAGATCATCCGCCGGAAAGCAGATAATCCGCGAAGTATTCTATAATCTGTGAAAGCGCTTTTTCACAGATTTTCCATTTGAATCGAACTCAGGAAATGCACCTAAAATACATATAAAAACTTGACAAAAAGGTATTTGGTGTTATGATAATTATCAGAAGGGCCTTTGGGAAAATACCTCGTTTTAATTAAAACTAAGAAAGCCTTTTCACACACTTGCACCGAGCTCTAACAAGAAAGAGCAGGCCAGGTTGAAGAACGGAGCGCTGAAAAACGCATCCAATGGCTCTTTGGGGATTGCAGGCGAAGGGCGTTCCGGTCCGGACGGCAGCCTGCCTGCAATATGCAGAAGTTAAGGAGGGGAAACAATGAGAATTTCATACGAAGAGCTGTTGGCGAAATTCCAGAAGATTCTGGAGAGCCGTGGATTTTCCGGCGAGCACGCCAGGGACGCGGCCACCGTGTTCGCTCAGAACAGCCTGGACGGCGTGTACAGCCACGGCGTGAACCGATTTCCGCGGGTGGTGGAGTACCTGGACAAGGGCGAGATCAACTGTCACTCCATTGCGGAGTGCGTGGAGCGCATGGGGGCCATCGAGCGCTGGGACGGCCACCGGGGTTTCGGCCCCCTGAACGCGCGGCTGGCCATGGGCCGGGCCTGCGAGCTGGCGAAGGAATACGGCGTGGGCGTGGTAGCCCTGGGGAACAACAATCACTGGATGCGCGGCGGCAGCTACGGCTGGCAGGCGGCGGACGCGGGCTGCATCGGCATCTGCTGGTCCAACACCATGCCCAACATGCCCGCCTGGGGCGGCAAGGACCGGAAGATCGGCAATAACCCGCTCATCATGTCCATCCCCAGAAGCGACGGCAGGCACGCGGTGGTCGACTGCGCGGTCTCCCAGTTCTCCTACGGCAAGATCGAGGAGACAAGGCTGAAAGGCAGACAGCTTCCCGTTCCCGGCGGATACGACAGCGAGGGTAATCTGACCACGGACCCCGCCAAGATCGAGGAGAGCTGGAGAGTGCTGCCCATGGGTTACTGGAAGGGCAGCGGCATTTCCATCGCCCTGGACTTAATCGCCACCGTGCTGACCAACGCCAACTCCGTCTCCAAAATCGGCACCTTTGGCGATGAAGTGGGCCTTTCCCAGGTGATGATCGCCATCGACCCGTGCAAATTCAATTCCGTGGAGCTGACGGACCGCATTGTGGATGAAATTCTGGCGGATATCAAGGCCTCCCAGCCGGCCGAGACGGGGGGAGAGGTATTTTATCCGGGAGAAATTGAGCTGAACACCCGCCAGGAGAATCTGGCGAATGGAATCCCGGTGATCGACGAAGTCTGGCAGACTATTCTCTCGCTGGAGCGGTGATCATTTGAACTGTAAAATTATGTAAAACAGGGAGGCGATCCATGAATATCTACGACATTGCAGCGGAAGCCAATACGTCCATATCCACCGTGTCCCGGGTTTTGAACAATAAGGGAAACGTCAATCCGCAGATCCGCAAGCGGGTCGAGGAGGCGCTGAAAAAGTACGATTACAAACCCAGCGCCATTGCCCGCGGTATGGTTTCCAAGACCATGAAGAGCATCGCCATTCTCACCATCGACGTGCGGGTGACTCATTACGCCCGGATGATCTATGTGATCGAGCAGGAGTTCAGCAACCAGGGCTACAATGTGACGGTGTGCAACACGGGCGGCTCCATCGGTGAGTGCGACCGGTATTTTAAAATATTGGCGGAGAAACAGATCGACGGCCTGGTTCTGATCGGGTCCATTTTCAACAACCTGATCCATTATCCGCAGATCATTGCCCAGATTAAGGAGATTCCGGTGGTTCTGGCCAACGGCCATGTGGACAGTCCGAATTTTTATTCCGTATTGGTGGACGACACCAAGGCGATCCGCACGGTGGTGGATTATCTGTTGGACGGCGGCAGGAAAAACCTGGTCTACGTGTTCGACCTGGAGAATGACAGCGCTCACGCAAAACGCCGGGGATTTGTGGAGGGATTGAAGCTGAGGGACGTGTCCCAGCCGGAGTCCCGGGTATTTACGGCGGCCTACGGCCTGGAGGGCGGCATGCAAGCCGCGGAGGAGATCGTCCGCTCCGGGATCCCCTTTGACGGGGTGGTGTGCGGCGAGGACACCACGGCCATCGGCGTGATGAAGGGCCTGAAAAAACAGGGCTATCGCATCCCGGAGGACGTGGCGGTGACGGGCTGCAACAATTCGCCGGAAGCGCGGATCTGCGAGCCGGAGCTGACGACATTGGATAACAAACCGGAGCTTTTGGGCGGCATGTGCGCCCAGCTTCTCCGGGATACCATCGAGAAAAAAGGCTCGGCTGTCAGCGTCGCCATCCAGCCGGAGCTGGTGGTGCGCCAGTCCACTTGAGCGAAAAAAATTCCGCTGGCGGTACAATCCGCGCCGGCAGATTGGTAAACTTGCCGGTTGACAGCCAATACCGGATCTGTTATAGTTGATTACTGTACGAAACGAGAGGATGAAAGGCCTGAAGCGTGCCTGAAAACCTCTCGTTTCGGCGTGTGAAGGGAAATGATGACAGATCGGACCATGTTTGGGGTCTGAATTGTCTCGAAAAAATGCGGTGCATGAAGCGAATTGGTGGGTATGCACAATCGGCCTGCCGCCCGCGCCCCGGGTGGGGAAGCGATGTGGAAGCGGCAGAGAAAGAAAGGAATTTATTATTATATGGAAGCAATGAAATTTGATACGTTACAGTTGGATGAGCGGATTCTGCGGGCCGTTACGGAGATGGGCTTTGAGGAGGCCTCTCCCATACAGGCGCAGGCCATTCCGGTGGCTATGGAGGGCAGGGACATGATCGGCCAGGCCCAGACCGGCACCGGCAAGACGGCGGCCTTTGGAATCCCGCTGCTGCAAAAGGTGGACCCCAAGGTCAAAAAGCTGCAGGCGATTGTGCTGCTGCCCACCAGAGAGCTGGCCATCCAGGTAGCGGAGGAAGTGCGTAGACTTGGCAAGTTTATGCACGGAATAAAGGTTCTGCCCATCTACGGCGGACAGGACATCGTAAAACAGATTCGTTCCTTAAAGGACGGCACCCAGGTGATCATCGGCACCCCCGGCCGTGTGATGGACCACATGCGGCGCAAAACCGTAAAGCTGGACTATGTGAACACCGTGGTGCTGGATGAGGCGGACGAGATGCTCAACATGGGCTTTCTGGAGGACATGGAGACCATTTTAAGCCAGCTCCCCGAGGAGCGTCAGACCCTGATGTTCTCCGCCACCATGCCTCCGGCTATCGCTGAGATCGCCCGGAAGTTCCAGAAGGAGCCGGTGACGGTCCGTGTGGTGAAAAAGGAGCTGACCGTTCCCAAGGTCACCCAGTATTACTACGAGGTGAAGCCCAAGAACAAGGTGGAGGTGATGTGCCGTCTGCTGGACCTGTACGCTCCCAAGCTGTCCATCGTGTTTTGCAACACCAAAAAGCAGGTGGATGAACTGGTGCAGGCGCTTCAGGGCAGAGGATATTTCGCGGAGGGACTTCACGGGGATTTGAAGCAGATGCAGCGCGACCGCGTGATGAACAGCTTCCGCAACGGCCGCACGGACATTCTGGTGGCCACCGATGTGGCGGCCCGCGGTATCGACGTGGGCAACGTGGAGGCGGTGTTCAACTATGACATCCCTCAGGATGATGAGTATTACGTGCACCGCATCGGCCGTACCGGCCGCGCCGGGCGGGAAGGCAAGGCCTTCAGTCTGGTGGTGGGCCGCGAGGTCTACAAGCTGCGCGACATCCAGCGCTACTGCAAGACCCGCATCATTCCCCAGGCTATCCCGTCCTTAAACGACATCACGGAGATCAAGGTGGAGAAGATTCTGGATCAGGTCGAGGAAGTGATGAACGACAGCGATTTGAGCAAGATGGTGGGAATCATTGAGAAGAAGCTGATGGAGGAGGAGTACACCTCCCTGGATCTGGCTGCCGCTCTGCTGAAAATGAACATGGGCGAGGACAGCGAGGACATCATCGAGTGTTCCGAGCCAGCCCGTTCCCTGGACGATCTGGACCGCTATGGCCGGGACTTTAACCGTGGCCGTGGCAGAACCACCGGCGGAAACCACAGCCGCCGCAAGGGCGCTACAGACCGCGCCGCCGTCGACTACATTGTGGAGGGCGACGGAGACGACATGGCCCGCCTGTTCATCAACATCGGCAAGGCCCAGCGCGTGACCCCGGGCGATATCCTGGGCGCGGTGGCAGGAGAGTCCGGCATGCCGGGACGCCTGGTGGGCAGCATCGACATGTACGACGGCTACACCTTCGTGGATGTGCCGGTGCGCTACGCCGACGAGGTGTTAAAGGCCATGGGCCATGCCAGAATCAAGGGCAGAAACATCCATGTGGAGAAAGCCACCGGTAGAAGATAGACTGCCGGAGCCAGGGCAAATATTCCGAAATACGATGGGCCGCAGGCCATGCCGGCGGCCCATTGCAAGCAATACAAAAGCAGCAGGAGAACCGGCAAGGTTTTCCTGCTGCTTTTTTCAGCGGTTTATGATTTTCGGCCGGTTATTCCGCCCAGTTCTCCCTCAAAAAGTCCACCATATCCGCAGCTTTTGGCGGACAGCCATTTAAATGCTTTTGGTGGCAGGATGTGCAGCTTCCCACGCCGATTTCACCGGTCCTGCCCTTATAGCCCTGCCCGATGGACACAGGCGGCAGGCCACGGCGCAGAAGCCCCGCGTCGCTCAGACGGTCCAGGGCGTAGATCAGGGAGCCGTAACAGGCGCTGCAGGCGTCCTTTGGGGCGGTGTAGGCGGCCAGGGTGCGGACCCGGCGGGTCATTTCCAATTTCCGGTCCGGCAGGCAGTCCTCGTTGAGAGGGATGATATTGGCCGCGGACAGGTCGGCGCTGCCCACGCCCAGGGCCTCGGCCAGGCGGATATACTCCACGTCGTCGGGGGCGTAGCCCATGCAGTCGCACACATAGGCGTCGCATAGCACCGGGTCCCGGAAGCCCAGCACCCGGTTCATGACCACGGGATTTCCGCCCTCCTCGAAATCCAGGTCCCCGCAGATGTTGTCCACCAGGATGAAGCTGTCGGGGATCAGGGTGTTTAAATGAGCGATTGGGCGGTGCAGGCCCAGGGTGTGGAACCGGCGCTTCTCCGCATTGGGGAGCAGGCCCTTGTTGTTTTTCAGGGCGCAGGTGATAAGGGTCTGGCAGTGGCCCTTTAACACGGGCATGTTGATGAGGTAATCCGCAGCCGCCGCGCGGTCGCAGAGGCGGATGTTCATGCCGTGGGCGTCGTACTCCTTCCAACTGTCCTTCTGGAGGTCGTAAAAGGGCACGTTGTAGGCGCGGCACACCTTGTCGCAGCCGGCCGCCCTGGCCGCCAGGTCCGTGCGGTCCCCCACCCAGGCTCCTTCGATCACGCTGATGTGGTGAAAACCGTGTTCCTGTAAATACTCGATGGTTCCGGCCAGCAGCTGGGGATGGGTGGTGGCCCCGGTGGAGGGCGCGTTGGCGGACGCCAGGTTGGGCTTCAGCGCCACCTGCTTGTCCCGGTCCCCGATTAACGCCGCCACATCCGCCCGGGTTAAAATCTGCTTTGCCATCTCTTTGTAATCTGTGCCGTGAATGATCAGAATGTCCTGCTTTGTCATGGGAAAAGTTCCTCCTGATTCGGGTTCTGTGTGAGGGCGAACGACCTCACCAAGTGCTCATAGTATACCACATCTTGTAATACTGCCACAACTGTACTATAATGTGAAAAGCATAAAAAACAATGACAGCGAGGAGTGAAGTCGGATGACCAAGACAAATGTGATGCGTCTTCTGGACGCGGCGGGGATTGTTTACCAGGCGGGGAGCTATGAGGTGGACGAGGACGACTTGTCCGGGAGCCACGCCGCGGATTTGATGGGGGTGGATCACGACGCCATGTACAAGACGCTGGTGTTAAAGGGCGAGAAAAAAGGCTATGTGGTCTGCTGTATCCAGGTGGACGAGGAGCTGGACTTAAAGAAGGTGGCAAAAGCCGCGGGGGAGAAGAAGGTGGAGATGATTCACGTGAAGGATATGCTGGCAGTCACCGGCTACATCCGGGGCGGCTGCTCTCCGGTGGGAATGAAGAAGCAATATCCTACTTATATAGAAGAAACGGCTCAGCTCTATGACCAGATCACCGTCAGCGCGGGCCAGCGCGGCGTCCAGGTGACCCTGAATCCCGAGGACCTGCGCCGTTACGTGGAGGCGGAATTTGTTCCGCTGATCTGACCGGCGTTTCCTGTTTCAGGGTGGCAGAATTTTAGGAGAAAACAGATGATCATATTAATTGCAGGGGCCTCCCACACCGGAAAAACCGCTCTGGCACAGCGGCTGCTGGAGAAATACCATTACCCGTACCTCTCCATGGATCTGCTGAAAATGGGGCTGATCCGGAGCGGAAACACCGGGCTGACCCCGGAGGAGGACGGGAAACTCAAGGATTATCTCTGGCCCATTGTCCGGGAGATGATCAAAACCGCCATTGAGAACCGCCAGAACCTTGTGGTGGAGGGGATTTACATTCCCTTTGATTGGGAAAATGATTTCAGCGTGGAATACCGGAACGAAATCCGTTTCTATTGTCTCGTGATGACGGAGGCGTATATTAAAGACCACTTTGTCGATATCAAACAATACGCCAATGTGATTGAGACGCGGCTTGACGATTCCTACTGTACAGAAGCTTCTGTGCTCCAAGAAAATGCCTATAATCTGGAAATGTGCCGGAAATACAGCTGCAACTGTATCCTGATCGACGGCGATTACCAGGTGGGTCTCGGCATTTAGCCGCGCGACCGGGCAGCGTCAGGAAGAAGCTGCGCAAGGAGCGCCGTTTGACATTTGGACAGACAGGAATTAAAATGAAAGAAAACAGGAGCGTTAACCAAACGAAATGAATTGAAGGAGGAACAAAGCGATGGAGCGAAATGAGATATACAGACGGGTGGACCACACTCTGCTGGCCCAGACGGCCACCTGGGAGGAGATCCGTAGAATCTGCGACGACGCCCTGGAGTACGGCACGGCCAGCGTGTGTATCCCGCCGTCCTACGTGGGGCGGGCGAAGGAATATCTGGGGGACCGGATGGCGGTCTGCACGGTGATCGGTTTCCCCAACGGTTACAATACCACGGCGGTCAAGGTGTTTGAGACGGAGGACGCCGTTGCCAACGGCGCCGACGAGATCGACATGGTGATCAACATCGGCTGGCTCAAGGACCGGGAATATGACCGGATCCTCGATGAAATCCGCCGGGTTAAGGCCGCCTGTGCAGGTCGGATTCTGAAGGTGATCATCGAGACCTGCCTGCTGAGCGAAGAGGAGAAGATCCGCATGTGCGGCATCGTCACCGAGGCCGGGGCGGATTTTATCAAAACCTCCACCGGATTTTCCACCGCAGGCGCCACCTTTGACGACATCCGCCTGTTTGCAGAGCACGTGGGTGAGGGCGTGCGCATGAAGGCGGCGGGCGGTATTAAATCCTTTGGGGACGCCGAGGAATTCATCCGTCTGGGAGCGGACCGCCTGGGGACCAGCCGGATCGTGAAGTTGGCAAAGGCCGAGAAGGCCGGAGGACAGACCGCCCCGGATTCAGACCGCTATTGATCCCGGGCCGGACTGTTCAGCGCCTCGTCACAGCGGAATAAACAGCGGACAGCCCACATATCTTACATTAAAGAAGAGCCGTGGCTGCCGGAGCGCTGTCCGGGGATTTCCTCGAAACGGCGGGATTTTATTGACAATTCGAATATTATTCCGGGGAATGCTGGGTATACTGTCAGAATTGTTCACAAAAGTTCATAAAAATCCGCTTGAAAAATGAGATCGATTGCGCTATAATAAGGCCATACAAGATTATGTAACCTGTAACTACCTGGGATGTGCGATACTCTTACCAATTTTGAACCTACATTTCGACTCAGGGATTCCAATATTTTTAGACGGATGTCAGGCCTCCTTTGAGTGGAAGGCAGAAGTCTAAGTGAGGTTGCCCACCTAGCATTGCTAGGCGTCAATAAGTAAGAGACGGCATCTTGGGGTTACAGAAGACAAAAAGCAGCGAGCAATCGCTGCTTTTGCTTCTTGTAAATCTAAATTTGTAAATGACGCAGTGAGGGGGAAATATGAAGAACAAGATGATTTTATGGACGGCGGGTATGATATCCCTCGTCGTCGTGTTAATGATTATCATCGTGTCCCTGGAACCCCCAAAGGAAGGGATTACCCGCTCCCAGGCGTTCAAGGCGGCGGCGCTTCTGACCGCCTCCCGGGCGGAGTGTGAAGCCCACCAGAAGGCTGCGGGCCGTTCGCATTTCTCCGCAAAGGAGCAGGGAAACTGGTTTGTGAAATATATGGACTACCTCTACGACGAGGATTACCTGACCGAGGAGCTGACGCCCGCAAACCTGACCACGGCCCAGGGGCTTCTGACCTACAGGGAGGCTTCCTATCTGGCCGCCAGGGCGGGCAGTTCCTTCAAGACCAGAGTGGGAGCCAACAAGCACAACCAGGACAGCCCCTACCCGGAGGAGGACTGGTGGGCCCTGTACGGAGCCATGGCCAAAGAGCTGGACCCGGAGGGGAAGATCACAGATGTGACCGCGGTGCTCTACGGCACGCCCTCCAACCTGGAGCAGGCGGCCAGCTGGACGGCCTACACCACAGAGGGGGACTACGGTTTCGAGGGACTGGCGTTGGACGCCTATATGGACTGTGAGATCCGCTTCCTGGCCCGCGAGGGCGAGATGATCGCCATGCGGGAACTGGTTTCCGAGGACGTTACATATCCCAACGTTTGGCTGACCGACGGGTCGGAGGGGCATTTTAAAGTGTATCTGGGCACTCTGAGCCGGGAGTTCACCGTCAACGGTAAGATGGGCAAGGCCGAGGACCTGGAGAACAATCTGGTGGATCTGGTGCTGAGCCGGGGCAGACTGGTGAAAATCGTACTGAAAAAGGACCGGATTAACGGCAAGGTCCTGTCGGTGACCCAGGACGCCATCGAGATCGAGGGCTACGGCCGTTTGGAGCTGGCGCCGAATTTCAATGTTTACAAGCTCTATGGAGATTTTAAAACTCTGAGCCTGAAGGATATTCTGGTGGGCTACAACCTGCAGGAGTTTGTGGCGGCGGACGGAAAGCTGTGCGCGGCCCTGGTGGAGCGCCAGTTCGACGCCAAGACGATCCGGGTGCTGCTGATGAACACCGGCTTCAAAAGCCTGTTTCACCCCTCTGTGGAGCTGACAGTGCACGGCTCCGCAGTTCTGGAGTACGACGTGGGGGAGGGAAAGACCGAGAGCGAGGAATTGGCTGACGGCGCATTGCTTCAGATACAGCCCGGGGACAAACGGCTGGCGAACGGCCGTCTGGAGATCCGGCCTGCCGGGGACGAGGGAATCACCATCAATTCCATTGAGCGGGCCCAGGGGAATCCCACCTACAGCGGCAGCCTGGAGATTCGCCAGGAGGCCGATGGGCTGGTGCTGGTCAACGATCTGTATCTGGAGGATTATCTGACCAAGGTGGTTCCCAGCGAGATGCCCTCCTCCTACGAGAAGGAGGCATTAAAAGCTCAGGCCGTGTGCGCCAGGACGTATGCTTACCGGCAGATTCAGGGCAACGCCTACAGCCAGTTCGGCGCTCATGTGGACGACAGCACCAACTATCAGGTGTACAACAACAAGGAGACAGACGAGAAGACCACGGCGGCGGTAAAGGAGACCTACGGGAAGATGCTGTTCTACGAGGATAAGGCCGTCGAAGCGTTTTATTTCTCCACCTCCTGCGGCCACACCACGGACGGAAGCGTGTGGGGGTCTGAGGGCGCCAAGTTGCCCTACCTCCAGGCAGTGGAGTTGCGGGACCGGAGAAAGACGCAGGACCTGACGGACAACGCAGCCTTTGACGCCTTTATCCGCAATCCCGACGTGCCGTCCTATGACAGCAGTTTCCCCATGTACCGCTGGGAAACGAACGTGAGCAGCGATCTGCTCAGCGGAAAGATCGGGGGAGTGGGAACGGTGCAGAACCTGACCGTCACCAAACGCGGCCCGGGCGGAATCGCCCAGGAGTTGCTGGTGGAGGGCTCCGGCGGGAACACCACCATAAAGACCCAGGGCAGCATCCGCTCCACGCTGGGCGATCCGGGGCTTTCCATCGCCAAAAAGGACGGCTCGGTCATGGAAGGCAGCGACCTGCTGCCCAGCGCCTTTATCTCCATTGAGAAGCGTTCGTCCGACGACGGAACGATTTCCTTCCATATTTATGGAGGCGGATTCGGCCACGGCGCGGGCATGAGCCAGAACGGCGCCCAGGGAATGGCCAGAGAGGGCAAGGATTACAGGGAAATCCTGGATTTCTTCTACAAGGGAACGGAATTGCGAGAACAGTAGATTGGTTGCATACAGGGACAAAAAGGGCGCGGCCCGGAAACTCACATAAAGTTTCCGGGCTGCGCCTTTTTTGGCGGTCCGCCGCCAGGCCGTCACGCAGTCAGGCCAACCCGCCGCCGGACCAACACGCCGCCAGGCCAACCCGCGGCCGGTCCAACCCGCCACCAGGCCAACCCGCCGCCGGTCCAACCCGCCGCCAAGCCATCACACCGCCGGGCCAACCCGCCGCCGGGCCAACCCGCCGCCAGGCCATCACACCGCCAGCCCATCGCGCCGCCTTCTCCCCACCCTCTTACCGGGCTTCCCGGCAGGCTTTCCACAGCCGCATCGCCTGTTCGGCCGCGCCTGCCATATTTTTCATTGCGGTTCCGGGCTCCATAGCCTCGGACAGGGTGGTTACGGTCCGCAGGATGGGGAAGAAGGCGTCGATGCCCTTCTGATTGCAGGCGACGGCGTCCTCGGTGACACAGCCCGCGAAGGCCAGCACCGGTTTGCCGAACTGTTTGGCCAACCCGGCCACGCCCACCGGGGCCTTGCCCATGGCGGTCTGGCCGTCCAGGCGGCCTTCACCGGTGATCACCAGGTCCGCGTTGCGGATGTAGTCCGCCAGGTGGGTTTCCGCCAGCACGATGTGGATTCCGGATTCCAGAACCGCGTCCGTGAAGGTGAGGAAGGCGAATCCCAGCCCGCCTGCGGCCCCGGTGCCGGGAAAGCTGGCGTCGGCCCTGGGGAAGGTCTTGGCGGCCAGCGCCGCGTAGCGGTCCAGCCAAAGGTCCATCTGCCGGACCATCTCCGGCGTGGCGCCCTTCTGGGGGCCGTAGATGGCGCTGGCTCCCAATTCCCCGCAGAGGGGATTGGTTACGTCACAGGCCACGCAGAACCGGCACTGGGAAAGCTCCGGCAGCACGTTGTCCGAGCCGATGGTGGCCAGGTGCTTAAGCCCCGCGGCGCCCTGGGGAATCGGCTTACCGTCGCTGTCCAGAAAGTCGTATCCCAGCGCCTGGAGCATACCGGCTCCCCCGTCGTTGGTGGCGCTGCCGCCTATGCCAACGATAAAGCGGCGGCAGCCCCTTGAAATGGCATCCCGGATCATTTCGCCCACGCCGTAGGTGGTGGTGAGAAGGGGATTGCGGTCCTGTTCGGGAACCAGGGGAAGCCCGGCTGCCGCGGACATCTCGATCACCGCGGTGCCGGAGCTGCCGATGATCCCGTAGGAGCACTCCAAGGGCTGGCCCAGGGGACCGGTGACGGTGATGGTGCGAAGCTCCCCGTTCATTCCGCTGACCAGGGCTTCCACCGTGCCCTCGCCGCCATCCGCCAGCGGACGCACGGACACCACCGCGTCCGGGTAAACCCGGCGGATGCCCTCGCAGACCGCCCGGCCCGCTTCCATGGAAGTCAGGCTTCCTTTTAAAGAGTCGATTGCTACCACTGCGTTCATATTTCTGCCTCCCTGCTTTCTGAAATTGTATTGTGATCTGTCTCCACTATAACAGATCGGCAACCGGGAAAAAATATTACAGATACTGAATATTTTCTAATTTTATAAAAAAATCTGGTATGAATAACAAAGATACGCTATAATAAATCAGACAGACCAGAGAGATTCATCGGGAGGGCGGGGAATACCATGAATGAGCAGATTGACCGGAAGCTGGCACAGCAGATCGTGGATACGGTGAAGGACGTGTGCGGGCAAAATGTGAACTTTATCGACGGCTCGGGCCTGATTTACGCCAGCACGGACGCGGGCAGAATCGGCTCCTACCATGAGATCGGCCGGCAGGCGGCGGTGGCGGGAAAGGCCATTGAGGTGGAGGCGGACGACCGGTTTACCGGGACCCAGAAGGGGGTGAACCTGCCGGTATACCACAACGGCTCCATGGTGGCGGTGATTGGCATCAGCGGACCGCCCGGTGAGGTGCGAACGTACGCCCGCCTGGCGGAGCGCATCACCGGACTTCTGATCCGGGAACGGGAGATCGGCGCATTTTCACGCACCCAGGAGGAGCGCCGCAGCTACGTGATTAACGGGCTGATCCGCAGGGAGTCGATGGCGGAGGAATATCTGAAGGAGGCTCTCGCGGAGTGGGGAATTGCACGGGACACGGGGAAGCGGGTGGCTGTGATCCGGGTATACGGTCGCCCTTACGCGGCGGACGGCGCTGTGCTGGACCAGGACATCCGCCGCCTGTTTGAGCGGGTACGGGCCTGCCTGTACACCCGGAACTACCCGGACGAGTATCTGGCAGTGCTGGAGGAGGGCGATTTTGCCCGGACGGAGGGGATGCTTAAGGCCTTCTGCGCCGGGAGGGAACATGATCTGAAGGCGGGAGTGGGCAAGGCGGCGCCCTTGGAGGAGTTGGCAGACTCCTATGAGTCCGGCCTTACCGCTCTGGAAAGCCTGCGGGGATCCCAGGAAAATTACGCGGTGTACGATCAGCTGACGCTGGAAATTCTGCTCTCGCGGGTTTCCCGGGCCAGCCGGGAGGAATTTCTGCAAAAGACGGCGGCCGGGCTGACGGAGGAGGAGCTGGAGCTTTTGGCCGTCTACTTTGAGGAGGACATGTCCCTCTCCGGAGCCTGCGCCCGCCTGTTCCTGCACAAGAATACCCTGCAGTACCGCCTGGACCGCATCGGGCGGAAAACCGGCTTTAATCCCCGCAGATTCAGGGACGCGGCGGTGCTCTACCTGGCTGTAAAACTGAAAAACCGGCCCTGTCCGGCCGATGGAGCCGGGCAAAACCGGTAGGGGATGGTTCGTTACGCCTGAGACGGGATCAGATAGACTTCCGCGTTCTGGGTTCCGTGCTGAAGCGTCTCGCCGTGGGTGTTGAAGAAAATGTCGATGTGGTTGCCTCTGACGCCGCCTCCGCGGTCCTCGGCCGTGTACACCACGCCGTTGATCATGAGTTTGGAGCCGAAGGGAATCACCTTGGGGTCCACGGCCACCGTGTGGCTGGCCGCGGCGATGGCTCCGGTGCAGGTATGGCGGCCCCAGCCCTCGGAACAGGCGCGGCAGGGACAGTAACCGGTTGTCTTAAAAACACCCAGCGGAATCAGATTCTGGTTTCCCGCGGTTTTCTGGGCCTGAGCCTGGGCTTGGGGATCGCCCTTGGTGTGGTTCATGGTGTTGGCAAAATCCGAATCGCCCACATAACCTTCCACCCGGTACTCGCCGTCCGGAAGGGAGGACCAGTCCATGGGAATGGTGAATCCGTGGCAGCCGTTGCCTTTTCCCTGGCTCTCCAGCTTTTCACGGTATTCCCCCGCGGTTACCCGCTGGCGGAACACTTCTTCGCCGGTGGCCTTGTTGAACACAGCCACGGTGCAATCGATGGGGGAGTTGGGGAGATCTTTGTTATATGCCCAGCCGGTGATCGCGGAGTCGGAAACCTTTTCCAGCCGGCCTCTGGGAACCGCGGCAAATGCCGTGGTGGCGGATGCGGCCAGCAGACTTAAGGTGAGGATTGCTCCTGTTATCATTGTTCTAAGTTTCATGTCAGTACCTCCTGATTGCTCATGTAATAAATGGAATAGAAATTTAAAACTTATTACATAATATGTAACACTTTTGTAATATATGAGCAATAACCACATTTTTATCATACTTTTTAGGAGCTGTCAAGGAAATAAATGGAAATACCGGAAGAAAATAGACAAAAATATTACAGAAATATAAAATATTTACAAAATGCATAAGTTGTGTCCGCAGCACAAAACACTGTGTCCGCGATTTGCGGATTTGCAAATTCCGTAAAAAGGCTCCGAAAAGCCAAAATTCTTCGGACGGTTTCCCGCGTTTTTTGTACCCAACGATTACCCGCAGGCTGCGCCAGCGGCCCATTACATTCAAACAAAACAGAGCAGCTGTCCGTCCGGCTCGGTGCCGGAGGCCAGCTGCTCTGCAGCGTTTCATACAATATTCAATTTTAAAATGGTATCATCAGTCGGCCCGGAATACCTCCGCGGTGTACATGCCGGCGGCCAGCGCTTCATCGTGGGTCGCATAGTAGATATCCAGCTTCCTGCCGTTCACAGCGGAGCCCATATCCTCCACGGTGTAGACGGTGCCGTCAATCAGAAGCTTGGTTCCCAGCGGAAACAGGTTCAAATCCGCGGAGATCGTGTGATTCGGCTGGGGCGTGGTGCCGGAGTAGGTCAGGTTGTGTCCTTCGGAACAGGCGTCGCACCCGCAGTAACCTGTGATGGTGAAGGTCCCCAGGGACTCGCCGCTGTTTTTGTCCGGTTCCTGGTTTTTCACCGCGCCGGGGCCGGCGTCCACGTACGCGTCGTCCTCGTCGAACCGGACCTGGCTTTTGCCGGAACCGGTACTGGTAATATGAAGTGTCCCGTTATCCTCCGGGGCGTCAGCTTCGTTTGCTACCGTGACATTCGTTCCAACAGCTGCGTTTTCCCCGGCGGACTGTACCGTCTCCGGGCGGGGCTCCACCACGCTGCCCTGGGCGCCGTAGGCGGGAAGGGTAAACAGCATGCAGGCGGCCAGCGTCACGGCTGCAAGAACCTTATTCGATTTAATTCGCATATGTTTGCCTCGCATTCTCAATGAATCGACAGTTAATATGTGTATTTAACATTATATTACAAAATTGTTAAATGTCAAGTAAAAGTCGTTAAGTGGGATTTACAAAATTGTGAAAAATGGGAAAAGAACCCTGGAAATTAGTGGATTTTCATGGAAAAGTGGGGGAGAAAGCCATAGATATAGGGGGATGGTGGGAGAAAGTTACAGGATATGCCTTATTTACAGCAGGGGGAATACCGGCGGCAGGCGAAAAGGTTATAAAATTTTTAGAAATGCATATTGACAAATAAATTAAAAAGGAATATATTATGAAATGTAGATGTTAGCACTCTGAAGAGTTGAGTGCTAATAACAAGCGGAAAGGCGGTGCAGGTATGGCGATGGAACTGGATGACCGGAAAGTCACAATTTTAAAAGCGATCATCAAGACTTACCTGGAAACGGGGGAGCCGGTGGGTTCCAGAACCATTTCCAAGTATTCCGATTTAAAGCTGAGTTCCGCCACGATCCGCAATGAGATGTCCGATCTTGAGGACATGGGTTACATTATCCAGCCGCACACGTCGGCGGGGAGAATTCCCTCCGACAAGGGCTATCGTTTCTATGTGGACCAGATTGAACTGGAAAAGGACAACGAGGTCATGGAGTTCAAGGAGATGATGGTCCAGAAGGTCGACAAGCTGGAGCTGGTGCTCAGGCGGATGGCCCAGGTCCTGGCCAGCAACACCAATTACGCGGCCATGATCAGCGGACCCAGCTACCATAAGACCAAGCTGAAGTTTATCCAGCTCTCCAAGATGGAGGAGCGCAAGCTTTTGGTGGTCGTGGTGGTGGAAGGAAACATTATCAAGAACACGATGATCGACATCAGCGATAACCTGACGGACGAGGAGCTGTTGAATCTGAACATACTCCTCAACAGCAGCTTAAACGGGCTGACCATCGAGGAGATCAACCTGGATGTGATCAGCAAGCTGAAGGTTGACGCCGGCGCCCACCGGGAGGTGGTGGAGCTGGTACTCAACGAGGTGGCCGAGGCCATACGGGCCGGCGGTGAGGACCTGCAGATTTACACCAGCGGCGCCACCAACATATTTAAGTACCCGGAGCTCTCCGAGGGCGACAAGGCCAGCCGGCTGATCGGAACGCTGGAGCACCAGGAGGTGCTGCAGGAGTTCGTGGCCGAGGTAAACGCCAACTCGGACGGCGATTCAGGGATTCAGGTATATATCGGAGACGAGACTCCGGTTCAGTCCATGAAGGATTGCAGCGTGGTCACCGCCAATTACGATTTGGGTGGCGGTCTGCGCGGAACCATCGGGATTATCGGACCCAAGCGGATGGATTATGAGAAGGTGCTCAGAACCATGCAGAATCTCATGAACCAACTGGACGGGGCGTTTAAAAAGGATGAAAGGTGATAGACGGTGAACAGCGAGGACATGAATAAGGATGAGATGAACCAACAGACAGCCGGGGGACCGGAAAACGAAGCGCCTGAGACAGTGAATGAGGCGGACGGAGCGAACGCCGCAGAGCAGAGTCAGGAAATGACGCAGGAGAGCGCGGCAGCGGAAAATGGAAGCGCGCCGGAGAACGCCGGTGAGGCCGAGGATCAGAACGGCGGCGCCAAGGAAGAGAAGAAGGGATTCTTCAAGAAAAAGAAAGATCCGCGGGATGAAAAGATCGAGGAGCTGACCGACCGTGTGAAACGGCAGATGGCGGAATTCGAGAACTTCCGCAAGCGGACCGAAAAGGAAAAGTCCAGCATGTATGAGATGGGCGCACGGGACATCATCGAGCGGATTTTGCCCGTGGTTGACAACTTTGAGAGAGGGTTGGCCTCCATACCGGAAGAAGCAAAAGCCACCCCGTTTGCGGACGGCATGGAGAAGATATATAAGCAGTTCCAGAAAACACTGGAGGAGGCCGGCGTGAAAGCCATCGAGGCCGTGGGCCAGGAATTCGACCCCAACTTCCACAACGCGGTGATGCACGTGGACGACGAGAGCCTGGGCGAGAACGTGGTGGCCGAGGAACTGTTAAAGGGTTACATGTACCGCGACACCGTGGTACGTCACAGCATGGTAAAAGTGGCCAATTAATGAACCATTTACGATAGAGATCAGAGACGACAAATAATCAGGAGGAAAAAACGATGAGCAAGATAATTGGAATTGACTTAGGTACAACAAACAGCTGCGTAGCCGTGATGGAGGGCGGAAAGCCCACCGTTATCGCCAACGCCGAGGGCGTGCGCACAACGCCGTCCGTAGTAGCTTTTACAAAGACAGGAGAGAGACTGGTGGGCGAGCCTGCAAAGCGTCAGGCCGTTACCAACGCCGACAAGACCATCTCCTCCATTAAGCGCCACATGGGAACCGACTACAAGGTCGACATCGACGGCAAGAAATACACCCCCCAGGAGATTTCCGCGATGATCTTACAGAAGCTGAAAGCGGACGCTGAGGCGTATCTGGGCGAGCCGGTAACCGAGGCTGTGATCACCGTTCCCGCGTACTTCAACGACGCCCAGCGTCAGGCGACCAAGGACGCCGGCAAGATCGCGGGCCTGGAAGTAAAGCGTATCATCAACGAGCCCACGGCCGCTGCGCTGGCTTACGGTCTGGACAATGAAAAAGAGCAGAAGATCATGGTATACGATCTGGGCGGCGGCACCTTCGACGTTTCCATCATCGAGATCGGCGACGGCGTAATCGAGGTTCTGTCCACCAACGGCGACACCCGTCTGGGCGGCGACGACTTCGACAACCGCATCACCCAGTGGATGATCGACGAGTTCAAGAAAGCCGAGGGCGTGGACCTGTCCGGCGACAAGATGGCTATGCAGCGCCTGAAAGAGGCTGCGGAGAAGGCCAAGAAGGAAGTTTCCACCGCCACCACCACCAACATCAACCTGCCCTTCATCACCGCTACGTCCGAGGGGCCGAAGCATTTAGATATGAACCTGACCCGTGCGAAATTCGACGAGCTGACCCACGACCTGGTGGAGCGCACCGCCATCCCGGTACAGAATGCGCTGCGCGACGCCGGAATCACCGCGTCCGAGCTGGGCAAGGTGCTGTTAGTAGGCGGTTCCACCCGTATGATCGCGGCTCAGGACAAAGTAAAACAGCTGACCGGCAAAGAGCCCAGCAAGTCCCTGAACCCCGATGAGTGCGTGGCAATCGGCGCAGCCATCCAGGGCGGCAAGTTGGCCGGTGACGCAGGCGCGGGAGACATTCTGCTGTTAGACGTTACCCCCCTGTCCCTGTCCATCGAGACCATGGGCGGCGTAGCTACCAGACTGATCGAGCGCAACACCACCATCCCCACCAAGAAGAGCCAGATCTTCTCCACCGCGGCCGACAATCAGACCGCTGTTGATATTCACGTGGTACAGGGCGAGCGCCAGTTCGCCAGAGACAACAAGACTCTGGGCCAGTTCCGTCTGGATGGAATTCCGCCGGCGAGAAGAGGAATCCCGCAGATCGAGGTTACCTTTGACATTGACGCCAACGGTATCGTGAACGTATCCGCCAAGGATCTGGGCACCGGCAAGGAGCAGCACATCACCATCACCTCCGGCTCCAACATGTCCGACGACGACATCGATAAGGCTGTGAAGGAAGCGGCTGAGTACGAGGCTCAGGACAAGAAGCGCAAGGAGGCCATCGACGCCAGAAACGACGCGGACTCCATGGTATTCCAGACCGAGAAGGCTCTGGAGGAGGTTGGCGACAAGATCGCTGCCAGCGACAAGGCTGAGGTTGAAGCGGATTTAAGCGCTCTGAAGGAAGCCATCAACCGCGCGCCGGTGGATCAGATGACCGACGCTCAGGTTGAGGACATCAAGGCGGGCAAGGAAAAGCTGATGAACAGCGCTCAGAAGCTGTTTGCCAAGGTTTACGAGCAGGCTCAGGCCTCCGGCCAGGCTGGCCCGGGACCGGATATGGGCGGCGCTCAGGCGGGCGGACCGGCTGACGACGTGGTTGACGCCGACTTTAAGGAAGTATAAGACAACGGAAAGATAAATGACAGCTGTATGCCGGACCCTGGTCCGGCATATGGCGTGGTTCGATATTTGATAACGAGGTAGAGACAACATGGCAGAGAGTAAAAGAGATTACTATGAAGTTCTGGGCGTTCCGAAGACTGCGGACGACGATGCTTTAAAAAAAGCATACAGAGCTCTGGCCAAAAAGTACCATCCGGATGCGAACCCGGGGGACAAGGAGGCAGAGGCCAAATTTAAGGAAGCTTCCGAGGCTTACAGTGTGCTCAGCGATCCTCAGAAGCGTCAGCAGTACGACCAGTTCGGCCATGCTGCGTTTGACCCGGGCGCCGGAGCCGGAGCCGGTGGGTTCGGCGGATTCGACTTCTCCGGGGATATGGGCGACATTTTCGGCGATATCTTCGGCGATATTTTCGGCACCGGCCGGTCCACCAGGAGAAACAACGGCCCCATGCGGGGCGCCAATGTGCGGACCTCCGTGCGGATTTCCTTTGAGGAGGCTATTTTTGGCTGCGAGAAGGAGATTGAGATCAATTTCAAGGAAACCTGCGCCAGCTGCCACGGCACAGGGGCTAAAGCGGGGACCTCTCCCCAGACCTGCCCCAAGTGTAACGGCAAGGGCAAGATCATGTACACCCAGCAGTCCTTCTTCGGCCAGGTGCAGAACGTGCAGACCTGCCCGGACTGCGGCGGCAGCGGCCAGATCATCAAGGAGCGCTGTCCGGACTGCTACGGCACGGGCTACAAGACCGTGCGCAAGCGCTTTAAAGTGCCGATTCCCGCGGGCATCGACAACGGCCAGTGCGTGCGCCAGGCCGGCGGCGGCGAACCCGGCGTGAACGGCGGCGAACGGGGCGACCTGCTGGTGGAGGCTGTGGTCTCCCAGCATCCGATCTTCAAGCGCCAGGATACCAGCATCTATTCCACCGTGCCCATTTCCTTCACCAAGGCGGCTTTGGGCGGTGCCATCCGCATCAAGACCGTGGACGGAGAGGTGGAGTACGAGGTGAAGCCCGGTACTCAGACCGACACCAAGGTCCGCTTAAAAGGCAAGGGTGTGCCTTCGCTGCGCAACCGCAACGTGCGGGGCGATCACTACGTGACCCTGGTGATCCAGGTGCCGGAGCGCCTGACCCAGGCTCAGAAGGAGGCACTGCGCAAGTTCGAGGAGGCCATGGACGGCACAGCTTCGTCCGAATCGGAGAAACCCAAAAAAAAGGGGATTTTTAAGTAAGAGAAAATAGATCAGCAAAGGCGGATTTTCCGGTCGGGGACCAGAAGATCCGTCTTTTGCGGCTTAAACTGGAAGAAAATGGAAGGGCGGAGCGGGATGGACTTTGTGGCGAAATATTTTCAGGAACTGACAACCGTTGAATTGTATGAAATTCTCAAGGCGAGGGCCCAGGTGTTTGTGGTGGAACAGCGCTGTGTTTACCAGGATTTGGACGATGTGGATTACAGCAGCCTGCACATTTTCTGCCGGTTCGGACAAACGGTCCTGGCCTATCTGCGGGTATTTCCGAAAGCGGGTGAAGCGGGGGTCGTGCAGATGGGGAGAGTGCTGACCACGGAGCGAAAGACCGGTCTGGGCGGGAGACTGTTGAGGGAAGGGATCAGGATTGTGAGGAAAACCATGGGGGCCGGGAAAATTTATCTGGAGGCCCAGTGTTACGCGGTGGGATTTTATGAGCGGGAGGGCTTTAAAATCTGTTCCGGCGAATTTTTGGAAGATGGAATCCCCCATGTGCAGATGGAGCTGGAACTGTGAGAGGCTGATTCCATAGTGGGCCTGCGGCGGGAGGGGCGGCCGCGCGGGCGAAAAAATCCCCCTGCATCAGCTCGTCGGGGCTGAAACAGGGGGAAATGTTACGGGTAACGCCGTCCGTTTACATCAGGCGGTCCACCGAGCCGGACTGTATGGCGCTGATATTCCGGCGGATCCGCTCTTTGGGCCAGTCCCACCACCGAAGCTGCAGCAGGGCGGAGACGGTTTCCTCCGGAAAGCGCTTGCGGATCGGCCGGGCCGGGACTCCGCCCACAATGGTGTAGGGCGGGACGTCCTTTGTCACCACCGCCCGGGCGCCGATGATGGCTCCGTCGCCCACGGTCACGCCGGCCAGGATCACGGCTTCATAGCCGATCCAGACATCGTTTCCGATCACGATGTCGCCCCGGTTGTCCCAGGAATCCGTCACGTTTCCGCGGTCCAAGTCCCACTCCTCAAAGAACAGGGGAAATGGATAGGTGGAGAGCGGAGCCATGGCGTGGTTCGCGCTGTTGAACAGGAATTTGGCGCCGCAGGCGATGGAACAGAACTTCCCGATGATCAGCCGGTCGTGGTTGATCGGGTAATGGTACAGCACATTGTGCTGCTCAAACTCCGTTGGGTCATTGACAAAGTCATTGTACATCGTGTAGTCGCCAACCTGGATGCCGGGTTTGGTGATCACATGCTTTAAATACACGGTCTGACGGTCCCCGGTACGGGGATAAATCTGTTTCTCTGGAATAGTCATTTCAAAACCTCCTGTTATATTACAATACGCTTACAACTATTCCAGCCGCTGCAATGCAGAGCTTCACAGAATATCACCTCTCTCCGGATCAGATACGGTCATTTTATCACGTTTTCCATTTGAAGTAAACAGGGGGAGAACGGGGCCTGGGGCGGTTTTGGGCGGCGGATGTGCGCTTCCGGCTATACATTTTTCGGTATTTCGTGTATGATAGGGATATCTGTCAGAGAGGAACGTGAGAAAATGATGAACGAAAACAATTATTTTTTGACATTGAGCACACCGCTGCCCGAGGATATCCAGAAATTAAAATGGTGCGGGCAGTTTGACCAGGCCAAGCGGGTGATCGGGCTGCGGCTTAAGCGGGAACTGCCCCGGGCCATGAAAGACCGGCTCACCCTGGAGCTGGAGATTCTGGAGCGTTTGCCCGGGCAATACCCCTACTCCTGGGGGGAAGCCCTGGAGATTCTGAAGCGGGAGATTCAGGATTTTAAGGAGGAAGAGCTGACGCAGCTGTGGGAGGAGGATGCGGCGGACTGGATCTATGTGGACGGCCAGGTGAAGTTCCGCAGCAGCTTTCTGGCCAATATCCTGAAAACGCGGCCGGCCTACGGACGGCGCGCGGTTGATCCCAGCCATTTAAAGGGCAGGCAGGACAATTTCAGGCTGCTGGAAAACGCTATGACGCGGATGAAAGAGTCGGAGGGCATGAGCTGTTCCTACCGGATCCGCAGCACCGTTGAGATCACGTCGGAGGCGGAGCGGGAGGGAGAGTCCATCCGGGTCTACCTGCCGCTTCCCATCGAGTACAGCCAGATCCGCAATGTAAAGGTGGAGAGCGTGTCCATCGGCGGGCGGGAGGCGCTGCCTTCGGAGTACACGGTGGCGGACGCAGGGCAGCCGCAGCGGACCATCTGCTTTCACACGGAGCACCGCAAGGGACAGCGCTATGCGGTGGAGTTTTCCTTTGAAAACCATGCGCCCTACCGGGATTTCTCCCGGGGACAGGCCCTGGATCGGGCCGCCGCGCTGGCACAGCGCTCGGAGGGCAGCCAGGGTGAAATACGGGAAATCCGCCGGGATTTCTGCCGGGAACAGCTTCCCCACATCCGTTTCACACCCTATCTGCGCCAGCTGGTCCGGGAGGTGGTGGGGGAGGAGACCAATCCCCTGTTGAAGGCCAGACGGATCTACGACTACATAACCAGCCATGTGATGTACTCCTATGTGCGCAGCTATTTCACGCTGACGGATATTCCCGAGTATGTGAGCACCTGCTTTAAGGGGGACTGCGGCGTGCAGGCCCTGCTCTTTATCACCATGTGCCGGGCCGCCGGTGTGCCGGCCAGATGGCAGGCCGGGCTTTACACCACACCGTTGGAGATCGGCTGCCACGACTGGGCCCAGTTTTACGTGGAGCCCTTCGGCTGGCTGTACGCGGACTGCTCCTTCGGCGGAGCCGCCTTCCGGGAGGGATATGAGGAGCGCTGGGAGTTCTACTTCGGAAACCTGGACCCCTACCGCATGCCCGCCGCCAGAGAGTTCCAGGCGGACTTCAACCCGCCCATGTCCCATCTGCGCAACGACCCCTACGACAATCAGATGGGCGAGGCAGAGTACGGGGACCGCAGCCTGAAGGAGAACGAGTATTGTACCGATCATCGGATGGTGGAGTTGAGGGAGTGGTGATCACCCGGTCAGAATATTGTCAGATAGTATCAATCAAATGTTAAGGAAAATGATAAGACATTCCACCCGCGATTGCTTATAATGAAATCAGAGGAAAAAGAAAGCGGGTGATTTTATGGATTATGGATTTTTCGGCATTATGGATACGATTTTCCCGCTGATGTTCGGCGCAGTTTTTCTGCTGATCGTGGGAGTTATGATTCTCGCTTTGGTCCGGTCCGCCTCCGAGTGGAGCAGCAACAACAGTTCACCGGTGCTCAGCGTGGACGCCAGGGTGGTCTCCAAGCGCACCAATATAACCAGGCATATGAGCCAGGCGGACAGCAGCCATATGACTAGGAGCTCCACCGTCTACTACGCCACCTTCCAGGTGGAGAGCGGGGACCGGATGGAGCTGCGGATGTCCGGCCGGGAGTACGGGCTTTTAGCGGAGGGGGACCGGGGCAAGCTCACCTTCCAGGGAACCCGCTACCGCGGTTTTGAGCGCCGCCTGGTTTAAGCGTCGGAAGGTCTTATTTCACCGGCTGTGTCAGGGCGAGATTTTGTGTTGATTCAGCCGCTCGTAGTAAAATATGTACTGCTGGAGCACGCCGGCATAGCCGCCGTACCTCCCGAAATGGTCCGCCAGAATGGTGTCGTAGAGGCGGTTCTTGGGAGTGCGGCGGTATTTTTTTGCGCTGAAATACTCCCGCAGCAGAATCTTTTCGATCCAGGTGTCCACGGGAAACGCCTCGATGTGGTGCAGGCCGAAGAGGCAGACGCAGTTGGCTACCTTTTTGCCGATGCCGTAAAAGCCGGTGAGGTATTCCATGGCCTGTCCGTACTCCATGGTTTCCAGCTTTTTCAGGTCCAGAGTTCCGGCCGCGGCATCCTGGGACAGGCGGTGGATGTATTTGGCGCGGTACCCAAGCTTCAGGTCCAATAGCTCCTCCAGGGAGGCGCGGGCCAGCTCTTTTGGGGTGGGAAAGGAATAAACGGCGGAGTTTTTGTCGTCCCCGTCCGCAATTTTTTGCCCCCAGCGCCGGGAAATGTCCTCCACCAGCCGCCGGATACAGGGGATGGTTTTCTGCTGGGAGATCACGAAGGTGATGATCATTTCCCAGGGGTCCTGGCGCAGGATGCGGATTCCACGCCCGGCCGCGGCCGCGGCTCTTAAGTAGTTGTCGTCCGGGTCCACGGAGGTCAGGATGGCGGCGTAGTCCGTGGCGCAGTCGAAGTATGTAAGCCAGAAGGAGAGATCCTCCCGGGGACAGTCAAAGCTTACCCGGTTTCCCTCCTGGGAAACGCGCAGCAGACGGCCCCTGCTGACAATGGTGTAGCCGCCCGCCGGGGAGGGCAGCATGCGGAAGCACTGGCCGGAGTCGGCGATCTGTTTTAGGTCCAGACAGTCTATGGTTTGGATATGGGTCATCGGTTGTATGGCTCCTTTTAGGGATGGTTTCAAGTTTCGGGTGTATGAGATCAGTTTAAGGCGAAGGGAGTCCGTTGTCAAATGGCTTTTGATGGGAGAGGCGGGGGGGGGGGGGAGTGAGTACGTTCAGACGGATGGTCTTCTTGACCGGAAAAGCCGGTCAAGAAGCATCGGATGTTCATCCGATGTGAAAATTGGCGCGAAAAGACGCTTACAAGCGAGCTTGACGCGGCTTTTTGCACCAATTTTCGCGCCGTCTGAACTGTTTATGGGAATATATCTTGACTTTTTCCGAAAGAGTGGCTAAAATGTAGTTTAGATTTAAATCGCAAAGGCGATGAAGGTGTTCAGTAGAGGCTTATTTTCCGGCAGAGAGAGGGAGTCACCGGCTGCAAGCTCCCCCAGGTTCAGATAAGCGCTTGAAATTCCCACCGGAGCCGCACAGGTGAAGGCCCAGAGGCCGGTAGTCTGTGACGCTGGCACGCGTTATGTGCAAATGAGTGTCTGCGCGTTATGTGGAGCGCAGGAATCAGGGTGGTACCGCGAGCATATTTTTGTCCCGTCCCTTTTGCCGGAAACGGCGGAGGAACGGGACTTTTTTTCGTTGCGCGGGGCATGGGCCCGGCGTGACAGGAAGCCTTCCGGGCGGGATCGCACGGCGGCGGGATTCCCGAATTCAAAGAGAAAAGGAGAAGCCATGAGAGAGCAGTTAGAGAAAATCAGAGAAGAAGCGTTAAACCAGATTGAAGCTTCCGAGGCGCTGGAAAAGCTGAATGAGATCCGGGTGGCATACCTGGGCAAGAAGGGCGAGCTGACCAACCTGTTAAAGGGCATGAAGAATGTGGCGCCTGAGGACCGCCCCAAGGTGGGTCAGATGGTGAACGAGGTCCGTGAGCAGCTGGAGGGCAGGCTGGAGGAAGCCAGAACCGCCCTTGCCAAAAAGGCCAGAGAAGAGCAGTTAAAGCGCGAGGTCATCGACGTGACCCTGCCGGCCAGGAAGAACAAGGTGGGACACAGCCATCCCAACACCATCGCCCTGGAAGAGGTGGAGCGCATCTTCGTGGGCATGGGCTATGAGGTAGTGGAAGGTCCCGAGGTGGAGTACGACCGCTACAACTTTGAAAAGCTGAACATTCCCAAGGGACATCCGGCCAGAGACGAGCAGGATACCTTCTATATCAACGACACGATCCTGCTGAGAAGCCAGACCTCCCCGGTTCAGGTGCGCACCATGGAGAAGGGACAGCTTCCCATCCGCATGATCGCCCCGGGGCGCGTGTTCCGCTCCGACGAGGTGGATGCCACCCATTCCCCCTCCTTCCATCAGATCGAGGGCCTGGTGATCGACAAGAACATCACCTTTGCGGACTTAAAGGGTACCCTGGCCGAGTTCGCCAAGGAGCTGTTCGGGCCGGAGACAAAGGTGAAATTCCGTCCCCACCACTTCCCCTTCACAGAGCCCAGCGCAGAGGTGGACGTGACCTGCTTTAAGTGCGGCGGCAAGGGCTGCCGGTTCTGCAAGGGTTCCGGCTGGATTGAGATTCTGGGCTGCGGTATGGTACATCCCCACGTTTTGGAGATGTGCAACATCGACCCGGAGGAATATTCCGGTTTCGCCTTCGGCGTGGGCTTAGAGCGGATCGCCCTGCTGAAATATGAGATTGACGACATGCGCCTGCTGTACGAGAACGATATCCGGTTCCTGAAACAGTTCTGACCCGCAGTCTGACGGGCAGCAGACCTGCGCCCGAACCATAGAGAGAAAAGGAGAAGAAAAATGAACACTGCATTATCCTGGATTAAAGCATACGTTCCTGACCTGGATGTCACGGCTCAGGAGTACACGGACGCAATGACCCTCACCGGCACCAAGGTGGAGGGATTCGAGCGTCTCGATAAAAACCTTGAAAAGATTGTTGTCGGCCAGATCCTTTCCATCGAGCGTCATCCGGACGCGGACAAGCTGATCGTCTGCCAGGTGGACATCGGAGCCGGGGAGCCGGTTCAGATCGTCACCGGCGCGCCCAACGTCAAGACCGGGGACAAGGTTCCGGTGGTTTTGGACGGCGGAAAGGTAGCCGGCGGCCATGACGGCGGCCCCCTTCCCGAGGAAGGAATCGAGATCAAAAAGGGTAAGCTCAGAGGCATCGAGTCCAACGGAATGATGTGCTCCATCGAGGAGCTGGGTTCCGACCGCGACATGTATCCACTGGCGCCGGAGAGCGGCATCTACATTCTCCCGGAGGACACCCGGGTGGGCGCCGACGCAGTGGAGGTGCTGGGCCTGCGCGACGTGGTGTTCGAGTATGAGATCACCTCCAACCGCGTGGACTGCTACAGCGTGGTGGGAATCGCCCGGGAGGCGGCTGCCACATTTGGAAAAGAATTCCATCCGCCGGTGGTAAAGCCCACCGGAAACGGCGAGGATATCAACGATTACCTGAAGGTGCGGGTGGAAAACCCTGAGCTGTGCCCCCGCTACTGCGCGAGAATGGTGAAGAACATCAAGCTGGCTCCCTCCCCCGGGTGGATGCAGCGCCGCCTGGCGGCCAGCGGAATCCGTCCCATCAACAACATCGTGGATATCACCAACTACGTGATGGAAGAGTACGGACAGCCCATGCACGCCTTTGACTACGATACCCTGGCGGGCCACGAGATCGTGGTAAAATGCGCCAAGGACGGCGACGTGTTCCAGACCCTGGACGGCCAGGAGCGCAAGCTGGACGGCACCATCCTGATGATCAACGACGGCGAGAAGGAAGTGGGCATCGCGGGCATTATGGGCGGTGAAAATTCCAAGATCACCGACAGCGTGAGCACCATGGTGTTTGAGTCCGCATGCTTCAACGGCACCAACATCCGCCTGTCCGCCAAGAAGGTGGGCCTGCGCACGGACGCTTCCGGAAAATACGAGAAGGGCCTGGATCCCAACACTGCCAAGGAGGCTGTAAACCGCGCCTGCCAGCTCATCGAGGAGCTGGGAGCCGGCGAGGTGATCGGCGGAATCATTGACATTTATTCCCAGAAGCGTGAGGAGAACCGGGTTCCCTTTGACCCGGAGAAGATCAACCGCCTTCTGGGCACGGACATCGCCGAGGATACCATGATCTCTTATTTTAAGAAGATTGATCTGGACTACGACCCCTGCTCCAAAGAGGTGATCGTTCCCACCTGGCGTCAGGACCTGTACCGCATGGCGGATCTGGCTGAGGAGGTGGCCCGCTTCTACGGCTACGACAAGATTCCTACCACCCTGCCCTCCGGCGAGGCGACCACCGGCAAGCTGCCCTACGAGCTGAGAATCCAGGAGGTGGCCCGGGAGACCGCCGAGTTCTGCGGTTTCTCCCAGGGGATGACCTACTCCTTTGAGAGCCCCAGGGTATTCGACAAGCTGATGATCCCGGCGGACAGCAGACTTCGCCGGACGGTGGAGATTTCCAATCCCCTGGGCGAGGATTTCAGCGTGATGCGCACCACGCCATTAAACGGGATGCTGACCTCCCTGTCCACCAACTACAACCGCCGCAACAAGGACGTGCGCCTGTACGAGATGGCAAACGTGTATCTGCCCAAGGCCATGCCCTTAACCGAGCTGCCCGACGAGCGCATGCAGTTTACCCTGGGCATGTACGGGGAAGGCGATTTCTTCACCATGAAGGGCGTTGTGGAGGAGTTTTTTGACCGCGTGGGCATGAACAAAAAGCCCCACTACGATCCAAACGGTGACCACCCCTACCTGCACCCCGGCAGAAAGGCCGATATCGTCTACGAGGGCGTGACGGTGGGATACCTGGGCGAGCTTCACCCGGATGTGGCGGACAACTACAAGATCGGCGACCGGGCGTACGTTGCCGTGATCGACATGCCCTCTGTGATCCCCTTCACCACCTTTGACCGCAAGTACACCGGAATCGCCAAATTCCCGGCTGTGACCCGGGATATCAGCATGGTGGTGCCGAAGAACGTGCTGGTGGGACAGATTGAGGACGTGATCGAGCAGAGGGGCGGCAAAGTGCTGGAGAGCTACCACCTGTTCGATATCTACGAGGGCGCCCAGGTTCTGGCCGGACACAAGTCTGTGGCCTACTCCATCACCTTCCGGGCTAAGGACCATACCCTGGAGGAAAAGGAAGTCACCTCTGTGATGAACAAGATTTTAAACGGGCTCTCCAATCTGGGAATTGAGCTGAGAGCATAAATAAAACGCTTCGGACGCCGGGCTTGAGCCGGAAACGGAGCAGCGCGGGCAGCGCGGCAGCATCGCCGGTGGCGGAACTGCCGCGCTGTCTGCGTATTGTGAAATTTCTGGTTACAAAAAATGGCATTTCATGCCGAATTATGTAGAAAAAATGGCTGATTTTCCCACATCGTATTCACTATGGGAGATAAATATGCTATACTTTGAACAAGGTGCCGCTGCGCAAAAAGGACGGACAGAGCCCGGAGAGAGGGGCAGGCAGCGGCCGGAGGTGGATGGGGATGAATTCGGTTACAGATCACGATGGGGAAGAACTGCGCCGGGAGGAGAAGGAGCGTTTTATGGAATGCTTGCCTGCCGGCTTTTTGCGTTGCACAAAAGCGGGCGGGATAGAATACGCCAGCGAGGGAGTTCTGGCGCTTTACGGCTGCTGCGGACGGGAGCAGTTTCAGGAACTCTGCGGCGGCAATATCGCCGGGATGGTGCTGGCGGAGGACCGCAGACGCGCCTTCGGGGAGCTTGAGGAGCAGCTGAGGCGGAACCCGGACAGCTCCAAGACGGAGTTTCGGGTCCGGCGAAGAGACGGGGAGATCCGGTGGGTGGACTGCCGCGGGCGTGTGGTTACAGATTTAAACGGCAACAAGTGCTTCGGCGGCGTGCTGATCGACGACACGGAAGCCAAGATGGCGCGGCAGAGCTACTGGGAGCAGGCGCGCAGGGATTCACTGACCGGTCTGCTCAACCGCTCCGCCTGCGTGGCTCTGGTCAACGCCCGTCAAAACTGGGAAGGCCAGATCTGTGCGCTGCTGATTGTGGATATCGACAACTTCAAATCGCTCAACGACACCTGGGGCCATCTGTTCGGAGATATGGTGCTGACCGAGATCGCCAGGAGGCTGCAGGCGCTGTTTCGCAAGAGCGATGTGGTGGGAAGAATCGGCGGGGACGAGTTTATCGTATTTCTCCGCGATTTAAACGACTTGAACCAGCCGCTGTACCATGGCCGGCGCATTGTGCAGAGCGTTGGAGAGCTGCAGTCGGTTTTAGAAAACGCAGTGGAGGTGACCTGCAGCGTAGGAATCGCGGTCTCTCCGCAGGACGGGAGAAGCTTTGAACAGCTGTTGGAACGGGCAGACTGCGCCCTTTACTGGGGGAAGCGCAGCGGAAAGAACTTCTGTACAACCTACGCTCCCCATATGTCCGCCTGGGGCGAAGGCGAAATCCAGGACAGCGAGTGCCCACAGGAGTCCTGCATCGAGTCGGAGATGGGGCTGCGCCGGGTTAATACTCAGATCATCCAGTACGTGTTCCGGGCGCTTTACGACTCCGTGGACTTAGAGGAGGCAATCCGGCTGATTTTGCAGATTGTGGGCAGACAGTTTGATGTCAGCCGGGTGTATATATTTGAAAATCAGCCGGACGGCCTTCACACGGACAATACCTTTGAGTGGTGCAACGACGGCATACAGCCGGAGATGAGCCGTTTGCAGTGTGTCAGCTATGAGGTGGACGCTCCTGGCTACATCGACAATTTTAATGAGAAGGGGATATTTTTCTGCCCGGATGTGTCGCGTCTGGAGCAGAGGCAGCGCCGCCTGCTGGAAGGTCAGAACATCAAGTCCACGGTGCAGTGTGCCTTTTACGACAGCGGCCGCCTGGAAGGCTTTATCGGCTTTGACGAATGCCGCCGGAACCGGATTTGGACCGGAGAGCAGATCGATGCCCTATCTTTTGTAGCGAAGATTTTAGGCACCTTTTTGATAAAAGAGCGGGCTAAAAAGAAAACTGAAAAACAGATCAACGGCCTGAAGGAGATTTTGGACAATCTGCCCGGATGGATCTATGTGGTGGACGCGGACACCTACGAGCTGCTTTACCTGAATCGGAAGACCAGGGAGACGGCCACGTCCAGCCGCATCGGGAAATACTGCTACTGCGAATTCATGGGGCTGGGCCAGCCCTGCCAGTCCTGCCCGGCCAGGGAGGCCGTGCGCCGCGGGGAGCCGGCTGCGATGGAAATCTACAACGGATTTCTGAATCTCTGGGCCGATGCCGCCGGAATCCCGGTGATCTGGGAGGGAAAGCGGGCGGTGCTCCTGTCTCTTCAGGATATCACCAAATACAAGCGCCTGCAGGCTTACGCGCCTGCGCTCAGCGGGAAACGGCGGACGGATGGCCCCCTGCCGGTGGCTCAGGATGAAACCATGGCGATCTACGCGTCCGATCAGGAGGAGGCGGAGCGCTACGGGGAGTTCAACAGCACGGGTACGGTTATGGCCGCCGCCCTGGAGATTTTCAGGCTTCAGGACACCTTTGCCAAGGCGGTCAAGGTCCTTCTGGCATTTTTGGGCAGGCGTTACGGGCTCAGCCGGGTATCGCTGTACATGAACAATTCCCGGGACAGCGGGAAAAACACCATCTATCAGTGGGTGGACAATCAGACGGCGCAGCCCATTTCCCTTTCGGACAGCTTCCGGAAGGAGGAATTTTTCATCTGCCACGGCCTGTACGACCAGAGGGGAACGATGGTCCTTTCCAGGGACCGGTATGACACCTATAAGGAAAACCTGCGCCGGGTCCTGGAGCAGAGCGGAGCGTTGTCCGTGCTGTTCGCAGGTCTCTACAGCGATGGGCGTTACATCGGACAGCTGGCGCTGGTGAATTGCAGTAAGGCGCGCGCCTGGGATGAGAAGGAGCGGGGCGAGCTGGCGGAGGTGGCGGGATTAATCGCCTCGGAGGCCAAGACCCTGGAAGCGCTGGACGACGCAAACCGCAGGGCGGAGTATTACCGCGATGTGGATCCTCTGACCGGCCTGTTTACCTACAACATGTTCAAGGAGCTGGCGCAGAAGGCGCTGGATCAGGGCGTGGCCAGGCGGGTGCTGGTGGCCAGCGACATTAAGGGTTTCAAATACATCAACAGCGCCATCGGTTACACCCAGGGGGACAATATCCTGCGGATGTTTGCGGACATGGTGGTGCAGAGCAGCGGACCGGAGGTGATCAACGCCAGGGCCAACGGGGACGTGTTTGTGACGCTGGGCGTCTATGAGGACCGGGCGGATTTCCAGGAAAAGCTGCTTCTGAGCAATGAAAATTTCGCGCGGCTGCAAAATCAGATTTACGACGGCATCAACATCCGGGTGCGCTCCGGCGTGTATTTTCTGGACCCGGACTGCCGGGAGATCGACCTGGCGGTGGACCGGGCCAACCTGGCCCGAAAGTCGGTGGATTACATTCTCAAATCCACGGTGGTGTTGTACAAGGACGCGCCCTTTTCCATCAAGCTGCGGGAAAACGAGATGATCAACCGCATGGAGTACGCGCTGATGCACGGGGAATTTCAGGTGTATTACCAGCCCAAAATCTATTTGAAGGACGGCTCGGTGGCTGGGGCGGAGGCGTTGGTCCGCTGGGTGCGGGAGGACGGCAGGGTGATTCCGCCCGACGAGTTTATCCCCCTGTTCGAGAAGAACGGATTTATCACCAAAATTGATCTCTTTGTGCTGGGCAGCGTGTGCCGGTGGCTGAAGGAGCGGGAGGAGCGTGGGGAACCGCTCTTTAAGATCAGCGTAAACCTCTCCGGCGCGGATGTGCGGGATGATCAGCTCGTGTCCTATATAGCGGAGCAGGTGGAGGCATTTGGAATTTCACCGGAGTACCTGGAGTTTGAGTTGACGGAGACCGCGTTTCTCAGCGACACGGAGCAGATTTTCAGCGTGCTGAAACGGCTGCAGGACATGGGATTTACCACCTCCATCGACGATTTCGGCTCCGGTTACTCCATCATGAACATGGTGGCGGAGATTCCCACCGATATCATCAAAATGGACTGCGCGTTTGTGCAGAACTGCGGGAAAACGGACCGCGGCCGGGAATTCCTGGGCCAGCTGGTTTTGCTGGTGCGCAAGATGGGATTCGTGGCCCTGTGCGAGGGTATTGAGACGCAGGACCATCTGAATATGGTCAAGAAGATGGGCTGCGAATTGGGGCAGGGCTATTATTTTTCCCGCCCGGTGCCGCGGCCGGAGTTCGAGGAATGGCTGAAAAAGCAGCGGTTCCATCCTGGGGAAATTTGTGATATGATAGAGGTAAATCACAGAGGAAAACAGGAGGGGTGACCGTTATGAGAAAAATTCGTTATTCGGCCGTGGCCGCCGCCGGGCTGCTGGCGCTGGCGCTTGCGTTTCCGGCGTACGGAAAGGACAAGGAGGAACGGGAGCCGGTGGGCCAGATATCGCTGAGGATTTCTTCCGACATCGAGGCGGGGGAGGACGGCGATGTGGACGTGGAGGTGCTCTCCGGCAGCTGCTCCGTGTCCAGCGTGGACGTGGACAATCCCAAGGGATACTGGGTCGGAGGCGACAAGCCCAAGGTAAAGGTGGAGCTGTCCGCTGACGACGGATATTATTTCGATCAGGGTGGAAAGAGCGCCCTTGATCTGGACGGCGCCAAATATTCCGGCTCCAGCCGGGACAGCGACAAGAAGATCATGAAGCTGACCCTGACACTGGACAAGCTGGAGGACGGGGATCTGAATGTGGACGGGCTGCGCTGGGACGAGGAGAACGCCATCGCCCACTGGGACGACAGCCCCGAGGCCGGGGAGTACAAGGTGCGCCTGTACCGCGGGGATTCCAGCGTGGGTTCGGTGATCACCACCAAGGAAACCAGCTGGGAGTTTGCGGACAAGCTGGACCGGCCCGGCACCTACACCTTTAAGGTCCGAATCATTGACCGGGGCAACAACGGCGGCGACTGGGAGGAATCGGCCCAGCTCTACGTGACTAAGGAGGATGTGGAGCGCTTTGTGGGCGGCTGGCGGCAGGATGAGCGCGGCTGGTGGTTCTGCAACGCGGACCAGACCTATCCCGCAAATTGCTGGAAAAATCTGGGACAATTCTGGTATTTCTTCGGCGAGGACGGCTACATGAAAACCGGCTGGGTTCAGTGGGAAGGAAAGTCCTACTACTGCGACACCGTCAGCGGCGCCATGCTGACCAACACGGTGACGCCCGACGGATTCCATGTGGGCGCGGATGGGGCGAGAGTGGAGTGAGGGAGGAAAACATGATCTGAGGGGGAAGCGCAACAGGGATTTGCCGCTGTGCTTCCCCTCTGTGTTTGAATGCAATGGGCCGCTGGCGCAGCCTGCGGGCGATTGCTGCATCGATAGAGTAGGAGCAGTGAACGATGGACATGAGCGTATATGAGAGCATCAAGCGTTTAGCGGATGCATATGCAACGCGGTTAAAGCAGCAAGTTGATCTGCGCATTGAGGAGATGAAGGCGGATGACAACTCACATTATCTGCTCTATCGCGTTCTGGGCGTTTCGAATGACGAGGGTCGTCTGATCGACTTGTATCAGAATAAGGGCCGGTTTTCGTATAAGTATGCGGGAGCTTTTTGGAAGAGGCGGCGATTGCTTGCATGAAACACCGTTTCCCAGAAGCGGCAAAGGTAAAAATACCGAATAGCCTTGGAGCTCGTCCTAGAACATTTGAAATTGATTGTCTGGTGAACCAACTGGCCCACGAAATCAAATGGCGTGACGCTACCACGGACGGGGATCATATTACGAAGGAGCACACCAGAATTCAGGTGATCAAGGCAAAGGGATACAAACCGGTCAGGGTTATGTTCTACTACCCACAGCGCGAGCAGGCGGTCAAGATACAGGAAACACTTGAAACATTATATAAAGGGATTGGCGGAGAATATTACTGCGGCGACGGAGCATGGAGCTATATTGAAAAAATGACGGACATTGATTTGCTGGGGATTCTTGAAAAAATTGCACAGTCCAGAGAATGAGGAGAGACATGGTTATTAGAGACGACTGTTTAAATGCTTTAAAAAAAATGGAGGGCGAATCCATTGATATGGCATACCTGGATCCCCCCTTTTTTACCCAAAAAGAACAGCATCTAAAGGACTCCGACGGGAGGGAATACACATTTTCCGATCGGTGGGAATCCCGTGAATCATATCTGCGGTTTATGAGGTTGAGACTGGAGGAAATCAAGCGCGTTTTGAAAAAGAACGGCAGTATATTTTTACATTGTGACGACTCGGCATCCCATTATCTCAGGCTCATTATGGACGAGGTGTTTGGGGAGAATCATTTCAGAAGTGAGATTATCTGGACGTACAAGAGATGGTCGAATTCCCGCAAAGGCCTGATACCGGGACATCAAACGATCTTTTATTATACAAAAACCGCCAATTTTAAATTCAATACAATCTACAATGCGTATTCGCCGACCACCAATATCGACCAGATTTTGCAGGAACGGGTTAGGGATACTTACGGAAAAGCGAGTTATAAATATGATGATGAGGGAAACGTGGTTTTAGCCAGGGAAAAGAAGGGAGTGCCGATGTCCGATGTCTGGGAAATTCCTTTTCTCAACCCGAAAGCGAAGGAGCGAACCGGCTATCCGACTCAGAAGCCCGTTGAACTGCTGGAACGAATTATACGGATCAGCACGGATCCGGGGGATTGTGTGCTGGACCCCTTCTGCGGAAGCGGCACCACGCTGGTGGCGGCAAAGCTGTTGGGAAGAAATTATGTCGGAATCGACAGTAATCCCAGCGCGGTCCGGCTGTGCGGCCAACGCCTGGAATGCCCGGCAAAGACTGAGTCCAGACTGTTAAAGGTTGGCATTGATTCTTATAAGACGAAAACAGAGGAGGAGCTGGCACTTCTGAATACACTGGGGTGTGATGTTGTTCAGAGAAATAAAGGAATTGACGGCATTTTAAAAACGTACTATCGGAATGCCCCGGTGGCGGTGAAAATTCAGAAAAAGCACGAGAGCCTGCAGGAGGCGGCGGATTTGCTGTGCAGGGCGGGGAATAAAAAAAGGTGCAGTTTTCTGGTTCTGGTGCGCACATCCAGGTCGGCCGGAGACCAGGAGGCGGCAGTGCCTGCAAATATGATCGTGATGGACAGTCCTGAGCTGCTTTTAGAAAATGAACTCTCAAATCAATGCAGTTTATATGGTGTGAAGTCAGCACAGATGCTGTGATAAAAATGGATGCCGTCAGCGCCCCACGCTTCCGGGAATAATTCCCTACAAAAATGGCTATCCTTATATCAATGGAACGAATTGATATGAGGAGGTCATTTTTTATGTCAGAAGAAATGGAAATTGAGGGCCTGCAGGGCAGGGAAATTCTGGATTCCCGGGGCAATCCCACCGTGGAGGTGGAGGTGCGCCTGGCCGGAGGGGCCACCGGCCGGGCGGCTGTGCCCTCGGGAGCGTCCACCGGAAAATTCGAGGCAGTGGAGCTGCGGGACGGCGGCCCGCGCTATCAAGGGCTTGGTGTGAAAAAAGCCGTGGAGAACGTGAACACCGTGCTCAGCGAGGCGGTGATCTTTGAGAGCGCCTTAAACCAGCGCCACATCGACCGGCTCCTGCGGGAGGCGGACGGCACGGAGAACAAGGAGAACATGGGGGCCAACGCCATTCTGGGCGTGTCCATGGCCGTGGCCCGGGCGGCGGCCAACGCCCTGAACATGCCGCTTTACCGCTATCTGGGCGGCATCGGCGCCTGCCAGCTGCCGGTGCCTATGATGAACATCTTAAACGGCGGTAAACACGCGGACAATACCGTGGATCTCCAGGAGTTCATGATCATGCCCGTGGGGGCCTGCTGCTTCTCCGAGGGGCTGAGAATGTGCGCTGAGATTTACCACACCTTAAAACGTCTGCTGAAGGACAACGGCTACAGCACCGGCGTGGGCGACGAGGGCGGTTTTGCGCCAGACTTCAAGGACGCGGCGGAGGTGCTCAGCTACATGGTGAAGGCCGTGGAGCTGGCCGGGTTCAAGCCGGGCGACGAGGTGAAGATCGCCATAGACGCGGCCTCCAGCGAGCTGTACGACGAGGCCAGCGGCCTGTACCTGTTCCCGGGGGAGAGCCAGATGGCCGGACATCCGGTGCGCCGCAGCTCCGAGGAGCTGGTGGACTACTACGAAGACCTGGTCAACCGCTTCCCCATCTGCTCCATCGAGGACGGACTTCAGGAGGAGGACTGGGACGGCTGGCAGAGGCTGACCAAAGCCCTTGGCGGCAAAATCCAGCTGGTGGGGGACGATCTGTTTGTCACCAACACCAAGCGTCTGAAAAAGGGCATCGAGCTGGAGGCGGGAAACGCAATTCTGGTAAAGGTGAATCAGATCGGCACCCTGTCCGAGAGCTTCGAGGCCATTGAGATGGCAAAACGCGCCGGATTCGGGACCATTATCTCACACCGGTCCGGAGAGACGGAGGATTCCATCATCGCGGACATCGCAGTGGCCGTCAACGCAGGGCAGATCAAGACCGGAGCTCCCTGCCGCAGCGACCGGGTAGCCAAGTACAACCAGCTCCTGCGCATCGAACAGAATCTGTAAAAATTTTTTACAAAAGCTCCCGGTCCTTCGGGGGCTTTTCGCAGCTTCGAACCTTGACAAACGCTTAATCCATAGTATGATAAAAGGGATGCGGCAATCGCCGCCTGTGTATGCAACGAGAGAATCAAGGGGAACGCGATAAGGAGAAAAACACATGAGCGAATTATTATTTATGGAACCGGTGTTTAAGGAAGCCATCTGGGGCGGAAGCCGTCTGAAAGAGGTGTACGGCTACGACATTCCCAGCGATCACACGGGAGAGTGCTGGGCCATCAGCGCCCACAAGAGCGGGGACGGGCGCGTGGCCTCCGGCACCTACAAGGGCCAGACCCTAAGCTCCCTGTGGGAGAACCACCCGGAGCTGTTCGGCGCAGAGGGCGCGGAGGGTGTGTTTCCGCTGCTGGTCAAGATCATCGACGCCAAGAGCGATCTGAGCATCCAGGTCCATCCCGACGACGTCTACGCGGGGGCGAACGAGAACGGCTCCCTGGGTAAGATGGAGTGCTGGTATATTCTGGACTGCGATCCGGACGCCACCATCGTGGTGGGCCATAACGCCAAGGATCACGATGAGATGGTCCGCATGATCGAGGAGAAGCGCTGGGGCGAGTTCATCCGCCAGATTCCCATCAAAAAAGGGGATTTCTTCCAGATCAATCCGGGCTGCGTCCACGCCATCAAGGGTGGAACCCTGATCCTGGAGACCCAGCAGAGCAGCGACATCACCTACCGGGTCTACGACTACGACCGCCTCAGCGACGGCAAACCCCGTCCCCTGCACGTGAAGCAGAGCATCGACGTGATCCGCGCTCCTTACAAGGCCGACGAGGGCAAAGGTCCCCAGGTGACGGTGGACAACGGGCATGTGGTAAAGACCCATCTGGTCACCTGTCCGCGCTACACCGTGGTGAAGCTGGATGTGGCGGACGCATGGGAGGAGACCTTCCCGGCCGGATTTGCCAACGTCAGCGTGCTGGAGGGCGAGGGCAGCGTAAACGGGACGCCCATCCGCAAGGGACAGCACTTCATCGTGCCCGCGGGCTACGGAACCTGCCGGTTTGAGGGGAGACTCTCCCTGATCTGCTCCTGGCCGGAAGCGTAATACCCCGTAACAGTTCAGACGGCGGGAAAATTGGGGCGATAAGCCGCGTCAAGCTCGCTTGTAAGCGGCTCATCGCGCTAATTTTCACATCGGATGGACATCCGATGCTTCTTGACCGGTCTTTTCCGGTCAAGAAGACGACCCGTCCGACCTATTACAATTTCTCGTATTTTAGCGGAAAAATGGTTGTAATCCCGGACAAAGTATGGTATATTATTTATGTTTATGACCATAGAAAATGAAAGAGGTGTATCAAAGTGGCGGTTGCGGAGATAATTTTATCAGTTATATATGTAATTCTCGGTGTTGCAATATCTGCAGTGATTCTGATGCAGGAAGGCAAGTCCCAGGGTCTGGGCGCGCTGGGCGGCATTGCCGACAGCTATTGGGGCAAGAACAAAGGCCGTTCCATGGAAGGCGCTTTGGAGAAGTTTACCAAGTACGGCGCTATGGCGTTCATGCTCATTACCATTGCGATGAACGTGATCCTGAAAGCTCAGGGAGCATAAATCAGAACAGAAACGAAAGCGATAGACACCCTTTTGTAATTTACATTAGGGTGTTTTGTTTTTCCCGGAGGCAATGGGCTGTGCGCGCTGTCTGCGGATACCTGCGCCCGGGGAAATGGATCGGGGCCGCGCCCGGCATTCGGAGGCGGCCAGGAAAGAGGGAAAATGGAAGAATCGCAATTAAAAGAGCGGACGCAGATTCTGATGGATCTGATGAACGACAAGGCGTACGTGCCGATGAAGGCAAAGGAGATCGCCATACTGTTAAATCTGCCCAAGTCCCAGCGGGATGAGTTAAAGGAAGTGCTGGACTATCTGGTGGCGGAGGGAAAGGTTGGATTGTCAAAAAAAGGGAAATACGGCAAGCCGGAGACATTTTCCGTGAACGGAATTTTTTCCGGGCATCCCAAGGGATTCGGTTTTGTGACCGTGGAGGGAATGGACCGTGACGTGTTTATCCCCGAGGACCGCACCGGTCAGGCCTTAAACGGCGACCGGGTGCAGATTGTGATGGAAAATGAAGGCCGGGAGGGCCGCCGTGCAGAGGGAACCGTGATCCGGGTGCTGGAGCACGCCAACCAGGAGGTGATCGGCTACTACCAGAAGAACAAGGGATTCGGTTTTGTGATCCCCGACAATCAGAAGATCGCGGCGGACGTGTTTATCCCCGAGGGGAAGGATATGGGCGCGGTCACCGGCCATAAAGTGGTGGCCAGGCTGACGGACTTCGGCGGTAAAAGTAAAAAGCCGGAGGGCGAGATCGTGGAGATTCTGGGCCACATCAATGACCCGGGAACGGATATCCTCTCCATCGTGCGGGCCTACGGCCTGCCGGAGGAATTTCCGGAGGAAGTGATGGAGCAGGCAGGGCTGGCGCCGGATGAGGTGTATGTGCCGGAAACGCCCACGGCCCGCGGTTACGGCGCGGAATATGGGCTGGACGACCTGCAGAGCCATCCCGAATGGGGCGGAGACCTGGCGGGACGTCTGGACCTGCGCTCCCTGCAGACGGTGACCATCGACGGGGAGGACGCCAAGGACCTGGACGACGCGGTGACCATCTGCCGCCGGGGGGATGGAACCTGGCTGCTGGGCGTCCACATCGCGGACGTGAGCCACTATGTGGCCGAGAACACGGCGCTGGACGTTGAAGCCCTGCGCAGGGGCACCAGCGTGTACCTGGTGGACCGGGTGATCCCCATGCTGCCCCACAAGCTGTCCAACGGCATCTGCTCCTTAAACGCCGGAACGGACCGGCTGGCCCTCAGCTGCCTGATGGAGATCGACTCCAAGGGAAATGTGACGGACCACCGGATCGCGGAGACGCTGATCCGGGTGGACCGCCGGATGACCTACACGGCGGTGAACGCGGTGGTCACGGACCGGGATCAGGCGGTGATGGCGGAGTACCGGGAGTTTGTGCCCATGTTCGACGCCATGAAGGAGCTGTCCGGTATTTTGCGGGAGAAGCGCAAGATGAGAGGGGCCATAGACTTTGATTTTCCGGAGAGTAAAATCCTGTTAGACCCCCAGGGAAAGCCCCTGGAGATACGGCCCTATGAGCGGAACGCGGCTACGCGGATCATCGAGGATTTCATGCTGATCGCCAACGAGACCGTGGCGGAGGACTATTACTGGCAGGGGCTGCCCTTCCTGTACCGCAGCCACGACAAGCCTGACCCGGAGAAGATGAAGCAGCTGGCCGCCTTTATCAACAACTTTGGTTACCATGTGAAGATTCAGCAGGGTGAAATCCACCCCAAGGAGCTGCAAAAGCTTTTGGATCAGATCGAGGGCAGCCCGGAGGCGGCGCTGCTCACCAGGCTCACCCTGCGCTCCATGAAGCAGGCCAAGTATACCACGGACTGTATGGGCCACTTTGGCCTGTCCACCCGGTATTACACCCATTTCACGTCGCCCATCCGCCGTTATCCGGATTTACAGATTCACCGGATCATCAAGGAAAGCTTAAAGGGCGGGTTGAAGGAGCGGCGTGAGGAGCACTACGGGCAGATTCTGCCCGGTGTGGCCGCCCAGACCTCGGCTCTGGAGCGGCGCGCCGACGAGGCGGAGCGGGAGACCGGCAAGCTGAAGAAATGCGAGTACATGTCCCGGTTTATCGGACAGAGCTTTGACGGCGTGATCTCCGGCGTGACAAACTGGGGCCTCTATGTGGAGCTGCCCAACACAGTGGAAGGGCTGGTCCGCATCGGCGAGCTGCGGGACGATTACTATATATTCGACGAACACAATTACCAACTGACCGGCGAGCTGACGAAGAAAACCTACAAGCTGGGCCAGCCCATCCGCGTGGAGGTATCCGGGGCGGATAAGCTGACCAGAACCGTGGATTTTCTGCTGAGCCGGGATGAAGGTACGTTTACAGGTTCGGACAGGTAAGGAGGAAGGATACAATGGGGAAGGAAAGTATCAAGCTGGTGGCCAACAACAAGAAGGCTTACCACGACTATTTTATCGACGATAAATTTGAGGCGGGCATCGAGCTGTTCGGCACGGAGGTGAAGTCCATCCGCATGGGCAAATGCAGCGTCAAGGAGGCCTTTGTGAAGATCGACAAGGGCGAGGTGTTCGTCTACGGCATGCACGTAAGCCCCTACGAGAAGGGAAATATCTTCAACAAGGACCCGCTGCGGGTGCGAAAGCTCTTACTTCACCGCAGCGAGATCATGAAGCTGAACGGCAAGATCACCCAGAAGGGCTACACCCTGGTGCCGCTGCAGGTGTATTTTAAGGGCAGCCTGGTGAAGGTGGAGATCGGCCTGGCCCGGGGCAAGAAGCTCTACGACAAGCGGGCGGACCTGGCCAAGAAGGATCAGCGGCGGGAGCTGGAGAAGGATTTTAAGGTGAAAAATCTATATTGAGCTGTGTTTTCGAGCCTGTCGGCTGGCAGGCGGGGCAATCTGCCTCGTCTAAGGATTGACAGGCTCGTTAATTGTTTAATTTGCACAAATAATGTTGACTTTGGATTGGGGATTTAGTATGCTTTGGTTAAGGAAGGAGGTAACGAGATGACAAGAAAGAGTGATCTGCCGCTTTTGCTTCTGGACAACAGCAGCGTGATGACTGCGATGAACCAGGGCGAGTACAAGTGCACGAATCTGAGCTTCGAGGAGGCGAGATCGATTCTGGAGCTGTACGGGGATGATGTGATCTGCGGATTTACCAACCCGGCCATCGAGTCGATCATCTTTGAGCATCTGGGCATCAGCAGCCGGCATTATCCGTACAAGAGCATCCGGAACATGCGGCCCAACCAGGACGCTATCGCGTTCAAGCTCTATGTGACACCGTCGGAGACACAGCCGATCATTGAAGTTGAGGGAGTGGAGGCAAAGAAGATTCAGAATGTGTATGTATACTGTCAATTCGTCAACCGGAAACCGGAAGCATAATACAGGCGGAGACGGCCGTCCGTCATAATCCCCCGGAAGCAGAAGGGCAGACCTTCGCGCCGGGGGATTTTTGTCTGTGTTCAGCTGTATGAAAAAGACCGGCTGCCGCGGGGCTGCGGGCTTATTGCCCGGCAGGCCGGGATTCGGAGGCTGACTCCTGCTGCCCCTGCTGTAAACCTTCCAGAATTCCCTTCATCTGGGAGATCTCCACCTCCTGCTGCTCGATGATGGCGTTGGCCAACTGGGTGACCTCCTCGTCGTCCGTGTACTCCAGAATGGACCGGGCCATGTCCACGGCCATCTGATGGTGCATCATCATACCCTCGGCAAAGGCTTCGTCCACGGTGGCCGGGCTGGAATCGGGCATGTGGTGGCCGTGAGCGCCGTCCTCGAACATCTTGTCGTATTCCTGGCGGTAAGCCTTGGCCTGGTCCTCGTTGTGGGTGCCTTTTTCCTTCAGACTGCCGGCCATCTTTTCCATCTGGTCGATTTCTTCCCGCTGGACCTCGATGATATTCTCAGCCAGCTCTTTTAACTCCTTGTTTTCACCGCCGTATTTGAGGTAGGACTCCGCCATGTCCACGGCGGCCTGGTGGTGGGGGATCATCCCGGTGAGAAAGTCCACGGAGGCGCTGCCGGATTCCGGGATCCCCTGCATGCCGGTCATCATCTGATCCATCTGCCGATCCTGGTCCGCCAGGTAACTGTTTAAGTTCTGGTCTGCCGAAGCGCTGTGGCCGTCCATGTTGTGGCCGCTGTGGCTGTCTGCGGATTCGGAGGTCCCCTGTGCGGCAGAGCTTGCGCTTTCGGACGCGCCGGAGGAGGAAGCGGTGGATTCGGCGGTGGAATCCTGTCCGGAGCTTCCCGGATTTCCTGCTGAGAACATGATCCAGATCAGCAGCAGCGCCAGCACGACGATGGCCCCAATGGCCCAGTATCTTGAATTTTTGCTCATAATACATTTTCCCTTCTGCGTTTTATGATAGTTTGCATGGGATTAGTATTGGGAGTTATTAACAATTTCATACATGGAAGAAATGGAAGGATTTTAGACAAGAAAAAAACAACCGGCAGATACCGATTGTTTTCCTTTATGACCTGACCGGGAATCGAACCCGGGTTTACGCCGTGAGAGGGCGTCGTCTTAGCCGCTTGACCATCAGGCCTTTGTTTTTCTGTCTCATCTCCGACAGCTCGTTTATAATACCATATGTTTTTGGGTTTGTCTATAGTTTTTTGAAAAAAATTTAAAAAAATTATTTTGGAAAAAGTAACCGTTCAGACGGCTCATCTTCTTGACCGAAAAAGACCGGCGGGGAAGCATCGGATGTCCATCCGATGTGAAAATTGACACAAAAACCCGCTTACAAGCGAGCTTGACGCGGCTTTCCGCGCCAATTTTCCCGCCGTCTGAACGGTTACCTAAAAAAAGTGGATGATGGGAATCATTATTGTTGTCAAAATCTGCCGCTTTACGGTATAATAGGGAAGTGGTAAGGCAGCGGAAACACAAGAGGGGGACAAATGATGCATTGGGCGTTTGAGGGAGAGTATATCGCGTGTATTATCATTCTGATATTGGCTCTGTACTCCAGGGAGCGCGTATCCCATGTGGAACAGCAGAATGCGCTGTTCTATGAATGCCTGTCCGTCTCGTTCTGCTCGATTGTCATCAATATCGCCGCCATCTGGCTGATGGGGCGGCCCGGATTGGCGCCGTACTGGCTTTTATATCTGTTGAATATTCTGTATTTTGTCTCCATGGCCGCGGTGGAATTTCTTATGGCGCGGTATTACCTGTTGCTGATTCATCGAAACAGCGCGGACAAGCGCTGCTACTACCGGGCGGAGAAGGTCTCGGGCGGACTTTTGATCCTGTACCTGGCCGTGGCGGCATTTAACATGCGCACCGGGATCATTTTCACCCTCGGAGCGGACGGGTCCTACGTCAGGGGGCCCGGCAACCGGCTGATCTACGCCCTGTTTCTGATCTACTGGCTGATGGTGCTGGTCTGCTTTGTGCGGCAGCGCCGTTACGTGGACCGTTCCATGCGCCAGGTCATGAAACTGGCGCCGGTGATCGCCCTGTTTCTGGGAACCTTTCAGGGAATATACCCGGAGATGATCATGTCCGGAACCGTGATGGCGGTTTCCCTGCTGGTCCTCTTTATCAGTTTCCAGAGTCAGAAGATCCACACCGACGATCTGACGGGCCTGTTTACGCGGGAAGTATTTTACGACCAGATGGAACAGCGGCGCCTGGAGCGGCAGCCCTTTAAGACCGTGATCATCAGCGTGCACCAATTCAAAATGGTGAACGAGAAGTACGGCACCCGGGTGGGGGACGCGTTTTTGCGGCAGATTGCGGAATATATCAGGGAGGCCAGCGGCGAGGCGGTGGTATGCCGGTACGCGGGCGTGCGATTTGGAATTATTTTTGGGGGAATCCCCCAGCAGGAGCTGGACCGCTATCTGGCCGAGGTCCGGGAGCGGTTTGAGCGCGTGTGGATCTACGAGGGATGCCGCTGCCTGCTGCCGGTGAGTATGGCCTATATCGACCAGTATTATGAGATGGAGGATGTGGGGGAATTAAGCGCCTGCCTGGACTACGCTATCGGCATCTGCAAGGAGCGGGGAGGCGGGAAATGCCTGTATTTCTCCCGGGAGATGTACCAGGCCTTCCGTCGCCAGAACCAGCTGGTGGACCTGATCAAGCGGGGCATGGAGGCGGAGCAGTTCTATCTGAATTTCCAGCCTGTCTACAACTGCGCCAGGGGGAAGTTCGACAGCTGTGAGGCGCTGCTGCGCTTAAAGGACGAGAACGGCAGCAACGTGTCCCCGGCTGAGTTTATCCCGCTGGCGGAAAAGCGGGGGCTGATCAATGGCCTGAGCTGGATGGTCATAGAGATGGCCTGCCGGTTTATACGGGACTACCCGGAGTACAGCGGTTCGCTGTCCATTAACTTTTCTGTTTTACAATTTCTGGAAGCTGATATGGTCCCCCGGATGATTTCCCTGACCCAGCGCTACGGGGTGTGGCCGGAGCGGCTTAAGATCGAGATTACGGAGCGGATTATCGCGGAGGACACCAGGCGGGTGCTGTCGGTCATGAACCAGCTGACCCGCGCGGGCTTCGGATTTTATCTGGACGACTTCGGAACCGGGTATTCCAGCCTGTCCTATGTGCTGACCCTGCCCTTTGAGTGCATCAAGCTGGACAAGAGCCTGGTGGACGGCATCGGGAACGAGAAGAACCGGATTTTGGTGGAGGCCATTGTCAGGTGCTTTCACGCCATCGGGGTGGAGACCATCACGGAGGGCGTGGAGAATGAGGAGCAGCGCCGGATTATGGCGGAGCTGGGCACGGACAGGATCCAGGGCTACTATTACTCCCGACCGTTGCCGGAGAAGGAATTCCTGGAGCTGATCCGCGGGCAGGGGTGAAGCGGGTGCGCGGGGTGAGATTACGGGGAATATTGTGAAAATGCTGAGATTGCGCCGAAAGGATTTGTAAATAGTGCACAAAAATGCTAAAAAATCTTGAGATATTTGCTAGTGGACTAATTAATTTTTAGGCGCTATAATAGTAACAACTTAATAAGTCGTTTACCAATATGTATATCCTGGGGATTGGCCCAGAGTCTCTACCAACTACCGAAAAGAGTTGACTACATAGTTTATGTAGCCAGCTCTTTTTTTCGTTGAATGCAATGGGCCGCAGGTGCAGATTGCGGGCGATTGCTCCATTGAACGCTGAAAATGAACGGCGCATCGGGAAAAATACGGTATGGGAAGAGTCTGCCGGACTTGCAGAAGAGATGATCGGAAGCGGGGACGGGCGGACTTTTTGATTGGGTGCGGATCGCTTTGGCGGCCGCGCCGGGGCTGGCTGCGGGAACATGAAGTGACGGCAAATCAGGCAAGGAGGAAGCATAGAATGAAGATTGTAGGCCAGGAATTGAAACGGGTCGACGCTTATGGCAAAGTGACCGGAGAAGCGAAGTACACCGCGGATTTGGAACCGAGGGACATTCTCCACGGAAAGGTGGTGCACGCCACCATCGCCAACGGCCGGGTCAAGAGCTTTGACCTGACCGAGGCCATGAAGGTGCCGGGGGTGGTGAAGATCGTCACCTGCTTTGACGCTCCGGACTGCCAGTTCCCAACCGCGGGCCATCCGTGGAGCGTGGAGTCGAAGCACCAGGACATCTGCGACCGGCGGGTTTTGAACGAGCGCGTCCGTCTGTACGGGGACGACATCGCGGCCGTGGTGGCGGAGAACGAGGTGGCGGCGGCCCAGGCAGCCCGGCTGATCAAGGTGGAGTACGAGGAGTATGAGCCCATCGTCACCGTGGAGGCGGCCATGGCGGAGGGAGCTACTCCGCTGCACCCGGATTTGCGCAAGGATAACGTGATCGTGCACTCCCACATGACCATGGGGGACAGCGATTTTACCTTTGACAAGGGAATTTTGGCGGCCAGAGAGATGTACCCGGGCGAGGAGCTGATCGCGGTGGAGGAGGAGTACGATACGCCCCGCATCTCCCACTGCCACATCGAGCTGCCGGTGTCCTGGGCGTATGTGGACACCAACGGTAAGGTTACCGTGGTGTGTTCCACCCAGATTCCGCACATTGTCCGGCGCTGTACGGCTCAGGCTTTGGGGATTCCGGTGGGCCAGGTCCGCATCATTAAACCCTACATAGGCGGCGGCTTCGGAAACAAGCAGGATGTGCTCTATGAGCCCCTGAACGCCTTTTTGAGCATGTCCGTGGGCGGACGGCCCGTCCGGCTGGAAATCAGCCGCGAGGAGACCATTTCCGGCACCCGCACCCGCCATGCCATCAAGGGAAAATGTAAGGGCCTGATGACAAAGGACGGGCGCATACTGGCCAGGAAGATCGATGCGTTCGCCAACAACGGCGCTTATGCCTCCCACGGCCACGCCATCTGCGCAAACTGCGGCAACGTGTTCAAGGACCTGTACCGGGATGAGCTGGGCTGCGAGGTGGACTGCTGGACCGTCTACACCTCATCGCCCACCGCGGGAGCCATGAGAGGTTACGGCATCCCCCAGGCCGTCTGGTTTGCGGAATGCCTCACCGACGATCTGGCGGATCGGATCGGCATGGATCCCTGCGAGTTCCGGCTGAAAAACTGCATGGAGGAGGGGTTTGTGGACCCGGCCAACGGGATCACCTTCCACTCCTACGGTCTGAAGCGGTGTATCGAGGAGGGAAAATCATACATCCGCTGGGATGAAAAGTGGAAACAATACCGCAATCAGACCGGCCCGGTGCGAAAAGGCGTGGGTATGGCGATTTTCTGTTATAAGACGGGCGTGCATCCCATTTCCCTGGAGACCAGCTCCGCCCGTATGGTGCTGAACCAGGACGGCTCCATGCAGCTGTGCATGGGCGCTACCGAGATCGGACAGGGCGCGGACACCGTGTTCTCCCAGATGGCCTCCGAGACCACGGGCATTTCCTTTGACAAGGTTTACATCGTGTCCACCCAGGACACGGACACCACCCCCTTTGACACGGGCGCTTACGCCTCCCGCCAGACCTACGTTTCCGGCATGGCCTGCAAAAAGTGCGGGGAGGAGTTTCGCGGCAAGATTCTGGAGTACGCGGCCTACATGCTGAATCACGACCTGACCGACCTGTCCAAGACCGTTTACGCGGACCAGGTGAAGGAGGCTGCGGGCAGGCTGCGCGAGGCCCTGGGGCTTGGAGCGGACGAGGACGTGACTGCGGAGATGCTGGACATTGTGGACAGCAAGGTCGTGGTGAGCGGCGGGGATCCGGTGCTCTTTGACGTGGCCGTGGTGGCGGACACCGCCTTCTATTCCCTGGACCGCTCCGTGCACATTACGGCGGAGGTCACCAACCACTGCAAGGACAACACCTTCTCCTCCGGCTGCTGCTTCGTGGAGGTCGAGGTGGATATGCCCCTTGGCCTGGTGACGATGAAGGACATTGTCAACGTCCACGACTCCGGCGTGCTGATCAATCCCAAGACCGCGGCCGCGCAGGTTCACGGCGGCATGAGCATGGGACTGGGTTACGGGCTTTCGGAGGAGCTTCTGGTGGATGAGAAGACCGGAAAGACTCTGAATAACAACCTGTTGGATTACAAGATTCCCACGGCCATGGATACCCCGGAGCTGAACGTGCGGTTTATCCAGCTGGATGACCCCACCGGCCCTTACGGAAACAAATCCCTGGGAGAGCCGCCGGCCATTCCCGTGGCTCCGGCCATCCGGAACGCGATTTTAAACGCCACCGGCGTACATATGAATATGACACCCATGACAGCCCAGCGGCTGATTGCAAAATTCAAAGAAAAAGGTCTGATATAAGGAGAAGGTTCTATGTTTGACATCAAATCATTTTACGAGGCAAAGAGCGTTGCGGACGCCGTGGACGCCCTTGTGAAGGATCCGGATGCCGAGATCATAAGCGGCGGTACGGACGTGCTGATCCGGGTGCGGGAGGGCAAGGATGCGGGCCGCTCCGTGGTTTCCATCCACAATCTTCCGGAACTCAAAGGCGTGAAGCTGCTGGAAAACGGCGATCTGTGGATCGGTGCGGGCACATCGTTCTCCCACATCACCAACGATCCGCTGATCCAGAAATACATCCCCATGCTGGGGGAGGCGGTGGACCAGGTGGGCGGACCCCAGATCCGCAACACCGGCACCATCGGCGGGAATATCTGTAACGGCGCAACCTCGGCGGACTCCGCCTCCACCATGTGGACGCTGGAGGCAGTGGCGGTCCTGGAGGGACCGGAGGGAGAGCGCCGGGTTCCGGTAAGCGGGTTTTACACAGGCCCCGGCCGGACCGTGCGGGAGCGCACCGAGGTCTGTAAGTATTTCCTGATTCCCAGGGAGAGCTATGAGGGATGGGCCGGACATTATATCAAGTACGGCAAGCGCAAGGCTATGGAGATCGCCACCCTGGGCTGCGCCGTGCGGGTGAAGCTGTCAGAGGACAAAACGCGGGTGGAGGACGTGCGCCTGGGCTACGGAGTGGCCGGCCCCACGCCTCTGCGCTGCCGGAAGGCGGAGGAAGGCTTAAAGGGCTGCGCGGTTGCGGATCAGGAGGCCGTGGCGGCATTTGCCAAGGCGGCCCTGGACGAGGTGAATCCGCGTTCTTCCTGGAGAGCGTCCAAGGAATTTCGTTTACAGCTCATTGAGGAGCTGGCAAAGCGTGCATTTTATGAGGCGGTAAGAAAAGCGGGAGGTGAGGTCAATGCTTAACATCGTACATATGAAAGTAAACGGCAAGGAAGTGGAGCTGGCGGTGGATGAGCGGGAGTCCCTGTTGGACACCCTGCGCAACCGCCTGGGTCTGACCAGCGTGAAGAAGGGCTGCGAGGTGGGCGAGTGCGGCGCGTGTACCGTTCTGGTGAACGGGGAAGCCATTGACAGCTGCATCTATCTGACCATGTGGGCGGACGGAAAGAGCGTGATGACCGTGGAGGGCTTAAAGGGGCCGAACGGGGAGCTTTCCCCCATCCAGAAGGCCTTTATCGAGGAGGCGGCGGTACAGTGCGGATTCTGTACGCCGGGCCTGATCATGAGCGCGGTGGAGATCGTTGGCACGGGCAAGAAGTACAACCGGGAGGAGCTTAAGAAATTGATTTCCGGCCATCTGTGCCGGTGCACGGGGTATGAGAATATCTTAAACGCCATGGAGCGGATTGTGGAGGAGGTTTACCGGACCAGCCATCCAGAGGAGGCGTAAGCCGGAAACGACAGGGGCCGCAAGCAGCGTAAGCGGCCCGTTGAATGGAAAAAACAAAATCAGGGGGTAGTAAATCATGAACAGCAATGCGAATTGCAGTATCAATAACATCTACCGGCTGGAGGGCAGAGTGCCGCTGGGGAAAGCGATTCCCTTCGGACTCCAGCATATCTTGGCCATGTTCGTCTCGAACCTGGCGCCGATCACCATTATCGCCGGGGCGGCCCAGCCCGCGCTGAGCCAGGCCCAGACCGCGATTCTGCTTCAGAACGCCATGTTCGTCGCGGGTATCGCCACGCTGATTCAGCTGTATCCGATCTGGAGAATCGGTTCCAGGCTGCCGGTGGTCATGGGCGTCAGCTTTACCTTCGTCACCGTGCTCAGCACCATCGCCGCCAACTACGGTTATCCGGCTGTAGTGGGAGCGGTGCTGGTGGGCGGCCTCTTCGAGGGAACGCTGGGTCTGCTGGCAAAATACTGGCGCAAAATCATCACGCCCATCGTGGCGGCCTCGGTGGTGACGGCCATCGGATTTTCCCTCTTTACGGTGGGCACGCGGTCCTTCGGCGGCGGTTACGCGGAGGATTTCGGCTCTGCCCAGAACCTGATCCTGGGCACGGTCACACTGCTCACCTGCCTGCTGTGGAATATCTTTGCGAAAGGGTATTTAAAGCAGCTCTCCGTGCTGGCCGGACTGATCGTGGGTTACGCGCTGGCTATTGTCATGGGGAAGGTGGATTTAAGCCTGATCATGTCCGGCGGCGTGATCGCCTTTCCAAAGCTTCTGCCCTTTATGCCGGAGTTCCACGCCGGAGCGATTATCTCGGCCTGTATCATTTTCCTGGTGTCCGCGGCTGAGACCATCGGAGATACCTCGGCGCTGGTGTCCGGCGGCCTGAACCGGGAAATCACCGGCAAGGAGATTTCAGGGTCCCTGGCCTGCGACGGTTATGCCTCGGCCATGTCCACCCTGTTCGGCTGCCCGCCTGTGACCTCCTTCTCCCAGAACGTGGGCCTGATCGCCATGACAAAGGTGGTCAACCGGTTCACGATCATGACGGGAGCGGCCTGCATGATTCTGGCCGGACTGCTGCCTCCTGTGGGAAACTTTTTCGCTTCCCTGCCCCAGTCGGTTCTGGGCGGCTGTACGATTATGATGTTCGGTTCCATTTTGACCTCCGGAATCCAGATGATCGCCAAGTGCGGATTTTCACAGCGCAACATCGTGATCGCCTCCCTGTCCCTGTCCATCGGCATCGGCTTTACCACGGCCAGCGAGATCGGAATCTGGGATATCTTCCCGCCCCTGGTGCAGTCGGTGTTCTCTGCCAACGTGGTGGCGGTGGTGTTTGTGGTGGCGGTGTTCTTAAGCCTGGTGCTGCCGAAGGATATGGATATCAAGATGCTGGAGGACGGCGGGAGCGCGCAGTAGGCGTGCCGCCGGTCCTTGTATGGAAAATGCCTGTGGGTTGGTTCCCGCAGGCTTTTTCCGATTTTGGACCCGTTGAAATAATCATACCCCTGTGATAAAATGGAAATAAATTGGGAGAAAAGCGCAGTGCGGGCTGTGGGGGTACGGGCGGATGAAACGTGGGGGTAAAAAGAGTTTTAGAATCGGCTGTGAGATATTTTTCCTGGCGGCGAATCTGATGGTCATTCTGCTGATCGGCAGGAGAGAGTCCCTTTGGATCGACAGAAGCCTGTCCGGGCACGGCCGGGAGGCGGTCAGCCAGGTGGAGGGAGTGATGGAAAACTATGTGCACTCCTTCAAATTGTTCGCTCATATGCTGGCCGGGCAGATAAAGGATCATCCGGACCCGGATGAAATTTGGGATTATCTGAAACAGGCGGATTCCCGGCTGCTGGAGATTGAGGGGGATACTTTTGACGGGCTTTATCTGTATTACGAAGGCCGCTATCTCTACAGCTGGGATACCCCCTATTCCGTGTACGAGGGCACCGGCTACGACGTGACGGAGCGGCCCTGGTACCGGGATGCGGCGGCGGGGGCCGGACGGATTGTGTTTACGCCGCCCTATATGAGCTACGCCAACCACTATATCCTTTCCACCGTCTCCCAGCTCCAGCCCGACGGCGAGACGGTGTTCGCCTACGACATACGCCTGGGCGATATCCAGGAGGCGGTCCGCTCCCTGCAGGCCTATGAGAATGAAGAACTGCTGGTATTTGACGACAACGGAACAGTGATTGGAAGCCTGAATGAGGATTACCTGGGCGGCAGCCTCTACGCATCGCCGGAGGAGACCGGGCGATCCATAGAGGAGGCAAAAGCCGCGCTTGCGGCCGCGGAGGAGTCGGGGGCGCTGGACGGGCAGTTGGAGAAGCTGAAAGCCCGGGTGGAAGCCGCATTGGCATTTGACCATTTCCACAGAAGCCTCGGGGGCGGCGTTTCAGATCTGCTCGGGCAGGACGGGACGGTTCTCAGGGTGAATGCGGGGGGAAGGAGCTGCTACGGCTATCTGCACCGGGGCCAGTCCTTACACACGCTGATCCTGGTCCCCACCGCGTCCATGCTCAAGGCCACGGTCTCCGTCTGGCTGGTGCCGTTGCTGCTGGTAGAACTGTTTCTGATCTATGGGATCGGGCGGGCCGTTCAGTGGCAGAAGAATCAGGAGCTGCGGGAAGCCTATGTTCAGCTGGGTCAGACGCAGAAACGCCTGGAGATCGCTCTGATGGCGGCTCAGAAGGCGGCGGCCATCGATCATCTGACAGGGCTGATGAATTTTAAATCCTTTGAGAACGGCGTGACGGACGCGCTGGAGGCCATGGAGCCGGGGGACTGCGGAATTCTGATCATGATGGACGGAGACCACTTTAAGGCGGTCAACGACAATTACGGGCATATGGTCGGGGACGAGGTGATCAAGCTGACGGCTCAGATGATGATCGGACGGATCCGCACGGTGGACCTGGCCTCCCGGCTGCACGGAGATGAATTTTCGATCTTTATCGCCAATACGGCGGATTTCTCGGTGGCACAGCGGATTGTGGAGGATATCAACCAGACGCTGAAAGCGGAGGCGGCCAGGCGGAACATGCCGTCCATCACGCTGTCCGCCGGTGCGGTGGCCGCCCGCAGGGGAGATTCCTACGCCGCCCTGGCTAAGGCGGCGGATGAGGCGCTGTACCGGGCCAAGGAAGGGCATAACGGAGGGTTTGAGGCGGCCGGGCTGTGAGGGGACGTTACAGTGCGTATTTGCGGATGGCGAAGGCTACGCCGTCCTCCCGGTTGCTCTTGGTCTCATATTTGGCTACGGCTTTCAGGCAGTCCTGGGCGTTGCCCATGGCTACGGTCCAGCCGAATTCCGGGGTGAACATGGACAGGTCGTTGTCGCTGTCGCCCAGGACCATGATCTCTTCGGGGAGGATACCGCGTTCCCTGGCGTAGGCTTTTAAGGCCAGTCCCTTCTGGGCGCGGACGTTGGTCAGCTCGATGTCCGTGGGGAATGTGGAGGCGGTGGCGATGTCCGGGCAGGCCGAGAAGCGCTCTTTGAGGCGGACTACGGTTTCGGCGGGGATTTCGGTGCTGCCGATCTTGTAGATAACGGTCCCGGAGGGCACATCGGCCAGGGAACCGACGAAGGTGAATGCGGAAGCGAACCGGCTTACCGCCTGCTCCAGCGCGGCAGAGGGCTGTCCGGCGGCCAGGGAGCCGTCGTCAAAGAACCGGTAGATTCGCTGAAGCCGTTCCTCGCGGGGGAAGGTGCAGTAGACCCCGTTGGAGGTCATGATGTCCATGAAGATTCCGGCGTCCGTTAAAATCCGGTCGATATCCGCCAGATTTCCGGGGGTGAGGGGAATGGAGGTGCGGGCTTTTCCGTCCTCCGTGCAGATCATGGCCCCGCTCAGACAGATATAGCTGCAGCGGATGCCCGCTCCGCTTACGATGGGGTGGGCGCCGGAGTATGCTCTGCCGCTGCAGATCACAAACTCTGCGCCGCTTTGCTGCAGCTCCCGGATTGCGTTTGCATTTTCTTCCGAGATGTGGGAGAGCGGGTCTAAGAGCGTGCCGTCCATGTCGGAGGCTACCAGGCGGATTTTCATAGTTTGGATTCTCCTTTTGCAAATGATTTCTATTTACATAGTTTATAGCAAATATTGAATTTGTCAATTTCAATCGGTCCGCTGTCCGCGGTTTTGGCAGGAATTGATTGGAAACGGGCGGAATAAGGATGGGGTGGTTCTATGGTGCTTCGCTGTTTTTCAAAGGCCGATGAGGTCATTTGCCTGAATTTTTATCCGTCCCCGGCGGATGCCTGTCCAGGGGATTATTACGATACCTGCGGCGATCCGCTGACCGTCTATGAGACGGATTACAGCAGGCTGCTGCTGCCGTACCTGCGGGCGGTCCAGCCGGATTTCGACGTGTGCTGGGACAACTGGATTTCCAGGGAACAGTGGGAAGAGGTGATCCGGCAGATCGAGAGGGGGATGGGCCTTGTACGGTTCGACGACACGGTGTTCGATTTTTACACCAAATTCGTGGCCTGGATTGGGGAAGTCCTGAGGGCGGAGGAGATGGTCGTGGTGGAAGGAAATCAATAGCGGGATCCATGAGATTGGCAGGGCGCCGGAATTCCGGCGCTCTTGTTTGCATGTGATGGGCCGCTGGCGCAGCCTGGCGGCGATTGCATTGGACTGTCCACAGGCTATCCCCAGGACATCCACAGAGTTATCCACATAGTTTGCGATAAATTGGGAAAATGGACGGGGAGGTTGGGGATAAGTGCGGGTTAAACACCACGCCAGGCATTTTTTCAGACAAAGAGAATGACCAGCCGGGGGAGCTGGTCATTTCTCAAGGAGAAGGTATTTCGTTTCTTATGGGGTGTAGCAAAAACTATATAATGTATTGGGGGGTTACACTATTATAATAACACAGGGGGAGAAAAAAGTGTGCACAAAATTTATAAAAATTGGAAAAAAGCTTTGTGCATTTTGGAGGGGGTTATAAGGCGGGGGAGCGATTGTAAATTGCAAATCAAACGAATAGGCGGGAAAATTCCCGCCTCACCCCTCGTCCTGCTCGAAATCCACCAACACAATGTCCCCGTCCACGAACCCGGCGCCAAGGCCCTGGAAGGATTTTAACTGGTCCTTGCAGCGGCCGTTTTCCAGATAGGCTTCCAGCTGTGCGATAAAGTCCTCCAGGACCTGCTCCCAGGAAGCGTTCTGCTCCCAGCGCAGCAGGCTGTCCCTGGCGGCGTACACCTCGTCGCAGGCCCAGTCCGGGTCGTCGGCGTCAAAGCTGCCCGCGCCGATGAGTTCCGCGGACCAGCAGTGGTCCCCGTCGTCGTAGAGATTAAAATTTACCGCGGCGATGTCCCGGGGAAGGGGCTCCTGCAGCAGGCTGTCCAGCCATTCGGCTAATTCAAGCATTGATTGACCTCCTTTTTCGGTATTGATATCTGATTCCATTGTAGCAGAATGCGGGGGAAATACAAGCGTCCGTTCTGCCCAGGAAATCAGGCCGCGGACCCAATGTTGAGCAGAATATAAGCAGAATATAAATTTCCCGTTTCGATGGACAATAAATTGTAAAAATGATACAATTATCTTATGATTTTACCTGGAAATATATTCTGATTCCACATGGAATGGAGGGACCAATATGAAAAAGCTGAACCGGTTAATGACAGCGGCGCTTGTGATAACATGTTCCGTGAGTATGGTATCCTATGGCGGCACAGCCGCGTATCTCAAACAGAATGCGAAGGAGAGCAGCGCGGCCGCCAAGTCCACCTCCGCAGCCGGTTCTGCCGGCGAGTCCCGGACGGCGACCAAGGCGGACAAAAAGGCCCTTGCGGATGCGGGCCGGAAAACCCGGGATTTGACCAGCGTGGAAGTCCAGACCGCTGTGGATTTTGGACTGAAGGCGGGGGATGAGAGCGTCAAGCTGCTCATGATCGTCAAGGCCAAGGGGCAGGACATGGGCAAAAGCAGTATGAAATATCTGACAAGCACTCATATGGAGATGGCGGGGCAGTCGATGGATACAACCGCATTTTATACCAATGGTTATTATTACCTTGACTCAGATGGGGAGAAGCTGAAACTTGAGGTGGAGGCGTCCGAGGTTTTGGAGGTGTTTGAAAGCAACACCAACGCCGGCTGGCTGGATGGTTCCGACAGTTTTAAGGATTTAAAGGTCCGGACGGAGAAGAGCGGATCCAAAGTATATTCCTTCAGCTGCGATCCCTCCAGCGCGGGCAGCCTGATCCAGAATTTCAACGACCAGCTCGGCCTGTCGGACTCCAACATTGACATGAAGCTGCTCTATGGAACCGTTTATGTAGACTCCAGCGGCTACGTCACGCGGGAATCCCTGGATCTGAAAATGGACTTTGAAGCGGGCGGTCAGACCGCCAGCACGGATATGAAGATCGAGATCAAATTCACCAATCCCGGGAAGGCGGTCACGGTGACGCTTCCCTCCACCGCCGGATATTATTAGATCGCAGGGCGGCAGAGCGCGGGCGGAAAAGCGGGGCAAAAGCTCCGCTTTTTCGGATTGTAGGCAATCGCCCGCAGGGGAGGGCATGGTTAAAGGTCTGTTAAATTTTGTGGGATTCCCTTGTGCGTGCGTCTATTATCCCATATAATGCAGTCATAGACATATATTGGAAAAGAGGAATCGGAATCGATGAGACATGCGGCAAAAGGGGCGCGGAGATAGACGGATGAAAACAGAAGAGCGAAGAGCATTTATAATCAAATTTTTATACTACGCCATATGGCTAATGATCGCGTTTGTGATTCTGCGGTACGGCCTGCCGATGCTGACGCCGTTTGTGGCGGCGTTTGTGATTGCGTACCTGTTGAATACGCCCATCTGCTTTGCGGCGAAAAGACTGCGCCTGCCCCGGAAGGCCATGGCGATCTTCGCGGTGCTCCTGTTCTACTGCACCGTAGGCTCCCTGATCGCCCTGCTGTTCATCAAGCTGTTTTCCAGCGGGAGAGTGCTTTTTTCAAATTTACCGGCCATCTACAGCCATTACATTGAGCCGGTTTTCGCGGCTGTATTCAGAAGCATCGAACAGACGGTGCTCCGCATGGACCCGTCCCTGATCGGGACCATGGAGGAGCTGGAGGGGCATTTTGCCCAATCCGCGGGACAGATGGTTTCCAGCCTTTCCATGGACGCGGTGGGCTGGATTTCCGGGATCGCCTCGTCCCTTCCGGGGCTGTTTATCGAGCTGCTCCTTATGATTATCACCACGTTTTTTATCGCTGCGGATTACGACAAGCTGACGGGCTTCTGCCTGCGGCAGATGGGGGAGAAGCCCAAGGGCATTTTCCTGAACATACAATCCTACGTGGTGGGAACGCTGTTTGTGTGCATCCGCTCCTACGCGTTGATTATGTCCATCACCTTTGTGGAGCTGGCCGTGGGCCTGACGCTGATCGGAGTGAAGAATTCGGTGCTCATCGCCTTTGTGATCGCGGTGTTCGATATTCTTCCGGTGCTGGGTACGGGTGGGATCATGATCCCTTGGATGGTGATCACCGCGGTGATGGGGAATCCCCGGCTGGCCATCGTGCTGTTGGTGGTCTATCTGGTGATCACCGTGATCCGCAATATCATTGAACCCAAAATCGTGGGCAGCCAGATCGGCCTGCACCCGGTTGTAACCCTGGTCAGCATGTTCGCCGGGGCCCAGCTGTTCGGAGTGCTGGGGCTGTTCGGGTTTCCCATCGGACTCTCGCTGCTGGGGTATTTGAACGACACGGACACCATCCGCATTTTCAAAAAACCCGAAATGGAGTGATTGGGAAGTGCGCCGGTTTCCGCTGTGGAGTTATCAGGGGGCGGCTCCTAAACGCTGCCGGAGAATTATGTGTGATTGTTTAAGCCAGACGGGACTGCACCGGCTGGCTTTTTGCGTGATATGCCAAAAGCGGCCGCCCAATGCATTTCCTGATTGCTAATTTATGGAATCCGGTGTATGGTTGAAGGAGCGAAAATAAAGTCAGGGGAGAGATGAACCTATGATCGAGGTATTGTTTGGAGAGAGCGAAGCGGCATCCATGAAGATGGCCAAGGGCCGCGGCACGGTTGTCCGGAGTTCAGAAAAAACGGAGGAAGGGTCCGGGACATGGATCGGGGGGCATCCCGGGCAGGTGAGCTGTCTGGGCTTTATGCTGGACATCGGGGATATCAAAGAGCCGGTGGACGGACGGTACCGCCGGGATCTGATCCGGGCGATGTACGGGCAGGAGCAGTGGGGGAAGCAGGAGGAGGACGCGGACGAGCTTAAGGCAGCCGGGGACCTGTACACTGCGGAGCTGGAGCGGTTGGCTGAATACATCGGGCAGGGGGAGCCGGTCAGAATCTGGTACAGCGACAGCCCGTACTCCCGCTGCGGGTTTTATTTCCTCTGCAACTGGCTGTCCCACCGGCGCGCCGATGTGCGGACGGTCAAACTGCCGGAGTACAGGCAGTACGCCAATGCGATCAGGAGATACCGGAACTGGGGTGAGATCGGACCGGAGGAATTTGCCGGTTTCCTGTCCGGCGAGCGCCGGTTGTCCCATGAAGAGCAGCGTTTGTATGCGAACGAGTGGAGCCTCCTGGTAGAGGACAACAGCCCTCTGCGCGCGGTGATCAATGGGGAAATGACGGGCGTGCCCGAGGACTTCTACGATTTTCTGATCTGGAAACGGCTGACCGGAAAGCCGGTTAAGCAGGCCAGGCTGATCGGGGACATTTTAGGGTATGATCCCCTGGGTGTGGGAGACTGGTGGTATGCCGCCAGGATTCAGCACCATATTCTTCAGGGCAGAATCAAAGTCGTGGAGGACTCGGAGAAACTATATGCCAGAACCATTTCCCTGGCTTGAACCAGCGGGAATGAACGGAATCATTCCCACTGGCTGCGCGCCCCGGTTACATCTGGGACAGCTGTATGCGGGCGTTGTTGGAAGTGCTGAGAATGGTCAGCTGGTAGGTGCCGTTGCGGAAGACGGTTATATTGGTGTTGATAACCGGGGCGGCAAAAACTCTGCTTCGGTAAACCGTCAGCCGGTAGGTGCCGGGCATGATCTGAAGGAATCCGGAGGCGGTTCTGGGATCTAAATTGGACAGCACGAGGCGGGAATTTAGGTAGATGTCCAGCGGTTCCCGGATGGAGCTCATGTTGGAGAAACGAACCCGGGCGAATTGGGGGAACATGTTGACGCCGGGGCCAAATACACGCCAGGTCCAGTAGATCATGTTGTTGCCCGGCCGGAAGTTGCAGTTGGGGCAGTAGTTGGGGGAAACATTGGGCACGAAGCCGGGATATACGGGAGTCGGACCAGGATATACGGGAGTCGGGCCGGGAAAACGCGCCATGCGGCTGTCCACGTCCGCTGAGTTCGGCTCAAAGGGCGTGTTGTCGTCATATTCATAAGTTTCCATGAAAGGTGCACCTCTATCAGTTTTAGTGTAATGATAGTATATGGGCGGGGGCAGGCAGTTGTGCCGGGAGTGGAAAAATGGTATAATTATGGAAACGCATCACTGGTCATCAGCCTGGCGGCAGATGACAAGGTAAAATCAAGGAAACGCATCACTTATCATCAGCCTGGCGGCAGATGACAAGGTATAATTAAGCAAATACAACTCATATAATAGAAAATTACCAGCCCACGAGGAGGTAAAACGTGAAAGGCCAGATCTTTTCCTTAATCAGGACGAAATACAATACATTATCCAGTTCCCAGAAGGACGTGGCGGACTATATTCTGACGAACCCGGACAAAGTCATGATGAACACGCTGAATGAAATCGCGGCCGCGTGCCGGGTCAGCGAAACCACGGTGCTCCGGTTTCTGCATAAGCTGAACTATAATTCATACCAGCTGTTCCGCATCAATTTGACCCAGGAGCTCTCGAAAGACAATCAGGAGACTGTTTACGACGACGTGGGATTTCAGGATACGGAGGACGAGATTATCGAAAAGATCATTCACTCGACCGTGGCCTCCATCGCGGACAGCCGCCAGATCATTGACTCGGACAGCGTGAAGGACGTGGTGGGGAAGATCGCCGGAGCCAGGCGGATCGTGGTGGCGGGCGTGGGGGCCTCCGGTTTTATCGCCCAGGATCTCTACCACAAGCTGATCAAGCTGGGCCTCAACGCGGTCTGCGGCAATGATCCCCACATTATGAACATTCTGGCTACCGGCCTGGACAAAGACTCGTTCCTCATCCTGTTTTCCCACTCGGGGGAGAGCCGGGAAGTGCTGGACATGGCGGCAATCGCCAGGGAGCGCCGGTGTCAGGTCTGCGCGGTGACCAGCTACGCCAAGTCCACCCTGGCCAACCAGGCTGAGTATCTATTGTGCAGCTCCTCCAGGGAGACCATGTTTCGGTCCGACGCCATGACCTCCCGGATTGTCCAGATGGTTATTATCGACATTCTCTACGTCAGCCTCGTGATCGCGCTGGGAGACGGCATTCTGCCTCAAATCCACAGCTCCCGGCTGGCGGTGGCCAAGAATAAAATATAAAATGTGAATAAAAAAATACGAAGCGCCATACTGTTTTATCATAGTATTAACAAAACAGTGGGCGCTATTTTTATGTTAATATTCACGGAAACATATTGACAGATAAAAGGGAAAGGGGTAATATTCATCTCATGAGTAGCATTAATGCTACTAAATAATAGTTAAAAGTAGTAAAATTACTCATAAAAAGAAAGGGGAACATTATGAAGGCAATTTTATTGGGCGACGCGATGATCGGAGGAGCAGGGTTTCAGAGAGCTTGGGAGAAGCACATGGCAAGGTACGGCAGCGATCTTGTGGTGAACGATTGGGAGAAGGACTGGGGACAGCTCCAGTACAGGCGCCTTGAGGTGGAAAAGAGAGGGCCGGAGATCGAGACCGTGGATGAGACCATCCTGAAGGAGGGGCAGGACGCCCAGGCGCTCATGGGGCTGTTCGTGCCCGTGTCCAGCAAGGTGATGGACGCCATGCCGAAGCTCAGGATTGTGGGCGTTTCCAGAGCGGGACTCGAAAACGTCAATGTGGAGGAGGCCACCAGGCGCGGTATCCTGGTGTTCAACGTGCAGGGGCGCAACGCCCACGCGGTTTCCGACTTCGCGGTGGGGATGATGCTGGCGGAGTGCAGAAATATCGCCCGCGCCCATTTTGCAATCAGGAACGGGGAGTGGAGAAAGACGTTTACCAACAGCGATGTGGTCCCGGAGCTGCACGGCAGAACCGTTGGGCTGGTGGGCTTCGGCCACATCGGACGGCTGGTGGCGAAGAAGCTTTCGGGCTTCGACGTGAAGGTGGTGGTATACGATCCGTACACCCCAAAGGAGGCCATCAAAGAACTGGGAGCCGAGAAGGTGGAGCTGGAGGAGCTGTTAAAGAACAGCGATTTCGTATCCGTCCACGCCCGCCTCACATCCGAGAACAAGGGGATGATCGGCGAGCATGAGATCGGTCTGATGAAACCCACCGCCTACTTTATCAACACGGGGCGCGCGGGGCTGGTGGACCAGGATGCGCTGGCGAAAGCCCTTGGGGACAAGAAGATCATGGGCGCGGCCCTGGATGTGTTTTACACGGAGCCTCTTCCGGCGGACAGTCCGTTTATGACCCTGGACAACGTGACGCTGACCACCCACATTGCGGGAACCACCGCGGACGCCCTGTCGAACTCTCCCTTCCTGCTGATGGAGGACGTGGCAAAATTCCTGGAGGAGGGGGACAGCCGGTTCATCGTCAACCGCCAGGTGCTTCAGGACGAGGGATTTAAGGCGTGGCTTGCTTCTGTGAGACAGTAGATTCGGGAGGGATGAAACATGCTGGTAAATTTAAAATGTATTTTGGATGAGGCGTATAAAAACTACTACGCGGTGGGTTCCTTTAACGGATACAATTTCGAGACCTTTAAGGGGATTGTGGAGGCCGGAGCTGAGACTAATACCCCTGTGATCCTGGCCTTTGGAGCAAAGTATCTGCCAAATATGTCGGTGGAGACGGCGGCGGCCATGGCGAAGAGCCTGTCGGAGGAGGTATCCATTCCGGTCTGCCTCCACCTGGACCACTGCAAGGATCAGAACGTGGTGTACCGGGCCTTAAAGGCCGGTTTCGGTTCCGTGATGTACGACGGCTCGGCCCTGCCGTTTGAGGAGAATCTGCGAAACACCCTGGATGTGTGCCGGGTGGCCCACGCCTGCGGGGCTTCGGTGGAGGCGGAGCTGGGAAGCCTGGCCGCGGGCGAGCGGTCCCACGAGGGTTCCGCCGAGGATGTGGAGGCATACACGGACCCGGAGGCGGCGAAACAGTTTGTGGACGGCACGGGAGTGGACGCCCTGGCGGTGTCCGTGGGAACCGTGCACGGATTGTACAAGGGAAAACCCAACATCCGGATCGACATTCTAAACGCCATCAATGAGAAACTGAATATGCCCCTGGTGCTCCACGGCGGTTCCGGCATCCCGGAGCGGGACATTCTGGAGTGCATCCGCCATGGAATCGCCAAGATCAATGTCAACACGGAGATTTCAGTCTACGCGGTGGACCAGACCAAACTGTACCTTGAGAGCGCGGCCCCCCATTTTTCGGAGCTGTCTTTACGTCAGGTTGGCTATGTGAAGGAAATTGTCAAGAAATACATAAGCTTTTTCAGAGAGTAGCGCAGAACGTTCCCAACGGATATCGGAACTGTTACGAAACTATGGAGGAGGAAAAACAATGGGGTTAGGTCTATTATTAATTGTATTTGCAGTGTCGCTGGTGTTTGTACTGGTATCCATTATCAAGTTTAACCTGCATCCGTTTTTGTCCCTGCTGATCGGCGGACTGATCATGGGAATACTGGCCGGGCTGCCGCTCACCCAGGTGGCGGACGGCCTGGCGGCGGGGTTCGGCAGCACCATGCAGGGCATCGGAATCCTGATTATCCTGGGCGTGGGCCTGGGGCATCTCCTGCATATATCCGGCTGTACCAGCCAGATTGCGGCCGCCATGCTGAAGCTGACCGGCCAGAAGCGGGCCGGGGTGGCCGTGAACCTGACGGGCTACATCGTGTCGATCCCTGTGTTCTTTGACGCGGCCTTCGTCATTCTGGTGAACCTGGTCAAATCCCTTTCCAGAAAGGGCAAGATTCCCTTCGTTTCCCTGGTGACCGCCCTGTCCGTGGGCCTGATCGTGACCCACGCCATGGTGATTCCGACGCCCGGCCCCATTGCCGTAGCCGGGACCATGGGAGTCAACATCGGATGGTTCCTGCTCTACAGCATCGTGGTCAGCCTTCCGGCTTCCCTGGTGGGCGGCGTGCTGTACGGGAAATATCTGGGCGGAAAAGCGGAGTATGCCGACGATTTCGCCAACGCGTTTGATGACATCGAGGAGGAAGAAATCCAGGAATCCGCGGACCTTCCCTCCGGCGCCCTGGGCATTTTCCTGATCTTTCTGCCCATTATCATCATCCTGATCGGCACCATCGCTTCCATGCTGCTGGAGCCGGGTACGTCGGCTTACATATTCTTCAGCTTTATCGGAAACAAAAACATTGCACTGCTGATCGGCCTGCTTGCGGCGTTTTTCTCCCTGCGCAGGTATGTCAAGGACTCTTTTAACGACGTTGTCACGGAAGCGGCCACCCAGTCGGGCATCATTCTGGCGATCACAGGCGCTGGCGGAGCTTTCGGCGCGATCATCAACCTCACGGGAATCGGGGAGAAGCTAGTGGGCGGAATGGCCGGTATGACGGAGGGCGCGGGCATCGCCATGATCGTGGCCGCATTTGTGATCAGCCAGGTACTGCGGGCGGCCCAGGGCTCCACCACGGTGGCGCTGGTGACCACATCGGCGATTTTTGCCCCAATTTTGGCGGGAATGGCCACCGTGTCGCCGATTCTGGTATCCCTGGCTATCTGCGCCGGCGGCATCGGCCTGTCGCTGCCCAACGACTCCGGCTTCTGGGTGATCAACCGGTTCAGCAAATTCGACGTTCCGGGCACCATCAAGGTGTGGACCGTGGGCGGCACCATCGCGGGTCTGACGGCTCTGGTGATTCTGGTGGTGTTAAGCATGTTCACCGGCGTGCTGCCTGGACTTTTATAAGAAAACAGATCGACTTGGAAAAGAGGGATGGAAATGAGTTTGATTGCGTTGGATATCGGCACGTCCGGCATGAGGGCCGTGATTTACGGCCTGGATGGCAGCAGGAGGGGAACGTCCTATTTTGAATACCATTCGGACTTTCCCCAGCCGGGGTATGTGGAGCAGGAGCCCCAGTCGTGGCTGGATGCGGCGGTCATGTGCCTGAAAGGGATTTCCGGGTATTTGAAAGCCGGAGCGGATGAGCCGCAGGCAATCACGGTGACGTCCCAGCGGTCCTCGCTGATTCCCATGGGGAAGGACGGAAAACCGCTGCGTAGCGCCATCATGTGGCAGGACAAACGAACGGTAAAACAGTGCGAAGCGCTGATTGAAAAATACACGCTGCAGGGCCTCTACCGCAGGACCGGACTCAGAATCAACCCGTATTTTGTGCTTCCGAAAATTCTTTGGCTGCGGGAGAATCAGAGGGAAATCTACGACGCAGCGGACAAATTCATAGGCGTTCAGGACCTGGTGGTCCATTTCCTCACCGGGGAATATGTGACGGACCACTCCCAGGCCTGCCGCACCATGCTCATGGACATCAAGACCTTTACCTGGGACCGGGAGCTGCTGGGGGAGGCCGGAATCGGGGCGGACCGCCTGCCCCGGCTGGTTGCGCCCGGAACCGCGGCCGGTTCCCTGACAAGGGAGCTGGCGGAGTTGACCGGGCTTCCCGCAGGGCTTCCGGTGATCATCGCCGGGGGCGACCAGCAGAACGCGGCCGTGGCCCTGGGCGTGGTGAGACCCGGCGTGGCGGAGGCTAACACCGGAACGGGTTCCTTTGTGATCTGTGCGGTGGACCGCCCGGCCTTTGAGCGCAGCGCCAGGGTGCTGTGCCAGGCCTCGGCCATTGCGGGGCAGTGGATTATGGAGGCCGGAATCTTCAACACGGGCTCCACCTACCGGTGGATGAAGGAGCAGCTCTGCCCGGACCTGGACGACGATCCGGCCGCCTACGAGCGGATGAACCGGGAGGCGGAGCAGTCCCGGGTAGGGTCCAACGGCGTCATGCTGCTTCCACATTTTGAGGGGAGCGCCGCGCCCTTCTGGAATCCTGGGGCCAAGGGGATATTTTTCAACCTCTCTTTGGGCACCAAGCGGGGCGATATGATCCGGGCCATCATGGAGGGAATTGCCATTGAGATCAACGATAATGTGAGCCTGATCGAGATCACTTCCGGGAAGATCAGCACGGTGAGCGTGGCCGGAGGCATGGTCCGTTCGGATCTGTTCTGTCAGATACAGGCCGATATCTACAACAAGAAGGTGGCCCGCTACAAAAACAGCGAGGCCTCGTCCCTGGGAGCCGCCATGATCGCGGCGGTGACCCTGGGGGCCTACGGCAGCGTGGAGGAGGCGTATCACAACATGGTGTCCGACAGGCCCCGCCTCTTTGAGCCGGTCCCGGAAAACGCGGAGCACACATTGAAGCTTTTGGAGCGCAAGCATAAGCTGTACAATGCGCTGGTGGGCGGGAATGTGTATGGAAGTTTTGGGGAGCGGGTGTAAGGACCGCGTGTGATTGACAGGGCAGCGTGCCGGCCAGTGTTGAAAGGCCTCGACACTGGGCCGGAAAGGGCTGTGGATTCAGGTGTCAGCTTGGATTTTAGGGAGAATGTGCCGATTATTCCGACACATTCTTCTTTTGTGAAAAAATATGGTAAGATGAGCACATAAATACAATTAAGAACGGGGGAATGGAGAAAATGAAAGTCTATATTACCAGAGACAAGGAAGATTTTAGTCAGGTTATGGCGCAGATGATTCTCAAACACATGTATTCCGGCAAAGCCAGAGTCAATCTGTCTATCACGGCCGGTATCACACCCATCCGGGGCTATGAAATTCTAGCAGAATCCGTGCGGGGTAGAAATTATTTTGACAATGTTCATTACTATGTGTTTGACGATATTTTCATCCGTGGAGATAAGAAGGAGATCTACCGGACCACGGCCAGGGGAGAGGAGCCGAAGCTCTGGCCGGTTAAAAATCCGAACGCGGGTATTGTGAGAGAAAATCTGGATTGGAAGTATTTTGTTCCTGCCGGAGTGAAGGACGACCGGATCCACGATATTACGGAGGAAAATTATGGAGATATCGACCGTATGATCGCCCAGGCGGGAGGGCTGGACATGATCATCATGGGTCTTGGGCCGGACGGACACATTTGCGGAAATCTGCCGGGCACAGTTCCTTACTGGAATCAGGGGGCCAGGAAAGTAAGGGCGGATACGACCCCGGGAACCATGAAGATGGTGCGAAGCTGTTTGGACGAGTATCATTTGACAGACGAGTCGCTGCTGCCGGAATACTATGTCTCCTTTGGACCAAAGACTGTATTGGACGCCCGTCACGCAATTCTGATCGCCACAGGCAGCGAAAAGGCGGATATCGTGCGCAGGGTTCTGTACGATCCGGTATCCCTGGAGTTTCCCGCCTCCGTGCTGCAGCTCCACCGGGATCTCACCGTGCTGCTGGACCAGGAGGCTGCTGCAGATATTATGGATAAAATTGGAAATCAATAGGGCAAAACGGGTGGGAACAAACTTTACCGCGTGTAGTATACTGGTAAAGAAATCAAACGTAAAGGAGAGATGCTATGAACCTACCCGGCAGTACAAAACAGGAGATTTACGGGCTGGTAGCCCGGTGCACGGAGGATTTTTGTCAGACTCAGGCCCTGGTCTGCGATTCCGCCTACATCAGCGGCAGCCTGAACATATCCCGCTCCCTTGCCTCGCAGTATCTGAATGAATTTGTGCGGGATCAGGAGCTGATTAAAATTAATACGCGTCCGGTTTATTTCCTCAACCGCAGGATTGTGGAGGAGAGCTTCAAGGTCAGTCTGACGGGCAATTCCTTTTACGATCCGGAGGAGTTAACGGAGCTGGCGGAGAAGTCGTTGCTGACCCGCAAAAGCTTTATCCGGGCTATTGGAAACGACACCTCTCTTAGCCATTGCGTGATGCAGTGCCAGTCAGCGGTACAGTATCCGCCCAAAGGGCTTCCCATTTTGATCTGGGGGGAACACGGCGTGGGAAAAAGCTTTTTCGCCTCTCTGATTTACGATTACGCCAGGAGCGAGCGCCTGATCCCGGAAACGGCGTGCCTGATCCGGTTTGGAGCGGGCAGCCATCCGGGAGACGGTGATTACGATGTGCGCAAGCTGTTCGGGGAGGCCGGCCGGGAAGGCCGCGGCGGCCTGCTGAAGAAGGCTGCGGGCGGCTATCTGGTGATCGACCATGTGGAGAATCTGTCGTCCCAGTGCTGGACCCGTCTGCTGGACTACATAAAGACCGGGACCTTTTACCCCTGGGGAAGTGGGGAGCGGGCGTCAAACTCCACGTCGCGGCTGATCTTTCTCACCTGCCGCCAGCCCATGGAAGCGGTGGGGAGCGCGGTCCTCCAGCACATCCCGATCATCTGCCGCCTCCCTTGTCTGGAGGAGCGTCCCATGGAGGACAAGGAAACCCTGGTGATCTCATTTTACCGCCGGGAGGCGGCAGAGATCGGCCGGAAGATTTTTATCTCCAACCAGGTATTCAACACGCTGATCCACCACAGCTACGACCATAACATAGCCGAGCTTTACAACTGCATCAAGACCAGCTGCGCCAACGCGTATCTGGCCGCTCCCCAGGGAAAAAAGTCCCTGAATGTTCTGCTGTACCACCTGCCGGAGAATCTGGCGGCTGCAGAGGAGCCGGAGGAGGACCGGGAGTTGGAGGAGAAGGTGATGATCGATACGGCCACCTTTAACACCAGGGCCGATTCCGACCGGATTTTAAGCTTTTTTGACCGGATTCTCAACCTGTGCCAGCAATATGGGCACGGTAAAATGACGCTTCAAGGCTTTATGAAGGAGTGCAGGGAGAGCCTGGAACTCTACTACGAATACATTATTTTTGAGAAGAAATACAGCAACGCCAAGGTGCGCTCTATAGAGAGGACACTGGAGCGCGTTCTGGACGAAGCGAGCGGCAAATATGAAATCCATCTGCCCGCCAACTGCGCCTTTGTGGCGTCCCGGCTGCTGTATGCCCAGATTCAAATGCGCTCGCCGGTGCGGCTGTGGAAACTGAAAAATCAGGGAGATCTGGAAGTTTTGTCCTCCCTGGTCCGGCAGAACTGCGAGACGGAATACATGGCGGCGCACTGGATGATGAGCCGGATCTGCCAGAAGCTTGACATGACCATGGACGGGATGAATACGGTGTTTTTGGCTCTTAATATTGCATTCTACAACCGGAATCCCACTGGGCAGAAGTGCATTGGGGTGGTGATGGCGCACGGCTGCTGTACGGCCCGCTCCATCGCGGATGCGGCCAACAAGCTGTTGGGAGAGCAGCTCTTTGACGCCATCGACATGCCGTTGGATATTTCCGTGGAGGAGACGGCCCGAACCCTGAAGCAGTACATCTTAAAAAACAGCCTGAACCGGGATGTGATCCTGTTGGTGGACATGGGGTCATTGGAGGAGATGGGGGGGCAGATGGCGGATATCCCCAACATCAAGATCGGGGTCATCAACAACGTGTCCACCGGGGTGGCGATTTCCATCGGCAGCAGCATAAGGCGCAAGCTTCCCATGGAACAGATTCTGGCGGAGACCTGCGAAAAGACGGTCTGCACCTACCGCATTTTCTCAGGAGGAAAGAAAAAGGCGGCGATCCTCATCACCACAGAGACGGGGGAAACGGCGGCGTCAAGGGTGGTACAGCTGTTTCGGACCAGCCTGCCGAGGATGGTGGATATTAGCTTTATTCCCTACGACTACAGCCGTCTGGCAAAAAATCTGGATGAGGACGAGGTGTTTGAGCGGTACAATGTGCTGTTTGTGTCGGGAACTCTGCCGTTGAAGCTCTGCGGCACGGCTTTTGTGCCCCTGGAAAAGATCATTGCCTTCAAGGATATCGAGCAGGTGAACCGGATTTTCTCACCATATTTTACGGCGGAGGAGCTGGAACAGTTCAACCAGTGCCTGCTCAAAAATTTCAGCCTGGAAAACGTCATGAATTACCTGACCATCCTCAACGCGGACAAGCTGCTGAACTTTATTGAGGATGCCCTGAAACGGCTGGAAAACCTGATGGAGCTGCGGCTGTCCAATACCAATATGGTGGGGATGTACATTCATATCAGCTGCCTGGTGGAGCGTCTGGTCACCAAAACCGTGATTGAACGCCCGGAAAATCCACCTGCGCTTACCGGGGATCAGAGGCGGTTTGTGCGTCTGTTTGAGGAGAGCTTCGCCAGCCTGTGCGCCCACTACAATGTTGAGATACCGCTGGCCGAGATGTTATACATTTATGGATATATTTGCGACAGCGCCGGGGAGCCTTGATCCATTCGCGCGCTGGGAGAGGAGTAATGTATGATCGTGATGTTTCGGATTGATTACCGGCTGCTTCATTACCAAACTGCAGCCATGTGGCCGCTGAAGCTCAATGTCAATGAGATTATTGTGGCCAACGATCCGGTTTTAAAGGACGCCCTGCGCATCAGCCTGATGAAGATGACCGCCCCCCATGGCTGCAAGGTGAGGATCATTTCGGTGGCGGAGGCCGTCGGGTATCTGAACAGCCCTGAGGCAGAAAAGCGCAGGATCCTGCTGTTGGTGGAGGGAACCGCGGACGCGCTGCAGGTGGTGGAGGGGGTGAAGGGGATCACCCACTTGAACGCCGGGCTGATGAAAACTGGCGAGGGGAGAAAAATGGTCAGCCCGACCCTGGCCTTTGCACCTGAGGATTTCGACAATTTTAAGAAAATCCTGGACCGGGGCGTGAGCGTGGAGTCCTATGTGACGCCCGATGACCGCAGGATACCGATTACAAAATACTTAAAATAGAATATGGAGGGGGAACAAATGACAACAGCGTTATTATTAGGACTTGTCTGCTTTTTGGGGTACTGCGACGGTAAATTCCTGGGGGGTTCCATGCTGGACCGTCCGATTATCATGGGATCCCTGACCGGGCTGGTCATGGGGGATTTCCACACCGGCCTGGTGGTGGCGGGTACCATGGAATTGGCATGGATGGGACTTTTGTACTATGCGGGAACCGTTCCGGCCGATGTGACCGTGGGTTCCATTGTGGGAACGTATTTCGCCATCGCCACCGGACACGGTTTTGAGGTGGCGATCACCATCGCGCTGCCCGCTGGAATTCTGGGGGCCTATGTGGGCACCACCTTTAACACCATCGGCAGCTATGTGATGCATGTCTGCGATAAGTGGGCGGCTGCGGGGGAGATCGACAAGATCAACCGTTTTCATCTGATTTACGGGATCTTAAAGTGCCTGTTCATGGGCCTGGTGGTGTTCCTGACCATTCTTCTGGGAGCCGACGCCATCAGCAGCCTAATCAATGCGATTCCGGAAAATATCATGAAGGGTATGAGCATCGCCTCGGATCTGCTGCCGGCTGTGGGCTTCGGCATGCTGCTCAACATCATGTGGGACAAACGCTTCATACCGCTTTACTTTGTGGGATTCGTGGTGTCCGCGTATCTGGGGCTGGACATTATGGCCATCACCGTTGTAGCGCTCTGCATGGCGCTGTTTAAGATGTACACATCACAGGAGGAAACGGCAAATGAGTGATACCATGGATAAGAAAGTCAATCTGAAAGATCTCAAAAAGGTTTTCTGGCGGAGTTTTTTGATCGAGTGTTCCTACAACAGCGAGCGGATGCACAACCTGGGCTATATCTATTCCCTGACTCCGGTGCTGAAAAAGGTTTACAAGGACGACCGGGAGGGAATGTCGGGCGCACTGCAGCGCCATGTGGAGTTTTACAATGCAACCCCTCAGATTGAGCCCTGCATCATCGGCATCGTGTCCGCTTTAGAGGAGCAGAACGCCCAGTCCGGCAATCAAATGGGCACCATCGTGTCGGCTGTCAAGGCGGGCCTCATGGGCCCCATGTCCGTGATCGGAGACACCTTGTTTTTTACCAGTGGCTTTCGCATCATCGCGGTCAGCGTGGGCGCGGCCATGTGCGCGGCGGGAAATCCCCTGGGCCTGCTGCTGTATTTCCTGATTTTTAACATTCCCCACTACATTGTCCGCTACTGGGGCGTGACCAGGGGTTACAAGCTGGGCAGCAATTTTATCGACATGGTCATCGAGTCCGGCCTGTTGAAGAAGGTGACGGATGTGGCTTATATCGTGGGTCTGACGGTGATCGGAGCGCTGACGGCCTCGTACGTGTACCTGACCACGCCGCTGAGTCTGACCTACGGAGATTCCGTGATCAAACTCCAGGAGATTCTGGATCAGATCCTCCACAACATGCTGCCTCTGGGCGCGACGCTGCTGTGCTCGTATCTGATGAGACGGAAGAATTTTAAAGCGCAGACCCTGATCGTGGCTGTGATGGTGGTGGGAATTATCGGAGGCGTTCTGGGCATTTTTGGTTAATAAAAATATTTAAGATTGGAGAACGGAAACTATGCGGTATGTAATCGCCACACACGGGTATCTTGCGGAGGGCTACAAAAGCGCCATCGGGCTGCTGTCCGGCATGGACCATATCCACACGGTAAACGCCTATGTGGAGGAGCAGAAGGAGGTGGCGGAGGAACTGGAGCGCCTGCTACAGTCGTTTGACAGCGGGGAGCGGGTGCTGGTCCTGACCGACGTGCTGGGCGGCAGCGTAACCCAGGCGGTCAGCGGTCTGATCGGGAAATATCCGCTGTTCCTGGTGACGGGAATCAACCTGGGGCTGGTGATGGAACTGGTCCAGAAGGGGGATATGCTGACGGATGAGATGATTGAGGAGAGTATAGGCGCGGCCAGGGAGCAGATGGTGTGCGTGAACCATGTGCTGGAATCGTGCTGAGGATATAAACGCGGTTGAACGGCGCCGCTGCGCAGGTGGATCTCAGGATCTCCGGCGCAGCGGCGTTTTTTGCGGGAAATAGATTGCGGGAACTATCAAATGCGGTTATCATTGTAAGAAAAGAGCGGGCGTTTGCGGGATCGGGGGGCGGAGGTATGGGATCAAAAAGACTGATTGTAATCATCACAACATTGTTTATGGCGGCTTTATCTCCAGAGGGGCAGAGGCGCTGGGAGGCGGATACGCCGGCCGTTTCCCAGGCGATTGCCGGCGCGCAGGAAACAGGGGGAGAGATGGACGGCGGCGGATTTCAACAGGGGAGGGCGTTGAGCAGTGAGGAGCTTTTATCCATCATGGAAGCTGCCGCAGGGCACCAGTTTGAAACTTATACCTATGTGGATATGAACCACGACGGCGCGGCAGAGCTGATCGGAACGTACTGTGGAGACAGGGAGCGGTACACCACCTGGTATTGCAGCAGCGATGGAAGTTTCTGTAAACTGGTCCACCAAAATGATGATTGGATGGACGGCTGTATCATTGAACTGCTGGACCTGGGGCAGGAAACCCATGTGGTTTTGAACGCGTACCGTATGATGGGAACCGGCAAAAATTATACGATTCTGGCCTTGCGGGCCAACGGGATCAGCTGCATTTTATCAAACCGGTACGGGTATGTGCGCATGGACGAACACGGGGATATCACGCTGGACGTGGAAGCTTACGACGGCCTGTACGACCCGGAGGTCGACAGCCTGATCATGCACACCTGGAAGGACACATATCTGTATTTTGACGGTAAGACATACAAGGAATTCGGGGCGGCCCGGATGCCGGAATCCGCATTCCTGGAGTTCGCAGGTGCGGCGGAACGGAAGGGCGGCATCGAGCAGGAGCTGACACAGACGGATACGGTGGACATTGAATATTCGTATTTTATCCGGGCCAACGGGATTTTGCATGTGCAGTGCGCGGTTCACAATGTTTCCGGACAGATTTTGTACCGGTATTATACGCTGCGGTATTCCGGCAGACAGTTGGTTGGAGGGCTGGGGGAAGCCGGTTATGGGCAGATGGATTCGCAGTTTTCGGATTTGGAGGTGATATATTGAGCTTCATAGTTCTTGGGATCGCCATATACCTTAGCGTCTGCCAGAGAAAGGCTGAAAAGGGGATTAAGGAAAGGTGCACTGCAATAACAAGCGGAAAAATTGACCATACGAAACGCAGCGGATTTTTTAATGGTATAAAATTAAAACGTCGGGGATTAAGGATAAGCTGTTGGCCGTCATTTACGTTTACCTTCCATACAATATACCGATATCATGCGAAAGATAAGGACTATCAGGGAATTGACGCCAGAATGCCAATCGCATGTTTGAAAGCGGGAAATCTGGGAGATTCCGTTAAAATATCTTATAATCCAAGGGACGGAAGGGAGTTTTATTGCCCGAATGAGGATAAAAATGTTAAATATGGCTGGTGGATATTGGCGGGCTTGATTGTGTTGACAATCGCGGTTGTGAGGGGAGTTCTTTATTTTTATTGTCGGGGATGATACTTGTTACTTGATACTGGAAAATTGTTGATGGATGGGTTATACTATATACAGATAGACTATGGTGGAGGGAGTAATAGTCAGGAGGTGAGTTTATGCCATTACCGAAACAGAAAACCTATACGATAGAAGATATATACGCTTTGGCAGACGGAGAACGTGCAGAGCTGATTGATGGACAGATTTTTTATATGGCGCCACCGACAAGGACACACCAACGAATCGTGCTATCATTGAGCCGGAAGATTGCGGACTACATTGATCAGAATAGCGGGACCTGTGAAGTAAATGTTTCACCTTTTGCTGTATATTTAAATGCAGACGATAAGAGGTACTTGGAACCGGATATTTTTGTGGTGTGCGATCAGGATAAGTTAGATGAAAAAGGCTGCCATGGTGCGCCTGATTGGGTGATTGAAGTTGTCTCACCTGGGAGCCGCGAGATGGACTATTATATCAAACTAGCTTTATATAAAGAATCGGGCGTACGCTTATATTGGATGGTTGATATTGAGAGAAAGACGATTGTGGTTTATGATCTGGAACATGAGTCAATACCAGCGCTCTACCACTTTGTTGACAGTGTACCTGTAGGTATTTATCTGGATTTTAAAATTGATTTTAGCAGCATGGATTTGGCGAATGTGAATGAATAAGATTTATTGATTGCACTCTAATTATCATGAGTTAGGGTGCTTTTTTGTATGGAAGGGGGCGTTGGGATGGCATGGGGGGCGTGGGTGATGGGAAATAAGCTAGTGTACTATTTTTTGATATATTTGTATTCACAAGCGTGTTAAGCGTGATAGAAGTGTTTATATAATAGAAAATAATTATGTTTGAGTGTGATATTACTCAATTTAATCGACCATTGCCGAAACAAATGCCCTGTGTTATCATAGGTCTATGGAACAATCGTGTCACTGCAAGGGCGTTGGCCTCCCATATCGTACATAGGATGGGAGGTGGTGCAGATGTATTTCAGTTTTCAAGGCCTTATGGCTTTTGGACTGTTAATCATTGCATTGCTTACCTTTATTTTTAATAATCGTAAGTAGCGTTTTTCTTTAAAGTCCTGATAAAGGCGTAGAAAAACCACCCTTGTAAACTTGGCGAGTCGAAAGGGTGGAGTTTCTATCAGTTCATATCGGCCAACCCCCTGTGGGCGGTTGTTCCTTTTATGTTTATAATATAGCATGGATTGGAATGAAATTCAAGCTTGTGATGGCATTTCAATTTGTAATACAAAGAACATGCCCGGAACCCTTGCTATCGCAAGAATTCCGGGCATGTTCGCGTGGAGCTGAGGGGAATCGAACCCACCTGTTTTTCTTGTATTTACTAGGCTTTCCGGGCCTCGTGTGATATTTCGTGTGATACTTTTTTGAAGTGTTTCAATATCTTCTTGTTCTGCTTGTCTGCTTCCATGTCAATTACGTTTCGATATACGGTTTTCATTACATTGTCGCTTGCCCATCCACCCCGTTTAAGAATATATAAGTCCGGTACGCCAATGGCATGCATGATACTGGCTGCATAATGGCGAAGATCATGGAAGCGAAAGTGGGGGAGACCGGCGCGTAGGACGGCCTTTTTGAATTTGTTGCTGATTTGATCTGGCGTGGATTTGATAATACGCCCTTCAATGCCGGAAAGTTTGTTGATCACAAAATCCGGAAATTCCACCGTGCGGTAGCTGCTGAATGTTTTGGGCTGTCGGGTGTACCAGAGCCGGTCAGGACCCATCACCATACTCTTATTGATGTCGATTAAGTTCCCATGCACATCCTGCGCCGTGAGCGCGCATATCTCGCCGCGCCTCAAAGGACCAAATGCAGCGAGTAATACAGCTATTTCAAGTTCTGTTCCAGCAATGGATTCCAGCAGCTTTTTGACATCATTGTCTGATGGGCAATAGAGCTCAGGTTTCTTCTTTGCCGGAAGGGTGGTCTTTAAACGAAAATCAGGTGAAAACATTTCCAAGGAAGAGGCCAGAAGGCCGTGAATATTTCGAACAGTTTTGGGACTATGATCCTTTGAAAGATCGCTGATCCATATCTGCAAGGAAGTATTATTTAGGTCTTTCAATTTAGTCGTTCCAATCTCTTTGAAATAATTCCGCTGCATTTTTTCATAACCCAAGACTGTGCTGGGGGACAGGACGCCACGTTTGGCGTCAATATAGCGTGTGACGGCCCCGTAAAGGGTAAGGTTCTCCGGGGCCTGTGCGGCCTTGCCTGCAGCCCACTCTGAGGCTATGAACTGGGCCTCGCGTCTGGTGGGAGCGGTGAAGGACTTGTAATGCTTTTTGCCATCTACGTCTACGTGGTCGAATACCTGGATTCGCCAGGAGCCGGATGGGAGTTTCTTGGGGGTTGCCATGGTATCATTCCTCCTACTTTTGGAATTTTGGGTACAAAAAATACGCCCTTGCCAAGGCGTACCAGGAATGATATAATTCTATTGGTTGGTAGATTATATCTTCTGGCACGTCCAGCAAGAGAATCTATGTGAAAAGCTCTGGGAGTTAGTAGCTCCTGGGGCTTTTTATTTTACGAAAATATAAGTTATTTTAGTTTCAGCTCTATTAATTCTTTATGATACCCCCATAATCTAGCCAATGCACAAATCGAATATTGTCGCTCTACGACATATTCCTGCACGTCACTGTCAGATATTAAAAGCTCTGCAGCAAATTTATTGGCCTCTTTTTCAATTTTAGAATTTAGGAGAAGAGTTTTGTGCTTAATGAAGTAACAATTTTGTCGGGGATGCATGATTGCATGGCCTAATTCATGCGCCATCACAAATTCTAATTCATGAGGTTCCAGGTTTTCATTAAGCCAAATGCACTTACTCCGTTTAAGATACATATAACAACCATAACGGGAGCCGATATCACCTATCTGAATCTCTATACCTAAAGCCTCAGCAATCTGAAATGGATTAGAAGTTTTATATTTTCGTTGATAGTAAGCGACAATACGTTTTATATCTCTTGTCAATCGGCTCACCTACTTTTTATACTTGTCTGGGGTGTACTTCTCCTTGTTTTTTGCTTTTAAACGGCGTAACATCAATTCAACTTGCCCTAGAAAAAGATCGGTATCATCTTCAGGAATATCTTCACCATCAAATGCAGCTGGCCCCAATTCTTTGCTTGCGAGTTTTTCCCTTAGAGATTCTAAATCTTTTTTAATGTCACGTTCATCCTTTTTGGTGATCGTAGATATTTTTGATTCGGGAATATTGTATACGGTGCCGTTGCTTATTCCTGGCATGGTTCCGTATTTATTTGATAAAGCTTGAAATAGGTCATCTTCAAGGTTCTTTCGGTAAGATTTATTTCCTAACATCATAGCAACATAGGTGTCAAAAGGCACGTGTCTTAAATCATATCTATTAGATTCTACACTTCTTGAGAAGAGGCAGTGCAATACCTTGATTTGCGCTTCCATTCGTTTGTTTATAGGCAGGGAGACATTATGAGAAATATTTCTGTTTTCTGCTTTGATTTTTTCGCGTTCTGGATAATAACAATATAATTCTCCGAATTTTTCTACTGCTTTCAACCATGCGGAATGCTGCTTATAATGCGTCTTAATATCGTCTGGGTGAGATGAGTCGTACATCAAACCACATTCTTGGCATGTAGTAAGTCCTCTCTCCTTCATTAAATCATCAACTGTTACATTAAGTTTATTTGCTATCTGCTGAAGCTTTTCGACACTGGGGGTGTTTTTATTAAATTTGTTGATTGAACTTCTCGCAAATCCAAGTTCTTGTTCTAGGCGGTTGACTGAGTAGCCGTTAATTTTCGCAATATCTCTTATGTTTTCGTATAGTCCCATATTATACCTCAAAATTTTGCGCAATTAATACTTGATATACGCAAAATCTTGTGTATAATGAAAATATGAGTTGCGCAAGATTTTGCGATATATCAAATTAAATGCTATATTCTATATTAGTTGGTGGTACTTCTGATTTTAGAATATTTTACGCAATTTGTCAATATGATATCTCAAAATTTTGCGCAACAATAAGGAGGTGATGATTTTGTTGTACGATAACGTAAAGGCTCTCTGCGAAAATAAAAGAATTTCTATTTCGCAACTAGAACGTGTACTGAAGTTTCCAAGGAGCAGTATTTGTAAGTGGAACGAAAATGAGCCAGGAATTCGTAAGGTCCAGAAAGTAGCAGATTACTTTGGCGTTCCAATTGAAAAACTTCTGGAATAAACAAACATTTGTTCGATAAAGCCAATATACCACTGTCGGGCAGAGGTGTCAATGGAAAAAGGAGGGTGAAGAATCATTTTAAAAGTAGGAATAGTCATGGTGGTTTGGTTTATTGGTTTTCTTTGCATTAAAGCGATGAAAAAAATAGAACCCAATAACCGAATTTATCCTGTTTGGGTTCTATTTATTGTAGTCCTATTTACGTTATTTTCAATACATGAAAGGCTTGGTTGATTCCAATTCAGCATTTAGCGAGAGAATTATATCTGTAAGACGGGCACTGTAGGATTCTCGTTCAGAAAGAGAGTAACCATGACCAAAAACGTCTTGATTTACATAAGCAAGGAAATTGCGTAAATCAGTTTGATTATTTGAATTACAAAAAAGCATAGCTCTGTTAAGCGCTGAATGCAGAGCTTCATAATCATGGTTGCTTTGTTTACCCATGGAAAACACACCAGCAGATTGACAAAAATCAGAAAAAGCAGATTTCTTATCGGTGTAATAAATTTCAAACTGCTTTTCTGTAAGCTGTTGAAGCTGCTCCATTTGTTTTAATTTTTCTACGTGCTCAAATTCTAGTCGCTTCATTTTAGCGGTATGAAAATTATTGATAAGAGCAACGGCGATAGGTGAAAGAAATGCAACAATAGCAATTACAGCTGTAATTGCCCATGACAAATCTATTTCGGGCATTAAACCCCATCCTTTCTTTCGTACTCGGCGCTGCAACGCCTGTAAGTACATTATAGGGCAGGGGGAGGAAAACATCAATACAGAAAAGGAGTGATTTAGTGAACGATTTAACAAGAACAACCATCACATCGATTGAGGCCGCAGAGTGGTGCGGCAAAGACCATGGGAAATTGTTGCGTGATATCCGCAATTATATTTCTCAGCTAGGAGAAGCCAAAATTGGATTCTCCGATTTTTTCAAAGAAACTACCTATGTAACAGAGCAGAACAAGACGCTTCCATGTTTCCTGGTCACAAAGAAAGGCTGCGAGTTTATCGCCCACAAGATGACCGGACAGAAGGGGACAGAGTTCACGGCGCGGTATATTAATCGTTTCCATGAAATGGAATCCGGAAAGCTTCCCTGTCCCCTCAATCCCCAGATTGCCTCCAGCGTGGCAGAGCTGGGCCGGGTGACAGAGCGGATCATGCGCAAGCAGGGATCACCGGCGTACAAAATTGCGGAGGCATTTAAACTGGAATGTGAGCAGTTCGGTATTCAGCTCCCGGCGGATTTTGTAAAAGTACCTGACTATGAGCAGTTGTCGCTGACAGAGCTTTTGAGATGACCTGCCGGACCTGCCGTCACGGCTGTTGGTGTCTTGAGCGTGACAGGCGGTATCCATGCAGGAACTATAGTAGGAAGGAGGGAGCACGCAATGAAAAAGAGCGCATATCAGCAGCGCGAGGACGAGGTGAAAATCCTCATCAATGAAGCAAAAGTTCGAAACAACCTGACCGACGAAGGGTTGGCAAAGAAAATCGGAATGCCGTTGGGGACGCTTCGAAACCGAAAAGTTCATCCGGGGAGATATCGGCTGGATGATATCTGGTTGCTGGAGCAGCTGGCGGGCAGAAGGTTGTTAGGAGGAGGCGATTACAGTGATCAAGGTATTGGATGATCCAGCATATGCCGAACTGCAGGATGAGAACACCTGGCTGCGCGGCAGCCTGCGGGAAGCCCGGCGGGGCCAGGAAAGCGCGGAGCGGTTGGCGCTGATGTGCATGGTGCTGTTCGCGGTGTCTGGGACGCTGCTGGCGTTGACCTGGGGCGGGATCATTGTAGTGTGAGGGAGGAAATCATGAAGAGAGAACAGATGGAAGCTATCGCAGCCAGAGCAACGCGGCTTGCAGTGAGTAACCTGGACGCTGCGGTCGAGTACATGACAGAGCTGCGGTATTACGAGGAGTATCTGGACCAGCTGCAGACAGATGACGCCTTGTGCCTGCGGTGTTGGATCGGCCAGGAGATTGAGGCGGGCTGCCGGGAGGCGGTTGAGATCATGAAGATGTGGATCCGGGCGGAGTTGCCGGCGGCAGCGTGAGAGAGGTGAGATGATGTATACGCTGTACATATACAAGGTAATCCGCGAGTATGCGGACGGCACGCGGGGGAAGCGCACCAGGACATTATGCCGGTACGAGCCTGATTTAGCGGTTGGCGAGCTGTATGTCCATCTGGGGCCGGGATACCCAGGGCAGCAGCGAGTATTGAGCATGACGACTGAGCAGGTACCGGATTGAGAGGAGGTGAGGAACGATGATCAGAGGAGCCAAGACCATTGCAGAGTATGCGATCCGAAGCTGGCTTGAAACGGAGAACTTTGAAATGAGCTGTTTCGAGTTGACGATGAATGGCAATGAAGGCTTACTCACAGACAGGACCGGAGCAACTCTTCGGCTGGTCTATGATATTAGATCAAAAACTGTGAGCGTTGCTGAATGAAAAGAACCCCAGACGGGTGGAGCCGTCCGGGATTCGCAAAACAAAATAACTATTACACCTCCATTATACGGAGGCGAACGGAGGAAATCAAGATGAAATTATACGAATTGACCGAGCAGTATCAGGCGCTTCAGGATATGGCCTATGATCCGGAGGTGGACGAACAGACCCTGCGGGATACCATGGAAGGGCTGTGGGGCGTGATTGAGGAGAAGGCTGACGGGTACGCCAAGATCATCTTTGGGATGGAGGCTGATATCGAAACCCTGAAAGCAGAAGAGGAACGGCTGTATGCCCGCAGGAAACGCCTGGTGGATCGCCAGAAGTGGCTGAAGGACAACCTGGAAGCCAATATGCGGGAGATTGGCAAGACCAAGTTCAAGACGGCCTTGTTCAGCTTCAACATTCAGAAAAACGGCGGTGTGGAGCCGCTGGTGATTGACGGCGCCATTGATGACATCCCCGGCCGATTCCTGATTCCACAGCCTCCGACGGTGAACAATGAGGCGGTGCGCAAGCTCCTGGCAGAAAAGGAAGTGGATTGGGCGCACCTGGAGCCGCGCGGCGAGAGTCTGCGGATCCGCTGATGAATGGCGAGAAGATAACCCCGTTTCGTATGCAGGTATTGATGGATGTGGCGGCCCGGATTGTAAAGATCATGGTCACAGGAGCCTGGCACCTGTCTTTTGAAGAGATGGATATGGTTCTGACGCTGGTACGGAACGGGATGGACGAAAGCATGAAGCGAAATGCGAAAGGAGAGCAAAAATATGTTTCTGAAAACGGGAGAATTAAAGAAGATTATGAAGGCCAGCCTGAAGAAGCACGGCCTGATTGTGGGAAACGTAGATGATCATTACCTTGTGTATTCGGATTGCTGGGGTGCGTATGTAGAACATCCGTATGCGTCCAACAAATTCAAGGCGGCCATCATGGAGCTGATCGGGGACCTGCCGGAACCGGGTGAATGCTACCACTATACCATCGGCGCGGACAAGGAACTGGTCCAGGAAGCGGTTATTGATTATCCGGATCCGTATGAGGATTGGAAGCGGGCGAAAGACTTTGCCGCGATTACCCCGATGTTCCTGATGGCGTGGCCGCATGAATATCTTGTATTTCAGCGTCACAGTGATCTGGCATTTCTGACAGCGGAAAGAAAGCTTTCATGCGACGTGATATCTGCCAGTGAGCTGGATCATACGGCCGAAGGAATGCCTGGGCGCCCCAGTATGCTGTATTCTGTACTGTATTTTAAGAATGAGACAACCATTTACTGGGTACATACGGAATCGCCGGGGACTAAGGCGCGAGAAGTGCTGTTTCCACACATGAATGGGATTAGCTTTTTTGAAGATGATTGGATTGCAGAGAATGTCAATCAGGAAGAAGAGGAACTGACAGACCTGGAAGAGGAAGCAGCGGAAGAACCGCTCCCATACTAAGGAGGAAGCCATGGCAGTACCAGTATTGATTATTGGCCGGAGTGGATCCGGGAAAAGTACGAGCATGAGGAATTGTGTAGGAAAAGATTTTGCGCTTATCAATGTTTTGAAAAAGCCCCTTCCCTTTAAGGGCAGGATTCCGGCGGTTCAGACTGATGATTATAACAAGATTATGTCAGCATTGAAAGGTTGTCAGCAGAAATCTGTGGTCATTGATGATGCTGGATATCTTATTACAAATCAGTTCATGCGTGGTCATAGTAACGCAGGTAAGGGGAATGGCGTATTCTCTCTCTACAATGATTTGGGGGACCGGTTCTGGAGCCTGATTCAGTTTGTAGTGTCAATGCCAGAGGATAGAATCGTGTATTTTATGATGCATGAGGATAAGGATGACAGCGGTGATGTGAAGCCGAAAACGATTGGAAAACTGCTTGATGAAAAGGTGTGTGTCGAAGGCATGTTCACCATCGTGCTGCGCTGTGTCCTGGATGGAGAGGATCACCGGTTTATCACACAGTCGGCAAACGGCGCGGTAAGCAAGTCGCCAATGGGAATGTTTTCGGAACTTGAAATTGACAATGACTTATTGATGGTCGACAGCACCATCCGGGAATATTACGGGATTCAGAATCCGAAGAATGTAAAGGAGGACAAACAGAATGATTAAGAAACCACAGGGATATGATGAGGCTGCAGCTTATACAGGGGAATTTCAGGCATTACCGAAAGGTAAGTATGTGTGCAAGATCAGGCAGGTTGTAGAAGTGACAGAAGAGGACCGGAACGGGCACAAGTGGAGAAAATTTGTGATCCTGTATGATATTGCAGAAGGGGAGTATAAGGACTTTTACGATAAGCAGTTTAAGGCTGAAAAAGAAACGAATCCGAAAGCAAAATGGCGAGGAGTTTTCAAGCAGAACATGGATGACAAGGGGACTCCATGGCTCAAAGGAGTCATTACGGCCATTGAGCGCTCCAATAACATTACGTTTCAGTGGGATAAGGAAGGAAATGAAAAGACTCTCATCGATAAGAAATTCGGAGGTATTTTCCGCCGTCGGCAATATGAAAAGGACAATGGAGAGCGCGCAATGACAACGGAGCTGTGGAGGATCCGCAGCGTGGCCGGGCTTGCTGAGGCGGAAGTGCCGGAGGATGAACTGCTGCCGGAGGGGGCGGCAGGAAGGCCCATCCAGGCGCAGGCGGCACCTCAACCCAGTGTGGGTGACGGGTTCATGAACATTCCGGATGGGGTAGAGGATGAAGGCATACCGTTCCTGTGATTATGATCCAGAGCTGTACCGCAAAGTAAAAGAAGGGATATCCATGCAGCAGGTCGCGGAATACTATGGCCTGAAGGTGAATCGGAAGGGGCTGTGTCTGTGCCCCTTCCATCAGGATCAGCGGCCAAGCATGAAGATATACCCGGATGGGAAAGGCTACTATTGTTTTTCCTGCGGTTCTGGTGGAGACCAGATCAAGTTCGTTGCGCGGTACCAGGACGTGGGGAATTATGAGGCAGCCAGGGAGTTGGCGGCGGCCTTTGGGATACCCATTAACATCCCGGCGACATACAGGGAGAAACGGGAGGCGGAGAAGGCGCAGCGGCAGCGGCGTGAGCTGGCGGCTTTTGTACGGCGATCGAAAATGTATTTGACGGTCTACCGCGGCCTGCTGTGTGAGGCGATCCGTGAACATAATGAGCATTTCTGGGAAGGGCTGGGGAGTTTGACCCATGTGGAATATCTGCTTGATTGTCTGGAGCAGTGTCCAGAAGAACTATTTACAGACAAGAAGGCGGTGAAAAAGATTGGAGAAGTCGAAAGACGAATTGCTGACTGGTATATCCGCATTGAAGCCGACGGAACCATTTCCAGATGAGATATTTTATCAGATTTTTGAGATAGAGGATAATATCGAGCGAACCCAGTACATAGAGTCTCTTCGGAATACTGCCAGGCAGTTAAAACGGGTGACGGAGTTCAATAATCTGTATAAGTCCTTCGTGCTGGATTATGCCCAGCGGCAGAAACAGACTGGCCAGAAGACCAGGTTCACGGACCAGCCGCTGGAATTAATATGTGGGGAATGGACAGCAAACGATCTTGGCGTCAGGACGATCCGGTATGACAAGAACGCCATGCCGATGCCTTACCAAGCATGCAGCCATCCAATCCTTCCGGTCGAGATATTGAAAAATGTAGATACGGCACAGGAGAGGATCAAGCTTGCATATTTCAAGTCGGCGGCGTGGCAGACAATTACCGTTGACCGAAGTGTGTGCGCAAATGCAAATAAGATTGTGGATGCCCTGAGTCAGTTTGGAATAGAGGTCACATCGGACAACGCAAAAAATATGGTTCGGTACATATCGGATTGCGTCGGGCTGAATCCGCTAACACTTAACCCTAAAAAGTCAGTCAATCGCCTTGGATGGGCAGGCGGAGAGTTCATGCCATATGCACAGGATATTGTCTATGATGGTGACAGTGATTACAGCTCTCTCTTCAACAACGTGCGGGAGCAAGGGGACTATAAACTGTGGAAGGATTATTGCAGCAATCTGCGCAAGGAGAAGATTGTTCGTCTGGCTTTTGGTGCAAGTCTTGGGAGTGTATTGATAGAGCCATTAAATATTCTCTCCTTCATTCTCCATATATGGGGAGGCGAGTCTGGAAGTGGTAAGACAGTGGCAATTATGGCGGCTATGTCCATATGGGGAAATCCTAAAATAGGAGCATTGGTAAAGACACTGGACGGAACGAAAGTTGGCATCATACGGAATGCCGCATTTCTGTATTCCCTGCCATTTGCCGGAGATGAGCTTCAGACTCTACAAAAGGAATATAAAGGGAATTTTGACCAGCTGATATACCGTATTACAGAGGGCGTTGACCGTATGCGCGGGAAGGCAGCTGGAGGTGTGGAAGAGACCAAGACTTGGCATAATAGTTTTCTGTTCAGCGGGGAAGAACCGATCACGAAGTCGAACAGCAGGGCAGGGTCCAAAAACCGTGTAATAGAGATTGAAGCAGAGAAGAAAATCATAGAGAACGGAAATCAGACAGTTACGTTTCTGACATCAAATTATGGACACGCCGGAAAGAAGTTGATCGATTATCTCCTGAGTACCGACCAACAGAAGCTAAAGGAAGAGTACGAACGATATTTTTCAGAACTCTGCCAGATGGATACGACGGAGAAGCAGGCGATGGCAATGGCCTGTATCCTGGTAGCTGACCACATTCTTGTGGAACAGATATTTACGGATGAAAAACCATTAACCATTGAAAATGTGAAAGAATATTTAAAAAGCGCTAACGAGGTGGATGTAGCGGAGCGTGCCTACCAGACAGTGTTAAACTGGATCGCTAGAAATCCGGTACGATTCCTCGATCCGAAAGACGATAACTCTCTAAATAAAGGGGAGGTATGGGGGAAAATTCTCATAGAGGAAGACCGTCCGGAGGAGCCGCCAGTGGCAATCATTAATAAAGATGTGCTGAGCAGATTCCTGGAACAAGAAGGATATGATTATACGGCTCTCTGTAAAAAATGGGCTGCAAAGGACCGGCTTCGAAGAAATTCCCAAGGGAAATATATCCATAATACGAAAGTTTACGGAATTAAAGCGAATTATATAAAACTGAACATGCTGACAGACGGAGATGCGGACGGATTCATGGATGTCGATGAGATGGAAGATGACGGCCAGATGACCCTGCCGTTTGACTGAAAAGTCTAACCTTCGAAAAAAAGGTTAGACCCAAGGTTAGACCCTGAAAGCCGCGTAAAATAAGGCTTTTTAATATATGGTCTAACCGTCTAACTAGTCTAACCTAAAAATATATACATATAGGGAATTTTGCGTATGTAATTTTTGTTGCTAAAAAGTTCGTATATGTTCTTCTGTTTTAGGGTAGATGGTTAGACCCCTATGTATTTATAGGGTTTGCAGGCATTTTTCAGGTTAGATTCGGGGTAGACATTTCCGGGAAAAGGTTAGACTGGAGGAAGATCAGGAATGAGAATACCAATCATTAAGGTAAAAGATGGAGATTATGAACATATCGTAGGCACCAACAGTCATGATGTCTTGTACGTGGATGAACAGAGCGGTGGGATACAGTATTTGAACATCCAATGCTGCGAGGGAACAAAAAAATATGATGGAGAACAGACGATGCAGTTTATTGGATCCCCCGGATATTTTGAAGAAGTTCAGATTCAGTTTGTGACCATTGAAGAGCTGCTGGAAATCGCTACACAGCATATGAGGGAGGGAACAGAAAACAAATTGCTGCTTCACAAGATGATGGGAACGTATCTAAGGGAAAAGGAAATTTGTCAGGCAAAGCTTGCCGAGGATGAGGTTCAGGATTCTGGCGGGGCACTGTTATTTTGAGGAGGTGGGAGAACATGAACAATAAATCAGCAGGAACCAGGTTTGAAAAAGAGTTTGCCGGTCTCCTGGCAGATAACTGGTTCTGGGTGCACCTGTTTCAGGACAATAAGAATGGGCAGCCGTGTGATGTGATTGCAGCGCGGGCCGGCCGCACCTATCTGTTCGACTGTAAGGATTGTCAAAACGATTATTTCCAGCTCAGCAGGATGGAGGAGAACCAGTATAACGCGATGCACCTGTTTGAAATGACAGGAAACAGCCGGGGCAAATTTGCGATCCGTTTCCCGGGCGGTGATATCTATCTGGTGGATTATTGGCAGATCAAGGCATTGCAGAATGACGGCTTGAAACGACTGGACCGGATGGGGTGCGCCGTTCATGGTGAGAGATTCCAGCAATGGATGGAAGAACAGGACCGCAAGGACAACTGGAGGTGATCGGATGGAGTTGATAATTAGCAATGAGATCCAGATCCGTGAAGCAACGCCAGAAGTGGTGCAATACTGCCGGGACAATCTGGTATTTATGAATCCGGAATATCAACTGCGCCAACGCCGCGGCATGTGGCTGGGTAATACACCACAGTACATATATCTGTATCGGGTGGACGGAGCTGTGATCTATGTCCCTTGCGGAGTGGGAAAGCACCTGCGGCAGTTTCTGGGCGACTCCCAGGTGACAACGGATCTGGCGGATAATGGTCAGATAGAGTATTCTGGATCCGTGCCGCTGTACGATTATCAGGCGCCGGCTGTGGAAGCAATGGCTTCTTATGGCTGCGGGATACTCCAGAGCCCATGTGGATCCGGGAAAACGCAGATGGGGATTTCCCTGGCCGCCTGCCTGCGGCGGAAAGCGCTATGGGTAACGCATACCAAGGATCTGCTCACCCAATCATTTGAGCGAGCAGGGCAATATTTCCCGGCGGAGCAGCTGGGGACTATCACCGAAGGGCGTGTTAGTATTGGCAGCCACATCACCTTTGCGACGGTCCAGACCCTCAGTAAGTTGGACCTCACTCAGTACAAGTACACATGGGATGTGGTGATCGTAGATGAGTGCCACCGGGTAGCGGGTACACCGACTCAGGTCACGATGTTTTATCGGGTGATCAGCAGCCTGGCCGCGCGGTATAAGTATGGTCTATCCGCTACGGTGAGGCGGTCGGATGGATTGATCAAGACCACCTTTGCGATCCTTGGGGATATTGCCTATCAGGTTCCAGATGAGGCGGTTAAGGATAAAACCATGCAGGTGAGGATTCTGCGGAGAGACACTGGTGTACTGACGGACAGAAGCTGTTTGGATACGGATGGAACGCTGGTATACAGTTCACTGCTCTCATACCTGGCCGGGAACCGGAAACGTAATGAGCTGATCAGCGCCGATCTGGTCCACAACAGTGATCATTATAATCTGGTATTGTCAGATCGCCTGGAACATCTTCGAGTGCTGCGGGAATTGCTTCCGGACAAGCTGAGAGCGTTATCGGCCATGATTGACGGCAGCATGACCAGCAAACGGGCAAGGGCAGCGCGGGAACAGGCCATAGAGGATATGCGCGCTGGCCGGAAACATTATCTGTTTGCCAGCTATGCACTGGCAAAGGAAGGACTGGATATTCCGCGTCTGGATCGGTTGTATATGGTCACGCCAAAGAAGGATTACTCCGTGGTGACGCAGAGCATTGGCCGGATTGCCAGGGTGTATGATGGTAAGGAGGAGGCTGTCTGCTATGACTATGTAGACGATATCCAATTCTGCGAAAACCAGTGGAAACGCCGGCGGTCGCATTACAGGAAAGCGAGGTGCATTCTATGAGCACTTATGGTCAAGAGCAGAGAGACAAGGAGAATGCTGACCTGGTAAAAGGTGTGTGGTCCGATTCTTACCGGTTCTACCTAAAATACCACGGCCGCCCGATGGAACCGGGGGCCTGGCAGGAGGCAACCAAGGACTTTGCGGATATCATGAAGAAGTATGACGGTGCGCCAGTGTGCGGACGGGTTATGTTGGCAGTATTTGCACAGTTAGAGGAGGAGACACGATGATTAACGTAGGCGATACTGTGACCTGGGAGAGCCAGGCGCAAGGCAGCTGGACAAGTAAGACCGGGAAGGTGATTGCGGTTGTGCCACCGGGCGAAAGTGCTCTGGGGTGGGTACCGGCGGGAACTAAGAAGAGCCATGTCAAGTTTGAGGTGGACGTCTACCTCAAATGGGACCGGGCGGTGGTGGCTGTGCCTGCGGGAGCATATGGCGGGCTGACGCATTATTATGCGCCGCGGGTGTCTGCGCTGGAGAAGAGGATGGAGGGATATCAATCATGAATATTCCATTGCACTATCCCGGCAGCAAGAAGAGGATTGCACCATGGATTATTCAGCACATGCCGCCTCATCACAGCTACTTGGAACCATTTTTCGGTGGCGGTGCTGTGTTATTTGAAAAGTGTCCGGCGCCGATAGAGACGGTCAATGATCTGGATGATGAGGTGGTCAATTTCTTTCGAGTGATACAAGAGGCAGAAAGCCGGGCGCAACTGTGTGCATGGCTTGATTATACGCCCTATGCCCGATCTGTATATGAGGAGTCCTTCACGAATCCATCAAGAACACCAGTGGAGTGGGCTGCATACTTTGCAATCAGGTCATTACAGAGCCATGGTTTTCGATTGTCGGAGAAATGTGGATGGAAGAAGGATGTGTATGGCCGGGAGGCCGCTTACGCGGTCCGCTACTGGAACGAACTGCCGGCGGCATTGGCAGAGATGGCGGAACGTCTGAAGCAGGTACAGATAGAGCACCGGCCAGCATTGGAACTTATCAAAGCCTTCAGCCACTCGAATGTTCTGATCTATGCAGATCCGCCCTATGTGTTATCAACCCGTGGACGAAAACAGTATCGGCATGAGATGTCAGATCAGGATCATCGGGAATTGTTAGAGGCATTGTGTGAGAGCCGGGCTAAGGTTATGCTGTCGGGATATGAGTGCCCTCTGTATGAGGAATATCTGTCAGGATGGCATAAAGCACAGATTGGAGCCAGAGCGCAGCACAATTTGCCTCGGGTGGAAACACTCTGGATGAATTATGAGCCTGACAAGCAGATCTGCCTGGGAGATATGTTGGCGTACACAGATTGATTGGGAAATCGTTATTTAGGAGAGATGAAATATGAAATGTGTTTTAAAGTATCCGGGAGCGAAGAACCGTATAGCCCACTGGATTTGTGAGTACATACCGCCGCATGAGGTGTATTTAGAACCATATTTCGGTAGCGGAGCCATTTTCTTTAATAAGACTCCAGCCAGAATTGAAACACTGAATGATCTGGATGGAAATGTGGTTAATTATTTTAAGGTGGTTAGAGAACATCCCGAGGAGCTGGCAGAATTGCTTGCACAGACACCATATAGCCGGGATGAATATGAGAAAGCGTATGAGTCACAGGAGGGAATTACAGACATCGAAAAAGCAAGGCGGTTTGCAGTTCGTTGCTGGATGGGATTTGGCTGTGCGAATCGGTATAAAAACGGTTTTCGTAGTAGCCAGCAAAGAACAAGTCCGTGGACAACGAAGGCATGGAGAAAATTCCCGGAAGTGATAGTGGAGGCCGGGAATCGTCTCCTGAATGCACAGATTGAAAACCTGCCGGCATTAGAGTTGATTAGCAGATATGATACTAAGGATGTATTTATTTACGCCGATCCGCCGTATTTGCATGGGACTCGAAAAGGATATTTGTATAAGCACGAGATGGATGACGGTGAACATATCAAACTGTTGATTGCGTTATTCTGCCATCCGGGGAAAGTGCTTCTTTCTGGATATGATAATGACTTATACAACGAGATGCTTCCGGGTTGGAATAAGGTGCAGAGAAATACACAGGCTGAGAACGGTCTGGCCAGAGTGGAAACGCTGTGGATGAATTACGAAATAGGTCAGACAGAGCTTTTTCCACAAAATTAGCATTTGGGGAAGGATCGAAATGTATTTAAATATCGAATACAGAGACGGAAAGAAAGAACAGAAAAGTGTGGATGATTGTGCCGTTAAAGACGGGTGCCTTGTATACTATATCCGCTTTGGGGCAGGTGCCGGACATCATTATATTCCGCTTGATACCATCAAAGAATTTCATAAAGAGATTTAGCATTTTAAGGAAAGGAACTATATGAAAAAGTGGGATATTGAAATGTCGTATGGAGTTGGTTTTTCAGTGTCGGGAATAATGGCACAAACGAAGGATGAAGCAATCCAGAAAGCGAGGCACATGGTTGAAAGTGGAACAACTATTCTGCCATTTGATGGGTCTGTTGATGGTCGTGGGTTAGAGTTTGAGCAAGTGACATATATTCAGGAAAACTGACATTTAGCTGCCAACTGTGAAGTGTTGGAGAAAGCAGGATTATGAAATATCAGAAAAAGCCAGTAGTAATAGAGGCATTTCAGTATGATGGAGATTTAAAAGGAACTGACGGAAAATATTATGTGCCTGGATGGGCGGTAGAAGCATATGAGAAAGGTATCATGCATTACGGAGCATTGAAACTGGACGATCCGCCGTGTGAGTTGTTTATTGACACACTGGAAGGGACGCATCATGTGAGCGTTGGCGATTATGTGATTAAGGGGATCAAGGGCGAACTATATCCCTGCAAGCCGGATATTTTCGAGGATAGTTATGAGCCAGTAAACCGACATTTTCCGGCCAGGAGAAAGGAATCTATGGACAAAAGTAAAGATAAATTTCTGACTTTTTGCAACGAATGTGGATGGGAAGAAAAAACCATTGGCCTCCCATATCATTTTTGCCCTAAATGCGGTCACGTAAATATAGGGTTCATCAACTTGAAAAATGTGAGGGATGATAAAACAAAGAGGGTGCACAAATGAACCGTAAGAGGCGCACATGCTACCACGAGAACGGCTGTGGCCGGTGTAATGGGGAGAAAAACACACGAGGCAAGATATACCGCAGGTGCTTCTTATGCGCCGCGTATGAGCCGATAAAAAAGCCGGGGGACCACCCCGGCAAATAAAAACGAAGGGAAAGAACGTATGTTCAGAACCAATGGAAAGCGGCGGTCACCCGCCAAGATGATTCCGCCGCTTAAAGTATAGCCTGGGTCTATTATATCTGACTCAGGCAGAGAATGCAAGAGGAGGATATAGAGATGGCAGAACAGGTAAGAGTTGATGAAGTTGTAACGACAATCATGTATGGGTTGGCACAAGTGATCGCTGCTGAAGCAAAGAGTGAACAGGAACGCATGAATGAGGCCCAGCAGGTGCTGTATATGACCTTGTGCCATATGCGGATGTACGTGGAAGAGACGGCATTATCCACTCAGTTGGATAACAGCGCGGAATGGGTGCGGCTGTTCCTGGCCACGATGGTGATTCGAGGTTGTACGGAAAAGACGGTGGAGTCGTACCGCCAGGAGTACACGACATTTTTCGGGACTATTAATAAGGCGATTCCGGACATTACTACGGGGGACATCCGGGGGTATCTGGCGCATTGCAAGCTGGTTCGCAAGAATAAGGATGTGACGATCAACAACAAGACCCGTATGCTGCGGGGACTGTTCACGTGGTTGACAGAGGAGGAATACATAGAGCGCAACCCCATGCTACGGATCAAGGACAACAAGGTGGAACACCGTGTCAAGGAGGTGTTCAGTGACGAACAGATTACAATGATCAAGGACGCAGCCATGCGGCACGGTCCACGCAGCATAGCTATTGTGGATTTCTTGCACAGAACCGGTGTGCGTATATCTGAAATGGTGGCATTGGATCGGACAGATATTGATTTCCAGGATCGCCAGTGCATTGTCTATGGCAAGGGACGTAAGGAGCGGCCGGTGTATTTTAGCGGTGATGCTGCAGTACATCTTAAAGAGTACCTGGAGAGCCGCACAGACGATAATCCGGCGCTGTTCGTGGGAGGACGCTATACACCTAGAAGGTTGACAGATGATGGCGTAAGGCTGATTCTGCGGGAGATATGGGACATGGATGATCGACTGGCAGGAGTTGCAATCAACCCGCATAAGTGGCGCCGACAGTTCGTGACGGATCTTCTCGAAAAAGATGTCCCGTTGACATTGGTGGCAGACCTGGTGGGACATGCTAATCTCAATACTACGAAAGACAACTATGGAAATTATAGCCGCAATAAGGCAAGGGAGGCACATCGAAAATTTGTATCAGGGTAAGGAGGATATTGCATTGCAGGAAGTTAAAACGGAGAACGAACAGAAAAAAGAGTTTCTGATGAGCTACCAGCTGGCCAAGAGAGACGTGACCAGACTGGAGGAGCAGCTTGCAGAGCTGCGGATCGGCAAGATGTCACCCGGCTGTGAGATTGGGGACGGCCTGCCACATGCCCACAATGCCACAGACTTGTCCAGTTATGCCGCCAAGGTGGACGGGCTGGAGCGAGAGATTGTGGCGGCGCGGTACCGGCGGATATGTGCATTCGAGAGGGTGCGGAATTGTATCGAGGCTCTGGAGGATGAGCGGGAGAAGCTGCTGCTTACATATCGGTATCTGCGGGGAATGCGTTGGACGGCAATTTGTGAGAAGATGGACTATAGCTGGCAACATCTTCACAAGATTCATGCACGAGCTTTGAAAAATTTTAAAACATGCGATTGAATGCGACTATGTGGTTCTGCTATACTATAGGCAGTGAATTGGGTCCACCGGATATGGCGGACCCTTTTTGCTACCCATTTTGCATTCTCCGCCGGGTGAAACTTAGACCGGCGGGGCCTCCTCTATCGGAAGAAGATAGCCAAGATTGGAAGGTGAGGTGAGCCTGATGGCACTGACGTCAAAACAGAAAATATTTGCCAATGAATACCTAATCGATCTCAATGCCACCAGGGCTTACAAGGTGGCGTATCCACGGGTGAAGAGCGAAGAAACGGCTGCTGCCGCAGGGGCCAGATTGTTAAGAAATGTTAAGGTTGCAGCCTACATCGAAAAACGAATGAAGGACCGGGAACAGCGTACCGAGATCACCCAGGACCGCGTGCTGCAGGAGTTAGCCAAGATTGGCTTTGCAGACGTGACGGATTTTGTAACCATCGAGGGTCGCGGTAACAGCGCTGCTGTCAAAGTTAAATCCACCGCCGATATGCCCCGCGATAAACTGGGGGCTATTGCGGGGATCAAGGAGGGAGCAAACGGAATCGAGATCAAGCTAAACGATAAGGGCAAGGCCCTGGAGCTGATCGGCCGCCATCTGGGCATGTGGAACGATAAAGTACAGGTATCCGGCCAGGTAGAGACAAACAATCCCTACGCCGGCTTGACCACGGAGGAACTGAGGAAGCTGATCCATGGTGGATAGAGAGACATTAATTAGAGGAGCACAGATAGAGCTTGCACGGCGCGAGTTCTTTTTTTATTGCCATTTGAAAGCGCCGGATTTCTACAAAGAGGACAGACGGTATCTGGTTGACCTGTGTAACGAATTTCAGGACTTTATCCTGTCGGACGATGAAGTTATGGTGGTCAATGAGCCGCCGAGGCATGGCAAGAGCCGCACCGCGGGCCTTCTGGTTGAATGGGTGCTTGGAAATGACCGGGCACAGAAGATTATGACAGGTTCCTACAACGAGACCCTATCCACCATGTTCTCCAAGAACGTCCGCAATGATATCCAGGAGGAGAAGGCGGACCGGGATCGGATTGTGTTTTCCGATATCTTCCCCGGAGTGATAATTAAGCGCGGCGATGGCGCCATGAACCTCTGGAGTCTGGAGGGCGGCTACAACAACTACCTGGCCATGTCCCCGACCGGCACAGCCACCGGCTTTGGTGCTACGCTGCTCATTATCGATGACCTCATCAAGAATGCTGAGGAGGCCAATAACGAGCTGACCAAGGAGAAACACTGGAACTGGTTTACAGACACCATGCTGTCCCGCCTGGAGGAAGGCGGCAAGATCATTATTATCATGACCAGATGGGCCAGTGATGATTTGGCTGGCCGGGCCCTGGAACATTTCAGGGAGGCCGGAGCGCGTATCCGCCACATCAGCATGAAGGCATTGCTGGATCCCAAAACCCATGAAATGCTCTGCCCGGAGGTTTTATCCTATCAGTCCTACCAGGCCAAGATCAAAGCCATGGGGACGGATATTGCTTCGGCCAACTACCAGCAGGAGCCCATCGACCTTAAAGGCCGGCTCTATACCAGCTTTAAAACCTACAGCGGGCAGCTGCCGCAGTTTAAAGAGATCCGCAATTACACAGATACCGCGGACACTGGCGAGGATTACCTTTGCAGTATCAATTACGGCGTGACATTTGCCAACGAGGCTTACGTGCTGGATGTGCTCTATACAAAAGAGCCCATGGAGGTCACAGAACCGGCAACAGCCAAAATGCTGCATGCAGGGCATGTAAATGTGTCGGACATCGAGTCCAACAACGGCGGCCGCGGTTTTGCCCGCAGCGTGGAACGAATCCTGCGGGAAGTTCTGAGAAGCAACCACACGGTGATCCGTTGGTTCACACAGTCTAAGAACAAGCAGGCCCGGATCTATTCCCACTCCGCCTGGGTAATGCAGCACGTATATTACCCGGAGGATTGGAAGAACCGTTGGCCCGAGTATCACAATGCGATGATCAAATACCAGCGTGAAGGCAAGAACAAGAACGACGACGCCCCGGACGCAACTACAGGCATTGTCGAGAAGATTGGCGCCGGAGCAGCATTTAGCTTTGAGTGAGGAGAATTTAATGGATGAAATGGAAATGTGGCAGTGTACGGCTCATTGGCTGTCTTGTCTGTACCAGGATTTTCAAAGTAGAAGGATAGCAGGCGAGCAGATCCCATGTACCCGTTGTGATCGGGTTACGACATGTAATTCCTGCCCGCCTGTTAATTTTTGCGTTTTGGCCGAACGCTCAGGTGTGAAAATTGATTGCCGGCCTCAAAAAGACTAAAGGGTTGCGTGTTCCTGGGCGATTGGACAGTATCGCTCAGGACATTCTTCATAGTCGTCACAATCATAGCCGGAAATTTTGTATGTGGACTTTTCCTCATTTAGAATAGGGATTTCAGAATACACCACTTCAAGACTTCGCTCTTCATTGAGGAATGGACAATGGCCAGTAACTGTTTGATGAAAATGATGGGACATATGATAACTCCTTTCATTGGTATTTTCTATAAAGTATAAGACTATGAGCACAATTAAGCAACGAAAGAAGGTGATAAGGATGATAGATTACGGCAGCGAGACCCGGCGTATTAACGCCATTGTAAACGCTGGGGCAAGGACCCGAATGAATGATATCCGTTTTCTGGAGAAGGAAATCCAGAAATGGAAGCAATCCCCCATCCGCAGGGACATGATCCTGGCGGATCGCTATTATCAGGGAGATCACGATATCCTGCACACGCCCCGGACCGCGATTAACGAGAAGGGGGAGCTGGAGCCGGTAAAGAACCTGCCGGACAATCGGATCGTGGACAATCAGTATCAAAAGGCTGTTGATCAGAAAAAGAATTACCTGCTGTCAAAGCCGTTTACGGTCACTACTCAAAATGACCAATATACATCCGCTCTCAAAGACATCATGGACAAGCGATTCCTGCGAACCTTGAAGCGCGTGGCCGGTGATTCCATCAGCGGCGGGATTGGCTATCTGTACCCCTACTACAATGAGCAGGGCCAGCTGCAATTTAAACGGTTCAACAACTATGAAATCATCCCCTTCTGGGCGGATGAGGAGCACACAGAGCTGGACTGCTTTGGCCGGTTGTACCAGCTGGATGGATATGAAGGGGAAACGGAAAAGACCTTTGAGTTCTTCGAGCTGTATTCCAGCAATGGTGTGGACCGCTATCAGCTGGACGGCGGGAACCTGATTCCTGATATGCTGCACCCATCCGGGGCTCATTACCTGGTCGAACAGCATGATCCCGATGGCCAACATAAGGAGATACCTTACAACTGGGAGCGCGTACCGCTGATTCCGTTCAAGCGCAATGCACATGAGATCCCGCTGATCAAGTGCTGCAAGGGCCTCCAGGACGGGATCAACCTGATGGTCAGCACCTTTGAAAACAACATGTGCGAGGACGCCCGAAACACGATTCTGATCATAGTCAATTACGATGGGCAGAACCTGGGGGAGTTTCGGCGGAACCTGAGCCAGTATGGAGCAGTCAAGGTGCGCAACGACGGCAGCGGTGCCGGTGGCGATGTGCGGGCGCTGACGGTGGAGGTCAATGCAGAGAATTACAGAGTTATTCTGGAGATATTCAAGCAGGCCCTGATCGAGAATTGCAAGACCTATGATGCCAAGGACGCACGGCTGACTGGCGACGCCAATCAAATGCACATCCAGACCATTTACCAGGACATTGAGCTGGACGCCCAGGAGATGGAGACGGAATACCAAGCGGCCTTTGAGGATCTGCTGTGGTTCGTGGACCAGTATCTGGGTAGCACCGGCCAGGGGGACTACGAGCAGGAAGAGGTGGATATCACCTTCAACCGGAACATTCTGGTGAATGAGACGGAGCTGATCGACAACTGCATGAAGTCTGTGGGCTTCCTTCCCACCAAGCTGATTCTGCAGAAACATCCCTGGGTGGACGATGTGGAGGCGACGATGAAGCTTTTGGAAGAGGAGGAACAGAAAAAAATGGAACAGATGGACCCATATCAGCAGGCTTTCGGACAGATGAAGAAGCAGGAGCCGGGCCTGGAAGGTGGTGAGGCAGGTGGCGAAGGCAAACCAAGGGAATAAAGACTATTGGCACAAACGGTTCGAGCAGCTGGAGGATGAGCAGTACCGGCGCAGCGCGGCCTACTACCAAGACTTGCAGGAGCAATTCCGCAGGGCTTCCAATGACATTCAGATGGACATTGGCCGATGGTATCAGCGTCTGGCTGACAACAATGATATCAGTCTGGCCGGAGCCAAGCGGCTGCTGAAAAAGAACGATCTGAAGGAGTTTCACTGGACAGTGGAGCAGTACATAAAAGCCGGAGAGGAAAATGCCGTTGACCAGCGCTGGATGAAGCAGCTGGAAAATGCCTCAGCCCGGCACCACATTTCCTATCTGGACGCGATGAAACTTCAAATTCAGCAGCATGCAGAACTGCTTTCAACGGAATACGAAGGCGGCATGACAGATTTTCTCCACAAGTCCTATGCGGATAATTATTACCATTCTGCCTATGAGATTGCCAAAGGGACCGGTGTGGGAAGCAATCTGGCGCGGCTGGATGACAAGCGGATTGATATGGTGATCCGCAAACCCTGGGCCCAGGACGGCGCGGCGTTTTCAGACCGGATCTGGAGCAACAAGCAGAAGCTGGTAAATACCCTGCATACGGAGTTGTCCCAGAATATCATCCGCGGGGCTTCCCCTCAGAAGGCGATTGACAGCTTGGCCAGGACTATGGATGTGAGCCGCAGCCAGGCCGGGCGTTTGGTGATGACGGAATCCGCAGCCATCGCTTCCGCGGCGAAACAGGACTGCCTGAAGGAACTGGGAGTGGAGCAGTATGAGATTGTGGCCACGCTGGACAGCCATACTTCGGAAATCTGCCGGGATATGGATGGAAAAGTGTTTGCACAGAAGGATTATGAGGTGGGGGTGACAGCGCCGCCGTTCCATCCTAACTGCCGGACTACCACAGCGCCATATTTCGAGGATGAGTTTACAGCGGAGGATCAGCGGGCGGCCAGGGGAGAGGACGGGAAAACGCATTATGTGCCGGCGGATATGAAGTATCGGGAGTGGGAAAAGAAGTATGTAAAAGAATCCGCTGGACAAAAAGGCAGGGTGTTATATGAAGGAGTGCCAAAGACCTGGGAGAAACTTACGGAGGTAAGCGACAGTGTAAATGTGAATCCATCCGGATCCAAAGAAAATTGTGTAAACTGTACAGTTGCTTATGAAATGCGCAGACGCGGGTATGCAGTAGTAGCAGGAGAGCCAATTAAGAAGCTGCAACGTGAACCTTTCAGCGCATGGAAGAATCCTGATATAAGGACGATTGGTAAAAATGAGAATGCCCTAGAGGGAATAAAAGAAGATATGAAGAAATGGGGTGATGGATCAAGAGCTCAAATATCCGTTATTTGGAATCCAAGGAGAGGTACCGGGACTGCTTGGAATGTCACTTCGAATATGGGGCACTCTTTTGTTGCTGAACAGCGTGATGGAAAAACGTTCTTTCTTGACGTGCAGACTGGCAAAGAGTATAATGAAAATATATTCAACAGGGTTACGGAAAATGAGGTTCGTTATTGTCGAATAGATATGTTGGAGATTAATGATTTAGGATCGACAGCGTGTAGAAAAGAGTGATTTTATGATGGATTTTATGAAAGCTTGCGATTTGGCAAGAAACATATTTGTAAAAAGGGATTATAAGGATGGGCTCTGTGAGATATTCGATTCGGGAGATCGTTGGATTTTCATAGGGAGAATATTTGAAGAGGGTGTTGTTGAATATGGAAATTGTCCAGTTGCTATAGATAAAGAGACGGGACAATGTGAGGATTTCTCCATATCGGAAATTGAAAATTATGATTTATACTATGAATCAAAACCTGTCAAAGTACCTTCGGAATATGTTATAAAGGATTGATACCACCAGTCAGCAATGGCCGGTGGTATTTTTATACCCATTTGCCAGCCCGATCAGGCGTAAAACAGTCGGCTTAACCTGAAATCATGCGGTGATACCGCGTAAAAAATCGTAGAGGAGAGGTAAGATGAAGCGTAAATTTTTAGAGGATTTGGGACTGGAGAAAGAGGCCATTGACAAGATCATGGCAGAAAACGGGAACGACGTGAATGCAGCCAAGGCGGATTATGAGGCGCTTAAGCAGCAGCTGGAGGCAGCGAATACGCAGGTTCAGGAGCGGGACGGTCAGCTGGAGCAGCTGAAAAATGCCACCGGAGACGTGGAAGCTATGAAGCAGCAGATTGTGACTCTTCAGGCAGAAAATAAGACCGCGAAAGAGAAGTACGAGGCGGACTTGAAGGATCTTAAGCTCTCCGCGGCGATCAAAATGGCGTTGGGGAACAGCGCCCACGATGCAGATTTGGTTGCGGGCCTGTTTGATAAGGCGAAGCTGATTCTCTCGGAGGATGGGCAGGTAACCGGCCTGGAGGATCAGCTGAAGGCAATTAAAAAGGAAAAGGCGTTTCTGTTCAAGGAAGAGAAGGCACCGCAGCAGATTAAGGGCGGGAAGCCGGCTGAGGGGAGAGGAACCCCGCCGGCGGACAAGAAGCCTTCAGAGATGACTTACAGTGAGATGTGCAAATACCTGGAGGCCAATCCAGGTGCAACGATTGAGTAAAAAGAAAGGATGAGATAAGACATGGCAAAATTTAATGAGAAAACATTCAACCCGGAGGCATTTGGCAAATATGTGGACCGGATTCCGAAAACCAAGCGGAACGAGCTGATCAAGTCCAGAGCGCTGAAGGGAAATGAGCAGATCCGCCAGGCGTTCAGCAGCCAGACCGGCACGGCCTATGCGACTTTGCCGATGAAGGGACTGCTGGAAGGAGCACCGCTCAATTATGATGGTAAGACGGATATCACTTCTGAGAGAACGACTACCTTCGAGCGCAGCATGGTGGTGTGGGGCCGGTCCAAGGCATGGACGGAGGATGATTTTTCCACCGACATTACCGGCGGCACGGATTTCATGGACAATGTGGCGGCACAGGTGTCCGGCTGGTGGGACGATGTGTACCAGGATGTGCTTCTGGCGGTGCTGAAGGGCATCTTCGCCATGACCGGGGCCAAGAACCTGGAATTTGTCAATGGACATACCTGCGACATCACGGCCGTGGCCGGCGAGGATAAGGACGGGAATCCTTTAAGCTGCGTGGGGCCGACTACGCTGAATACGGCGATCCAGAAAGCCTCCGGCGACAACAAATCCAAATTCACCATTGCCATCATGCATTCCACCGTGGCGACCAACTTGGAGAACATGCGCCTGCTCTCCTACATGAAGTACACGGACGCGGACGGGATTCAGCGTGATCTGGCCATTGGCACCTGGAATGGCCGGGCTGTGATTGTAGATGATTCCATGCCGGTAGAGCATGTGGACGCGGTGGAAGAGAGCGGAACCGTTGGCCAGGAAGGTTATGTGCCGGCGGCAGCGGCCTATGACAAGTTTACCACCTACGTGCTGGGTGACGGCGCCATCGATTTTGAGAAGATCGGCGCGGAGGTTCCCAATGAAATGCAGCGCGATCCGAAAACCAACGGCGGCGAGACGACCCTGTATACCCGGGACCGGGCCTGCTATGCGCCGTATGGGATCTCCTACACAAAGAAACGCCAGTCCACCCTTTCCCCGACCAATGAGGAGCTGGCCAACGGCGAGAACTGGACGCTGGTGAACAACGGCGGCAGCGGCGCGGGTCTGAAGGTGATCGATCACAAGGCAATTCCCATTGCCAGGATCATTTCCAGGGGATAAGCGGATGGAGCTGGGGAAGATAAAGGCGCTGCTGGGGATTCCTGAGGCGGACACTTCCCAGGATATCCCCCTGCAGTTTGCCATGGATGATGTGAGGGAGACAATCCTGAACTATTGCAACCTGGATGAGCTGCCGGAAGGGCTGACCTGTACGGCTTACCGCATGACGATTGATTTGTACCGGTGCGACCGGCCGGGAGAGATGGAGGCGCCGCTGGCTGTGGCCGCTATCTCTGAGGGCGACACCTCCACCAGCTTTACCAGCGCGGGGGACGCCCTGGCGGGAGGAAGCCTGAAGGACTACCAGGGGCAGCTGAACCGGTACAGGAGGATGAGATGGTAATGGTAAAACAAGTCGTCAGGCAGGCCAGGAAAATGCACAGGGAGGCTGTGGAGGCCTTCTACGATGGCAGGTGTGGGATTTATGAGATGAGGTCTGAAAAGGACCCGGAGACAAAGGTGACGCGGCAGGTGGAGGCGCTGGTTCAGGACGGCGTCCCCTGCCGCTTATCGTACTCCAGTGTCACACCGGCGATGGAGAGTGGTACGATTACAACAGCAGCACAGACCATCAAGCTGTTCCTGGCGCCGGAGCGGATGATCCCGCCTGGCTGCCGGATTGAGGTGAGCCAGCAGGGGAAAACAGAGAGCTACGGACAGAGCGGAAAGGCAGCGGTCTATTCTTCGCACCAGGAGATACTGCTGGAGCTGTGGCGGGGGTATGCGTGATGGGTAAGAGCGGGAGCTTTGATTTTAGGGAAATTGAGAAGCTGCAGAAGCAGATTGAGCAGATGGAGCGTGACCGTGACCGATTTTGTGAAGCTTGCGCCAAGGAGCTGGCGGCCAGGCTGTTGACCAAGGTTATCAAGCGGACGCCGGTGGGGGAACACTCAAATCCTGTGAGGTTTACAGCACATCTACCGCCAAGGAAAGTTGAATTTAATACGAAAGATGGAAAACATGTTAGTTTCACTGCAAAAGCCAAAGTCAAGCAGGTAAGCTTTAGGGTGGATAAAGGATTGAATGGAGGGACACTACGTCGCGGATGGACGGCACAGTCCAATGGTTCCGGCGCGGAGGGATTAAAATCAAGAGGAATATCTGATTATGTAAACACCTTAATAGTTCATCATTTTGGTGATACCTATGTTATAGAAATTGCAAACCCTGTTGACTATGCGTCTTATGTAGAATATGGTCATCGTACGGCAAATCACAAAGGGTGGGTGAAAGGTCATTTTATGTTGACCATATCAGAACAACAGCTTCAGTCCCAGGCCCCATCCATTTTGGAGAAGAAGCTGACGCAGTATCTGAAAGGGGTATTCAATGTATAACGATATTCTGGACGCCGTTACCCGCAGGCTGAATGAGCTGTTTGGCGATGACTATGAAATATATACAGATCCGGTAAAGCAGGGATTGACGGAACCCTGTTTTTTTGTGCAGATTCTGGAGCCTACAGAGAAGCCTATGATCGGCTGCCGATATTACCGCGAAACCGGTTTTGTCATCCAATACCTTCCCAAAGAAACGCCGCAAACCCTGCGGGAAATGAACCGGACGGCTGAAATTTTGATGGATGGTATGGAGTACATTACCCTGGCGGATGGCAGTCGGCTGCGGGGAACCGGCCGGAGTATTCGGCCTGATCTGGATGAGCGTTTGCTGACATTTCTGGTCAGTTATGGCATGTTCGTGGTTAAGTCAAGGCAGGAGGAAACGACAATGGAAACGATTGAGATTGAGAAAGGAATGGTGAAATGAAATGGCACTTGGAGGCGGAAGTTTTACAGAGCGAAATAAGGTTTTGCCCGGAGCATACATCAACTTTGTATCCGCTGCGCGGGCGGCGGCGATCCTGTCGGAACGCGGCTATGTGGCTATGCCCCTGGAAATGGACTGGGGCCCGGATGGTGAAGTATTCACCCTGAATGGCTCGGATCTGCCGGAGCGCAGCCTGGAGCTGTTTGGTTATGCGTATCATCACGATAAGCTGAAGGGGATTCGCGATCTGTTCAAAAATGCGCGGACCCTGTACGGCTGCCGGGTCAATGGCGGCGGGATTCGGGCGGCCTGCGATTATGCGACGGCCCGTCATGCGGGGGTGCGGGGAAATGATCTGCGCCTGGTGATCAGCCAGACGGGGGAGCGTTACACGGTCAAAACGCTGTTAGATGGAAATGAAATGGATGTCCAGGAGGTATCCGAGGCGGCGGGTTTGGTGGACAATGCCTATGTGACGTTTAAGAGAGAGACGGCTTTGCAGGCCACCGCAGGAGTTCCTTTGACAGGCGGAACCAACGGGAAGCCGGCGGAAGCAGATTATCAGAAGTTCCTGGACCAGATCCAGAGCTATTCCTTCCACGCGCTGGGGTTGGTGTCGGATGACGAGGCTGTGAAAAAGCAGTTTGCCGACTTTACGAAAAGCATGCGGGATGAGATGGGAATCAAATTCCAGACAGTGCTGTTTCGGTATGCGGCGGATTATGAGGGTATTGTGTCTTTGGAGAATTGTCTGGCAGGAAGCGCGGCAGCTGAGGACAGTGGGGCGCCGCTGAGTACCGACGCCTGTTCGCTGGTATACTGGGTAACAGGAGCGATTGCCGGCTGCGCGGTCAACGCCTCCAATACCAACAAGACCTACAACGGTGAATTCAAAGTTGATACAGCCTATACCCAGAAGGCGCTTGAAGAGGCGATTAAGGGTGGCAGATTCATCCTGCACCGGGTTGGCGATGAGACCCGCGTTCTGGAGGATATCAACACGCTGGTGACCTATACGGAGGAGAAGGGCAAGGACTTTTCCAGCAATCAGACCATGCGTGTGCTGGACCAGATTGGCAATGATGTTGCGGCCCTGTTCGGGAACAAGTATCTGGGCAAGATCCCAAACGATGAGGCCGGGCGCGTGAGCTTTTGGAACGATGTGGTGACGTATTACCGGGAGCTGGAGAAGATCCGGGCCATTGAGAATTTCAAAGCGGACGACATCGTGATCGCCAAGGGAGAGGGCAAGAAGTCCATCGTCGCCAGCTGCCCGGTGACGCCGATCAGTGCGATGGCACAGCTTTATATGACTGTGGTCGTGCAGTAGAAAGGAGTGAGAGACTATGCTGAATAATCCGATTATGAACGCCAAGGACGCCATCAGCGCGTCGCTGGCGGAGTGCTTTATCACCATTGAAGGAAACCGCTATAATTTTATGCAGGCCATCAACCTGGAGGCCAGTATCGAGAAAACCAAGTCTGAGATCCCGATTCTGGGAAAGACCGGGAAGGGGAACAAGACCACCGGCTGGAAGGGCAGCGGATCGGCCACGTTCCACTACAACACCAGTATTTTCCGCCAGCTGCTGTACCGGTACAAGGAGACCGGGGAGGATGTGTATTTTGACATTCAGATTACTAACGAGGACCCGACCAGCAGCGTCGGACGGCAGACTGTGATCCTGAAGGACTGCAATCTGGACGGCGGGATTTTGGCCAAGTTCGACGCGGACGCGGAGTACCTGGACGAGGATGCTGATTTCACCTTTGAGGATTTTGAGATTCCGGAGGTGTTTGGAAATATGAGCGGAATGCTGTGAGAAAGAGAGGATGAGTGAATATGGGAGATTTAAGCAGATTTTTGAAAAAGAATAAGAAGACCAAGGAGAATCTGAGGTTGGCGGCCACAACGACTTTGACGGACGAGAAAGGGAAGCCACTGACATGGGAAGTGCGTCCACTGACCACAAAGGAGGACAATGCGCTGCGGGAGGAGTGCACCGTGGACGTTCAGGTGACAGGCAAGCCCGGTATGTTCCGCCCGAAGTTTAACGCCAACCGTTATCTGGCGAGAATGGCCGCGGCCTGCGTGGTATACCCGAACCTGAACGATAAGGAGCTTCAGGACTCTTATGGAGTGATGGGGGCGGAGCAGCTGATCCAGGAGATGATTGACGATCCCGGAGAATACAATCTGTTTATGAACCGTTTGCAGGAATACCACGGATTCGACCAGTCTTTCCAGGAAAAGGTGGATGAGGCAAAAAACTAATTGATGGAGGCGATATGGAGGCGAACATTGCCTACTATTGCCTCCATAAACTTCACAAATGGCCCCATGAGTTCCTGGACCTTGAGATCCAGGAACGGGCCTATGTGGTGGCAGCTGTGCAGATGAAGCTGGAGAAGGATAAGAGGGAAGCACAAAAAATGAAAAAGGGTAAGAAGCGGTAGATAAGCCTCTGGTGAAAGCGCTTGTTTTATTTGCAAATCCGTGGTCAACTTTTAAGTATGTCGAGTGTATGCTCTTGTATGGCGGTTGCAAGTTTAAACTGCATTTCCTGCATTATGGGTATTACTTCAGATTTAGAAATATGGTTGCAATCTGTTATACGCAAAAAGAGATCTCCGCTTTTAGAGGTGGCAACTCCAAAAAAATCTCCAAGAATAGCACATGCTTTCAACTGATTTTCATAGGTTTTTAAAATTTTAGGAATATTAACCTCGTCTTGTTCAAGAAACGCTGTGTAAAGTTGGAGTTTGAAGTCGGAAAGGCCTTTATCATACTCTTGTTTCCAATCCATTCCAATTCCTCTGGGAATGACTTTGCTCAGCTCATTTTTGCAAACCAATCGATATGCTTCATTTAAACGTCTTTTGTAAATACAATCCAAGCAATGATCTTCTAGCTCCAGGTTTTTGGTCATTGATAGTGGCAAATCAGCGATAACCTCCGTACCTTTGGCAGTTAGTATATACCGTTTTGTTTGGCCATTAAGAGTGGCGGAGAGCTGTTCACTGGAAACATTTGTTTTTATACGTTGTATAAGTTCCTTTTTTTTGCCCGCAATACCAAGATTGTATTGCTTTAAAATGGCTTTGAGCTCAATAACGGTTAAAAAGTCAAGTTCCATAAAAGCGTCAGATATTTGTAAGTAATGATTGACTATCAACCTGGTCATGGTTGCTTCAAAATCTAAAGAATATTCGTAAATCCAATAGGCATTAACAGTCGGATTTTCGACAGACTGTCCATTCATTTGCTTTAAAAAAGCTCTCTCTACGGAAGACAATGGAGAAGTATCCACATTGTGAATATTCAGCTCAAATGGATTGAATTTATGGATGCGCTGCTGACGTTCGTTATATAAACGATCGGATCGTTCTTGTGCGATTCGGTCTAATTCATCAATCGTGGCACTACTGTTAAGTGGGGTTTCTTCAATGATTTGGTGCGTCATTTGCTGTTGGCTCATAGAATCCTCATTAAAAGAAGGGGATCTTGGTGGAATTGGTTCTGGATTTACTGGTTTGAATAGAGAATCAGGTTCTTTTTTATCGCTGTTCTTTAAAAATTTGAATATGTTAAGCATTTTAAACACCTCCTGGAATCATTTTACTATGAGCAAACCTTAACGACAATAGAAAATCTGCTGACAGGGGGAAATATATTGCGAAAGGAAGTGAGTCCATGGCAGGGATAAGTTCTTCAATCCAACTGGCGGATCGGATGACACCAGTGCTGCAGTCAATCACAACGGCAATGAATATGATGGTGGGTAGCATGACTGCTGCGCAGACTGCATCAGATGTGGGGTTTAATCCGGAACAAGCGTTGGCGATGCAGCTTGCGGTGGCCGGTGCTTCTGCACAGTTGGCGCAGTATCAGGAAGAATTGGAAAATGTAAAAAATACTCCGGTAGCTGCACCGGATCCACCGGAATGGAACAGTGTATCGAACCAGCCGGTTTTTATGACCAGTGGAGCAGAACGATTTGAGAGCGAATATCAGGCTGCCGCTGCTGCTGCACAACAGCTAATCCAAAACCAAAAAGCAATTTCAGGTCAAGCTGTGCGTATGAAAGCTGTGCCGCCAGGAATGATCAATGATGTGGCGACAACTGAAATTCGTATGCAGAGCCTAACCAACCGTATCCAGAAATTGAACAGCATTCCTGTAAAATTCCGCACAGAGCAGACAAATAATGAATTGGAAGCTTTGCGTGGCAAATTATCTCAGGCGGTCAACGTGCAAGGGCAATTAAATGCTGCAATGGGACGAATGGATATTTCTGCTACCAATGCTGCTTATCAGCAACTTAATTCCATTATGGATTCCACGGAGCGGGATATAAGGGAGAATTTTTCGGCTCAGGAGCAATTTAACAGATCTGTCAAGGGCGGTCAGTCCGCGGCAGGAGGTCTGGAAAGCTCAATCAAGCGCTACGCGGCTATGTTGATCAGCGCAGCCACTGCGGGAAAGGCAATCTCACTGGCAGATCAGGTGACACAGACAACCGCCCGCTTGGACCTGATGAATTACGGTCTGGATACTACAGAGCAGTTGCAGCAGAAAATTTTTCAATCAGCGCAGCGTTCGCGAGGGGCATATCAAACAACGGCGGACGCGGTGGCAAAGCTTGGTATGCAGGCACGAGGGGCATTTTCTTCCAATGATGAGTTAATTGCGTTTGCCGAGCAGTTAAATAAATCGTTTGTCATCGCAGGAACCAGCGCCCAGGGCGTAGATTCTGTTATGCTTCAGTTGACGCAGTCCATGGCTTCCGGAAAGCTCCAGGGGGAAGAGCTGAATGCAGTGCTGGACAATGCCCAGCCTATTGTACAGAATATCGCAGATTATATGGGGGTTCCGGTTGGACAGATCAAGAAGCTGGCTTCTGACGGCGCTATTTCCGCGGAGATCATAAAGAATGCTATGTTTGCGGCAGCTGATGAGACAAACGCTAAGTTTGAGAAAATGCCGCTGACATTCGGTCAGGTGGCGAACAATATTAAAAACCAGGCGTTGATGGCGTTTCAACCTGCTTTACAGCAGCTTAGTGCGGTGACGCAGACAGAAGGATTCAGCACGCTTACGGAGAGCGTAACCAGTGCAATTCAGACATTGGCCGGAGGCGCAGTACAGGCTTTGAATTTGATGGGGCAGGCGGCGGTATTTGTCCAGGAGAACTGGTCCTGGCTTAGTCCGGTTATAGGTGCTGTGGCAGGGGCGATTCTTGGATACAACCTTGCTGCCGCGGCGCAGGTCGTTTGGTCAGGGTTGGCAACGGCAGCTACTGTTCTGCATACGTTGGCCACACAGGGCTTGACAGCCGCGCTTCTTGCTTGCCCGCTTGTGTGGGTGGCGCTTGCCATTGGCGCAGTCGTGGCAGGCATAGTGGCGTGGGTTAATCATGTCGGCGGCCTCAAAGTAGCCTGGTTGACCTGTGTAAACACAGTTCTAAGCCGGGTCGACATGTTAAAACTTGGCTTTACCGTCGCTTGGAACGCCATCCAGAACGGAATTGACACCATGCAATACGGTTTTGAAGCCTTTAAAGCAGGAGTGCTGAATGCTATCGGTAATTTGAAAGTCAAAGGCCTTACACTCCTCCAGGATTTCATCAATGGTGCGATTGATCGTGTCAATGCGTTCATCGAAACAGTCAACCAGATTGCCGGGACATCGATTGAAACAGTTGCTCATGTCGAATTTGCTACTAGTGCAGCGGTTGAGGAAGAGGCTAACCAAAAACAACGTGCCGCTGATTTGGCTGCATTAAAGGAGAAGAATGCAGCGGACAAGCAGGACAGACAGCAACAGCTGGCGGAGCAGCAGCGGCAGGCAGATAGAGCGAGAATGGAACGGCAGGCGGATATTGCGGCTGCAAAAGCGGAGGCAGAAGAAAAGAAAAACGCTAAAAAAACAGCGGAAGAGGGGAATTACAACCCAGAAGCAGCTTCGGTGGGAGACATTGCCGGAAATACAGGAAAAACCGCTGCCAACACCGCCGCTATAGCCGATTCCATGGACATCATGGACGAGGACTTAAAGTACATGCGCGACGCCGCCGAGCAGGAGATCATCAACCGCTTCACCCTGGCCGAATTAAAGGTAGACGTGAACAACAATAACACCCTTACCAAAAAGGCCGACTTCGAGGATCTGGGCGCGTTTATGAACACTTTCACCAGCGGAGTCCTGGCGGCCGCAGCGGAAGGAGGACACATCTGATGGCTTATGAGGTATACCTTGACGACATGCTGCTTCCTATCCCGCCCCAGAAAATCCCGATCAAATATCCCGGCCAAAACAAGACGGCAAATCTGATCAGCGGGGAGGAAATCAACATGCTGCGGCCTACCGGTCTGGCAGAGATCTCTCTGGATATTGTATTCCCTCAAATGGATTACCCGGCAGCGGTCTGGGACGGCAGTGTGGACGACGCAGAAGATTTTCTGGACCATCTCCAGGAACTGAAGGAGAGCAAAGTCCCCTTTGAATTCATCGTGATCCGCGATGGCCCCGGCCGGCTCCATTCCTTTGACACCAATCTGGATGTAACCCTGGAGGACTACAAGGTGTCTGACGACGTGAAGGAGGGATTCGACCTGGCAGTCTCCATTTCATTGAAGGAATACCGGAACTATGGCACCAAGATCATGAATTTTACTCTGATTGAAGACCAGAGTGTCCCGACAGCCAGTGAGTCGGAGCCTGAGCGCAAGGGTCAGCCGGATGAGGTTGGCGCCTATACAGTTGAAAACGGGGATAATCTGTGCAAGATTGCGAAGAAACTGCTGGGGGACAGTAACCGCTGGCAGGAGCTTTATGACCTGAATCGGGACAAAATCAGCAATCCAAACCTGATACGTCCAGGCCAGATCCTTACGATCCCGACATAAAGGCAGGTGAATATAATGGATGTACATTTATATATCCAGAACGGCCAAATGGTTTATGAACCAGTGGCTCTGGACAGCGTTACCTGGGAGACGAAGCGCAAGGGTGAGGCGGGAAAATGTTCCTTCACCCTGCTCCCGGACAGCCGCCTGAAAATAGAAGAGGGAAATGCAATCCGGGTGGACGTAGGCAGCCAGCCGGTATTTTTTGGCTTTATCTTCGAACGGAGCTGGAACGGCAACGGTCAAGTGAAGGTGACTGCTTATGATCAGCTGCGATATCTGAAAAATAAAGACAGTTACAATTATGAGGCCAAGACGGCAACCGAGGTGATCCGCATGATCGCCGGTGATTTCCTTCTGAACGTGGGAGAGCTGGAGGATACCGGCTATGTAATCGAGTCCCGGAATATGAAGGACAAGACGCTGTTTGATATTATTCTGGACGCCCTGGACCTGACCATGATCTACACCGGGAACATGTTCGTTTTCTACGATGATGTGGGAAAGCTGGCGCTGAAAAATATCACGAATATGAAGCTGGGAATCACGGTCAACGATCAGACTGCCCAGGATTACGATTTCAAGATCAGCATTGACCAGAACACATACAATCAGATCAAACTTTACCAGGACAATGAGCAGACAAAGAAACGAGATGTGTTTATGACAAAGCACACGGAAAATATCAACAAATGGGGGATTCTGCAGTTCAACGAGAGTGTTGACAAGGGTGTAAGCGGCCAGGAGGTGGCGGAGCGCTATCTGGCCATGTACAACCAGCCAACCCGGAGCTTGTCCGTCAAAAATGCCTTTGGAGATATCCGGGTGCGCGCAGGTTGTCTGCTGCCGGTATTTCTGGACGTACGGGAAATGCAGCTGCAAAATTATCTGCTGATCGAAGCGGTTACCCATAAGATTGATCAGGGAATCCATACAATGGATTTAACGTTGAAAGGAGCTGGTATCAATGCCTGACAACCAATGGATTGATAATATGAAACGGATCATGCTACAGGCCGTGGAGGCCGGTGATCCCTGTGACCTTCTTCCCGGCACGGTGGTGTCGGTCTCCCCAGCCGCTGTGCAGATTGATCAGAAGACCACAGTAAAGGGCGGCCAGGTGCTGGTACCCCAGCGGCTCACGGATCACACAGAGACGATGGTGATCCCGGAGTTGGGAGAGGTGTCCGTGACGGTAAAAAGTGGATTAAAACCGGGAGAGCAGGTGCTTCTGTTACAGAAAAAAGGTGGCCAGCAATACCTTGTGTTGGACCGTTGGTAGAGAGGAGGTGCAGACATGCTGCCGGATACAGGTAATATTTTAAAACAGGACTTTACCGTCCGTAAACAGCCATCCAGGACATACCGGCTGAAAAATGACAGGGTCTTGGGATATGTGGACGGCCTGGAGGCAGTAAAGCAGGCGGTGAACTGCATATTAAACACGGAGCGGTTTGAACATGTTATCTACAGCTGGAATTATGGCCGGGAGTTTTCAAAGCTGTACGGCCGGTCTCAGGGAATGTTGGAATCCAAAATAAAGAAGAGAATCAAAGAAGCGCTGACGCAGGATGACCGGATCCGAAGCGTCGGGGCTTTTTCATTTTCTCGAAGCGGAAAGCAGCTGCTTGTGACATTTACGGTTTCCTGCGATCAGGGAGTATTTGAGGCTGAAAAGGAGGTGGACACGGGTGTATGAGAACGTAACGTATGAAGATATTTTAAAACGTATGCTGAGCCGGGTTTCGGCCGATCTGGATAAGCGGGAAGGGTCCATTTTATACGACGCCCTGGCTCCGGCTGCTATGGAAATGCAGATGATGTATACAGAGTTGTATGCCGTTTTGAATGAATTATTTGCAGATACCGCCGGCCGTGAGTATCTGGTCAGGCGGGCCGCGGAGCGCGGGTTGACTCCAAAGGCATCCACCTATGCAGTATTAAAGGGCGAGTTTGATGTGGATATCCCCATCGGAAGCCGCTTCTCCTTGGAAACGCTGAACTATGTGGCGGTGGAACGAATTGCTCGCGGTCAGTACAAAATGCAGTGTGAGACCATAGGCACAGCGGGGAATATGCTGTTTGGAACGCTTATTCCAATCGAGTATATCCGAGGATTAACCAAGGCAGAGCTGACGGAGCTGTTGATCCCAGGGGAGGATGAGGAGGAGACGGAGCGGTTCCGGCGGCGCTATTTTGACAGTCTGAATTCCCAGGCGTTTGGGGGTAATATTGCAGATTACAGGGAAAAGGTGAACGGTATATCCGGCGTGGGAGGCGTTAAGGTGTATCCGGCGTGGAACGGTGGGGGAACGGTAAAACTGGTTATCATCGGTTCAGACTATGGGGTCCCGTCAGATGAGCTGATTCGAGCGGTAAAAGATACCATTGATCCGGAAGTGGATGCCGGGAAGGGGTATGGCCTGGCGCCCATTGGACATGTGGTGACAGTAGAGGGGGCAGCGCAAGAGCAGATTTCCATATCCGCCACGATTGTTTACCAGACAGATTATAATTTCGAGCGGTGCAAGGAGGATATTTTTAAGGCGATTGATACCTACCTGCACGAGCTCAATATGACCTGGCAGGATGACAGTCAGACGATTGTGCGGGTTTCACGGATTGAGGGAAGGCTGCTGGATATCGAAGGGATCATGGATGCCTACGATACGACGATCAACGGCAAATCGGGCAACTACGCGCTTCTTTCAAGTTCAATCGCAGTCAGGGGGGATGTGAGTGGATAAACGGGTTGAACAGTCGGAGCGGGTATTGGACCTGGCCGGGTACGTGCCGGAGTTTTTGCGGGATGTGACAGAATTCAGGCAGCTGTACAGTGCCCAGGAATATGAGCTGAAACGGCTGTACGGGAAAATGGACGAGCTGTGGAAGGACAGCCTGATTCCATCCGCCACCATTCAGGGAATTAAGCGGTTTGAGCGTATGATCGGGCTGAAGCCGTATCCAGGCGATACGTTGGAGGATAGGCGCGCAGCGGTATCCCTGAAATGGAACCAGCAGCTTCCCTACACGATTCCCAGGCTCAGGGAGCGCCTGGAGCTTGCCGTGGGGGAGGTGGGGTATGAATTGTGGGTGAGGGAAAATGCATACGAGCTGGAGCTGTGGATACTGGACCAGCCGTATCGTGTTTTGCAGGACCTTCGGGATATGACGAGGCAAATGATCCCGGCCAATCTGGTGTTTGTTTTTGCGGGGAAGTATCCTGGGGAAATGTCCGCGGAGGTTACGGTAGGAAGCCGGATGGAGCTGGCGGCGGATTTCTTCGCCAGGTACAACCGGGAATTTCTATATTTGGATGGGAACTGGCTGCTGGATGGAACCTATCTGCTCAACGGATATAAGGAGATCGAGGGGCTGGATCTGTACCCGGCCAGGACAACAATCCAAAGCGAATGGCGGTGTCTGGTGACGTCCTTATGGGCATGGGGATACGGGACCGGCGCGGGGGTAGCGCCTGGAACCGGAACGGATCTGCGGATTACCGGCGCTGCGGCCAGGCAGCCGATGGGAGATGGTAGACTGGGACTGGAGTGGACGCAGCCGGTGGCGCTGGAGATGGATTGCCAGCTGCGGGTGGAACATAATCTGTGGTATCTGGACGGGGCCACGCTTCTGGATGGAAGCAGTTTTTTGGATGCGGAAATATTTGAATATGACCTTTGAGGTCTTGAAAGGATGGTAAATATATATGGCACAAGGAGTAATCACGGAGATCGGACGTAAGAAGCTGTGCAGGGCCCACTCGGGCGATCAGACATTGCCGGCAATTACGCAGATGGCGTTCGGCAGCGGAGGCGTGGACGCGGACGGAAATGTAATCGAGACAACCGGGGCGGAGACGGCGCTGAAAACGGAGCTGCTGAAAAAGGATGTTGACAGCCACAGCTACACCAACGAGAAGGAGACAACCTGCCGGTATACGGTGCGGCTTTCCAAGGCGGAGTTGGCGAACCAGAACATTTCCGAGCAGGGGCTTTTTGACGCAGATGGGGATCTGGTTGCCTACAAGACATTCCTTCCCAAGGGCAAGGACGACGACATGGAATTCATCTTCGATATGGATGAAATATTTTAAGGAGGCGCAAAGATGGCGAATTTTCCGATTACAGAAAAGCCGCAGTTTGCGGATACCATGGAGCAGATCACGGCTCAGGACAGAGCTGCGCCGGACACGTTCAACCCGCGGTATCAGACCCTGCTGGACAATGATAATTATCTGCGGGAGCAGGTGGCGCGTCAGGATCGCACGACTGTGGTCACCCTGCCGGCGGCCGGCTGGTCCGCTGCGGCCCCGTATACCCAGCGGGTGGCGGTGCCCGGGATCCTGGCGACCGACAACCCGGAGCTACACCCGTACACACCGAAGGATCTGGCTGCGGAAGAGTTGAAGCTGCGGCAGAAATTCACGGGGATGATTACGGATGGGGATACTGAGGACGGATATGCGACGTTCTACTGCGGTGTCAAGAAGCCGACGGCTGATTTTCCTGTACTTCTGAAAGGGGTGAGCGCGAGTGAGTAAGATGATTATCAACGGCGGCGCCGGCGGGACCGGATCGGACGAGTGCACGGCCCGGCTGGCTGATATTCCAAAAGGCCTTAAGGCCGTGGCAGCCGATAGCAATGACGAGGCCGGAGTGGGTACTATGGCGCTTACAGGAAACGCCCAGGCAGGTCATGTGCTGGCCGGGGAGACGTTCTACACTAATAACTATAAGACCAAACTGACTGGCACCATGACGGTCAACAGCCTGCTGTCTTTTAGCGTTGCCGCCTATTCAGGACGCCGCGTATTAGCGAAATGGCAGAACCCGAATCAGGCGGCAGGGAAACCATTCAGCGGCGTGATCATCCGGTATTCCACCAGCGGATATCCTGGGACAACCGGCGGGACACAGATTTACAAGGGGGCCGGGAATAACACGGCGGCCGGAGCCTGGTCGCAGGCGTACCTTGACATGCCGTCCCTTAACACAACCTATTATTTTAGCTGTTACCCCTATGTAACAATAGGGGAGGGGGAAATTAATGGTGTGGTAAGAAATGTAACCTGTAAGACATCGGGTGAGCTCAACAAAACGTTTACAGCCTCCGGCAGTTATACAATCCCTGCGGGATATACAAAAATGGATCTGTTTGCGGTAGGTGGAGGCGGAGGAGGATGCTCTTCTTATTCTCAAAGTAGCGGAGGAGGTGGAGGCTATACCTCTACAACACTGGGATATTCTGTGGTTGGCGGCACAACATTAACGATCATTGTTGGATCAGGAGGTGCAGGAGCTGCATACAATCGCACAGATTCATTCGGAACAGATGGGGGATCGTCCTCTATATCAGGAATAGTGTCAGCAGCTGGCGGCCGAGGGGGTGGATCGAAGACCGGTGGTTCTGCAGATATGCGGAGTGGAGCATATTGTAACGGGGGTTCTGGCGACGGTGAAACCAATCAAAACTCCGGTTCCGGCGCAGATATGCCAGCCTATAAAGGTGGAAATGGTGGATCAGACGGAGGCAACGGGCAAGTATCTTACAACTGGCAATCATATCAGGGATGTCGCGGCCAGGGGCGTACAACAAGAGCCTATGGTAGTAAGACAGGAACATTATATTCAGGCGGAGGCGGAGCAGGAGATTCGTCCAGCGGAGGATACGGAAATAACTCACAAGGTATGGGAGGGGCCGGGGGAGGAGGAAATGGTGGGTTGATCAATACATATACGGATAAACAGAAGTCTGCAACAGCAGGTAGCACTAACACTGGTGGAGGTGGGGGTGGGAGTACAAAAGGTGGTCAACCAGGTGGCTCTGGGATTGTGTTAATGAAATTATATTAAGGAGGTTTTGACAATGGCAGAAATAAGCTATGCATACATACAGGTAGACGGCAATGGAGCCGTACAGAACATTGCAATGTTCGAGAATTATGAGGACGCGAATCGGATCACCCGGGCGGTATATGGCGACCAGGCATTTGCGGCAGAATACCGCTATGCGGTCCGTCCGGGTGGAATAGACCGGTTCCATGATGGACGGTTCTGGATGGTTGCTGAGGATGGCACGGAGACGGAGGCTGAGTACATCCCGACGGAACAGGATAAGATCAACATGCTGCAAGCAGAGAACGCACAGCTGAAGGAAGAGAGTAATGAGCTTACATTGGCAATGGCTGAAGTGATTGGAGGTGGCGTATATGCTGAGTAACATCCAAAAGAATATCCTTGTTCGGGCGCTACGGATCCGGCAGAAGAGCGGAGAGAATCCGGCAGAAGCCATAAAAAGCTACGTCAAACTGACCGATCAGGAGCAGGAGGAGGTACTGGCAGAATTAGAGGGAGGGCGCGCAGATGGGTAAGATAATCATACATGGGGGGGGGGGGCATATCTCTTGAAGATGTTACCGCAACCCAGAGCGATTTAATCAAAGGAAAAACAGCATACTTACAGGGCCAGGATGATCCGCTCCCTGGAACATTAGAGCTGACCGGGAACGCCCAGGCGGCACATGTACTGGCTGGGGAAACATTTTATGCAACGGACCCCAAAGACAAACAAACGGGGACAATGACGGTCAATAGTCTACTGTCTTTTAGCTGCGCGCCGTATTCCGGGCGGCGCGTATTGGTAAAATGGCAGAATCCCAAGGCGGCGAGCGGAAAACCTTATAGCGGGGTGTATATCCGCTATAGCACGAGCGGAAATCCTGGTAAGACCGGCGGAACCCAGATCTATAAGGGGGCCGGGAATAATACAGTATCGGAAGGGCAGTCACAAGCTTACCTGGACCTTCCAGCATTAAGTACGAAGTATTATCTGAGTATCTACCCGTATGTGACATGCAGTGCCGGGGAAATGACCGGCGCGGTGATCAATGGGACCGTGACTACCTCAGCAGTGCTCAATAAGACCTTCACCGCAGGAGGAGGTTACACGATTCCGGCAGGATATACCAAGGCCGATTTATTCGCAGTTGGCGGCGGCGGTGGGGCCGTAAATACATATAATCATGGGGGCAGTTATGGGGGATCTGGCGGTTACACCAAAACAGTAAAATCTATTGCTGTGTCCTCAGGGCAAGTGCTTAATATGACCATAGGTGCCGGCGGAGTCAATAACACAAATGGCGGAGCTACAAGTGTTACAATGAGTGGTGTTGTTTTATGCTCAGCCAACGGCGGATCATATGGTAAAAATTCATACGATACCGGCAATGCTGGTGGTTCCGGGGGCGGGCAATTTGGCCCATATACTGACAATGCGGATCATCTGGAGGGATATCCAGGAGGAAGTGACGGAGGCGACGGGTACCCGCTGAATACTAATTATACCGCAAAAGGGCAGGGAACGACGACCAGAGCATGGGGAATCTCAACTGGGACATTGTATGCTGGAGGAGGAGGTGGAGGCAGTGAATTGCGTTACTATGCCGGAGGAGCCGGGGGAGCCGGAGGAGGCGGAACTGGCGGAAGTGGAATATCCGGAGCTACCTATCAAAGAAATGGCACAACCAATACTGGAGGTGGGGCCGGTGGGGCCGGATACTACAGTACAGCGGAAGGGATTGGGGGATCCGGAATTGTACTGTTGAAATTATATTAAAGATAGTTGATTGCGAAACAGGTATTCAATCCTGATTCCAAATAAGGAAGCCACTTTGCGAAGCAGGAGGACCTGAATAAGTGGGATGTATTCGGATAATGGCGCACATTCATAAGCCATACGTTTTATGGAGTTGGTAAGTCCTATGCAATTAAAGATTTTAACGTCCGTATGCATTCATGCTTATGAATCTTATCTGCGAGAACCACACCGATTAATTGTGTAATGCCTGCGAGGATTAGGTCGGCATGAAGTGTTTTCTCATTTTGGGTTTTACGTCCGGCCAGACAGAAGCAGTCTTTTAAGTGATTGATAGACCGCTCCACATAGGTTCTGGTTTTGTAGACCTTATTCCATTCGTCAGTCCCTCGCAGAATACCTGGATAGGCACGAAGATTTTTCTCTGGATAAATGTAAATCATTCTGCCACAGGAAGACGTGGTACATGGGTTGTCACATTTACAGAGCCGGTGATAGTTTCCAGAAGAAGGATCTTTTATCCAAACAACTTTGGGACAGACGAATTTGTATCGTGTGACGCCGCTTTTAAGCTTACAGGTTCCTTCGTATTTCATTGGAAGAGAGGGATCCTTTGGACAACAGGGAATCCCGTTTTCATCAATGGTATAGTCAAGGTTTTCAAGATGTGCCCTGGAGTTCAAAGGAATATAGGCTTTCTTGAAGTGCCTGCCATTACCAAAGGTATCCCCGGAAAGAAGTTCCTTGTACAGGCGGACCGAATCAAAGGCGGAGTCACCAAGGAAGGTGTCAGGCCGGATCAGAGGATGTGTAGCGAAAAAGTCCTGAAGAGTAGGAATCAAGAGCCTTGCGTCATGGACAGATTTGTCCTCATCAGGCGAATCGGATTTCTTAGAAATGGTAATTTCAGGATGCTTCTCAAAGAAAGCTTTGTTGTAGAAATCAATGTGCCGGATAATGCCGAGGCCATTAGTAACAATTCCTATCTTATAGGCGTAACAGAAATGCCCATCGATATAGAGCTGTTTGATCTCCGGATTGGCAGCTGAATGTGAGGGCATGGAAGCATAGGCAGCTTTATATGGATCATAAGAATCGTCAAAGCCTTTGGATTTTGCATACGCTTTTAGCTGTTTAATGATGCGGTTTGCGTATTTAGGATTGTTTTCAGTAACCCAAGCTTCTATACCAGAAGAATCGAAGATAGTCATACTGGCTTTGGAAGAGTCAATCGCCTGACAGATAGGTTCAGTGAGGTCAACAAGGCGTGAGAAAACATCTTCGAGTTCAGGAAGAAAATCCTGTTTGAAGCGGGTTATCTTAGAAGCATCGGGGACTTTGTCAAAGCCACAGAATTCTCTGAGATGTCTGGAATAATGAAGGAAAATAAGCAGTAACGAGTCAGTAGGAATAGAAAAAATACGTTGAATGATTAAGGCCCATAAAAGGGCGAACAAAGGGTATTTGCGGGTTCTGCCCGTTGATGCATAGAAACGCTTCCGGAAGGAAGCAGGGACAATTTCAATAAGGTCAATATGGGATTGGAGCAGTGACAGGAAAGCAGGTTTGTCAGATTCATAAATATCCTGGCAACATGAAAAAATATCTGCCAAAGAAAGCTGATTGTATGGTATCATATAGGTACAACTCCTTTCAGGTGGATATGGTTGATTGTTACTGGACATCTCAATTTTACCATAAACCTGTGAGGAGTTGTTTTATTTTGACAAAGAAAAAAGCCCGAATTTATGAGGGCTGTGGCGTTTCGCAAACGCCTAATTATATTAAAGAAAAGGCGAGGTAAAAAGAAATGAAATTTTTGGACAAATGCAACGCGGCGTACGGTGCCATTGTGACGGTCCTGGTGGCAATCCTGGGACCCTATTGGTATATTTTTGCAGGCTACCTGCTCTCCAATGCCTTGGACTGGCTCACGGGCTGGTATAAGGCCAGAAAGTTGGGGAAGGAATCGAGCAAGACGGGGTTGAAAGGCATACTGAAAAAGATGGGCTACTGGATCATCATTCTGATAGCTTTTTTGATGCCGAAAATGTTTATCAGCCTGGGACATGATATCCTGGGAATCAATCTGGATTTTCTATTGCTGTTTGGGTGGTTTACGCTGGCGTGTCTGCTGGTGAACGAGATCCGCAGTGTTTTGGAGAATCTGGTGGAGTGTGGTTACAATGTGCCGGAGTTCCTCATCAAGGGCCTGGCCGTAACACAGAAACTTATAAATGCAGAAACTGAAAAGACGAATTAGGAAAGGAAGGTAAAATTATGCCCGAAATCAACACCAACAACATGACACCCGAACAGCTCAACGACCACATCAACGGCCATCCCGGCGGGAAGGGCCCGGCTACCTACTGCAGCCACACCGTCCCCTACGGTCCGGCCACCGGCCAGGAGGACTCCCGCGCCCACGATCCGAACCCCAATGACGGCAGCCCGGACAAGCCGGCCATGCCGCCGGTTAAACCCCGGCCGCACCACAACAGCGACCAGGACCCGGAACACGGGCCGGGCGTGAAATAGGCTGTTGCGAGATCGCAACGGTTGTGACGTCACAACTTTTCAGCCCTGGGGGATCCCGGGGCCTTATTATATGGAGGTAACCTATGATAAGTAATTGCGGCCACGACGAGCGTGGCAAGTATACCGGCGGCCAGGCCGGGGATCAGACCGGCCATGAGTGGGTTGCGATCCCGTGGTACAACAGGCCGTGGAATTATGTGCTGAGGCATCCGGACGCTACGGTGCGCAAAAAGATCGTGGAGCTGGCGCGCAAGGCAGCCAACAACGATATGATCGGCTATGATCAGGGGGATCGGTACAGCTTTTGGCAGCGACTCCAGGAGGCTGGCTATGATCCGGCCAAGATCACGGCCCCCTGTGAGTCTGACTGCAGCGCTGGCGTGGCGGCTATCGTTAAGGCGGTCGGGTATCTGACGGGCAATACCAAGCTGCAGGGTGTCAGTATCTACTGCTACACCGGCAATCTGCGGGCGGCGCTGAAGACAGCCGGCTTTGAGGTGCTGACAGCCAGCAAGTACCTGGCCAGCGACAAGTACCTGCTGGCAGGGGATGTCCTGCTGTATGAGGGACACCACACCGCCATCAACCTGGATGACGGGGCCAGCGCCGAGACTGCCGTTACATACACCGAGAGATGGCAGCAGGCCACAGACGGCCGCCGCTGGTGGTATCAGTATTCTGACGGCACATATGCCTGCAACGGCTGGTACTGGCTAACGGAGCGCACCGGCGGCACCTCCGGCTGGTACCTGTTCGACTCCGAGGGTTACATGCTGACCGGCTATCAGGTGGATCCGGCGGGAGATGCATTCCTCCTCTGTCCGGTTCCGGGAATCCACGAGGGACAGTGCATGATCACTGACGCGCGTGGCGCGCTGCGGATTGTCGGGGAGTACGACATGGAGAAGCGGCGGTATAAGTTTGATTGGTAGAACATAACCGAAAAAGAATACTTTGCGGAGTCCGCAAAGAAATCGATATGAAGTGTCTAAGCCTTGGGATATCCCAGGGCTTTTATTGTGCACAAAAATGGGGTGGGGGCATCGGAAATTGATTTCTGGTATCGTTGAAACAACCATTGTAAAAGCCTAACAGAAAGGATGATTTTATGAGACTAAGACTTGTTAAACAGGGAGATTTTTTAGGAACTAAATGTGATTTTTATGTAAATGAGACTGGCGATATCTTTATGAGCAGGACACAGATTGGGTATGCCTTGCAATATAAAGACCCAGCCAACGCGGTAAAGAATATTCATAATAAGTATCATGACCGTTTTGACCGGTTCAGCGTAGAGGTAGCGGGTGCTCAATTTGAACCCCCGTTAAAGTTCAATCAGAATTCTGCCAAAGTCTATATGTATGAAGAACGTGGTATATATGAAGTATGCAGGCGTTCAAGGCAGCCAGTATCAGACGCATTCAACGACTGGGTGTATGATGTCATTCTCTCCATCAAGAAGAACGGCTACTATATCGCTTCTGAGAGAGATGAGAAGTGGCTGGGGATCCGCCGGGAGACCAAGGAGGTACGCAAGGCCGAAACGGATCAGATCAAGCTATTTGTGGAATATGCCAGGGCACAGGGCAGCCAACACGCTGACCGATATTATGTGCTGCTGACGAACCTGATTAACCGCAGGCTGGACATTGAGCCTGGAGGCAGGGATAAGGCTGATCAGAAGACCCTTATGCGCTTGAAATCTCTGGAGACAGTGGTTGAGCTGCACTTGGCTACGCTGATGGCGGAGGAACTGCCATATAAGGAAGTGTATCAGGGCGTGAAAAAATTCATTGAAGCGCTGTAGAACTGGCTGCTGAATATTCAGCCGCGAGATACGTGCTAAGTCGCACATAATAGCGGGCTTCCGGTCTCCCGGCGGCCCGCCTTTTAATCTTTAAAAAATTCAGCATAGTCTACATTGAAAATTTCTTTTATAAGCCGCAAATCACTGGCCTTTATATTCCGTTTCCCACATTCAATGTTTGCCAATGTACTGCGTGACATTAAGCTGCCATTGAGCTGGAGCTGTTCAATAAGGGCTTGTTGAGTCATGCCTTTCGCCATTCGAATATTTTGTATATTACGGCCCATTGGCACATCTTGTAAAATCCATGGCATGGACATACCCCCTCATAATTGCCACTTGTTGGTGGCATTCATATGTTGAGTATATCCTGAAAATATGATAATATTGCCACTAGATAGTGACAAACAAGAGAAAGTGGGGAAAATAATATGAAACATCCAGTTGATGACCTGCTGCAACGCTTATACCACAATTCAGATGATGATCTGCTACGAGAGTTCAAGGCCGCGGAGGCAGAGATGGAAGCCGAGGGAGGACCAGTAGCGGACCCGGCAGGGTTCGAACGGCTGTGGAAGAAACTGATCGATGAGCATGAGAAGGGCGGGCGCCGATAATCAGCGGCCCGCCTGATTTCGTGTGATATTTTAAGAATGCAACCACCCGGAAACCCGCTAAAACAAAGGTTTTTTCGTGTGATATTTCGTGTGATATAAGGTTCATTTTGGGGGTGTTTTCATATCAATATTGTGATAATGCTACTGACTCTTTATAACGTAAAAACCGCGTAAATACGTTGTTTCTCGTAAATACGCGGTTTTTCTAAAGTGGAGCTGAGGGGAATCGAACCCCTGTCCGAAAACCAATTCCCTGTTCTTCTACTATCATAGTCCTTTATTTGACATTCCCTCTGCCGTCAGAGAAAGGACACCCGGACGGTTTCAGTAGCTTCATATTACGCCCATATGCTCAAAGCTTTGCATAAGTCGTTTCCTGCATAGTCGATGCCAGGGTCTTAAAGTGCAGGTGCTCTAAGTCTGACAGCCGCAATTAAGCGGCGATTGCTAAATTGTCTTCAGCGTTTGTATTTATTGTTGCCATTTGACCCATCGCATGGGGATAGCTTCACCAGCTGCATGATCCCCGTCGAAACCAGTACAACCCCTGAATGATAACAGGACTGGCCGGTCCGCTCGCAGTTTTCGAAACCGGGCGAACCTTGCGGAGCTTGTAACAAGCTGCCGGCGCCTATTGAGGCACCGTTAACATAATAGCAGTTTCACGGCCGTCTGTCAAGGCCCGGCAGCGTTGTTGTAGGGGAATTGTAAGAAAAATTGTAAAAATTTTCCTGATCACGATTCCTGATTTTTAGATTCCAGGTACTCCAGTATCTCCGCCGCATTGGTGTCCGGCTTGGCCTTGGGATACACCTTCTCGATCACACCCTCGGGATCGATGATATAGGTGGAGCGTACCACGCCAAAGCTCACCTTGCCGTAGAGCTTTTTCTCCTGCCACACGTCGTAGGCCTTGATGGCCGTCAGCTCCGGGTCGGAGACCAGGATGAAGGGCAGGTTGTACTTCTCGGCAAATTTCTGGTGGGAGGTCTGGCTGTCTTTGCTGACGCCGATCACCACCACGTCCTTCTGCTTAAAGCCCTCGTAGGCTCCCGCGAAGGCGCAGGCCTCCCGGGTGCAGCCCGGCGTGTTGTCCCGGGGGTAAAAATACAGCACCACCCGTTTTCCCCTGTAATTCTCCAGTGAAATCATGTTCCCGTCTTTGTCCGGCAGTGAAAATACCGGCGCTTTTGTTCCTGCTTCCAGCATATGTGTTACCTCCTGTTTTCTTTGACTGTTTCCTTAATAAATATCAGATTCTTCGCATCGGAGAGCTCGCCGCGGTACCGGTAGCCCAAACGGTCGAATTCCCGGATTTGCTCCGGCGTCTGAATCCGGCGCTCCGCCAGATAGCGGACCATTTCGCCGCGGGCCATCTTGGCCTCCGTAGCTTTGACCTTAATTTTGGGATTCCCGTTTTTGTCCGTTTCCATACAGCCGAACACCACGTTGAGAAACACTACGTCCGGCTCCAGATAGGGCTCCACGGCTTTGCTGTACTCCTTAGAGGCCAGATTGACTACGATCCGGTCCTCACGAACCAGCTCCCGGTAGATCCGTTTACCCCAGAAGCTGTAGAAGTCGGTGAAATGCCGCCCGCCCAGCTCCAGATCGATCCTGGCCTGCATCTCCAGCCGGTAGGGTACGATTCCGTCCAGAGGCCGCAGGATTCCGTAGAAACCGGAGAGAATCCGCAGATGGTTCTGTATGTAATACAGCTCCCCGCTTTGGAATACGCTGGGGGCCATATATTGGTACTGGATACCCTCGTAGGAGAGGATGGCCGGCGTCAGGCGGCTGTTTAAGTCCATATGCAAAAAACGCTTATAGTTCAAATCCGCGATGGAATCGTTGCATTTCCACAGTTTCTGGGCTTCGCCGCGGGTGAGTCCGCGCATGTACTGTAAAATCTGTCCGGTTTGTTCCATAAATGGGGGCATGCCGGAAATCTCCAGCTCGTCCTCCCGTTGGTTCATTTTTTTTGCAGGTGAAATAATCAGTTTCATATCCCGCCTCCTTTGTCCGCTGTGTACACGTCTAGCAAACCACACTTGAAGGGGATTGTCAAGCGGTATGCATTTCCTGAAAATACTTAAGAGGTCAAAAGAATTCTGTAAAGAAAGACGAACCAAAAGCTTAAGAGAAAAGAAATACAAGATCCGGAAGTTTCTGGTAAGATGAGATTAGAAAAATAATTCACAAGGGAGGAGAATTTATGAAAAAATTATCTGAAAACAAGAACAGCAGGAAGGTTCTGGCAGTTGCCGCAGCGGCGGTGACAGCCGCTGCGATCGGTCTGTCCGCGTGTTCCGCCCAGGCCCAGAGCCCGGGGACTATCGTGGTGCAGAATCAGGATGTGTCCGCCAACCAGCTGACGGTCAGCGGCAAGGAGGAAGTGAGAGTGGTGCCGGATATGGCGGAGATCGTATTCTCCATCCGCACGCAGAAGCCTACAGCCCAGGAGTGCCAGCAGGAGAACGCCAAGAATCTGAACGATACCATCGAGAAGCTCAAAAGCCTGGGCGTGGAAGAGCGGTCCATCCAGACTTCGTCGTACGGCCTGGATCCCATCTACAACTGGAATTCCGACACCAGAGAGATTACCGGATATGAGATGAACACCCAGCTGACCGTGTCCGATATCCCCATCGGCGAGGCGGGGTCCATCATGAGCCAGTCCGTGGTGGCGGGCGTCAACAGTATTGACAATGTGAGCTACTTCTGCAGCACCTACGACGAGAGCTATCAGGAAGCCTTAAAGAAGGCGATTGAGATGGCCAAGGGGAAGGCGTCCGCCATGGCTGAGGCCAGCGGCCGTACTCTGGGCGAGGTGAGCAATGTGGAGGAATACGGCTACAACCCCTACACTCGCTATACCGGCTACATGAGCGGCGGCGCCAGGAACGAGATGGCGATGGAAACAACCGCTGCGGCCATGGATATGGGCGTGATGGCCGGGGAGATCAGCGTGGAGGCCCAGGTTTCCGTTACCTTTAACCTGCAGTAAGCCAGGCTGCAATGCATTTGAGTAAATGAACGGGCGGCCGGATCGAAGAGATCCGGCCGCCTGCCTGCATCATCAAAACTGCTCATTCCCCGCTACCGCATTAGCACGCTCTGTAAATCGTCCCCGGGCGCGGCCAGCATGGCGCCGTCCTGGTCGTAATAGTATAGCTTGGCCTGTTCCGACCTGCCAAGCAGGTTGTACTCATGGCAGAGGCTGTTTACGGCTGAATTGAGGCTTTCGCAGTAAGCCGCCCGCTCTGTGGAGGCGGCGTTTTCCCAGTAAGCGCTGTCCAGATAAACGGTGTAGGTGCCCGCGTCGATGGAGCGCAGCTCCAGGATGCTGCTGTCTGTGGAGGCGAAATGGCTTAAGTCGGAGCGGAAGGCGCTGTAATTGGCCTGCGAGCGGGTGACGGCCCGAAAACCCATGGCCGCGGACAGCGCCAGGGAGAGCAGCAGAAGTCCCAGGGCGATGACAAAGGCCAGACGGGTGGTCCGCCTGGTAAAGTCCGCCATGGCCCGGGCGGTGGCGCCCTGTTCCGCCTGCTTGATCGCGGTGGGCAGCTCCGGATATTCATCGTATACACTGAAGGGAGCGCAGGCGCTGGGGTTGAGATTGTTTGCGGCTGGTTTCAACATAGAGGACACCTCCCGGCATAATGAGAGATCGCAAAGACGATCTTGAGTTCACAGAAAATTCACATTTTTTCTAAGTATATTTTAACATTTATGCCGAAAGAAGTAAAGGAATCCAGAGGACACATGTGCAGATTTCACAATTTTGTAAATATTTGGAAGTTCAAAAACGTTTTTATGTTAATTTTATGAATGTACCAATGGACAATACCGCGGAATGGTTTTATAATGGACATGATAATGACAGAATGGGAACATTCTGAAGATTGGAAGGAGAATAAAACGTTATGAGCGAATGTAACCACGACTGCGGCTCCTGCAGTGCAAACTGTGAGAGCCGTAAGACAGATAAAAGCGAGTTCCTGGAGGCACTGAACCCGGCCAGCTCCGTGAAAAAGGTGATCGGTATCGTCAGCGGCAAGGGCGGCGTGGGCAAGTCCCTGGTGACCTCCATGCTGGCAGTTTCCATGAACCGTAAGGGAAAGAAGGCCGCGATCCTGGATGCGGATATCACCGGTCCCTCCATTCCCAAGGCGTTCGGAATTCACAATGAGAGCGGTATCGGCGTGTCCCCGGACGGCAACCTGATGCTTCCGGCCAAGTCCCTGGAGGGCGTGGACATCATGTCCGCCAACCTGCTGCTGGACAACGACACGGACCCGGTGATCTGGAGAGGCCCGGTGATCGCGGGAGCGGTAAAGCAGTTCTGGAGCGAGACGCTCTGGCAGGATATCGATTTTATGTTTGTGGATATGCCTCCGGGGACCGGCGACGTGCCGCTGACCGTGTTCCAGTCCCTGCCCGTGGACGGCATCATCATCGTGACCTCACCCCAGGAACTGGTGAGCATGATTGTGACCAAGGCCGTGAACATGGCGAAGAAGATGGAGATTCCGATTATCGGCATTGTGGAAAATATGAGCTATCTGGAATGTCCGGACTGCGGCAAGCGGATCAACGTGTTCGGCGAGAGCCACATCGACGAGGTAGCCGCTGACGCGGGAATCAAGGTGCTGGCGCGTCTGCCCATCGATCCGAAGATCGCCCAGATGGTGGACGCCGGACAGGTGGAGTATTTGGAGCTTCCCTGGCTGGATGAGGCTGCCGCCGCAGTGGAGGGACTGTAGGCTTGCCGGACAACAATGTAATGAGGGGTGTACCTATGAATATTAATATCAATCCCAACAGCGAACTGAACCAGTCCATTGTCAACGTGCCGGATATGGTCCAGGTTCCGGAGGTGTGGATTCATCAGGCCCATGAGTTCCAGCGGGTGATGATGATGTACGCCTGCGCGATTCGGGAGGTGAAGACCAAGCTGGAGGTGCTCAACGACGAGCTGTCGGTGAAGAACCAGCGCAACCCCATCGAGATGATCAAGTCCCGGGTGAAAAAGCCCATGAGTATTCTGGAAAAGCTTCAGCGCAGAGGATTTGAGGTGTCCCTGGAGTCCATGCGGGAGAATCTGGACGACGTGGCCGGAATCCGCATTATCTGCTCGTTTCTCGACGATATCTACGAGGTGGCGGAGATGCTGGTGCGCCAGGACGACGTGAAGGTGATCGCGGTGAAGGATTACATCAAGAATCCCAAGCCCAACGGCTACCGCAGCTACCATCTGATCATCGAGGTGCCGGTATTTTTCACCGAGTGCAAGCGGAACATGCGGGTGGAGGTGCAGATCCGCACCATCGCCATGGACTTCTGGGCCAGTCTGGACCACCAGCTTAAGTACAAGAAAGATTTGCGGGACGACAGCGAGATCAGCCAGGAGTTAAAGCAGTGCGCGGATGTGATCGCCCAGACGGACGCGAAGATGCTGGCGATCCGCCAGAAGATCGAGGCCCAGGGCATCGCGGTGCGCAAGGAATAGCACATATCAATACAGATAGTAAGACAGGGTTTCCGTGATGTGAAACCCTGTTTTTTTGTACAGCCTGAGGGCGGGCAGGTTGTCGCCGGACACCTGGAGGGTGAGGGTGGAAATGCCTATGGCGGGCGTTAAGTCCTGAAGCTGCCGGACCATGGCGAACCCCAGGCCGTGGCCGCGGAAGGGTTCTGCGATCTCCACCTCGAACAGGCAGGCGGAAGGCGGCTGCACATATAGGCTGAAGGAACCGGCCTTTTGATCTCCGGGCAGCCAGGCGGTGAAGTCTAAGCGGCTCTCTGATTCCCCGGAAACGCTTGTCAGGCGGAGGGGAGAGAGGGGGAGCGAAGCTGAATGGAGACTTTTGCAGGCCCCTTTGTTCCATTCCATGGCGTATTCCTCGTACCAGAGCTCAGCGCCAATGGCAGCCAGAACATTTACGGCGGCGCCACTATTGGGATCAGCCACGAAACAGAGGTCCGGCTCTGGGAGCGCTTGGGCCGCATCCTGCTCCAGCATTTCCAACAGGCCGTTAAAATATCCCCGCTTTCTGGCGTCCGGCCGGGTGAAGCCGCAGCACTCCCACAGACCGTCCCCCTCAAACACGGCGATGGCGCTGTTGAGAACCGGACGGCCGGTCCCGTCCGGCATTTCCCCGGACAACAGATAAAAACGGTCTCCGTCCAGAGGGCAGGACAGGCGGATCTTGTCGTGGGCGCGGCAGAGGCCGGTTAGTTCCTCAAAGGCGGCGGCCTGGGCAGCCGTCAAGGTTCGGGTGCAGATTTTTTTCATGGCGCGGTATTCCTCCTGAGTGGACGGGGCGGGCTTTGGCATCGGGATTGCAAAGCTTTGTCCGTGGGGCAAATGATCGGGGTTCTGAACTATTATAGCCTGAAATCTGTCCCGGGGCAACCGCTTCCGGCGCGTGTCGGATGCGGCCGCGTCTGTGATTGGGGTCTTGCGCGGCGGGGGCTCAGGTGGTAGAATAGGGACGGCGCGCAGGGCGCGCTTTGGAGGGGCGTAAACGCCATAAAAAGGAGATTCAATTCACAGATGAAATATGTCAAACAGGTTGGAATTATTTGGGGCTTCACCATGGCGGGAGAGATATTACACGCGATCCTGCCGCTTCCGGTGCCCTCGGGAGTGTATGGGCTTTTCCTGCTTCTGGGAGCGCTGATGGCCGGCTGGGTCCGGCTGGAGAGCGTGGAGGGCACTGGAAATTTTCTGATGGATACCATGACTCTGATGTTCATACCCGCCATGGTCGGGCTGATGGAGTACGCGGCCCAGATTAAGGAAGTGTTTGTGCCTTTCATGATCGTGATCGCCGTGTCCACCGTTGCGGTGATGGTCGTGACCGGCCGGGTGGCTCAGACGGTGATCGATTTGCAGGAGCGCGGGAGAGGTAAGCGGGCGGAAGAGAGGCGCGGGAATTCGGCGGAGAGCCGGGTGAGCACGGCGGAATGCCATGAAAACACCGCGGACCCGCTTGATTGCCCGGCCCCGCAGCCGGACCCGCTGGAATCTGAGGAGGAACAAACCAATGCGAGATGAAATCAGAATGATTTTGGGCCAGTCCCAGTATTTCGGGCTGGCGGTCAGCGTGGCGGCCTATCTGTTCGCCGCGTGGCTGAGGAAAAAGACGAAGCTGGCCATTTTAAATCCCCTGCTCATCTCCTCGGCATTGATTATCGGCTGTCTGGTATGCGTAGGAATGGATTATGAGACATATAATAAGGGTGCTGGATTTTTAGGCTGGCTGCTGACGCCCGCCACGGTCTGTCTGGCGATCCCGCTGTACCGCCAGTTAAATCTGCTGCGGCAGCATGGAGCGGCGGTGTTGATCAGTATTCTGGCGGGCGTGGCCACCAGTGCGGTCAGCGTGTTTCTGTTGTCCAAGGTGCTGGGGCTGGGGCATGTGCATTATGTGACGTTGCTGCCCAAGTCCATCACCACGGCCATCGGAATGGGCGTGAGCGAGGAAGCGGGTGGGATCGTGACGCTGACGGTGATGAGTATTATTCTCACAGGCGTGCTGGGAAATATGGCCTGCGAGTTGATTCTGCGCCTGGCCCGGGTATCACACCCGGTGGCGAAGGGCCTGGCGCTGGGCACCAGCGCCCATGCGGTGGGAACCGCGAAAGCGCTGGAGATGGGCGAGATCGAGGGGGCCATGAGCAGCCTGTCCATCGCCGTGGCGGGGCTTTTAACCGTGGTGGCGGTGCCGCTGATGGCAAATCTGATCTGATGGGGCTGGTGGAGACTCACAATCCCATCCGCACAATGAAAGGAGAGTTTAAGCGATGAAAAAACGCAGTGAAGCAGATATCAGTTATACATGGAAACTGGAGGACATGATGCCTGACAACCGGACCTGGGAGGCGCTGTTTGAGAAAACGGCTGCCCAGATGAAGCAGTACGGGGATTTCAAGGGCACTCTGGCGGAGTCCGCAGAGACGCTGTACCGCTGCCTGAAATTTGACGACGAGATATCGCTGGATATCGAGCGCCTCTACGTGTACGCCCGGATGCGCTCCGACGAGGACACGGCCGAACAAACCTACCAGGACATGTTTGGGCGGGCCCAGTCCCTGTCCTTTGAGGCCGCGGAGCGCTCCTCCTTCATTGTGCCGGAAATCCTGGAAATGGACCCGTCCCTGCTGGCCTCCTACATGGAGTCGGAAAATGGCATCGGCCTGTACCGCCGCCTGATGGAGCGGATTCTGGGAAAGCGGGAGCACACGCTGTCTGGCCCCATGGAGGAGCTGCTGGCCCAGTCCTACGACGCCACCCAGGGGGCTTCCCAGATTTTCAACATGTTCAACAACGCGGATGTGAAATTCCCCTCCATCACCGGTGAGCACGGCCAGGAAGTGCCGATTACCCACGGCAATTACATTTCCCTGATGGAGCACAAGGACCGCAGAATCCGCCGGGACGCGTTCCTTGGCCTGTACAGCGTGTACCGGCAGTTTCGCAATACCCTGGCGGCTGCATTTTCCGCCAATGTGAAGCAGGCGGTGTTCTACGCAAAGGCCCGGAATTACGCTTCCAGCCGCCAGCACTCCCTGGCGGAGAACGAGGTGCCGGAGCTGGTCTACGACAACCTGGTGGCCGCCGTCCGGAAGAACCTGCCCCTGCTGCACCGCTACGTCAGGGTGCGCAAGGAGACCCTGGGCCTGGACGACATCCACATGTACGATCTGTATGTGCCCATGGTGGCGGAATTTGACCGGACTTACACCTACGAGGAGGCAAAAGCCATCGTGACGGAGGGCCTTGCCCCACTGGGGGAGGAGTACGGGAAAATCCTTCGGGAGGGCTTTGAGAACCGCTGGGTGGACGTCTACGAGAACGAGGGAAAGCGCAGCGGCGCATACTCCTGGGGCGTCTACGGCAGCCATCCCTACGTGCTGATGAATTTCCACGGCACCCTGAACGACGTGTTCACCCTGGCCCATGAGATGGGGCACTCCATCCACTCCTATTATTCGGACGCCGCCCAGCCCTATGTCTACGCCGGTTACAAGATTTTTGTGGCGGAGGTGGCTTCCACCTGCAACGAGGCGCTGCTGATCCGGCACCTGTTGAACCGGACGGAGGAGACCCAGGAGAAACGGTATCTGATTAACCATTTTCTGGAAAGCTTCCGGGGGACGCTGTTCCGTCAGACCATGTTCGCGGAGTTCGAGGCTGCGGCCCACAGGAAGGCCCAGGAAGGCGAGACGCTGACCGCCAGCGCCCTGGGGGAGCTGTACCACAAGCTGAACGAGGATTATTTCGGCCCGGAAATGGTGGTGGACCCGGAGATCGATTATGAGTGGGAGCGGATTCCACATTTCTATACGCCGTTCTATGTGTACCAGTATGCCACGGGATTTTCAGCTGCGGTGGCCATCAGCAGCCGGATTTTAAGCGGCGATGAGACGGCGCTGGCGGGTTACAAGAAGTTTTTGCAGGGAGGATGCTCCCTGCCGCCTATCGACCTGTTAAAGCTCTGCGGCGTGGACATGTCAACCACGAAGCCGGTGGACGAGGCGCTGAAGGTATTTGGGGAGCTGCTGGAGGAATTCTGCCGCCTGTAGGCGGCCGGGTCAACGCCCGCACGGACCATAGGGCGCTGTCGGGCGGCTGCTGCCCGCCGGATCATAGGGCGCTGTCGGGCAGGCCGCTGCCCGCCGGATCATAGGGCGCTGTCGGGCAGGCTGCTGCCCGCTGGCCAAGGGATGCTGGCGGCCGGGCCAACGCCTGCACGGCCCGCATTTGGGCCTGCGGCCTGCCCCAATATAAAATGACAACCGAAGAAAAGGAGAACAATCAACTATGTCACAGACAAAGGCCCGGTCCCATGTGGATCTGCTGAACGGCAGCCCGGGAAAAAATCTGCTCTTATTTGCGCTGCCGATGATTCTGGGGAATCTGTTCCAGCAGTTTTACAACATGGCGGACTCCATGATCGTGGGAAATTTTGTGGGGGAGGAGTCCCTGGCCGCGGTGGGGGCCTCCTACGCCCTGACCAACGTGTTTATCATGATCGCCATCGGCGGCGGCAACGGGGCTTCCGTGATCACTTCCCAATATCTGGGAGCCAAGAATTACAACCGGATGAAAACGTCCATCTCCACGGCTCTGATCTCCTTTCTGGTGCTGAGCCTGCTGCTGGGAGGCTTCGGCTTCGCCTTCAACGGGGAGATTCTGCGCCGTCTCCAGACCCCGGAAAATGTGCTGGATCAGGCCAGGCTGTACCTGGGAATCTATTTCCTGGGTATGCCCTTTCTGTTTATGTACAACGTCCTTGCTGCCATTTTCAACGCCATGGGGGATTCCAGGACGCCCCTGTACCTGCTGATCTTTTCCTCCGTGCTCAACGTGGGGCTGGACATCCTGTCTGTGACCGTGTTTGGCATGGGCGTGGACGGCGTGGCGATCGCAACCGTGGTAGCCCAGGGCGTTTCCGCCTGCATTTCCTTTTTCCTGCTCATGCGCAAGCTGCGGGGCTACCGGTCGGAGCGGGCGGAGGGGGAGCGGTTTGCATTTTTTGACTCCCGCATGCTCTGGTCCGGGACAAGGGTGGCGGTCCCGTCCATTTTACAGCAATCCATCGTGTCCATCGGCATGCTGCTGGTGCAGTCCGTGGTCAACAGCTTCGGCTCCCCGGCGCTGGCCGGGTACTCGGCGGGAAGCCGTATCGAATCCCTGTGCATTGTGCCCATGATCGCCACCGGAAACGCGGTGAGCACCTTCACGGCCCAGAATATCGGCGCGGGCAAGGTGGAGCGGGTGAAGCAGGGGTACCGGGCCAGCTACGCCATTGTGATCGGCTTCGCGGCGGCCATCGCGGCCATTGTGGCGGTGTTCCACGGGCCCATTATTTCCAGCTTCCTGAAGGGGGACAATACCTCCGACGCCTTTACCACGGGCGTGGGATATCTGTCCTTTATCGGCTGGTTTTTCGTGTTCATCGGGTTTAAGACCTGCACGGACGGCATTCTTAGGGGCGCGGGGGACGTGGTGGCGTTCACCATCGCCAACCTGGTGAACCTGGCGATCCGCGTGTTCACGGCCTTCCACTTTGCGCCCATCTGGGGCGTGGCGGCGGTGTGGTACGCGGTGCCCATGGGCTGGCTGGCAAATTATCTGATCTCCTTCTCCTGGTATCTGACGGGGAGATGGGCGAAACGGCGGTTGATTTAAGGAGGAAATGAACATGGAGCATCCGGTTTTACTGATCAATGATATGGCGGGATACGGCAAGGTGGCTCTGGCGGCCATGATTCCGGTGATGTCCCACATGGGTCTCAATGTCTGCAACCTGCCCACGGCGCTGGTGAGCAACACGCTGGATTACGGGAAGTTCGAGATTCTGGATACCACGGGGTATATGGAACACACGCTGAAGGTCTGGGAGGAGCTGGGATTCCGCTTTGATGCGGTTTCTACGGGATTTATCGTGAGCGACGTTCAGGCGCAGCTGGTGACGGACTACTGCCTGCGGCAGGCGGAGCAGGGCGTGCTGATCTTCTGCGACCCCATTATGGGAGACGACGGGAAGCTGTACAACGGTATGAGTATGGAGACGGTGAAGAATATGCGAAAGCTGGTGTCCTGCGCGGACTACGCGGTGCCCAACTACACGGAGGCCGCTCTGCTGGCCGGAGAACCTTACCTGGAGTCGCCGGAGGAGGGGGATATCCGGCGGCTGATCGGGAAGCTGCGGGGGATCGGCGCCAAGTCCGTGGCGGTGACCAGCGTGAGGCTTCAGGGCGTGGACCAGGTTTACTGCTACGACGCGGCGCTTGACCGGTATTTCGGGCTGCCCTTTGACTGCCTGCCGGTAAGATTTCCGGGCACCGGGGACATTTTCTCCGCTGTGATGCTGGGGCAGATTTTAAAGGGGAAGGATATGGAGGAGAGCGTGAGAAAGGCCATGGCCGTCGTGAGGCGGATGATTGAGCTGAATCTGGGGAACGAGGACAAGTACAAGGGGATTTTGGTGGAAGCCTGTCTGGAGGTGATCGACTCATGAGCAGACCGAAAATCCGGTTGACGGTGGTGGACCGGCTGGGGCCCAAGGGGTGTCACAGGGGGCATAAGGTGGGGGAATCCTTCGACTTCGACACGGAGCGGGGGCAGGTCTGTCCCATGGTCATGCACGTGGCATTTCCTTATATTGACATTTTACGGTATGGCGGGCGGATTCCGGGGCAGCCGGAGGGAACGGCGGTGTTCTGCTGCCCGGACGTGGAGACGATCAATGTGTTTAAGGTTGAGGTGGTGGAGGAGTAGAGAGCGGGTGAACCGCGGGTACATAAAAAGTGCGTTTTCCGAGGGGGAGACGCACTTTTTTAAATGTATTCCGTAGCGCCTCATCCGGCTCAACCGCAAAAAGTGCACAAAATATGAAAACATCAACACGCAAACCTGCTATAATCCATAGTTGAAAAAAGGAGGCCTTATCGAATGCATCAACTTGAAAAAATCCAGGCAGTAATTGAATACATTGAAGAACATCTGACGCAGAAGCTGGATATGAACGAGATTGCCGGGGCGGTCTTTTATTCAAGATATTATCTTCAGCGGATCTTTTCGCAGACGGTGGGAATGACCATCCACGACTACCTGCAGAGAAGGCAGCTGACCGAGGCCGCCAAACTGCTGGTATTCTCCGACATGCCGATTCTGGATATTGCGATGCTGGCCGGTTATGAGAGCCAGCAGGCTTTTACGACGGTTTTTTCAGCCATGTATAAGCAGACGCCCTACAAATTCCGAATCAGTGAAGAGTTTTATCCTCTGCAGCTGAAATTTCAATTTGAAAGGAGCTATCCTATGCTCAAAAGTAAGCAAAAGCAGCAGTGGCGGGTTGAATTTGCCTGCGAAGCGGATATTCCCTGTTGGATGGAGCTGGTCAGACTGGTGATCGACGGCTTTCCCCATCTGGATGAGGAGCAGTATATTGAAACGCTCCGCGATAAAATCCATTCCTCACAGGCGCTGATTCTGAAAGATGGAGAGACGGCGATTGGGATTATGATGTTCTCCTATCGGACCGGGAGTATTGAATTTATGGGCACCCACCCGCTTTACCGCCAAATGGGAGTGCCTGAGGCACTTCTGAATCAGGTAATGGGGGAATTGATTAAGGGAAAAGAGATCAGCATCACAACCTTCCGGGAGGGAGATAAAGCGGATACTGGACACCGCAGGGAAATTATTGGCCTGGGATTCGCGGAAGCGGAGCTTTTGGTGGAGTATGGATATCCGACCCAACGATTTGTATTGCCGAAGGAGGAGTCCAATGAGTGACAGACAGAACACCGGTATTCCGTTCCCGGATGAACTGGAACACTTGTCTTACATCTGTGGAATTCTGGAAGAGGCAATGGAAAAGGCGGAAGCGGACGTGAACCGCAAGGACCGGGAATATATGAAGCAAAAGCGGTACATGGTGGAGTACCGCGGGGAAATCGATCCCCATGAGATGTTCCAGAACGAGTTGGCTTTGCGGGAGATTGACCGCACCGGAGCTTTTGTCACAGGCATCCGGGACAGGCTTGCCAGGCTGAAAGAGTCCCCGTATTTCGCACGCATTGATTTTGCGGCGGAAGGCCGCGGGAAAGTGATGAAGTGCTATATCGGCCGGTTTGCCTTTACCAATGATAACGATATGCTGATCTTTGACTGGCGCGCGCCTGTCGCCAGTATGTTTTACGACTGCGAAGTGGGGCCTGCGGGGTACGACGCTCCCATGGGACGGGTGGACGGGCAGTTGACCCGGAAGAGGCAGTTCAAAATCAACGGCGGCGTGATGGAATACGCGCTGGAAACGTCAAGTAATATCCAGGACGATGTGTTGCAGCGGGAACTTTCCCGGACCTCGGATGAAAAGATGAAATCCATTATCGCCACCATCCAGAAGGAGCAGAACCAGATCATCCGAAACGAAAAGGCCGATATACTGCTCATTCAGGGGGTGGCCGGCTCCGGCAAGACGTCCATTGCGCTCCACCGGATTGCCTTTCTGCTCTACCGGCTCAAAAACAGGCTCTCGGCGCAAAACATAACGATTCTGTCCCCCAACAAGGTTTTTGCCGATTACATTTCCAATGTTCTGCCGGAGCTTGGCGAGGAGCCTGTTTACGAGCTGAGCTTTTATGATATTGCGGAAATTCAGCTGGAGGGTGTGATTGGCTTTGAGCCGGACCAAGACCCGCTGGAAAACCGGGATGAGGCCTGGGCGGAACGTGCGCGTTTCAAATCCACCCTGAGTTTTGTGAGGCAGCTGGACCGCTTCATTGAGCGCTTGCCGGAGCTGGTCTTTGCGCCTGCGGACTATACCTTCGGCCGTTTCACTGCATCCGCGGAAATGATCCAAAGCCGTTTTGCGGCCTATTCCAAATATCCGGTCAAAGACCGTTTGCGTATGATTGCGGACGACATCCACGACCGGTTTGCCACGGATAATATTATGGAGGACGACATTCCCAGGGCCGGAACCATCCTTAAAAGCCTGAATTCCATGTTAAAGGTAAAGAGCACGCTGGCTCTCTACAAAGCCTTTTATCAGGAACTGGGCCTCCCGAAGATGTTCGTGCCCGCGGGGAAAAAGACACTGGAATGGGCCGACGTTTATCCGTTCCTCTACCTTCATGGAGCTTACGCGGGACTGAGGGAGAGCGTGGTCATCCGGCACCTGGTGGTGGACGAGATGCAGGATTACACGCCTGTTCAGTACGCAGTGCTGAATCAGATTTTCAAGTGCCAGAAGACCATTCTTGGGGACTATGGACAGCTCATCAATCCAAACCACCGGCATTCGCTGGAGGACCTGCGGGAGTTGTACGGCGATGCTGAGTTTGTGGAGCTGAATACCAGCTACCGGTCTACCTGTGAGATTATCCGGTTTGCCAGGACAATCCAGGATGGCGCCCTGGAGCCCATCGAGCGGCACGGGGAGGAGCCGGTTCTCATACAGTGCTCGGACCGGGCGGCAGAGATTGACTGTATCGCCAATATGATAATGGAATTTGAGGAGAGCGGCCTTGCTACGCTCGGAATCATCGCCAGGACAAACCGGGATGCGTTGGCCCTTTACGAAGCTCTGGCGGAACGTTATGAGATTCATTTGCTCTCCCCGGAGAGCGGCAGCTTTGCGAACGGGGTGTCGGTCGCCTCCATTCAGATGTCCAAGGGCCTGGAATTCGACCAGGTCATTGTGGCAGACGCGGACAGCCGGACCTATGCCACACCCTATGACCGGAGTCTGCTCTATATCGCCTGCACCAGGGCTATGCACAAACTGGCGCTGCTCTATACCGGGGAACGGACAAAACTGATCGGAGAAGCGGGCCGGGAGATTTTCGTTTAGATGGTATTAAATCAGGAAACGCACCGGCTGCATCACCAGCCCAACCATGGCCCAGGCCGCGTGTTTCCACAGGGGAACTTCGGCTACGGTGATGTGATCGGGGATTTGGTAGCTGCCGTCGGGGAGCAGCAGGCGGCAGTCCTGCTCGTAGCTGGCCATGTAGGTTTCCAGCTCGGCGGTCAGGTCCTTGCTCTGGATGACCAACATGAGTTCTGTGTCCAGATAGGTGCTGCGCAGGTCGAAGTTGTAGGAACCGATGGCGGACAGCTCGTGGTCGATTACCACGGATTTGCCGTGGTAGGAGGTGCCGCCGTCGTATTCCAGGATGGTCAGGCCGGTGGCGGCCATTTTTTTGCGGTGGCGCAGGTAATCGCTGGAGGCAAAAAAGTTGTCGCCGTTCTCCACGGAATTGATCATCATGTCCACCGGAATGTGGCGGTTTACTTCGGTCATGGTGTCGTACATATAGGCGTTGAATACCGCGTAGGGGGTGTGGATGGTGACGTCCTCCCGCGCATGTTTCATCAGCTCGGTCAGGGTGAAGAACACCACGGGTTCTTTGCCGTAGATACCGGTGGGGTTGGAGACCAGGGTGATTTTTCCGGCCTCGCGGGTGTTGGCGGCATAGTAGGAGAGCGCCTGGGCGCGGCGGGAGCCGTCGCTTTCCGCCGGCGGGTCCAGCAGGTCCGGCCGTGAGGCGGCCAGGGCGGCGTAGCGGTCGTGAAGCATTTCCACGGCCTCTTTTACTTTGTGCTTTTCTGCCAAACCGGGATCATCGTGGAAGGGGCGGCAGACGTCCAGGTTCCACACGCCGTCAAAGTAGGCCAGGACCTGGTTTAAGGAACTGGCGCCGCTTTGATCCGTCTGGTGGGCGGTGTTGTAGACCAGAACTTCCCGGTCGTGGCTGCGGCTGTTGGTGGGGTAGCTGCCGATGAAGTAGTCAAAGGTGTTGCGGCCGCCCAGGATGTAGCCGTAGTCGTCCACAATCACATATTTATCGTGCATCCGGCCCTGGGTTTTCCAGGGCTGGGCCAGGTTGATGGGGTTGTAGAGGCGGATTTCCACATTTGGGTGGCTGGACAGAGCGTAAAAGACTTCGCTGCGCTCCATGCGCACCAGGCCGGAAAAGCCGTCCACCAGGATTTTGACCTGTACTCCCTCCTCGGCCTTGTGCAGCATGATTGAGAGCAGGTCCCTGGGACTTTCGCCGTCCCGGAAATCAAAGGTGGACAGGATGATCCGCTCCTGAGCCAGGTTCATGAGGCGCAGCCGCTCCTCCCAGGCGCTCTCGTTTGTCTCCAGAATCATGGCGCGGTCCACGCCGGGGCCGTCCTGGTAGAACGCTTTGGTGGAAAATTGTTCTTTTGTTTTATCAGGGATGGTCTTATAATGGAAAAAGGGCGCGGTAGCGCCGATTGCCAGATAGAGAAACGCCGCCAGCAGCAGAAGCGGCAGCCAATGCTTTTTCAGCCATGTGCGCAACATAGGATACACCTTCTTGGGATATACTTTTAGAATGAATTGAACCGTTTCCTTAGTTTATAACACACTATACCCGGAAATAAAGGAAATGTCAATGATCGCACAGGCTATACAGATGGAAAGGACGGATGAGCGGATGAGTCGGATGCTGTTTTACAAGGGAACTGTGATTACCATGGAGGAGCCGTTTTGTGCCCAGGCGGTTCTGACGGAGGACGGAGTGATTCGGGCGGTGGGGACGTTTGAGGATGTGAGAGCCGCGGCCGGAGAGGGGGAGAAATGCCTGGTGGATTTGCAGGGACATACCCTGATGCCCGGATTTATCGATCCCCACAGCCATTTTACGGCTTGCGCCAACGCCACCATGCAGGTGGATCTGGGGGAGGCAGAATGTTTTGAGGATGTGATCCGCCTGATCCGGGAATTTATTGAGCGGGAGAATATTCCAGCCGGGCAGTGGGTGAGGGCCTCGGGCTACGACCACAACCGGCTGAAGGAGGGACGCCACCCGGACCGGACGGTTCTGGATCAGGCTGCGCCGGAACATCTGCTGATGGTGTCGCATCAGTCCGGACACATGGGAGCGTTTAACAGCCGGGCGCTGGAAGCGCTGGGGGTGGACGGCCATACCCAGCCGCCTCAGGGCGGGATGATCGCGGTGAAGGACGGGGAACCCACCGGATATATGGAGGAGAACGCGTTCCTACAGTATATCCAGAAAGCGCCCATGCCGTCGCCGGAGGCATTTTTGGAGGCATACCGGAAGGCACAGAAACTCTATGCCTCATACGGCGTCACAACGGTGCAGGAAGGGATGATGAGCGCGCCTTTGGGGCCGCTGTACCAGCTTCTGCTGCACTCCGGAATCCTGGAGCTGGACCTGGTGGCTTACTTGGATATGGAGGCGGGGGATGAGCTGAAGCGCCAGTTTGCGGATCATATCGGGAAATACAAGGATCATATGAAGATCGGCGGCTATAAGATGTTCCTGGACGGATCGCCCCAGGGGCGGACCGCATGGCTGCGGGAGCCGTATCTGCCGGTTGAAGAGGGGGATGCTGGCCCGGCAGGGGAAACCACCGCCCCGTCCCCGGATTGCGGCTACCCCACCCTCACCGACGCCGCGGTCAAGTCCAATATCATGCGTGCGGAGCGGGATCAGATGCAGCTTCTGGCCCACTGCAACGGGGACGCGGCCTGCGAGCAGTACCTGCGGGAGTATGCCGCCGCCCTTGCGGAATTGCCGGATCACACCCCGGGGGATATCCGGCCGGTGATGATCCACGCCCAGCTCCTGGGGCTGGACCAGCTGGAGCGGGTGAAGGCCCTGGGCATCATCCCGTCATTTTTCCTGGCCCACGTGTACCACTGGGGCGATATTCACCTGAAAAATCTGGGACAAAAACGGGCGGAGCGGATCAGCCCGGCCCATTCCGCCCTGGAACATGGAATCCGCTTCACCCTGCACCAGGACGCGCCGGTGATCCGCCCGGACATGATGGAGACGGTCTGGTGCGCGGTCAACCGTATGACGCGAAACGGGGGCATTTTGGGAACCGAAGAGCGCATCAGTGTGGCGGATGCCCTGAAAGCCGTGACCATCAACGGGGCGTACCAGTATTTTGAGGAGGACAAAAAGGGCAGCATCGCCCCGGGAAAGCTGGCTGATTTTGTGATTCTGGAGCAGAATCCGCTGGAGGCCGATTCCATGGACCTTCGGAAAATACGGGTCCTGGCCACAATCAAAGAGGGAACATGTATTTACCGCGCCGACGGGCAGGGGACGGGCGAAGTACGATAATCGCAAACGAAACGTTAGGGGGGCAAAGCTGCGGCTGCGCGCCCCCTTTCAATATCACAGCTGATCAGGCAAGCCGCAAATGGGAACTGATCTTCACATTTGGGATTCGGCAAAAAGGGACCCCGGCGCACCGGAATATCCGGCGCACGGGAGTCCCTTTTTTGAGCCTCTTTGTGCGATCATATCCAACTTATTCCGCCGCGGGCGGCGTTTCGGTCCGCCTGGCCAGGTAGTCCTTCAGAATCAGATTGATGTACTGGGAGAATGAACGGTCGTCTTCCTCGGCCATCTGTTTTAACTGATCGATTACATCCGTGTCCAGCGTGATGCTTACTTTTGCTTTTAATGGTTTCATGATCATCCTCCTTTTTCGTATACTATAGCATTTTGTACCAATTCGTATTGACTAATCGCATTAAGTAGGATAAAGTAAGATTTGGTAAGAATTTAAGGTAATACGACCGAAAAAACAGAAGATGAGGAGTGGACAGCCGTGTTGGGTAAGATCAAGGAGAGCATTGACAAGAGTCTCGTGTCGGTGAGTGTCAAGTCCGGCACTTATCTGGAGACGGAGAAGCTGAAGGCCAAGGTGGGAAATGTGCAGGAGGAGATCCACAACCTGAAGCAGGAGCTGGGAGAGGCCATTTTCGCCCAGTGGAAAAACGGCGGGGTGAACCCGCAGACCATTGAGTCGGCATGTGCAGCGCTGAACCGGAAGGAGGCAGAGATCGCCGGTTATCAGGCACAGATCGATCAGATCACCTTGGAAAAAGCCAGAATACTGGGGGAGGAATTAAAACCTGCCGCCACTGGGCGCGAGGGTGGCGTGACCTGCTCCTGCGGAAAGGTGAACGCGCCGGGGGCCAAGTTCTGCAAGGCCTGCGGGAAAAAGCTGGAGGCAGGCGCGGAGGCGGCCCAGGAAACCGCGCAGAGCCGCCGTTGCCCCAGCTGCGGAGCCCTGATGGAGCCGGGAGCCAGATTTTGCTGCGAGTGCGGCCATCAGACCGTCTGAGCTGTCACAAAGAATACGGAAGAAGAGGGATAAGGGTATGTACTGTACGAATTGCGGGGCCGAGATGCCGGACGACGCGCTGTTTTGCACGGCCTGCGGGGAAAAGATCGACCACGAAGGCGAAGCGGCGGTCGGGCCGGAAGTAAGCGGATACAACGGAAAAACGAAGAAATGGGCGCGGAAATGGAAGGAGACTTCCGGCGCCCCCAAGTCACCGAAAAAGGGAATAAAAATCGCCCTGATCGCCGCGGCCGGAATCGCGGTCTGCGGTCTGGCGGCAGGGGCCGTGCTGTTAAACCAGCCCAAGGCGGTGATCGCAAGGGGCGTTAAAAACACCTGGAAGGCCATGTGCACCGAGGAGTCCGGCGTGGCGGAGTACCTGGGATTAAGGCAGATTTCCCGCATGGTGGATACGGGAAAGAGCCGCAGGAAGGCGGAGCTCTCGGTATCCGTAGGCCCGCAGGATATGGGGATCGGCCTGGCCGACGTGGGCTTAAGCGGATGGCTGGAGAAGGACGACAAGGGCAAGATGCTGGGCCGTGTGAGCGGCACCATGGGCGAGCTGGAGATCGCGGGTCTCGACTTCTATCACGATAACGAGAAGACGGTGGCCGGATCGCCTGAGCTTTACAGCAAATATTTTTACGTGGATCACCAGGAATTGAAGGAGAAGCTGGAGGATTCCAAGGTTCGTAAAATGTTAAAAGACGAGTTCGGAATCGAGTGGGACGGGGAGCTGGAAGATGAGCGCCTGGACCTCATAGCCGAGTATTGGGACGTCTCCAGGGAGAACTGGATCGCGCTGATGAAGAATATGGGCGTGGAGAAGATTGACAAGCGCACCTTCACCGTGGGCGGTAAGGACAAGGCCTGCCAGGGTTACGAGCTGACCATCGACCGGGACGATATCCGCCAGGTGTTGGAAGATATGGATGATGTGATGCTAAACAATTCCATGCTGGTCAATGCGGCTGCCGAGGCGTCCTGGACGTCGCCGGAGGATATGAAAAGGCAGCTTAAGGAAATCAGCAAGCGGCTTTTGGGCGCGCTGAAAAATGATCTGGTGCTCCAGGTCTACGTGGGCCCCAAGGGCCGGATCGTCTGCGTGGAGGGCGATTACACTCTGAACGGAGACGTGATCACCATGTCCCTTGGCGGCAGTCTGGAGCTGACCGGGAAAAAGAATCCCCTGGATACGGTGTACCTGGAGGCGGAGGGAAAGGTAGCGTCCATGGCCGCGGCCAAGCTGACCTTTTCCCGGGAGTTAAACGACAGCGGCAATATGATCAAGGACAAGGTTAACCTGGGACTGTCCGCCACAGGCGCGGGGATGTTCAACGTCTCAGCCAAGGCGGAAGCCAACGCCAGCCTGAACAAAGAGAAGGGCAGGTGGAACGCGGAGGCCAGCCTGACACTGCCCGGCGTCCAGGGCTCCGCCTCGGCCAACGGCACGGTGGGGGACCTGGCGAAGGGAAAACAGTTTGTGGTCACCCTGGACGACGCCAGCGTGGGGGCCTACGGCCTCAGCATGCCCTTTGTGGGCATCACGGCCAGCTACGGGGTGGAACCCTTAAAGGAGGAGATTGCGGACCCCACTGAGGATGTGAAGCTGGTCAACGTGTTAAAGCTGACCCGGGATGATCTCAATGAAATCGGCTCCGAGATCGGGGATAACGCCGGGAGCGGCGGCTTCGTTCTTCCCGGAGTGGGAAGCAAAAGCGTACCTGCGGCTACCACGGCTCCCTACACGGAAGCGCCGGAAACGACGGCATATGACAGCGGGTATTAAAACCATACACCATCATCAAGGGCCCCGGCCCCGAAGCAACGGAAAACGCTTTGGGGCCGGGGCCCTTTCATCGTATTTGGCCCGCGGGTCCACGGCTCATGCGGGACGAAAAGCGTTCGTCAGGCCAGGGGAGCCGATTTTAACCGCCGGTAAAGGGAAGGCGGCATTTTGTAGAGGGCTTCAAACTTTTTGTAAAAGAATCCCAGATTGTTGTACCCGATTTTGTTGGCAATTTCATAAATCGGCATGTCGGTATTGGATAGATAGAAACAAGCCTGATTCATGCGCTGCTGGATGATCAGTTCTTTGAAGGAATGTCCAACGGTCTTTTTAATATAGTTGCTCAGGTAATTGGGATGGAATCCAAAATGCTCCGCGGTATCCTGAAGCGTAGCGGTCAGGTAATGGCTTTCGATATAACCCAAAATCTCCATGATGGTCCGCCCGTCGTTTTTGCCGTAGGAAAGCTGCTGATCCTTGTACTGTCTCAAAATCTCACAGAAAAGCAGGATCATATACGCATCGATGATTTTATCGCTGCAGAATCCCGGACTGTAATATTCGCAGAGAATATTCTGAATCATGCTGTGAATCTGGTTCTCTTCCTGCTTTCGGAAAATCAGATACTGGTCATGGGCGGCATCCAGGGAGAGGGTGTTGATCAGAAAATGGTTGATGATCCCGTAGTCGCCCAGACGGAACAGAAAACCCTGGGTCAGGTATTCCTGGCGCATTTCGATGGTGATGATAATGTCCTGTTCGCCCAGGGACTGGATGCTGTGCGGAATATTGGTGTCCAGCATACAGATGTCGCCCTGGTTCATTTTGATGGGACGGCCGTTGACTTCCTGGGTGCAGGAGCCGGAATAGACATAGACAAACTCGATCACCGTATGAATGTGTTCCGGGATATCCGTAAAGCGGGATTCCTTGTGAACGCATACCAGCTTGTCCCTCAGCAGTTTGTTGAAGGAAAAGAGGTATACCTCCCGATCCTGGAACGGGATTCTGGGGATGGCGTGATAGCGCGGGGACAGGACGGCGGGGCCTGTCATTTTGTGCTTCTTTTCCGAATCCGTGTATTGAAACAGATATTCATTCAATTCCTGTACGTTCATATGCTCACCTCAACTTCATCATAAGTGCTTAAGTTTGGTAAGTCAACATATTTTCCAAGGAAATTGCAACAAGGGCTTTTTCCGAATATGATAGAGACATCAAAAGAAACAACAGTGCAGATTTCATGGAAGGAGGAAGCATATTGATGGGGGTTCTAAAACAAAGGGAGGACTGTGTCTTTTCGCCGGTAAAAGGAAAGTACATCCATCTGAAAGACGTCAGTGACGCTACATTTAACAGTGGCGTGCTGGGGACCGGTTTTGCGGTAGACCCTAAGGAGGATGTGATCCACGCGCCCGTGGAGGGAACCATTTCCGCGGTTTTCCCCACAGGACATGCCGTTGGCTTCACCACGGACAACGGTCTGGAGGTGCTGGTCCATATCGGGATCGATACGGTCGGGCTCAACGGAACGGGGTTTGAGATTCTGAAACAGCAGGGGGAGCGGGTACAGGCGCACGAGCCTGTGATCCGCTTCGACCGGGAGCTGATCCGCCGTCAGGGACTTGATCCGATGGTCATGGTTGTTTTTACGAACGGTGGGGAGTATAATCTGAAGCTGATGCCTGGAGAGCAGGTAACGGAAGAAACGCAGCTGGCTGCTGCATACGCGGGGGGAGAAAACGTGAACGAGGAGAAGAGAACGTCAGGATATGAATACGGCAAAATGTGTTCTGAAATTTTGGAAGCCGTTGGAGGGAGCCATAACATCAAGAATGTATTTCACTGCATTACCCGTTTGCGGATCGTGCCGGTCAACCGGGAGCTGGTGGATATGGACAAGCTGAACCAGGTCGGCGGATTGCTGAAGGTCATCGAATCCAGCGGACAGCTGCAGTGTGTTGTGGGCACAAACGTGCCGGAGGTGTATGCGGACTTTCTGGAAATTTCTGGTATCAAGGCGGGCGCGGAGACGGATCAGAACCCGGCAGGAGGGCAGGTTGAGGAAAAGAAACAGAATCTGATTACCAGAGGGCTGAATACGCTGGCTTCCTGTGTGACTCCGGGACTGTATGCGATCGTGGCGGGCGGTATGATCAAAGGAATTATTTCCCTGATCACGGCGCTGGGTTTGGTCTCTGCCAAATCAGACATCATTGTCGTATTAAACGCGGTGGGAGACGCGCCGTTCTACTTTATGCCGTTCATCATCGGATACGCTGCCGCAAGACGTTTTAAGGTAAAAGAGATATTTGGCATCATGACGGCCGGAATCTTAATGTATTCGACCTTTTTGTCGCCGGCTGAGGGCATCAGCGGGTACAGCTTTGGATTGTTCACCATTCCGGCCTATAATTACAAAGGCTCGATCTTTCCGGTGATCTTATCCGTATGGATTTTCTCGCTGATTTTCCACTTTATTGACAAGCGGATGCCGAAGAACCTGAGAATCGTGTTTTCAGGCGCCTTATCCTTCCTTTTCGCAGCGCCGCTGTTCCTGGGATTTGCAGCGCCCCTTGGCAACTGGATCGCAAAGGGGATGACCGGCGGATTTGCGTGGCTGTTCAACAATGTGGGGCTGTTTGCCGGGGCGTTGTTCTGTGGAATTATCCCGTTGACGATTATTTTTGGAATCAAGGGCTGGTCCGCCGTAGAGCTCCAGAACCTTTCCACATTGGGATATGATTATATGCTTCCGAACTTTTTCTACTCCAATCTGGCCGTTTCAGGGGCGGTGCTTGCCTATGCCCTGAAAATGAAAGCCGGAGAGCAGAGATCGGCGGCGGTATCCACCGGGTTGGTGTGTATTCTCGGAATCACGGAACCGGCCCTGTACGGAATCGCCCTGCCGGAGAAAGGACCGCTGTTTGCAGCCATGGCGGGCGGAGCCATCGCAGGAGCTGTAGCGGTGCTGATGGGCGTGGTGACCTATGCGTTTTCCATGCCCGGAATCACCAGTATCGCCACCTACATGGACGGGGGAAATAACTTCCTGAAGCTGCTGTTGGTGATGGCGGTTGCCTGGGGATCATCCTTTGCAATTTCCTTTATTTTGACGAAGAAAGAAAGGTAGGAGAAATAGAATGAGAACAGGTTTTCCAAAGGATTTCTTGTGGGGAGGGGCAATCGCGGCTTCACAGGCCGACGGCGCCTATGATCAGGGCGGAAAAGGACTGGACACCCAGGACCTCCGGTATTTTGACGCGGCGTGGACAAAGGAGGAGCGGGCAATGTTCCACAACCGCCGCATGAATGACGCAAAATTCCAAAAAGCGTTGACCGATCAGGACACGGTCCATTATCCATTCCGTTGGGGAATTGATTTTTACCATACTTACAAAGAGGACATCCGGCTGTTTCATGAACTGGGAATTAAGGTACTGAGGACCTCGATCAACTGGGCGAGAATCTATCCCAACGGCGACGACGCCAAGCCCAATCAGGAGGGAATCCGGTTCTATCAGGATGTGTTCGGCGAGTGTAAAAAATATGGGATCAAGGTGTTCGCGACGATCCTCCATTACAACATCCCGGTCAATCTGGTGTTGAAGTATGGCGGCTGGAAGAGCCGCAAGACCATTGATTTCTATGTGAGGTACGCGGCGACGCTTTTTGAAACGCTGGGAGACCTGGTGGACTATTGGCTTCCGTTCAATGAATTCAACGCGGGGCGCTTCAACCCCTACAATGGCGTGTGTCTGGTTCAGGACCAGGAAACGGATTATGCCAACGCCATTTTCCAGTGCCTGCATCACCAGTTTATTGCCAATGCGCTGACGGTGAAGCTTGGGCATGAGATGCTCCCTGGTTCTATGATCGGAGGTATGATCGCCAGGTTTACCACCTACCCCGCCACCTGCCATCCCGACGATGTGATGCAGATGATTCTGGATGACCAGTATTCCAACTGGTTCTATCTGGATGTGATGGCAAGGGGAGCCTATCCGGCCTATATGGAGCGCTATTTCGGGAAAGAGCAGATTCACATTCATAAGGAACCGGGCGACGATGAGATTCTGAAAGAAAATACCATAGACTTCACGGCATTTTCTTACTATTTCTCCCAGGTGTCTACCACGAGCCAGGGGTGGGAAAAGACCAGCGGGAACCTGATCATGGCGAATAAGAACCCGTATCTGGAATCCAGCGAATGGGGATGGCAGAAGGACCCGAAGGGCCTGCGCATCACGTTGAACCAGATTTATGACCGCTATCAGCTTCCGGTATTTATCGCGGAAAATGGCCTGGGCGCGAAAGATGGATTGGAGGCGGACGGAACGGTGCATGATCCTTACCGCATTGACTACCTGAAAGCCCATATCGAACAAATGAAAGAGGCCGTGATCGACGGGGTGGACCTGATCGGGTATACCATGTGGGGCTTTATCGATATCGTATCCTGCGGCCCGATGGAAATGAGCAAGCGGTACGGTGTCATCTATGTGGATCAGGATGACGAGGGAAACGGGACAAAAAAGCGGTACAAAAAGGACTCGTTTTTCTGGTACAAAAAATGCATCGAGAGCAACGGGGAAGACTTGTCATAGGGTAAGGATCATGGGGGAAATGGGATGAAGCGGGAGCGGATAGACAGTTTTATCGAACAGCATAAGGAGGAGGCCATTCTGCTTCTGCAGGAGCTGGGAAAGATTCCGGCTCCAAGCCATAAAGAGGACAGGCGGGCCGCGTTCTGCAAAAAATGGTTTGAGGAAAAGGGCTGCCGTGAGGTGCGGATCGACGGAGCCAAAAATGTGATCTGCATGTTCAACTGCGATCAATATGAGGATATGGTAGTATTGATGGCCCACACGGACGTGGTGTTTGACGATATGGAAGAATTGCCGGTGAGACGGCAGGACAACATTCTGATGGCCCCGGGAATTGGGGATGACACGGCAAATCTGGTGAATCTGATGATGGGGGCGGCCTTTCTTGCAGAACATCAGGACCAGCTGGCTGCCGGCATCCTGGTGGTGGCCAATTCCTGCGAGGAGGGCCTGGGAAATTTAAAGGGCTGCAGGGAAATTTTTAATCAATATGGAAATCGTATCCGCGCCTTCTATTCCTTTGACGGGTACATGTCTATGTGTACCAGTATTCCGGTCGGCTCCCACCGCTACCGAATCCAGGTGTTGGCCCGGGGCGGCCATTCCTACCGGGATTTTGGCAGGGACAATGCGATCCATATCGCAGCGCAGATCATCGACGATCTGTACCGGATCAGTCCGCCCAAAACGCCTGTCACCACATACAATGTGGGAAAGATAAACGGCGGCACGACTGTGAATTCCATCGCACAGGAGGCGGTGATCCTGTATGAATACCGGTCCAGCAGCGAAACCTGTCTGCAGGAGATGAAGGAAAAGTTCTGTGCGGTCATTGAAAAATTCCGCGCGCAGGGCAAAAAAGTCAATGTGGAGATACTGGGAATCCGTCCGGGCGCGGGAGAGATCGACCGCCAGGTTTTCGAGCGCTGGACAGCGGATAATATCGCCTGTATCCGGGAGGTTTACGACGGAGAACTGGATCGGTCCCCCAATTCTACAGATGCAAATATTCCGTTATCCCTCGGTATTCCCGCCAACACGATCGGCACGGTGAAAGGCGGAGGGGCGCATACCCGGGAAGAATGGGTGGATTTGAATTCCATACCGGGGGGAATGGGGATTGTGTTGAGGATTTTAGCATTGTATATGAATTAAGTGACGTTGCTGTCCGGGGGAACCCCATTGCATAAGGGGGCAGCGGTTTAAAGGCCCCGGCCCCGAAGCGTTTTTCTGATGCTTCGGGGCCGGGGCCCTTTTTATTTTACATCCCTGCAATCAATGGCGTCCGGCGTTCCCCTTGCACAGTTCCGCCGCCGGCATTTTCCTGCTTTTTACAACTCACGTAAGTATCTGGTTGTGGTCGTCCCTTCCGTCGTCCTCGTAGACCAAGAAGTCCGTGATCTCCAGTCCGATCTCCTCGCCCGTGCGCAGCACGTCGTAGGTGTGGGGGTCCGCGATCACCCGCAGCTGGATGCCGTTAATATCGATCTGGCAGTCGTTCACGTCCCCCAGGTAGAACATGGACTTGATGGCCCCGTGAAGATGGCCCTCGGCCTTGGTGAGTTTGATATTCTCGGGCCGGATGGCCACCACCACGTCGCCGGTCAGGGGCCCCTCGTAGGCCAGGGACTGGCCGATGCCCTTTAAGTCCACCGCGGAGCCGTTCACCTGGCCCTTGATGAAGTTCACCTTGCCCACAAAGTCCGCGATAAACTGGTTTTTCGGCCTGCGGTAGATTTCCATGGGGCTGCCCACCTGCTGGACCACGCCCCGGTTGATGACGAAGACACGGTCGGACATGGTCATGGCCTCCACCTGGTCGTGGGTCACGTAGACCACCGTGATTTTCAGCTTGCGCTGAATCTCCTTGATCTCAAAACGCATGCTCTCGCGCAGCTTGGCGTCCAGATTCGACAGCGGTTCGTCCAGAAGCAGGAGCTTGGGCTGCCCGATCAGCGCACGCCCCAGGGCCACGCGCTGCTGCTGGCCGCCGGAGAGCTGGCTGGGCATCCGGTTGGCGTACTGGCTTAAGTGGACGATCTCCAGAATCTCCTCCACCTTCTCCTTGATCTCGGCCTTTGGCACCTTCTGAATCTTCAAGGGATAGGCCACGTTGTCGAACACGTTCATATGGGGCCACACGGCGTAGGACTGGAATACCATGCCGATTCCCCGCTTTTCCGGCGGAACGAACACGTCCTTGGAGCTGACCACTTTGCCGTCGATGCGGATTTCCCCGGTGGTGGGCTTCTCAAAGCCCGCGATGATGCGCAGCATGGTGGTCTTGCCGCAGCCAGAGGGGCCGAGGAAGGTGATAAACTCCCCGTCCTGAAATTCTTCCGTAAATTCTTTTAAGACCGTCACGTCCCCGAAGGACTTGGTCACATGATTGATGGTGATAACAGACATCGCTTCTCCTCCTAAATTGAAAATTTCCCTTTGGTGACCTTGTTCAGCACATAGTTAAGGACAATTACCATGATTAAGATACCGGAAGCCAGGGCGGAGGCCGTCTGCTGGCTGTGGTAGGTCTGGTAGGTAAACAGCTCCACGCCCAGTGTCTTGGTGTTGTTGGAGTAGAGCAGGTTGGACATGGTCAGCTCGTAGAAGCAGGGCATGAAGATCAAAAACCAGCCTGCCACGATGGACGGCACGATCAGGGGGAACACCACGTCCTTCAGCCGCCGTATCCAGCCGGAGCCGGATATCTGGGCCGCCTCCTCCAGGGAGGGGCTGATCTGGGAGAACGCGGAGACCACGGTGCGCATGCCCATCATCATGTATTTGATCATGTAAGCCACCACCATAATGAACATGGTGTTGTAAATGTTGATCCCGAACCGGCCTGACATGGTCATGATCAGGGCCAGGGCGATGACCACGCTGGGGCTGCCGGAGCCCACGGTGATCAGGAAATCGGGCACTCCCTTGCCTTTCACGTTGGTGCGCTTGAGCAGATAGGCCATGATCAGGCAGATGATCATACCCAGGGAAGCGGCCCAGGCGGCGGAGATCAGGCTGTTCTGGCCGGAACCCAGGATGGATTTGCGGGTCAGGATGGTGTGCCAGTATTTGAAGGTAATGTTTCCGGTTTCAAAGATGGACTTGCCCATATTCATGGTAAAGGAGGTCATGAACACGGTGGCAAAGGGGATGGCCACCACCACGATGGCGAACAGGCTGACCACCACGGTGATGGGAATCCGCCACTTTCCAAGGTCCACGATGTTGGGCCGGGTGGATTTGCCGGACACGGTGATGTACTCGCGCTTGCCCACCACGAAATTGGACACGTAGAGCACGATCAGGGCGATGGCCATCAAAAATACCGCCAGGTTGGTTGCGTCGGTCAGTCCCTCCTGGGAGCCGATGTAGACGTAGTCCACGATGCGGGTGGTCACGGTGTAAATCTGCCCCGGCGCGCCGATGATGGACGGGATGCCGTAGCAGGAGGCCGCGGCCACGAACACCAGCAGAGCCGCCGCCACGATGCTGGGCAGCATCAGCGGGAGCGTCACGGTCATCAGGGTCTTAAAGGGGGAAGCGCCGGAGATACGGGAGGCTTCCTCCAGGGACGGGTCCATTTTCTCCATGGCCCTGGAGATGGTGATAAACGCGTAGGGATAGTAAAATGTGGTCAGCACCCAGACCAGGCCGCCGATGGAGTAGATGTTAAAGGGAGCGCTCTCCAGCCGGAAAATGGACATGATCAGGGTATTTAAGGTTCCCACCGTGGGGTTTAACAGCCTGAGCCAGGCCATGGCTCCCACGTAGGGCGGCACCATGTAGGTCATGACGAACAGGGTGCGGAAGAATTTCTTGCCGTACAGGTTGGTCCGCCCCACCAGCCAGGCTAAGGGGAAGGCCAGCAGCACGCCGAACACCATGGCCAGCCCCGCGGTGATCAGGGTGTTTTTTAAGCAGGTCCAGTTGAGCGGGTAGGAGTAGATCCGCTTGAAGCCCTCCAGGGAAAAGCTGCCGTCCGCGAAAAACGAGCGGTAGATCAGGTAGAGCAGCGGCAGAACCTGGAAAATGACCAGGAAGGCCACGATGGCCAGGATCACAAACCATTTAATGTCAAAGTAATATTTCTTTTCAGTATCCATAAGTTTCCTCAGCCCCTTCCAAAATGTGCAGGATCATGTTTTGCGCCACAGGAGTTCCCAGGACGACGAACTCCTGTAGGGCAAAAAAGCCGTTGCCGGTAAGATGGCAACGGCCCTGTGAATGAATGTCCGTGAAGGCGGCGGGCCGGATCACCGGCCGCGCCGCGCTTCCGATTGCATGCCCCGTCGGTCAGCTTGGGGGTATTTTACTGCGGCACCGTTACGTTTTCCTGGAATAATGTGCGGATTTCTTCGCGCTGGGTGTAGCATTTCACCCAGTCCACAGGCATTACGCCGGACATGATCTCGCTGGTGGGGATGGCGTCGTAGGGAGCGTTGGGGTAATCGCTGCGCACGGAGTGCATCCAGCCGGCTACGATATATTTCTGGCCTTCGGTGGACAGGAACCATTCCTCAACCGCCTCGCAGGCAGCCGCGTTGCCGTTGGCGCTGTGGGCGTCGTCGATGATCATGATGGGGGAAGGTGTGCTGATCACGCCGTCGGTGGGGTAGATTACTTCCAGCATGGAGCCTTCCTCCTCGCGTTTCTTCAGTACGGATTCCTCCAGAATCATGACTTCCTTGCACTCGCCGGTCTCCAGCTTGGTCAGAGCCACGGAGCCGGACTCGATGGCCACGCCCTGATCGCCCAGCGCCTTGTAATACTCCTCGCCGTATTTGTCCAGCAGCGCCACGATGGCCGCGTAGGAAGTCCCGGAGGTCAGCGGGTTGCCCATGGACAAGGAGCCCTTCATCTCGGGATCATAGGCGAAATCCTTGAAGGAGTTGGGAAGGCTGTCCTTGCTGTATTTCTCCGGGTTGTAGGCCAGCACCATGTTCAGCATGCGGACCGGATACCAGTATCCGTCGGGATCATAGTCGAACAGGAGCTTGTCGGTCTCGCTGAACTTGTAGGGGTGAAGGATGTTGGCCTCCTTCAGCTCCAAAGCGTAGGACGGCTCTGCAACCATCAGGATATCGCAGCCCAGCTTGCCGGAATCCATCTCAGCTGCTACCTTGGACTGTAAGGTTCCGGTTCCGCCGTAGAAGAACTCGATGTCCATGTTGGGGAATACCTCGTCCAGCTTGTTGTCCATGGCCTCGATGATATCCTCGTACATAGAGGTGTAGATCACCACTTTGCCGGTCATGTCCTTGTAGTCCTTGGCCGCTTCGGTGGCCGGCGCTTCCTGGCCGCCCGCCGCCGCGGTGGTGTCGGCAGCTGCCGCTGCGCTGGTCTGGGCCGGAGCCGGAGCCGCCGTCTGGCTGGAACCTCCGCCGGAACAGCCGGCCATGCCAATCACCATACTCGCACCGATCAGTAACGCTAAACCTCTTTTTTTCATATGCCCCTCCTTGTTAAAAATTATTTTTGTTGTTTTTATTTTAGCAGAATAGCTGTCTAAAACGACCTGAAATCCAATATAAAAGGAAAAAATGCCATATAATTTTCGGCTTGCCGGAAAATATATGGCATTATGCATTAAGAGGATATCTCTTTCATGTATTCTTTTGGGGAACATCCTAGGTATTTGCGGAATACCACCCGGAAGTATTTGTAATCGCCGATGCCGCTCTTCCAGGCGATGTCCTGGATGGGAAGCTCTCCCTCCCGGATCATTTCCAGGGCCTTCTGGATGCGGTAGCGGTTCAGATAGTCGTTGAAGGTGGTGCCCACCGCGTCCTTGAACTTGCGGTTGAGAAACGCCTCGCTGTAGTTGAGGTGGTCCACCAGGTCCTGCATGACGATCTTCTGCTGATAGTTCTCGAAGATGTATTCCAGCATCCGGCGGGCCAGCCGGTCCTCCACGGGCTGCTTCTGGAAATCCTTTAACACCGAGGTGCTCTCCCAGTCCTCTTTGGTTTTCTGGTGGGAAATCCAGGCGCCCCGTATCTCGCACTCCCGCTTGGCAAGCCGGACAGCCTCCTTCATGTCGGCCATGTTCAGGGGCTTTAACAGATAGCCCTTGACACCGTAGTGGATGGCCCGTTTGGCGTACTCAAAATCCGAGTAGCCGGACAGGATGATGGGAGCGTAGTTGTACTGCTCATAGCTATTTTCCAACATCTGGAAACCGTCCATCACGGGCATGTTGATGTCAATGACCGCGATGTCCGGATTGTGCTCCCGGATCAGCTCCAGGCCCTCGATGCCGTTGGCCGCCTCGCCCACCACGTTACAGTCCATCTCCGCCCAGGGCACGGAGTAGACCAGTCCCTTGCGGATAATGTCCTCGTCCTCCACGATAATTACCTTGTACAATGTCAGTTCTCTCCTTTCTGGCGGATTTTCACAATGACCTCCAGGCCAAGGCCCTCCTCATTTTTAAGCTCCAGGCCGCTCTCACTGCCGTACTGGAGGAACAGGCGGCGGGCGATGTTGCGCAGCCCGATGTGCTCGGAGCCGGGGCGGGGGCTGTGCAGGGTTTCGGCCAGGTGCAGGGCTTCGGCCTCCGGCATCCCAAGGCCGTCGTCCTTCACGCTGAGAAGGAGCAGGGAGTTGTCCAGGCGGCCAGTGATGAGGATGTGGATCTGCTGCTTTTTCTGGAAGCCGTATTTGATGGAATTTTCGATAATGGGCTGGAGCACCAGCTTGGGGATCATGCAGGGGAGACAGTCCTCCCCGATATCGATCTCGTATTGCAGTCGGTCGCCGTAGCGGCATTTCTGGATGTCCAGGTAATCGCCGATGTAGGCCATGTCCTCGTCCAGATGCACGTACTCCCTGGAGGTGTCGATGCTGTAGCGCAGAATCTGGGTCAGCTGGATGATCAGGCTGTCGGCCCTGGCCGGGTCGAACACCACCAGGTTGCGGATGATTTCCAGGGTGTTGTAGAGAAAATGGGGATTGATCTGGGCGGTGAGCTGGCCGATCTCGGTCTGGTTTTTCAGGCGCAGCAGCTCGGTGTTGCGGCTGTTTAACTCCTGGATGTGATCCAGCATGTGGTTAATCTGCACGCCCACGATGGAGAACTCGTCCTCCGTGCCCATTTCCACCCGGTGATCCGGGTCGGTTTTGCGGATGATGCGTATTTCGCTGACCAGCTTCTGGATGGCCGCCGCGTTGCTGGCCGCCATGGCGCTGCGCATGTTGTCCGCCAGCTTGTACCACAGAAGGCTCATGACCGCGATCACGCCGCCGCCGATCAGCAGCAGGGCCATGTTGTGGGGGTAGTAGACCAGGGAGTAGATGACCGCGTTGCCGTCCCCCGCCGTCTGGCGGTCCAGCCAGTAGCGGGTGCCGTGAATCTGCACGACGGGCCCCGGGCTCTCCAGCTGGAACTTGTTGACCTCCTGGACGAAGCTCACGCGGCTGCTGTAGATCACCCGCCCCGCGTTGTCGGTGATCACACCCTCGTAGCCGGAATCGGAGAGGCACTGGGCCCAGCCGTCCCCCTTTAAGTAGAGGTTCAGATAGCCGATGGTGGCGCCGTCCGCATTTATGGGGCGGGACATCACGTAGTCGGAGTTTGTGCCCTCAAAATAATAAACGCTGGTGTAGATGCCGTCCGGGGCGGAGCCGAAGGCGTTGTCGCAGATGGCCTTGTTGAAGCTGGAGCGGTACAGGTTCCACTCGTAGGGGCGGAAGCTGTTGTAGACGGAATTGCGCTCCTTGTCGCAGAGCACCAGGCGGCTGTCCAGGGGGCAGGCGGCGTTGAGCTCGTAGGCGGAGTAGGAGAGCATGGAGGTGCCGCCCTGGTAGAGAAGGATTTTCCGGCAGGTCTCCTGAACCTCGCCGTCGGTGAGAAATTCCGCGCCCAGGCCGTAGATTTGGTTGAAGGTGTCCGCAAACAGGCGGCTGTTCCTGGTGGCGCCCGCGTGGTTGGTGGCGGTTATAGCCAGGGCCATGCAGGAGACCATGAGCAGGGCCCCGGTGCTGACCAGCACGATCAGCCTGGTAAATACCAGCTTTTTAAGTTTCGCCTGAAATGTTCCCATGGCAGCTTCAGTCCCCCGTGTGCTCGCTCACAATGTTGGAGTAGCGGCTCAAAATGTCCAGTTTGTGTTTTTTCACGTAATCCATGTCCTCCTCCAGCATGTCGATGCGGTCCAGGGGAACCAGGTAGGCCCCGGACATGGCGTCCTTGCGCACGGAGCGGTTCATGAGCAGGTTGCCGTAGATATTCTGCATGTCCTTGCTGGTGATGAAGTCGATGAAATGCCGGGCGTACTCCGGCTGGTCGCCGCCCCGCACGATGGCCGCGGTGGCGGGCAGGTAGACGCAGCCCTCCTCCGGGTAAACGATCTCTATGTCCGCGCCGGAGCGCATGAGGGCGGCGCAGGGGGCTTCGTAGGAGAGTCCCACGGCCTTTTTGCCCGAGGCCACGCTGGAGTAGACCTTGCTGGAGGCGGAGGCGATCTCGCCCGTATGCCCGATCAGCTCGTCCACATACGCCCAGGCCCCGTCGTCCTCGTAGCCGCCCATTGCCAGCAGGATGTTGGTCAGCTGGGCCAGGGCGGAGGAGGAGTTGATGGGGTTGGCCATGATGATTTTGCCGTCCAGCTCGGGCTTTAACAGGTCCTTATACCCTTTGATCTCCACGCCCTGGGTCAGGGATTTGTTGACCACCAGGCAGCTGCCGGAGAGGATGTAGCTGGTGGTGTAGCCGGTGGTATTCTGGTAGGCGGGGATTAAGTGTTTGTCGTTGACGGACACGTAATCCAGGAACAAATCCGCGTAGGAGTACAGCTCCGAGTACACGCCGCCCAAGAGCACGTCCGCGGGCGGATCGCCGGACCCGGTGCGGATCTTCTCCAGCAGGTCCACGGTCTCGCCCTTCACCAGAACCACCTGGATCTTATATTTTTCTTCGAACAGAGGGATGGTGGCGTTCAGCAGCTCGTCGCTGCTGGACGTGTAGATGGTCAGCACATCGCCGCCGGTCCCGGCCGGGACGGCGTAGCGGTGCGTATAGAAAAAAGCCGCGGCCTGGAGCAGCGCGATGACTGCGGCCGTGGCAAACAGAAGCCGTTTGCCCATGGAGCGCCCGGTGGTGTGATCTGCCATGATATCCCCCCGTGTGTGATTCGAAAGCGGAAAATGTATCCGGTCCGCAGCGGAACCGCGGAGCCGGTATTTTTTTCCAATTTTGATTATTTTACTATTATAGCACCGGCTGGGGAGATTTTACAATGATAAAAGTGGAAGTTGCTGACTTCATAGGATACATGCACAAAAGAGCTGAGGTTTCACAACTAAAAAAGTCCTTCACCCTGCGGCAAAGGACTAAACGTTCGACCCGACCACTTATATACCGCGTATCGGTCAGCGGTAAACGTTTTTGTGATTCCATTCTAACAAGTAAGAAGAGAATGGTCAATCACGATTTTTTCACCCCTTCCTCCGATACTCCGAAGGCGTAATCTCCTCCGCCTTCTTAAACGACCGAATAAAAAAGCTTGCGCTGTAATACCCGACCCGCTCCGCGATCTCCCTTATGGTCAGGTTGGTCTCCAGAAGCAGGCGTTTGCTCTCGGCGATGCGCAGGGAGGTCAGGTAGTGGATGAAATTGCAGCCTGCCTTTTTCTTGAACAGGGTGGAGAAGTAGTTGGGGGACAGACCATACATCCCGGCCAGGCCCGTCAGGCTCAAATCCTCCGCGTAGTGCCGGTCGATGTAGGCGGTGATCTCCTCGTACTGGAAATCCTTGGAAGATGCGGAGAAGGTGGCCGCGGCCATCAAAAGCCCGCTCTTTAACCCCTCGGGCGATTCATCCTTCAGCCCGAAAGCCTCGGCCAGATACCGGGAAATGTTTCCGGCGCGGCCGGGATGGGACTGCCTCACCGGCTCCAGGCTTTTGAGAAGGGCCTCGCAGGCCAGGGTGAAGCCCGCGTAATCCGACTTCCCGTAGGTCTCAAGGCAGGTCTCGCAGCACCGGCAGACGGGCAGGAAATCCCGGGAATCCACGGGCGGAAGGCAGGTGTGGGGGTACAGCCGCCTTCCGCCGCAGGCGGACCTGAGGCAGGCCAGGGTCCGCATCCGTTTATAGTCCTCCTCCCAGCAGGTTCCGTCCCTAAACTTCCTGCCCTCCACCAGGGTGTGGCCGGACTGGTAGCGCTCCGCCAAATCCTTCAAATACTCCCGGCAGTACCCGGGATACTCCGGGGTCTCAAAGAGGAACAGGAGCACATAACCGCCGTCCCGGTGGGCGATCACCGTGATCCGGTCGTTGTCCACGGCCAGCAGCTCCGACACGGAAAATGGCTGGGCGGGCGCGTCGTCCGCGATCAGCACAGGGCGGCAGGGGACTGGAAAATGCGCCGTGTAGCCGGGGATATTGAGCAGGGCCGCCGTGGCCAGATTCAGGTTCTCCAGAAGCAGCGCCCGCCGCTGTTCCAGGGCGGAGATTGTATTTTCCACGATTTTCTCCAGGTCCGCCCGCCGGACCGGCTTCAGGATGTAGTCCTTCACCCCCAGGCGGATGGCCTCCTGGGCGTATTTGAAATCGTCGAACCCGGACAGGATGTAGAAATCGGTCTCACCGGCCGTCTCACGAGCCCGGCGCACCGCCTCCAGACCGTCCATGCCGGGCATGCGGATATCCACCAGGGCCAGGTCGAAGTGGGAGCCGCCGATGGCCTCCACCAGCCCGAAGCCGTCGCCGGTTTCCACCATGTCGTCGGGCCGGACGCCCAGGTCCGTCAAAAACATGCGGATGGACCGGCGGACCAGAAGTTCGTCGTCGGCAATCAGAATTTTCATGATATCGTTTCCTCCATAGCATCAACGTAAAGTTCAATCACGGTGCGGGTTCCCTCGCCGGGGCGGCTTTCCATGGAAAAAGAGCTTTGGGGCGAGAAGGAGGCTAGGCGCTCGCGGACGTTGGCCAGCCCGATGCCCGGAGCTTCGCCCTCCGGCAGCTCGCAGCCCGCTCCGTCGTCCTCGACGACGATGGTCACGCCGTGGGCGGCCGGGGAGAGGGAAATGCGGATGGTGCAGGCCCGGTTGCAGGGCTCCACGCCGTGTAAAATGGAATTTTCCACAATGGGCTGGAGCAGCAGCTTGGGAATCATGATCCCCTCGGCGGGAACCTGCCGGTCCACCACGTAGTTCAGCCGGTCGGAAAAGCGCAGCTTTTGCAGGGAGCAGTAGTCCTCCACAAAGGACAGCTCCATGGAAAGGGGGATGAGGGCGGGCGCCTTTAAGATGTAGCGCAGCATGCCGGACAGCTCGAACAGGGCGTTCTCCAGGGCGTCCCGGTCCCCCACCTGGTTGAGGGCCACGAAATTGTTCAGCGTGTTGAACAGGAAATGGGGCTGAATCTGGGCCTGCAGGGCCTTGAACTCCGTGTCCTTCTGCCGGATAGTCATCACATACTCCTTCTGGATGCGGTTTTGCAGCTCCTCGGACATGGCGTTTAAGGAATCCCCCAGGTCGTCCAGCTCGGTGTCCGAGACGTAGGTGTATTTCCGGCTGAAATCCTCGTTCTGGATGGCGTAGAAAATCCCGCGCATGGAATTGATGGACGCCACCATCTTTTTGGAGGAGAGCCGGAAGGAGGCCATGGCCATGACAACGCCCGCCAGGTACAGAAGCAGGGCGGTCAGATAAATGATGCCGGTCCTGGAATTCAGCTCCTGGTTGGAGAGCAGCACCGTGATATCCCAGGGGTAACCGGTGATGGGGTAGACGTAGCGCTGGAAGCTGCCGTCCGACAGGGAGACCGAGGCAGCGCCGGGGGTATTTTCCAGGGTCTCCCGGTCCTCGTCGCTTAAGGGGCGGTTGGCGTAGATGATCCGCTGGTTTTCATCCTTGATGATGATTTTGGAGTCCACATGGAATGTAAAATTCTGGAATAATCGGTCGAAAATCCGCGTGTTGACGTCGATCTTGATCACGTACAGGGGTTCCCGGGATTCCAGGACCACGATGGAGCGGGCAAGGGAGATAACCGGCGTGTCCCTGGGGGTGATGTAGTCCGGCACGTGGGGGCCGATGAGCAGGCAGCGCCCGTCGGCCCGGACCGCCTCCTGATACCAGCTCTGCTGCCCGTAGTCAAAAGAGGGGGAGAGGGTTTTGTGATCCGTGCCGGTAATAGTATAGTAGAGACAGCGGTCGCCCGTGACGATGAAAATGCCGTTGATATCCTCACGGGTGTAGCGGACGAAGCTCATATTGGAATCCAGATTGCGTTGCAGGTTCAGCCGTTCCATCAGGGCGTAGTCCTGATCCCTGGACAGGCCCCTCAGATAGTTGTAGAGCTCGTTGTTGTAATAGGGCTGCATGGTCACCTGCTCCAGCTCCTTTAAATAGGTGGCGATGTTGCTGTCCAGGGAGGACGCCGTGGTATCTAATAGAGAACGGACATCCCGGCTGTACTCCCGGGCGTAGATGTGGGCCACCACATAGGCGATCAGCATAAAGGGGATCAGAGTGCTGATCAGGAAGCTGATTAACAAATGGACGGAAAAGGATCGTTTGAATTTCATGGCGGTTCTCCTCTGGTAACTGGCGTGATTTGATTATAGCCGCTTTTGGTGCGATTATCAATGAAGCGCCGGCAAAACGGAAGAATGGGCAACGGAATCGTAAAAAAAGACTACTGGTTCCGGTGGATTTTTGTACTATAATGACCATATCAAAAAACGGAAGCACAATTTAAGGAGGAACGATGATGAAAAAATTCACAAAATATGCAGGCGCTCTGTTGGCGGCCGCGGTGGCGGCGGGAAGCCTGGCCGGATGCCAGGGAAGCTCTGAGCCCAAGGAGGCGGCCGCGACCCAGGCCCAGGACAGCGCAGCCCAGAGCGGCCAGGAAACCCAGGGGAGCCAGGCGGCCGGAGCTGAGCTGAGCGGTGAACTGGAGATTGTCACCAACGCGGATGAGCAGACCTTTAACGCGGTCAACGGGGTATTTGAGAAATTTATGGAAGAGAATCCAGGGGTGAAAATCAGCTACACCACCCAGGGCTCCGACTACGAGCAGCTGATGAAGGCCAGAATGGCGTCCAACGACCTGCCGGACATTTTCGCCACCCACGGCTGGTCCGTGGCACGCTACAGCGAATATCTGCGGCCCCTCAATGATCAGCCCTGGTTCGGAACCGTGGAGGAGGCGTTCAAGCGGAACATTGAAAATGCGGACGGTCAAATCTTCGTGCTGCCTTTGAACATGGACCAGGGCGGCCTGATGTACAACAAAACCCTGCTGGCCGAGCTGGGCATCGAAATTCCCAAAACCTGGGACGAGTTCATGGCGGCCTGCCAGCTGGCCAAGGACAAGGGGTATACCGGTGTGTTTATCGCCGGCAAGGACAGCCGCCAGCCGGCCAACCTGATGGATATTGCGGCCACCACCTTCCTGGCCTCCTGCGAGGACAAAGGCTACACCGACCAGCTGGCGGACGGCAGCTTTGACTGGAACAACTGGACGCCGGTTTCCCAGCTTCTGATGGATCTGAAGGCCAAGGGCTACTTAAATGTGGACTGCGTGACCTGCGACCCGGTGGACGCGGCCCCCAGAATGGCGGAGAACAACATCCTGTTCCTCATGAGCTCCAGCCCGGACCTGATCGGCCAGGCCCAGGAGATCAACCCGGACGCCCAGTACGGAATGGCCCCCATCCCGGCGTTAAACGACAGTTATGAGCCAGCCTTCTGCGGCGGCGAGCGCGAGGCTTACGGAATCTGGAAGGACACTGAGAACGAGGCCCTCTGCCTGGCGCTGCTGGACTACCTGGCAAAGCCCGAGAATGTGAAGATCGTCTGCGAGGCCAGCGGCAAGCGCCCGGCCATCCAGAACGTATCCCCGGACCTGGGCTCTGTGGCGGAGGATTACGCAACATACGCGGACACGGCCATTTATCCCTTCTTTGACCGCGTATACCTGCCCAACGGAATGTGGAGCACCATGAAAACCATCGGCTCCGCCCTGATCGGCGAGGAAATGACCGTGGAGGAGAGCGTCCAGACCATGCAGGCGGATTACGAGACGCTGCGCGAACAGAATTAAGACGGAGGTGTAGGGATGAGGAAGCGGAAGGATATTCCCATTGATCTGCTCTATTTACCGGCGCTGGTGCTGCTGGCCGCCTTTGTGCTCTACCCGCTGATCTCCGGCATCCAGATTTCCTTTACCAACTGGAACGGATATTCGCCAAGGTTCAAGTACGTGGGGCTGGCAAACTACAAAAAAATGTTTCACGACAAGATGTTTTACACCGCGTTAAAAAACACACTGATCTACGGCATAGGCAGCACGACCCTTCAGACGGTGATCGGAATTTCCTACGCCCTGCTGCTGCAAAAGAAATTCCACGGGCAGACCCTGGCCCGGGTCGTGATCTACCTGCCCGCCATGATCGCGTCGCTGATTATGGGCTATATCTCTTACTTTCTGGTCCAGTACAACAACGGCGCAATCAACGACGTGGTGAAGCTTTTCGGCGGCGCGCCGGTGGACTGGATGGCGGACGGCAAGCGGGCCGTCTGGATCATCGTCCTCATCAACTCCCTGCAATTCGTGGGTAAAACCATGATCGTGATGATCGCAGGACTCCAGGGTATCCCGGAGTCCTACGACGAGGCCGCGGCCATCGACGGGGCGGGCTACGGGCAGAGGCTGAGGCACATCACCCTGCCCCTGCTGCTGCCCGCCATCACCACCAGCGTGATTTTAAACCTGATCGGGGGACTGAAGCTGTTCGGAATCATCCTGTCCACCACAAGCGGCGGGCCGGGCTATTCCTCACACTCCCTGTCCACCCTGATCAATTACCTGTATTTCCAGAACCAGAACGCCGGATACTCGGCCGCGGTCGGAATGTTTATGTTCCTGTTTATTATGGTGATCAGCACGTTTGTGCGGAATTTCTTTGAGAGAAAGGTGGCGGGGCTCAGTTGAACAAGAAGAAACTTATATCCGGTCTGAAAACCCTTGCGGCGCTTCTGATTATCGCGCTGCACATCGCGCCCTTTTACATCATGATCAACATGTCGCTCAAGAGCGCATCGGAGCGGACTTCCCGGTGGCTGCCCCCGGTGAAGCTCTACATCCAGAACTATTTTAACGCGATGGAGACGGGCAAGCTGCTGCGCGCCCTGGGAAACACCTTCTTTATCGTGCTCTGCGCCGTCGTGATCATCGTGGTGGTGGGGGCCATGGCCGCCTACCCCCTGTCCCGGAAAACCACCCGGAGAAACCGCCTGATCCTGGCCGTGATCGTGGGCATCATGATGGTGCCACAGCTCAGCGTGCTGGTGCCGCTGTACAAGGAGATGGTGGCAATGGGCGGAATCAACCGGTACTGGGGCGTGATCCTGGTCTCGGCCACCTTCAACCTGCCCATGGCGATCTACATGTACAGCAACTTTATCGGCACCATCCCCAGGGAGCTGGACGAGGCGGCCATGATCGACGGGTGCAGCCGCATGCAGGTATTTTTCCGCATTATCCTGCCGTCCCTAAAGGCCACCACCGCCAGCGTGATCATCTGGACCAGCGTGGGCATCTGGAACGACTACCAGTTCCAGCTGTATTTCCTGCAAAAGCCCCAGTTTCGGACCATCACCCTGGCCATCACCACCTTTTTCACGGACTCCAAGACCGATATGGGCGCTGCGGCCGCGGCCGCGTTTATCGTAGTGCTGCCGCCCGTGCTCATGTACATCGCCCTGCAGAAGTATTTTGTCCAGGGGGCAATGGACAGCGCGGTGAAATAGAGATTAAAACAGAGTGGAATATGAGAGAGGACAAAACGTGAGATGAGAGACTGGAAGAAAAATATGGAAATTCTGTGCGATCCACAGTGCAGACAGGTGCAGATCGCCTGCCACCGGGGGAAATTCTCCTCCAGCGTGATGGAGAACACGGCGCTGGCCTTTCTGACCGCGGTGGGCCAGGGCGCGGACATGGTGGAAATGGACCTGGCGCGGACAAAGGACGGCAGGATCGTGGGGCACCACGACGACACCATGATCCGGCTGTTCCACAATCCCGGCCGCATCGGGGATTACACCCTGGAAGAGCTTAAAAATATGGAGCTTTACAATTACCTGGGGGAACCCTGCGTCCAGTCCATTGAGACATTTGACGAGATTTTAGACGGACTGCGGGACCGCACCATCCTGGTGTTAGACAAGTGCTGGGACTGCTGGGACGAGGTGCTTAAGCTGCTGGAGCGGGAGAAAATGACGGGCCAGGCCGTGTTTAAGTTCTATATTGAGGACGAGGCTGCCTGGCAGTGGGCCGCCCGCCATGAGAACTGCCTGTTTATCCCCATGCTGGGGGACACCGGATATCTGGGCCGGGTGGCGGAATTGGCGGAAAAGACCCGGGTGCCTGCGCTGGAGATTCTGCCGGAGCGGGAGACGGACGCGGTGTTTCAGGAGGAGACGATTCTGTGGCTGCGGGAGCGGGGGATCAAGACCTGGTGCAATTCCCTGAGCCTGAGCAAAAACCTGGTGTACGGCGCTGGCTACGACGACTTAAAATCCCTGCGTTTCGGGGGAGAAGCGGGCTGGGGAAGGCTGATCCGCCAGGGGGTGGACATCATCCAGACCGACTGGCCCTATGAGCTCTGGCGCTATCTGAAGGAGGGGGATTCCCTGTGACGGAGACGGGGCTTTTAATGGGCGGAGCGATCTTTCTGGCCTACGTGGTCAAGGGGATCACCGGGTTCGGCAATACCCTGGTGTTCAGCTCCATCGTGGGACTATTTCTGGACAATCGGAATATCAGCCCGGTGGAGCTGGTGGTGGGATATCCCTCCAACCTGCTGATCGCCTGGCGGGAGAGGCGGAGGTTAAACCCGCGGGTGTGGCTTCCGCTCTCCGGCATGGTGCTTCTGGGCAGTATCCCGGGGGTGTTCATCCTGCGCTACACGGACGCCGGGATGTTAAAAAAAGTGTTCGCCGCGGTGGTGATTTACCTGGGACTTTCCATGGCCCTGGAGTGGAAATCCCGGGGCGGCCGGGCGCGGAGCGGGGGAGGGTTCGGTTTCATGGGGATTCTCTCCGGCATGGTGTGCGGGATGTTCGGCATCGGTGCGTTTCTGGCCGCCTACCTGATGGGGCGGGCAGAGGAGCCGGAGGCGGTCAAGGGCAACCTGTGCATGGTGTTTCTGGTGGAAAATACCTTCCGCATATGGATGTACGGGACGGCGGGCATTCTGCCCTTCTCCCTGATCCGGCAGAGCCTGTACCTCTACGGCTTTATGCTGGCCGGGCTGGCGGTGGGGCTGCTGCTGTCAGGCCGGATCAACCAGAGGACCGCCAGGCGTGTGACCGGGTGGATGATTGTGGCCTCGGGGGCGGGGGTGCTGTTGGCGGGATGAAGCGTTGGATGCAGGAATGCATCCGGCGCTTTTTTGCAGTGCGCCCGGATTTGCGCTGGTCCCCCTTTTGTTGTATACTGTTAGGGGTGAACCTGAAACAAATCAAGAAGAACGGAGCACATCCTATGGAAAAAATTCTGCTGGTTGAGGACAACCCCGCCGCCTCAGCACGAATCAGAACATTCATTCAAAAAATGGACCCCGGATACGAGGTGATCGTCTTTCCGATGGCGGGGGAAGCCTATTCCTACGCCTGCCGGGAGACCATTTCCCTGTTTATTTTAGATATACAGCTGGCCGATTACAAGGGGACGAATCTGGCGAGACAGCTTCGGGCGCTGGAAGCCTACCGGTATACCCCCATTCTGTTTGAAACGGCGCTGGCCGGGGAGGAGCTGACGGCGTACCGCGATGTGCAGTGCTATGCATTTCTGATCAAGCCGTTTACAGAAACGGAATTCCGGGAGGCGTTCATGAGCGCCATCGGCCTGTCCAGGCAGCTTCGCCCGGCAGGGAAGAAGCTCTGTCTTGAGCAAAAGCAGTTCATTTTGGAGTATGACGTGTCCAGCATTGTATATCTGGAAGCTTTTGGAAAAAAGATAGTCATTCACACCGACAGCCCGGTGCTTGGCCAAAAGCAGGATACAATTTCGGGGTATTCCCTGGCGCGGCTGCTGGAAATGCTGGATGATCCGTCCTTCATCCAATGCCACAAAAGCTATCTCGTCAACCAAAACTATATTGGGAAGATCAACAAAACAGACCGGCAGATCGTGCTCAGAAACCACAGCGAACCCATCCCTGTGGGGGCAAAATACCAGTCTGCTTTATGGTGAATCTTATGGATACCATGTTTAATCTGCTGCAAATCCTGATGGATGCGGGTCTGATTTTATTGTGCTGCCAGACCGTCTTTAAAGAGCGGGAGCACTGGGGGAGAAAGGATTTCCTGCTGTTCCCTGTCATTACGCTGTTTTTTATGGCGGCGAGGGCGGGAATGACAGTTGGAAGCCCCTCGGGCCCTCTGTTTGCCAAGGAAGGGTATGAGGTTGCGCCCTCCAACAATGTGGCAATGCTGCTGATCCTGATTCTCCTGATTTTACTGGTAAACAGCGTCTATTATAAATTGCAGGACAACGGGTGGGCGTTCTGCGGCACAATGGCGGTTTTTTCGCTGTATCTGTTGGTTCGGACCATCAGCGTGGCCCTGCTCTCTTTCTGTGGAATCGGGGGAAATGGGATTCTGGCCGGCAGCAGGCTGTTGTCGCTTCTGTGTGTATACCTTCTGTCCCGCGCCTCCTCCTTTGGACGGGTCAGAGATACGATCAAAGAAGGGGGATTTACCGCAAGGCTTGTATCCGTCAATATCGGAATTGTCCTGATCGCGGCCCTCTCCGTTTTTTCCTTTGATATCAGCCGTTTTATGGAACATTTAAAAATCATCGGCGGAATCCTGTTTTTATGCCTTCTGTGCGACGGCCTGCTGCTGCATTACAATCAGCGGAGAATCCAGGAACAGAGGCGCATACGAATGATCGAACAGTACGTGCCGATCGTGGAGGAGCTGATCTCCCAGGTCAGGGCGCGGCAGCACGAATTTAACAACCGGATCATGGCCATAGAATCCGCCGTGAGTTCCGCCGCAACGCTGGAAGAGGCGAAAGAGAGCGTGGCGGCGCTGGCGGACGGCATTTCCCTCTCTTCCAGGGACCGCGATCTGCTGGCCTGTGACAGCAAAATAATTGCCGGAATGCTGTATGGCAAGATCAAGCAGGCGGAACTGGCGCAGATCAACATCGAACTGGAGTTTCGCGGCCTGTTTAAGAAAAGCGCCGTGCCGGAGACGGAATGGATTGAGGTGATCGGAATCCTGTTCGACAATGCGCTGGAAGCTTCCACGGCCGGGGATACCGTTTATCTGAAAACCTGCCGGAAGGACAGCGGCCTGGAGTTTACCGTGTGGAATCCGGCCCCGCCTCTGTCCAATACTGAATTTATGAAATTATTCAGCAAAGGCGTCACCACGAAACAGGACCGGTCCTCCCACGGTTTTGGGCTCTACAATGTGTTAAAACTGGCGGAACGCTGTCATGGAAAAATTCTGACCCGCAATGAAACCGTCGGCGGGAGGAACTACGTGGTATTTGGAATTCTTCTTCCATAAGGTATGAACATGGGGTTTAAGGGAATGAAAATCATTTTGTTCCCTTAAACCCCTCACTGATTCCCGGCTTATTGATCGGATGGGAGCGCGCTGATATACTGGAAAAAAACAAGTGGAAGGGAATGATTGTAATGTTCGATTTAATGAAAATGGAATGGAAAAAGGTCCGGCTGCCCGTATTGCTGACAACCCTGCTTCTGACCGCGGCGGCATGTATTTTGACCTGTACGCTGGACCGGAGCTACCGGCTGTGGTTCCGGCTGGATTCCTGGGAGATCGGAACGGCGTTTTTCGCCCTGCTGTTTCCCCTGTTTGTTGTAATACCGGTGTGCTGGAATCTCTATTATGAGCGGAAAAACCACTTTTTGCTGTATGTCCTGCCGCGGGTCAGGCAGAAACGGTATCTGACTGCAAAGTGGACGGTTCACGCGCTGTGCGCATTTTCGATCCTGTTTATCCCCCTCATGTTGTCGGCCATCGCCGCATTATACGTGAATCGGTCGGTTCTTTATGAAAACGAATCCTTTAGCCATGTTCTGATGGAGACCTACACGCAGGCGCCGCTGCGTTATGCATTTCTCCTGTCGCTGTGGAAGGGGATCATCGGGGTGCTGGTCATGACCTTTGGGTTCGTCTTGTCCATGTATGTCAAAAATATCTTCGTGATCCTGACGGGCCCGTTCATCTACCTGATCCTGGAGAATTTCATCCTGTCCATCCTGGAGCTGCCGAAGTACCGGCTTGTGGTTTCGTTTGAACCGACGAGTATAGCGGACGATGCCGTCACGGCCGGTTCGGTGATTGTGGGGCCTGTGCTGATGGTGATCGTGATTTTGGCCTCAGCCTTTTATTTGAAGAGAATCAAAAAGGTTTCTGTGGCGGAAGGATAGGGGGAGATTGCCTTGATGATGCTGGTGAGAAGCCATGTACGGCTTACCCTGCGCCAAAAGCTGCCGGTTTTTCTCGCGGGCTGTCTGATTTTTTCACTCAGCTGCCGGCTCCATACCAGACTGACATTTGAGCAGTACCTTTTATCGGTAGTCTCAGACCACTACTACCTGATCTATTTTGTCATTCCGATGGCGCTACTTACCTATTATTCCTGGATGGAAGATGACAGTGAAATCGCCATCGTGCGCTTCCCCAGCTACTACTCCTACTTTTGCAGGAAATGGCTTGCGGCCGGAGCGGCTGCGGCTGCGGTTCTCGGGGTTCAGACCGGGGTGGCGCTCCTGGCAGGAGCCGGGCTCGCAGGCGGCAATCGCTGGGCGCTCTCGGAAGGGATGGCCGTTTCGGAGCTGTTTTCGGTTCTGGAGCTGTATTTTAAAAACCCGGTCTCTGCATTTGCGGCTTACACGATGTACCAGCTGGCGGGAACCTGGTTCTTGGCTGGTCTCTGCATGTGGCTCGACCGCGTTGCCGGCAGCAGAGGGGCGGTGCGGATTCTGATGGGTCTGTACGCGCTCGCCGCTGTGTGGATCAAAATACCGGGATTGCATGGGATTCCTGTCACGGGGCTGAATCATCTGCTGATCCTGCACCACAGCCTGGGACTGGGCCGTCTGGCGGTCACGGTGGCGACGGCCGGTCTGCTGGCAATGATCATATTGTGGACGGCCTGCGATCGGCGGCGGTTTGGGCCATTATCCCTGCCCGCCTTTGGCCGTGGATTGGTTCCGTATTATATGAGAAAACTATTCTCAATCAGGAATCTGGCGGTTCTGTGCGCCGTGGCCGCCCTGATCGCAGGCTATAAGGGGCTTGCGTATCACGATGAACGCACGGCGGAGGACTGGGTTCTTCTTCTGTTTTCCGGGCATGGAACCGGCTATCTGCATATTCTGTCATTCCTCGAGATGTTGATTGTAAACGGCGCTCCGGTCTATTTGCTGGCGGCGTTTATGGGGGAGACTGTGAGGGGCCAGCCGCTGTTCGTCACAATCCGGGCGTCAGGGAGGCGGAATATGCTGACCGCGCTGTGGAAAGCGGGTTTTCCGTTTCTTTTCCTGTACTGTGTTATCTGGTTTCTTGGCGGATTGCTTGGAATAAAGCTGTTGGGATATGAGCTGACGGTTCATGCCTGGAAATGCCTGGCCGGCTCCGTGGGCCTGAAATTCTGCGACGTGCTGTTCCAATATTTGGTAATATTTACGATCTATCTCTGCACGAAGCAGATCACAGCCGGCTTTCTGGCAATACTCGGGGGGAATTTCCTGTGCATTTTGCCGTCTGGTTTTGCGTCGTATTGTCCCTTCGGCCTGTCCAGCACGGTCAGGCTGGGCACAGTGGGCCTGTACCCGGGGATCACATTCCGGATCGCATTTGACATTCAGATTTTGCTCATTCTGCTGTTGGGGGCGTGGAACTTAAAATATGGCTGGCGCAGGCTGCTCAATCAGCCGTTATAAAATCATGAAATCCGTAGGAGGCAGTTATGGACGCTTATATTGAACTGAACAATATTACAAAACGCTTTGGGCAGAATGTTATTCTGGAAAATATTTCCTTATCTGTGAAGAAGGGAGCCGCGGTCGGCCTTGTGGGGGCCAACGGGAGCGGAAAATCCGTACTATTCAAAATTCTCTGCGGGTTTGAACGCCCGGATTCGGGCCAGGTGCTGATTCGCGGAAAACAGCTGGGAAAGGGGCGGGATTTTCCCGAGCACGTGGGCGTATTTATCAACTCCCCGGGTTTTGTTGGAATCTACAGCGGTCTGCAGAACCTGAAATTTCTGGCCGCGATTCAGGGGAAGATCGGCGAACAAGAGATTCGGGAGGCCATGCTGAAAGTAGGGCTGGACCCTGAAAACAAAACGAAGGTAGACAATTACTCTCTCGGGATGAAACAAAAACTCGGCCTGGCACAGGCGATTATGGAGAACCAGGATATTCTCGTGCTGGATGAACCGTTTAACGCGCTGGACTATCAGACTTATGAGGAAATGAAGCAGATGCTGCTGGAACTGAAGGCGGAAGGAAAAACAATGTTTCTCACGTCCCACCATTACCAGGATATCGAGCTGCTGTGCGACCAGGTTTATCTGATTGAAAACCATAAAATTGCATTGGTATCGGGACATTTGACGTGACGGCCCATTGCATTCATAAAAGTACCGCAAGCGCTGGGCTTGCGGTACTTTTTACGTTCGATACAGGAATGCCGTAATATGTGGCCGGATTTTACCGGATCACTCCGATAAACACCAGCACCGATGCAAAGAGAATGGATGCGATGGACAGCACCATCAGCTGGATAAACAGCTTGTTTTTCGCCTCCTCGTTGTTCTCGCCCGCCAGGGTCATAGCGCCGCCGGTGGAGAAGGGGGAAACGCCTGCGAAATGGCCGCCGATCATGATCCCGGACACCAGAGCCGTCACGCTGACGCCCGTGGCCCCCGCGATATTGGGGATCATGGGGATCAGAGCCGGGCCCACCACGCCCAGGGTGCTGGAGAAGAAGCTCATGCAGCCCGCTACCAGCGCGATCACCAGCTTGGCTGCGGTGGCGCTTAAGTTGTCGCCGATCCAGGAGGAGAACATATCCACGGCTCCGGCCTGGGTGGCCACGGACACCAGCATTCCAACGCCGCAGACCAGTATAATGGTGGAAAATGGCACGAAGTTCAGCGCCTTCTTCTGGTCGCCCAGCTTTAACATCAGGGCGATCACCAGCAGCACCGTGGACACCAGGCTGGGCTCCAGGCCCTTGGAAACGGCTGCGATAAAGGCGGAATCCGGCATAAAGTTTTTGAGCAGCGGGAAAATGATCATCACGGCCAGGCCGATCACGATCAGGGCCAGGGTCTGGACCTGTTTTTTGGTAAACGGTTCGGGCCGCTTGATTTCCTTTGACACCTGGACGGTCCAGCCCTTAAAAATCAGGTAGATGATGGCGAAAATCAGCACCTGGGCCAGGATGTTGTTGAATGCGATCTTATTCAGGTCCGCAATCAGCGTTTCCCCTTCGTAACCCGCCGTCACCAGGCAGTTGCGCACCGTGGCGTAGCAGAGGCTGATGGGCGTGTAGCCGCCCGCCACGCCCGCACCCACCACGCAGATGGTGCCGATGATCTTGTTCATGCCGATCTTGTCGGCCGTGGCCATGACCAGAGGGGCCATGAAGGCGAACACGGTCACAGGGCCGGGGCCCAGGCCGGAGATGCCAAAGGAGATCAGCCAGAGCAGAATCGGGATGAACCAGGCCCTGTTCCGGCATAGGTAGATGGCATTTTCCGCGATCAGCATCAGCGTCCCGTTGGTCATGGCGATGCCGTAGAAGAAGGAGACCATCAGGATGAAGTAGAACAGGCTGGTGGGCCACATGGCGATCACCGCGCTGGACTTTAAGCCCAGCACAAAGCAGCCGAAAATATAGGCAAAGGCCATGGCGATGATTCCCACGTTGATCTTGCATTTGTAGCCGATGGCTACGGATATAAATATGGACAATATTATCAGATAGCTGGTCATCTCATATACCTCCCAATCCGGTAGAGCACACCCCCGTGCTGTTAATGGTTACGCCGCCCCTATTCCAGAAATGACTGTTCCAGGGCTCTGATCTCGTGTAAATGGATCATATTGTTGAAGGTGGGGAAATCCACCATCTGTTCCAGGGACGTCTCGCTGGTCTTATCCCGGGCCAGTCGTCCCAGGAATTCCTTCACCGCCTTGGTGGCGATGTAGAGGGCGGACACCGGGTAGATGGCGATACGGTAGCCGATCTCGAACAGCTCCTGGGCCGGAAGGAGCGGCGTTTTCCCGTGCTCCACCATGTTGGCCAACAGGGGAACGGAGAGGGTTTTGCCCACCGTGCGCATTTCCTCCACCGACCTGGGCGCTTCAAAGAAAATGATATCGGCCCCCGCCTTCTCGTAGGCCAGAGCCCGGTCCAGGGCGTCCTCAAAGCCGTTCACTGCCCGGGCGTCGGTGCGGGCCAGGATGCAGAAGTCCGGGTCCTTCCGGGCAGCAACCGCCGCTTTGATCTTCGCCACCATCTCCTCCTTGGAAATGACCTCCTTGCCCTCCATGTGGCCGCAGCGCTTGGGCGTCACCTGGTCCTCCAGCTGGATGGCCGCCACGCCCGCCTGCTCGTAGAGGGCCACCGTGCGCATCACGTTCATCAGCCCGCCGTAGCCGTTGTCCGCGTCCGCGATCACCGGGGTGTCCCCGGAGGCGTCCACGATGTTGCGCGCCATGTCCGCCATCTCAGCCAGGGTGATCAGGCCGATGTCCGGCTTGCCCAGCACGCTGGCCGACACCCCGTATCCGGTCATGTAGACCACCGGGAATCCGCTCTCCGCGATCAGCCGCGCCGTCCAGGCGTCATAAGCGCCGGGAGCGATCAATGTCTCATTGCCCTTTAAAAGCTCTCTCAATTTTCTTGCTGCTGTCATACGCACCCTCCTTGAATTGTGTTTGATACTGTTTTATAGAAGCAAATTCCGTGCCAAATGCGGAGGGGGCAAAAAAAGGGCATCCGAACCGGGTTTTACGCGATTCGGATGCCGTGTGTTTGAAATTTGTTTTGAAAATGTTTCGGGTGTGTTTCAAGTGTGAAATGTTTCTGGGGGAGGGAGGTGAACTGAGGGGCGCCTCAGGCCAGCCCCATTTCCTGCCGCACCTCAATAAAGCATTTCACGATGAAGTCGATATCTTCCCGGGTATGGCTGGCGCACACCTGGGTGCGGATGCGGGCTTTGCCCTTGGGAACCACCGGGAAGGAGAAGGCCACCACGTAGACGCCCTTTTCCATCATGCGCCGGGCGAATTCCCCGGCCAGCTTCTCGTCGTAGAGCATCACCGGAACGCAGGGGTGGGTGCCGGGGATGATATCGAAGCCGTTATCGGTCAGCTGTTTGCGGTAGTAGGCGGTGGTGTCCTCCAGCTGATCCCGCAGCGCCGTGCTCTCCTCCAGCATGTCGAACAGCTCCAGGCTGGCTCCCACAATGGCCGGGGCCAGGGTGTTGGAGAACAGATAGGGGCGGCTTCTCTGGCGGAGCAGGTCGATAATCTCCTTGCGCCCGGAGGTGTAGCCGCCGGAGGCCCCGCCAAGGGCCTTGCCCAGGGTGCCAGTGATGATGTCCACCCGGCCCTCCACGCCGTTGTACTCCGGGGTTCCGCGGCCGTGTTTGCCCACAAATCCCACCGCGTGGCTGTCGTCCACCATGACCAGAGCGTTGTACCGGTCGGCCAGGTCACAGACGCCCTTCAGATTGCAGATGATGCCGTCCATGGAGAACACGCCGTCGGTGGCGATGAGTTTGATTCTGGCCCCAAGCGCATCTGCATCCTTTAAACGGTTTTCCAGCTCCTCCATGTCGTTGTTTTTGTAGCGGAGCCGTTTGGCCTTGCACAGGCGCACGCCGTCGATGATGGAGGCGTGGTTCAGCTCGTCGCTGATCACCGCGTCCTCCGGGCCCAGAAGGGTCTCGAAGAGTCCGCCGTTGGCGTCAAAGCAGGAAGAGTAGAGGATGGTGTCGTCCGTTCCCAGAAAACGGGAAATTTTCTCCTCCAGCTGCTTGTGGATGTCCTGGGTTCCGCAGATGAACCGGACCGACGCCATGCCGTAGCCCCGCTCGTCGTAGGTTCTCTTGGCCGCCTCGATCAGCCTGGGGCTGTCTCCCAGGCCCAGGTAGTTGTTGGCGCACATGTTGATCACTTCCCGTCCGTCCTCCAGGCGCACCCTTGCGCCCTGGGCGGAGGCGATGGGGGCTTCCCCCTTGAACAGACCGGCTTCCTTTATCTCTTCCACAGTGCCGGCGAAAATACTTAATATGTCGTTTTTACGGGCCATAGCTGCATCTCCTTTTTTATGATTCAGATTCGTTGATATGGGACCAGTCCAGGATCACCTTGCCGGACTGGCCGGAAATCATGGCTTCAAATCCCTTTTCATAGTCGCGGATATCAAAATGGTGGGTGATGATCGGGGAAATGTCCAGTCCCGCCTCGATCATGGTGGTCATGGTGTACCAGGTGTCCCAGACCTTCCGCCCGTAGATTCCCTTGAGCGTCAGGCCGTTGAAAATAACCGTCTCCAGGTCCACCACGGTTTCCCGTCCCTGAAGTCCCAGAAGGGCCATCTTTCCGCCGTGCTTCATGTGGTGGATCATGTCGTGGAGCGCTTTCGGGCTTCCCGACATCTCCATTCCCACGTCAAATCCCTCGGTCATTCCGATGGACTTCATCACCTGGTCCAGCTTTTCCTCATTTAAATTGATGGTTCTGGTGGCGCCCAGCTTCCGGGCCAGCTCCAGGCGGTACTCGTTCATGTCCGTCACCACCACGTGGCGGGCCCCGCTGAACTTGGCGATGGCCGCGGCCATGATGCCGATGGGGCCAGCGCCGGAGATCAGCACATCCTCGCCCAGCACGTCGAAGGAGCGGGCCGTGTGGGTGGCGTTGCCGAAGGGATCAAAGATGGCGTAGAGCTCCTCCGGGATGTTGGGACGGCAGCTCCAGACGTTGGAGGAGGGGATCACCAGATATTCCGCAAAGGCGCCGTTGCGGTTCACCCCCACGCCCTTGGCGTCCCGGCAGTTCTCCTTGTGTCCTTCCAGGCAGTTGCGGCATTTCCCGCAGGTGATGTGTCCCTCGCCGGACACCAGGTCCCCCACGCTGTGTCCGTCCATCCCGGACCCCACCTCCACAATCTCGCCCACGTACTCGTGGCCCGCCGTAAGCCCGATGGGGATGGTGTGCCTTGCCCAGTCGTTCCACTGGTAGATATGTACGTCCGTGCCGCAGATGGCCGTCTTGTGAATCTTGATCTTCACGTCGTTGGGCCCCACCTCGGGAACCGGCACGCGCTCCATCCACAGCCCGGCTTCCGGTTTCTTCTTGGTCAATGCCCACATGGTCTGCTCCTGCATGATATAACCCCCTTGTCATATGATGTGAGTATGAAATTTGCCTTGTTTCCGGGTATCTTATGATTTCATTATAAGGGGAGGGAGGGCAAATAGCAAGGGAAAAATCCGTGATAGACGGACAAAAATTAATAAAATGTATTTGTATTACGCACACAAACGTGTGTCTTTTTGGGGAAAACATTTTGGCGGGATACCGGATGATGAGGGTGGTATGCCGCAAAGGATGGGAATATTTGGGGGCGGCGGCTTGCGGCGGGAGGGAATGTTTTTGGGACGGCGGCTTGCGGCGGGAGGTAATGTTTTGGGGGCGGCGGCTTACGGCAGGAAGGATTATTTCAGGTTCGCCAATATACCAAGAGCCTGCATTTTCCGCCAGAGCGTGGAGCGGCTGACTCCCAGAAGCCTGGCCGCCTGGGTGCGGCTTCCGCCGCACTGGCGCAGGGCGAGTAGAATCTCGTCCCGCTCCCTGCGCTGCCTGTCCGCCAGAATCCAGGAGGAGAGGGGGAGGGGAGAGGCGGGGGAGGGCGGAGCGGCGGGGCAAAAGCTGCCGCCCGTAATGCCGACCGCGCCATCAGTCGCTCCGGCCATGCCGCCAGTACCCCCGGTCGCGCCGCCAGTCGCCCCGGCCATGCCACCCGCCGCCCCGGCCACGCCGCCAGCCGCTTCGGCCATGCCGCCAGTCGCCCCGGCTATGCCGCCAGTCGCTCCGGCCATGCCGCCAGCGCCCCCGGCCATGCCGCCTGTATCCCCGGCCGCGCCGTCAGTCGCTCCGCTCATGCCGCCAGTCGCGCCGGCCGCGCCCCCTGCGCCCCCCGCCGCACTCCAGGCCCACCCCACATCCACCTCCTCATTCACAGACAACGCCTGCATTGCCAGCCGCTCCGCATCCATCCCATCCTTATACAGAACAGCCATCCGCTCCACCACGTTCCTCAGCTCCCGTATATTTCCCGGCCAGCGGTAGGCGCGCAGAAAGGGGATTCCTGCCAGCTCCAGCCGCTTTCCGTCCGGCAGGTCGGGCCGGAATTCTCTCAGGAAATGATTGATCAGCAGCGGGATATCCTCCCGCCGGTCCCGGAGCGCGGGCAGGTGGATCGCCAGCACGTTCAGCCGGTAGTACAGGTCCTCCCGGAACTTCCCCTCCTTCACCATCTGCCAGAGGTTCTTGTTGGTGGCCGCGATTACCCGGATATCCACCGGCACCACCTTTTCGCCGCCCAGACGGAATACCTCCCGCTGTTCCAAAGCCCGCAGGAACCGCAGCTGGATGTCCATGGAAATCTCCCCGATCTCATCCAGAAACAGGGTCCCTTCATGGGCCAGCTCGAACACTCCCTTTTTCCCGCCGCGTCTGGCGCCGGTGAAGGCCCCCTCCTCGTAGCCGAAGAGCTCGCTCTCCAGGATATTGGGCGGCACCGCCGCGCAGTTGATGGCCACAAAGGGCATACGGCTCCGGTCGCTCTCGTTGTGAAGGCTCTGGGCGAACAGCTCCTTGCCCGTACCCGTTTCCCCGGAGATCAGGATGGTGGCGTCGCTCTTGGCATATTCCCTGCCGATGTGTACGATATCCTGAAACGCCGCGCAGGCCCCCTGCATATCCTCAAACCGGGTGCCTGCCACAAAACCTCTGGTGTACAGCTTCCGCCGGATCTTCCCCTCCGCCTCGGACACCTCCTCAATACTCTGGAAGGTGGCCAAAGCCCCGATCAGCCGTCCCTGGCTGAAAATGGGGCAGCGGTTGGTGAGAATCTTCACGTTCCCCACATCCTGAATCTTGTTGTACTCCTCCCGCTGCCGCTCGATCACCACGTTCAAACGCGTATTGGGCAGCACGTCCTGGACCGGGCGTCCCATCACGTCCCCGCGGTCGATCTTCAAAATCTTCTCCGCGCTGGTGTTGAACTCATTGACGATTCCCTGCTCATCGGTGACGATCACGCCTTCATGAATCGTTTGCAGGATGCTGGCCAGCTTGTGGGCCTTTTTTGCGTCCTGCCGCTTGGCGAGCGCCACCTGAACCGCGGTGTCCACCGCCGTTTTCACGCCGTCCACGGACCAGATGTAATGCCCCCTCATCCCCTTGAGCGCCGCCCGCTCCAGCACAAAAGCCGTGCCGATCACGTCCTCGATGCCCTGGTTGTACAGATCGGCGAGCACCTGGTCGATCTCGCTGGACTGGTGGTAGACCCGCTCCGTCACCTCCACGTTCAGCAGCTCCTTCACCGAGGACACAAAGGGAACCCGCTCGCCGAAGGTGATCAGCCCGGTGCTATTTCCGTACTGCGCCGCCTTTTTGAGGGCCAGGAGAAAATCGAAGCCCGTCACTTTGACCTTCACAAAAGGCGTTTCCTGCACGTACTTCTCCAGAAAGCGCCCATTTCCGCCGCTTCCCACAAACACATCCACCGAGTGGTCCTTTTCCAGCCTCCGCACCTCGTCCTTTAAGTCCTCGAACAGGGCGTTCAGTATGACAAACTCCACCTCCTCCGAATAAAACGGCTTGATCTGATGAATAAACTGCTCAAAGGTGCCGTAGCTGGCAATGGCAATCCGTACCCCCATAGTTTCTACCTCCAACCGGTCTGTTTCACAAGTGTGTCAAATGATTCATTTCCGAAGCATATCAGAACCATTGTACTACAGAAGGATGTGAAATATCTATGCGCCGCCCGGAAAATCAGGTGGTTTTCCGAAAATGTGGCTGAATGGGCGCAAAAACAGACCGCCTCAGAATCGTCTGAAGCGGCCTGTTTTCCAAAGTAATCGAAACCGGTTCTAAAAACCGGCAGGAGTTACTTCGATATCGCGGATAATGACATAATCCGGATTGTCCAACAGAAATCCGGCAATCCGGGCGATGTCCCCGGGTTTTAGCATCCGGGCCATTTCCTTCTCTGACGGAGGCGTCGTTTTGTGGGACCAGATGGTGGTTGCGACCGGGCCGGGGCTGATGGAGGTGATGCGGATTCCGCTGCCGCGGCATTCTGCGGCCAGGGTTTCCGTCAGGGCCAGCGCCGCATATTTTGAAGCGGAATATGGGCCGCCTCGCGCGGCGGCGGCGTGGGAGGCCGTGGAGAGTATGTTGATAATGTACCCGGACTGCCGCTCCTTCATGGCCTTTAATACGCTCCGGGTCATATAAAACAGGCCGTCCACATTGGTATCCATGATCCGTTTGTACTCCTCAGTGGAGACGTTCTCAAAGGAACAGGGAGCGTGCATGCTGCAGCCCGCGGAATTGATGAGAACGTCGATTCCCCCCAGCAAGCGGCAAGCCTGTTCCACCGCTGCCGCCGCCTGTTCCGGGCTGGCAGCGTCCGCGGGTACGGTATAGACCGGCCAGGAGGCTCCGGCGGAAACAGAGAGCGCCGCCGCCTCCAATTTTTCCGGGCTGCGGGACATCAGGCAGATGTCGTAACCCTTTTCATAAAGCAGTTGTGCGCAGGCAAGGCCGATGCCCTGGCTGCCGCCCGTTATGAGCGCCGATTTACGCCTGCTCATGCAGCAGCTCCTTGGCGTAACGACGCATATAATTGACATATTCCGGCAGGGCCAGCTCCGCCTCCTGAATCTCCGGGTGCCAGTGCTTCTCCCACTCGAAGCAGAGGTAACCCTCATAACCGCAGTCCTTTAAAAGCGACAGCGCTTCCCGGATGGGCACGGTACCCTGGCCGGGAAGGACAATATCAAACCCTTCTTTGGAATACCCGGAGGAGTCCTTGACATGGACGTGCCGCAGATAGGGCAGCAGGTTCCGGCAGGTGGTCTCCATGGGTTCGCCAAACCGGTAGGGGTGGAGAATATCCCAGATCACGCCGGCCTGGTTGCCGACCGCCTCCAACAGCGGAAGCAGGGAGGTGGAGGTGCTGAAATCATCGTGGGTCTCAAACAGCAGCGTTACGCCGTAGGAAGCCGCTGTCTTTACGGCCTGCCGGTAACCGTCTATATCCCGCTCCAGCGCCGCTTCATAGGTGCTTCCGGGGGGAATGGGGCCTCCGAATACCCGCAGATAGGGACAATTCAGTCCCTGGGCAATGACGCAGAATTTCTCCAGCAGCTCCAGCTGTCTGCTGCGCCATCCGGGTTCGTCCTTGGCAAAGGAGATGCTGGTCCCGACCACGACCACCTCAAGCCCCGCAGACTGGAACCTGCGGCGGGTTTCGGGCAGGGCTTCCGGCGAAAAATCGTTCAGGTCCCACAGATCAATGGTGGACTGGACCGTCCGCAGCTCCACACCCTGAAAACCATATTTCAGGGCGAATTGAATAATCTCGTCGACGGTACAGGACGGGCAGGACAGTGAACTGAATGCTAATTTCATAGGCTATACCTCAAAGAGCGACACCCGGTCAATGAACTCCAGGGCGATTCCATCAGGGTCTTTGATATTGCACACATAACCGTTCTGTGTGGCCAAAAGGCGAGGCTGGGTGGTGACCTCCACACCCTGGGCGGCCAGCTTTTCCGCCAGCGCCTTTGTGTCCTTGACGCGGAAAGCGATGTGTCCCATGAGCGGGCCCTCGTGGGGCGTTTCGTTGTGCAGCAGCTCCAGGATATTTTTACCGGTGTTCATGTAGACCATATCAAACTTCCGGTCCTCAAAGTGGTAGTTTTGGAGCATTTCCATCTCCATGTCCTTGGTGTAGAAGTCGATGCCCGCCTGCAGATCATTGGCGTAGATGGAGGCGTGGTCGATCTCGATCACATCGGTGGACGGCTCCCAGGACGGCTCGGAGAAAGATTCAAGCCGTTCAATCAGTTCCACATTGGCCCCGTTGGGGTCCTTCAAAAAGGCGATCTTACCGCCGCCTGAGCCGGCTTTTTTGGGCGGAACGTGGAAATGCCAACCCTTTTCTTCCAATATGCGGGCAGCTTCCTCGATATGATCCACAGTGTAAGCGATGTGGGCGATTCCGTACTCGGTGCTTTCCGACGGGGACAGTGGGCTGAGAAATTCGATCATCTGGGTACCGATCTGCACATACGCTGCGATCGTGTGGGAGGCGGGAATATAGAGTCCCCTTACAAACTTAGCCCCCAGGTGTTCGGAATAGAATGCGAGGGTTTTCTGGAGATCCCTGACATTGACTCCGATGTGGTTAAATTCTTTTACCATAGTGTTTTCTCCTGTGCTTTATATTTTTATAAGCGCGCTGCTTATAAATGCAAAGTGATAAATAATATATATTTTCAATACAATTTCAACAAATAAGAAAATGGCTGGTATCGATGAAAAATAAAAATATGCATAAAACATATTGACAAGATCGAAAAAATCTGTATATAATAAACACATCAGATTAATATTAACGTTAATACAATGCTTACACCTGAATTATAATCATTTTCCCAATGCTTTGTCAATATTTATTTTATTTTTGTTGAAAATAGCAAAGAAAGGAGTTAACAAATGATAAAATCGCTGTTATAATAGTATTATCGATAATACAAACAGTGATGGGGGAATGATCGTATGTATGAGGTAACACTGAAGGATATTGCTGAAAAAGTGGGATGTTCGATTAATACAGTATCCCTTGCGTTGAAGGACAGCCCGCGGATCAGCGAGGCAACCAGAAGGAGGGTCAAGGAGGTTGCCAGCGATTTAAACTATGCATCAAACAATATGGCCAGGGCATTGGTTCTCAAAAAGACGGGAACCATCGGCTTGATCCTCAGAAATATTTCAAGCCTGCTGCTCACCACAGAGGCCCGCTATATTGAACAGTATTTGGAACAAAACGGATATACAATGTACGTGATTGCCAGTCACGACGACTTAAAGATGGAGGAGAAGGCGATCAACCTTATGCTCTCCAACAAGGTAGACGGCTTGATTGTAAATACACAGTTTACAGACAATCTTTCCAGGCTTGAGAAGCTGAGAAACCAGGGGTTCCCGGTGGTGCTTCTGTCGGGATTTGACAGGATGCCCCGGCTGGATGCAGTATACCCCAATCTGATCAAAGGAGCGTACCTTTCCACGAAACATCTGATCCAGATGGGACATCGGAGCGTGATCTATGTATCCAGCGCCCAGGATGAGTCCGGGATGGCGGATCCGAAGTATGTGGGCTATGAGAGGGCGCTGCGGGAGGCGGGAATCACGCCGGGGCCGGATATGGCGTGCTGGCTGGGCTCCACGGATTTTCATCTGGTCAGAGACGAGGCGCTGGGAGATTTGTTGAGAAAAGGAAAGTCAGAGCAGGCATTTTTTATAACGCAGGATGAGCTGGCCATACCGATCATCCGGTTTCTCTATAAAAATGGAATCATGGTGCCAAAGGATTTGTCTGTTACCAGCATCGACAACATCCGCTTTGCGGACAGCGCCATGGTCCCGCTGACGACGGTGGGGTTTGACCTCCGCTATATTTCTCATCACGCCATCGATATTTTGCTTGAGCAGATCAGGGGAGAACGCCCTCAGGACCAGTTTGAGGATGTTGCGGCTGAGCCGGAATTTTATATCCGTGAATCTTGTGGATACTATGATATTTAAGATGAATGGAGGATGGTTATGAGGTTAGCGAACGGTAGAATGACAAGAACCGCAGGCGCTGTTCTGGCGGGAGTGATGGCACTGAGTCTGGCAGGCTGCGGAGGAAGCGCGCCGGTACAGGAAAGCTCTGCCCCGAAGCAGGAGACGCAGGCGCAGACCGAGGCTCAGGCTGCCGCGGGGGAGCCCGAGGAACTGACGATCTGGATGGGAAGCTGGTGGGAGGATCAGATCCCCAAGATTGTAGAAGCCTATAAAGCGGTGGAGCCCAATGTAAATCTGACAATCGAAGCCCTTCCGGTCAACGGATACGTGGACAAAGCGGTCACCACCATACTGGGCGGCGGCGGACCCGATATCCTGGCGGTGGACGTGACGCAGATGGGAACCCTTGTGGACAAAAACCTGCTGCAGCCCTGGGACGATCAGATAAAAGACATGGATTTGTCGGATTTTGCGGCGGTCATTGAGGGCGGGAAGTTTGACGGCGTCTATTACGGACTTCCCTACCGTACCAGCAGCTCGATCATGTACTACAATAAAACGATGTTCGACGAGGCGGGAGTTCCCTACCCCGAGGCGGGCTGGACCTACGACGACATGCTGGAAATTGCAAAAAAACTGACCATTCCCGGCGAGCAGTACGGCGTGGGAATCGGAGCCAGCAATGCGGATCCGTCCAACGTATTCCTCACGCTGTCCCCGGTGATCTGGTCTTACGGGGGAGACTATTTGAACGAGGATCAGACGGAGTGCACGCTCAACACGCCGGAGGCCATTGAGGGAATCCGCTACTGGACCGGCCTTTACACCACCGAGAAGGTGGCTCCTGAGGGCGCGGTCAACTATACCATGACAAAGGATATCATGCCGCTGTTCATTGAGAATAAAGTAGCTCTGATGATGGGCGGAGATCAGAACGCCGTGGAGTTTGACACCAATTACCCGGACCTGAATTATGGATACTGCGTACCGCCCAAGGCTCCGTCCGGCTCCGGCGGATGGCTGTTCACCGTGCCGGTAACTGCTAAAAATTCTCCCGGCGCATATAAGTTTGCCAAATGGTTCCTGCAGCCCGAGGTGCTGGGTGAGCTGACGGTCCGCATACCGGCCAGAATGGAGGCCACCAACTACGGAATCTGGAACGATCCGCTGTACCAGACCATTCTGGAGAGCGCCATGGTCGGACGTCTGAGCCCCACCATCCCGCAGTGGACCGATATGCAGAAGATCATTATTGTGGAGCTTCAGAATATCATGCAGGGAGCCAAGACCGTGGAACAGGGCTGTGAGGATATGGCCCAGCAGTGTAATGATCTTTTGAAATAGTATGACGGACGCCCTGCACTAACACTGCAGGGCGTAAATGCAGAGAGGAGTAGGTCATGGAACGTTTTATCAACGGCGTGTTCCATCCGGATATCCAGCAGAAGCGGGCACGCACAGGACTGAAGTTTGTTGCACCGTGTACCGTTGTTGTGCTATTGATGATGATCGTGCCGATTATACGGACTATATCGTTCGCATTTTCAGAGGTGACGCTGCCATCCTTTGATACGCAGTTTAACGGGATCCGGAATTTTGAGAAGATCGTATCGCTGAAGGAATTTCCGGCGATTGTAAAAAATACAGTGGTGTGGATTGTGGGCTCGGTTGTGCTGAGAACAGGCATGGGATTTGTGGCGGCATTTATCATGGACGGACAGGGAAAACCGGTGAAGGCCGTGCGCCTGCTGGCTTTGCTGCCCTGGACGGTGCCCAGCATCGTGTCCGCCAACTCCTGGCGGTGGATGCTTCAGAGCGATTTTGGGCTCATCAACGGAATGTTTAAAAGCGTGGGCCTGGAATCCTGGTGCAGGCTGTGGCTGAGCACCGCCGAGACAGCCCTGCCGTCCGTGCTGGCGGCTTACACCTGGGCGGGTTTTCCGTTTGTGATGATGATGATTTTAGCGGGGCTTCAGGGAATCCCGGGGGAATTGTACGAATCCAGCGCCATTGACGGCGCCAGCCGGATCCAGCAGTTTTTCTATATCACCCTTCCCTCCCTGCGATCTGTGATCACCATGGTAATTGTGCTCGAGGTGGTAAACGCGATCAACGCGTTTGATCTGTTGTTTGTTTTGACCGGCGGCGGCCCGGGGACGTCCTCGGAAATTCTGGGATTGTTGATTTACCGCCTGGGATTCACCCGGTTCGACTTCGCAGGCGCATCCGCGGCCAGCACGCTGCTAATCGGAGCGGCTTTGGTGTGCTTCCTGTTCTACGCGCCCACACAAATCAGGAAAAAAGGGAGGAATCAAGCATGAAGAAACGGATGCATCCGGCCGTTATTGTGAAGATTCTGCTGATCGTCGGAATCTGCGCGTTCAGCCTGTTTCCCATTCTGTGGTGTCTCAGCACCTCCTTAAAGCCGGAGAGCCAGATTTATGAGGTGCCGCCGCGCTGGATTCCCAGAGAAGTGACGTGGGTCCATTATGGCCAGATTCTGAGGGACTCCAATATGCTGCATTATTTTAAAAACACGGTGATCCTGGCCACGGGGACCACGTTGATCACCATGACGGTGAGCGTGCTGGCGGCTTACGGATTCTCCCGGTACAAGTTCACGGGCAGTCGCTGCCTGATCTGGACAATTTTATTTGCAAGAGTTCTGCCGCGGGTGGCGGTGATCATACCCTACTATATCATCCTCAAGGAATTAAAGATGATCAACACCTACCCGGGCCTGATTCTGGTGTACCTGACCATCTGCCTGCCGGTTGCGGTGTGGATGCTGAAAGGATATTTTGACAATCTGCCCATTGAGGTTGAGGAGGCGGCGGTGGTGGACGGCTGTTCCCCGTTCCGCGTCCTGGTTGAGATCGTGATTCCCATGTGCAAGCCCATATTGGCTACGGTTGCCATGAACGCGTTTGTCCTGTCCTGGAACGAATTCCTGTTTGCCCTGACCATGACGGACGGCAAGGCCATGCGCCCGATTTCCGTGGGACTGGCGTTTTTTATAGACGAGATGGGCGTACATTGGGGGCCGCTGATGGCTGCTTCCATCCTCATGAGCATCCCGGCGGTGATTTTCTTCTCCCTTGCACAAAACCAGATGGTGCGGGGGTTGAGCGCCGGCGCGGTGAAGGGATGATAGAGATGAAAGGAACCGTAAAATGATGAAAAGAGTTGTGGTTGGCATAATCGGAAGCGGCTTTGCGGCGGACCTGCACGCATGCGCGTATCAGAAGGTCTACGGCGTGGAGATCGTTCTGAAGGCGGTCGCCTCGCTGGCTCCCAATGCAGGGGAATTTGCGGCGGCCCACGGGATCGCCGGGGTGTATACGGATTACCGGGAAATGTTAAAGGACCCGGAGATCGACGTCATCGACGTGGTTGCGCCCCCGTTTCTCCACGAGGAGATGATAAAGGCGGCCATAGAGAGCAAAAAGCATGTCATCTGTGAAAAGCCGCTGACCGGATATTTTGAACCGGCGGACGGTTCGCAGAGCTTTACAAAGGAGAAGGCCTACCGGGAGGTCCAAAGGAAGCTTAAGGAGCTGGGGGAGGCCGTTGAGGCGGGCGGCGTCAAGTTCATGTATGCGGAGAATTACATCTATACGCCCGCTCTTCAGAGGAGCCTGGAGTTTTTGAACGCCCAGAACGGCAGAATCCTGTTTATGCGCGCGGAGGAGAGCCACAACGGCTCCCATGCGGCCCACGCGGCGCTTTGGAAATGCAGTGGAGGCGGATCCTTTATCCGTCAGGGCTGTCACCCGCTGTCCGCGGTCCTCTACCTGAAGGAACAGGAGGCCAGGAAACGCGGGGAGGAGATCCGCGTCACCAGCGTGATGGCTGACATGGGAAATGTCAGCGGCGTTTTGAACGAGGAGGAGCTGGCATTTATTGAGACGAGAGCCGTGGACGTGGAGGACCTGGCAAATGTCCTGCTCACCTTTTCGGATGGCAGCAGGGCCGTAATCATGGCGGGGGACATGGTGGTGGGAGGCGTCAAGAATCTGGTGGAAATCTATACCAACAAGAGCGTCTACTACTGTAATATGGCGGCAACAGACGGCCTGCGCGCTTATCACGATCAGGCGCAGGGGCTGGAAAATGTCTATGTGACGGAAAAACTCACCACGAAAACCGGATGGCAGAACGTATTCCTGGAGGAAGAGCTGATGAGAGGGTATACAGGCGAGCTTCAGGATTTTATGGAATGCGTTGCCTTTGACCGGCAGCCCAAGTCCGGTTTCGAATTGGCGGCCAAAACAGCGCTGTTGGTTTACGCGGCGTACCATTCGGCGGAGACGGGGCGCAGGGTTTCGCTGGAACTTTAAAGGGAGAGGGCGGAATCCGGCACAGAGATTTCGCCCTCTCATTTGGACGCAATAGGCCGCCGGGAGACCGGCGGACAGTTGCAAAATGCGGTGAACCGCGCGGAGCGCAGGGGACATCGCAGTGCGGAGGCGGTATGGAAGAACAAATATATCTGCTGTTCGATATCGGCGGAACATCGGTGAAGTATGCGGCGGGCGACGGCGCGGGAAGGCTGTGGGAGCCGGGCAGCTTCAAAACGCCTGAGTCCGGTATGGAGGAGCTGCTGGCCCGGATGGCGGAGGTTTACGGGCGGTTTGAAGGCAGGCGGAACATCTGCGGGGCTGCGGTCAGCTGCCCCGGGGCGGTGGACGGGAAAAACGGCGTGATACATGGCTCCAGCGCGGTGCCGTATATTCATGAGATCCCGTTTCGGGATATGGTATCCGGGGCTTTGGGCGGCCTGAGCGTTCTCATAGAAAACGACGCCAGATGCTTTGCCATGGGAGAGATGTGGCTGGGGGAGGCTGCCGGAGCCGGCCATTTTTCAACCATTGCCATCGGCAGCGGCATAGGGGGCGCCATGGTCCACGACAGGCGGGTGCTTTACGGCGCAAATCTGTGCTGCGGCGAGGTTTCGAATTTCCCGCTGGGCGCACAGAAGCCGGACGGGACCAGGGAGGTGTGGTCTGATTACACCCCGGTTAACCTGGCGAAGCGCTACATCTGTCAGTTTGGTATGGAAATAAATGGAAAAAAAGCTGTTTGAACTGGCGGAGCAGGGGGATGGGACGGCGGCGGTTTACCTGGATCAATTTTATTATTACACGGCCCTGGGCTGTATTTTAATCCAGTTTTCCTTTGATCCGGAGATCATTGTCCTGGGCGGAGGCGTCAGCGAGAGGGAGGACCTGGCGCGGCGTATTGAGGAGAAGGTGAACGATATCCTGTGTCCGGGACAGAATTTCAGTTTTTTAAAGCCCAAATTGGTTCGTAGCAGAAACAATAACCGTTCAAACCTTAGGGGGGCGCTGTTTGCCCTGCTGCAGAGAGTAGAGGAGGAAAAGAATGAAGGAATATCAGTTTAAGGAAGGGTTTCTCTGGGGCGGGGCCTGCTCGGCGGTGCAGTGCGAGGGGCGCGGCCCGGAGGATGGAAAGCAGGATAACATCTGGGACCAGTGGTACCGGGAGGACCCGGGGGCATTTTACCAGGGGGTAGGGCCGGAGGTGACTTCGGACTTCTACCACAATTATGAGCAGCTGATTAAAATGATGAGAGAATGCGGGATCACGTCGTTCCGCACGTCCCTGCAGTGGGCCAGGATCATTTCGGACCGGGACGGCACGGTGAACCGGAAGGGGATTGGTTTCTATCACCGGGTGATAGACGCGCTGCTGGACAACGGAATCGAGCCGATTCTCTGCCTGAACCATTTTGACATGCCGATGTACTGGATGGAAAAGGGCGGGTTTGAGTGCCGCGAGACAGTGGACGCGTTCGCCGCCTTCGCCAGAGTCTGTTATGGGGAGTTTTCCGGCAAAGTCAGGCGCTGGGTTACCTTCAACGAGCCGGTGATCACGCCGGAGCAGGGATATCTGTATCTCCACCATTATCCGCTGGTGCAGGACGGCAGGCGGGCGGCGCAGGTGGCCTACTACATCCAGCTTGCCAGCAGCATGGCGGTGGAGGCTTACCGGCAGATGGGCTGTTCCGGCCAGATCGGCATTGTCTTAAACCTGACGCCCACTTACTGCCGGAATCCTGAGGACGAGCGGGACCGCAAGGCTGCGTATGCGGCGGACCTGTTCTTCAACCGGTCATTTCTGGACCCGTCGGTAAAGGGGGAATACCCGGCCGACCTGGTCCGCATATTGGAGGAGAATCAGGCGGTTCCGGTCCACACGGAGCAGGAGCTGGAGACGATACGCAGGAACACGGTGGATTACCTGGGGGTCAATTACTATCATCCCCGGAGAGTCGTGCACCGCAGCCGCCCGCTGGAATCCGATACGTTTATGCCGGACCGGTATTTTGAATATTATACGCCGGAGAACTGCCGGATGAACAAGTCCAGGGGCTGGGAGATCTATGAAAAAGGGCTGTACGACATCGGCATCAATATCCGGGATCACTACGGCAATATTCCCTGGATGGTCACGGAGAACGGCATGGGCGTTCAGGACGAAGAGCGGTTTCTGAACGAGGAAGGCATGGTGGAGGACGGCTACAGGGTGGAGTTCATCAAAGATCACCTCCGCTGGCTGCACAAGGCGATTGAGGAGGGCTGCAACTGCTTCGGCTACCATATGTGGTGTCCTTTCGACAGCTGGTCCTGGTCCAACGCATACAAAAACCGGTACGGTTTTATCCGCATAGACATCAATGACCACGCCAGGCCGTCGTTCAAACGGTCCGCCGCCTGGTTCCGCCAGGTGTCCGACGGGAATCGATTCACAGACTGATGTAAAAAGGGTATGGCTCGGATGAACCATACCCTTTTGGTTTGTTGATGCGATCAGATACCGGCACGAATTGCCTTAATCGTCCTCCTCCGGTGCAAGCTCGGTGGTCTCCACCTTGGGCGGCATAGCGTAGGAGAACAGGATGAAGCAGATGAAACCTGCTACCAGTCCGGGAATGATGGGCTGGCTGAACTTGATTCCGAACAGCATTCCGCCGGAAATATGCTCCAGATACACCACCACGATGGTGCCTGCGATCAGGGAGGCGATGGTGCCTGCCGTGGAGGCTTTCTTCCAGTAATGTCCCATCACGTAGGGGAAGAAGGAGCCTGCGGCCCGGAGCGTGAAGCAGAACATCAGGATGGACACGATGCTCTGGGTGTTGAACAGGGCGATCAGCATGGAGGCCACGCCCACCAGGCACATCACGGTCTTGGTCACCTGCATCACGGACTTGCTGGAAGCGTCGGGCTTCAACACAGCTTTGTAAATATCATTGGCGAAAATGGACCCGGCGCCCAAAAGGTCGGAGTCGGAGCTGGACATGGTGGCGGAGATGATGCCCGCGAACAGCAGTCCGCAGATCAGCGCCGGCATGGTGTTGATGGCCAGCACGGGCAGGGCGTAGCGCGCGCCAACGGAGGCGAACTGATCGGAGCTGAACTTGCCCATGTTGATCAGCGCCAGGGTGATGATGCCCAGGATCGTGGGGATGAAGGCGTAGATAAAGTTCACAAGAGCTGCCAGCCATGCGCCGCCCTTGGCCGCCTTCTCATCCTTAGCCGCGTAGAAACGGGATACCGCTTCCTGGCCCACGGAGAAGGTTGCGGTGTACATGATCACAAGGGAAATGATTCCGAACAGGTCGTAGCCCGCAAACAGGCTCATGGTGCCCTCGGGGATATTGGTGGTCACATTACCCCAGCCGCCGGCGTAGTTGATGGCGAAGGGAACTGCGATGATCATGCCGATCACGATCAGGAACACCTGGACGAAGTCGGTCAGGGTCACGCTCCAGAGACCGCCCATGATGGAGTAAACGGTCACAACCACGGCAACGATGATCACGGCCACCTGGTAGTCGATGTTCAGCATGGTGGAAAGGATGACTGCGGAGGCGATGAACTGTCCGGCGGTCAGGCCCACCAGGGGAAGCAGCATGATGATGGCGGTGATCAGGCCGCAGGATTTGCCGTAGCGCCTGCGGAAATACTCGGGCACGGTCTTTACCGTTGCCGCCCGGAACTTGGGAGCGATGAAGCTCAGGATAATGAACGCGATGCCCATGGTGGTAATGTACCAGGAAGCGCTGAGGCCGAAGCCGGACATGCCGTTCTGCACCACGCCCAGGGAGCTGCCGCCGCCGATCTCCGTGGCCGCCAGGGTGCCTGCCATCAAAAGCGGGCCAAGCCTGCGCCCAGCCACCATGAAGTCGGTGTTGGTGGAGATCTTGGTGGAAGAATACCAGCCGATCCACAGCATGACGAGCAGATAGACAATTACAATAGCGGTTACAAGAATGTTAGTACCCATACAAACCCCTCCTATATGTATTGAATGTCTTGTTATACTCAGTTTATCATGTAAAAAGCACGAAAAAAACTGCCGAATCTGCAAAAAAATTACCAAATATGACGGTTGGGGAGAGGACTGGGGGGAGGAAAGACCGCGGGTGTTCCGGGAGTGCCTCGCTGCCGAGGTGCGCCCTTGCCGCCTCCCTCCCGTGTCCTCCGCCCCGCCGCTTGACTTATACCGCCCCAGCACATAAAATAGAAAAAAGAGCTGAACGGAACATGGCAGATTTGCAGAGGGGGAATGATATGGACGTTTTGAAAATTGCGATCTGTGACGATACCGTGGAGGAGTGCAGGGAAGTGGAGGCGTGCGCGGCGCGCTTTTTCGGGGATCGGAGGCTGAAGGCCCGCATCGATACATACAAGGATATGCCGGAGCTTCTGGCGGCGGACGAGGAGTACGATCTGTACCTGCTGGACGTGCTGATGCCCGGCATGACCGGGATCGAGGGGGCGGGTGCCCTTCAAAAGAAGGTGGAGCGGCCGGTGGTGGTGTTCATCACCTCCTCCCTGGAATCCGCGGTGGACGGCTACAGCGTCAACGCGGCGGGTTTTGTGCTAAAGCCCGTGGAGCCGGAGCGCCTGGAGGCCACCCTGGAGCGGGTGCTGCGCCAGTACCTGGGGGAGAGGCGTGCGGTGCTCACCGTGACCCACAACCGGGTGCCGGTGCAGCTGAAGCTGGAGAAGGTGGTATACTTTGAGAACCGCCTGCACCGGGTGTACGCGGCGCTGGACGACGGGGAGCTTCTGACCATCAGCCACAAGCTGTCCGAGCTGCAGGAGGAGCTGGAGGGTTTTTCTCAGTTTCTGCGCTGCCACCAGAGCTATATCGTGAACCTGGACCATGTGGAGGCCCTGGAGGAATCCTGTTTTCAGATGGCCGGCGGGCAGGTGGTGCCCGTATCCCGCAATTTTTACAAGCAGAGCAAATACGCCTATTATCATCACCGGCTGAAATGAGGGGAAAATGAACGACGAAGCCTGCAGTGTTTTCCAGGACCTGATCAATCTGGCCGTGCGCATGATGCCCATTTTCATGTGCATGGAACCAAAACATAAGAACAAAGAAAATATTGCCGCCGTCTCGGCGTACCTCTGGGTCCTGATGGTGTCCATGGAGTCGGTGTTCCACATCGATCCCAGGGCGTTTCTGACGTTCCGTGGAATTTTCTCCTGCCTGTTTTTCCTGGTGCTGCTGGTGTTCTTCAAAGGCGGTCTGCTGAAGAAAGCCTTTTTGTACGTATCGGCCTGGCTGTTCGCCGTGCTCAGCCTGCCCTTAAATGAGATCGCGGCCCGGGCGCTGGCGGGCAGGACCGGCCTGACCCTGGGGCAGATCGGCGTGATCGTGTCCCTGATCTTTGCCGTCGGGTTCTGTCTGTTCGTGCGTTTCTGGCTCAAGTCGGTGGTGGAACAGCTCTTTTCCCAACTGTCCAACCGCTCCGGCACCCTTCTCCTCACTTATCCGTCGGTGTCCCTGGTGATTCTGTTCATCGGCATCAACACCATTTTCTCGCCCCGGTCCCTGGCCGGGCGGGGGATGGAGGACGTGCTGTTTTTTATGGCCCTGTGTGCCATGATCCTGGTGCTCTACGTGATGATTCTCAGCAGCACCCTGGAGATTGTGGGCCGCCGGAAAACGGAGGAGGAGCTGCGGTTTGCCAGGCAGCTGATCAGCCAGCAGCGGGAGCATTACAACCAGACCCTGGACTACATCGAGCAGGTGCGCATCATCCGGCACGATTTCCGCCACCATATCCATGCGCTGCTGAACATGGACAAGGAGGACCAGACCCGTTACCTCCAGAATCTGCAGCGGGAGCTGGACACCGCGGCGGAAATGGTGTTCTGCCAGAACCAGTCGGTCAACGGCCTGCTGCAGGAGTACGCGGCCAGGGCCCGCCAGGACGGCGTGGAATTTGAGGCCCGGCTGGACCTGTCCGCCCGGGTGCCGGTGGACGACTTAACGCTCTGCATCGTCATCGGAAACCTGCTGGAAAATGCCCTGGAAGCCTGCCGTCGCCTGCGGGAAAACCGGTTTATCCATCTGCAGGCCCGATGGATGGAGGACCACATGATGATGATGGTGGAAAACTCCTACAACGGCCAGATCAAACAGAGCGGCGGAAAGATTCTCTCCAGCAAAAAGGACGGCGGCCTCGGCATGATGAGCATCCGGCGGATTTTGAGCAGGCCGGGGGACGAGTTTGACGTGTGCTACAATGAAAATACGTTTACGGCTATGGTGAAGATTATGGATCGGACGATACCGGAGGCCAAATAATAGAAGATGAAGCCATAGAAAAAGGTTCTGCTTACGTCCTGGCAGAACCTTTTTTCTATGGCTTCATCTATGTTAAAGTGTGAATAGGGGGATAGGAGTAATAATGGTGGCTAACATGTCATTGATATAAAATGTAATCAGTTGATGGAGATATACTTGGGCGCTTCCTCCACCGCCTTGGGGGCGTCCTTGGGAACGGTCAGGCGCAGCACGCCGTTGGTAAAGGCTGCGTGAATATCCTCCTGGCGGAGCTGTTCGCCCACATAGAAGCTTCTCTTGCAGGAGCCGGTATAGCGCTCTCTGTGAATATAGCTGACCTTGGCCTGCTCGTCGCTATCCACGCTGGCCTGAGCGGTGATGGTCAGGTAACCGTCCTTCAGCTCAATGCGGATATCTTCTTTCGAATAGCCGGGCAGTTCAACGTCCAGCAGATAATTCCCGTCCTTCTCGCGGATATCGGTTCTCATAACCGGCAGATTCTTAGGCTCCTCCGCCTTCTCCCGGCTTCCGGTAAAGAAGGGATCATTGAAAAATTCATCAAATAAATTCAGTCCATAATTTCTTCTGGGTATCAGCATCATCGATAATTCCTCCTTGGTTGGTATCGGTATTTCCTTTTCATGCCCTTATTATAGCACGATTGTTAGCACTGTCAAGAGGTGAGTGCTAATTTTTTGAAAGTTTAGAGTTTCTTTATATTTTAATGGGGGGGGGGGAGAGATGCTGGAAAGTACGCCCATGGCGGGGGAGGGGTTCGGCGGCGAGTTCTGGGAAGTCATGTTGCTAAGGTCCCGACAGCACAAAAGAAGGGGTACCGTGGACATTCACACCGTATTCCTGAAGGAATACGCTGTTCAGGTCCACTCAAAAGCTTGCTTTGAGGCAAGCTTTTGCCCCCTTCTTTTGCACTGCCGGTACCTAAGCACCATTGACTCCCCTCCACACGCCCCCGAACCCCTCCCCCGCCATGGCCTGGCATTCCCGGCCATAACAAAAGGAGCTCCGCGAAGCCTTGCCCAAAATAAAAAAGGGCCTCCGCCCACCAATATATTTACGAAACAAAGCAACCTACAGCCAGCAATTTTCCGTCCTCCACCAGAAGCGGTGGCGGCTGGCAGAAAACGTAGTGGGTGAGAGGCGGGGACGCGGGGATGGAGGTGACTGTGGAGCGGTTCGGAGAGTCTTAGGGGCGAGGGGTGGAAAAAGCCGGGATTACGCAGGGCGTTCCACGCCCGGAGTAAAGCGTAGGCGGAGGGGCCGGCATCAGGCCGGCGCTGGAGCTCGGAGCGGTGCCCGGCTTTTTGCGCCCCTCGCCCCTTAGACTCTCCCACCGCGGAATCCGGAACCTCCAGCCCCGCGTCCCCGCCTCTCACGAACGGATGCATCAAAATCCCCAGTCCTCCATCCTCCTAACAACCCCCTCCAAAGAATTCCGATCAATCAATGCCGGAATCACCCCCTGCCGTGACACGCAGAATCCCGCCGCATAACTTGCAATCCGCGCCGCTTTCTCCGTCCCGTACCCCGCGGAGAGATACACTGCCAGCGCCGCGATAAACGCATCCGCCGCCCCCGTTGTATCCACCGGCGTGAAATCCGCCGCAGGCAGATACCCGGTAAAGTCCGGCGCCTTCACATAACAGCCCCGGTGTCCCAATGTAATGATCACAGTTTCCGCTCCCATCTGCAGAAAATGCTCCGCCCTTCCCTCCACGTCCGCGATCTGCGGACACAAAAGCTCAGCCTCCTTGCGGTTGGGCACAAAGATATCGATATACTGCATGAGATCCGGCGTGATCCGGTTGATGGCGGCCGGTTTTAAAATGTTTTTGACCCCGTTTTTCCGGGCGATCTCAGCCGCCTCCCGAACCGCCTCCACCGGGACTTCCGTCTGGAGCAGACAGTAGCCCGCGTTCTCGAACAGGCTGCTGAAAGCGCGGATATCCTGGGGGAGCAGCTTTTGGTTGGCTCCGGTTAAAATGGTGATGGTGCTCTCGCCGTCGTTCTGGACGTGGATGTAGGCCTTTCCGGTTTCGCTGCGCGGGTCCCGGCTGATTCCCTGGACGTCCACGTGGTTTTCCTCCATGCAGCTGTAGACCACGGCGGAATCGTAGTCGCTTCCCACCTTCCCGATCAGGGCCACGTCGTTGCCCAGCCTGGCCACGCCCACGGCCTGGTTGGCCCCCTTGCCGCCGGGGATGATGGAATGCCGGCTGGTGCTCACGGTCCGGCCGGGCTGGGGCAGCTCCTCCACGTTTAAGGTCACGTCGATATTGATACTGCCGATGACTACGATCTTCTTGGCGCTGTGGGCGTAGGGAAGGCCCAGACTCAGCATATTTTCCAGGGCGCAGTCTGTGACAAATTCGCCCGGGGCGTTTCCGATCTTTTCACAGCGGCTGATCAGCTGCGCGCAGACATATTCCCCGAACTCGCAGTAGGGAATCCGCAGGGTGGAGATTCCGGGGTAATGCACGCATTCCTCCGGGCAGTCCCGCAGGCTGACCAGGGACAGGTCGTCGGGGACCCGGTAGTGGATCCGGGCCAGCTGCTCCATGAGGCGCAGGGAGGCAGCGTAATGGCTGCTCAGGATACCGGTGGGGGTGTGGGAAAACAGACCCGCGTGCCAGTCGTCCTGCTCGATGGGCAGATTCATGCTGTCCGAGTAGGTGATGCCGTGGTCGAACAGGCATTTTTTAAATCCCTCCAGCACCAGCTGGGAGCGCTTGCTGCCGGTTTTGGTCAGACAGCCCAGCTTGGTGTGGCCGTAATCCAAAAGCAGCTTTGCACCCTGGTAGCCGATCCGGGTGAAATCGATGCGGCTGCCGGGGTCTGCCGGGGAATTGACAAAGCATACCTCGATGCCCTCGCTCTCAAAATACCGGGCGTATTCCAGGCTCTTTTCGTTTAGGGGCTCCCAGATGACGCCGTCCACCTTGTGGCGGCAGAGGGCGGTGATGTTTTTTAACTCCTGTTCGGGATCGGACATGCAGTCGCACAGCAGCAGGCTGTATCCGTTTTTCTGGGCGGTCTTTAAAATACTGTCCAAAAAGCGGCTGTTCCCGGCGGAGGCGTTTAACAGGAGGCCGAGCATGAAGGTTTTGGCTTCGGAAATATTTTTGACCGTGCCGTAGGGCGTGTAGTTGTAGTCCTTAACGATCTTTAACACACGGTTCCTGGTCTCCGCGTTGATGTTCTCATCCTTGTTGTTTACGATCTTCGAAACAGTCGATATGGACACACCGGCTATCTGGGCGATTTCCTTAATTGTCATAGGGCCTCCTGAAATGTTGTCGTTCCTTGGCGCTCTGTTCCCGTGGGGCGCGCTGTGCGCCGTTGGCAAAAAATACCCCGCAGGTATTGTTCGTGTATTGTAACAGATTGCCGTATCATAATAGCAGTTCTCCCCACATTATGATATATGAAACGGGATTTGTCAATATTTGTTAGAGGGCATATGAAAAATGTGTATAAAAAAACTATTTAAGAAAATATTTTTTGTAATATAATGCAAAAAGCTTGACAAAATCTCAGCTTGTGATAATATGAAATCACAAAAAAATGATTTAAGAAAGTGATTTCTTGACAAAATAGCACAAAAGGAGGAAGAATGAGCAGAGGCATATTGGTTGTGGGAAGTCTGAACATGGATATGTCGGTTCATATGGAGACCATGCCGGCGGTAGGGGAAACCGTCCTGGGGGATGGACTGGGATATCAGATGGGCGGAAAAGGGGCGAATCAGGCCTGCGCCTGCGGCCGGCTGGGCGGAGATGTGAAGATTCTGGGCTGCGTGGGACGGGATGAGTTCGGGAGCCGACAGATCGAAAGCCTTGGAGCGGCGGGGGTGGATGCCTTGGGACTGCGGCAGAGCCCCGGTCTGCCCACCGGTACGGCGGTCATTTACGTGGACAGAAACGGGGACAACAGCATCGTGGTGATCCCGGGGGCCAACCGGGAGTGCGGCGAGCAGTATTTGCGGGAGCAGGATGAGCTGTTCCGGTGGTGCGGCATTATCGTGCTGCAGATGGAGATTCCCATGGAGGCGGTTTTGTACGCGGCCAGAAGAGGCCGGGAGCTGGGAAAAACCGTGATCCTCAATCCCGCCCCGGCCCCGGACAAGCTGCCGGACGAACTGCTTGGCCTGGTGGATTACCTGACGCCCAATGAGACGGAGCTGGCCAAATTGAGCGGGATCGCAGCCGTGGGCCAGACGGATTTAAAGCGGGCGGCCCGCCTTCTGATCGAAAAAGGGGTGAAGAAGGTGCTGGTCACCCTGGGAGAGCAGGGCGCGCTTCTGGTGGACGGTGAGACGGAACGCCTGTATCCGGCCCGCCAGGTGGAGAGCGTGGACACCACGGCCGCCGGGGACTGCTTTAACGGAGCCCTGGCCACGGCCCTGGCTGAGGGAATGGCGGAGGACGAGGCGATCCGCTTCGCCAATCTGGCGGCTTCCCTGGCGGTGACGCGCAAAGGAGCGCAGAGCTCCCTGCCGGACCGGGAGGAAGTGGAGCGCTTAAGCGGGGATAGCCGGGAGCGGAGCGCTTAAGAGGACGGCCGGAGCCAAGCGCTTAAGCGGGGCAGCCGGGAGTGATTAAGAGGACAGCCGGAGCCAAGCGCTTAAGCGGGCAGCCGAGAGCGATTAAGAGGACACCCGGGAACGGAGCGCTTAGGGACGTAAAGGAGACATATGGAACGAGAGAGAAAGGATCATACATCCGGCGCAGGCCGGACGGAAGGATTTTCGGGTATATTTCCCTACATCGTGTCGCCAGTGGGGGAGCGCGGGGAGATTTTGGAGGAGCCGCTGCGCAGGATGGTTTCCCAACTGATTGGCTGCGGCGTCCACGGGCTGACGCCTCTGGGGAGCACGGGGGAATTCTACTACCTGAGCTGGGAGCAGAAACGGCGGATTGTGGAGATCGTGCTGGATGAGAATCAGAACCGGGTGCCCGTGGTGGCAGGGGTTACCTCCTCCAACACCATGGAGGGCTGCAGGCAGGCCCGGGAGTTTGAGGCCATGGGCGTGGATGGGATTCTCAGCATCCTGGACGTATATTTTCCGGTGAAACCCAGGGAGGTGGAGGAGTATTACGCCAGCGTGGCAAAGAGCGTTTCCTGCCCCATTGTGCTGTACAACAACCCGCGTTTTATGAAGTTCAATCTGGAAGCGGACACCCTGGAAGCGCTGTGCAGGATTCCCAATATCCAATATTACAAGGATGCCACGGGGGTGACGGGGAACCTGATGACGCTGCGCAACCGGCTGGGGGACCGGCTGAAGATCTTCAGCGCCTCCGCCCACATTCCGGTGTTCGTGATGATGTTGGGCGGCGTGGGCTGGATGGCGGGCCCGGCCTGCGTGATTCCGCGGCAGAGCGTGCGCCTGTATGAACTGTGTCGGGACGGGAAGTGGGACGAGGCTATGAAGCTTCAGACCAGGCTTTGGGAGCTGAACCGGGTATTCCAGAAGTACAACCTGGCGGCCTGCATCAAGGCCTGTCTGGAAATACAGGGGTTTGCGGTGGGAAATCCCATCCCGCCCATTGCGCCGCTTGACGCAAAGGCCCGGGAGGAATTGGAGAACGTACTGAGACAAATGGAAACGTTGTGAGGTAAAGGAGGAAAAAGATGAAAAAATGGTTATCGTTGCTTATGGTGTGTACATTAGCGTTGTCGTCGGTTGGCTGTTCGTCCAAACCGGCTGACGGGTCCGCCGGGACTGAGAAGGCGGCGGATACCACGGCTGCCGGGACAAGCGCCGCGGCCGCGGATGCCGGGGAAAAGCAAAACGGGAACGACGGCGGCTCCGAGGCGGCTCTGCCCTCAGGCTCCATCACCTGGCTGACCAACTCCGCCTATGGGGACGTGCCCCAGAAGCTGGCGGACGCTTACATGGAGCACAACCCTGGCGCCACCATCACCCTGGAGAGCTACACCAGAACCCAGATGATGGAGGTCATCGAGGTGAAAATGGGCGCGGGGGACAACAGCTACGACGTGTTCTTTGTGGACCAGCCCCTGATCGCTTCCTATTACTGGAAAGACTATCTGCTTCCGTTAAACGACTACGTCAGCGAGGCGGATATGGACGTGTTCACCGACGCGGACAAAGCGTCCAGCTACGTGGAGGGAACGCTGGAAGCGCTGCCCCTCACCTCATCCTCACAGGTGCTCATGGTCAATTTAGACTTGATGAAGGAAGCCGGAATCGAGCTTGACGAAAGCTATTTAAATCTGGAGGACCGCCTGACCTGGGAAAAACTGGTTGAGATCGCCGTGGATTTCCAGCAGAAAATGGATCCGGACCACACCAAGGGCTATTGGGGATTCGCGCTGGGGCAGCAAAATAACCCCTATCAGATCCTGGCTCTGGGCAATTCCCTGGGCGAGAAGGCCATTGCCGACGACGGCGTCACGGTGGAGGGCGTGTTCAATACCGACGGCTGGGTGAAGGCCCTGCAGTTCTATCAGGATTTATACACCAAATACGGCGTTTCCCAGGTGGGAACCACGGACGACGAGGTTAAAGCCCTGTTCTACAGCGGAAAATGCCTGTTCTACCTGGCGAACACCATCCGGGCCACAGAGGCCGACTTCGACATCGCGGGCATTTACCATCCCTACTTTGAGGGCGGCGAGATCGCGGTTCCCACCGGCAGCTGGTACCAGGGAATCAACAAGGCTACCGACAACCTGGAACTGTCTCTGGACTTCCTGAAATGGTGCACCATCGGGGACGGCGGAGAAATCTGGATGCTCAACAACAACCAGGTTCCGGCCAGAAAAGACCTGCTCCAGAACGTGATCGACGACAAATATACGGAATTCTCCGTGTGGCCGGGAAGCGCGACCAAGCTGGCCGCCATGGAAAATCTGGCCGGACACGGCTATATGAGGCCCACATCCTACGGCTGGAAATCCTTTGACAGCATCACGGCCAATATGTTCGCGGATATCCGAAGCGGCGCGGACGTGAAAGAGACGCTGGACCAGACAACGGAGCAGCTGCAGCAGGATTTTAACCAGTACAAGTAGATTGCGGCGGAGACGGTCGGAATCAGGCGCTGCGGTCTGCAGAACCGTTTAACGGACGGTTCTGCGGACCGCGGCACACAGACGGCAATTTTGGGAGAGGGATTTGCATGAATGGTATGAAAACAAAGTGTGGAACCAAGGGGACTGAAAAATGGACCGGGTATCATATGAAGCGAAAGCTGATACCGTATCTGTTCGTGGCTCCGGCCATGCTGGTTCTGATCGCCTTCAAGGTGCTGCCGATCTGCGTGAGCATCCACGGAAGCCTGTTTAAGGTGGGAGCGCGCAACATCCGGCATTTTGTGGGATTACAAAACTTTATCAATCTGTTTCAGGACAATATTTTTTACATTTCATTGAAAAATACCATCGTTTTCAATCTGATGACCACGCCGGTGGAAATCTGCTTCGCCTTTATCCTGGCGGCCGTGTTCAATCAGAATCTGCCGGGAATCAAGGTATTCCGGACGATTTTCTACATACCGGTGTGTATTTCCATGGCCATGGCCACCACGGTCTGGGCGCTGATGATGAACCCCTACCAGGGGCTGCTCAACACATTTCTGGGATATTTTGGAATTGGGTGGCAGGGATTTCTCACAGATCCCGGCCAGGCTCTGGGCTGTATCATGATGATTGCAGCGTGGAAAACCATACCGTACTGGATGATGTTCATGCTGGCGGGCATGCAGTCCATCCCGGAGAGCGTGTACGAGGCCGCCCGCATCGACGGGGCTTCGACCATAAAATCCATTTTCAAAATCACCATTCCGCTGATGAAGAACACCTTTGGATTCGTGGTGATTTCCAACTCCATCCAGAATCTGCTGCTCTTCGCGCCCATGTACATCCAGACCAACGGAGGTCCCAAGAACGCCACCAACGTGCTGATGCTGGAGGCCTACAAATCCGCGTACAGCTACAACAACATGGGGCGTTCCTACGCCATTGTGGTGATTCTGATTGTGGTGAGCATCCTGTTTTTGAACGCGCAGAATAAATTTTTCAAGATCGTGGATTAGGAGGTGGGGCTGTGAATACTGTAAATTCCGAGTTTGAAAGGCAGAAACGGCGCAAACGGGCTGTGAAAAAGGGCGTTATGGTATTGAAATACGCCGCGCTGGCCGTCGCCTCCTTTATCGTGCTGATGCCGATCCTGTGGTTTATGACCTCCTCGTTCAGGAGCAACAACGAGGTGTTCGCCAACATCAACCCGTTTTCCCTCCGGGAGATGTTCTTCGGAACTTACTCCCTGGAGAACTACAGGACGATATTTGTAAAGTACAATTTCGCGAGAACGGTGGGAAATACGCTGCTGGTCTGCTTTCTGACCATCACCATCGGCATTTTCGTCTGCTCCATGGCGGGGTACGCGCTGGCGAAGATGGAATTTAAGGGGAAACGGATCATGATGATGCTGGTGTTGTTTTCCATCATGATCCCCTTTGACGCCATCGCCATTCCGCTGTACTCCATTATCATGAAGCTGCGGTGGATCGACACCTACAAGGCGGTGATACTGCCGGCGGTGGCCAACGGCATGACCATTTTCCTGTTCCGCCAGAGCTTTGTGGACATCGACAACTCCCTGCTGGAATCGGCCAGGATGGACGGGGCGGGGGAGTTTCGGACCTATCTTCAGATTGTGATGCCGGTGAGTATTCCCACCATTATCAGCGGCGCGCTGGTGATGTTTACGGCCCAGTGGAACGCCTTTATGTGGCCCCTTCTGGTGGCCCGGTCCGATAAGCTGAAAATGCTTCAGGTGGCGCTGGCGGATTTCCAGCTGGAGAACGGCACCATGTGGGCGGAGCTGTTTGCGGGAATCACCATTTCCATGGTGATCCCCTGCGTGATTCTCATTCCCTTCCAGAAGTATTATATCCGGGGAATCGCTTCGTCCGGAACCAAGGGATAGCGCTGTATCGAAGAGGAGGTAATGAATTTGGCCATGAGAAAGATCATTCTGGACGTGGACACGGGAAGCGACGACGCGGTGGCGATTATGACCGCCATTCTCAGCCGGGAGCTGGAACTTCTGGGGGTTACCACCGTCCACGGCAACCTGCCGCTTCCGTACACTACGGACAATACGATGCGGGTTATGGATTTTATGAAATCCAAAATCCCGGTCTATCAGGGCTGCCCCTATCCGCTGGTCCAGGACCTGACGCCCGGTCGCAGGGTGAACGCGGACGAGGTAAAGCACGACACCATCATTGACGGCAAGGTAGTGGCCGTCCACGAGAAGGAACTGCCGCTGCCCCCCGCCGTCAGCGGCGTTCAGGAGGAGCACGCCGTGCCCTGGCTCTGGCGGACGCTAAAATACGCAAACGAAAAGATCACCCTGATCCCGGTGGGCGCCATGACAAATATCGCTACGGTATTGCGCATGGACCCCACGGTGGCGGAACATATCGATGAAATCATCTGCATGGGCGGCGGTATCCACGTGCACAACCGGTCCTACCGCTCGGAGACGAATTTTTACAATGATCCCGAGGCGGCCAAAATCATGCTGAACTGCGGCGTGAAGGTGACCGTGGTGACGCTGGACGCCACGCACAGCTCCTGGTTCGGGTATGAGGAGGTAAACGAGCTGCGCCGGATCGGCACCAAGGAAGCGGAGTTCGCGGCCCAGATGCTCTACCACCGCATCTACGCGGCCAACCTGATCGGAGCAAGAGCGGAAAAGAAGAGCGCGCTCCACGACGTGCTGGCTGTATGCGCGGCCATCGACCCGTCAGTTCTCACCGACGTGCGCCATGAGTCCTGCGACGTGGACATCGGGGGCCACATCGCGGACGGGGCGCTGATGGTGTCCTCCCGATACCGCTACAGCCGCCCTGAAAATCCCACCTACATCGCCTACCAGGCGGACCGGGATAAACTGTTTGCCATGCTGTGCCGCTATCTGGCGCGCGGTGAGAAAATTACAGGGGAGGGGAAAACGCTTGGAGGAGAAAACTGAAAAGACCAAAATCATCATCGACACAGACATCGGGGACGACGCAGACGACGCCCTGGCCATCTGCCTGGCCGTAAAATCCCGGCAGCTGGAAATACTTGGGATCACCACCGTGTTCCGCAACACGGCCGCCCGCGCCAAAATCGCGGTGAGCCTGCTGCGGGAGCTGGGCCGTGAGGACATTCCGGTGTATGCGGGCCTCGGAAAGCCCCTTGTGGAGGCGGCGGACGTCACCGCAGTGCCCAAACAGCTTTTTCCGGAGATGGAGCAGCTGCCCTACGAACGGTCCATGGATGCGGTAGAGTATCTGCGCCGGACCCTGACCGAAGCAAAGGAGCCCATCACCCTGGTGACCATCGGCCCCCTGACCAACATCGGGGTACTGTTATATCTGCACCCCGAGGTAAAGAAAAACATCCGGGAGATCGTAATGATGGCCGGAGCCTACTATATGCATTACAGGGAGCTGAACGTGCGCAGCGACCCCGAGGCGGCCAACATCGTATTTACGTCCGGCCTTCCCATCCGTGCCGTGGGCCTGGACGTCACCACCCGCTGCCAGGTGGACGACCAGCTGGTGGACCTTCTGGCGAACTGCGGCAAGCCCGGTACAAAGCTCCTGTCCCAGCTGCTGCTGTGCTACCGGGAAAACCGCGGCCGCCACACCTTCCTCCACGACCCCATGGCCGTGTTCGCGGTCCGCGACCGGGACCTGCTGGAATTTTCCGGCGAGGACATCCAGGTAGAGCTGCGCGGAGAGCACACCAGAGGAATGACCTTCAACCGCTTCCAGATCGGCTTCGGGAATGAACATCAAAACATACGCTGTGCGAAGCAGGTACAGGCGGAAGAATTTAAGAAAGCCTTTACCCAGATCATCACATCATAATAAAAAAATGCACAAATCAAAAGGCACCTACTTGCGCAGAAAATACGCCATAGCGGCGAAATACGCGGGAAGGTGTCCTTTTTAGCGAACTCAAGAAGCATTTCTTTTACCCCAGGCAGAAAACGTAGCGGGTGAGAGGCGGGGACGCGGGGCTGGAGGTGACTGTGGAGCGGTTCGGAGAGTCTTAGGGGCGAGGGGCGCAAAAAGCCGGGATTACGCAGGGCGCTCCACGCCCGGAGTAAAGCGTAGGCGGAGGGGCCGGCATCAGGCCGGCGCTGGAGCTCGGAGCGGTGCCCGGCTTTTTGTGCCCCTCGCCCCTTAGACTCTCCCACCGCGGAATCCGGAACCTCCGGCCCCGCGGCCCCGCCTCTCACGAACGGCTACATCCCCACCTCCCCCAAAATCCCGCCCACCCCGCCAGTAAATTACTTGAAACGCGAAATCATATATGTTAGAATGGGGAGAGGTTTCCGGGCATACCCCGGGAGAACGTGAGAGAAGATCAAGGAGGATACCATGATTCAACAGTTAATTGAGAAAATAAAGAAAACGAAAGCGCCGATCTGCGTCGGCCTTGACCCCATGCTGAACTACATCCCCGAGCACATATTAAAGAAGAGCTACAACGAGTTCGGCGAGACCCTGGAGGGCGCGGCGGACGCCATCTGGCAGTTCAACAAGGAGATCGTGGATCACACCTGTGACCTGATCCCCTCCGTCAAACCCCAGATCGCAATGTACGAGCAGTTCGGAATCGAAGGATTAAAAAGCTATCAGAAAACTGTAGATTACTGCCAGCAGAAGGGCCTTCTGGTGATCGGCGACGCCAAGCGGGGTGACATCGGCTCCACCTCCGCGGCCTACGCCACCGGCCATCTGGGCAAGGTGCAGGTGGGCAGCAAGACCTACAGCGGTTTCCACACGGATTTCCTCACCGTGAACCCCTACCTGGGCACGGACGGTGTGAAGCCCTTTGTGGACGTGTGCAACAGCGAGGACAAGGGCCTCTTCGTGCTGGTCAAAACCTCCAACCCCTCCAGCGGCGAGTTCCAGGACCGCCTGATCGACGGCCGTCCCCTGTACGAGCTGGTAGCTGAGAAGGTAGTGGAGTGGGGCGATACCTGCATGGACGGCGACTACAGCAACGTAGGCGCGGTGGTAGGCGCCACCTACCCGGAGATGAGCAGGATTCTGAGAAAGCTCATGCCCCGCACCTATTTCCTGGTGCCCGGCTACGGCGCCCAGGGCGGCACCGCGGCGGACCTGGCCCACTGCTTTAATGAGGACGGGCTGGGCGCTGTGGTGAACTCCTCCCGAGGCATCATCGCGGCTTACCGCCAGGAGAAGTACAAACAGTTCGGTCCTGAGCACTTCGCGGAGGCCTCCCGCCAGGCTGTGATCGACATGGTTGCGGATATCAACAGCGTGCTGTAAGGAATGGAGCGTGGGAAAATGGCAAAAGTGAAAGTGACGGCAAAGATCACGGCCCAGGAGCAGCTGGCCGACGGGATCTACAGTATGCAGATTCAGGTTCCTCAGATCGCTTCCCAGGCCGCTGCGGGACAGTTTGTGGACCTGTACTCCCGGGACGGCTCCCGCCTGCTGCCCAGGCCCATCAGCCTCTGCGGCGTTGACCGGGAAAATGGAACCCTCCGGCTGGTATACCGGGTGGCCGGGGCCGGAACGGAAGAATTTTCGCATTTAAAAGCGGGCGACACCATCGACGTGCTGGGTCCCCTGGGCAACGGCTTCACCCTCCGGGAGGGGAAGAAGGCCTTCCTGATCGGCGGCGGCATCGGCATTCCGCCCATGCTGGAGCTGGCTAAGGAGCTGAGCCTTGTCACCGGCCGGGAGAATATCCAGGCAGTGCTGGGCTACCGGGACATCCAGATGTTTTTAAAGGAAGAATTTGAACAGTACGGCCCGGTATACGTGGCCACGGAGGACGGCAGCTTCGGCACAAAGGGAAATGTTCTGGACGCTATCCGGGAGAATGCCCTGGACGCCCAGGTGATCTACGCCTGCGGCCCCACCCCCATGCTGCGGGCGCTGAAGGCATACGCAAAGGAGCAGGGCATGGAGTGCTGGCTGAGCCTGGAGGAGAAGATGGCCTGTGGAGTCGGCGCGTGTCTGGCCTGCGTATGCCGGTCCAAAGAGGTGGACGGACATTCCCATGTGCACAACAAGCGGGTCTGCAAGGACGGCCCTGTGTTCCTGGCGGATGAGATCGAGCTGTGACGGAGGTGCGGGCGTGATGAATACAGATCAAAAACAGTGCAATATTAATATGGAAGTGGAGATCGCGGGCGTGAAGCTGAAAAATCCGGTGATGGAGGCTTCCGGCACCTTCGGCTCCGGCGAGGAGTACAGCGAGTTTGTGGATTTGAACCGCCTGGGCGCGGTGGTGACCAAGGGCGTGGCGAGCGTGCCCTGGCCCGGGAACCCAACCCCCAGGATCGCGGAGACCTACGGCGGCATGATCAACGCCATCGGCCTTCAGAACCCGGGCATCGATGTGTTCACTGCCAGGGACATCCCCTTCCTCAAACAGTACGACACGAAGATCGTGGTCAATGTCTGCGGCAAGACCACCGAGGACTATATCGACGTGGTGGAGCGCCTGGGAGACCAGCCGGTGGACCTGCTGGAGATCAACATTTCCTGCCCCAACGTGAAGGAGGGCGGCATCGCCTTCGGACAGGACCCCAAGGCCGTGGAGGCCATCACCAAAGCGGTGAAGGCCCACGCGAAGCAGCCCATTATCATGAAGCTGAGCCCCAATGTGACGGACATCACCGTCATGGCGCGGGCGGCCGAGGAGGGCGGCGCGGACGCCATTTCCCTGATCAACACTCTGACCGGGATGAAAATAGACGTGAACCGCAGGACCTTCGCTCTGGCCAACAAGACCGGCGGACTGTCCGGCCCGGCCATCAAGCCGGTGGCGGTGCGCATGGTATACCAGGTGGCCCAGACCGTTAAGGTGCCGGTGATCGGCATGGGCGGAATCTGCAATGCAGAGGACGCGCTGGAGTTCATTCTGGCGGGCGCCACGGCGGTATCCATCGGCACGGCCAATTTCCACAATCCCTACGCTACGGTGGAGACAGTGGATGGGATTCGGGACTATATGGTAAAAAATGGAATACAGGATATCAGGGAACTGATCGGCGCGGTGCGCTGAGAAGGTTGTGCGGAGCGGGAGGCCCGGAGGTCTGAGGCGGTTTGCGGCCCGGGGCGGACGCACCGTGCGGAGGTTTGCGGCCCGGTGGCCCGGGGCGGACGTTCTGTGCGGTGCGGCAGCAGGCGGCGCAAGACCGCCCATCCCCCCCTATCCCCCGCGCGGAAATACACTGAGATAACGAGGAGATAAAAAATGGAGAGCTATAAGCAGGAATTTATTGAATTTATGGTGGAGAGCAAGGTGCTCAAGTTTGGCGAGTTCACGTTAAAGAGCGGGCGCAAGTCTCCGTTTTTCATGAACGCGGGCAGCTATGTGACCGGAACCCAGTTGAAGAAGCTGGGCGAGTATTACGCCAAGGCCATCCACGACAACTTCGGCCTGGATTTTGACGTGCTGTTCGGGCCGGCTTACAAGGGGATTCCGCTGAGCGTGGCCACCACCATGGCCATCAGCGACCTCTACGGCAAGGACATCCGCTACTGTTCCAACCGCAAGGAGGCCAAGGACCACGGAAGCGACGCGGGCGTGCTGCTGGGAAGCCCCATTAAGGACGGGGACCGGGTGATGATCATCGAGGACGTGACCACCTCCGGAAAGTCCATTGAGGAGACCTATCCCATCGTCAAAGCCCAGGGCAACGTGGAGGTTGTGGGACTGATCGTATCCTTAAACCGCATGGAGCGGGGCAAGGGAACCAAGGGCGCCCTGGATGAGATCAGCGAGCTTTACGGCTTCCCCACCGCGGCCATCGTGACCATGGAGGACGTGATGGAGCACCTCTACAACCGCGAATGCAATGGAACTGTTGTGATTGACGACAAAATCAAGGCGGCGCTGGACGCTTACTATGAGCAGTACGGCGCGGTCAGAGACTGACAGCTGACAGCAAGGAGAGTGTCTATGAATCAGATGGAGAAAGTATATAAGACTATGCGCAACACCGGCGCAGGGAGCATCGCCATCGGCGTGATCATCCTGGTGTCCGGGCTGACTGTGGGAATCGTGGCGATTGTCAATGGCGCGCTGCTGCTGAAGCGCAAATCCGACATCATTTTTTAAGAGAGGCGCCCATGATTCGAAACACCACAAAACGCCAGAAGCTTGGCTGGGTACTGTTTATCCTGTACCTGTGCCTGCTGGCTTATTTCATGTTTTTTTCCGAGAGCTTCGGGCGGACGGATACGGACAGGGGCTACGCCTACAACCTGGTTCCCTTTAAGGAGATTCTGCGGTTCATACGTTACCGCGGCACGGTAGGACTCTGGGCGTTCCTGATCAACATCGTGGGAAATGTGGTGGCGTTTATGCCCTGCGGTTTCTTTCTTCCGATTGTCAGCCGCAGGAGCAAGCGGTGGTACAGAACCATCGTGTTTAGCTTTGCATTTAGTTTTATGTTGGAGACAATCCAACTGATTTTTAAGGTCGGAAGCTTTGACGTGGACGACATGATACTCAACACGCTGGGCGCGGGCCTGGGTTTTGTGTGCTACCAGGCGGTCCAGCGCACGAGAATTTATTTGCGCAAAAAGGAGGGAAACGGACGGTGAAGTACGTCGGTGACAAGGTTTCCTATATCCGTCATCCCTTTGCGAAGAACAGCTATTTCAGCCTGGGACTGGGGCTTGTCTGTATGCTGCTTGCCACCGGCACCATGATTGTGTCGGTGCGAAACGCCGGGCAGGCCGGTCTCATTACCGGGGCGCTGGGATTTTCCAGCATTGTGGCCGCGGTGATGGGGATCTGGTTCGGGTTTATCTCTTTTATGGAGAAAGAAAAAAATTATATTTTGGCAAAGATTGGCGTGGGAATCGCGCTGGTGGTGATTATATTCTGGCTGATGGTGCTGGTGGTGGCGCTGCGCTGAGGCGCGGTTCACCGCAGCGCCTGGGGCGTGTCCTGTCCTGAGAAATACCGGTCGAGGCCGGGAGCTTTCCCGGGCCAGGCGGCGGAAATGAGGCTCAGACATGCGCCGGGGTTATGCAGCCGCCGGCGCGTTTTGTATTGAATGCAATGGGCCGCTGGTGTAGCCTGCGGGCGATTGTTTAGCTGCAATGGATAGCTGGCGCAGCCTGAGGGCGATTGTTGCGAAACGTGCTGCAGTTTGCTAAGGAGCTTTATGGGGCGGGCTGTGGGCTGCAAGTTTGGATTCAGAAGGGAAGTTGAGAGCAGAATGGATTACCGGGAATTGTTGAGGGAAGAAAACGAAGCCGTGAGGGAGCGCTACGACCTGTCCATGGAGCGGATTGCCGCCATGGAGGAGGAAGGTCCGGCGGAGCCTTACGGCTGTTATTTTAAGCGGGTAGCAGCCTTTATCGGACAGATCCGGGAGCTGGTCTGTCAGATTGAGGCAGGCACGGAGCTTACGCTGGAGGAACTGGAGGAGCGTAACCGCAGGCTGTACGGAGACGTGCTGCCGGAACACTACGGGAACAGCTTTGCCAACCCAGACTGCGCGGCGGAAATACTGGGCGCGGAGCTGGGGCAGCTTCTGGCATTTTTGTACACGGAGATAAGGGGGGATATCGCCTTTGCCTTTGAGATGCGCCTGGAGGAGATTACCATTTTAAATGAGACCTTTATCGAGGTGTGCAACCTGTTTGAGCAGGCCGAAGCCGAGGGAAAGAGCGCGCCCCAGCCTCAAGAGGTGCGGGATATTCTGTACTGGTTTGTCAGCGATTACGCGGACATTACCGTGCGCTGGCGCATCCGGGAGGCCGTGGACCCGGCTTTGTCCTTTGCCGCGGACATTATCCGGGAGTCGGATCTGGGCGACCTGCGCTACCTGTACCGGTTCGGGGAGTATATTTCCGACCATGAGCGCAGGCTGGCGGAGTTTATGAACAGCCTGCCCCGGGAGACGGTGGACCGCATGGCGGACACCTACACCGAGGGATTCCGCCGGGGTTTTGAGGTCATGGGGCGGGATCTGAGCAAAAAGCGCACCGTGGTGATCGAGTATCATCTGGGTTTTGAGCGCATGATCCGCAAGGCTATGGAGAATTTCCAGGAAATGGGACTCACGCCCATTCTCTACCGGGCCGCGGTGCAGTCCATTAACCGCAGGGCGGCGGGCAAGCGGGGATATTACGGCGCATCCCCCAACAAGCAGTACGAGTACGATCACCGCTACGACAGCGCCCTGTATATGGGGAGCGCCATAAGAGAGCGCAAGCTGGCGGTGAGCCGGGCGGCCTACGAGGAGTTTAAGGAGCTGGCCGGGTGGTGCGCCGGGCCAGCGCTGGTGGAGACCTTCGGCGAGGAGGGATTTTCGCCGGTGAACAAGAAGACGGCATTTTCCCTGAACGCCCACCAGGAGGAAGTGACGAGCTCCCTGGCAAATGAGCTGCGCCAGATCGCCAACCGGTATATGCCGGGGGACGAGACCAGCTTTACCATTATCGCATTTCCAATGCCGCAGATCGGACCGGATTTTGCGGACATTTTCCGGGAGACCATTGTGATCAATACCCTGGACTATGACAAGTACCGGGATATCCAGCAGGTGATCATCGACGCCTTGGATCAGGCGGACTTTGTGGAGGTGACGGGCCGGGGGAGCAATGAGACGGACATTCGGGTGAAGCTTCATCCACTGGCGGACCGGACCCGGGAGACGAATTTTGAGAACTGCGTGGCGGATGTGAATATTCCTCTTGGGGAGGTGTTCACCTCGCCGCTGCTGACAGGGACGGAGGGGCTGCTCCATGTGGGGAACGTGTATGTGGAGGATTACCAGTTTAAGAATCTGCGGATCCGGTTTGCGGAGGGCCGGGTGACGGACTTTTCCTGCGAGAATTTTAAGCCCGACGGGGACTGGATGGAGCAGGGAAGGAAGCTGGTGAAGCAGGTGATTCTGCGGGGACACGACTGGCTGCCTCTGGGGGAATTCGCCATCGGCACCAACACGGCGGCCTACGCCATGGCGAAACGGTTTGGGATCGGCGACAAGCTTCCAATCCTGATCGCGGAGAAGATGGGGCCCCACTTTGCGGTGGGGGATACCTGCTACAGTTTTGCGGAGGATTCTCCCATGTACAATCCCGACGGCAGGGAGGTGATCGCCCGGGACAATGAGGTCTCTCTTCTCAGAAAGACGGATATGGCCAAGGCGTATTTCAGCTGCCACACGGACATTACGATTCCTTACTCGGAGCTGGGGGATATCACAGCGGTGAGAGCGGACAGGAGCCGGATCGGGATTATCCGGGACGGGCGGTTCGCGTTGGACGGGACGGAGGCGCTGAATGAGGCGCTGGGGGAACGGTAGCGTAGGATGGCGGAGCTTGCAGCAGAGATGCGTGGAATATAAGGGACACGGAATATAGGAACGCGAGATATAGGGCGCGGAAAATATAACGGTGTGATATACACGGGCGGAAGTGTGTGTGCAGGTGATGTGCATTTGCTCCCGCCCTTTTATTCTGCGCTTTTTCGCGGGGCTGCTGCAAGGTGATTGGGAAACGACGGGATATTTGCGTCCTTTTCGTGCACTTGCCTATTGACGGAGCGGGAAAATCCTAGTATTATAATTATAAGTAAATGAGAAATACATAAAGATATATATTAGATTTACTAATAATAATTATTTGTCAGGATAATGACCACTGAAAAGGAGAATGAACAATGGCAAAAGTAGGAATTGTGATGGGCAGCGACTCGGATATGCCGGTTATGGCCAAGGCGGCGGAGATTCTGGACAAGTTCGGGATCGATTACGAGATGACGATTATTTCCGCGCATCGGGAGCCGGACGTATTTTTCGACTGGGCGAAGAGCGCCGAGAAGAAGGGATTTAAGGTGATTATCGCGGGCGCGGGCAAAGCGGCCCATCTGCCGGGCATGTGCGCGGCGATCTTCCCCCTGCCTGTGATCGGCATCCCCATGAAGACCTCCGACTTAGGCGGCGTGGACTCCCTGTATTCCATCGTGCAGATGCCCAGCGGCATCCCGGTGGCTACGGTGGCCATCAACGGCGGGCAGAACGCGGGCATTCTGGCGGCGAAGATTCTGGCGGCTTCCGACGGGGAATTGCTGGGTAAGCTTAAGAATTACTCCGAGAGCCTGAAAAATGACGTGGTGAAGAAGGCCGAGAAGCTGGAGAGCATCGGTTATAAGGAATATCTGGCGCAGATGAAATAAGGCGTGCGGTGGCGTATGAGCGGTGGCCGGGGAGTTCCCGGCAGGCAGGGCGCGGGTGTGTTTCCGCCCCAGTCAGGCGCATTTTAGTGGAAAACAAAGCGGAGGACAAATTACGATGATGGATTACAAGAACGCCGGAGTTGACATTGAGGCCGGTTACAAGTCGGTGGAACTGATGAAACAGTATGTGAAGGGAACCATGCGGCCCGAGGTGTTGGGCGGCCTGGGCGGCTTTTCGGGGGCATTTTCCATGTCTGCTTTCAAGGGGATGGAGGAGCCCACACTGCTCTCCGGCACGGACGGCGTGGGGACCAAGCTGAAGCTGGCTTTCCTTATGGACAAGCACGACACCGTGGGCATCGACTGCGTGGCCATGTGCGTGAACGACGTGGCATGCGCGGGCGGCGAGCCCCTGTTCTTCCTGGATTATATTGCCTGCGGCAAGAATGTTCCGGAGAAGATCGCCACCATCGTGAAGGGCGTGGCAGAGGGCTGCAAGCAGTCCGGCGCGGCTTTGGTGGGCGGCGAAACCGCCGAGATGCCGGGATTTTATCCAGAGGATGAGTACGATCTGGCCGGCTTCGCGGTGGGGATTGTGGACAAAAAGGACCTGATCACAGGCGAGAGCCTGGTGGCAAACGACGTGCTCATCGGCATGGCCTCCTCCGGCGTGCACAGCAACGGCTTTTCCCTGGTGCGCAAGGTGTTTGAGAAGGAATTGACCAAAGAGGGCTTAAATACCTATTATGAGGAGCTGGGTACGACTCTGGGCGAGGCGCTGATCGCGCCCACCAAGATTTACGTGAAGGCGTTAAAGAGCGTGAAGGAGGCGGGCGTGACCGTGAAGGCGTGCAGCCACATCACCGGCGGCGGCTTCTATGAGAATATTCCCCGCATGCTGAAGGACGGCGTGCGCGCGGTGGTGGAGAAGGACAGCTACCCCATCCCCCCGATTTTCGGACTGCTGGCTGAAAAGGGACAGATTGAGGAGAAAATGATGTACAACACCTACAACATGGGCCTGGGTATGATCGTGGCGGTGGACCCCGCTGACGTGGAGAAGACCATGGAAGCCATGAAGGCGGCCGGGGAATCCCCCTATGTGGTGGGACGGATCGTGGACGGCGAGAAAGGTGTGGACGTATGCTGAGAGTCGGCGTGATGGTGTCCGGCGGCGGCACCAATTTGCAGGCGATTCTGGACGCGTTGGACTGCGGGAAGATCACGGGCGCTGAGATCGCGGTGGTGATCAGCAACAATCCGGGGGCTTACGCCCTGGAGCGGGCCAGGAGCCGCGGCATCCAGGCGGTTTGCATGTCCCCTAAGAGCTTTGAGAGCCGGGAGGCGTTTAACGAGGCGTTTCTGGCAAAGGTGGACGAATATGAGCTGGACCTGATCGTGCTGGCGGGATTTTTGGTGACCATTCCGGCGGCCATGATCGCAAAATACCGGAACCGGATCATCAACGTGCACCCGTCCCTGATCCCCTCCTTCTGCGGAGTGGGCTACTATGGACTGAAGGTCCACGAGGCGGCCCTGGCCCGGGGGGTGAAGATCACCGGCGCCACCGTGCATTTTGTGGACGAGGGAATGGACTCGGGCCCCATTATTTTACAGAAAGCCGTGGAGGTGCTGCCGGGTGACACGCCGGAGGTATTGCAGCGGCGGGTGATGGAGCAGGCGGAGTGGGTGATTCTGCCGGAGGCCATCGACAGGATCGCCAACGGGCGAATTGAGTGATAGACGGGAAGCCCGCCGGAGGAAAGACCGGCGGGCGGATTTTGGTTGAATGCAATGGGCCGCTGGCGCAGCCGGCGGGCGATTGATTGAATGCAATCGGGATTGGACTGTGAGAGGCAGTGGAAAGGACGGACGGGATGAAAGTATTGGTTATCGGCGGCGGTGGCCGCGAACATGCGATTTGCTGGAAGCTGGCCCAGAGCCCCAAGGTGAAGGAGCTTTACTGCGCGCCGGGAAATGCGGGAATCGCGGAGATTGCCAGGTGCGTGGGCATCGGTGTGATGGATTTTGAGAAAATGACAGAGTTTGCCAAACAGGAAGCCTTTGACCTGGTGGTGGTGGGGCCGGACGATCCCCTGGCAGCGGGTCTGGTGGACGCGCTGGAGGCGGCGGGGCTGAGAGCCTTTGGGCCTAGAAAGAACGCGGCTATTCTGGAGGGCTCCAAGGCATTTTCCAAGGATTTGATGAAGAAATACGGGATTCCCACAGCGGCCTATGAGACCTTTGACACGCCGGAGGCGGCTTTGGAGTATCTGGAAACTGCGCCGGTTCCCGTGGTGCTGAAGGCGGATGGCCTGGCCCTGGGCAAGGGCGTGCTGATCTGCAATACCCGGGAGGAGGCCAGGGAGGGCGTGAAGACCCTGATGCTGGACAAGCAGTTCGGTTCCGCCGGGGACCGCATCGTGGTGGAGGAGTTTATGACCGGCCGGGAAGTGTCCGTGTTGGCGTTTGTGGACGGTAAGACCATCCGCATCATGACCTCCGCCCAGGACCACAAGCGGGCCAAGGACGGCGACCAGGGGCTCAATACCGGCGGCATGGGGACGTTTTCGCCCAGCCCGTTCTATACGCCCGAGGTGGATCGGTTCTGCCGGGAGCACATTTACCAGCCAACGGTGGACGCTATGGCGGCGGAAGGGCGGGAGTTCAAGGGGATTATTTTCTTTGGACTTATGCTGACCGCAGACGGGCCAAAGGTGCTGGAGTACAACGCCCGGTTCGGCGACCCGGAGACCCAGGTGGTGCTGCCGCGGATGAAGAACGATATTGTGGACGTGTTTGAGGCGTGCGTGGACGGCACTTTGGATCAGGTGGAGCTGGATTTTGAGGACAACGCGGCGGTCTGCGTGGTGCTGGCCTCGGCCGGGTACCCGGAGCACTATGAGAAGGGGTATAAGATCGAGGGCTTGGAGAAATTTAAGGATCAGGATGGGTATTATGTGTTCCATGCGGGAAGTAAGTTTGACACAGAGGGAAATATCGTGACAAACGGCGGCCGGGTGCTGGGCGTGACGGCCAAGGGGAAGGATTTGAAGGAAGCCAGGGCCAATGCGTATAAGGCGACGGAGTGGGTGGAATTTGGGAATAAGTATATGAGGGGGGATATTGGGAAGGCGATTGATGAGGCGATTGCCAATTAATGTCAAGTTGTGTCAGTCAGGACAAATTATGTCATATAGTAAAAGCCTTAAAAGACGCTCCGAAAGTGGGCGTCTTTTGCGTTGTAAACATTTGTTTTGGTATGGTAAAATAGTTTAGTATGTACAGAGTAGAGAAGCAGAAGGGGGAGAGTTATGGATAAATCATATTATTTTAATGACAAAAATGTACTTGCAGAAAACGAGCAATATCTGTTGAGAAAACAACTTTCGGAGGACAAAGAAGTTTATTATAATCTATTTTCTGAAATATCTATAATAAAGGGTCGGATGGAAGAGAAAATGTTCAGAAAATATTTTGAAAAGATATGGGTGGAAGAACAAAATGAAGACGCTATTCGTGTTTCAATTATATTGAGGGAAGACGGTGCCTATGTAGGAAATATTACATTGCGTGAACTCAATTCCAAGACTCCGGAACTAGGGTGTGATGTTGTTCGAAGATATCAGAGACAGGGGGTGGCATATGATGCTTTGCGATTATTTATGCGTCAAGTATCTAGTATAAGCAAGATAGATTATTTTCTGGCGCGAATTTATTCAAATAATGAACCAAGTTTGGGATTGTTTCAAAAATTAGGTGCAACATTTATTGGAAAAGAGCCAAGTGAGTATCAGGCTTTTTTGAATCAATTAAAAGATAAAGATGATGAGAATTATGAATGGTTAATAAATTTGCACCCTGAGATGGAAAATATTGCAGGAGGAAAATTCATTGCTCACTATAAAGTGACATATAAAGATATTGAGTAGGTCTGTAATGCGGAAGAAAGCAGGGATCGTATGGTATAATCAGGCTGTCTGCCAGAGGGGTGGCACCTGGAAAGGATAGAAGGATTGTGATATACATAACAGGGGATACACATGGGCGGTTTGAACGGGTGGAGCGGTTCTGCGTGCGGTTTGGGACAAGCCGTGAGGATTATTGATCATACTTGGAGATGCAGGGATAAATTTTAGTGGTGGGTGGCGTGACCTGAGGAAGAAAGAACTGCTGGAATCGTTGCCGATTACAATATTTGCAATCCATGGAAATCATGAGCAGAGGCCGTATACCATTGAGACATATAAAGAAAAGATGTGGCACGGTGGTAAGGTGTATTATGAGGAAGAGTACCCGGATTTGCTGTTTGCGAAGGACGGGGAAGTGTTTGAACTTGATGGGAAGAAAGCCATTGTGATGGGCGGGGCTTATAGTGTGGATAAGATGATACGGCTCATGTATGGGTATGGGTGGTGGCCGGATGAGCAGCCTTCGGAAGAAATTAAAAGGGATGTGGAGCGGAAACTGGATGAACTGAGATGGAAGGTGGATGTTGTGCTGAGCCATACCACGCCGTTGAAATATGAGCCAGTGGAGGTGTTCCTGAAAGGGATTGATCAGAGTAAGGTGGATAAGTCTACGGAAGAGTGGCTGGATGGGATTGAGGACAGGTTGGATTACCAGAAGTGGTATTGTGGGCATTATCATACGGAGAAGAAGGTTGACAGGGTGGAGATAATGTTTGAGAATACGGAGGAGTTTTGCTTTTGATATTTTAATAAGAACTTTTTTGAGAAGCGTAGGTAGGAAATGGTTTTGAAATTGCTCCGGTAAAGGTCATCCATCTAGCGTTGCAACACCCCCTTTCAATGCACTTTTTTGCGTTTCGCAAAAAAGTGCATTTTTGTTTCATTCCTTCACCGACTTCACCGCAATTATTTTAACCCCGTCTGCAAGTATCTTGAATTTAAGCCCCAACCCCGCTGTGCTATACTTCTTTCAGATCATAAAAACAAGCACTCAAAAGGGAGGTAACAAAATGAAACGAAGAATGTTTGGGGCACTGGTGGCAGCGGGGCTGGTTTCCGCATTGATCGCGGGCTGCGGCTCCTCCAACACGGCGGCTACGGAAGCGGCGAAAACAGCGGAGTCGGCCGGAACCGCAGGAGCCGAGTCCCCGGCCGGCACGTCAGGGGGCGCTGAGGCAGCGGCAGGTACGGAGTCTGCGGGCGGGGCTACGGCAGGTGTGATCTGGTACAATTTTGCGGATACCTTTATCGCCAATGCCCGCCAGTGTCTGGGCAACGTTGCGGCAGCCGACGGAACCATTAAAATCAGCGACGCAGACAGCCAGAACGACATTACGGTCCAGGATAACAATTTTAACAATTTTTTGACCCAGAAGCCCAAATATCTTGTAATCAATAACATTAACAATCCGGCTGCCGATTCTATTGCAAAGACCTGTACGGACAATGGTATCGTGGCTATTTTTGCAAATACCACAAGCCCCAGCGACGACGCCTTTGCCCAGAATGAAAATCTGTGGTACGTCTCGTCTGTATCTACCCAGTCGGGCGAAAATATGGGAAATGCGATTGTAGAGTATTTTAATACCCATGAGAATTGGGACCGGAACGGCAACGGTAAGGTGGATTTCATACTCCTTCAGGGAATGCAGACCTTCAGCGATACCATTAACCGCTCCTCCTACAGTCTGGCCGCCATCGAGGGCGCGGGATATGAGCTGGGCAAAAACATCGGCGGAGACGACGTGACGGGCGTGAAAGGCGGGGATTCCATCAACGGCGTACTGTGCAATTTCTCCCGTTCCGAGGCGCAGACGAACGTGGAGGCACTGATTGCCAATTACGGCGACGATATCGACTGCATTCTTGCGGATAACGACGATGAGGCTCTGGGCGCAATCGCGGCGCTTCAGGCCCATGGATATTTCACAGATGAGAGCAACACCATTCCGGTGGTGGGCGTGGACGCCACAGTGGCCGGCTGCGAGAGTATTAAGAACGGAACACTTCTGGAGACCAGCCTGAACAATCCGGTCAAGCTTGCCAAATCCATTTACAAGCTGATGTACCTGCTGGAGAAGGGCGAGGCGGTCACTACGGAGAGCATTGGATTAGACGGAGTCCATGTGGAAGGGCACAAAATCCTGATCGACTATATTTCCATCACTAAGGACAATGTGGAAGAGGCAAGCTATGATATCAACGATACCAGCTTCTGATAATTGCAGGCAGTTTGTGTTCTGAGGCAATGAACCATAAAAGATCAGGTTCCTTATGCCTGATCTTTTATGATAAGAGGAGAAAATGAACATGAGTAATGCGGAATATGTTTTGGAAGCGGTTGATATTACGAAAACCTTTCCCGGCGTAAAGGCCCTGGACGGCGTTTCGCTGCGCGTGAAGCCCGGCACCGTACACGCCCTTATGGGGGAGAACGGTGCAGGTAAATCCACTCTTATGAAGTGCATTTACGGAATCTATTCCCCGGATGCGGGGGCCATCAGGATAAGTGGCGAGAAGGTGGAGATAGAAAACCCCAGAAATGCCATGGATCTGGGAATATCCATGATCCACCAGGAGCTGCATCCGGTGCGGACCCAGAATGTCAGTGAAAATATTTTTCTCGGCCGCCTGCCCTACAAGAAGCGGGCGGGGGTGCGCTGGGTGGACCGGGAGCGGCTGGTCCGGGATACACAGGAGGTATTTGAGCGGATCGGCATCAAAATCGACCCGAAACAGAAGGTCTCGGAACTCTCCACCTCCTACTGCCAACTGTTGGAGATCGCCCGGGCGGTGTCCATCGGAGCCAAGGTGATCATCATGGATGAGCCCACATCCTCCCTGACCGAGACGGAGACGGAAATATTATTTAAAATCATCCGGCAGCTTAAAGAGGAGCGCGCCGCAGTGATTTACATCTCCCACAAAATTGATGAGATTCTTCAGATTTCCGATGAAATTACCATTATGAGAGACGGAAAGCTGGTGGGAACCTGGCCGGCAAAGGAAATGACTACAGATACGATTGTGAGCCGGATGGTGGGCCGGGAGATGAATAACCGCTTTCCGCCCAAGACGCACAAGCCCGGGAGCGAAGATTATTTGAGAGTCGAGGGGCTGACCAGCATAAGTCCCCATTCCTTCCAGAATGTGAGCTTTTCAGTGCGCAGGGGAGAAATATTCGGGATCGGCGGCCTGGTGGGCTCCCAGAGAAGCGAACTCATGGAAGCTATTTTTGGTTTGGGTGAAATCAAGAGCGGAAAACTCTACATAAATGGAACACAAGTTCACAACCATTGCCCGGCGGATGCCATAAAACATAAAATGGCCCTGCTGACAGAGGACAGGAGAAAGACGGGAAATATCGGCTGCGCCTCCGTGGTGGATAACATGCTGGTGGTGGATCAGAACGTAAATCCCGGGCGATACCGGAAAAACGGCCTGTTCCTGGACAAGAAAAAGCGCGGACGGGAGGCAAAACGGTTTGTGGATATGCTCTCCGTCAAGACCCCAACCCTGAAAACGTCCATGGAATCGCTGTCCGGAGGGACGCAGCAGAAGGTGCTTCTGGGACGCTGGCTGTTGTCGGAGCCGGATATCCTGATTCTGGACGAACCGACCCGGGGAATCGATGTAGGGGCAAAGTATGAGATTTATGAATTGATGGAGGAAATGGCCCGGGGCGGGAAGTGCGTGATCATGATCAGCTCGGAGATGCCGGAGCTGATGGGCATGTCGGACCGGATTATGGTGATGTGCGAGGGCCATATGTCGGGAATCATCGAGCACTCCGAGATATCGGATGAAAAAATCATGTTGCTGGCCAGCACCTATACCGCGGAAGATGTAAAGGAGAAACCATGAAATCGGAAAACATTTCAAAATTCTTGATTAACAATATTTTATATATCTGTCTGTTGATTATGATTGTCATAATTGCGGTTATCTCGCCGTCCTTTCTGTCAGCCAGGGTGCTGAGCGATGTGCTGATCCAGAGCGCGCCCAAGATTTTGCTGGCTATGGGGATGCTGGTGGTGATCATTGCAGGCGGTATGGATATGACCGTGGGCCGTCTGGCCGGCCTGGGTGCGGTGATCGCAGGCACGCTGGCGCAGCAGGCCGACTATTACCTGAAGTTCTGGCCCGGGCTTGGGGAGCTGCCGATCATCGTTCCCATGCTCGTGTCGGTCGCAGCCGGCCTGATGGTGGGTGCAGTCACCGGTATTATCATCTCAAAATTCCGGGTTCCGGCCTTTCTCGCCGGATTGGGAATGCAGTTGATTATCTACGGAGGAAATCTGCTGTTTTTGAAGAAAGCGCCGAACAATTCCCAGCCGTTGGCAGGCTACAAGCAGTCCTTTGTACAGTTCGGAACCGGCTCCTTTATGGGGATCTCTTACTTGATAATTGTAGCGTTACTTGTTATGATATTTGTATTCGTGCTGTTAAATATGACAACGCTCGGCAAAAATATCTACGCGATCGGAGGTAACAGAGAGGCGGCAAAGGTAGCAGGTATCAACGCGTTTAAGATCGATATGTTCGTTTATATGCTCTCCGGCGCCTTGGCGGCCTTCGCAGGCTGTATGCTGGCGGCCCGCACCGGAAGCGCAAACGCGGCGTTTGCGGAGGGGTATGAGATGGACGCGATCGCAAGCTGTATCATTGGAGGCGCCTCCTTCGCCGGAGGGATCGGAAATGTGCCGGGCGCATTTCTCGGCGTCATCATCTTCAGCGTGATCAACTATGGCCTTACCTTTGTGGGACTGAGTTCCTACTGGCAGTTTATCGTAAAAGGGCTGATTATTATTGTCGCAGTGGCCCTGGATATGCGCAAGTATTCCGCCAAAAAATAGGAAATGTTTAGAGATTACAGAAGAGGCAGCGGCGGTCCAGTGGGGCTTTTGACGCTGACGTTCCTCCTTGCGGCGATTTTGCTCTCGGGCTGTGGCGGGAGGGAGGAAGCCCTGTATCCGGTCACAAGGGTATCGGTTATTCTCCCCCACAATGACGATGGATACTGGAGTCTGATCCGGGAGGGAATTGAGGAGGCGGAAGCAGAGCTGGGAGAATCTTACAATATTGATATCCAGATCAGCATTCCCCAGCTCAATTACAATATCAGCCAGATGACGGATATCCTGAAGCAGCAGGTGGCCGCCAGGGTGGATGTGATTGTGATCCAGGGAAATGAGGACGAAACCTTCCGCCAGGTGCTTCTGGAGGCGCAGAACCAGGGAATTCAGATCATCTGCGTGGATACGGCGATTCGGGATTTTCCTTGCAACTTGTATATTGGAACCGACAATTATGAGGCCGGAAGAATGCTGGGCGAGAACCTGGCCGGGCTGGCAGGCGGAACGGCAAGGGCTGCGGTGGTGACGGGGGAACCCGGCTATTTAAACCTGGAGCAGCGTTTGGAGGGATTCCGGGATGTGATCGCCGGGTATCCCGGCATAGAGATCACCAGCGTGAACTACAGCCATTACGACGGGCTTACCTTTATGAATCAGTACCACAGCCTGTCCGATGAGGCGGATATTCTGGTGTGCCTGGAAGGCACAGGCGGACAGACGCTGAGCCATGCCTTCACAGGGCCGGATACGGAGTACCGTTTTGTGGTTGGCTTTGATGCGTACACTGGGGTGGAAAGCCGTGTGCTTGCGGGAGTGGTAAAACAGGATACGAACCAGATGGGCCGCCGCATCGTGGAGGAGATTGCAAATTATGTATCGGAGGGCAGCTACACGGGCGGCGTTATCTATACGGACTGCCATTGGCTGTCCGCCGATCATTACGACGAGGTCAGCCGATGAAAAAATCCGTCTTATTTAATACGGTGGCGAAAAAATACGCCATGGGATATATCATTATGGGATTTTTCGTGCTGGTGTTCCTGGTGTCCGGTCTGTTTGAAAATTTTTATGTTTCCAGCCGGTACTCCCGGGCCACCTCGGAGCTGGTGGCGGTCAACCGTTTGGAAACCGCGGTCAACGATCTCAATGACAGCGTCAACCTGGCTTACCTGTATCTCTCCGCGGATGGAGCGAAAGCCTATGACAGGGGAACGGGTAATGTCCGGGAGGAGATAACCGGGATCGAGGCTCAGCTTGAGCAGCGCTTTGAACGGGAGCTGTCCGATGCCTGCAACACCGTCAAGACGTACATCGAAAAAAGTGAAAGCTTGATGGAGAATCTGGGAGAATATTTAAACGGTCAGAAACGCAGGGACGCGGATTACACCTCTCTGGAACAGCAGTACGGTGAGCTGCAGGAGGTGTACGGCTATGTCAATCTGCGGTTTCAAAATACCTATACAGCAAAGCTGGGTACTCTGAGAGCGATGGAAGCGCGCCTGGACCGGCTGCAGAGATACACTGCTGCGTTTCAGCTGGCGCTGATGGCTATGATGGGACTCATCTGCAGTGTTTACCTGTATAAGGTGATCCGTGAGGTGTCCGGTTCCATCCGGAAAATGATGGCGGGTGTGAATTCTATGCGGGAGAATATTTCCCTGGCGGAACCGATTCAGGTGGGCAGCAATGACGAGTTCGACGAGTTTGCGGGGGCGTTCAACCACATGATTGAGATTATCCGGGATCAGATGCGAAAGATTGAGGAAAACGCCGATATTAAGGAGCGCCTGGCTGCCCTGGAGATTGAAAACCTGCGCATTTACAGTGAGCTTCAGAAAAGCCATCTGAATTTTCTGCAGTCCAGAATTAACCCCCATTTCCTGTTCAATACCCTGAATATGATTTCCTCCCTGGCGCGCATCGAAAATGCAGACCAGTGCGCGGAGTTAATGGAGATCACGGCCACGTTTTTGCGGTATAACCTGGACAATATTTCAAAGACCGTGACGCTGCAAAAAGAGATGGAAAATCTGAAGGACTATGTTGCCATTCAGGAATACCGGTATGGAGGAAGGTACTCGTATTTCTTTGATGTGGACGAACGCTGCCTTGATTTTAAGATGCCCTGCATGATTCTCCAGCCTCTTGTGGAAAACGCCATCCAGCACGGGATTGCCATGAAAATGAGCGGCGGCTGCGTGTGGATCCGGGTGTTCCAGACCGAAGATCATATCTGCATGGAGGTAAGGGACAACGGAGTGGGCATGACGCCCCAGCAGATCCGCCGGATCTACGAGGATTTTGAAAATAACGGATCCTCCGGCATGCACATCGGGCTGCGGAATATTTATCACAGAATCCAGCTGTTTTACAACGGGCATGCAAAATTTGAAATAGAGACGATGGATCCGGGACTGAAAATTGTGATTTTGCTTCAGCGGGAAGGGTGACCTATGAATTTTACAATGGTGATTGCAGACGACGAGCCGTTGGTGCTCAAAAGCCTGGAGATGCTGGTGGCAAAGAATTTTCCGCACATCCAGGTGACCGGGCTGGCTGAAAACGGTGTGGAGCTGAAGGAATTGTTGGAACGTCTGGAGCCGGACCTGGCAGTGGTGGACATACGGATGCCGGGATTGTCCGGGATCGAGGTGATTGAGCTTATGCGCAGCAAGGGCTGTAAAACCCGTTTTATCATCAATACGGCGTTCAGCGATTTTGAGTATGTGAAGAAAGCGCTTGACCTGAAAACCGACGGATATATCCTGAAACCAGGCAAACAGGACGAGAAGATCCGGGCGATTTCGGAGCTGTGCAGGGCTGTGGAGGCTGAGCGGAAGAAAAACAGCAGACAGAGCAATCTGGATTCGGCGCTGCAAGTGGTGAACCCTTATCTGGGCAGCGAAATTTTGATGTCGATATTTTCGGAAAAATGCGATGAGGAACACTTTAAGGTTTACCTGGACATCAATGGGCTGAATTTTTCCGGAGGATGTATCGCAACATTTCTCATCAAAAGGCCGGGCCGGATGGGGGCCAGGGAACTGAATCGGGAGTTAGGAAATATACTGGACGGTATCTGTGGTTTTCTGGCCACCGTCACATCCGACGGAATCGTTGTGCTGCTCTTTGCTCCCGATCGTTCAGACCGTGAGGAGCAGAGAAGCTGGTGCGCGGGGCTGGCGGAGCTCATCGCCCGGGCGCTTATGGAGCGCACGGGATCGGAATGCCTCTATGGAGTGGGAACTGTCTACCCGTCCTTTTCCGATATGCCGCGCTCCTACCGGGAGAGTATCGCAAAACTCAGGGAAGACCACAAGGACCGGCCGGATTTGCCGGCGGATAATGCCGATAAGATAAAAGATTATGTGGAAACAGCCAAACAATATATTGAGAGCAATTTTATCCGGGACATTTCCCTGATGGCCTGCGCGGAGAGCGTGGGCATCAGTCCCTATTACCTGAGCCATATTTTTAAAGAAAAGACGGGAAGAACATTTGTGGAGTACCTGACGGCGGTGCGCATGGACCGGGCGAAGGAGCTATGCCGGAATCAGAATCTCACCGTCAAGGATATTTCAGACCGCTGCGGGTATATCAATACCACGTATTTCTGCAAGGTGTTCAAGCGTAACGTGGGAAAAACCATTGGGGCATACAGGCAGGAATTGCTCAGAACAGAATCAGAGAGGGGAACATAATGTCAGAATTAAGTAAGCGAATGAGAGCGGAATGGAGCGTTAACGATGCGAAGCGGGACGCGGGGCTTACCACACCGGAAACAGTTGAGCGGTTTGACGGTCTTGCCTACGGGCCGGATCCGGTCTGGAACCGTCTGGATGTTTACCGCCCCATAAGTGAGCGGGGAAACCGGCTTCCGGTGATTGTGAGCATCCACGGCGGCGGCTGGGTATACGGGGACAAGGAGCTGTACCAGTTTTATTGCATGTCGCTGGCCGGGAGGGGATTTGCGGTGGTGAATTTCTCGTACCGGCTGGCGCCGGAATCCAAATTTCCCGCGCAGCTGGAGGACACCAACCGAGTGATGGAGTGGGTTTATGCGAATTGTGAAACCTACGGATTTGATATGGACAATATTTTCATGGTGGGGGATTCTGCCGGGGCGCATCTGCTGGGGCTGTATACCGCCATCTGCACCTCCCCGGAGTACGCTGCCGGGTATCCGTTCAAGGCGCCTCAGGGATTTATCCCCAGGGCGATTGGGATGAACTGCGGCGCGTATGAGCCGTTGACAGAGGAGGAACATGAGGGCGGGGTTATGAATCTGGAACTCATGGGGGATCTGCTGCCGGAGAAGGGCTCTCCGCGGGAGCGCCGTTTGATCAATGTGACGGATCACGTAAACAGCAGTTTCCCGCCGGTGTACCTCATGACTGCAGTGGGAGATTTCTGTATGGATCAGGCGCCCAGGCTCAGGGAAAAGCTGAAAGAGGCTGGCGTGTACTGTGAGTATAAGCTTTACGGGGATCAGGAGCACCCGCTCTACCACGTATTTCACCTGACCGTGCAGGAGGCGGAGGGACAGCTGTGCAATGATGAGGAGTGCGGATTTTTCCGGCGCATGATGAAGAGAGACGGCAGGGACGGGGATACCGTATAGCAGGCAGCAGGACGGCCGATTTTGAGGGCGGCGCTGGGGGAGCGGAGGCTGGGCTGTATTGTTGACTTCAGCGGTATTCATTGTTATAATAAGAAAAGGCATTCCTTATCATCAGCCTGGCGGCTGGTGACAAAGTATAATCAAGGAAACGTATCCCTTATCATCAGCCCTGGCGGCTGCTGACAAAGTAAAATAAATTAAAAATTGATCTGAAAAGTAGCGAGGCGTTCGAAAGTTACCCCTGTGGTACGGTCATCCAGGCCGTATGGTAGCGAAAGAACGCCTCTGTTTTTGAGGAGGAACGGACATTCATGCGCCATAAGGAGACAACACAGGAAAATATCATCGCCACACTGGTAAAATTCTGCGTTCCCCTGATCCTCAGCGGAATCCTGCAGCAGCTTTACAACTGGGTGGACGCCTTTATTGTGGGAAATGTGGCCGGTGAGGAGGCGCTGGCGGCAATCGGAGCCACGGGTACGGTGAGCGGACTGTTTTTGCTGGCCGTCAACGGCTTCACCCTGGGGCTGGCGGTGCTGTTTGCCCAGCGCTATGGCAGCGGCAGGCTGGAGGAGATCCGGAATACGCTGTCCTCCTTTTCCATGATTTTGGGCGCGGTGTTCCTGGTGCTGGCGGGGATCGGAATCCTGTGCGCGTATCCCCTGCTTCGCCTGCTGAACACTACCCCGGACACCATCGTTATGGCGGAGGATTACCTGCAGATTATTCTGGCCGGAGTCCCGGTCATGGCGGTGTACAACGTCTACGCCGCCGCCCTGCGCGGGGCGGGCAACAGCCGGGCACCGTTTTTCTCGATCCTGTGCTCGTCCGTTGTGAATATGATTCTGGACGTGATCCTGGTGGCATTCTGCCAGATGGGTGTGAAGGGCGCGGCCATCGCCACGGTTGTCTCCCAGGCCGCCATGACGGGGTATATCATCTATTACAGCAGAAAATACGAATTCCTGCGGATTCATCCTTTCCGCTGCCCGGTGGACCGGGCGGCTGTGAAGGCAGGGATTCATCTGGGGCTTCCGCCCATGGTCCAGTCCTGCGTCAACGCCTTCGGAAATCTGATTTTGCAGAATTTCATGAACGGATTCGGCACCCAGACGGTGGCCGCCATTACCACGGCGTACCGGGTGGACACCATCATTTTTCTGCCAATGATCAACATTGGCTCCGGCATCTCCACTATTGTGGCCCAGAACTACGGGGTGGGAAAACACCGGCAGATTCCCAGGGTTGTCCTGGCGGGCACAGCCATGATGACGGCGGTTTCACTGGCCTTGACATTTCTGGTCATCCGGGCCGGCGGCCCCCTGATCGCCATGTTCGGCGTGAGCGCCGCGGTCACGGAAATCGGCCGGAACTTTTTCCAGCGGATCGCGAGTTTTTACGTGGTGTATGGGTTCTGCATGTCCATCCGCGGGTATCTGGAAGGGATCGGGGACGTGGTATATTCCAGTCTGGCGGGAATTCTGGCCCTGATCTCGCGCATCCTGTTTTCCTACGGGTTTGCGGCGTCCTGCGGGAATATGATCATCGCATACGCGGAGGCGGCGTCCTGGGGCGTTATGTTGATGTTGTATGTTGGAAGGGTGATGCGGAAGCGGCATGTGCTTGCCTGGCAGAAACAGTGAGAACGAAACGCGCAATTTATGAAAGGTATAAAGAATGAGATTAAAAAAATTAACCGATAAAATTTATTATGACCCACATCAACCGGAAGTGGATCGTCCGATGCTTGCGTACTTAAAAGGAAGCAGGATGTCATTAGCCATTGATGCCGGATATTCTGACAATCATGTGAATGATTTTTATGAACATTTAAACCAATCGGGATTAAAAAAGCCTGACTTTACAGCGATTACCCATTGGCATTATGACCATACATTTGGAATGCACCAGATTCAAGGCGCGAGTATAGCCTGCTGCCGGACAAATGAATTTTTGCGAAAGGAGCAACAAAAAGCAGTTGATTTGCAGTATATTGATAAACTGAAAACGGCGGATCCCTGTTTTAAAAGGGAATATCATAATAAGCAATCGTTGAATATTGTTTTATCAGATATCGAATTCAGGGAGGAGATTATATTAAATCTGGGCGGATTGACTGCTAAAATATTTCAAACAGTATCTCCTCATTCAGAAGATGCGGTATGTATTTATGTGCCGGAAGAAAAGGTCCTCTTTTTAGGAGATTCGACAAGCGAGGATTTTTTCAATGGGGGATTTATGGATCATTGTAAGTTAAAAAAACTAATAATGATGATAGAGGATACAAATTGCGAGTTTTGTGTTTTAAGCCATACAGAACCTTTGAAAAAGGGAGAGTTGCTGGAATATCTTTATGGAATATTACAGAGCTGACCGTATCAACAGGAATAACAACGCTACACGCAATCCCGGGCAAGGGCCGCTGTTGCCGCCCTGAAAATAATGCTCCGCAAGCGAAGCTGCTGCGCGCCCTTGCCCAAATTCACCATGCTCGAGCAATTTAAGGATTGACATTTCCCCATTTTCCGTATATAGTAAACCGTAGATCAAGAAGGACCCGAGTCCTTCATAAGAAAAGGAGTGGTTGTTATGTTGGCAAACGGTAAAAGAGAGGTAAAAATTCAATAACCACGTAAATTTTGGCAGGGACAGGTGTAGAAGGCTTTTTTTGCACACGGCTCGTTGTCGTGTTTTTTTGTACCCTTTTTTTCGGGAAATGGACCTGGCCCTGAGACTTATGAAGGAGAACTTGATTTGGAGAAAGAAAATTTAATATTGATCAGCAACCATAAAAACTGGGTGGAGCAGGCGGCCAAGGACCAGCTGGCGGGCGTGAGCCGCCTCCCCGGAGTGGTGAAAACCGTGGGCCTGCCGGACCTCCATCCTGGAAAAACCCCGGTGGGCATGGCGGTTTTGAGCCAGGGCCTGTTTTATCCCCACCTGATTGGAAACGACATCGGCTGCGGCATGAGCCTGTTTTCCACCGGCGTCCGCCGGGGACGCTTCAAGGTGGAGCGGTGCGTGACCCGGCTGAATTCCATCCGGGAGCTGTCCGATATCCCCAGCGGGAATCCCTACGGGGAGGAGTGCCCGATCCGGGACTTCGGCACCATCGGTTCCGGCAATCACTTTGCGGAGTTTCAGTGCCTGGAAAATGCCCCGGACCCGGAAATGGCCCAGGCGCTGGGGCTGATGGACGGCCAGGTATTCCTTCTGGTGCACTCCGGCTCCCGGGGCTACGGCCAGGATATTCTCTCCCGGTTTTATAATCCTGGAGGGATCCGGGAAGACTCTGAGCAGGCTCTGGCCTATCGTTCGGAGCACGACCGGGCCCTTTTGTGGGCGGACCGGAACCGGCTGGCGGTGGCTGAAAAGCTGCTGGATTATCTGGGGGTGGACGACACCGTGGTACCGGTGGTCCAGAGCTGCCACAATTACGTGGAGCGGCGGCCCGAGGGCTGGCTTCACCGCAAGGGCAGCGTGTCTACCAAACAGGGGCCGGTGGTGATCCCCGGGTCCCGGGGCAGCCTGACCTATGTCTGCATGCCCGGGGAGGACACGGCGTTTTCCCTGGACTCCGTCTCCCACGGCGCGGGCCGGAAATGGGCCAGAAGCATTTGCAAAAGCCGTATCGACCAGAAATACGACCGCAATTCCATCCGCAGCACCAAATATAAGAGCCATGTGGTCTGTCACGACACCAACCTGCTGTTTGCGGAAGCGCCCGAGGCATACAAAAACGTGGAGCAGGTGATCGATTCCCTGCTGGAATACGGCCTCATCCGCGTGGTCGCTACCCTGCGTCCGCTGATTACGTTCAAAGGGTAGGTGACGGATATGAGAATACAGATTAGTTCCGGCCAGGGGCCGGAGGAGTGCGAGCTGGCCGTGGGGCTGTTTTATCAGGCGCTGCGGCGGGAGGTGGAAGGTATTCAGATGATAAGCGGCGTCAAAGGGCGCAGGGGAGGATTCTCCTCTGTCGTGCTGGAGGCGGAGGCGGACTTGTCCGGGCTGGAGGGCAGCGTGCTTTGGGTGTGCAAAAGCCCGCTCCGGCCGGAGCATAAACGGAAAAATTGGTACATCGACGTCAGCATTTTGGAAGAAGTTCCCAGAACCAGCAAGGAGATGCAGGTGCGCTTCGAGACCTTCCGCAGCGGCGGAAAGGGCGGCCAGAATGTCAACAAGGTGGAGACCGGCGTGCGGGTAGTGCATATTCCTACCGGCATCGCGGTGGTGTCCACGGAAGCCAGGAGCCAGCACATGAATAAGCAGATTGCATTAAACCGGCTGTGCGACATCCTGGCGGACCGCGACCTGCAGTGCGCCCGCAGAGAGAAGGAGCTGGCCTGGATGGAGCACAACCGGCTGGAGCGGGGCAACCCGGTGCGGATTTACGAGGGCAGGGAGTTTGTGAGGCGGCGGTGAGGCCGGGAAACAGAATTGAAAATGGAATCGGAAAAGGAGACGATCATTGATGAAACTGCATTTGGAACCTGTGACAGCGCAAAATCGGGAGGAAATACTGCGTCTGGGCGTGCTGCCCGGCCAGAAGGGCTACATTGAGACCGTAGCCCAGTGTATGGAGGAAGCCGGGGAGTACGGCGGATGGCGGCCGGTGGGAATCTATGACGGGGACCTGCCGGTGGGATTTTCCATGTACGGATTTTTCCGGGAGGAGTACCCGCCCGAGGGGCGGCTCTGGCTGGACCGTCTGCTGATCGACGCCCGGTTTCAGGGCCGGGGATATGGCAGGACGGCGCTGGAAGCGCTGCTGGAACGCCTCTCCCGGGAGTATCCGGAAAAAGACGTCTATCTCAGCGTGATCGAGGGAAATGATGTGGCCACCCGGCTGTATGAACAGTACGGCTTCCGGTTTATCGGGGAGAAGGATATCCACGGCGAGGACGTTATGGTGAGAGCATGGAACGGAAATTTGATTGGATAAGCGGGTAAAATAAAAGCAGGCCTTGATCCGGTAACCATTTTGTGGGACCGGACCAGGGCCTGCAGTCTGTTGTTAAGATACTTGTTTTTTGATTTTCAGCAGCAGCAGGATCAAACTCACGCCCATGAGAATGTGCCCGATCCCCGCGATTCCTGAGATCGAGGCGCCCATTGTGCGGCTTAGGGCGGTTCCCCATACCTGGGTCAGCCCTCTCATCAAAAAGCCGAGGGCTGTGATATTCAGGCCGAGCTGGTAGGTGACCAAGAGCTTACCGGTGTTCGGCTGGCTGGAAAAGCCGAAGTTTTGTTCCAGCAGCATCAAAAACAGGAAGAAAAACATGCCGAGGAGAAAGTAATGGGTGTGCATGACGGACAGATTGGTCTTGCCCGTAAAATGGTTAAATTTCGTGAATTCCCGGTAAAAGACTCCGAAGATCATGGCGAGAATCGCGTACAGTATAGCAGTGTTCAGATAGCGTTTTATCATTGTGGTTTTTCCTTTCATATGGTTGCCGGCCGTCCGTTGGGCTGCCGGTAGAGCTGCCAGCACATCCGGACGATCCAGACGTAGGCCAGCGTTTTTGGGATCATCAGCACGCCCACAACCGGCGCGATACCGCTGAACAGTACCACCGGCAGGTAGAAGCCGAAGGAGAGACCAACGGCCAGGGGCATAAAACGGAAAACGGGGTCGCTGTGTTCCTTGGCTTCCCGGGCAAACATGACGATCACAAGGATCCCCATGATTGCAAAGGGGACATTGCGCAAAATTCCCGGGAGAAGAGGCGGGCGGTAGGCCAGCCACTGGTTTTGCGGAAGCAGGCAGAGGGCGATGCGCAGGGCGGAAAGCAGCCACATGGTTCCCGTGAGGCCCCGCCGCCCACGGATCTGGTATCGGTCCCGCCAGATATAATAAAGAATCAGGTAAAAGACGGTCATGGTGATGGAGGTGACAAATTTCCCAAAGCCCAACGCTGCGGCGTTTGCCTCCAAACCGTTGGTCCAGAGGGCGTAGGAGCGGGGCACGAGATGGAAGGAGTCGCCCGCTCCCAGAAGCGCGGCCATCCATCCCGCCCGTCTCACCATGGGGCTTCTGCCTTTTGCCGCCATAATAAGCCCTGAAAATAGTGCAAAGCTGAGATACAGAATGTCAAAAACAGTTTCGGCGATTGCCTGTGCGGTCATGAATTCACCTTCCTTTAATAAAGCGTCCGTTTGACGAGTTCTATTAAAAAATCAATATTCTGCGCCCGAATCCTCAGGAGCATGGTCAGATTCATCATTAGAAATCGGGCGAACTGTTCCCTGGTGAAGGTTTCGTTCCAGACGTCCCTTTGAACCCGCCCGTCCAGCTCCATCCGTCGGACCAGCGATTGTTCCAGAGCCGCCTGCATGGATTCCATACGGCCCAGGCCCGCCGCCTCCACATTGACCAGGCTGCCCATGAGCCGCCCGGCGGAGCGGTCGATCCGGTCCCTCAAAAAGGCGAATATTTCTTCCAGCTGGCCGCAGAAGGAATCGGAGGTGATGGCGTCCCCCAGCTCGCCCAGCGCCTGTTTCCAGTAAGCTTCCGTGAGCGCCAGAAGGATTTCGTCCTTATTTGCAAAGTAATTGTAAACGGTTCCGGTTGCAATCCCGGCCTTCCGGGCGATGGAGCGGATATTGACCGCCTCGATGCCCTCGGCGTCCGCCACACAGCGCGCGCAGTCCAGCAGGGTATCGCGCAAGGTGTCGTCTTTCTTTCTCATCCTATCACCTTCTTATTTGGTAAGTGAACGTGTTCATGTATAGTATATGCGCGGAAGGATGTTTTGTCAATATTAAATGAACACGTTCATAAATAAAACGCTTAATCAGAACGCGTCTCTGTGATAAAATAGGGCATAAGCCGGGGATTTTGGGGCTCATGAGGACGAAACCCGCAGAGGAGGAGAAGCGATGTATGAGAGAATGCTCGACAAACAGATCAAGCCGAGCCTGGAAGCGATGGCGGATTATTGCGGCGAAAATGGCGAACGGTTTATTTTGCTGAATCAATGGCTGGGGAAAACTTTTGAAACGGAGCAGCAGATTGTATTCCCCTATGGGAACCAGTATGGATGGGGCGTGGCGCACCGGAAGAAGCGGAAGCTTTTGTGCAATGTGTTTGCGGAGGACAACGGATTCACTGTGATGCTGCGCCTTTCGGACCGGCAGTACAAATCCGTCTACGGGCAGCTCCGGGCCGATACCCGGGAGCTGATCGACCACAAGTATCCCTGCGGTGACGGCGGCTGGATCCACTATCGGGTCGCCGGGCCGGAACAGTTCGAGGATATACAGGTTTTGTTGACGGTGAAGTGTTCGTAGGATTCGACTTATTTTAGCAGCTGTGGGGAGGGAGCGGAAGATGGAAAACGGACCTGGGCGGTTGGTTGGAACGGGAATTTTGCAGGCGGATATGGAACACGCGGCAGAATTATAGATAACCTCTGCGTTTAGCCTCCGCCAGCAGCTCCGGCTGTATCAGCGGATAGGTCCAATGATCGGCCAGATGTTCTGTGATGAGGATGGATTCAATTTCACTGTGGAGCTCCGCCTCAAAGGTTTTTATGTCGGCATAGTACAGCATTCCGAAGATTTCCCGGGCGTTCAAAGGATCCCCGTCCGTCACGGAATATGCGCATACCGGGGTGATCTCAAAGTCGGTTGCCCCGGTTTCTTCATATAATTCCCGTTTGGCGGTATCCAAAATACGTTCGCCGGGCTCTCTGTGTCCGCCCGGAAACTCGTAGGTGGTTCTGGCACGGTGTTTGCAGAGTACCCATTTTCCGCCGGTTTTGGCGATAATGACCGCAAACTTAAATAGCGGATCATTTACTGTTTCATAAAAATTTACGTTTACCATTTTCCAGAGCCTCCCATGTGAACGATTCGTAATGTATTATTTTCAGTTTAATCCGTTGTCTCACGTCTGTCAAATCGGAATATTTTTAAAATAATTAAAAATAGCGCAAATCTGCACACCTCCCCATGCTATATTACGTTCATGACAAACACATGCAAGGCAAAACGGAGAGGTAAACCGTAACTGGAAGCGGGCCAGACTGTAAATCTGGTGTCTACGGACTCTGGCGGTTCAAGTCCGCCCCTCTCCACTGGGCAGATGTGGCAGAGATGGCCGATTGCGGCTCCCCGCTAAGGAGTTGACCGGGTAACCGGTCCGAAGGTTCGAATCCTTCCATCTGCGTGATTGACAAGGAAGGCAGTTTTTGTGTATACTATGAGCAAGAAATCGGAAAGGAGAGCGTTTGTGATGATCGTCAAATTATGCAAGGCAAACAGGGCGAGTTATGGGCAGTCCGGTGCCGTCAGTCGGTCCTATGGATCGTATTGCGGCAGCGGACGTATTGGCGTAACTTTTCATCACTGCCAGGGCGTCCTCTGACCGATTGTTGGAAACACGGGGGCCCGGCGGCCCTTTTTTGATGCGGAGAGTGAGGTAGACCAGCTATGCATCAGACCATGTTTCCACTTCTGATTATGAATATACTCGAAAATCATGCGACCAGGGAGCACCCGCTGACGATTACGGAGATCACGGATTTTGTGAACCGGGAGTTTGCGGCCTTCGCGTTTGACAAGGACCGGGTGATGAACCGGTCCACGGTCACAAGGATTCTGGACGCAATGGAGCTTTGGACGGACGGAAATCTGTTTAATTTCCGGGTGGTGCAGTGCGGCACCGGGGGAAAGAAACTTTTCTGTCTGGAGCGTCCGGCCTGAAAGGAGGCTTTTAATGGGTTGTCTGGGAAATTTACTTTGGTTTATATTCGGCGGCGCCATCAGCGGACTCAGCTGGTGTCTGGCGGGCTGCCTGTGGTGTATCACGATTGTGGGGATTCCGGTGGGGATGCAGTGCTTTAAGCTGGCGTCTTTAAGTTTCTTCCCCTTCGGCAAGGAGGTGCGCTACGGAGGCGGAGCGGTGTCCTTTCTGCTGAACGTGATCTGGCTGCTGGTGTCCGGCCTTCCGCTGGCTCTGGAACACCTGGCGCTGGGGCTGGTCCTCTGCGTCACGGTGATCGGGATTCCCTTTGGGTTGCAGCAGTTTAAGCTGGCAAAGCTGGCGCTTATGCCCTTTGGGGCGGAGATTGTCTAAGGAGTGGGAGACATCCGCTCCACCGGCCCGCTTGGCGGGGAGAGAGGACTGTAAGAAAAGAGGACTGTCAAATGGCATTGTACGCAATCGGCGATCTGCATCTGTCGTTTACTGTGAATAAACCCATGGAGGTATTTGGGGCAGAGTGGAAAAACCATGTGGCGAGGATTGAGAAGCACTGGAAAAAGCGCGTGGCCCCTGAGGACACGGTGGTGGTGACCGGGGACCACTCCTGGGGGAGAAACCTGGAGGAATGCGCCGCGGACCTGGAATTTATCGCCGCTCTGCCGGGGAAGAAGATTCTGCTGCGGGGCAACCACGATATGTTCTGGGACGCCAAAAAGACCTACCGGCTGAACGAACAGTACGCCGGGCGGCTGTGTTTTTTGCAGAACAACTTTTACGCCTATGAGGACTGCGCACTGGTGGGCACGAAGGGGTACTGCGACGAGGGGCGGGAAACGCCGGAGCATTTTGAGAAGCTGGTGAACCGGGAATTGGAGCGGCTGCGTATGTCCTTTGAGATGGCGGCAGCGGAGGGATTTTTGCGGTTTATCATGTTCCTGCATTACCCGCCCACCAGCATCGGGGAGATGGAGAGCGGCTTCACGCGGATGGCGGAGGAGTACGGGGCGGAGCAGGTGGTCTACTCCCACTGCCACGGCCAGGCCCGGTATCAGGACAGTCTTATGGGCGAGGTGGAGGGCGTGGAGTACCGCCTGGTCTCCTCCGATTACCTGAAATTCCGGCCAGAGCGGATTTTGGATTGACGGCGCGGCACGGTTGACAATAGCGGGAAATATTTTTATAATGAAACAAAGAATGAGAGAGGGGTGAACACAGTGTTATTTGGAAAATTTTGTATTGTATCCGGCTCTGCACAATTCAATCAGACAGAACATTGTGTGGAGCCCGACCGGATTGAGATGTTTTTTGAGAGGCGGGGCTGTTTAAACCGGAGTTAACGGATTTAAGAGCCTTATTTGTGTTGCCGTTCAGATAATCGAAAAGGGTTGGATCAAAGGCCGCGGACAGTGTTTTGTCTGCGGTTTTTTTGCTGCCCGCAGTGGGGCGCCTGCGCCCTATTGTGCCAAATCACACTCTGAAAGGATTATTTGAAATGGAACATAGAAATCAGGATTTAACGTCGGGAAATGTTCCCGGGAAGCTGCTGCGTTTTGCGCTGCCGCTGTTTGGGGCGAATCTGCTGCAATCGCTTTACAGCATCGCCGATATGGTTGTGGTGGGGCGTTTTGTGGGAAAGACCGGCCTTGCCGCGATCAGCAATGCCTCCATGATCGGCTTTATCATCAATTCCATCTGCATCGGCCTGACCATGGGCGGAACGGTTTTGGCGGCCCAATACAAGGGGGCCGGTGACGAGCAGGGGCAGAGGGAGACGGTGGGGACTCTGTTCAGCGTGTCCTTTATCGCGGCAATTCTTGTCACGGCCGCCGGTCTGCTCCTCTATGAGCCGGTGTTTGCGCTCCTCCGCGTGCCCGCGGAGGCCATGGAGGACGCCTGCGGGTACATGCGGATTCTCTGCGCCGGGACCGTGTTTGTGTTCGGTTACAATGCGGTCTGCGCCCTGATGAAGGGGCTGGGGGACTCGAAAAGCCCGCTGTATTTTGTGGCAGTGGCCGCGGCGGTCAATATCTGTCTCGACCTGCTGCTGGTGGGACCTCTGAGGATGGGGACAGAGGGTGCCGCATACGCTACTATTTTTTCCCAGGGGGTATCCCTGGTCATATCCGTCGTCTATCTGAGGCGGAAAGAGTTCCTGTTCGACTTTAAACTGAAAAGCTTCGCTGTCCGAAAAGAAAAGCTGGCTGTCATTTTAAAGGTGGGACTGCCCACCGCGGTCCAGATGGCGGTGGTGAACATTTCCTACCTGCTCATCACGGGAATGTTAAATACATTCGGCGTCTCGGTGGCCGCGGCCTCCGGCATCGGGCTGAAGATCAACACCATGGCAGGGATGCCCTGCTGGGCCATCGGGCAGGCGATCACCACCATGGCGGGGCAGAATATGGGCGCTCAAAATGTGGACCGGGTGAAGAAAACTGCAAAGAGCGGCCTGATTTTGAACCTGGCCGTGACATTCGCGGCGGTGGCCGCAGTTCAGATCGGTTCCGAACATTTGATCATGCTGTTCGATCCGTCCAGCGCGGATGTGGTCAGGGACGGGGTGCTTTACCTTCGGATCTGCTGCAGCGTAAACAGTCTGGTCTATGCCGTCATGTACACCTTCGATTCTTTTGCCATCGGCGTCGGGTCCGCCAATATCGCCATGTGCAACGCGTTTTTAGACGCCATGATCCTGCGCCTCCCGGTGTGCTGGCTGCTGGCATTTCCCCTTCAGATGGGATTTGCCGGGGTGTATATCGGCCAGGCCGTGTCGCCGGTTCTGCCCGCGGTTGTGGGGGCCGTTTATTTCCTGCGCGGGAAATGGACGGCTAAAAAGCTGATCGGCGGCGCTCCGGGGAAGAAGTGAGGGGAAATGGATCAAGTCCGCGCGGATTTCCTTGAGGCCGCCCCCGCAACATGATAGAATAGAGGTATATTCTAAAGGTTAAGGAGGGGTACATATGGCAAAGGATCGCATTGAGAGTAAGTATTTCTGCGTGTCGCCGGGGATCGAGCTGCACTATCTGGAGAAGGGGGAGGGAAGGCCGCTGGTGTTCATTCCGGGGCTGACCTTTTCGGGGGAGATTTTTAAGGCCCAGCTGGAGTATTTTTCCGGAAATTACCGGGTGATCGCCATCGACCCGCGGGGGCAGGGCCTGTCGGCCAAGACGGTGGACGGTAACGATTACATGACCCACGGGCGGGATCTGGCCGCGCTTATGGACGGCCTTGGGTTAGACGGAGCCGTGTTAGTGGGCTGGAGCACGGGAAATCTGGAGGTGTGGAGCTACATCCGCCAGTTTGGGAAGGAGAAGCTGAGGGGCGCGGTGACCATCGACATGTCTCCGCTGCCCCTGTCCGCTGATCCCAGGTGGTGGACCGAGGGGACCATGGAGGAGCTGTCCGAGGTGGCAACCCAGTACCTGACAAGCCCCGAGGGTTCCAGGGCGTTTTTCAGCGATTACGCCACCGGCGTGATGATTCAGCATGAGATGGAACCGGCGGAGCTGGAATATCTGCTGGATATCTCCGGGCGGACGCCTTACTGGGTCTGCAAAGCCCTGTTCTGCGACGCCATCTTTTCCAATTTCCTGGAAACCGCCAGGGAGGTGGGCGCTGGTATGCCCAGTCTGATGTTCATCGCGGAGCACTGGGCCGATGTGGCAAGGCCCTTTGTGGAACAGCAGTTGCCCGGCTATGAGATTCAGGTCATGGGCGGCCATCTGATGTTCTATGAGTACCCGGAGAAATGGAACGGACTGCTGGAGGAATTTTTGAACCGGCTGCCGTAGGGAAACTGTGATGCCATTATGGAACTATAAAAGGAGTCCGGCGCGATTTATTTCAGCGCTGGGCTCCTTTTCCGAATCAAATGGACTGCTGGCGCAGCCTGCGGCCCATTGCCGTGATACGCCAATGGGGCGCACGTCTGAGATGTGAATATTTTTCGCAGGGCGGGCCGCATTTACTGCGTATCGGCCTCGCGTTTTCGGACCAGCTCGATGGCTTCCTTGCCGGTCAGGTGTTCGATGACTAATTCCAGCATGCAGAGGGCGCGGTACTCTTTGTCGATCTCCTCCATACGGCCTTTTTCGTCGTCCGGCGTGTACTTGGCGGTCAGACACTCGATGGCGCTGCGCTTTTCGGCGTCGTCCTCAATCACCCGGATTCTGCCGAAGGCGATGGCGCTTCGGAAATAGGTGGTGTATTCGCCGGGAACCACGTTGTCCTGGCCGGTCACGCAGAAGGAGGCCTTGTCGCAGCTGCGGATGGCGTCTATCTTGTGACCCGCCTTTGCACAGTGAAAATAAATCTTTCCGTCGTTGTAAACGTAGCTCATGGGCACCGCGTAGGGGTAACCGCCGTCGCCGGACAGGGCCAGCACGCCGGAGGTGTTGTTCTCCAGAATCTCCAGAGCCTGTTCCTGGGGCAGCAGCTGGCGTTTTCTTCTCATTTCTCTGAACATGTGGAATTCTCCTTTTAAATCATAATGAATGCCTGTTATCTTCCTGCCCGCCGGCAGTCTGAAACATGAATTTGTAATGAGTTTAGCACAAACGGAGCAGTGCGTCAATTTTGTTACCGATTTTGTACCCGCCTCCGCCGCCTTCGGAAACACTGTCCTTTTCCGCAAAAAAATGTTATAGTAATCTGAGAAAATGTGAGAGGAGCGTGGGGGGAAACCATGGCGCAGCTGGAGAAACGGAAAGCGGTTATTCTGAACACGCTGCTGGAGCGGGAGGACTACATCACCGCCCAGCAGCTGGCGGCCATTGCCGGGGCGTCGGTGCGGACGATCAAGAGCGATATCGCGGCTTTAAACAAGCTGGTGGAGAACTGCGGCGTGCAGATTCGCTCCGTGCCCAACCGGGGCTACCGGCTGGAGCAGGGGGAGGACGCGGATTTGTCGGAGCTGAGCCTTATGATGGACGATTCGGAGCTCCGGCGCTTCTACAAAGTGCCCCAGGACGCCAACGAGCGAATTTACTACCTGATCCGCAAGCTTTTGGTGGTGGACTATCCCTTAGAGACGGGGGAGCTGGCCGATGAGATTTACGTCAGCGAGCCCACGGTGGTCCGGGATTTACAGAAGGCAAGGATCATCCTGGCCAAGCGGAATCTGAAACTGGTGATGGAGAAGAAGGGGAACGTCCGCCTGGAGGGCAGCGAGTTAAACAAGCGGCTGGCCATCTCCGAGTTTTTTTCCACAATGAAAAGCACATCGGCAAGGAGGAGAACGTGTTCCGGGACGGCTTAAACCGCCAGGAGGTGGAGGGAATCCGAATCATTTTGCGGCTGGTCTGCCGGGAGTTTTCCATCGTGCTGTCGGACGCCTCCCTGTCCAACCTGGTGATCCATGTGTTTATCGCCCTGACCCGGTATCGATTTTACAACTTCATCGAGGCCGACGAGGCCCTTCAGGCGGAATACCGGGACGCGGTGGAGTACGCCGCGGCCAAGCGGCTGACCGAGGCCCTGGAGGAGGCCTACGACTTTGTGATCCCGGACGACGAGGTGATCTATTACGCCATGCACCTTCGGGTTAAGCGGATTTACGATGAGATTCCACTGACGGACCAGGAGCGGGTGCGCATTAACCAGTGCATTTCCCAGTGCTTCTGGGAGATTTACAAGGAGTACGGCGTGGATTTCTCCCAAGATCAGGAGCTGCGCCATTACCTGTACCAGCACATTCCGCTGATGATCATCCGGCTGAAAAACCACATGAGCTTCCGCTATCCCCAGGTGCTGGACAAGCCCTCCTCCTACCTGTTTTCCATCAAGCTGACCTACATTGTGGCGGACGTGATCGGGCGTTTTTACCAGGTGGGGGTGAACGCCCAGGAGTTCGAGTACCTGGCGATCTACTTCTGCTTCGCGTTGCTCAAGAGCCGCAGCGGAAAACGGATCTGCATCGGCGTGTACAACGGAGGCGGCCGGGCGGAGACCGTGATGTATTTCAACGCTGTCCGGGGCGCGTTCCTGGAGGAGGACTACGAGGTGCGGATCGTGGATTACGGGGATCTGTTCCAGCGGGAGCGGGGAACTGTGGATATCTGCGTCAGCACCTGCAGCCTGGAGGAGCCGGCCGGGGCGGAGGTGGTGATGATCCGGGACCGGACCTATATCCAGGAGATCCGCAGGGCCATTTACCGGCACAAGACCCGCAGTCTGGACTGGGCGGCCTACTTTCCGCCGGGCTGCGTCACGCCCTGCTTAAAGGGGAGGGAGCCGGCAAAGATTCTGCGAAACCTCCGGGATATTCTGGCGGAGCGGGACATTTTTCCGGCGGAGGGGCCGGAGGAGCCGGGGTTCGAGTGCCTGGAGGTGGGCAACGGCGTGATCCTCGTCCACGATCCGGGGCGCAGGTGCAGGAAAGGCTTCTTTTTCCTGGGCGTGCTGGAGCGGCCGGTGATCTGGGACATGGAGGTGGCCAAGATTCTGGTGATGGCCGACACGGCGGACCGCCGGGACCCGGATTTACAGACCCTGTGCTACATCCTTTCCAAGTGGATGACGAACTGCAAGGGGGAGGATATCATGGAAAAGCAGTGGGATGACCGGGAATGGATGCGGTTCATGAGCGAGCCGATGGAGGACTGAATATGGGGATTTTACTTCGGGTGGACGATAAACTCTGCCACGGGCAGGTGACCTACCTGTGGATCAAGAAAATGAAAATAGACCGGCTGATCATCGCGGACGACCGCCTGGTGGCAGACAATTTCAGCCAGGTGATCTTAAAGCTGTCAAAACCGGCCGGGGTGGAGCAGGAGATTCTGACCGTCCAGGCCGCAATCAAGCGCCTGGCAGAGGAGCACCGGGACGAGAATCTGCTGGTGCTGGTGGGCAGCATCGAGAACGCCTGGCAGATCGCGGCAGGCTGCCCCGGAATCCGCCGGGTGAGCATCGGGGCGGTACGCCAGCACCGGGGCTCCAGGGCGTGCAGCCCTCACATTTATCTGGACGAGGAAGAGCTGGAATGGTGCAAAAATATGATTCAGAGCGGGATACAGCTGGAGTGCCGGTATGGATACGACGACCCGCTCATCGATCTGAGCCCGTTTCTGGGTTGAATCTCCAATGAAATTAGATAAAATCACGAAAGGCAGGGGGAGACTCCTGCCTTTTCTGACGAATTCGTACATAAATGTTGCACGATTAATCGTGCAGAACTGTATTTGAACCAAGGCGGCATTTTTCCTATACTGTGAGTAACAAATAACCAACCAACACGTAGGAGGGACTGTCGTGGAAAAGAAAATCTACTATTTAAATCCGGTATTCGAGGCCAAATACTGGGGAGGCCAGGCGCTGCGCGGCCGGTACGGCTACAACTCGGATATCCCCAATATCGCCATCGCGTACCACGTGATCGCCCTGCCCAGCCACAAGCTGGACAACGAGGTAGTGGGCACCGGGGAGACATTGTCGCAGTTTTACGAAAACCACCGGGAGCTGTTCGGCTGCAATCGGGAGGATTTCCCTATCCGCATGGATTCGGAGAACAACGTGGAGCTGCTGTCCATCCAGCTTCACCCCAATGACGCCTACTGCCTGGAGCACGAGGGGGAGCGGGGCAAGGTGGAGTGCTCCATCCTGGTTCAGGGGGACTGCGACCGCATGGCGATCCGGGGCCACAACGCCCAGACCCGTGAGGAATTCCGGCGCATGGTGGAGGCGAAGGAGTGGGATAAGCTGCTTCGGGTGGTGGAAATCAAAAAGGGCCAGTACACCTATTCGCCCCTGGGCACCATCCACGGCTCGCCCAATAAGCCCACGGATTTCGACTGCATTTCCCTGTCCTTTGAGACCAACTCGGACATCACCTACCGGCTGTACGACTATGACCGCAATATCGACAACCGGCCGCTCCACGTGGAGAAGGTGATCGACACTGTGAATATTCCAGACGATAAGAACGTGGGTCTGGACCCGGTGGTGGAGGAAAAGGACGGCTGCCGTATTTCCACCTTTGTGGATATCCCGGGCGTGTTCACCTCCTTTAGGGTACAGGTGGAGAAGGAGGGAACCTATGAACTGCCGGAGTTCGTGTTCTTCTTCTGTATCGACGGGGAGGGCGAGATCAACGGTACGCCTATAAGGAAGGGCCAGACGGTGTTCGTGCCATGCAATTTCGGACCGCTGTCCATCCGGGGAAATGTGGATCTGGGGGCCATGACTTACAAAAATGTGTAGAAACGGGGAATGTGAATGAGAAGAATTTTGCTTGCAACGCATGGCCGCATGGCGGACGGGGTGTTGAGCGCGGTCAGGCTGATTATGGGGGACACGGCGAAAATGGACGTGATCAACGCGTATCTGGACGGAGCGCCGCCCACCCGGGAGCTGAAGGAGTATTTCGACGGGGTGGGGGAGTCGGACACGGTGATCGTGCTGACGGACCTGCTGGGCGGAAGCGTGAACAAGGAGGTATTTCCGTATCTGGAACGGCCCGGCGTGTTCGTGATCGCGGGCTTCAACCTGGCCATGGCGCTGGAGCTGGCTTCCATGGGTGAGGACGAGGCGGTGACGGAGGAATTTTGCCGGGAGCTGGTGGAAACGGGCAGGAGCCAGGTGGTTTTTCTGAACGATCACTGTAAACCGCAGGCCCAGGCCGATGATTTCTTTGGGGAGGGTTAGGAATGATTGTATTGATTCGGGTGGACGAGAGGCTGATTCACGGGGAGATCGTGTACAGCTGGAAAAATGCCGTGCGCTACGACTCGCTGGTGGTGGTCAGCGACGAGGTGGCGGGCAATGAGATGAGAAAGACCGCGCTGAGGATCGGCTGTCCCCAGGACGTGAAGGTGGCCATCCGCAGCGTGGCGGACGCCATTAAAATGCTGAACGACCCGCGCCTTTCAAAGTACCGGACCATGGTGCTCTGCGAGGAAACGGTGACGGCCCTTAAGGTGTACGAGGGGATCGCGGAGCGGCCGGAATTCAACGTGGGGTACATGAAGCCCAGGGAGGGCAGGCAGGAGCTGACCAAGGGCGTGCACGTGACCCGCGAGGAGGCGGAGGCCATCCGCCGGGTGAAGGACATGGGCGTGAAAATCAACCTGCAGCGGGTGCCTACCGCGCCCGCCGCCAGCTATGAGAAGGCAGTGGAGAAGCTGAATTTCTGAACATATGTGGTTTGCCCCGGCTGCGCTTTGGCGGGCAGTAAGCTGCAATTCCAAAATGGATAAGGGGGTTATGTTATGCATGAAGCATTGATCGTTGGTTTAATTGTGGCATTGATTGTGGTGACGGAGCGAATTCTGGCGGCGCCGCTTATCATCCGGCCCATCGTCACCTGTCCTTTGGTGGGACTGGCGCTGGGAGATTTCCAGACCGGCCTGCTGGCCGGGGCCACGCTGGAGGTGACCTTTATGGGAGCGGTCCAGATCGGCGCCTCCCTTCCCGCGGACGCCACGGTGGGCGGAGCCATCGGCGTGGCGCTGGCCGTCATGAGCGGCAGAGGGCTGGAGAGCGTGATGGTGATCGCCCTGCCGGTGGCGGTGGCGGCCTCGACGCTGAAGCTGATCATGTTCACGGTACGAAGCTACTATATGCCGCTGGCGGAAAAGTACGCCAGGGAGGCCAATGTGAAGGGTCTGATCATGGTGGACATCGTGGGCGGACTGGGCCTTCAGTTTATCATCTATTTCCTGGTGACCTTCGGGGCCATCTACGCGGGAGCTCCGGCCGTTGAGGCGTTTCTGGACTCCATCCCGGACGTGGTGATGCACGGCCTGGACGTGGCCGCCGGCATTCTTCCGGCAGTCGGCTTTGCGTATCTGCTGCTGCCGATGTTGAAGAAGGAGACGTTTCTGTATTTCCTGCTGGGCTTTATCCTGGTCTCCTACATGGGCTTGGGAACGGTGCCGATCACCATTATCGCCTGTGTGATCGCGTTTATCATTACATTTGAGTTGCAGAAAAACGGCGGCGCGCAGAAAGCGAAGGCCGACGACGATGAGGAGGGGCTGTTTGATGAGTGAGAATCGTGCAAATCTGACCAGGGATGAGAAAAAATTTGTCCGGGAACTGTTTTTCTGGGACCATCTGTTTGACACCTGCTACAACTACCAGCTCCAGCTGAGCATCGGCTTCGCCTTAAGTATGTGGCCGGCCATCCGCAGGTTTTACAAGACAAAGGAGGAGCGGGCCAAGGCGCTGACCAGACATCTGATGATGCCCTACAACAACGGCGCGCCCATGAACACGCTGGTCAGCGGCGTATGTTCGGCCCTGGAGGAGGAAGCCAGCCAGAACCCGGAGTTTGACACCAATATCATTACCAACATCAAGGTGGGACTTATGGGGCCGGTGGCCGCCATCAACGACTCGTTCTTCTTCGGCACCTTCCGCCTGATCGCCTCGGCCATCGGCATCGCGCTGTGCACCAAGGGCAGCTGGCTGGGCATCCTGCTGTTCATTCTGATCAACAACATTCCAAGAGTGCTCAGCATCTACTACTGCGGCGTATTGGGCTACAAGACGGGCCTGGGGCTTCTGACGGATTTAAGCACCAGCGGCATCGTGGATAAGGTGTCCAAGGCGGCCAATATCGTGGGCGTGACCATTGTGGGGGCCATGACGGCTATGATGGTATCGCTCAACACCACGGTCTCGTGGACCATCGGCGGCGAGGTGTACGCGCTGCAGAATTATCTGAACGACATTTTCCCCATGCTGCTGCCGCTTTTGGTGACCCTGGGGCTGTACAAGATTCTCAGCAAGCGGGTGAGCATGGTGGTGGTCATGCTGCTGGTACTGGGCTTCTCCATTCTGGGGGCTCTGGTGGGAATTATCTGATGGTTTTGAACAATTAAAAAGGAGAGATTTGCGACATGGAAAAGGTTGTGGTAATCGGCGCGGGCCGAAGCGGAAGAGGTTATGTGGGCGAGCTGTACGATCTGGAGGGTTATGAGATCACATACGCGGATATCGATCAGGAGCTGGTGGACCGGCTGAACGGCCAGGGCTATTACACGGTGTTTAAGATCGACGAGGACGGGAGCGAGGAGGTGCGCAGGATCACGGGCTACAGAGCGCTTCACACGATCCGGGACCACAAGGCGTACATCGACGCCATCGTGGAGGCGGACTACGTGTCCACTGCCACCTTCCCGGACGGGTTCGACGCCATTTCCGACGATATTGTGGAGGCGCTGCGGGAGCGCATGAAGCGGGGGATCAAGCGGCCCATGGCCATCACGGTGGGGGCAAACTATGTGGGCGTGTACGACTATTACAGCAAACGCATCGGGGATCAGTTAAATGAGGAGGAGAGGGAGTATTTAAATACCTATATGCCGCTTGTGGAGTCCATTATCCGCAGGGCCAGCTCCTATCCCACGGAGGCTCAGAAAAAGGTGGATGAGCTGGCGATCCAGGGCGACTGCCTGAATACCCTGGAGGTGGAGCGAAACGCCTTCCGGTTCGGGGAAGGCCATGTGCTGCCGAAGTTCTTTAAGATGGTGGACAATGTGAAGCGGGAGATGATCATTAAAATCTGGATCGGCAACACCCTGCACTGTTCCTACGCCTACCTGGGCCAGTATTACCACCTGCACTCGTCCTTCGAGGCCGCGGTGAACGATTATGTGAGCAAATGCTCCTACTACGCCTGCGAGGAGGCCTACAACGCGGTGGCAAAGCAGCTGGGGCTTCCCATGCCCCGCCCGGTGAAGGAGTGGCAGGGAATCTGGACCTATTACCGCAACCCGTCTTTGCAGGATACGGTGCTGCGCATCGGCGCGGACCCCATCCGCAAGCTGTCCCGGAACGAGCGCTTTATCGGCCCGGCCCTTATGAGCCTGGAAAACGGGGACGTGCCGGTGTTTATCTGCCGGAACGCGGCCTACGGCTTCGTGTTCACCAACCCGGAGGACCCAAGCGCCTGCCGTCTCCAGGAAATGATCCGGGAGCAGGGGATTGAGAAAACCATTGTGGATGTCTGTCAGCTGGATTTAAGCCAGGCGGGTGACAAGGTGGTCTATGACCTGATTTTGCAGAGCTATAAGGAGATTATTTCCTATAACCCAACCTGGTATCTGTTTGTGGAGAAATAGAGGGGAGACGCCGTGCCGAATCAGATTTATCAGATTTTACCTGTGTTCGAGGAGCGCCTCTGGGGCGGACAGCGCCTGCGGGAGCGGTTCGGCTACCAGTCGGATTTAAAGAATATCGCAGAGGTGTACAATGTGATCGCCATACCGGGCCATCTGGACTGCACGGTGGCGGATACAGGGGAGAAGCTTTCGCAGTTTTACCACACCCACCGGGAGCTGTTTGACTGTGAAACACCGGATATGCCGGTGCGCATGATCATGTGCGCCGCGAAGGAGCCGCTGTCCATCCAGATTCACCCGGACGACGGTTACGCATTGGCCCATGAAGGGATGAGGGGGAAGCCGGAAGGCTCCCTGGTCCTGGAGTGCGATGAGGATTTCTGCATGCTCCACGGACATTTTGCGAAAACCCTGGAGGAATTTAAGGCGTTAGCTGAGGCCAGGGACTGGAAAACGCTGTGCCGGTATATCAGGCCGCGGGAGGGGGAGTACATCCACATCCCACACGGCACCCTGCACGCCTTCGCGCCGGGGGCGGTTGTGATCGCATTTTCGGTCAATGGGGACGTGACTTACCGGCTGTACGACTATGACCGGGTGGACCCGGATACCGGGTTAAAGCGGGCCACCCACCCGGAGGACGTGTACGCCAACGTCAACATCCCCGACAAGCTGGTGGAGCCCTACCGGGCTCTGCCTGAAGAAATAAACGGCTGCCGGATTTTCCGGTATCACGACGAGCCGGGCGTTTACAGCTGCGGGCGGGTGCAGACGGCCGGGGAGCGGGGATTTTTCGGGATGGAGGAATTTTACTTCGTCACCTGTGTGAACGGATCGGGCAGTATAAACGGGCGTGATGTACAGCTGGGAGAGTCCTTCTTCATCCCGGCCCACTCCGGCCCGGTGGAGCTGCGGGGAACCCTGGATTTGACCTATATCACCTACAGGGCATAAAATGAGACAGGAGTCAAGGCTATGTATGTAAAGTCAGTGGTGATTAAAAATAAGACCGGGCTGCACGCCAGGCCGGCGGCGGAGTTCGTGGGCTGCGCCAAGCGCTACAGCTCGGACATCCGGGTACGCAGGCCGGGGGAGGCCGAGGGCGTCAGCGCCAAATCGATGATGCGGGTACTGTCAAAATGCCTCTCCCAGGGGGTGACGGTGGAGATCAGCGCCCGCGGAGAGGACGAGGAGCAGGCGGTGGAGGCCCTGGCCGCGCTGGTGGAGTCCGGCTTCGGGGAGGAGGAATGAGGGCGGCCGCGGCGTTCTCCGGGATGGGGCGGGTGGCCGCGGCGTTCTCCGGAATAAGGCGGGCGGCCGCGGCGTTCTCAGGGATACGGCAGGCTGCCGCGGCGCTTATGGAATCGTTGTTGGAAAGCGGGGAGACGGAATGAGACTGGGAATGATCGGCTGCGGAAATATGGCCGTGGCTATGATAAAGGGGATTTTGGACAAGGGGCTGGCCCTGCCGGAGGAAATTCTGGTCAGCGATTTAAGCGCCGCCGCCCGGGATCGGGGGACAGCCCTGGGCGTGACGGTGACGGAGGACAACCGGAAGACGGCCGCCTGGGCGGAGATTCTGGTGGTGGCGGTGAAACCGCAGTTTTACGGGGCGGTTTTGGAGGAGATCAGGGATTGCCGTCCGTCCGGTCAGGTGGTGGTGACCATCGCCCCGGGAATTTCCACGGAGTGGGTGGAAAAACGTCTGGGGGCGGAGACTAAGGTCATCCGCACCATGCCCAACACGCCGGCCATGGTGGGGGAAGGCATGACGGCGGTCTGCTGCAACCGGAATTTGGAGCAGGCGGAACTTGAACGGGTTCTGGGGCTTTTGGGCGGATTCGGCAGGGCGGAGCAGATTCCGGAGCGCCTGATGGATGCGGCGGTTTCCGTGGGCAGCAGCTCCCCGGCCTATGTGTTCCTGTTTATTGAGGCTATGGCAGACGCAGCGGTTGCGGATGGTATACCGCGGGACACTGCCTACCGGTTCGCGGCCCAGGCGGTGCTGGGGAGCGCAAAAATGGTGCTGGAGACGGGAAAGCACCCGGGGGAACTAAAGGATATGGTGTGCTCGCCCGGAGGGACGACCATTGAAGTGGTGCGAAGCCTGGAAAAAAATGGATTCCGAGGCAGCGTGATGGAGGCCATGAGGGCCTGTACGGAGAAGGCGAAGCGGATGGTGTAGGATGCAGGGTAAGACCGGCGGTTAAGATGGAGGTGGAATATGCGGACATACAGAGGACGGACGGTCTGCGGGGGAACCGTGGGGGGCGCGGCCGCGGTTTGCAGCCGGGAAATGCCGGCGTATCCGGTTCCGGCTGGAGTTGAAGAGGAGCTGATGAGGTTTGAGCGGGCGAAGTCGGAGGCTCTGGGACAGCTTGCACAGCTGGAGGAGGAGGTGGCCGCCCAGGCAGGTGAAGAGGCCGCCGCGATCTTTGCCGTGCACCGGCTGCTGTTGGAGGATTTTGACTACATCCAGATGGCGGAGGACGGCATCCGGGTGGGAAAGAGCGCCCAAGAAGCGGTGCAAGGGGCCGGGCGGACCTGCGCGGCCATGTTCGAGCAGATGGAGGACCCGTATCTCAGGGAGCGGGGCGCGGATATGATGGACATCTCGGCCCGGGTCATCGCCTGCCTGAACGGCTGTGCGTATCCGCCTGAGTCCGGGCCGGAAGCAATTCTCATCGCGGAGGATTTTTCGCCCAGCCAGGTGGCGGCCTGGCAGCGCGGGGGAGACCGGGCAATGATTTTATCCGCGGGATCGGAATATTCCCATGCAGCGATCCTGGCCAGGGCCTTCGGCGCGCCGATGATGGTGCAGACCGGGATTGCGGTTGACGAGCTCGCCGGAAAGCAGATTAAGGGGAGCATGGAGGCCGGTAAGGAAGGCGGGCTGGGACGGGTTATATTGGAAGTTTTGTGAGCCTGGGATGAGATCAGGACAGATAAAAAGAATACTGTATACAAGATAAGACGCCGGAAACCGCTTGTGACTTCCGGCGTCTTATCTTCGGTCCATTGCTACTGGCGTCAACTGCGATACGATCCGCAACGGCTGTGAGATGCTGGGGATGCAGATGGAAGACGTGATCCGGGAAACGATTGCGGGGATGAGAGAGGAGGCGGGGCCGCGGATTTCAGTTTTTGAAAATCCAGTGCTCCGCCACGCTTCCGTCCATCAGCACCACCTTCAAAACCAGCCCCCCGGCTTCCATATCCAGAGAAAAACGGTCTCCGGAAACGGGCTGATCGAACGCTTCTTCCCGGCGCTTTTTCTCTGCATCGATGGTGAAACGGTAACCATCCCGCGACTTAAAGATCATGAACCAGGCGTATTTCCCGTCCGGCATTTTCACGGAGTAGCCTTCGTCAAAGGGCAGGCTCACCGTCTCTCCGCCGGCCAGGCGCTTGCCCAGGATTTCACCGTAGTTTTCCGTCAGATGCAGCATGTCGAAGCTCCCGGAACAGGTGTCGTAATAGCGGCTTTCTGCGGTGAAGGTATCTCCGGTGAGACCGGATTTCAGGGTGTAGACGGCGTTGCAGGAGTCGATGACCTCTTTTTCTACCAGCTCCAGGGTCTCCCCGTACATGTCCTCGTAGTGGGGGATGATATAGCCCTCGTTGTAAACCTTGGAGCCCGGGTCGTGGTGGAAATAGTAGCCGGGACCGTTGACGAACAGACTGTCCAGGTTCCAGGCGGCCAGGCTGATGAGCAGCAGAAGCCCGGGCACCCACATCAGTTTCAAACCGCCCTTTTTTCTGCGCACTACGAACACAACGGCCAGCACAACGGCCGCTATCGGAAAAATGACCATGGCCGCAAGGCCCAAAAAGAAAAGGGCCAGGACCAAAATTGCAAGCAGGATTTCAGGAATTGTCATGCCGGATCACCTCCAAAAGATTATAAAATCAGGCCGATTCCCAAAAAGGAAGCGGTCTCCTCATGGTTTTCGCTGATCAACCATTGGTATTTTGGGGATACAATGTAGAAGTCGCCCAGCCCGCTGCTTTCTCATGTACATGGAGAATGTCATTACTTTGCGCACCGTCCATTTCTTAGAATTGAACTGATAGGGCCTTACATCTTTTTGATTATACCAGACAATCTGGCAAAATCATAGCAGGTACTGCGCACCGTTTTATTCAAGCGGCCTCATTTCTTATTGCAAATACCAGCCACCCAATGCTAAAATAAAACAAAATGCGGTCCGGCCCGTTGAGGCCAACGCCGCCGCAGCGCGAGGGAGGGCAAACATATGAAGATTTTGGTGATCAACAGCGGCAGCTCGTCGTTAAAATTCCAGGTGGTGGACCCGGAAAACGAGAAGGCTCTGGCAAAGGGCGTTTGCGAGCGGATCGGAATCGACGGGATTTTTAATTACCGGACGGACGGGGGGATTTCCCTGAAGGAGCCGGTGGCAATGCCGGACCACAAGGCTGCGGTGGGAGTGCTGTTAAGTATGCTGGTGGACCCGGAGCGCGGCGTGCTGAAGGATTTTTCGGAGATCGACGTGGTGGGACACCGGCTGGTCCACGGGGGCGAGAAATTTACCGGTTCCGTGGTTATCACCGAGGAGGTGATCCAGGCTATGACCGAGTGCAACGACCTGGCGCCCCTGCACAACCCGGCTAATCTGGTGGGCGTGGCGGCCTGCCGGGAGCTGATGCCGGACATTCTGATGGTGGGGTGTTCGACACCGCGTTCAACCAGACCATGGAGCCAAAGGCATTTCTCTATGGCCTTCCCTACCGTTTTTATGAGAAACTGAAGATACGCCGTTACGGCTTCCACGGCATCAGCCACAAATACGTGTCCCGCCGGGCGGCGGAGTTCATGGGCCAGGATTACAGGCGCGTAAAGACCATCGTCTGCCATCTGGGCAACGGCGCCAGCATCTGCGCGGTGAAATACGGCCAGGTAGTGGACAACTCCATGGGCTTCACGCCTTTGGAGGGGCTGGTGATGGGCACCCGCTGTGGGGACGTGGACGCCGGAGCGCTGGAATACCTGGCGAAGAAGGAAAATCTGGATTTCCAGCAGATCATGACCATTTTGAATCAGGAGTCGGGGGTGCTGGGGATTTCCAGCAATTTTTCCAGCGATTTTAGGGAGCTGAAGGACGCGGAGATCAAATACAACGACAAGGCGGCCCTGGCCCGGGAGATTTTCGTGTACCGGGTGGCCAAATATATCGGCAGCTACGCGGCGGCCATGAACGGGGTGGACAACATCGTGTTCACCGCCGGGGTGGGGGAGAATGACTCTGATATCCGGGAGCAGATTTGCGAGTATCTGGAATTCCTGGGCATCGCCATCGACGAGGTGAAGAACCGGGAACAGGGGGAGGCGGTGCGTATCTCCGACGGCGCTTCCAGGGTCAACGTGCTGGTGGTCAAGACCAACGAGGAACTGGAGATTGCAAGGGAGGCTGCCGCGGTGGCCGCCCAGGTTAAGGCAAACAGGGAGACAAAGGCGAAAGGGGCAGCTCATCATGCAGAATGAGACGGAAGCCAGGGCCGGGGAGCGGGAGGTAGACCGGGTTGGGAGCGGGATGGAATATACCCCGGAGATGATGAACCGGATTTATGAGGCGGTGCTGAATCAGGTGGAGGAGGCGGTGGTGATCTCGGACGACGAGAACAAGGTGATCTTCATCAACCGGGCGGCCGAGGTGATCGAGGGCGTGGACGCGAAGAAGTCCCTGCACAAGAGCATGGAAGAGCTTTACTGTCCCACGGAGAACACGCCGAAACACAGCCGCCACGCCATCGTGCTGAACACGGGGATCGCGGCCAACGAATATTTCAACCAGTATGTGGTGAAGGCGAGCCACAAGGTTTTAAACGTCATTGAGCGGATGTTTCCGGTGAATTACAAAAACCGCACCGTGGCCGTGTACTCCCTGATCAAGAACCTGCCCGTGATGAAAAAGACCATGGAGCAGAGCCTGGAGCTGTACACCCATTTCGAGGAGGAGAAGCCGCGCAACGGCACCAAGTACACCTTCAGCAGCATTCTGGGCAACGACATCAACTTTGTGGAGGCCATTTCCAACGCCAAGCACGTGGCCCAGAACCAGACCAACGTGCTGATTTACGGGGAGACAGGCACGGGCAAAGAGCTGTTCGCCCAGAGCATTCACAACTACAGCGTGTTTCAGAACGGGCCGTTTATCTCCGTGAACTGCGCCGCAATCCCGGCCACCCTGCTGGAGAGCATGTTTTTCGGCACGGTGAAGGGGTCCTACACCGGGGCCAACAATATGGCCGGGCTGTTCGAGCAGGCGGAGAACGGCACCCTGTTTCTGGATGAGATCAACAGCATGGACATCGCGCTCCAGGCCAAGCTTTTAAAGGTGATTGAGAACAAGACCGTCCGGCGCATTGGCTCGGAGAAGGAGCTGGCTATCAACTGCCGCATCCTCTGCGCCCTCAACGAGGACCCGCTGGAGTGCATCGAAAACGGCAAGCTGCGGCGGGACCTGTATTACCGCCTGTCCTCCTGCATTTTACACATCCCGCCCCTGCGCAGCCGCAAGAGCGACATTCCGCTCTTGTGCGGCTGCTTCATCACCCGCTTCAACCGGGAGTACGGCCAGCACATCCGGCGGATTGACTCCGGGTTGATGGAGCGCTTTCTCCGCTACCAGTGGCCGGGAAATGTGCGGGAGCTCCAGCATGTGGTCGAGAGCGCCTATTCTGTGTCGGAGCAGAATCTGGATGTGCTCCGGCTGGAACATATCTCGCCTTATTACCGCAGCTTCTTTGCGGAGCCGGGGGCGGCGGGAGCAGCGGCCCCCGTGGCGGCGGGGACGGCTGGTACAGCGGAGCCGGGGCCCCCGGGATCAGCGGCCCCCGTGGCGGCAGGTACGGCTGGTACGGCGGGGCCGGGTGCAGCGGGGGCCGCTGCGGCTTCCATAGCGGCGGGTAGGGTGGATGCAGCAGCTTCCATGGCGGCGGCCCCGGCCGCTTCGCAGCCTGTGGATTCTCCGATTTCCTCAGCCGCAGGCGCTACGGATCCCATGGATTTCCCCACTACCTTTCCGGCCGCTCAGGGGGATTTCCGCGCCCTGCCGGGAGAACCGACCGCCCATCGGCCTGGAGGTTTCCCCGGCAGCCCCGGCCAATCACCGGAGCTCCCGCCCATCCCCCTAAAGGAGGCCATGGACGCCTATGAGAAATCCATCCTCGCCGCTACATTGGCGCGCCTGGGCGGAAATGTGTCCGCGGCGGCCAGGGAGCTTATGATCACCCGGCAGGCCTTGCAGCACAAAATCAAAAAGTACGGACTTTGATTGCATAGTGACAATTTTTTTGGCAGTGTAAAATAATTTGGCGCCAAAAAAATTGTCACTTTTTGCGCGCAGAGATTTGGAAAATCGGCAAAACCTTCTGTTTAGGCGCATTTGAATTTTTGGCATGATATTTGCTTGTTATATAAGCGTACATGTACAATACAAAAATTTATACGCAACAGATGGAAGGAGTCAAGTATGAAAAAAAGTTTTAAGCAATGGGCTACGCTGATCGCAATCTGCATGGCGGGGGGTACCATATTCAAGCTGGCCTATTTGCGCGATGTGTTCTATGTAGCGATGCAGGAGGCCTTCGGCTTCACCAACACCCAGTTCGGCCTGATGATGACGGCCTTTGCGGTGACCCAGTTTATCGCGTACCTGCCGGGCGGATGGATCACGGACCTTGTCCCTGTAAAATATCTGATACCGGTATCCCTGATTTCCACCGGCCTGTGCGGCTTCTGGCTTGCCACCTATCCGCCGTTTACCAGTGTGCTGATCATACAGGCGGTCATGGGAATCACCATAACACTATTGTTCTGGGAAGCCATGATCAAGGGCACCCGTATGATCGGAACCGCTGAGGAACAAGGGCGGATGTTCGGACTGCTGGAAGGTGGACGCGGGCTGTTCGCCACCATCATTTCCTTCGCAGCGCTGTGGATGTTCACCAACTTCGGCGAGGGCAGAATGGGCCTGCGCGCCACCATGATTTTCTACGCCATCGCGCTGTGCGGCCTGGGCGTCGTCTGCTTTTTCCTGATCGAGAAAAATGACGTGGAGGGCAAGGTAAACGCCAAGGAGGCCCTGGACGGACTGGTACACGTGGCCAAGCTTCCCAGAGTGTGGGTTGCGGGCGGAATCGTATTCTTCGGGTATTCCTTCTATAACGGCCTGAGCTATTTTTCATCCTATCTGACCGAGATTTGCGGCATGTCCGTCAGCATGGGCGTTGCGGTAAACATCGTCCGCCAGTACCTGATCGCCTTTATCGCGGCTCCGATCGGCGGTATGATCGCCGACAAGATGGGATCCTCCATCAACTATTTAAAGATCGCCCTGACCCTGGGCACGATCCTGACCGGAATTTACCTGGTGATCCCCACAACCATGGGAATCGTGGTGGTAGTGGGACTTATGCTGGTGCTGGCGGCGGTTATGATGACCATCCGCGGAACCTATTACGCCACCACCGACGAGATCCAGATCCCCATCGTGATGTCCGGCACGGCCGCCGGTATTCTCTCCATCGTGGGAAATACCCCCGACCTGTTCATTTTCACCCTGTACGGCTACTTTATGGACGCGTATCCGGGCATCCAGGGCTACCGCTATATTTTCATCGCCATGATGGTATTTGCGGTGCTTGGCGTGGGCTGCTGCTTCCTGCTGGCCCATATGAAAAAGAAAATTAAATCAAACTGAAAATAGATCGAAGAAAGAGAAGGTAAATAATATGAGCTGTGTACATAATTTTGACGAACCAATCAACCGCGTCAACACCGATTCCTTCAAGTGGGACTACGAGGGCGAGAGCGGGAAATACATTCCCCTGGGCGTTGCGGACACCGATTTCAAAGCGCCCCGGGAAGTGATCGACGCGGTGCGCGAGCGGGTGGACTTCGGCGTGTTCGCCTACGGCTACCTGCCCCAGCGCCGTTTTGCGGACGCGGTCTGCGGCTGGTATCGGAAGCGCTACGGCATCGCCCTGGAGCCGGAGGCGGTCCGCCACTCCCAGGGCCTGATGACCGGCGCGCTGTGGATGATTTTAAACGCCTACACCCGGCCTGGCGACAAGATCCTTTTGCAGCCCCCGGTTTACAACACCTTCAACGTGGTCATTCAGGGCGCGGGACGTTTTGTGGAGACCAACGACCTGATCTTGAAGGACGGGCGATATGAGATTGATTTTGAAGATTTGGAGAAGAAAACCTCCGATCCCCGGGTGCGCATCCTGCTGGTGTGTAACCCCGCAAACCCCGTGGGACGCGTGTGGACCAGGGACGAGCTTATGCGCATGTACGAGATCTGTAAGAAGAACAACACCCTGATCGTCAGCGATGAGATTCACGGCGATATCGTGTACGCGCCCCACAGACACATCCCCTATTTTTCACTGTCGGAGGAGATCGGGGATAACGTGATCGTCATGGGCTCCCCCAGCAAGACCTTCAACCTGGCCTGCTTCTACTCCGCCTATGTGGTGATCAAAAACAAGGCGCTCAGAGATTAGTATAACGTGGTGTACGACGACTATCATTTCGACTACAACTACGTGGGCATCGAGGCCCTGATCACGGCGTACAACGAGTGCGAATACTATGTGGACCAGCAGAACGAGTATTTCAGGAACAATATTGAACTGGTGAAATCCTTTATCGCAAAGAACATGCCTGAGGTGAAGGTGATCGAGCCGGAGGCCAGCTACCTTCTGTGGATCGACTTCAGGGCCTGGAACCTGACGCCCTTTGAGCTGGTGCACCTGTTCCAGGACGCGGGCGTGAAGCTGAACAACGGGGCCAACTACGGGAAGCCCGGTATGGGATTTATCCGCCTGAACGTCGCCACCCAGACCGCGGTTCTGGAGAAGGCGCTGGAGTGCATGAAGAAAGCCAGCGAAAAGCGGCCTAAATAAGAGCCGTCCACAGATACAAAATACGTGACAGCCACCGGGCGGGACAATGGGAGCCTGCCCGGCGGAAAAGGAGAAGGGTAATGGTAGATCGAGATATTAAGATTTCCGAGGCGGAGGAGCAGGCACAGAGCGATAAGCTCCTGTCAAAGAATTTCAAGTATCCGGTGTCGATCGGATACGCTGCACTGGTAACGGGATGCGTGTTCGGATTTGTGGCGTTCGGCCTGATTTTTTTCGAGGCCCCGCTGGAAATGATGTTTTTACTTTCCTGGATCGTGGTGGTTCCGCTGCTCATGCGTCTGGGTTACAAATACGGGGAATTGCAGGACATGGCCTGGGATATGGCCGTGGCCTCCTTTGAGCCCAATGTGGTGCTCATCGTGATCGGAGCCATGATCGCGGTGTGGATCGCCAGCGGGACCATCCCCATGATCATCTATCTGGGGCTCAAGTTCATTTCCCCGAAAATATTCCTGTTGTCGGCGCTGATTCTGGCGTCCTTCACCTCCCTGGCCACCGGCACCTCCTGGGGAACCCTGGGGACCGTGGGCCTGGCGCTGATCGGGATTGGAAACGCCATGGGTATTCCATCGCCCATGACGGCGGGCGCTATCATCTGCGGCGCATACTTTGGAGATAAAATGTCCCCATTGTCGGACAGCACCATTCTGGCTGCGTCGGTGTCGGGAACGGACGTGATGACCCACGTGAAGCACATGCTCTGGACCACGGTGCCGGCCTACGCCATCACGGCGGTACTGTTCGTGATTCTGGGCCTGCGCAACATTTCCGGGGTCTATGACACCAGCACTGCGAACCAGATCATGGCCACATTTACCCAGTTTTACAATTTTACCTGGTTGGAGTTTCTGCCCATCGGAATCGTGCTGATTCTGCTGGTGAAAAACACGCCGAGCATTATCGCGCTGATGATCGGAACCATTTCCGGTATGTTCGTGGCGGTGTTTCACCAGCAGGTGGCGCTTAAAACGCTGCTGGATTTTATGGTAAACGGCTTTGTGATCAGCACGGGAAGCGAGTTTGTGGACATCCTGCTGAACCGTGGCGGTATTATGAGCATGATGAGCGCATTTCTGGCGATTTTCCTGGCGCTCTGTATCTCGGGAATGCTGGACAAGACGGGCGTGCTCAGCGTGCTGGTGAATCCGCTGATCAAAAAATGCGGCAATTCCACCTTCAAAATCATCGCCTGCACGGCGGCGCTCACCTACGTGACCAACGCCATCGGCTCCTCCATGCTGTTCGCCTCCATCGTGACCGCGACTTTGATGAAGGACATTTTTGTGGCGAACCGGATCGCGCCGGAGAACCTTTCCCGGACGCTGGAGGATGCGGGCACCTTCGGGGCCGTGCTGATTCCATGGAATTCCAACGCCATCTATGCGTCCCAGATGCTGGGCGTGTCTCCGCTTGCGTTTATACCGTACTGTTTTTTGAATTATATCACGCCGATCATCGATTTGATTTACGCAAAGACGGGATTTACGGTTAAAAAAATAGAGGGCAAATAGGGCTCAGGGCAGAGGTGGATTCAGATGAAGCGTTTGATTAACACCGCGGTCGCTCCTGAGGACATCGGGCCATACGCCCAGAGCTGGAATACAGAGAAAATGCCGGAGGCGTTCATCGCGTAGGAGATGCCGGGATAAATAGAAATAGTAATTATTATTAATTTTGTGACCAAGTTACAGAACATTTTGTCTGCTTCTGCTATACTTCTCCCATAAGCAACTGATGGAGTGGTACATTTTGCATGAAGGAGGTCACAAGGTGAAAAAGTATGTCTGTTCGATTTGCGGATATGTCTACGATGAGGCGGCGGGAATACCGGCGGCGGGAATTGGGCCGGGAACCCGGTGGGAGGATTTGCCGGAGGGATGGGTCTGTCCGCTCTGCGGCGCTTCCAAAGATCTGTTCAATCCGGTGGAGCCGCAAAAAAAGTCGGAAAATGGGACTGTGAAGGCGGCGGGGCCGGAAGCGGTGAGCGAACGGGACGGCGGAGAAGAGGCGCGTGAGCCGGAGGATGGCAGCGGGGACGAGGAGCTGCGGGAGCTCTCCGCCGGGGAGCTGTCGGCGCTGTGTTCCAATCTGGCCAGGGGCTGTGAGAAGCAGTACCGGGCGGAGGAGTCGGCGTTGTTCACGCAGCTGGCGGATTACTTCAAGGCAAAGACGCCCGTGCCTGAGAGCGCGGAGCTCTCCGGACTTTTAGAGCGGGTCGGCCGGGATTTAAACGTGGGCTTTCCGCAGGCTGAGGCCGCGGCAAAGGAAAATGGGGACCGGGGCGCGCAGCGGGCGCTGGTGTGGAGCGGGAAGGTCACAAGGATTCTGGATGCCCTTTTGAAGCGCTGGGAGAAAGAGGGGGAAGCCATGCTGGAGCACACCAATCTCTATGTGTGCGATATCTGCGGCTTCGTCTATGTAGGCGACAATCCGCCGGAGCTCTGCCCTGTGTGTAAGGTTCCGGGCTGGAAGTTCAGTCAGATCGAAAGGAGGGCATAAAATGATGAAGAAATTTGCCATGCGCAACCTGCGCCTTTGTACCAAGGACTGCCTGTGCCTGTATGTCTGCCCCACAGGGGCTGCGGACACGGAGAACAGCATCATTGACCGTGAGAAATGCATCGGCTGCGGCGCCTGCGCCGAGTCCTGTCCCTCCAAGGCGATCTCCATGGTTCCGGTGGATATGCCGCCTCAGCAGCCCAAGGAAGCCGCGGTTTTAAACAAACTGAACGCGCTTTCCGGCAGCAAGACGGCCCAGGAGGCCGTAGCCCGGGAACTGGGACAATCCACCCACAACCCGGCGCTGGACCAGTTGGCCCGGGCTCTGGAGAAATCCAACCGGCTGATGGCCGAGGACATTCTGCGGGAGGCGGGATACATGCTGCCTCAGAGCGGAAACGCCAACCGTTTCCTGCGGTCTCTGCTGGATCACCCGGTCTACGCCGATGTTCCCGTGGAGGCGGTCAAACGCCTGCTGGAGCTGCTGCCCGCCAACGAGGAGGAGCCGGAGACAGAGTCCTCCAGGGACGGGGAGCCTGAGGCCCGGCCGGAGCGCTGGCGCTGTACGGTGTGCGGTTACATACATGAAGGGCCGCTGCCTGAGGATTTTACCTGCCCGAGATGCAAACAGCCGGCGTCCGTGTTTGAGCGGATTCCGGAAGATGAGGCGTAGATAAAAACGTTGACGGTTGAGCGGGATCGTGTGGATGGGAGGGGACGTTGCGCAATGCGGCGGCCCCTTCCAATCTGTACACCCCACCCGGTATCGATATTTCGACAGAAGATCTATTCATGGATCGGAAAAAGCGATTGACAATCAGGTTAATCAATGCTAACCTGAAAACAGAACCGGGAGAGCCGGCCAATAAAATCCCCTGCCGCTTTTTTTATCGGCAGAGGTTAGCTTTTCCTAACGAAACCGGGCCGCCGTCTGCCAATCCATTCCGGCCAGCAATCCGCAAGTTTTATCCGGAAATACATTGCCGCTGTCACACGGCGCCTATATGTGAAAAGGAGGATCTCAATGTCAACTGCGATTCTGTGTTTACTGCTCATTATCATGATTGTGTTCGGACTGAGGAGCTATTTAAAGCGCCTCACCTCCGGCTGCTGCGGCGTTTCCGCCCGGCCGGGGGTGAAGCTCAACCGGGTGAAGGACCGGGACAAGTCCCACTACCCTTACCGGGTGCTGCTGAAAGTGGATGGAATGTCCTGCGGCAGCTGCGCGGCCCGGGTGGAGAACGCCTTAAATGCACTGGAGGGCGTGTGGGCCCAGGTGGATTTGGGGGAAGAGCAGGCCGATGTGCGCATGAAACGGGAGTACGGCGAGCAGGAGTTGAAGGCGGCGGTGAAAACGGCGGGCTACACGGTTTACCGGGTGGAAAAGGCGGTGTAGGCTGGGCACACGATCCATGTGCCCGGCCGTTTCTTTGGTTATGCGGTATTGGAATTCAGTCTCAGGAAGGGAATTGTTCTCCCAGCTTTTCCAGCAGCTCCCTGGCCTCGTCCCCCTGTTTGGTGATGAAGTCGGCCTCCGGCACCTCGATGTCGTGGATCAGCATGTTGCGGCTTTTTCGCAGGGAAACGATGCGGTTTAGGCAGTCCTTGTCCAGCACGTTCATCCGGTTCAAGGTGTTGATGTTGAAGGCGCCCCGCAGCTTCTGGGAATTCCGGTTGGAGATGCGGTTGAGCATGCGCTCCAAAGGCACCCACTGGCTGAAGAAATAGCTGGCGGCCTGGCGGCTGTCCTCGCCTCCGCCCTCCCGTCCGTCCCGCAGTTCCTGGTAAATGGCGTAGCGCTTTTCATTTCCGGTGATGATCTGATCGACGATCTGCTGGGAAATGTTGCGGCGGTCCTTCTCGAATTTCACGGATTTGAGGACGGGCTGGATCTCCTTGACCGTGTTCATCTTAAGGCGGCTGATCAGGCGGAACAGCAGCTCGATGTTCCCCATGCGCAGCTCGATGTCCTCGGGTCGGAAATTGTTGCTCAGATAATTGTACAGGTAGGAGGCCAGCTCATACTGGCTGGAAAAGGCGGCGTTTTTGTTGCGCACCCGCTCGTTGCCTGCGCTCTGAAGGCGTTCCAGGGCGATCTCTCCGGCCAGCACCAGGCCGTTCAGCTCGTCCAGGATCGCCAGCTCCTCGTCGGAGAGGGTGCCCTGAAGGGGCTTGTACACCAGGTCGTGCTCCACCTCGGACCAGGCGTGCATGAGAACGGAAGCCACCTGAATCTCGATGCGTGCCTCGGCGTACTTTTTCTGGGAGGGTTCAAGGGAGTCCTCCCGCATGCGGGCGCGATAGTGGTTGGCCCAGTAACCGGAAAAGCGCTTGTTGTAGGTGGGCGGCTTGGACTGCTCCGGGAACTGTTTGGTCTCCAGAACCGTGAACAGGTCGCAGACCAGACTGTCCGTCTTGTCGCGGTCGCCCGGGAAATACAGGGACACGCGGACACCGGAAAGGTCGGCGATATCCTCATATATCTCACGCATATTTTTATAAGGCACGGCTCTTCTGGAATTCCGGATCAGAACCTTGCTTTTGAGGCGGCCGGGCGCCTTGGGCCGGGAGGTCACCATGGCCCGGATACCGGCGGACTGAAGGGAAGCTTCCAGCTGTTTCGCCGCAAGCCGTCCCGCTGCCTCATAAAAATTCAGTTTTCGTTTATAATTTTCAATAAATTGATTGATTAAATCCATGGCTATTCCCCGTCAATATTGTTATTTAAGTCTGTCTCTGTTTTCGCAGAGATACGTTTCCTTGATTATACCTTGTCGTCAGCCGCAGGCTGTCGATAAGAGATGCGTTTCCTTGATTATACCTTGTCGTCAGCCGTAGGCTGTCGATAAGAGATACGTTTCCTTGATTATACCTTGTCGTCAGCCGCAGGCTGTCGATAAGAGATACGTTTCCTTGATTATAACGCATTTTTGCCCGCCCGTCATCCGCAGAATCCATAAGATTTTCGAAAGAGGGAAATTTTTCCTTCCCTTTGGGCTGTGGGACATTTATAATAGAGACAGAACAGCCGACGGTGAGCGGCGGGAATTTGGGAAAATTCCGCCGGCAGCGGCTGGGCGGAGCGAAAGGGGGAAGCGGGATGAAGCGGATGATTCGCAGACGGCTGTGTATGGTGATTCTGACCGCCATGCTGCTGACCCTGTTCCTGAATTATTTTGTGCAGATTCAGAGCGCCCGGAGGGGAATGTATGAGGAAGCGCTGGACAATTTTAAGCAGATTGAGCGGATTCTGGACCAGAACGAGCAGGATACGGCCAGGGCCAGGCAGGAGTTGAAGCAGGACTGCTTTATAAGGGCCAAGGCGGCGGCCTACATTTTACAGAGCCACCCGGAGGTGATCCCGGATCAGGCGGAGATGAAGAAGATCGCCGGCCTGCTGCAGGTGGACGAACTGCACCTCTTTGACACCCAGGGTAATCTGTACGCGGGTTCCGAGCCAAAGTATTACGGCTACAATTTTAATTCCGGCGAGCAGATGCGCTTTTTTCTGCCCATGCTGACGGACCGCAGCCTGGAGCTGTGCCAGGATATCACGCCCAACACCGCGGAGAGCAAGCTCATGCAGTACGCGGCGGTTTGGAGGCCGGACGGGCAGGGGATCGTGCAGATCGGCCTGGAGCCCACCCGCGTGCTGGAGGCCATGAAGAAGAACGAGCTGTCCTACATTTTCTCTTTGGTGACAGTGGAGAACGGGTCTGTGATTTTTGCCGTGGACCCGGAGAATTTTCGGATTCTGGGAGCCACCCAGGATGCGCTTGTGGGAAAAGAATTAGAGGATGTGGGCCTGGGACCGGAACAGGTTCTGAGCAGCCGAAAGGGAGTGCGGGCGGAGCTTGACGGGGTGGACAGCTACTGCGTGTTCGCGCCGTCCGGCTCGGTGATTTTGGGGATGGCGCGGAGCAGCGTTTCGCTGTACCGCGGGGTAAACCGGAGTACCGCCCTGGTGGCACTGTATCTGGTGCTGGTGGCGCTGCTGATGATCGTCTCCATCTCCAACTACATTGACCGATACATTGTGGACGGGATTTCCTCCATCAACCGGAAGCTGACGGAGATCACCGTCGGCAATCTGGAGACCACGGTGGAGGAGGACAGCACGCCGGAGTTCTCGGAGCTCAGCGGGCGCATCAATCTGATGGTGCGCAGTATTCGGGACAATACCAACAAGCTGTCGCAGATTCTGGACGTGGCCCAGGTGCCCATCGGAGTTTATGAATACAACCAGAGGATGAGGCGGGTGATGGTCACCAGCAGGGTGGCCGGAATCCTGGGGCTGGCCGGGGATGAGGCAACACAGCTGTTTGCCGATCACGCTCTGTTTGAGGAACATCTGGAAGCCATACGGCAGAACCCGCTGAACGAGGAGAAGGGTGTGTACGTCCTGCCCGGAGAGCCGGAGCGGTTTGTCCGCCTGGAGACGTATTTCCGGGAGTACAGCGTTTTGGGACTGATCGTGGATGTGACGGAGGATATCCGGGAGCGCAGGCGGATCGAGCAGGAGCGGGACATCGATCTGCTCACCGGCCTGTACAACCGGCGGGCGTTTTACCGGCGCATGGAGGAGCTGTTCGGCAACCCCAACGAGCTGGGGGCCTGTGCGATGCTCATGGCGGATGCGGACAATCTCAAGCAGGTCAACGACCGGTTCGGGCACCAGAACGGGGACCGCTATCTGCAGGGCGTGGCGAGGATTTTCAGGTCCGTCTGCAGCGAGAAGAGCGTTCTGGCCCGCCTAAGCGGGGACGAATTTGCTGCGTTCCTGTACGGCTGCGCCAACCGGGAGGAGCTGGAAACGCTGATCGAACGGCTTCGCAATGTGATGAATGTGGAGACGGCGGAACTGACCGGCGGGGAGCCCATTCCGGTGCGTTTTTCCGCGGGCTGTGCCTTTTATCCCGAGGACGGGGAGGACTACGCGAGCCTGCTCAAGTGCGCAGACACGGCGATGTACAAGGTGAAGCGGGAACGGAAACATAGAGAGTTGGAAGAATAAGGAAAATAGTTCAGGCGTTGGACGAGCCGCTGATGGAGACATCGGCGGCTTTTTTGGATGCCGCCCCACCACGAGCGCCGCCGCAAAAAAGAATCGCCCGGGCCTGAATAAAATGGAAAAAGCCGGAGAGAATCAAGGATAGGAATTGATTGCAGGCGCGCAGGCAGGCGTTGGCCCGGGCGCGCGGTGCAGGAGGAGGAATATTCATGAAATTATTATATAAAGGCGACATTTATTTTGCAGACCTCTCCCCGGTGGTGGGAAGCGAACAGGGAGGCGTGCGGCCCGTTCTGGTTATTCAGAACAATGTGGGCAACAAATTCAGCCCCACCGTGATTGTGGCGGCGATTACCAGCCGTATGGACAAGCACAATCTGCCAACTCACGTGCTGATCGAGCAGAGCCGGTACGGGCTGCAGAAGGATTCCATGATCCTGCTGGAACAGGTGCGCACCATTGATAAAAGCAGACTGCGGGACTACATAGGCCATTTGGATTTCTCCGATCTGCTGCGCGTCAACCGGGCGCTGATGGTCAGCATGGACCTGGGAACCCCGGTTCGGGCCCTGGCGGAATAAAATGGGCAACGTCCACAATACGAACGGCATGATATGCAAAAGGTCAGGTGATGTCCGATATGGATAAGAGAAGAGTGGCAGAGACAATTTTAAACCTTGTGGGAGGCGCGGACAATGTTAAGGAGGTCACCCATTGTTTTACGCGCCTGCGCTTTGTCCTGAAGGATGAACGCATTCCAAAGGACGAGGAGGTGAGCCGGGCGGAGGGCGTCATTTCCGTGGTCAGAGCGGGCGGTCAGTACCAGGTGGTCTGCGGCACAAAGGTGCAGGGGATTTACCAGGAATTGGAAGATATACTGAGGGAGAAGAGAAGTGGAGGTGGGGCGCCGTCGGGCGCAGTCCCCACTTCCCCCCGACGCCCCATCGGGGATCTGATTCTGCAGAAAGTGGCGGAAATTTTCACGCCCCTGATCCCGGCCATCGCGGCGTCGGGGCTGATCAAAGGGCTGCTGACTGCGACGCGGCTTTTGCTGGAGCGCTACGGCATCGATCTGGCGGCCACGGACACCTACGTGATTTTGAACGCGGCCAGCCAGGTGATTTTCTATTTTATGCCCATTTTCCTGGCAATGACCTGCGCAAAGGCTTTCCGCTGCAACCGGGTGATGGCCATGGTGGTGGGCGCCTCGCTGGTGTATCCACAGATGGATGCGCTGATCCAGAACACGGAGCAGGTCACCACCATTTTCGGCCTGCCGGTGCTGAAAAACGCCTGGCAGATCGGTTCCTCGGCCAAGGTGTTCTCCTACACGGAGTCCGTTATCCCCATCATCCTTGCTATTTTGTGCATGGCGGTTCTGGAGCGGTGGCTCACCCGTGTCATCCCGGAGATCGTCCGGCTGATTGCGGTGCCCGGGCTGGAGCTGCTTGGGATTCTGCCGCTCACCCTGGTGGTTTTGGGACCTGTGGGAATTTACGTGGGCAACGGGATCCAGCATCTCTACGACACGATGATGGGCTTCAGCACGGTTCTGGGCGGCGCGCTGGTGGGCGGGCTCTGGGGCGTCTGCGTCATTTTCGGAGCGCACCGGGCGCTGCTTCCCATCGGGCTCAATGATGTGGCGGTGAACGGGCGGCAGAACCTGCTGGCGTTTGCCGGTGCGGCCAATTTCGCCCAGGGCGGGGCTGCCCTGGGGGTATGCCTGAAAACCGGAAACCGGGAGCTGAGACAGATCGCAGCCTCCGCCGCCCTGACCGCCTCGGTGGTGGGCGTGACCGAGCCTGCGATCTACGGCTGCAACCTGCGGTTAAAAAAGCCCATGGTCTGCGCGGTGATCTGCGGGGCGGTGGGCGGCGCGGTCATGGGAATCGGAAATGTCTACGGCGACGCTTTTGCCAACAACGGCGTGCTGACGGTCTTTACCTACGCGGCCTACGGCATGACGAGGTTCGCTTTTTACCTGGCGGGCATCGGAGCGGCCTTTTTCGGGGCGGCAGCGCTCACCTACCTGGTGGGATTTGAGGAACTGCCGGCCTCAGACCGGGAACAAAATGGAGAATGAGAGGGCAGATGGTGACAGAATATAAGGTACGAAAATTTCCGGAACATTTCCTGTGGGGCGCGTCCTCCTCGGCCTTTCAGATCGAAGGCGCGGCGGAGGAGGATGGCAAGGGGCCGACGGTGGCGGACGTCAATGCCGCAAAGCGCGCCCATCTCCAGGCGGACACCCGGGTGGCCAGCGACTTTTACCACCGGTTTCAGGAGGATATTGAGTTATTCGCCCGGCTGGGGCTGAAGGCGTACCGGTTTTCCCTGTCCTGGGCCAGGATTATTCCCGACGGGGACGGCCCGGTCAATGAGGCCGGACTGGAATTCTACGACCAGGTCATCGACCGGCTGAAATATCACGGCATCGAACCACTTGTGACGTTGTACCATTTTGACCTTCCCTACCGCCTGGTGGAGCAATACAATGGCTGGGAGAGCCGGGAATGCGTCCACGCCTTTGAGCGGTATGCGAGAATCTGTTTTGCGCGTTACGGGAACCGGGTGAAATACTGGCAGGTGCACAATGAGCAGAATCTGATGATCCGGGTGGACGAGCGCATGAATATCCGGGCAGAGGATCCCTGGGAGGCGGACCGGCAGCGGGCGCAGATGGACTACCACATGTTTTTGGCCCACGCCCTGGCCGTCCGGGCCTGCCGGGAGCTGGCGCCCGGCGCGTTTGTGGGTCCGGCCATATCCTCCACCTGCACCTACCCCGCCACCCCGGATCCCAGGGATGTGTGGGCCGCCCGCAGCAACGACCGGTTCAAGACGGAGTATGCCCTGGAAATGTACACGGCCGGGCGTTATCCGGGTTATTACCTGCGCTATCTCCAGGAGCGGAATATCATGCCGGAGACCAGGTCCGGGGACGGGGCGCTGCTTGCAGGCGCAAGGATCGACTATCTGGGGGTAAACTACTACCGGACCCTGTGCGCCTCCTACCTTCCGTCCGATCCGTCCCACCCGGCTGGACAACGGCAGTTCCGGGGCAACGAGGTGGATTTCGATCAGTTCGGATATTTCCGGGACGAGCGAAATCCCTTTCTGGAGGCCAGCGAGTACGGCGCGCAGATCGATCCTATGGGGCTGCGTCTGGTGCTCAACGAGTATTACCGGAAATACCGCCTGCCCATGATCATCACGGAAAACGGTCTGGGTGCCGCCGACGTGCTGAGCGCGGACGGACAGGTGCACGATCCCGGCCGGATCGCCTATTTGAAGAGCCATATAAATGCCTGCGCGGACGCCATCGCGGACGGGGTGGAGCTCTTCGGATACTGTCCCTGGTCCGTCATGGACCTTTTGAGCTCCCACCAGGGCTTCAAAAAGCGTTACGGCCTGATCTATGTGAACCGCGACGACCGGGAGCTGCGGGACCTGCGCAGGATTCCCAAGGACAGCTTTTACTGGTACCAGAATGTAATCCGCAACAACGGGCTGTGAACGATAGGCCGCAACCACGCGTTGTCTGAGCATACAAAACGCTCGGACAGCGCGTTTTTTGCGATTTTTGCAAAATGGAGCTCCGGGCCGGAACCGGACGCGCCCTTCCGTCATAGAATGAATTACAGAATCAGCCGGCGCGCTGAGGAATCGTAATGGCATAAAGGAAACAGGCCGCGGGCGGCAGCGCGCGGGCCGGGCCGCATAAGCGGCAGCAGGTGGATCAGGCGGCATCTGCGGGACAATGGTTTTTTTGATTGTTCCGCGGATGCCTTTTTGCACCTGTAAACTGCTGTATTTCTGCGAAAAAGCGGCGGAACTTGACGTTGGGAGGGAGATTGGATGAACTTAATTGGAAGGAAACGGAAAATTCGAAGCGGAAGGCAGACTGCCATGTATGTGTCGCGGGTCAGCATAGCGGTCAATCTTGTGCTGTCCGCGTTTAAGCTGTTCGCGGGCGTGGCCGCGCATTCCGGAGCCATGATTTCCGACGGGATTCACACGGCTTCGGATGTGCTCAGCACCTTGATTGTGATGGCCGGGGTGGCGATGGCGGACCGCCAGTCCGACAAGGAACACCCCTACGGCCACGAGCGAATGGAATGTGTGGCCGCCGTCCTGCTGGCCGCGGTGCTGTTTGCCACCGGGGCGGGAGTGGGCATCGAGGCGGTGAAAACCGTTGTGGTCCAGCGCGCGGGCGGTCTGGCGGTTCCGGGGCGGCTGGCATTGATTGCGGCGGTGGTATCCATTGTGGTGAAAGAGTGGATGTACTGGTATACCAGGGCTGCGGCCAGGAAGATCGATTCTCAGGCGCTGATGGCGGACGCTTGGCATCATCGCTCGGACGCCCTTTCCTCCGTGGGCGCCCTGGTGGGAATCGCCGGGGCCAGGATGGGGATCGCGGTGTTGGACCCGGTGGCCAGCCTGGTGATCTGCATCTTTATTGTGAAGGCCGCGGCGGGGATTTTCCGGGACGCGGTGGACCGGATGGTGGATAAATCCTGCGATGACGGGACGGTGGAGGCCATGCGCAGGGTGGCGCTGGAGACGGAACCGGTTCTGGGCGTCGACGATATCCGCACCCGCATGTTCGGGCCGCGGGTTTATGTGGACATTGAGATTTCCGCGGACCCGTCCCTGCGTTTGGACCAGGCCCACGGCATCGCCCACCAGGTGCACGACGCCATCGAGGCGGAATTTCCACAGGTCAAACACTGCATGGTCCATGTGAACCCTTATGCCGGGGAGCTGGAGGAGGGGGAAGCTTAAAAAAGGACCGGTCAGCCGACCAGTCCCATTTCCCTGAGAACAAACACCCACAAAAAGATTGTGATCACGGATACCGCGGTGCTCAAAACCACGAACTCGCCGGCCAGCTCGCCGTCTCCGCCCATATTTTCCGCCATGGAGTAGGAGGAGGCGGCGATGGGGGTGGCGAACATGGTGAAGAGGACGAAGCGCTCCAGGCTGTCAAAACCCAAAGCCAGCGCCAGGGCGAAGATCACGGCGGGCAGCAGCACCAGTTTGACCGCCAGCGCAGGCACCAGATACCTGGCATTGCCGCGGATGGAGGAAAAATGCATGGTGCCGCCCAGCACGAAGAGGGCTAAGGGGGTGGTCAGGTCCGCAAACTGCCCCACGGGCTTCTCCACACAGGCGGGCAGGCGCAGCCCCAGAATAAAGGCCACAAATCCCGCGGCAGCGCCCAGAATCAGCGGGTTTGTGCACACATTTTTCAGCAGAACCGCAGGGCGTGGCTTTCCGCCGCGGAAGAGCTCCAAAATGAACACTGCGGTCACGTTGTAGATGGGAATGACGATGGCGATCATCATGGACGCCAGGGTGGTTCCTCCCGCGCCGTAGATGCTGGCGGTCAGGGGAATGCCAAAGAGCACGAAGTTGCTGCGGTAGATGGCCTGGATAATCACGCCGCGTTTGGGATTTTCCCGGACCAGCCGGGGGACGGTAAGGAGCAGGACAACCTGCAGGATCAGAATACCGGCGACGGCAAATACCACCAGCTTTGGGTTTAACGTAAAACCGGTCTCGATTTTGTACAGATTGTTGAACATCAGGATGGGAAAAAATGCCTTAAATACCAGTTGGTTCAACCGGCCGAGGAAGGTCTCGTCGGCCAGGCCGCTGCGCCGGACTCCGTAGCCGAAGGAAATGTAGATCAGGAAGGGGACGACGGCGTTTACCGCCACTAGAAAGCTGCTCATCTGTGAATTCTCCATTTTCTAACGTCTCGTTTCGTGGCGGTGAGGGAACCGCACGGTTACATAGGTTTATTATAGAAGCTGCGGGGAGAAACTGCAATCTGTTTTTTGAAGAGCGTGGAGCGCGCAGATGGGTGCGCAGATACCACTTTTTACTTTGCAAAACACCGCGGTGATGGTAAGATAGATAGGACACATGGCCGGAGCGGGGGACAAACGCGACGGGCAGAAGGAGGACAGGTGATGACAGGACATTTTAAAATCGTATTCAGCGATATCGACGGGACGCTGCTGGACAGCCAAAACCGGGTGCCGGTAAAGACCAGGGAAGCGATCCTTGAGCTGGAACAGCGGGGGATTCCGTTTGTGCTGATCTCGGCGCGCAGCCCGGAGGGGATGGAGCCGATTAAGCGGGAGCTGGGGAATCATGCGCCGATGGTGAGTTTCAGCGGCGGCCTGATACAGGATGCAGAGGGAAATGTGCTCTCGGAGAAAAAAATCGGTCTGGAGCTTGCGGTTGCGCTCAAGGACATGTTCGACCGTGAATTTCCACAGCTCTGCTGCAATACTTACGGGGGCAGTTTGTGGGTGGTGGATGACGACCGGAATCCCTGGGTGCGGGGAGAGGAAGCCATCACCGGCCTGAAGGCGTCCGTGGGGACTGTGGCCGAGCAGTTTGCTGCCATGGGCGGCGTGCACAAATTTCTGCTGATGGGGGAGCCGGAGGAAATCCGCAGCGCCCAGGAGCGCATTCACCAGGTATATCCCCAGCTGTCTCTGGGCGCATCCAAGCCGGAGTATCTGGAGGTTATGGACGGGACCGTGATGAAATCCGCCGGAATCCGTATGCTCTGCTCCAAGCTGGGCATCCCGGTTGAGGAATCCATCGCTTTTGGAGACGGCTTAAACGACGTGGGAATGCTCCAGGCCGCAGGAAGAGGCTACGCCATGGCCAACGCCCCCGCGGAAGTGCGGGAGCGCGTGGCCCATACAGCCCCGGACAATGATCACGAGGGGATTCTGGCCGTTTTGCAGGAGCTTTTTGACCTGTGACCGCGGCCGGAACCCGCAGTAAAACAGAGGGAGGATGTATCACATGAACGACACGGAAACATTGTTGGAGCAATGGTCCCCGCTCTGCAACATGCAGGCGTTTGTGGAAGCCAATGACAGCACAGTCTATTTCTATCTCTGGGTCTATCCGGGCACGGAGATGGCGGAGATCAGAAGCTGCTGGGTGTGCAACCGCCGGCCTGCCATGGAAGAGATGGATTACGCCGCCATGGACAGCGGGGAAGCGCCCCGGATGCCGCTGGAATACGTGGACCACGATCCCGGGGGCATAGAGCTGGATCGGGACAGGCTGTCCGTCGTCTGGTTCGAGGAGGGGGACGCTGCCTTTCTCTTCGAGGGCGGGCGGATGATTGCGGCGATTCCAGGCTGGGCGGGAGAGAAGTTCCCGGGGTACTCTCTGTTTGCCAAGGGGGTTGGCCCCTTTGCCTGGGAGCTGAAAACGGCCCTTCCGGCGCTGTCTTTGAGGGCAGACCGCAGCCGCGCTTACTGGGAGGCTATGGCGGGGGATTATTTCCAGGAGCTTCAGGGGGAACAGCTGGCGGCGCTGGAAGACTATTTCGGGCCCCACCGGCAGTATTTCGCCATCGACGGCGGACAGTTCCCGCCCCGGGCGCTGGTCACCGGGGAGAAGGGCGGCAACCGCTACGCCTTCACCCTGGGAAACGGCGCGCTGTCCCAGCCGAAGATAGAGCAGTATTTCCAGGAGGATTCGTGGAAATACCGCCGGTTCGAGCTGGGGATCGCGTTTCCGCCCGGCACGGACGAGGGCAGGGCGCGGGCCATGCTCAGCTACGTGGCGGCCCAGGCGGCCCTTCCCTGGCGGGAGATCGGATGGCTGGGGCACGGGCACACGATTCCCTGCGAGGCCGCGCCGGGCTACGCCGCCGTACTGCTGCTGAATCCCGCCCTGTGCCCGGTGGACCGCGGACCGTCCTACCCGGATTTTATGGGCGAGCCGGTGAACCTGCTGTGGGTCATGCTGCTGACGGCCGGGGAGTATGAGGACGTGATGAAACATGGAGAAGAGGGGATTCTCGCCCGAAAGGGCGGGGAGGCGGCAGGGTGGAACCTGATCTAGGATATAAGTAAATCGAGAGAATTTAAGCGCCGTCCGGCAGCTGAAATCCAGCCGCCGGACGGCGCTTATTTTGAACGCAATGGGCCGCTGGAGCAGCCTGCGGGCGCTTGTTGCCGGATCATTTCACCGCGTCCTCCCTTTTTTAACAAACATATAGGCGTTTGCGAAACGCCACAGCCCTCATAAATTCGGGCTTTTTTCTTTGTCAAAATAAAACAACTCCTCACAGGTTTATGGTAAAATTGAGATGTCCAGTAACAATCAACCATATCCACCTGAAAGGAGTTGTACCTATATGATACCATACAATCAGCTTTCTTTGGCAGATATTTTTTCATGTTGCCAGGATATTTATGAATCTGACAAACCTGCTTTCCTGTCACTGCTCCAATCCCATATTGACCTTATTGAAATTGTCCCTGCTTCCTTCCGGAAGCGTTTCTATGCATCAACGGGCAGAACCCGCAAATACCCTTTGTTCGCCCTTTTATGGGCCTTAATCATTCAACGTATTTTTTCTATTCCTACTGACTCGTTACTGCTTATTTTCCTTCATTATTCCAGACATCTCAGAGAATTCTGTGGCTTTGACAAAGTCCCCGATGCTTCTAAGATAACCCGCTTCAAACAGGATTTTCTTCCTGAACTCGAAGATGTTTTCTCACGCCTTGTTGACCTCACTGAACCTATCTGTCAGGCGATTGACTCTTCCAAAGCCAGTATGACTATCTTCGATTCTTCTGGTATAGAAGCTTGGGTTACTGAAAACAATCCTAAATACGCAAACCGCATCATTAAACAGCTAAAAGCGTATGCAAAATCCAAAGGCTTTGACGATTCTTATGATCCATATAAAGCTGCCTATGCTTCCATGCCCTCACATTCAGCTGCCAATCCGGAGATCAAACAGCTCTATATCGATGGGCATTTCTGTTACGCCTATAAGATAGGAATTGTTACTAATGGCCTCGGCATTATCCGGCACATTGATTTCTACAACAAAGCTTTCTTTGAGAAGCATCCTGAAATTACCATTTCTAAGAAATCCGATTCGCCTGATGAGGACAAATCTGTCCATGACGCAAGGCTCTTGATTCCTACTCTTCAGGACTTTTTCGCTACACATCCTCTGATCCGGCCTGACACCTTCCTTGGTGACTCCGCCTTTGATTCGGTCCGCCTGTACAAGGAACTTCTTTCCGGGGATACCTTTGGTAATGGCAGGCACTTCAAGAAAGCCTATATTCCTTTGAACTCCAGGGCACATCTTGAAAACCTTGACTATACCATTGATGAAAACGGGATTCCCTGTTGTCCAAAGGATCCCTCTCTTCCAATGAAATACGAAGGAACCTGTAAGCTTAAAAGCGGCGTCACACGATACAAATTCGTCTGTCCCAAAGTTGTTTGGATAAAAGATCCTTCTTCTGGAAACTATCACCGGCTCTGTAAATGTGACAACCCATGTACCACGTCTTCCTGTGGCAGAATGATTTACATTTATCCAGAGAAAAATCTTCGTGCCTATCCAGGTATTCTGCGAGGGACTGACGAATGGAATAAGGTCTACAAAACCAGAACCTATGTGGAGCGGTCTATCAATCACTTAAAAGACTGCTTCTGTCTGGCCGGACGTAAAACCCAAAATGAGAAAACACTTCATGCCGACCTAATCCTCGCAGGCATTACACAATTAATCGGTGTGGTTCTCGCAGATAAGATTCATAAGCATGAATGCATACGGACGTTAAAATCTTTAATTGCATAGGACTTACCAACTCCATAAAACGTATGGCTTATGAATGTGCGCCATTATCCGAATACATCCCACTTATTCAGGTCCTCCTGCTTCGCAAAGTGGCTTCCTTATTTGGAATCAGGATTGAATACCTGTTTCGCAATCAACTATTAACAAACATATTTCATGCTGGAAATCTACATTCCCCAATCCCGCAACGTGGAAAATTTTGTCCTCTTTTTGGGGCAAAAATTAATTCTTTACCAGATATGCTAGAATGCTGCTAAGCTTTGTTTTAAAGGGTTTTCAAAGCGTTTTTCCTGTGTTAGAATCCCCATCGAAATGGTTCCGCCGGGGAGCGGGACCGGATAGAAGCAATCATCAGGAGGGATGAAACTATGAGGAGGAAACTGACAAAAGTATTGTCACTGGCCTGCTGCGCTGCGCTTGCGTGTATGACCTTAAGCGGCTGCGGGAGCACCCAGGAAAAGAGAACCATCCGGATCGGTCACAACCAGTCCACCAACCATCCGACCCACCTCGCACTCACGGCGTTTCAGGATTTTATCAATGAAAAGCTGGGGGACAAGTACGTGGTGGAGGTGTACCCCAGCGAGCTTTTGGGGGCCCAGACGGACATGGTGCAGCTGACACAGACCGGAGCCATCGACTTCTGTGTGGCCAGCAACGCCATACTGGAGACATTCAGCAAGAACTATGAGATTTTTAATCTGCCCTATCTGTTCGCCAGCCCGGAGGCCTACCACAAGGCCATGGACGACCCGGACGTGACGGAGCCGATTTTCGATTCCACCAAGAAGGCGGGCTTCACGGCCGTGACCTGGCTGGACGCCGGCACCCGGAACTTCTACACCATCAACAAACCCATTGAGAAGCCCGGGGATTTGAAGGGACTTAAGATCCGCGTGCAGCAGTCCCCGACCAACATCGAGATGATGCGGCTGCTGGGCGGTTCCGCCACGCCCATGGGCTTCGGCGACGTCTACACGGCGCTTCAGTCCGGGATCATCGACGGGGCGGAGAACAATGAGATGGCTCTGACCGACAACGGCCACGGCGATATCTGCAAGTATTATTCCTACGACATGCACCAGATGGTGCCGGACATCCTGATCGGCAACAACGCTTTCATGGAAAGCCTGTCCGAGGAGGACCGGGCCGTGTTCGAGGAGGGCTTTAAGCTGGTGAACCAGGTGGAGCGGGAAGAGTGGGTGAAGGCCGTGGAGAACGCCAAGGAGCGGGCGCAGAACGACCAGCAGGTGCAGTTTGTGTACCCGGACCAGCAGCCCTTTGTGGAGGCGTGCAGGCCGCTGCACGAGACCGTGATCGGCAACAATCCGGCGCTGCAGCCCATCTATGATCAGATTCAGGTCTACAATCTTCAGTATCCGGCGGATACAAAGACAGGGGGGGACAAGTGATGAAACAGTTGCGAAACGCATTGACACATTTACTGAACGGCCTGGCGGGTCTGAGCTTTTTGGCCATGGTCGTTCTGACCTGCTGGCAGGTTGTCACACGGTATCTGCTGCAAAATCCCTCCTCCTGGTCCGAGGAACTGGTGTCTTATCTGTTCGCCTGGATGGCCCTGCTGGGAGCCAGCCTGGTGACCAGCGAGCGGGGACACATGAATATTCCGGTCATCGTGGAGCGGATGCCCGGCGGCCTTAAAATGGCATTTTCCATCTTTGCGGAGCTGGTGGCCTTCGCCTTCTCCGCCGTCATCCTGGTGTTCGGCGGCGTCCAGATCACCAGCCTGGCCATGGGACAGATGACTTCCTCCCTCGGGGTTGCCATCGGCGTGTTCTACATCGTACTGCCGCTGTGCGGAGTGCTGAACATGGTTTACACGGCTATGAATATCTACGACATCGTCAAGGGAAATATCCCCGTTCTGCCCACCAGCGAGGAGGACAGCCTGGTGGACAATCTGAAAAAGGAGGAGGCGTAAATTATGGCAATGGAGTCTTTGGCAATCATTATACTTGTGTTGGCGGTGCTGTTGATCGCAGGGGTCCCGATCTCCTATGCGATCGGAATTTCCGCCCTGGCCGCCATCGTACAGATGGTATCGCTGGACGTGTCCGTGCTGACCGCGGCCCAGAGAACTTTTGTGGGCATGAGCAAATTCAGCCTGACAGCCATCCCCTTTTTCGTACTGGCGGGCAACCTGATGAACCAGGGCGGCATCGCCAAACGGCTGGTGGACTTTGTGCTGGCGATCTTAGGCAAGCTTCCCGGTGCCCTGCTGGTGACCAACGTGGGCGCCAACGCGCTGTTTGGCGCGATCTCCGGTTCCGCCTCCGCAGCGGCGGCGGCCGTGGGCAGCATGGTCCAGGAGGGGGAGGACAAACAGGGTTATGAGCGGGCCGTCTGCGCCGCAACCAACGGATCAAGCGCCCCCTCGGGCCTTCTGATCCCGCCCAGCAACGCGCTCATCACCTACTCCCTGGTCTCCGGGGGAACCTCCGTGGCCGCCCTGTTTCTGGCCGGGTACATCCCGGGAATCCTCTGGGCCATCTGCTGTGTGGTGGTGGCGGTGATCATTGCCCGCAAGAAGGGGTATGCGGGCACTCCGGGGAAATTTGACTGGAAGCAGCTGGGAATCGCCACCTTAAAGGCGATCCCCGCCCTGTCCCTGATCGTGGTGGTTATCGGCGGAATCATCGCAGGAGTGTTTACCGCCACCGAGGGCTCGGCCATCGCCGTGGTCTACGCCCTGGTTCTGGGCATCTGCTACCGGAACATTACCTGGAAGAGCTTTTGGAAAATTCTGGTAGACAGCGCCAAGATGAGCGGAATGATCGTGTTCCTCATCGGCGTGTCCAATATCCTGGGATGGGTGATGGCCTTCACCCAGATTCCCCAGGCCATCAGCGCGGCGCTCCTGGGCATGACCAACAGCCCGGTGATCATCCTGCTGATCATGAACGTGATCCTGCTGATCGCGGGCACCTTTATGGACGTGACGCCCGCCATCCTGATCTTCACCCCGCTGTTTCTGCCCATCGTCAGGACCTTTGGCATGCACCCCGTGCAGTTCGGCCTGATCCTGGTGTACAACCTGTGCATCGGAAACATCACGCCCCCGGTGGGCAACACCCTGTTCGTGGCCATCAAGGTGGGAAAAACCTCCCTGGCCAAGGTGATGCCCTATATGTTGATGTACTACGCCTCCATCCTGGTGGGCCTGGTGTTAGTGACCTACATACCGGCGGTCAGCATGGCGCTTCCGACCATGGCCGGGCTGATCAAATAATCATCCATAAAAAATGTTTGCCCGTCTGCCGTGAAAAGCAGGCGGGCAAATTGCGATGCTAATGAAAGAGCGCAACGGCGCAGTAGACCAGAAGAAGGGCCATCACGGTATTGACCGGTTTGGCGTGCCTGGAAAAGAATTTGCAGAACGCGGCGCCAAACATTGCCCATATAAAACAACCGGAGGCTCCGATCAGAGAGAGTATGACGGCGAACCCGGCCAAGGACAGCGTTGTTTGGTATACGGGAAGTATGTACAGGGACATCGCCGTGATCGCATAGATATAGATTTTAGGATTCGCGAACTGGAGCACCATACCCGAGAGGAAGCCGGTTTCCTTTCCGCCTCCGGTCTCCAGGTCGGCGGAGCTTTTCCAGACTTTCCGGGCCAGATACAGCATGTAGGCCGCGCCCAGTATCTGCATGACGAGTTTCACTTTCGGAAGCAGCGAATAGAGCGTTGCGCTGAAGGCCGTGCAGAGGAACATAACCGCTGTAAAACCGGCCACAATCCCAAAGAGAAAGCGAAGGCTCCGCCGGAAACCCAGCCGGATGGCATTGCTCATCGCGAGGAGGTTATTCGCTCCCGGCGTGTAGGCGGTGATAAAACAGTAAATTAAAAAATCGTATAAATGAAACATATCTGACCCCTTTCTGATGAGTTCATGGACGCGCATTCCTTACGCGGTTTCTCTTTACAAATAGGATTTGAAATTGTATAATGGTACAAAAAGAATATTATATCGCACATGTGCGATATAATAATACAACATGTGCAATATAATGTCAATAGAGAGGAGTGCTTTTTTGGATCAAATGAATCAAATCGTCGCTAAAAATATAAAAAGGCTTCGGGAAGAGAGAAAGCTGAGCATGGACGAGCTATCGAAGCTGAGCGGCGTCAGCAAAAGCATGCTTGCGCAGATTGAGCGGGGCGGCGGCAATCCGACCATATCCACCCTGTGGAAGATTTCAAATGGAATGAAGGTGCCCTTCGACGCGCTCACTGTGCGCCCCAAAAGCCCGTATGAACTGGTTAAAACATCGGACCTGCAGCCGCTGCTGGAGGACGGGGGAAAGGTGAAAAATTACTCCATTTTTCCAGATGATGAAAACCGCAGGTTCGCGGTGTACTATCTGGAACTGGAGGAGGGGAGCTATTGGGAGTCGGAACCGCATCTGAAAGGGGCCGAGGAGTTTATTACCATATTTTCAGGAAAAATTGAAATCTGCACCGGAGGCCGGAGCTTTCAGGTGGAGAAAGGGGAAAGCATACGGTTTAAGGCCGATGCCGTCCATTCCTATAAAAATATCGGAGCGGAACCGGTGTTGCTGCACATGATCATTTACGATCCCTGACAATCGTTTGGAGAAAAACGCTATGAACCTATATTTTGCCCCCATGGAGGGGCTGACAGGATACGTATACCGGAACGCCCACCGCGCCTGCTTCGGCGGAGTGGACAAATATTTCACCCCTTTTTTGACGCCCAATCAGAACCACAAATTTACTGCGAAAGAGGAGAAGGACGTTTTACCGGAGCACAACCAGGGGATTCCCCTGGTGCCCCAGATTCTTACCAACCGCGCTGAGGACTTTATCTGGGCCGCAGGGGAGATGAAGGCCAGAGGCTACCGGGAGGTGAACTTAAACCTGGGCTGCCCCTCCGGCACCGTGGTCTCCAAGTACAAGGGGGCCGGATTTTTGGCCAGACAGGAGGCGTTAAACCGCTTTCTGGACCAGATTTTTCAGGAGGTGGACCTGGAAATCTCCGTCAAGACCCGGATCGGTATCGCTGCGCCGGAGGAATTTCCCGAGCTGATGGAGATTTTCAACCGCTATCCCATCCGCGAGCTGACCGTGCACCCCAGGCTGCGGACGGATTTTTATAAAAATACTCCGGACTGGGAGTCCTTCGGGTACGCGGTGAAGGAGAGCAGGGCGCCCCTGTGCTACAATGGGGACGTCTTTACCGCAGAGGCATTTCGCAGCGCGGCGGCCCGGTTCCCATCTGTGGGAAGCGTTATGCTGGGCCGCGGGCTTCTGGCCAACCCGGCCCTGGCGGAGCGGATAAGAGGCGTGGAAGAAGCGCCCCTGACCTCCTCCCGTCTGGCGGCTTTCCACCGGGCATTGTACGAGGGTTATTGCCTTGCGATCCCGGAGGAGCGCAATGTGCTGTTCAAAATGAAGGAAATGTGGACCTATCTGATCTGTATGTTCCCGGAGGCGGACCGGTACGGAAAGAAGATCAAGAAAGCGAGGTCGGCGGGAGAGTACGAGGCTGCGGTGGCCGCGCTGCTTCGGGAGCGGGAGCCGGATCCGCGGGCGGGATACCGGGCTGCCCTCTGAGAAGCGTTTGAAAACAGTTCACAAAAATTTTCCATTTCGCCCATTGTAATTTACCGCATTACAGTGTTATACTGTTTTTAAATTTTTGCAACAGTTCAGATGGCGGGAAACTTCACATCGGCTGCCTGAGCTGTTACGAATTTTTGCCAAAAGGAAACGCACAAGAAAGGGAAGATGAGACGTGACAATCAGAATCGGAATTTTAGGCTATGGTAATCTGGGAAAAGGCGTGGAGTGCGCGGTGAAGCACAATCCGGACATGGAGCTGGCGGCGGTGTTTACCCGGCGCGATCCGGCGGGCGTGAAGATTCTCACTCCCGGCGTGAAGGTGCTGCCGGTGGAGGCGGCTGTGGGAATGAAGGACCAGATCGACGTGATGATCCTCTGCGGCGGCAGCGCCACCGACCTGCCGGTGCAGACGCCCGGGTTCGCCCGGCACTTCAACGTGGTGGACAGCTTTGACACCCACGCCAATATCCCGCAGCATTTCGAGGCTGTGGACGCGGCGGCCGGGGAGAGCGGCCACGTGGGCATCATTTCCGTGGGCTGGGATCCGGGAATGTTTTCCTTAAACCGCCTGCTGTCTGGCGCGGTGCTGCCGGAGGGCAGGGACTACACCTTCTGGGGCAAGGGCGTGAGCCAGGGGCATTCCGATGCCATCCGCCGGATTCCGGGGGTGAAGGACGCCAGGCAGTACACCGTACCTGTGGACAGCGCCTTAGCGTCGGTCCGGGCCGGGGAGAACCCGGAGCTCACCACCCGCCAGAAGCACACCCGCGACTGCTACGTGGTGGCAGAGGAGGGAGCCGACTTAAAGCGCATCGAGGAAGAGATCGTGAACATGCCCAACTACTTTGCGGACTATGACACCACGGTGCATTTTATCAGCGGGGAGGAGCTGCAGCGCGACCACAGCGGGATTCCCCACGGCGGTTTCGTAATCCGCAGCGGGCACACCGGCTGGGACAGCGAGCACAGCCATGTGATCGAGTACAGCCTGAAGCTGGACTCCAACCCGGAGTTCACCGCCTCGGTGATCGTCGCTTACGCCCGTGCGGCTTACCGCATGGCCGCGGAAGGACAGAAGGGCTGCAAGACCGTGTTCGACGTGGCCCCGGCCTATTTAAGCCCAATGGACGGCGCGGAATTGAGAAAGCATCTGCTGTGACACGGCGCCTGTCCTCCCTGCGCCGGAACGCCGGAGATCCGGCGTTTCCACGAAATTCCGCACACCCCCTTGCAATTTCCCGGCACATCCCTCATAATGGAATTATCAGAAAATGAAAGCGAGTGATAGCCGATGGATATTGAATTGTCGGAGGATATCGCCCCGGAGTATTTGGAGGATGTGTGGAACATCCTCACAAACAGCGAATTTTTGCGGCTGAGCCAGTACGTCCATCACCATTGGACCAACCGGTTCATGCACAGTCTCAACGTATCCTACCTGTCCTGGCTGATTGCCGGGAAGCTGGGCTGTGATGCGCGGGCGGCCGCCAGGGCCGGCCTGCTGCACGACTTCTGCCCCTACGACTTTAAGGCGGTGACGCCCACGGGAGAATCCCAGGCGTACTACCACCCCAAAGCCGCGGCAAAGAACAGCGAAGCGCTCTTTGGCATCAGCGACCGGGAGCGGGAAGCGATTTTGAGCCACATGTTCCCTCTGGGGCCTCTTCCAAGGAATCGGGAGGCATGGATCATCACGCTGGCGGACAAAGTCTGCGCCACGATGGAGGGCTGCCATATTGCCATCGCGCTGGCCAGACGCGGACGCGTAACCGTGGTGCCTGCCTGACCATGTAAGACAAACGTCAAAAAGCTGCCGCACAGAGTTCTGTACGGCGGCTTTTTGACGTTTGAAGGCGGAGAACCGGTCCGAGCACTGTGATTATGCACAACGCCCGGCCTGTGGAATTTCGTGAAAAACCGCCTATTACAGGGAGGTTTGGAATCTGGTATAATTTATAAGGGAACGCATCCCTTATCGAATGGAAGCGGTAACCGATGGTCACAAGAGCGGCGTAAGATTGGAAAGGTGATGAAATGTTTGAAAAAGGAGATTTGATTCTCTATGAAACCGCAGGCGTATGCAGGATCGAGGAGATTTCCTGGCTGGAGTTCCTGAAAAACGACCGGGTGTATTATTCGCTTGTTCCGGTGTTTGAAAAAGACTCGGTGATCTATGTGCCGGTCGACAATGAGAAGGTGAAGATGAGGCCCATCATGACCCGGGAGGAGGCGGAAGCCTTCATCGAACAGCTTCCCGGCATCGAGGGGCGCAGGGACATCGGCGAAAAGGAAAAAGCCCAGGTATACAAGCAGATTCTGCTTTCCGGGAACCACCGGGAGCTGGCCGCAATGATCAAGGGGATTTTTGAGGTGGGACAGGTCAGAAAGGGCAAGGGAAACCGCCTGGCCGTCCGGGACGAGGAGAATATGAAGCGGGCGCAGAAGCTGCTCTACGGGGAGCTGGCCGCGGCGCTGGGGATGCACCCGGATCAGATGCCCGCATATATCGGGGAACGCCTGGAACGCCCCGCTGTGATTTGAATAGAAGCTGACAATAAATGGAAATAAGAACCGCCGGCGGATTCGGCGCGCAGATGCGCGGAATCTCCGGCGGTTTTTTGTGCGCAGATGGGCAGAACCTCCCCTAACCAGGATTTGCCTCTAAAGTCTCCCCTTCCCCCTCTCAAAAACTAAAAAATATTGTTAATTAAAACTCGAAACTAAAAATATTTTTGACCATTTGCACAAGAAAACGTCGCACGATTATGCATGAAAAACTAAAAAACACTGAATTCAATGCGCTTTTTCACTGAGATAGATAAATAACAAACGAAAAATTCTGTTATTGACAAAAAATTTATACTCGATATAATGAAAACAGAAATTGATTGGGAATTGTTACCGGTCCGGGTTGCCCAGGGCGGCCGGACGAAGAGAAAGAAAAGGAGGATCAGCTATGCAGCATTTGAGAAGAATGGAAGACCGGGTTGTACTTTTGACAGGTGGCGGCGGCGGAATCGCCAGGGGAGTGGCCCGGGCGTTTGCGGATGAGGGCGCCAAGATGATACTGACGGATATTTTTCCGGGCGGAATGGAGCGGACCAAGGCGGAGCTGGAGCACGATTTCGGCACCGAGGTATTTACCTGCGTGGCGGACGGTTCCAAGGAGGACGAGGTAAAGGAAGCAGTGGAAAAGGGCGCGGCCCATTTTGGCAAGCTGAATGTGTTGATCAACAGCGCCCAGACCTCCGCCTCGGGGCTGACCCTGGTGGAGCACACCCAGGCCGACTTTGACAAGGCCATTTACTCCGGCCTGTACGCCACATTTTTCTATATGAAATACGCCTTCCCATTCCTCAAGGAGACCAAGGGATCGGTGATCAACTTCGCCTCCGGCGCGGGCATCTCCGGGAAACCGGGACAGAGCTCCTACGCCGCAGCCAAGGAGGGCATCCGCGGCCTTTCCCGCGTGGCCGCCAACGAGTGGGGCGCCTACGATATCAACGTAAACGTGGTGCTTCCGTTGGTGATGACCGATAAGCTGGCGCAGTGGGGACAGGAAAATCCGGAGATGTTCCGGAAGAATCTGGATGAGATTCCCTTAGGCCGTTACGGCGACGCCCAGAAGGACATCGGCAAGGTCTGCGTGTTCCTGGCCAGCTACGACGCCAAGTACATAACCGGCGATACGCTGTTCATCCAGGGCGGCGTGGGGATGAAGCCTTAAGCGCCTCCGGCCTTGGCGGAGAAGGGCTCGCGCATGAAGCTGATAAAGTCCTTTAGCACCGGCTGGTCCTTCAGCGATTTATAATATAGGCCGTAGGAGAGCACCCCGGCGTCCTCCACGGGGACGTAAATCAGGCGCGGGTGGCGCATGGCGGCCACGTCCGGCAGCAGGGTAAAGCCCAGGCCGGCCTCCACTAACGTCAGGGCGCAGGCGGGATTTTCCGTAAAATACAGCTCCTCCGGCGGGTGGTAGCCGATGAGCTGCCCCTGAATCCGGGCGATGGCCGCCGGATTCTTGCCCGGCTCGCACAAAACCATTCCGCCCTGGCGCAGTTCCTCCAGGTACAGGCGGCTGCGGCCTGCAAAGGGATGGGAGGGAGCGATCACACAGGAGACAGGCACCTTTGCCAGTTCGAGAAAGGTGCCCGGCTCCTTTTTTACGTGCTCCGCCTGAAAGCTCATCATCACATTTATGGATTCCTCATCCAGCAGGTTCTGCAGGGAGCTGAAGGGGATCAGATTGATGTACGGGTGCACCTGGGGATATCGTTCGCGCATCTTTTGCAGCACAGGGGGAAGCAGGGCCAGCTCCAGGGCGCTGTGGCAGCCGATGCCGAAAAAACGCACCTCCTCCCGGGCCTGGTGGGCCAGCTTAGCCTTGGCCCCGTAGGTCATGTTGAGGATGTTCTTGGCGTCCGCCAGAAAACTCCAGCCCTCGGGGGTCAGCTTTACGGAGCGGGTGGTGCGGATAAAGAGCTTTGCATCCAGCTCACCCTCCAGGGAAACGATCTGGTGGGTTACCGCCGGCTGGGTGATGTGCAGAATGGATGCGGCCCGGGCGAAATTCAGGTTCTCCGCCACGGTTACAAAACACTCCAGTTGTGTGGTGTTCATGACAATACCTCCCATATTTTTCCAATCAATGTTCCAACGGCAAATCTGCCAAAATCCCTTATAATAAAAGAACTTCATAAACATTAATAAAAGTTTTTTTATTAATAATAACATTTTTTGATTTCACTTTCAAGAAGCTTTGGTGTAAAACAGTTCATGTGCGAATTGTTTACATCCGAACAATCCGGCCGGGCCAACCGGTTCTGCCGGACAGAAAGGAAGGCGGCAAATGGATCAAATGGAAGGACGGCGGGCTCTGCGCCTGTTGAAAAAAGTGAATCTGGGGCTGGAATCCTCCATCAACGCGGGGATGGCCGAGATGGATCTGACGGCGGCCCAGTGCGACGTCCTGGGCTATCTGGAGGAGCACAGGGGGAAGGCCGTGTACTCCACGGATCTCCACCGGGACTTAGGCGTCTCCCGCGCCGCGGTCTGCGCTCTGATCAAAAAGCTGAGGGCCAAGGGGTTTGTGACCCTCACCGCCGAACCGTCGGATGACCGGCAAAAACGCATAGAACCCACCGGCAGGTCCGGCCTGCTCCACCAGAAAATGGAGCGCAGGGTGGACCGCGTGGTGCGGCAGATTTACCGTGATTTCACGGAGGATGAGGCAGAAGCCTTTACCGGGCTTTTGCAGCGAATGTATGAAAACGTTCAAACCATGATAAAAGAGGAGGCAGATTTATGATAATGACCTTACTGGGCCAGGTGAAGCAGTACCGCAGAGACTCCATCCTGACCCCGGTGTTCACCGCCCTGGAGGTGCTGATGGAGGTGCTGATCCCATTCATCACCGCATCGCTGATCGACCAGGGAATCGAAGCCGGAAATATGACCAAGGTGCTCCAGTACGGCGGCCTGATGCTCGCCATCGCGTTTTGCAGCCTGGCCTGCGGCGCCCTGGCCGGGACCTTTGCAGCCAGCGCAGCCTCGGGCTTTGCCTGCAATCTGCGGGACGGGATGTACGAAAATATCCAGCGGTTTTCATTTTCCAACATTGACAAATTCAGTACCGCAGGTCTGGTGACCCGCATGACCACGGATGTGACCAACGTGCAGAACTCCTACCAGATGATTCTGAGGATCGCGGTGCGCGCGCCCTTTATGCTGCTGTGCAGCATGGCCATGTGCTTTGCGACCAACGCCAGATTGAGCCTGGTGTTCGTGGCCGCCATCATCGTGCTGGGCTGCGTGCTGGCTCTCATCGTGAAGTGCACCACGAAAATTTTCGACGTGGTGTTCCGCAAATACGACGCGTTAAATGCCAGCGTGCAGGAAAATGTGTCCGCCATCCGCGTGGTGAAGGCATTTGTCCGCGAGGACCACGAGAACCGTAAATTTACCGACGCGGCTGGGCAGCTTTACCAAATGTTCGTGAAGGCCGAGTCCATTCTGGCCTTCAACAACCCCACTATGATGCTGGTGATCTACGGCTGCGTGCTGTCGCTGTCCTGGTTCGGCGCCCACCTGGTGGTGGGAGACGATATGACCACCGGCCAGCTGACCAGCATGTTCAGCTACATCATGAGCATTCTGATGTCGCTGATGATGCTCTCCATGATTTTCGTGATGGTGACCATGAGCGCGGCCAGCGGGCGGCGGATTGCGGAAATTCTGGAGGAACAGCCTGACCTGGTAAACCCGGACCGGCCCATTACGGAGATTCCCGACGGGTCCATCGATTTCGACCATGTGAGTTTTTCCTACAAGCATGGCGGCAGCGGCAAGGAAACGCTGGCGGACATCGACCTGCACATCCGCTCCGGCGAGACCGTGGGCGTGATTGGCCAAACCGGCTGCGGCAAATCCAGCCTGGTGAACCTGATCAGCCGCCTCTACGACGTGACCCAGGGCAGCGTGCGGGTGGGCGGAATCGACGTGCGCCGCTATGATATGGAGGCGCTCCGGGACCAGGTGGCTGTGGTGCTGCAGAAAAATGTACTGTTCACCGGCACCATCCTGGACAATCTGCGCTGGGGAAATGAACAGGCCACCCGGCAGGAGTGCGAGGAGGTCTGCCGTCTGGCCTGCGCAGACGAGTTCATAAGCCGCCTTCCCGACGGATATGGCACCCACATCGAGCAGGGGGGCTCCAACGTCTCCGGCGGGCAGAAGCAGCGCCTGTGCATCGCCAGAGCCCTTTTGAAAAAGCCCAGGGTATTGATTCTGGACGACTCCACCAGCGCGGTGGACACGGCAACGGATGCCAGGATACGCGCGGCATTTGCCGAGCACATCCCCGGAACCACCAAGATCATCATCGCCCAGCGCGTTTCCAGCGTGGAACACGCGGACCGCATTCTGGTGCTGAACGAAGGGCGCATAAGCGGATTTGACACCCACGAAAACCTGTTGTCGGGCAATATCATTTACCGGGAAATTTATGAGACACAGATGAAGGGCGGCGGCGATTTCGACCAGCCCGGAGGAATTGGAAAGGAAGGCGAGGAAAATGGCTGAGCGCAGGATGAAAACCATAGGCGGGCCGAAAGGCGCGGCGGCTCCGGGAGGAGGTAAAGGCGCGGCCAATCCACTCCCGGTGATGAAACGGGTGTTGGCTTATATGCTGAAATCTTATAAATTTCATTTTATGGCAGCTGTTGTCTGCATTTTGGGGGCAGCGCTGGCAACCCAGCGGGGAATCCTGTTTATGCAGGTGCTGATCGACGACTACATTCTGCCCCTGGCAGGGACCGATCATCCCCGGTTCGGACCGCTGGCGGCGGCGCTGCTTTCCCTGGCAAGCACGTATCTGCTGGGAATTCTCTGCTCCTACGGCTACAACCGGATCATGGTCAGCGTGAGCCAGGGCACCATGCGCAACCTGCGGGTGGAGCTGTTCACCCACATGGAATCGCTGCCCATCAAATATTTCGACACCCACGCCCACGGCGACCTCATGTCCATCTACACCAACGATGTGGACACCCTGCGGCAGCTTTTGAGCCAGAGCATCCCTCAGATAATCAACTCGGCCGTGACCATTGTGATCGCGTTTGTCAGCATGCTGACCCTGGATGTGCCGCTGACCCTGGTCACCCTCTGCATGGTGGCGGTGATGCTCTTTACCACCTCCCGCTTAAGCGGAAAGTCCGGCGTGTACTTCGGGCGGCAGCAGCGGGACATCGGGGCGGTCAACGGCTACATTGAGGAGATGATGGAGGGGCAGAAGGTGGTCAAGGTATTCTGTCACGAGGAGAAGGCGCTGGAGGATTTCAGACGGATCAACAACCAGCTGCGGGACAGCGCCAACAACGCCAACAAGTTCGCCAACATCATGATGCCCATCAACGCCAACCTGGGAAACATCAGCTACGTGCTCTGCGCCGTGGTGGGAGCGGCGTTAGCCATCAAAGGCTTAAACGGCCTGACCCTGGGAGCCCTGGTATCCTTTCTGACCCTGAACAAAAACTTTACCCAGCCCATCACCCAGATCAGCCAGCAGATGAACAGCATTGTCATGGCCATGGCTGGAGCGGAGCGGGTGTTTGACCTGCTGGATGAGACGCCGGAGACCGACGACGGCTATGTGGAGCTGGTCAACGCCAAATACCGGCAGGACGGCAGTCTGACAGAGACAGAGGAGCGCACCGGAATCTGGGCGTGGCGCCATCCCCACCAGGCGGACGGCACCGTCACCTACACCAAGCTGGAGGGCGATGTGACGTTTAACGACGTGGATTTCGGTTACGATGAGAACAAGATCGTGCTCCACAACATCAAGCTGTTCGCCACCCCGGGCCAGAAGATCGCCTTTGTGGGCTCCACCGGCGCGGGTAAGACCACGATCACCAACCTGATCAACCGCTTTTACGACATCCAGGACGGGAAAATCCGCTACGACGGCATCAACATCAACAAGATCCGCAAGGCGGACCTGCGGCGTTCCCTGGGAATGGTGCTTCAGGACACCCATCTGTTCACCGGAACGGTCATGGACAATATCCGCTACGGCCGCCTGGACGCCACGGACCAGGAGTGTATCGCGGCCGCAAGGCTGGCCAACGCGGACGGCTTCATCCGCCGTCTGCCGGACGGTTACGACACCGTGCTGACCGGGGACGGAGCCAATTTAAGCCAGGGACAGCGGCAGCTGTTGTCCATCGCCAGGGCGGCGGTGGCCGACCCGCCGGTGCTGATCCTGGATGAGGCAACCTCCTCCATCGACACCCGCACCGAGACCCTGGTGCAGCAGGGAATGGACCGTCTGATGGCGGGCCGGACCACCTTTGTCATCGCTCACCGCCTGTCCACCATCCGCAATTCGGACTGCATTATGGTGCTGGAGCAGGGCCGGATCATCGAGCGAGGAAGCCATGCGCAGCTGATCGCGGAGGGCGGAAGATATTATCAGCTGTACACGGGCAAGCTGGCGGCAAAGACGGCGTAAGGAGGGAAGCGGGCTGCGGTTGCGGCGGTCCCTGCATATTTTTCTTATTTTTGTATAGTCTGGCTCTTTTTGGCACATACTGTAATTGCATATAAAAGGAGGTAATGACTATGGGAAATAAAGCGCTTGACTACACCGCCCTGACGGTCAGCCTGATCGGAGCCGTCAACTGGGGCCTGATTGGATTTTTCAATTTCAATCTGGTGTCCTGGATCTTCGGTTCCGGCACCTGGTTCAGCCGGATCATCTATGGCGTAGTCGGAATCTGCGGCCTGTACCTGCTCACGTTTTTCTCACGGAGCGGCGACCAGTAGCGCCAAACGCACCAGCATAAACGCACAGAGACCGCGTCTCCCCGATACAGAGGGGGTACGCGGTCTCTTCGTTGATTTTCGGTACATCATCAATGGTTCTAGTTGTTCGGCAATCGAAAACCGCCGCCTGGCTTACGCCAGCATTCCGGCCACTCCCGCCACCAGCATGCACAGCACGAAACCGCAGAGCGTGGGGATGAGGAAGGAGGCGATCACCCATTTCCAGCCGCCCGTCTCCTTGCGGATCGTCAAAAGGGTGGTGGAGCAGGGCCAGTGCATCAGGGAGAACAGCATGGTGCAGATCGCTGTAACCCAGGTCCAGCCGTTGGCCACCAGCAGTTCCTTTAACTGGGTCAGGCTGTCGAATTCCAGCAGGCTGCCCTGGGCCATGTAGGCCATGATAATGATGGGGATCACAATCTCATTTGCCGGAAGCCCCAGGATGAAGGCCATCAGAATCACGCCGTCCAGGCCCATGAGCCTTGCAAAGGGGTCCAGGAACGCGGAACAGTGGGCCAGAAGGCTTAAATCGCCTACATACACGTTGGCCATGATCCAGATCAGCAGGCCCGCCGGTGCGGCCACCACGATGGCCCGGCCCAGGACGAAGAGGGTGCGGTCAAAAATCGAGCGCACGATCACCTTGCCGATCTGCGGGCGGCGGTAGGGCGGCAGCTCCAGGGTGAAGGAGGAGGGAACGCCCTTTAACACGGTCATGGACAGGGCCTTGGACACCGCGAAGGTCATAAGGATTCCGAACAGAATCAGCAGGGTCAGCAGCAGGGAGGAGAGCAGGGTATTTCCGGCTCCACCCGCCACGCCCACAAAAAACATGGAGATAATGGCGATCAGGGTGGGAAACCGGCCGTTGCAGGGCACAAAGTTGTTGGTGACCATGGCGATCAGCCGTTCCCTGGGGGAGTCGATGATCCGGCAGCCCACGATGCCCGCCGCGTTGCAGCCGAAGCCCATGCACATGGTCAGCGCCTGTTTGCCGCAGGCGTGGCAGCATTTGAAGGGTTTATCCAGGTTGTAGGCGATGCGGGGCAGATAACCGGAATCTTCCAGCAGGGTGAACATGGGGAAGAAAATGGCCATGGGCGGCAGCATCACCGACACCACCCATGCCAACACCCGGTAGATGCCGAGGACCAGCATCCCGGTGAGCCATTCCGGAGCTCCGATGTAGTGAAAGACGTCCAGCAGCCGGTCCTGCACCTTAAACAGCAGGTCGGAGAGCAGGGCGGAGGGATAGTTGGCGCCGGTGATGGTGATCCAGAATACCAGGGCCAGCAGCGCCAGCATAATGGGGTATCCGGCCCATTTGCTGGTGAGCACCTTATCCAGCCGGCGGTCCCCGTCGTTGTAGCCCTCCTTCTGGAAATGTACGGCCTTCCGGCTCACGGCTTCCGCCGCCTTCACCAGCCCGGAAACGATCTTATCCTTCAACTGCTCCGGCCGGAGGCCGCCCGCCTTCAGATAGTCCCTGGCCGCCTCCACTCCTGCGGCCACCGCCGGGTCTTCCAAAATGTCAAAACCTAAGTAGGCTTTCAACTCATCCATCAGGGACCTGTCGTAATCCAGGAGCTTTAATGCCAGCCAGCGGGGGCTTAAAGCTGCGGGGGAATCGCAGCAGGGAGAAATCGCGGCGGCCTCGGCCACCTCCCCAACGGCCGCGTTCCCGGTTTCGTCTGAGGCCTCTTCGATATTCCGGGCTTCAGCGCTGGCCGCCCTATCCCGGGTTGCCTCATCCTGGGCTGCCACCTCCCCAGCTGCCACCTCCCCAGATGCCGCCTCTCCGGCTTCCGCCGCCGCATCCGATCCGCCCACGGGACTTTTCCCGCACACCGCGGCGCGGATCGCGGGCTCCGCGATGCGGATGGCCTGCTCGATCAGAGGATCGTACTGCACTTTAAACGGCGTGAGCGCGGTCTCCCGGTCCACCAGGTCATCCAGCTGATCCATCATCCGGTCCAGGGATTTCTTCTTCCGGGCCACGGTTCCGGCCACCGGGACGCCCAGTTCATCCGACAGGGCGTTTAAGTCAATGGAAATGTGTTTGCGCTTCGCCTCATCCAACAGGTTGACGCAGACCAGCACCCGGTCCGAGATTTCCATGGTCTGGAGCACCAGGTTTAAGTTGCGCTCCAGGCAGGTGGCGTCGCACACCACCACCACGGCGTCGCTTTTGCCGAAGCAGATGAAATTTCTGGCCACCTCTTCCTCAGCGGAATGGGCCATCAGGGAATAGGTTCCGGGAATATCCACCAGCACGTACCCGTGACGCCCGGTTTTGCACCAGCCCTGGGCGTTGGACACGGTTTTTCCCGGCCAGTTTCCGGTATGCTGGTTCATTCCCGTAAGGTTGTTGAACAGAGTGCTTTTGCCCACATTGGGATTGCCGGCGATCGCCACTACTTTATCTGTCGGTGCCTGTTTGCGGATCTCCAGGCCGGAATCGACAGCGCCCATTCCGACCGAAGTGTTGGTCAGCCCCATAGTTATAAACTCCTTTTTCTAATAATATTTTGTAACAGTTCAGACGACGGGAAAATTGGTACGGGAAGCCGGGTCAGGCTCGCTTGTAAGTAGATTTTCGCGCCAATGTTCCGCCGTCTGAACGGTTGCAATAACTTAGCATATTAAGCCTGCACCAGAATGTTGCGGCAATCTTCGGAACGGATCGCGATCACCGCGCCGCGGATCAGATAGGCGCAGGGATCGCCGGCCGGGCTTCTGCCAAGGCACTCCACCTCGGTGTTTTCCACCAGTCCGATGTCCAGAAGCCTTCTGCGGATGCTCCCCGTGGAGACAAGTTCCTTCACTGTGGCCTTTTGGCCGGGTTTTATATCGTTTAACGAATGAATTTTATTCATAAATAAGCCACCTCAAAATAGATTTAGGATAAGGAAACATTTTTCCTAATGTTATAGTATTGCAGGAGGAGCACATTGGTTACAGATCCCAATCAAAAAGTGCCGCAAAATAAGGACAGCGGTTTTTATACCATGAAGGAATACCAGCAGGCCGGGGCCGAGGGGCTCACCTCATCCATGGAGGATTACCTGGAAATGTTATGCCGCCTGCAGCGGGAGGGGCGCCCCCTGCGGGTCAACGTCCTGGCGGAGAGCCTTCACGTCAGGCCCTCCTCCGCTTCCAAGATGCTGGGAAATCTAAAAGGCCTTGGCTACATCGATTTTCAGAAATACGGGGCTGTGGAGGTCACGGAAAAGGGGCTGCGGGAGGGCGAATACCTGCTGCACCGCCACCAGGTCCTGCACCGCTTTTTCTGCGCCCTCAACGGCACGGAGGATGAACTGGAGCAGGTGGAAAAGGTGGAGCATTTCATGGACCGGGTCACGGTGGGGAACCTGGAGCGGCTGCTGGGGAAAATGGAGGGAAGATAGAGGTACACCCGATAAATTCCCGGCCAATACTCTGGAAAAAATCTACAGGCCATTGTATAATAGAAGCATCTTTTTATATTCCCAAGAGAAAGGAGCATGACAATGGCCAAACTGCTGTATCAGGGACATGGAAGTTTTCGCCTCGTTTCGGAGAAGGGAACCGTGGTCTACGTGGACCCCTATGTGGGGGAGGGGTATGATATGGAGGCGGACCTGGTGTTGGTGACCCATGAGCACCACGACCACAATGCGGTGGAGCTGGTCACGGTGAAGGAGGGCGGCCGTGTGCTGCGCGCCGCCGATATGCTGGAGGAAGGGCGCTACCAGACCCGGGTTCTGGGGGATATCACCGTCCACGCGGTGCCCGCCTACAACAAGAATCACGACCGCAGCGCCTGCGTGGGTTACCTGATCGGCGTGGATCACAAGCGGATTTACGCGGCGGGGGATACCTCCACCACGGATTTCATGGAAAAGCTGGCGGGGGAGCACCTGGACTACGCCCTGCTGCCCATCGACGGCGTCTACAATATGGACGGCCGCGAGGCATCCCGCTGCGCTGACATCATCCGGGCAAAGCACGCGATTCCCATCCATATGAAGCCGGGCGGGCTGTTCGACCGGGCGGTGGCGGAGACCTTCCAGGCCGAGGGCCGCATCATTCTGGAGCCGGGGGAATGCATCACGCTGGAATAGCAACGCGGCAACCCGCAGGTAAAAGCCCGGGCTGGCAGCGACATGCAGCGATCCGCGGCCCACAAGGCCGGCCGCGGCAGGATAAGGAGGAGAATATGGCAAAATATGTAATGGCATTGGATGCGGGGACAACCAGTAACCGGTGCATTTTATTCGACGAGCATGGGACCATGTGCAGCGTGGCCCAGAAAGAGTTCACCCAGTATTTTCCAAAACCCGGCTGGGTGGAGCATGACGCCGGGGAAATCTGGTCCACCCAGCTGGGGGTGGCGGTGGAGGCCATGTCCAAGATCGGCGCCACGGCCGGGGACATCGCCGCCATCGGCATCACCAACCAGCGGGAGACCACCATTGTGTGGGACAAGGAGACCGGGGAGCCGGTGTATCGGGCGATTGTCTGGCAGTGCCGCCGGACCTCCGCCTACTGTGACTCCCTCAAGGACAAAGGGCTGGTGGACAGCTTCCGGGCAAAGACGGGTCTGGTGATCGACGCCTATTTCTCGGGCACAAAGCTGAAATGGATTCTGGACCATGTGGAGGGAGTCCGGGAACGGGCCGAGCGGGGCGAGCTGCTGTTTGGAACGGTGGAGACCTGGCTGATCTGGAAGCTGACCAGGGGCCGCGTCCATGTGACCGACTACTCCAACGCCTCCCGCACCATGTTGTTCAATATCAACACCCTGGAGTGGGACGAGGAAATTCTGCGGGAGCTTAATATTCCCCGCTGCATGCTTCCCAAGGCCATGCCCTCCAGCTGCGTTTACGGGGAGACCGATCCCCAGTTTTTCGGAGGCCCCATCCCCCTCGGCGGCGCGGCGGGAGACCAGCAGGCGGCGTTGTTCGGCCAGACCTGCTTCAATCCGGGCGAGGCGAAAAATACATACGGCACCGGCTGTTTCCTGTTGATGAATACCGGGGAGAAGCCCGTGTTTTCCAGGAACGGTCTGGTGACCACCATCGCCTGGGGACTGGACGGCAAGGTGAATTACGCCCTGGAGGGCTCCATCTTTGTGGCGGGCGCGGCCATCCAGTGGCTGCGGGACGAGCTGAAGCTCATCGAGTCGGCCGCGGATTCCGAGTATATGGCGAAAAAGGTGAAGGACACGGCGGGCTGTTACGTGGTGCCCGCATTTACCGGCCTGGGAGCGCCCCACTGGGACCAGTACGCCAGAGGCGCCATCGTGGGTCTGACCAGAGGGGTGAACAAATACCACATTATCCGGGCGACGCTGGATTCCCTGTGTTACCAGACAAACGACGTTCTGACCGCAATGAAGGCGGATTCCGGCATCGAGCTGGCGTCCCTTAAAGTGGACGGCGGAGCCAGCGCCAACAATTATCTGATGCAGACCCAGGCCGATATTATCGCAGCCCCGGTAAACCGGCCGCAGTGCGTGGAGACCACCGCAATGGGCGCGGCCTACCTGGCGGGTCTGGCCGTGGGCTACTGGGCGGACAAGGAGGACGTGGTGCAAAACTGGGCCATTGACCGCACCTTTACGCCGGAGATCACCGAGGCCCAGCGGACCGCGCGGGTGAACGGCTGGAACCGGGCGGTGAAATGCTCATACGGCTGGGCAAAGGACGAATAGAAGCGCCTGTGGGGCGAAGTCAGGGAAAGGGGACAGTTCAATATGAAAAAATTTATCAACGATCCCTCCATGGTGGAGGAGCAGATGATCCAGGGGATGGTCAAGGCCCATCCGCAGCATCTGCGCAAGCTGGACTGTGGCAATGTGGTGGTCCGGGCGGTGAAAAAGGAGGGCAAGGTAGCCATCATCAGCGGGGGAGGAAGCGGCCATGAGCCGGCCCACGGCGGGTACGTTGGGACCGGCATGCTGGACGCCGCGGTGGCGGGAGCCGTGTTCACCTCCCCAACGCCGGATCAGATTTACGAGGCCATCAAGGCGGTGGCCACGGACGCGGGCGTGCTGATGGTGGTGAAAAACTACACCGGCGACGTGATGAATTTTGAGATGGCGGCGGAGATGGCGGCCGATATGGATGAGATCGAAGTCCGCCAGGTGGTCACAAACGACGACGTGGCCGTGAAGGACAGCCTGTACACGGTGGGGCGGCGCGGCGTTGCGGGAACCGTATTTGTCCACAAGATCGCCGGAGCGCTGGCCGAAACCGGCGCTTCCCTGGACCAGGTGCAGGAAATGGCCCAGAGGGTCATCGACAACGTGCGCACCATGGGAGCGGCCATCGCCCCCTGCACGGTGCCCGCTGCCGGAACGCCTGGATTTACGCTGGCGGAGGACGAGATGGAGGTGGGCATCGGCATCCACGGGGAGCCGGGGACCCACCGGGAAACGATGGGCACAGCCGACGAGACGGCCGGCATGCTGCTGGAACAGATATTGGGAGATCTGGACTACAGCGGGCGGGAGGTGGCGGTGATGATCAACGGAGCGGGAGCGACGCCCCTGATGGAGCTCTACATCATCAACAACCACGTGGCCGACGTGCTTGCGGCAAAGGGAGTGCGCGTATACCGTACCTTTGTGGGCGAGTACATGACCTCCCTGGAGATGCAGGGCTTTTCCATCAGCCTGCTGCGCCTGGATGATGAGATGAAGGCGCTGCTCGACGCTCCGGCGGACACGCCGGCATGGCGATAGGAGGCGGTTGGAAATGGCGGATACAAAAAAGGTGCTGGAGATTTTGAGAGCCATGGGCCGGACCATTGCCGATGAGAAGGATTATCTGACCCGGCTGGATCAGCCCATCGGCGACAGCGACCACGGGATCAACCTGGACCGCGGTTTTCAGGCGGTGGAGCTGAAACTGCCCGGAATGGAGGGAAAGGACGTCGGCTCCATTTTAAAGGACGTGGGCATGACCCTGGTGTCCACCGTGGGCGGAGCCTCCGGGCCGCTGTACGGATCGGCGTTTATGAAGGCGGGCGCGGCGGCCGCCGGAAAGACGGAGGTGGACGCGGAGGGCTTTCTGGCCATGCTGGATGCCGCGGTGGAGGCCGTTAAAAAGCGGGGCCGCGCGCAGGTGGAGGAGGCGACCATGTTGGATGCCATGTGTCCCTCCCTGGAGGCAATGAAAGAGGCCAGGGCCCGGGGCGAAGGCGCAGGTCCCATGCTGGAAGCCGGCGTGAAGGCGGCCTGGGCGGGAGCGGAGCACACCAAGGATCTGGTCGCCACCAAAGGGCGGGCCAGCTATGTGGGCGAGCGGGGAATGGGCCATCAGGACCCGGGGGCCACGTCTTACGCCTATCTGTTGGAGACGATTGCACACTGTATACAAGAAGGATAAAAGGGGGATGGGAAAATGGTAGGTCTGGTTGTAGTATCCCACAGCGAGAATCTGGCGAAGAGCGTGGTGGAGCTCACGGCCCTGATGGCGCCGGCGGCTCGGGTAGCAGCGGCAGGCGGCATGGCTGACGGGGGCTTTGGCACCTGCTTTGAGAAGATCCGCGACGCCATCGAGTCCGTGCGCTCGGAGGACGGCGTGCTGGTGATCATGGATTTGGGCAGCGCCGTGATGACCACGGAGATGGTGGTGGAGCTGTTCGAGGGCCAGAAGGTGGAGATGGTGGACTGTCCGCTGGTGGAAGGGGCTGTGGTGGCCACCATCGACGCGGTGGGCGGAATGAGCTTTGAAGCCATCAAGGAGGATCTGGCAAAGGTCGGCACCACTCCGAAATTTTAGGGAACTAAAAATTCCAACGCGGATTCGCCGGAAAGCGGCCAGGTTCTGTGAGGACCCGGCTGCCGCAGGCGGTCCGCTTTTTTGCTGCGGGAAATATGGGCGGGGGAAATCCGAAATCCGGATTCCCGGATTCCCGAACACGGCCATTATTGCCCTGCACACAGGGGTGTGATATACTGAAGCGATACGGCGGCATTTCCGGGCATTTTCAGGAAATGCCGGTCACAATCGTTAAAGGGCAGGCGCGTTCCTGCCGGGGGGTACGGATGAGACAGTTAATCGGAAACAAAAAATTTTATCAGCGGGTTTTAATGATCGCCGTGCCGATCATGATTCAGAACGGCATCACAAATTTTGTCGGCCTTCTGGACAACATTATGGTGGGAATGGTGGGCACGGAACAGATGACGGGCGTGGCCATTGTGAACCAGCTGCTGTTTGTCTATAATATCAGCATTTTCGGGGTGATCTCCGGCGCAGGAATCTTTGGCGCCCAGTTTTTCGGCGGCGGAAACCATGATGGAGTCCGCCATACCTTCCGGTTTAAAATGATCGCCAGCCTGATTCTGACCGCCGCGGCCCTTGCCCTGCTCCTGTTTCAGGGTGAGGGACTGATTACCATGTATCTCCACGGGGAGGGCAACGAGGCCGCTTTGGGGCTTGCCCTGGGACAGGGGGAAAAGTATCTGGCGGTCATGCTGCTGGGCCTGCTCCCCTTTGGCGTGGAACAGGTTTACATCAGCACCCTGAGGGAGTGCGCGGAGACGGTGATTCCCATGAAAGCGGGAATCGCGGCGGTTTTCGTGAACCTGGTGCTGAACTATATTCTGATTTTCGGCAAATTCGGGGCCCCGGCCCTGGGGGTGGTGGGAGCCGCCGTGGCCACCGTGATTTCCCGGTATGTGGAGGCCTCCATCGTCATTATCTGGACGCACCGGCACACCAGGAGAAATCCCTTCATCGCGGGGGCGTACAGGAGCTTTTACATCCCGGCCAGTCTGGTTAAGAGCATTGTGGTCAAGGGCACGCCGCTGATGATCAACGAGGCGCTGTGGGCCGTGGGAATGGCCGCGATCATGCAGTGCTATTCTCTGCGGGGACTGGAGGCCGTTGCGGGGCTCAACATTTCCTCCACCATCGGCAATGTGTTTAACGTGGTTTACCTGGCCTTCGGAAATGCGGTTTCCATCATCGTGGGACAGCTGCTGGGCGCGGGAAAGATGAAGGAAGCCAGGGAAACGGACACGAAGCTGATCGCGTTCTCCGTGGCGGCCTGCGTCTGCATCGGAGCGATTCTGGCCCTTTTAGCGCCCCTGTTCCCGGAAATCTACAATACCAGCGGGGAAGTAAAAGCGCTGGCGGCTTCATTTATCCGTATCATCGCCATTTGCATGCCCATGGGGGCGTTTATCCACGCATCCTATTTCACGCTGCGCTCCGGCGGAAAAACCGTCGTCACCTTCCTGTTCGACAGCGTGTTCATGTGGCTGGTGAATATTCCCTTCGCCTATGTGCTCAGCAGATACACCGGGCTTCCCATCGTGCCGCTCTATCTGGCCTGCCAGATGATTGACCTGATCAAATGTTTCATCGGCTTCGTATTGGTAAAAAATGGGATTTGGATTCAGAATATTGTGGAACCAAAGCCGTGAGGGCAGGGCAGAAAACGGCGTTTACAGGCAGACAATCCGGGAGGGCTTTCCGTCAGGGGGAGCCCTCCTTTGCGCGCGCCGGGAGGGGACAGGGAGTTACCAATCCCAACGGGCGGGAATATACTAAAAGAAAAAGCAACGGATGGCAATATGCTGAAAATCATTACCTTTGTCCTTGCGCTCTGCACGGACACTTTTGTGGCCAGCCTGGCCTACGGCGCCAACCAGGTGCAGATTTCCTGGCAGAAGGCCGTGGCCTTAAACGGCATCTGCAGCGGCTGCCTGGGGCTGGCGCTGGGCCTGGGAACCCTGATTCAGGTGCTGGTGCCCCAGGAGCTGGCCCGATCGGTGGGGTTTGTCTGTCTGTTTTTCCTGGGAGTGGTAAAGCTTCTGGATTACAGCATCAAGCGATATATCAACAATCATTGTACGCTCAACAAGAATTTCCGTTTTTCCCTGTCGGGGCTGAAAATCATCATCAACATTTACGGGGATCCCATGGCGGCGGACTGGGATAATTCCAAGTCTCTCTCCTGGAAAGAAACGATCTGCCTGGGCTTAGCCATGTCCATCGACTCCCTGGTGGCCGGAACCATGGCCGCGTTTGTGGATCTGCCGGCCCTTCTGACCGTCGGAACCTGCTTTGTAATGGGGATGGCGCTGATGTACGCCGGGCTTTACGCCGGACGCCGTCTGATTGCCAGGGACGGACTGGACCTTTCCTGGCTGTCGGGCCTGCTGTTCATTTTCCTGGCATTTTCAAGGACCAGAGGGGCGTGAGGGGAAGGCTCCGGGGCGGCGCAGGCGGGGCCGCACGCTGGGGACAGGATTCAGGATAAATTAAGAAGGCCGTAAAGTTTTTGCAGAGGGTCTATGTTATAATTTAAGAAAATGCAGGGCTGGCCATCAGCCTGGAAGCTACCGGGCGGTCGGCGTCGCGGTATTATGATGGAAACACAGTCCCTGCCTTCAACCGGCAGGGGAGAGGCAACAGCGAAAACACGGCGAGGAGGAGACAGATGAGGAAATTATGGACGGCAGTAGCGGCTGCAATATTCTTGACGGCGGCGTTGGGAACGGGAACAGCTTACGCCCACGATGCGGAGTATGGAATGTGGACCGGGGAACAGAACGGCCTGCTTCTGGGGATTGTGGAGGAAGCGGGGGAGGACTGGGTGGTCCTAAAGGAAGTCAAGGCGCTGCCCAGCGGAGATAAAGGCGGGGTGAATGACCGCCAGCTGCCGCCGGAGGAAGTGCCGGAACGCCTGAAGGTGACGGACCTGAGGCCGTATTTGATCTCGTACAATAAGGTGGAGAAGCCGCAGGCCGGGCAGTGTCTGCTGGTCAGCGCCGATCTGGGAAAAAATGGAGAGTGGAAAGCGCTGTGGCCTCCCTATGAGGTCAGCAGCCTGGATACGTCCACTTTGGAATTCCAGACCGATGAGGATAAAAACATGTACGGCGCAGCCTGGGAGCGGTTTGTACATTCCGGAGGGAAGGACTACCGGTTTGCCTTTGAGCACGGAGATTTGTCCGACACCCTTTATTTACAGGTTCCACGGGACGACGGCACCATGGAAAATCAGATTATTTTCCAGCGGGAAAACAAAATTGAGAGCCAGGCGCCCGGCAGCCTGGAAGCGGCGCCGGACAAGGAGACCGCCGCCGTTCAGGAGAGCGCCGCAGCCGGACAGACGGGGCCGGAAACCACACCCGCAGCCCAGGCGGCGGGAGCTGAGACCACTCAGGCAGAGGAGACGGGCACGGCGTCCATGGGGCTGGAGACGGTCCTGATCGCGATTGCGGCCGGGTTCTTCGGGGGGATGGTGATCAGCAGGTTGAGAAAAAATAAGAAGCGGTAGGATTGAAAGCAGGATAACCATTAAAACGGCATCGGAGGCCAGAGGCTCTCAGATGCCGTTTTTTGAAAGTGCGCCCGGCGGCGCACGTTTCTAACCGGTGCAAGTCCGGAATCCGCCCGGTAGTGGGAAGGATATAGCCGAAAGCAAGGGTGTCCATCGTGAGATGGAATCTGAAGGAAGCTGGATGTGGGGAACATACTAACCCATGGGCAAATCTCTGGTCTGACGGACAGAAATCACATCAGGCTATGCATGAGGGTAAGACTGCATTACAAGCCGAAGCCCAATAACTACACGGAATCATGTATGGTAAATGTGGCAGATGGATGGAGAGAAAGAAACGTGTGATACCCGGGGAGGTCTGTGCGGAATGTCCCGAAAGGGATAACCACTATCGAGAGGTAGTGCTGAACGTACAGAAGTCAGCCGAGGTCATAGTAGTCGAGTACCACAGGGTACTTCGGTGAAGGACCGAATCAATAGGAGTCTTTAGTACAACCGGGAAAGGAGGAAAGAGCCTTGGGTACAGAAAACAAAGACAGCTGCTCGCAAAGAGATAGCGCGGAACGTGAAGGGTATGTGAGAGCGCACCGTTCTTTCCGCCGGATATGGAAGGAAAGGGACGGTGCACAGCCGGAACTCTTGGAGGAGATACTGGATAAGGGCAACCTTAACAGAGCTTTTAAGAGGGTGAAGGCAAACAAGGGAGCGCCAGGAATCGATGGGATTACCGTGGAAGAAATAGGCGCATACCTGAGGGAAAACCAGAAAGAACTTATCGAGAGAATAAAAAGGGGAAAGTACACCCCCGACCCGGTGAGACGAGTGGAGATTCCCAAGCCGGACGGTGGAATACGAAAGCTTGGTATTCCAACCGTAAAAGACCGCATTTTCCAGCAAGCGCTAACACAGCGCCTTACACCGGTCTACGAGCCGTTGTTCTCGGAGAACAGTTACGGTTATCGTCCGGGAAGAAGTGCGAAAGACGCTATTCAGAAGGTGAAAGAGTATGCAGAGCAGGGATATACCCATGCGGTAGCATTGGACTTGTCGAAATACTTCGATACTCTGAACCATGAGATACTCCTGAATATCCTGCGCAGAGATGTAAAGGACGAAAGGGTAATCCAGTGGATTAAGAGGTACCTAAAGAGTGGCGTTATGGAAAATGGAGTAGTCATGGAAACAGAAGAAGGATCGCCGCAAGGGGGAAATCTTTCCCCTCTGCTGGCGAACATCTATCTGAACGAGTTTGACCAGGAGTATCAGAAACGGGGAGTTATATTTGTCCGTTATGCAGATGACATCGTGCTGCTGGCGAAAAGCGACAGAGCGGCAAAGAGACTGCTGGAGACAAGCATGAAATATCTGGAAGGGACACTGAAACTGAAGGTGAACCAAGAGAAAAGCCGTGTAGTCAGTGTATTTGCAATCCGAAATTTTAAGTTTCTTGGCTTTACATTGGGAAAGAACGGAAAGGGCATCTATGTCCGGGTTCATGGAAAGTCATGGAAGAAGATGAAGTCAAAGCTGAAAGACCTTAGTTCCCGAAGGTCTGTTCAGAGCATACGCCCAGCACTAGCAAAGATAAAAGTGTATATGCGGGGATGGCTGAATTATTACGGAATAGCAGATATGAAGAAGCGAATAGACGAACTCAATAAGTGGCTATACCACAGAATCCGAATGTGTATATGGAAGCAATGGAAGAAACCGAAAACGAAGGTGAAGAACCTGCGGAAAATGGGAGTGCCGGAAGACTTGGCATGGCAGGCAGGAAATAGCCGAAGAGGTTATTGGTTTACGACGCATACGGTAGCGGTGAATCTGGCAATGACAAAAGAAAGACTGATAAGCAGTGGCTTTTATGATTTAGCTGCCGCCTATCAGTCGGTGCACGTCAACTGTTGAAACCGCCGTGTACCGAACGGTACGCACGGTGGTGTGAGAGGACGGGAGCTAATCACTCCCTCCTACTCGATTGCTTCCGGTTTTCAAGCGCCGCAAAATGTAGTATACTCTCTGTAAATATTTTGTTTTTCAGAAACAGGCGCACTCCGCGCCTGACAAAGGAGTCCCACATGCCAAACATCATCGAAATCACCGATTTTTCCGCCCCGGAGCTGGACGTCTACGCCCGGTACTCGGAAGTACAGCTGTTAAACCGCCACGAGCCGGAAAAAGGTATTTTTATCGCTGAGAGCCCCAAAGTGATCGGGCGCGCCCTGGATGCCGGCTGCGTTCCGGTATCCCTGCTCCTGGAGCGCAAACACGTGGAGGGACAGGGGAAGGAGATCATCAGCCGCTGCGGTGAAATCCCCGTCTACACGGCTGAATTTGACGTGCTGACAAAGCTCACCGGCTTTAAATTGACCCGCGGCATGCTCTGCGCCATGTACCGCCCCGGGCTTCCCGGTGTCGGGGAGGTCTGCCGCGGAGCGCGCCGCATCGCCGTGCTGGAAAACGTGATGAATCCCACCAATATCGGCGCGATTTTCCGCTCAGCCGCCGCTCTCAACATGGACGCGGTGCTGCTGACGCCCGCATGCAGCAATCCCCTGTACCGCAGGGCAATCCGCGTCAGCATGGGCACGGTATTCCAGGTCCCCTGGACCTTTCTGGAGGGCACGGAGTGGCCGCAGCCCGGGATGGAGCTTCTGCGCAGCCTGGGCTTTAAAACCGCGGCTATGGCCCTCAGCGACGACTCCGTCAGAATCGACGATCCGCGGCTTATGGCGGAGGACAGGCTGGCCCTGATTCTGGGAACGGAGGGCGACGGGCTGGCGGAAGAGACCATCGCGGACTGCGACTACACGGTCCGGATCCCCATGTCCCACGGCGTGGACTCTTTAAATGTGGCGGCCGCCAGCGCCGTCGCCTTCTGGCAGCTGGGCCGCCGTCCTGCCTAGCCGCCAGCTCCGTCGCCTTCTGGGCCGCCGCCTTACCTGGCTGCCATCATCCGCTTCATATCCGGCACGGCCGCCAGCAGTGGGAACAGGGCGGTGGAGATCACCAGCCCGCTGGCGCCCTGGATCAGGTTCGCCGGAACGCTGGCTAAGGCTGCGGCTGTGCCGTAAATAAAGCTCTCGCAGAAACAGTATCCGCCCGCCACCAGGGCAACATCGATCAGACCGCAGATTGCCACCGCAGCCGTGCGGTTTTTTAAATGTCCGGACAGCCGCCGGAAAGCGTGGCCCGCCAGAAAGGCCACCAGTCCCTTGATGACAAATGTGATCGGCACATAGAGAAAATATCCACCTAACAGATCGGCCATGGCGGAACCCATCCCCGCCGCCAGAAACGCCGCGCCGGGATTTAAAAAGATGCCGCACAGGATTACAACCGCGTCGCCCGGATGGATGTAGCCGCCGGTTCCCGGCGTTGGAATGCGGATTGCCATGGTCGCCACGCACGCCAGCGCGGCGAACAGGGCGGCGATTACCATTTTTTTCGTCTGTCTCATAATTGATTACCTCCCGGTTTTCTGTAAATGTTGGTATTACGATATCAGAAAAGTGGACCGAACAAAATAGCCAGTTATAGTATAAATAACCAGTCCAGTATGTGGACCAGACTTTGCCGGGCAAAACGCGCTCCCCCGCATTTCCCAGGATACAACGAATAAAAATTAGTGAAGGTGCACAATACTTCATGGAATTTTAACATAAAAAGCAAATTGTTTCACATTTCGGGCCGGAATATGGTATAATCATTCATGATAAGAAACAATGTTGCATATGAACATAAAATTATTGAATTATTGTTTTATTAAGCATATCATAGAGACAGGAGGAAGAAACATGAAAAGCGTTTTGGTGCGGCTGAACGAATACCAGTTACAGATGACACCGGCGGAGAGCGAGGTCGTCCAGTACATACTGCATCACCCCGAGAAGGCGGCGGAGCTGTCGGTTCATGAGCTTTCGGCCCGGGCGTTCTCTTCATCGGCGACTATCGTGCGGATGTGCCGCCGGCTGGGGTTCGACGGGTATAAGGAATTGCGGCGTTCGCTCCAGTATGAGCTGGCGGTGCGCAAGCAGTCGGAGCTGGAGAAGCGCGACGAAGTGTCGCGGGAGGATTCCCTGGAACAGATGGTGGATAAGATCACCTACAAGAATATCGTTTCCCTGGAGGAGACGAAAAATCTGGTGGATCTGCCGGTTTTGCAGAAATGTGTGGACCTCCTGTGCGTGGCCCGGAACATCTGCCTGTTCGGAATCGGTTCGTCGCTCTGCGTGGCCCGGGATGCTTATCTGAAATTCCTGCGCCTGGATAAGGCCTGCGTTCTCAACGACGACTGGCATTCCCAACTGCTTCAGGCGCGCAACATGCGGCCGGAGGACGTAGGGCTGTTTATCAGCTATTCCGGCCAGACCGAGGAGCTGATCAAATGCGCGGAGGCGGTGAAAAAATCCGGCGCAAAGATGATTCTGATCACCCGGTTTGCCGCCTCGGCCCTTTCGGACTTAGCCGACTACAACCTGTATGTGGCGGCCAATGAATCGCTGTTCCGAAACGGAGCCATGAGCAGCCGGATCAGCCAGCTCAACATGATCGATATCCTGTATACCGCCTACGCGAATACGGATTACGAACGTTCGATGGCGCGTCTCTGCGCGACGCACATTGAGAAACCAAACTATAAAAATGCCAAGGAGGTCAAGCGTTATGCTGGAACTGAATAAACTGACCACGGAGGCCCGCAATCCGGGAACAGCCGGATTGGACACCATGACGCCGCTTGAGATTGCGACGGTGATGAACCGGGAGGACGAACAGGTAGTCGCGGGCGTCCGCAAGGTGCTGCCGGAGGTCGCCGCCGCCATCGGGTGGGTGCAGGAGTCCTTTGAAGCGGGCGGAAAACTGGTCTACATGGGCGCCGGGACGTCGGGGCGTCTGGGGGTGCTGGACAGTGTGGAGTGTCCGCCCACCTTTGGGGTTCCGCCGGAAATGGTGGTGGGCCTGATCGCAGGAGGCGACCGGGCGTTTGTGAAGGCCGTGGAGGGGGCTGAGGATTCCGAAGCCCTGGCCCTTGAGGAGCTTAAGGCCCTGCCGTTGAACGGGCGGGACGTGGTGATCGGGATTGCGGCTTCCGGGCGAACGCCCTACGTGATCAGCGGTCTGCAATACGCCAGATCCCTGGGCTGCAAAACCGTGGCCATCGCCTGCAACGCCGGCAGTCTGGTGGGAAAAGCCGCGGACCTGGCCATCGAGCCGGTGGTGGGGCCGGAGGTGTTGACGGGTTCCACCCGCTTAAAGGCCGGAACCGCCCAGAAAATGATTCTCAACATGATTTCCACCGGCGCAATGGTGGGCATCGGAAAGGTCTACCAGAATCTGATGGTGGACGTGATGCAGACCAACGAAAAGCTCCGCGTCCGGGCCAGAAACATCGTGACGGAGGCCACGGGCTGTTCGGAGGAACAGGCCTGCCGTCTGCTGGAGGCAGCGGGCGGAAACGCAAAGACCGCCATCGTGATGGAACTGTTAAACTGTACCGCCAAGGAGGCGGAACAGAATTTGAAACGCGCTCATGGGCACATCCGAAAATGCCTTTGACGGATAGGGGAATGCGGGTCCAATGGGCCCTGCAATGCAAAAAAATAAGAAAGTGAGAGGTGAATTCTATGAGTAATGAAGAGCTCGCAAAGAAAATCGTCGACTTGCTGGGGGGCAAGGATAATATTCTGAACGCAGAAAACTGCATGACGCGCATCCGGGTCAATGTGAAGGACGGGTCCAAGGCGGACCGCCAGGGAATCAAGAACACACCGGGCGTTCTGGGCGTGGTGGGCGATGAACCCGACTACATCCAGGTGGTGCTGGGACCGGGCAAGGTGCGGGACGTGATGCAGATCTGCACCACCAAGCTGGGCGTGAAGGAGCAGTCCCCCAGCCAGGAAAGCAAGGGGCAGCCCAAAGGCCAGGTGGGCGACTGGGAAGCCAACAAGAAGGCGGTCAAGAGCAATCAGAAGCACCAGAATCTGATCAACAAGGTGCGGGTCCTGGCGGACATCTTCACCCCCATGATCCCGGCGTTCATCGCCTCCGGTATCTGTAACGGACTGGGCAAGGTCATCAAGATTCTGATGACAAACGGCGTGCTGCCGGACGTGGTTGCCGTGGTTGTCATCTACAACATTTTCGTCCTGATCGGCAATGCGTTCCTGTCCTACATGGCCATCTTCACCGGCGTCCGGGCCGCCAAACAGTTCGGCGTCAACGAGATGCTGGGCGGCATGATCGGCGCGGCCTCCTTAAACTCCGTGGTCAACACCATTTCAACGGCCATCGGCTGGTACAACAAGGACGTGGTCAATGATTCCGTTCTGGCCACCGGCGCGGGCGGCATCATCGGCGTTGTCATCGGCGTATGGATTCTGGCCCAGATCGAGCGCTGGGTGCACAAGCACATGCCGGAGGTTCTGGACGTGTCCTTCACGCCTCTGATCTCCATGCTGATCGCAGTACCGTTCTTTGTGCTTCTGGTAATGCCTGTGACCGGCTGGCTTTCCACCCTGGTGTCGGCGTTCCTGAACCTGTTTATCAATTCCACTAACCCTGTGGTCAGCGTGATCGCCGGATATATACTGGCGGCCACCTTCCTGCCCCTGGTGCTGCTGGGGCTGCACAGAGGACTTGTACCCATCTACGCCATCCAGATTGAATCCCTGGGCGGAACCACCCTGTTCCCGGCGGTAGCCATGGCGGGCGCCGGACAGGTGGGCGCGGCCATCGCCCTTTACATCAAGGCAAAACGCGTGGGCAACCACCGCTTAAACCGTGTTATTGCAGGCGCTCTGCCCGCAGGCATTCTGGGCATCGGCGAACCCTTGATTTACGGCGTTACCCTGCCGTTAATGAAACCCTTTATCACAGCCGGTCTGGGAGCCGGTTTCGGCGGAGCCTACGTCATGCTGACCCATGTCATGAGTACGGCCTACAGCCCCTCGGGCCTGCTGGCAGTCACCCATATGCTGCCGGAGTGCATGCTGAATTACCTGATCGGCATGGTCATTGCCTACATTGCAGCCGCGGTGATCACTTACATTTTCATTCCGGTTGAGGATATCGAGAACGCATAGGAGCGAAGTTCATGATTGATTTGCACACCCATACCTGTTGTTCGGACGGGGCCGACAGCGTGGAGGCGCTTCTGCGCCGGGCTGAGGAAATGAAGCTGTCCGTCCTGTCCATCACGGATCACAACACGGTCGCAGCCTACCGGGGCCGCGGAATTTCGGAATACTCCGGGACGCTGATCCCGGGAGTTGAGATCACCTGCATGTACCAGGGCGAGGTGGTGGAGGTCCTGGGCTACGGCTACCGGCTGGCGGACATGGAGGTCGAACTTTCCCGCCATGTGCTGACCTTTGCGGAGAAGCAGAGGCGGGAGTTTGAACTGATCTGCGCGGCCTTGCGCCGGGCGGGAGCGGCCTTTGACCCGGCGGAAATATCCTTTGACCCCACAAAGGAATCCAGCCGGAAAGCCTTTCTGCGCCATCTGAATCAATTTCCGGAGAACCGCCGCTTTTTCAGCAGCGATGAGACCTGGCAGAGCTCTAAGGCGTTTACGCGGGAGGAGATTTACAACCCGGAGAGCCGCCTCTACGTGGACGAAGCGCCCCTGTACCCGGATGTGCGCACCGCGGTGGAGATGATCCACCGCAGCGGCGGGATCGCGTTTCTTGCCCACCTGTACATCTACGCCCACGCGCCGGAATTCCGGCGGCGGCTCTGGGAGATCGTCCGGGAATTCGGCCTGGACGGCGTGGAGTGCGCCCACTCCGCGTTTACGGCGGAGCAGATACTGGATTTAAACGGTTTCTGCCGGGAGCACGGCCTGCTGCGAAGCGGCGGCAGCGACTACCACGGCAGCCGCAAGCCGGGCGTGAGCCTGGAAACCGGGCGTGGGCAGCTGGATATTACGGAGGAATATCTGAAGGAGTGGCCCGGGGATAAACGCCGTGGCTGGGAAACAGACGGCATTTTACCGCCTCCGCAGGTGTAAAATTGAAAATATTGTACCCTCAGGGCACGGTTTCGCAGGCAAAGCGGAATCGTGCCCTGTTTTGCCGCCCAGGCCGGGGAAAGACGACAAATTTGTTGGCGGTTAAGATTTTTTTGAATCATAAAGAAATAAAATGAATTAAAATGAATCAAAAAGGTTGACAGTGAATCATGGCGATGATATAGTTAATTCATAAGATCCGGCGGAGTTTATACATCTGAAATAAGGAAGAAAGGGGGGAACGCAGGGAAGTGGCAGATCAGATGTGTCGGAGGTATTTGCTGTATTAAAAGAATGTAAACCGCAGAATATGATAATGATCAGGAGGATTCAAAATGGGGGACATAATGAGGTTTCTTTCGCCAAATCTGATTAAGGTTAATATGCAGGCAGAGAGTCGGGATGAGGCGGTTCGTGAACTGGCGGAGTTGCTCTTTCAGGAGCGGGTATTGAAGGACAAAGAACGGTATATTCAGGATGTGTTGGAGCGGGAGGCTCAGGTTTCCACAGATTTGGAAAATGGGGTGGCTTTACCCCACGGTAAGTCGGAAACGGTGCTAAGGCCCGCCGTGGCAATCGGAACATCGGCCCGGGGGATTCGGTTCAGCGGAGAAGGCACGTCCAGCCGGGTCATTTTTCTGATCGCGATGCCGGATCAGGCGGATGATACCCACATTACCTTGCTCAGCGGTATCACGTCGCGGTTGCTGGATAATGCCTGCTTGGAGCGCATTAAGGGCGCGGCAGAACCGGAGGAGATTCTGGCGGCCCTCACGGAAGAGAAGGCTGGCGCAGCGCGCGGCGGCACGGGAAAGTTTCTGATCGGGGTGACGGGCTGTACCGTGGGCGTGGCCCATACATATCTGGCGGCCAAGGCTCTGGAGAAGGCGGCCAGGGAACTTGGCGCGGAAATCAAGGTGGAGACCAACGGCTCCATTGGTACGGAAAATGTGCCGACCAGGGAGGAGATTGAACGGGCGGAGGGAATCATCATCGCCAGCGACAAGGAGACGGATATGGAGCGATTCCGGGGAAAACGGGTGGTGAACACCAATGTGAAGGAGGGAATCGATCATCCGGAGGAACTGATCCGCATGGTGCTGGATGGGAAAGCGCCCCTGTACGGTAAGGGACAGGCGGAACCTGCAAAAGAGAGGCGTAGCCCTGTGGCGGAAAAGGGGACCGCTCAGGCAGCTTCTGGCGGTAAAATGCTCTATAAGGCGTTGATGAACGGCGTTTCCTTTATGATTCCCTTCGTCGTGATCGGAGGATTGCTCATTGCGATCTCCCTGGCGGTGGGCGGGGAACCTACGCCTCAGGGGCTGGTGATCCCGGAGGGCAGCTTCTGGAATCAGATTTCCGCTGTGGGAAGCGCCGGCTTTACCATGATGATTCCGATTCTGGCGGGCTACATCGCGTATGCCATTGGCGACCGCGCGGCTTTAGCGCCCGGTATGATCGGCGGCTGGATCGCCAACAACGGCTCTTTTTACGGAGCGGATGCGGGTACGGGATTCATCGGCGCCATTGCGGCAGGGCTGCTGGTGGGCTACTTTGTCAGATGGATGAAGCAATTTAATTGGCCGGAGGTGATCAGGCCTCTTGTGCCGATTATGATTATTCCCATCACCGGCTCCCTGTTTATCGCATTTATCTTTATATTTATCATCGGCGCACCCATTGCCTCCCTGATGACTGCGCTCTATTCCATGCTGGAGTCCATGTCTGCGGGAAGCATGATCCTGCTGGGCATTGTGATCGGACTGATGCAGGGCTTTGACATGGGCGGACCCTTCGGAAAAGTGGCGTTTATGTTTTCAGTGGGACTGATCGCGGAAGGCCAGCCCCAGTTTATGGGAGCGCAGGCTATGGCGATTCCCGTAGCGCCACTGGGAATGGCGCTGGCCACCTTCCTGGACAAAAAGCATCAGCTGTTCCTGCCTGAGGAGACAGCCAACGGCAAGGCGGCTCTGGCGATGGGACTGGTAGGGATTTCCGAGGGCGCGATTCCCTTCGCGGCCGGGGACCCGCTGGCGGTAATTCCCGCCAACATGATCGGCTCCGCAGTGGCCTGCACCATGGCGTTTCTCTTCGGAATCACAGATTCCGTGGCTCACGGAGGCCCCATTGTACTGATTCTTGGCGCAGTGAACAAACCCCTGATGGGACTGATCTGTATGGCTGCTGGAACGGTGGTGACGGCAATGGTCTGTATGACATTAAAACGGCTTAAATTAAAAAACAGCAGATAGGAGTGTTGACTGTGGCAAGGATAAATATTGATGGCGAGCAGAATGTGGAGGTCAGTATAAAGATTCCCAGCCAGAAGACGCCAAAAGAGCAGCTGGAGATCATGGAGGCCTACACTAGGGCGCATATGGAAAGTGGTGGACTGGACAAAGCCCAGCGGGAATTAGCATGCCTGAGAACCATTTACCCAGCGCTGTTTCGCACCATCGAGGAGAGGGATTTAATCGCAGGCCGCCTGGATTTCCTTCCCATCGGCTTTGGATGTGTGACCAGTATCGGTGGAGTTGGGCATTACTGTGTGTTCCACAAGCTCAGGGAGTTTAAGCAAATGCTGTCTGATCCTCGGGATTTGGCCCGTGTGGACCGTCTCTACGACTACTGGCAGGAGTGGGATGTGAAAACCATTTACTGTCAGGACGTGTTAAACGATACCACAACCGGCCGTTTCATTGACTGCGATTATCCCTTGATGGCCACAGCCAGGCTCAGCGGCATGATGCTGAACTATAAGAAACTTATGCGCCTTGGAGTGGGCGGACTGATGAAGGAGATCGGGGCGCGGATATCAGCTCTTGAGGCAGCTACGGATGCGGACCGGGGTTCCATCTCCTTTTTGCAGGCCGCGCTGGGGACCCTTGAGCTGTTTCAGGAGGTAATCAGGAGGCAGTGCCAGCTGGCGCGCGCCGCCCTGGAAGGGGCTGGGGCCGCCAGACTGCGGGAACTGCAGCTGATGGAGGCGGATCTGGAGGCGATTCGGGAGAATCCGCCGGAGACGTTTCATCAGGCCTTGCAGCTGCTCTGGCTGTACGCGCTCTGCGCCGGGGCCATCAACTACGGCAGGCTGGACGACGCTCTGGGAACTTTTTTGAAGGAAGATCTGAATCAGGGCAGGATTACCCAGGAGGAGGCTTACAGATATTTGAAATCCCTGTGGAGCCTGATCGAGAACCGGAGAACCACGGTCAACGGCAGGATCATTGTGGGCGGGGCCGGAAGAGAGGACCCGGAGGCAGGGGATATCTTCACCAGAATCTGCCTTCGGGTCTGCCGGGACACCCGGTATGTAGAGCCGCAGTTTACCCTGCGCCTGTACCGGGATACGCCTCAGGATATTCTGGATATGGCCTACGACTGCATCGCGGAAGGGGCCACCTATCCCACGCTGTACAACGACGAGGTCAATATTCCAGCGGTGGAGTACGGCATGAGGGTGAACCGGAGTACGGCGGAGCAGTATGTGCCGTTTGGCTGCGGGGAGTTTGTGATACAGGGCAAAAGCGTGGGAACGCCCAATACCCTATTAAACCTTCTGAAGCTGTTGAACATGGCCATGAATCAGGGCGTGGATCCCATGGACGGTATATACAAGGCTGGGCCGGTCAAGCTGGCATCGCCGGGGGAATACCACAGCTTTGAGGCATTTTATAACGATTATAAACGGCTGTTGGACTACTATTTTGACCTCAGTACAGAGGCCCAGTACCACAGCTACGAGGTGATGAACCGGGAGGTATCCTTCCTGTTCACCAGCATCCTGATGGACGACTGCGTGGGCAGAGGAAAGGCGCTGCTTGACGGCGGCGTTGAGATTCTTGGGGGAACCAATGAGACTTACGGCAATATCAACGCCTCGGACGCGCTGTACGCGGTTAAAACCCTGGTATTTGAACAGGGAAAGTACACTCTGGAGCAGGTGAGCCAGGCGCTGCTGACGGATTTTGCGGAAAATGAAGCCATGCGCCGGGCGCTGTGGAGAGCGCCCAAATACGGGAACGATCATGAGGCGTGCGACAATTTGGCAAACGACCTGTTCGAGTACGTGGCAAAAGGCATCCGCCGGAGAGGAATTGACCGGGGCTTGGGATATTATCTGATCGTTATCAGCAACAACCAGACCAACACGGACTGGGGCCATAGAACCAGCGCCTCTGCGGACGGCAGGAAGAGCGGTATGTTCATGAACCCGGCTAATAACCCGCAGGGAGGCGCAGCAAAAAATGGCCCTACGGCGGTTTTGAATTCCCTGGCCCGTTTCCGGGCCAGGTATCACGGCGGCAGCGTCCAGAACATAAAATTCACGCCCAGGATGATGGCTGAGGACCGGGAGAAGATCAAGGCCCTGTTTCGCACCTATTTCAAGCGGGGCGGGTGCCAGCTGATGGTGACGGTGGTGGAGCCGGGGGCCTTGGAGGACGCTCAGAAGAATCCTGAGAAATACCCGGATCTGATCGTGCGTGTGGCGGGCTACAGTGCGGTATTCGTCAATTTGACAAAAGATGTACAGGATGAGCTGTTGAGCAGGGAGTTGTATGATGAGGGTATTTAATATTGAGCGGTTTGCCACCCATGACGGGGACGGAATCCGCACAGTCGTATTCTTAAAGGGCTGTCCCCTGCGCTGCCCATGGTGCTCCAATCCGGAGTCCAGGGAACCGGCCAGGCAGTTGTTTCATACCGCAGGAAAATGCCTGGGCTGCGGCAGCTGCCAGAAGGTGTGTCCGGCGGGCGCGGTCCGGTATGAGGGCGGCAGGGTTCATTTTCGTGTTGAAATATGCACGGAATGCGGAGCCTGTGCAGACATCTGTCCCGGGGAGGCGCTGGAATTTGTGGGCAGACAGATGGAAGCGGAGGAGATTGTCCGGGAGGTGCTGAGGGACCGGGACTATTATGAGGAGAGCGGAGGCGGCGTCACCCTTTCCGGGGGAGAGCCGTTTGCGCAGGCCGGGGAGTTGGTCAGGCTGCTTCTGTTGCTGAAACAGCAGGGGCTTAACACTGCGGTGGAGACTGCGGGACAGTATCCCACAGAGCGCCTGGAGGAAGCACTTCCCTATGTAGACACCTGGCTGTATGATGTGAAGCATATTGAGGAAGAGAAGCTTCGGACGGTAGTGGGAGGAGACTGGGGACAGATCGAGAAGAACCTCCGGTTCCTGGCCGGACAGGATAGCAGCCGGATCGTGATCCGGGTGCCGGTGATCCCCGGCTTTAACGACTGTGCAGAGACGCTGGAGCGGATCATCGGCCTGGCAGCCGGGCTGGAAATCCGGCGGGTGGATCTGCTGCCGTACCACACCCTGGGGCGGGAGAAATACGACAAACTGTCCATGGATTACAGTTTGAAGGGGATTCCCATGATGGACCGCAAGAGTCTGTACCCTCTGGGCGCGGTGGGCCGGAAGCTGGGGGTGGAGGTGACTGTGGGGGGAAGAAAGACGGATTGACAGGTGTTTTCCTCCTCTGTTATGATATGGACAAAGGAGGAGATGGATATGCTGTCACAGCAAAGGCTTTATCATATCATGAGTATTGTGAAAGAACAGTCCTTTGTGACCATAAAGGAATTGATGGATCAACTGGACGTATCAAAATCCACAGTCAACAGGGATCTCATTGAGCTGGAGGAACAGGGGCTTATTACCAGGGAGCGGGGAGGGGCCATGTGCAGGGAGGTGTCGGATACCTTAAGTGCCTTCAACGAGGTGCCCACTGTGAATAAAGAGAACTTGTGCGCCGAGGCTAAAGCGGCGGTTTGCAGCAAGGCGGTGCGGAATGTGAAGGACGGGGACTGCGTGTATGTGGACTCGGGCACCACGCCGGTGTATTTGCTGCCTCATCTTCTGGCGCGGAAGGTGAAGATTGTGACTCCCAGCATTTATCTGATCAAGAAGGTTCCCATTACCTACAAAGGGGATATCTATTTGCTGGGCGGCCGCTTTTCGCCGGACTACGATCTCAGCTCGGGGCCGATGGCGGTGGAAATGATTCGCAGCTTTAACTTCGACCATGCGTTTTTCAGCACCAACGGGGTGAGCACGGAGAGCGGGGAGGTCTATATTTTTGATATGGAGATCGGTACAATGAAGAAGGAGATCATGAAGAAAAGCCAGAACCGGTATCTGCTGATCGACGACTCCAAGTACCGGATCAAGGCGATGTTTACCTGGGCAAAATTGGAAGAATTTACCAATGTATATGTGAATCAGGCGCCGGCAGGGGAAATGCCGGAGAATTTTACGGTCTGCCCATAAGTTTCGTTAGTCCGCTGTTCTCCAGAGACGGCGGGAATAAAAATTGAATCGAGCGACACCGCCCCGGAGCCGGGTTTGCCGGCCAGGGGCGGTTTTTCGCTTTTTGCGGGATGGGATACTGAGCGGAAAGCGGACGGAAAAACACCGATGGACATTTTCGCTGTTTTGTAGTAATGTTATAAATTAATACGGCCTGCCGCGGCCGGAGAGAGGTCCCACCCGGCCTGCCCGGCCCGGCAGCCACCCGCCCGGCAGGCCCGCCAAAGAAAAATACACACGGAGTGATACGCAATGGAACGCAATCGTCTGATCGCAAAAGCAGAAATCGTCTTCTCAATGGCAGTATTTGGCACCATCTCCATTTTCGTGCGGAACATCCCGCTGCCCTCCGCGGAGCTGGCGCTGTACCGGGCGGTGATTGCGGCCGCAACCCTGCTGGTGTGGCAGCTTCTGACCCGGACCATGGTGCGGTTCCAGGACATAAAAAAAGAGCTGCCCCTGTTGCTTCTCTCAGGGGCGGCCATGGGCGTGAACTGGATTCTGTTTTTCCAGGCTTACAAGTACACCAGCGTGGCGCTGGCCACCCTGAGCTACTATTTTGCGCCGGTGCTGGTCACGGTGGCCAGTCCTCTGCTGTTTCAGGAGCGGCTCACCGGGCGGCAGATGTTCTGCTTTGTCATGTCCACCCTGGGTCTGGTGCTGGTGATCGGCGTCAGCGGGGGCGCGGGGGCGCGGGGGCGGGGGACACGGCTGGGGTGCTCTTCGGCCTTGGAGCGGCGGTGTTCTACGCGACCGTGGTGCTCTGCAACAAGGGAATCCGCAATGTGACCGGAATCAACCGCACCTATCTGCAGTTTCTGGCCTCCATCGCGGTGCTGCTTCCCTATGTCCTGCTCACCGGGGGATTTCACCTGGCACAGCTTCCGGCTAAAGGCCTCATAAGCCTCCTGGTGGTGGGCGTCGGCTATACGGGGATCGCATACACCCTTTACTTTTCCTCCCTGCGCTACCTGAAGGGGCAGGAGGCGGCGATCCTAAGCTACATCGACCCGCTGGTGGCCGTGCTGGTGTCGGTGACCGTGCTGGCGGAGTCCGTCACCTGGCTGCAGGCGGCCGGCGGGGCCATGATCCTGGGCTTCACCATCCTGAATGAGCTGAAGCCGAAGGGGGCGGCGTAAGCCACCGGCGTTTTCCTGCAGCGGAAAAACGTGTCGGCGCGGGCGGATGTTTCTTATGATTTCCACAAAATATCCCGGTTCACCGTCCGGTAAAACAACCTGCGTATCTCCTCCGGCTCCTTGGTCTGTCCCAGGATCCACATGATTTTTGTCACCGTCGCCTCCAGGGTCATATCGTAGGATTCCAACAGCCCGAATTCCTGCTTGATGTTCTTGCCCACCTCGTAGACGGACATGTTGCTGCCTTCATTGGTGACCTGGGTGGTCATGACCACGGTCTTGCCAAGAGCGGTCCAGCGGCCCACGGCCCGGTAGTAGTCCCCGGAGTCGTAGGAGGGCAGGCCGCCCACGCCGAAGGATTCGATGATCACCGCGTCGTAGTGCCCGGCCATATAGTCCAAAAGGGAGGCGTCCATGGACGGGATCAGCTTTAACAGCACCACGCCGGAGCTCATCTCGTGGTAGAATTTCACCTGAGCGCATTCCGGTTTGTCGTCCAGGTAAAACAGAATGTGGTCCTCCTGGATGGCTGCGATATAGGGGAAATTGATGCTGGAAAATGCGTTGTAGCTCTTGGTCCGCTCCTTCTTGCCGCGGGTTCCGGCGATCACCTTGCCGTCAAAGACAATGTTCACCCCGTGGGCGCGGTCGTTGGAGGCGAAAAACAGGCTGTCTGCCAGATTGGTGCGCGCGTCGGTATTTTCCATGTCGATGGGCTTCTGGGCCCCGGTGATCACGATGGGTTTGGGGGAGTCCTGAACCAGGTAGGACAGGGCCGCGGCGGTGTAGGCCATGGTGTCCGTGCCGTGGCAGATCACAAAGCCGTCGTAGCGGTCGTAGTGCTCCTCAATAGCCCGGGCGACGGCCAGCCAGTGGCGGGGCTGCATGTTGGTGCTGTCGATATTGAATACCTGAAGGCTGTCGATGTCGCAGTAGCGCTTGCTGTCCGGAACGTAGGTCAGGATTTCCTCGGACGTGATCACCGGTTTAAGGCCTGCGTCGCTGCGCTTGCACGCGATGGTGCCGCCGGTTCCTAACATCAATATGTGTTTCATAGATTTCTCCTTTGAAGGGTAAAATGAGAACGGTGTGCCGGTAGGTTCCAATGCGATTATATTCGATATTCCGTTTTTGTCAATAGCCTGAACCGGACCGGACCGGAGGTGGCGACGGTTGAATTTATTACGAAAACCTGAAGTTTGCAATCCACTCATTGGTTTTTAGCAGGTTTCATGGTAGAATGGAATTAACTTCGTGAAAGGAGGGGATTCTGTATGGTAGTAATCTATTGGATGATCGCGTTTCTGGTCTTTCTTGGAGTGGAGGCGGCGACCACATCCCTGGCGAGTATCTGGTTTGCAGGGGGAGCGCTTGCCGCGCTGGCGGTGGCAGCCGTGGGACTGGGCGTAAAGGCACAGCTTATTGTGTTTGTTCTGGTTTCTTTTATTCTGCTCCTGCTGGTACGTCCCCTGGCTTCCGGCTTTATGAAGGGGAAGGACACGAAGACCAATGTGGACGGCCTGGTGGGACGTAAGGCCGTGGTTAAGGAGCGGGTGGACAATTTGGCCGGCACCGGCACGGCGGTTTTGGGAGCCGAGACCTGGCTGGCCCGTTCTGTGGTGGAAGGACAGATCTTCGAGCCGGGAACTGTGGTGGAAGTGGCTGCGATCAGCGGCGCCAAGCTGATAGTCAAGGCATAATGTAAGAGGTATGAAAGGAGAAAAAGTATGTTTTTTGAAGGACTGGGAACATTTTTGGTGGTGATTATCATTCTGGTAATCGTGCTGGCCATTGTTTCATCCTGCGTGCGCATCGTGCCCCAGGCCCGTGCGCTGGTGGTGGAGCGGCTGGGCGGTTATCTGGGAACCTACGGCGTAGGACTCCATATTCTGGTACCCTTTATCGACCGGGTGGCCAGAAAAGTGGATTTGAGGGAGCAGGTGGAGGATTTTCCGCCTCAGCCCGTAATCACCAAGGATAACGTCACCATGATGATCGATACGGTGGTATTTTACTATATCACAGACCCCAAGCTGTACGCCTACGGCGTGGAGCGTCCCCTGCAGGCCATCGAGAACCTGACGGCTACCACGCTGCGAAACATCATCGGCGATCTGGAGCTGGATGAGACGCTGACCTCCCGCGAGACCATCAACGCCAAGATGCAGGAATCCCTGGATATCGCCACGGATCCCTGGGGCATCAAGGTCACCCGCGTGGAGTTAAAGAACATTATGCCTCCGGCCGCCATTCAGGAAGCCATGGAGAAGCAGATGAAGGCGGAGCGGGAACGCCGCGAGTCGATCCTGAGAGCAGAGGGTGAGAAGAAGTCCATGATCCTGGTGGCAGAGGGCCACAAGGAGTCCGCGGTTTTAAACGCCCAGGCCGAGAAGGAAGCGGCCATCCTGCGCGCGGAAGCGGAGCGGGAGAAGAAGATCAAGGAGGCGGAAGGCCAGGCGGAGGCGATCCGCACCGTGCAGATGGCACAGGCCGACGGTATTCGGTTTATCAAGGAGGCTGGTGCCGACAACGCAGTGCTGCAGCTTAAGAGCCTGGAGGCCTTTGCGGCGGCGGCCAACGGCAAAGCTACCAAGATCATTATCCCCTCGGAGATTCAGGGAATCGCCGGTCTGGTGAAGTCCATCGCCGAGGTAGCCGGGACCGAAAAAGCGGAGACGCCGGAAAAGTAAGAACATTTTAACGGGAGGCCGGCAGAGCCGTTGGCGATGAACGCGCCTCCCAACCAATATTATCATGACAGGGCAGGGAAAACGTGTTATGAAAGCAGTCGATCAATCCACGAAACAGGGGACGGAGCTGCAGGAACAGGCCGGAGGCGCCGCCATGGACAACAAGATTGTCAATGGCAGTATCTTCGGCCAGTTGTTGCTTTTTTTCTTTCCCATTTTATTTGGAACTTTCTTCCAGCAACTTTACAATACGGCGGACGCCATGGTGGTGGGCCGCTTTGTGGGCAAACAGGCCCTGGCCGCGGTGGGCGGCAGCACCAGCACGCTGATCAACCTGCTGGTTGGTTTTTTTATTGGCTTATCCAGCGGCGCTACGGTGGTAATTTCCCAGTATTACGGGGCGGGCAAGGCGGATAAGGTGCACTGGGCGGTACATACCTCGGTGGCGTTTTCCGTGGTCGGCGGACTGGTGATGATGGTGGTGGGCATTGCCTGCGCTCATCCGGCTCTGGTGGCTATGAAGACGCCCGACGATGTGATGGGGCACTCCATGATTTACCTGCGCATCTATTTCGTAGGCACTGTGGCCAACCTGCTCTACAATATGGGGGCGGGTATTCTGCGGGCAGTGGGCGACTCCAAGCGGCCGCTGTATTTTCTGATCATCAGCTGCTTTGTCAACATTGCGCTGGATCTGTTCTTTGTGGCGTATTTAAAGATCGGCGTGGCGGGGGCGGCCCTGGCTACGATCCTTTCCCAGTGCATCAGCGCGGCCATGGTGATGGTGTGCCTGATGCGGACCAAAGACATTTACCAGCTGGTGTGGAAGGCAGTGCGCATCGACCGCAGGATGCTGCGCAGGATCGTGCGCATCGGTTTCCCGGCGGGCATGCAGTCCATCATGTACAATGTCTCCAACGTGATCATCCAGACCGGAGTCAATACCCTGGGTACGGACAACGTGACGGCCTGGGCCACCTACGGCAAGGTGGACGGCCTGTTCTGGATGATGATCAGCGCCCTGGGAATCTCCGCCACCACCTTTGTGGGCCAGAATTACGGCGCGGGCCGTATGGACCGGGTGCGCAAGGGAACCAGCGTCTGTATGGGAATCGGTGTGCTTTTGACCACCATCGTGGGCGTTGTGCTGTACACCGGCGGCTATCTATTGGTGGACCTGTTCACCGAGGACGCGGAGGTGCGGAGGATCAGTATGGAGCTGGTTCGTTTCATGGTTCCCACCTTTATCACCTATATCGCCATCGAGGTGCTCTCGGGAACCCTGCGCGGCGTGGGCGACGCCTGGATGCCGCTTGTGATCACGGGAGTGGGAATCTGTGCGGTGCGTGTGCTGTGGATTATCGTGGCGCTGCCGGTACGTCCCCACATCCTCACCGCGGCCTTCAGCTACCCGCTGACCTGGACCATCACATCCCTGGCGTTTGTGGTGTATTACTACTGTTTCAGCCGGTTGAGGCGGTTTAATTTGAAGAAATATTTCCGCTTACCGAGATTTTAAATTAAGATAGCAAAAAATTCCAATCTCATTTACCGGTAACCGCCGGAAGGGGGCGCTGGCACAGGCGCTCCCTTCTTTTAACGATTTTTATAAATGCGCGGATGGAGTGGTGGTGGAGATGAAGAGGGCAAAACGTGTTTTAATTGTACTCACGGTGCTGGCGCTGTGCGCCCTGTTCGGGTTCCGGCGGGACATAGGCGCTGGGGTCAACGACCGGTATAAGGAGGCGCTTTGGGAGCGGTATTTCGGGGCCGGGCAGACGGACGGCCTGGAGGTGCTGGAGTCCTCGGACTACTGTGGAATTGAAGAGTCCTCGGGGGAGTTTGTAGTCTGGGTCGGAGTGGTCATTCGGAGCGGGTTTTCGCAGGGAGAACTGGAAGCTCTGCTGGAGCAGCGGTATGGAGAGACGGTCGATGTGACATGTGTTCCATATGATGCAGCGTTTGCCAACTCCCACGGCTTTACCGGTATTCAAAAGGAGACTGCGGGGCTGGAATCCACGAAAGGCTATTATTTTATCGGAATCATGTTTGAACCGAAAACAAAGATTGACAAAAGAAACAAAACATAAGCAGGCGGATCATGCCTGGGAGGAATCGGAATGTTACGGATTTTTTTGGTTGAAGACGATGAGGCAATCGCCCGGAATCTGATACGTTTGCTCAGCGCCGAGGGGTTTAGCGTCACGCACGCTCTTACCCGCGGGGAAGCCCACCAGATTCTGGCCGGGAGCCAGTTTGACCTGGCGCTGGTGGACATCTCGCTGCCGGACGGAAACGGCTTTGCGGTCTGCACGGAGATCAAGGAAAATGAGGATATTCCCGTCATTTTTCTCACAGCTTCCGACGATGAGGCCAGCGTGGTCACGGGATTTCATATGGGGGCGGACGATTACGTCATCAAGCCCTTCCGCCCTCGGGAGCTGGTGGCCCGGATCAGGGCGGCTTTGCGGAAAAACGGGCGCTCCGGCGCGGTCTTTAAAATCCATGGGCTCTCCGTGGACACGGCCAGCGGTCTTGTGAAGAAGAACGGCGAAGAGGTTTTTCTCTCCGCCCTGGAATACCGGCTCCTGCTGGTGTTTGTCAACAATCCCAGAGTCATTGTCACCAGGGGCAGGCTGCTGGACGAGCTGTGGGACGCGGCGGGGGAGTATGTCAACGACAATACGCTGACCGTGTACATCAAGCGTCTGCGGGAGAAGATTGAGGAGGACCCGGCCCGCCCGCAGATCATTCTGACCGTCCGCGGAACCGGGTACCGGTTGGGAGGCGCGTATGCTTCGGAATAGGGAGTTTCGCAGGTTTGCCGTTCTCTTTGCCCTGATGAGCGCGGCCGCGGTTACAGCTGGATTTGCCATCAGTCCGGCTGCGGCAGTCCTTGCCGCCGCCATCGCCGTTGCCTTTGGCGCGGCGTTTTTTGTGTTCACCAGAAACCGGTACAAGCGCATCGCCCGGCTTTCCGGCCAGATCGACCGGGTGCTCCACAATGCGGATTACCTGTCGTTCGAGGAAGCGGAGGAGGGGGAGCTGTCCATCCTGAACAGTGAGATTTCGAAAATGACCCTGCGCATCCGGGAGCAAAACCAGGAGCTGAGACGGGAAAAGTCCAACCTGGCCGCTTCCCTGGCCGACATCGCCCATCAACTGCGCACCCCGCTCACATCCGCGGGCCTGATCCTGCCGCTGCTGGCGGACAGCCCGGAGGAGGGGGAGCGCAAGGCCCTGGCCAGGGAAGCGGAGGAGCTGCTCGTGCGCATGGACTGGCTGCTCACCTCCCTGTTGAAGATATCCCGTCTGGACGCTGGAATCGTGGAGTTTCAGCGTCGGCGGATTGCGGTGGACGAACTCATCCGGGCCGCGCTGCGCCCGCTTCTGATCCCAATGGAGCTGCACGGAATCCGGCTGCAGGTCCGGGTGCCGGAGGGCGTGGAGCTTTGGGGCGATTTTGGCTGGCTCTCGGAGGCGGTGGAAAACATCCTCAAAAATTGTCTGGAGAGTGCCGGGGACAACGGACGGATTGAGATCGCCTGTTCGGACAATCCGCTGTTTACCGAGCTAACCGTCCGCGACAGCGGTGCGGGCTTTGAGCCGGAGGACCTGCCCCGGCTGTTTGACCGTTTTTACCGGGGGAAAACCGCAGGCGCATCGGGATACGGGATTGGGCTGGCGCTCTGCCGGATGATTATCACGGGCCAGGGCGGGTCCGTCACCGCGGGGAATCACCCCCAGGGCGGCGCGGTATTCTCCATCCGCTTCCCAAAGTGACGGATCTGTCACCTAAAAGTCACGAAACTGTAAGCCAAAGGTTCTATTATATGAGTAGACGTTATAAGGAAAGAAGGGAGCTCACATAATGGAGTTTTTAAAGGTTGAAAACCTGTGCAAGGTCTACGGCAAAGGCGAAAGCCGTGTTACCGCCCTCGCCCATGTCTCGCTTACCATCGAAAAGGGGGAGTTTACCGCAATCATCGGCACCTCCGGCTCCGGCAAGTCCACGCTTTTGCACATCATCGGCGGGGTGGACGTGCCCACAAGCGGGGCGGTATATCTGGATGGACAGGACGTGTACGCCCAGAACAATGAAGCGCTGGCTATTTTCCGCAGGCGTCAGGTGGGGCTGATCTACCAGTTTCACAATCTGATCCCCACCCTGAACGTGGTGGAGAATATTACCCTGCCCATTCTGATGGACCGGCGGGAGGTCAACCAGGAACGGCTGGATGAACTTTTGGAGCTTTTGGGGCTTTCAGACCGGAAAAACCATCTGCCAAACCAGCTCTCGGGAGGGCAGCAGCAGCGCGTTTCCATCGGTCGCGCCCTGATGAACGCCCCGGCCGTCATGCTGGCGGACGAGCCGACGGGCAGTCTGGACAGCCGGAACGGCCAGGAGATCGTCCGGCTGCTGAAATTGAGCAATATCAAATACGGGCAGACTCTGATTCTGGTCACCCACGACGAGAACATCGCCCTGCAGGCGGACCGGATCATCGGAATATCGGACGGCAGAGTGGTGCGGGATGAGAGGGTGAGGCCATGAACATTTTCAATAAAGTCACTCTCCAGAGTATGAAAAAGAGCCGCACGCGGACCATTGTGACCGTGATTGGCGTCGCCTTGTCCGCCGCCATGATTACGGCGGTGTCCACCTTTGCCGTCTCGCTGCAGAACTACATGGTGAACGGCGCAATTCAAAAATATGGCGGCTGGCACGTGGAGTTTTTGGGCGTCCCGCCCTCCTTTGTCCGGGAGCAGGCCGCAGACAGCCGGGTGGCGGATACCGCCGCCTTTGAGGAGATCGGATACGCGGTGCTGGAAGGCGGAAAAAATCCGGATAAGCCCTATCTGTTCCTCGCGGGATTCAGCCCGGATACCTACGCTTCCCTTCCCATGAACCTGATTTCCGGGCGGCTGCCGGAAAACAGCGGGGAAATTCTGATCCCGGCCCATGTGGCGGCAAACGGCGGCGTGGGGTATCGGGTAGGCGACCGGCTGACCCTTCAGGTGGGAAACCGCAGAAAGGGCGGCGCGGTGCTGGGCCAGCACGACCCCTACAGCCCGGAGGAGACACTGGCGGAGGCGGAACCGGCGGGCGGGGATACGATGGCGCTGGGGGCGGAGAAAACCTACACGGTTGTGGGAATCTGCGAGCGGCCCGGGTTTGAGGAGTCCACGGCGCCCGGATATACCGTTATCACACGGTGGGACGGGACGGATACAGGGGATAACCTCAGCGTGTTTGTCACGCTGAAACAGCCGCGGCAGGTCCGCGCCTACGCGGACGGCGTGCCCGGAAGTTACGCCCGGGTCTTTAACGACGATGTGCTGCGGTTTATGGGGCTTTCCGACGATGCGATCTTTAACGGGCTTTTGTACTCCGTGGTGGGAATCCTGGTAGCCCTGATCATGGTGGGGTCCATTTTCCTGATCTACAATTCGTTCACCATCTCGCTGAACGACCGGGTGCGCCAGTTCGGAATTCTGCTGTCCGTGGGAGCCACCCGAAAGCAGCTGCAGAATTCCGTGCTGTTCGAAGGCCTCTGTATCGGCGCGCTGGGAATCCCCATCGGGATTCTTGTGGGAATTCCTGGCATCAAGCTGGGGCTCTCGCTGGTGTCGGCTAATTTTGGAAACATTATGTACGACACCGTACCCTTAACCCTGAAGGTCTCCGTCCCCGCCCTTGCGGCGGCCGCGGCGGTCAGCATGGCGACGATCCTGATTTCCGCCTATATCCCGGCCCGGAAGGCGGCGGGCGCTCCCGTGATGGAGTGCATCCGACAGACGGGCGAGGTCAGGCTGAACGCGGGGACGGTGAAAACCTCAAAGCTGGCGGCGCGCCTCCTTGGGCTGGAGGGAACGCTTGCGCTGAAAAATTTCAAGCGGAACAGACGGCGCTACCGCAGCATCGTGTTGTCCCTCACCCTGAGCGTGGTGCTGCTGGTGACTGCCAGCACCTTCAGCTCTCATCTGAAACGGGCGGCTGAGGGGGCCGTGATGGACAGCGATTACGATATCTGTTTCTGCGCCCGGGACATGGACGAGGGGGAGCTGTTCGCACTCTACGACAAGCTTCGGACCGCGGACGGAGTATATGAAAGCTCCTATCAGGCGGTGTCAGCTTATACGGCTTCCGTGAACACGGAAGATTTCTCAGCGGGCTACCGGGAATCCGCCGGTTATGGGCCCGGAGGTGAAGTCGTAGAGCTGCCCATGGATGTCCAGTTCATTGAGGATAAACTATATTGGAACTTTATCGAAAGCCTGGGACTCTCCCGGGAGGAATTTACCGGGCCGGACGCTCCACTGATCGCTGTGGCTAAGGCCAAAAAGGCGGATGAAGGGGAGACGGGGGAGAGCAGTCTGATCAATATGTTTGCGGGATCGGGCATAAGCCTGAGCCTGAAACCGGTGATGGACGGCGGGGCGGAAATGGGCGGTGGGGCGGAGACGGGCGCTGGGCCGGAAATGGGCGGTGAGCCGGGGACGAGCGTTGGGCCGCAGACGGACGGCGCGCCGGAAGTGGATCGCCGGCCAGGGGCCGGGCTGGAGCAAAACGTGGTCCTGGCCTTTGTGGACACCATCCCCCTGGATACGCTTCCCAAGCCGCCGTCCGAGGTGACGCCGTACGTGTTCCTGGCGGTGGCGCCCTATGGGGTGAAAGCGGATTTTGTCAGCCCCGGGACGCGGACGGACCTGGGTTTGACCTTCCGGTCTGAAAGTCCGTCGCAATCCACCGCTGAGATGGAGGCCATGATCCGGGGCGCGGGAACCGCCTGCGGTTACACCCTTTACAATATGCAGAAAATACTTGAGCAAAACCGCAACACCACCTTTGTGGTGGACGTGTTCACCTATGTGTTTGTGGCGATGATCTCGCTGATCGCCGTCGCCAATGTGTTCAATACCATCTCCACCAATATCAGACTGCGCAGGCGGGAGCTGGCCATGCTCCGCTCCATTGGGATGTCCGACCGGGATTTCCGGAAAATGATGAGTTTCGAGTGCATATTATACGGCGCGCGGACGCTGTTTCTGGGGCTTCCCATGGCGGGAATCCTCTCCTGGCTGATCTACAGGTGGATGGTTTGGGGAGGCGCTGAGATCGATTTCATGTTCCCCTGGGACAGTATGGGAATCAGCGTGCTCGGCGTGTTCCTGGTGGTGTTCGTCACAATGCTCTACGCGGTGAACCGGATCCGCAAGGAGAATATTATCGACGCGCAGCGGGATGATATGACCTGACGGGAATTTTCACGGCACTGAAAAATATTTAAAAATAGGATGAATATAATCCTGCGCTCCGGGGAATACTCCAGGCAGAAAACATTTAAGGCAGGAGGAATATTCATGATTGTACAGGATGTTGTATTTAATTCGGTGGAGGACGCCCAGCGCTTTGTCAGCCAGGCGGAGCGCTGGCCCTCCGATGTGGACGTGTCCCTGGGCAGCTGCATGGTGGACGGTAAATCGCTGTTGGGCGTGCTGAGCCTGGGAATCCACAAAAAATTGCACGTGACGATTCATGAGAAACCGGAGAACTAAGCGTTATGATTCGCAGCCCCGCGGAAAAGCTCAGTTCTGCAAACCGTAACAACTAAGAATTCAAAATTCAAGAATGTGATACTGGAACTGTACGTCCGCTTTCGTTTATGATATAATAAAAACCGATTCCCACAAACGGCTGTTTTGCAGTCCGCCGGAACGGGAACAGGAAAGCGGGTAAGACATGATACAGGAAATAGCACCAAAGACATTTGATCCCGCCTTCCGGCGGCAAAAGCCGGAAGACAGGGATTTTTTGCTGCATTATGAGTACAACAAGGTGATGCTGAAGAAGGAGGGGGACCGTCTTATGATCCCCACCGTGGGCGAGCTTTTGGAGGAGGCGCCGGAGATCGCCGCGAAGGCGGAATATCTGTTCTCCATCGACGACTGTGCCTATTTTGGGATGCCGGACATGGCGGTGCCGGAATTTGGCGGCTATGTGATGGAGGGTATGCAGATTTTCCGGAAATTTGATCCCATGTACCAGGGCTTTGCCGGGATCACGGGCGGACAGATTTACCGCTTCCGGGAGAGCCGGAAATTCTGCGGCCGCTGCGGACAAAGGATGGAGTACAGCCAGACCGAGCGGGCCATGGTGTGTCCCGGCTGCAAGCAGACGGAGTACCCCAAGATCAGCCCGGCTGTGATCGTGGCCATCACCAACGGGGACAAGCTTTTGATGTCACGCTACGCCCACGGCACCTACCGCCATTTCGCGCTGATCGCGGGTTACGTGGAGGTCGGGGAGACTTTTGAGGAGTGCGTCCGGCGGGAAGTGATGGAGGAAGTGGGGCTGAAGGTGAAAAACATCCGCTATTACAAGAGCCAGCCCTGGGCATTTTCCGACACGGTGATGATCGGCTTTACGGCGGAGCTGGACGGGGACGACACCATACGGCTCCAGGAGGAGGAACTCTCCGAGGCGGGGTGGTACACCCGGGACCAGGTGGAGGATTACAGCCCCTGCATCAGCGTGGGACATGAGATGATGCGCGCGTTTAAGAGCGGGACGCTGTAGGCGGATGGATCGGCGGGAGCTGCCGCCAAAAGCGCAAAAAAGCGGGGCCTGCCGCCTGCCGTAAGGCCTCAAGCCAAGGCAATGAGAACAACGGGATGGAGGATCATACATTTGAAGGATTACATACTATTTGACCTGGACGGGACGCTGACCAATCCCAAGGAAGGGATTACCAAGAGCGTGCAGTATGCGCTGAGGCGCTATGGAATCCAGGTGGACGACCTGGACAGCCTGATACCGTTTATCGGGCCGCCGCTCTCAGAGAGCTTCCGGCGGTTTTACGGCTTTGAGGAGCAGCAGTCCAGGGAGGCGGTACTGGTGTACCGGGAGTATTTCACGGACCGGGGATGGCTTGAAAATCTGGAATACCCGGGCGTCCGCGGGATGCTGGAGCGGCTTTCGGCTGCGGGAAAGCACCTGATGGTGGCGACCTCCAAGCCGGAGGTATTTGCCATGCGGATCTTAAAGCATTTCAACCTGGACGGTTATTTTGAGCATGTGGCCGGAGCCGACCTGGAGGAAACCCGGGTGAAAAAAGCGGACGTGATGCGCTACCTTCTGGAGCGGGCCGGGCTGGGAACGGACCGGGAGAGCATCGCCCGGATGGTGATGGTGGGCGACCGGGAGCACGACGTCCTGGGAGCCGCCGAGCTGGGCATTGACTGCGTGGGCGTGCTCCACGGCTACGGCAGCCGGGAGGAGCTGGAACAGAGCGGAGCCTGCGCGGTGGTGCGGGATGCCAGGGAGCTGGAAGAGCTGCTTCTCACCATGTAATCCGGTCTTGCTATAACTTGAATTCATAATGACCATTCCTATTATATAATTGACAAATAGAATAATGGTTGTTATGATTGAAATTACTATTAAGAAAGTCACGAATGCCCGGTTAAGGGGCATGGTATGGAGAGGGTGGGATGATGATGGATGACAGAATCGTATTGTCATTGCTGGTTGATAACACCGCCGGCGTGCTGGCCCGCGTGGCCGGACTGTTCAGCCGGCGCGGCTATAATATTGAGAGTTTGACCGTGGGTGTCACTGCTGATCCCCGGTATTCGAGAATGACCGTGGTTTCCCTTGGAGACCAGACGGTGCTGGAGCAGATCAAGAACCAGCTCAACAAGCTGGAGGATGTGCGGGATATCAAGGAACTGCAGCCCGACCGCTCCGTTTACCGGGAGCTGATGATGATCAAGGTGAGGGCCGGAGCGGCCGACCGCCAGTCCATCAGCGCGATTTCCAGCATTTTCCGCGCCACCATCGTGGACGTGGGCAAGGATTCCCTGACCGTTATGCTGACCGGCGACCAGTCCAAGCTGGATGCGCTGATCAATCTGCTGGAGGATTATGAGATTCTGGAGCTGGCCAGGACGGGCCTTACGGGTCTGGAACGCGGTTCCGAGGATATCCGTTATCTGCCGTAGGCGGAGTTGTTACATATTACATTGTGAGCTAAGGGCGCGGCCAAAGGCGGACAGAGAGTCGTCGGTTTTGTTACCTTAACATATATTTTCTAAGAGGTATAAGGAGGATAAAGAAATGCCAAAGATTTTTTATCAGGAAGATTGTAATTTATCACTGCTGGAGGGCAAGACCATTGCCGTCATCGGTTACGGCAGCCAGGGCCACGCCCATGCGCTGAACCTTAAGGAGTCCGGCTGCAACGTGATCGTTGGCCTGTACGAGGGAAGCCGTTCCTGGAAGAAGGCGGAGGAGCAGGGATTTGAGGTATATACCGCAGCGGAAGCCACCAAGAAGGCCGACGTGATCATGATTCTGATCAACGACGAGAAGCAGGCCGCCATGTACAAGGAGTCCATCGCTCCCAACCTGCGTCCCGGCATGATGCTGATGTTCGCACACGGCTTTGCCATCCACTTCGGCCAGATCGTTCCGCCCAAGGATGTGGACGTTACCATGATCGCTCCCAAGGCCCCCGGCCACACGGTGAGAAGCGAGTATCAGAGAGGCAGAGGAACCCCCTGTCTGGTTGCGGTTCATCAGGACGCCACCGGCAAGGCACTCGATATGGCGCTGGCTTACGGCCAGGGCATCGGCGGCGCAAGAGCCGGAATCCTGGAGACCACCTTCCGCGTTGAGACTGAGACCGACCTGTTCGGCGAGCAGGCTGTGCTGTGCGGCGGCGTTTGCGCGCTGATGAAGGCTGGATTTGAGACTCTGGTTGAGGCCGGATACGCTCCCGAGAACGCGTACTTCGAGTGCGTACATGAGATGAAGCTGATCGTGGACCTGATCTACGAGAGCGGCTTTGCCGGCATGCGCTACTCCATCTCCAACACGGCTGAGTACGGCGATTATATCACCGGACCGAAGATCGTGACCGACGAGACCAGAAAGGCCATGAAGAAGATCCTGTCCGATATCCAGGACGGTTCCTTCGCCAAGGAGTGGCTGCTGGAGAACCAGGTTGGCAGCCCGCACTTCAACGCCATGAGAAAGAACGAGGCCGAGCAGCCGTTAGAGAAGGTCGGCGCGGAGCTGAGAAAGCTGTACAGCTGGAACGACACCGACAAGCTGATCAACAACTAAACAGAATGAACGACCGGGGCAGGCAAGGCTTGCCCCGTTTTTGCGCTACAATGGGCCGCTATCATAGACTTTGGGCGAACCATTGGGAATGCGGAACGGAAAAACTCCCACAGGCCCGGCAGGACGTTGTGGGAGTTTTTGTGTGGGGAAATGGGAACTGCGTCAGTACAGGAATTCCAGAAACGTTTTTAAGGCCATGGCCTGGTTGCTGGGATGGTAGGCGAAGCCGATGGTGCGGCGGGAGATGGAATTCTGCAGGGGAATCTCCACCAGCACGCCGGTGTCCAACTCCTTCTGCACCAGCTCCCGGATCACGCAGGCCACCCCCAGGCCGATCTTGGCGAATTCGATCAGCAGGTCCATGGTGGTGACTTCCAGAATCTGGTGGGGGAAGATGGCATTTTCCGCCATGTACTCATCCACATGGTGGCGGGTCATGTTGTTCTCGTCCAACAGCATGATATTGCCGGTCTCAAAGATGTTGGTATCCGAACCCTCCCGCAGGTACAGGTTCTCCAGATAGGCCCTGGTGGACACGAAAATGTCCTGGATATCCATCACCGGGATAAAGGAGAGGTCCTTTCGCAGGGACGGCTCCGCCACCAGTCCCAGGTCGATCTTCTGCTGCTCCAGGCGGTTTAAGGTCTGGACCGTGGACTGGCTCTCAATGGTCACCTTCATGTGGGGATACTGGTCGATAAAGGTTTTCAGGTACGGGAGCAGGATGTACTTGCACAGGGTGTTGCTGACGCCGATTCGCAGGTGGCCGATGTCGAATTCCTGGATCCGGCGAAGCTCCTGCTCGCCCCGCTCCAGGGCTTCGAAGGCCTCTCTTGCATGTTCGAAGAGGATCTCCCCTTCGCTGGTCAGCTGCACTCCGCGGGAGCTGCGGGTAAACAGGGAGAGCCCCAGACTGTCCTCCAGCTTGCCGATGGCCTTGCTGATGGCGGGCTGGCTTATGTAAAGCTCCTTGGCCGCCTTGGAAATGTTGCCGGCCTTTGCCACCTCGTAAAAAATTTTGTACTGTGACAGGTTTTGTTCCATATCCTAAAATCCTCTCTAAATGGAATCATTTGACACGAAAATGATATAACTTTCTTTCATATATACCATTCATATTATGTATTTTTATTATAGCAGTTCTTATGTTAGAATGTAAAGCGTGGAAAATAAATTTTAATAAATTTTCTCTATAAAAAGAAGAATTCAAGGAGGAATTACTTATGGGAATGACGATGAGCCAGAAAATCCTTGCCGCCCATGCGGGGCTTTCGGAGGTGAAAGCCGGACAGTTGATCGAGGCGGATCTGGATCTGGTGCTGGGCAACGACATCACCTCGCCGGTGGCGATCAACGAGATGAAAAAGATCGACAAGCAGACGGTATTTGACAAGGACAAGATCGCGCTGGTGATGGACCATTTTATCCCCAACAAGGATATCAAGTCCGCTGAGAACTGCAAGTGCTGCCGGGAATTTGCCTGCCGCCATGAGATCACCAACTATTTTGACGTGGGCGACATGGGGATCGAACACGCTCTGCTTCCGGAGAAAGGCCTGGTTGTGGCGGGGGACGCCATGATCGGCGCGGACTCCCACACCTGTACATACGGCGCGCTGGGCGCATTTTCCACCGGCGTTGGCTCCACGGATATGGCGGCCGCCATGGTGACCGGCAAGGCCTGGTTCAAGGTTCCCTCGGCCATCAAGTTTGAGCTGGTGGGCAAGCCCGGGAAATGGGTCAGCGGCAAGGACGTGATCCTGCACATCATCGGTATGATCGGCGTGGACGGGGCTCTCTACAAATCCATGGAATTCACCGGCGAGGGCGTGAAGAACCTGACCATGGACGACCGGTTTACCATCTGCAACATGGCCATCGAGGCCGGCGGAAAGAACGGCATTTTCCCGGTGGATGAGCAGACCGTTGCGTATTTGAAGGAACATTCCAAACGGGATTTTAAGGTTTACGAGGCGGACCCGGACGCGGAGTACGATGCCACCTATGTGATCGATCTGTCCGAGCTCAAGCCCACGGTTTCCTTCCCCCACCTTCCCTCCAACACCAGGACCATCGACAACGTGGGCGACGTGAAGATCGACCAGTCGGTGATCGGCTCCTGCACCAACGGGCGCATCGACGACATGCGGGTGGCGGCTGAGATTTTAAAGGGCAGAAAAGTTGCGAAAAACGTGCGCTGCATCGTGATTCCCGCCACGCAGGCCATCTATCTGCAGGCTATGCGGGAAGGGCTGCTGGAGATCTTTGTGGAAGCGGGAGCCATCGTGAGCACTCCCACCTGCGGACCCTGCCTGGGCGGTTACATGGGCATTCTGGCGGCAGGCGAGCGCTGCATCTCCACCACCAACCGCAACTTTGTGGGCCGTATGGGCCATGTGGATTCCGAAGTGTACCTGGCAAGCCCCGCCGTTGCCGCGGCCAGCGCCGTGACCGGCAAGATCAGCTGCCCCTGCGAGCTGGACTGAGCCTGCAAATAAAAAGTCAATAGGAAAATGAGAAATTTTCAAGATTTATTGTTGATTAAATTTCAGGTACAACAAATAGACCACCGTTATCCGCTGGTCTGAAAGGATGCGGTATTCTCTATTCTGGAAGAGACATTAGATATTCTTTTACCCTTCCGTAATAGATACGCAGAAACTTATTAGCGCCTGCAGTCATGTAGACATAGTAAGGCTTTCCCTGAGCACGTTTCTTATCAATAAACGCATATACAGGGTCGTCCTGCGGTTTTGTTTTGATGAGACAGTCCATGACCTGAAATAAGGTTTTTCGGAGGGAAGATGAGCCGCGTTTGGAGGTTGGAACGCTTTTTTGTTCATAGGTTCCGGATTCATTGACACCTGGGTCTACACCAGCAAATGCAGTGATAGCGCCCTTGTGGGTAAAGCGTGTGACATCTCCGATTTCAGCCATAAGCTGAGGACCAAGAGACGGGCCAACACCCTTCATCCCCATAACAACGGGATATTCAGGCAGCTTGGCGGCTGTGTCATTCATCAGGGTACGGAGTTCTTCCACGGTTCTGGAAGCAGTGTTTAATTGTTCTATGGACTGTTTCACGATCAGCTTGGTTAGATCATCTTTTGGAAGTATAGGAACAAGCTCCTTTGCGGCCCCATAGATTTCTTCAGCCTTGTCTTTGCTGAAGTTGTACTTCCTGCGTTTGCACCACTTCTGATAATGGTCGACAAATGCATTTAATGAAAGTTTACGAACACAGTCCACATGCCAGTATGTAGTAGCAAAATCAACCCACTTCTGGCTGCCGTCCTCACGGGCAGGGCTATCAAAGTAAGTATTAACACCAGGGTAAGTCTGATCGAGGATACCGATGAGGTTATTCTTCATAGCTGTTTTGTGTTTCATGTAGAAGCCAAACTGACGGTTCATGGTCTTTAATTGATTGCGTAGTTCGTCCATAAGACTATACTGTTTCAATTCCGTCCAACTGTCAAGGGTGTAACGAGCTATTTTTACAGAGTCAGCTTTATCAGATTTTACTTTGCGGAGGGAATGAGCTCCAAAATCTTTAATGAGCTTAGGATTTACGGCAGTTACAAAAAGACCTGCCAGAGAAAGCTCACGAGCCAGTGGTTCGTAGTAACGGCCAGTATGTTCCATAACGATGCGTGATTCACCATCGATTGATCGGATCTGCGCAATTAAGGATTGGATGTTACTGGAAGTGTGCTTGATTTCAAAGGGAGAAGAAACGATTTCTCCATAAGGTCGTAGAATGGCGACCATACTTTTCCCTTTGGAAACATCAATACCAACAGCGTTCATGTTCATAAATTTGTCACTCCTAAAGAATATTGCAATAGATAAGTACCAGTTTTACTCATTGCCTATTCAATCTACTGTGGTGTGACACGAACGTACCAAAGGCAGTTCAACCTGCATAAAACGAACGCTGCAAATGAGGAGCTGGTTATCAGTCTCAAATACGGACGCGAAGTCCAAGAAAGGAAGCCGATATACCGATTGCTCCAACATTGTAACAGCTTAAGCAACAAGATGGATAATTCCTTACTGGCTGTAAGGGATATTAACCATAAATATATTGTAGTAGAAAGGAGAAGATAGAAGATGAAAGCATGCGGACATGTGTTTAAATATGGAGATAATGTGGATACGGACGTAATCATTCCGGCCCGCTACCTAAACGCCACCAAGGGCGAGGAGCTGGCGGTGCACTGTATGGAGGACATTGACAAGGACTTCGTGAACAAGGTGCAGAAGGGCGACATCATTGTGGCCAACAAGAACTTCGGCTGCGGCTCCTCCAGAGAGCACGCGCCTCTGGCCATCAAGTGCGCCGGCGTCAGCTGTGTGATCGCCGAGACCTTTGCCCGGATTTTTTACCGCAACTCCATCAACATCGGCCTTCCCATCATCGAGTGCGCGGAGGCGGCCCGTTCCATCGAGGCAGGGGACGAGGTTGAGGTGGACTTTGACTCCGGTATGATCACCAACAAGACCAAGGGCGAGAGCTACCAGGGACAGTCCTTCCCGCCGTTTATGCAGAAGATTATCAGCGCAGGCGGGTTGGTGAACTATATCAACGGTCAGTAATTGGAAAATGGACAGGAACAGGCGGGGCTTGCCGGCGATTTTGCCGGCAGGCCCCGCTTATCTGCGCAGACCGGGCGAAACAGTCCGTAGTGCCCTCACCTTTTCCGGACCGCCCAACGGCCGGTTTGGCTCTCACGCACGGCATAGTAACCGCAGGGCATATCCCGTAACGCGCCAACCGAATTGTCCAAATCAAAAACAAATTTCAGCGAAACAAGTCTCCCGTCCCCGGTTTCATGTGCGGTCTTACCGCACAGAAACTGCCACATCCCGTCGTCCTCATCGTGGGACACGTACAGGACAGGTTCCTCGCCGCTCATCACATGACGGCAAATAATCGCCGCCGTGTTGGGTTCATCATAAAAAGGAAATTCCATAAACAGCGCTCCTTTTGTGTTTTGATTGATATTGGGACTCAGCCGTGGGGTTCGGACTGGGCGGCCAGCAGCAGAAAGGCCTCCATCTCCCGGCTCACCCACTTATCCTTGTGGTAGACGATCTGTTTCCAGATGCGCATGGTAAAGCCCGGGACGTGAACCGGGACCAGGCGGCCGTTTTCGATGTCCTGGCGCACGGTGAATTCCGGCAGAAAGGAAACGCCCTGGTTGTCGCGCAGCAGGCGGACGATAAATTCCGTGTTGCCGATTTCCAGAAACGGATGGATATCCAGCTCAAGGGACGCCAGATGCTGCTCCAGCAGGAGACGGTAGCTGGCGTCCTTCTCCGTCAGGATCAAGGGCTGCCGGATCATTTCCTCCAGGGAAATGCTGGCGTTTGCCAGCGGATTGTCCGCGCTGGTGACGAAAATGACCCGGTCCGGCACCTCCAGGGCTTTGACCCACTTGGGGTCGTACATCTTCTTGTCCAGAAAATACACGATATCCAGGGCGTTGCAGTTCATCATATCCAGCAGCTTGTCCGGCGAACCGGTAACAATGCTCACGGAAACCCTGGGATACAGGCGGTGATATTCCTTCAGCAGATCCGGGAAAATCGTGGCGCAGATGGATTCGATGGTGCCGATACACAGCCGCCCGGAAAGCTCCGACGGCTCCGAAAGCGCCGTCCTGGCCCGCGCCATATCCGTGATCAGACGCCCCGCGTGCTCCGTGAACACCAACCCCTGGTGGGTCAGCGTCACCTGCTTTCCGATCCGGTCAAACAAACGCGCCCCCAGCTCCTGCTCCAAATGCTTGATCTGTATGGTCACAGCCGCCTGCGAATAGCCCAGCTTCTCCGCCGCACGGCTGAAACTTTTAAGCTGCGCCACCTCCATGAAGGTGACAATCTCACGAAACTCCATCCAATCCACCTGCCTGACCCGGCTCAACCGGAAATATTTATGATCAATTCCTGCCTGCAAAAATGGCACAAACCAGCGCTTGATGGTATAATTGGATTGTCGGGAAACAATTACACAGCAAGGAGATTTATGCCCTGTCAAGTATACCACGTAATATGGAAAATGAAAACAAATTATCACAAAGCTTCTTTCGGGCTCGCTCCTTTCTGCGGTGCGGGAGAAGGCCGGTTTGACAGTAAAAGGAAGATTCTGGAGAATAGAGTCTTGCATATTTTATAAAACAGGGTTAAGATTAAGAAAAAGGATTGGGGGATATATGTCTATGAAAAAGGGTTTTAAGGTTTTGCTGGCGGCTTCTTTAGGCTCCTGTTTTTTGGCTATGACATCCTATGCGGGCGGCTGGCAGGCGGATGGGGCCAACTGGCGGTATCAGAATGACGATGCTTCCTATGCTGCCGGCGGCTGGGTCGCAATCGGCGGAAACTGGTATTATTTCGATGCTGATGGTTTAATGAAAACGGGATGGATACTTGACAATCAGTCATGGTATTATTTAAATCCTTCAGGCGAGATGCGCATGGAGCCTTTGTTTGAAAATCAGGTTACCTATTATTTCGATTCAGCCAGCGGCGCGTGTACCAATCCCGATGCCGCCAATACGGCGCAGGCTGCAGGAAGCGGGGTATTGACGGAGCAGCAGTATTTGGATCGTTTTGATGAGTTTGGTAAACGGTTGGCGGATATCTCAGGCCGCGTGGAGAGCATAGACTATGGTGATGTTGAAGCTGCGAAACAGGTGTTGAATGAGATGAAAACTCTATTTATTCAGTTTGCAGAAGTTCAGGCGCCTGCCAGGTTTGCGCAGGCCCATGAACGGTATAAAAATGGGTGCGCTGCGATGGTAGATCAGCTGGATATTACGATACAGATGAACGATACCACTGATATTTATGAGTTGTCCGAAGGTATCATATCGGCAGCTGAGGCGCAGAAGAAGGCTGAAGAAGAGTTCGAAGCTGGCGATGCACTTTTGAATGCTGCCTTGCAATATTAAGTGAAATGTAGTTTGGAATGTATAAAAAGGGCGTTTGGAATAATGATATTCCAACGCTCTTTCTTTGTGAATAAATAAGGATGCCTGCAAAGCCTGTGGGTGATTGCAGCCTCGTTCTCTTCTATAAAAAAAATTAAACGATATCATAAAATCATTAAAATTTACATCTCATCCCCTCTATGCTACACTAAAATCAACAACAATTCAACCCAAAACGATTCGAATTTGTACGAAAGGTCAGGAGATGAACATGGAGAAGACAGATGTGAGATACGGTGCGTATATTCAAATTTTGAAAGAAGAGCTGGTGCCCGCCATGGGATGTACGGAGCCCATTGCCCTCGCCTACGGCGCCGCCGTGGCCCGCGATATTTTAGGAGGCATGCCGGACCGGGTGAAGGTTCAGGCCAGCGGCAGCATTATCAAAAACGTGAAGTCCGTTATCGTGCCCAATACCGGTCATTTGAAGGGAATCCCCGCGGCGGCGGCGGCCGGTATCGTGGCAGGCGACGCCTCCCGGGAGTTGGAGGTGATTGCCCATGTGGATTCCGACAAGGTGGGGAAAATCCGTGAATTTATGGAAAACACCCCCATTGACGTGGAGTATGTGGACAACAACATCACCTTCGACATCATCGTGACCCTCTGGAAAGGCGGGGACAGCGCTCTGGTGCGCATCGCCAACTACCACACCAACATCGTGCGCAAGGAGAAGAACGGCCAGGTGCTGTTTGACATTCCGGTGGCGGACGAGAGCGAGGAGGGCCTGACCGACCGCACCCTGCTGACCATGGAGGGAATCTGGGACTTTATCACCACCATGGACGTGGAGGACGTGAAGGAGTTGCTGGACCGCCAGGTGAATTACAACATGGCCATCGCCGAGGAGGGCATCAAGGGGAATTACGGCGCCAACATCGGCAAGGTGCTCCTTGACACCTACGGGGACGACGTGCGCACCAGGGCAAAGGCCATGGCCGCCGCCGGTTCCGACGCCAGAATGAACGGCTGCGAGCTCCCGGTGGTGATCAACTCCGGCAGCGGCAACCAGGGTATGACCGCCTCCATCCCGGTGGTGGTTTACGCGAAGGAGCTGAACTCCGGCGCGGATAAAATGTACCGGGCCCTGGCATTATCCAATCTGACCGCCATCCACCAGAAAACCAGGATCGGCCGTCTGTCCGCCTACTGCGGCGCTGTCAGCGCGGGAGCGGGAGCGGGAGCCGGAATTGCCTACCTCTGCGGCGGCGGTTACGACGAGGTGGTGCACACCGTGGTCAACGCCCTGGCGGTGGTGTCTGGCATCGTCTGTGACGGAGCAAAGGCCTCCTGCGCGGCCAAGATCGCTTCCGCCGTGGACGCCGGAATTCTGGGTTACAACATGTACGTCCGCGGCCAGCAGTTCTACGGCGGCGACGGTATCGTGACCAAGGGCGTGGAAGCCACCATCGCCAATGTGGGCCGCCTGGGCAAGGATGGTATGAAGGCCACCAACGAGGAGATCATCCGCATCATGGTGGGGGACAAATCCCTCTGCTGATTCGTCAGATTGTACAAGAATTGTCGGACATTTTAGTCAATAAAGCCGGATTGACAGACCGGCGCTGATCCCGTATCATAATAACAAACACTGCGCCGCAAGAGATTCTTCCGGCAAAGGAGTTGTAATTTCATAGTTATGATACTGACCCCAAGCAAAGCTGACGGGAAAGGCGACGGTATATGGTACATAACACATTTGATATGTGTCTGTTCAGGGTACGCCTTTCGGGCGTACCCTTTTTTGCGGTTTCGGGGTAGTGGCTGTCGCAAGGCGGCTGTTCGGATTGAAAATATATACCTATACAGGAGGGATTCAGAGATGGAGACAAGGATCGCGGTAATCGGAATTATTGTGGAAAACAGGGAGTCGGTGGAAGCGGTGAATACCATTCTCCACCAGTACAGCCAGTATATCATCGGGCGCATGGGGCTTCCCTATGAGAAAAAGAAGATGAACATCATCAGCATCGTGGTGGATGCGCCCCAGGACGCTATCAGCGCCCTGTCCGGAAAACTGGGCCGCCTGCCGGGCATCACTTCCAAGGCGCTGTACTCCAAAGCCGGGGAGAAGCAGGCTTGACGGGCCGAAGCACCAGGCCGGGGCAGGCCGCGGCCCCGAGCCGGACCACCGCGCCGGTCCTGAGCCAGGCCACCGCTTCGGCCCCGAGCCAGGCTACCGCTCCGTCCCCGAGCCAGACCACCGCTTCGGCCCCGAGCCAGGCCGCCACCCTGGCCCTGAGCCAGACCACCGCTCCGGCCCTGAGCCAGGCCACTGCGCCGTCCCCGAATCGGGCCACCGCCGCAGCCCTGAGCCAGGTCACCACCCCAGCCCAAGCCACCTCACCCCTCCACCTCCTCATCGACCGTCTGGCTGCCGGGGAGAAGCTGACCCGGACGGAGCTGGCCTGTCTCCTGGAGTGCCGGGAGGGAGAACACCGGGACTATCTGTTTGCCCGGGCCAGGGAAATCCAGCATCGGGTTTTTGGCAACAAGGTCTACATCCGGGGCCTCATCGAATTTACCAATTACTGTAAAAATAACTGCTATTATTGCGGTATCCGCCGGGACAACCGCAGCGCTTCCCGCTACCGCCTGACAGAAGAGCAGATTCTGGAGTGCTGCCGGGCCGGATACGAGCTGGGATTTCGGACCTTTGTGCTCCAGGGCGGGGAGGACCCGTATTTCACCGACGGGCGCATTACCGGTTTGGTCCGCTCCATCAAGGCTGGGTATCCCGACTGCGCGGTGACCCTCTCCATCGGCGAGAAGGACCGGGCCAGCTATGAGGCTTACTTCGCGGCAGGAGCGGACCGGTACCTGCTGCGCCACGAGACGGCCAATGACGGGCACTATGGGAAACTGCACCCGGCGGAGCTTTCCCTCCGGCGGCGCATGGAATGCCTGAGGGATTTAAAGGACATCGGCTTTCAGACCGGGGCCGGGTTTATGGTGGGTTCCCCAGGGCAGACCATGGACTGTATTTTAGATGATTTGGAATTTTTAAGAGATTTTGAGCCGGAAATGGTGGGGATCGGCCCCTTTATCCCCCACCACGACACGCCCTTCGCCGCCTGTGCGGCGGGGACGCTGGAGCTGACGGTGTATCTTCTGGGACTGGTGCGGCTTATGCTGCCGCGGGTGCTTTTACCTGCGACCACGGCTCTGGGGACCATCTCGCCGGGGGGCAGGGAGCAGGGAATTCTGGCAGGCGCCAATGTGGTGATGCCCAACCTCTCGCCGGGGGACGTGCGGGAGAAATACCTGCTCTATGATAATAAGATCTGTACGGGAAACGAAGCCGCCGAGTGCCTGGACCAATTAAGGCAAGCCATGTCCTCCATCGGGTATGAGGTGGCCGTTGACCGTGGAGATGCTCCCGGACATTCCAAAACGGAAGGTTCGGAGCTATAAATGGCAGTGACGTCCTCATTTTCCCCATCGGTCATGGGTGGTGGGGGGGGGGGGGGGGGCAGGGCCGCAATCATTGAGGGGGAAGGAAGCCTGACCTCAAAAGAAAAGGAGAAGAAATATTATGTATGATCCCAAATCACCCCATGCGGACGACTTTATCGACCACGGTGAAGTCCTGGAGACACTGGCCTACGGGGAGGCCAACAAGCACAACGCGGCGCTGATCGACGAGATTCTGGCCAAAGCCAGGCTGAGGAAGGGACTGACCCACAAGGAAGCCATCGTGCTGCTGGACTGCGATCTGGAGGAGAAAAACCAGGAAATATACGCCCTGGCCGAGCAGATCAAGAAGGATTTCTACGGCAACCGAATCGTAATGTTCGCGCCGCTGTATCTGTCCAATTACTGTATCAACGGCTGCGTTTACTGTCCCTACCACGCGAAGAACAAACACATCGCCAGAAAGAAGCTGACCCAGGAGGAGATCCGCCGCGAGGTGATCGCCCTTCAGGACATGGGTCACAAGCGCCTGGCTCTGGAAACCGGCGAGGACCCGATCCACAATCCCATCGAGTACGTGCTGGAGTCCATTGACACCATTTACGGGATCAAGCACAAGAACGGAGCCATCCGCCGGGTCAATGTGAATATCGCCGCCACCACGGTGGAGAATTACCGGAAATTAAAGGACGCGGGCATCGGCACCTACATACTGTTCCAGGAGACCTACCACAAGGAGAGCTATCTGAAGCTTCACCCCACCGGCCCCAAACACGACTACGATTACCACACCGAGGCCATGGACCGTGCCCAGACCGGCGGCATCGACGACGTGGGCTGCGGCGTGCTGTTCGGCCTGGAGCTGTACCGCTATGAGTTCGCCGGGCTTTTGATGCATGCGGAGCACCTGGAGGCCGTGTTCGGCGTGGGCCCCCACACCATCAGCGTGCCCAGAATCCGCCGTGCCGACGACATTGACCCGGACGCTTTTGACAACGGCATCGACGACGATACCTTTGCCAAGATCGTGGCCTGTATCCGCATTGCCGTGCCCTACACCGGAATGATCGTGTCCACCCGGGAGAGCCAGAAAACCAGGGAGCGCGTGCTGCACCTGGGGATTTCACAGATCAGCGGCGGCTCCAAGACCAGCGTGGGCGGTTACTATGAGCCGGAGCCTGAGGAGGAATGTTCCGCTCAGTTCGACGTCAGCGACAACCGCACCCTGGATCAGGTGGTGAACTGGCTCATGGGCATGGGGTATATTCCCAGCTTCTGCACCGCCTGCTACCGGGAGGGACGCACCGGCGACCGGTTCATGTCCCTGTGCAAGAGCGGGCAGATTCAGAACTGCTGCCACCCCAACGCCCTGATGACGCTCAAGGAGTACCTGATGGACTACGCGTCCGAGGACACCAGGCGCATCGGCGAGGTTCTGATCGAGCAGGAGATTGGGAATATTCCCAAGGAAAAGGTACAGCAGATCGTGCGTGATAATTTGATCAAGATTGAGAACGGAATCCGGGATTTCCGGTTCTGATGAGAGGAGAGGCTATATGGGAATGAACGATACGCCCAGCGCGGACCGGGTGCACATTGGATTTTTCGGAAAGAGGAACGCCGGGAAATCCAGCGTGCTCAACGCGGTGACAGGTCAGGATCTGGCCGTGGTATCCGACGTTCGCGGGACCACTACGGACCCGGTGTCAAAGGCAATGGAGCTTTTGCCCCTTGGGCCGGTGGTGTTGATCGACACACCGGGCATCGACGACGAGGGAGAGCTGGGCGCGCTGCGGGTGAAAAAGAGCTATCAGACACTGAACAAAACCGATGTGGCGGTGCTGGTGGTGGACGCGGCGGCGGGGCCGGGGCCCGAGGACCTGGAGCTGTTCGGGCGCATCCGCCAGAAACAGATTCCGGTGGTTGTGGCGTACAACAAGGCGGATACGCTAAAGTCTGCCGCGAATCAGCCAGGCGGCTCAGGCGGGGAGTCTGCCGCGAATCAGCCGGGCGGCTCGGTTCCGGAGCCAACGGCGGAACCAGCCGAACAAAAAGCCCCCGTCCCCGGCCTCTCCGCCCCTCAGCCTTGGGGCGGCTCCCAACCCTGGGACGCCACCCAGCCGCTCTATATCAGCGCCCGCACCGGCCAGGGCATCGCCGAGTTGAAGGAACGCCTGGCCCAGCTGGGCAAACCCCAGGAGAACAGCCGCCGCATCGTGGCGGACCTGCTGGAGCCCATGGATCTGGCCGTGCTGGTGGTTCCCATCGATTCGGCCGCGCCCAAGGGCCGCCTGATCCTGCCCCAGCAGCAGACCATCCGCGACGTGCTGGAGGCATCGGCCGTTGCCGTGGTGGTCAAGGATACGGAGCTTAAGGAGACGCTTTCCGGCCTTGGAAAAAAGCCAAAGCTGGTGATCACGGACAGCCAGGCCTTTGCCAGGGTGTCGCGGGAGACGCCGGAGGATGTTCTTCTGACTTCCTTCTCCATCCTCTTTGCCCGTTACAAGGGGAATCTGGCGGCCGCGGCGGCGGGAGCCAGGGCGGTGGAGCAGGTGGGGGACGGCGATCCGGTGCTGATCTGCGAGGGCTGCACCCATCACCGCCAGTGCGAGGACATCGGAACCGTGAAGCTGCCCCGCTGGATCCGGGAGTATACCGGGGCGGAGCCGGAATTTGTGTTCACCTCCGGCACCGCGTTTCCCGACGATTTAAGCCCCTACAGGCTGGTGGTACACTGCGGCGCCTGCATGTTAAATGAGCGGGAGATGAAATACCGCCTCAAATGCGCCCAGGACCAGGGGGTTCCGATGACAAATTATGGAATTTTGATCGCGTATATGCAGGGGATTTTGCAGCGGAGCGTCCAGGCGTTTCCGGACATCGCCGCACTGGTGGGTCCTGACGCCCGGCGGGGGTGAACGAAACCGCAGACCCTAGAACAGCCGCAGGGATCAGGACCAGTACCCGAGATAGATCAGAATGTTTTTCAGAATCCAGTTGATCAGGATCAGCGCAATGGCGGCGTAGAAATACAGCGGCCTCAGCCTGAGCCGGGGAAATGAACGTTCGGGAAATACATAGTGCAGAGTGTAAGTGGATAAAAATAAGAACATCATAAAAACGGTGTAAACCACAAAGGGGTGCATCCGCAGGCCGGACAGCACATGTCCGTGCATCAGCGCGCGGATGGCCCGGGTTCCGCCGCAGCCGGGGCAGTAATAACCGGTCAGGCGGTAGAGATAACAGCCCGGCAGAAAGGTTTCTACAGTGTATCCCATCACATGAAAGAACAAAAGGCCGATTGCGCAGCAGCCGGTGAAGATCAGGGCTGCCGCATAAAAGGCCTTTTGTGTTTTCTCCGGAAACGGCAGGACGGATGGCTCCGCCCATTTGGCCGCACGGTAAAAACAGTTTTTAAATCGGCTGTGTTTTTGCTTCATCGGTCAAATCCGCCGGGATGATCAGCCGAGGCTGCTCAGGCTGGACAGGAACGCATAGCCGGTGATCAATGCGATTGCATAGATTGCCAGCGCGATCAGAGAGCACACTAAACCGGCGATGGCCATACCCTTTCCGCCCATGTGCTTGGACAGGCTTACACCTGCAAAAATAACGCCGAGAATGCCTAAAATCTGCGGAACGTAGGGAATGCAGCAGGTAAATACCAGGGCGCAGATTCCGCAAACCATCGAAGCAATCGATAATCCGCTGCTTTGTGTCTCCATAAGTTTTATCCTCCGTTTTCTTTTTTACATCGCAAATGACCTACCATACCCATCCGCGACATGAATAATTGACAATATTTAGTATAATGGAGCTGTTCGGACAAGTCAAGAGCGCCGGGTTCATTTTTCAAAATCAGTCCATTTTGCAGGGAATAAATCTGTCAGTTTTGTGGAAAATATCAGAAATAGAGAGCGCGTTTTTGGCTCCCGGTTATTTTGGCGCAAAAACAGAGAAATAGTCCGGGAGGGTTGAAAAAAAATGTGGGAATGCTATACTTAAACAGAGCGGGAGACCGCGGTATTTTGAGACGGCAACCATACGATAATAATATAAGAAAGCGGAGAGGACATACTATGATCATTCAGAGTAAACGGATCTGGATTGCAGGGCAGTTTATTGCGGCCCAGCTGGAAATTCAGGAAGGGAAGATTCTGCGGGTGCTCCCTTACGGCAGCAGACAGGCGGACGAGGATTGCGGGAATGACCGGATTGTGCCGGGCTTTATCGATATCCACACCCACGGAGCCTACAATTTTGACACCAACGACGGGGAGCCGGAGGGATTGCGGGAGTGGATGCGCCGCATCCCCGAGGAGGGCGTGACCTCCATCCTTCCCACCACTGTGACGCAGATGCCGGATGTGCTGGAGAAGGCCGTGGCGAATGTGGCCGCTGTGGCCAGAGAGGGCTACGAGGGGGCGGAGATGCTGGGAATCCATTTTGAAGGCCCCTATCTGGATATGGAGTATAAGGGCGCCCAGCCGCCGGAAGCCATCGCAAAGGCCACGGTGGAGCAGTTCAAGCGCTACCAGGAGGCGGCGGAGGGGATGATCAAGTACATCACCCTGGCGCCGGAGCACGATGCGGACTTCGCCCTGACCCGGTACTGCAGCCAGAACGGCGTGGTGGTCAGCATGGGGCACTCCTCAGCCACCTACGAGCAGGCGCTCCTCGGCATCGCCAACGGCGCGACCTCCATGACCCACGTGTACAACGGCATGACGCCCTACCACCACCGCAAGCCCGGACTGGTGGGAACGGCCCTGCGGGTGCGGGACATCTACGGGGAAGTGATCTGCGACGGCTGCCATTCCCATCTGGCGGCGCTCAACAACTTTTTCACCGCCAAGGGACGGGATTACTCCATCATGATCAGCGATTCCCTGAGAGCCAAGCACTGCCCGCCGGGAGGAGCGTACCAGCTGGGCGGCCATGACATCGAGATCGGCGAGGACGGACTGGCGCGCTTAAAGGGCACGGAGACCATCGCGGGATCCACCCTGTTCCTGAACCGTGGATTGAAGATTCTGGTGGAGGATGCCATGGTGCCCTTTGACACGGCTTTGAATTCCTGCACCATCAACCCCGCCCGCTGCCTGGGTGTGGATGACCGCAAGGGGCGCATCGCCGCAGGGCTTGACGCGGACCTGGTCCGGCTGGCCGATGACTATGGGGTTCTGCAGACCTGGTGCAGAGGCGCAAAAATGCTCTAGGAGCGCCCGGCGGGCTGCGCGGCCCCGGGGAGAAGTTTAAGAAAATGCTTGCATTTGCGCCTCCCCCGTGCTATAGTAGGTATGATAACTAGTGTAGATTACTGATAAAGAGTGGACAGCGGTCCACTCTTTCGTCTTGTGTAGGACTGGATTTTGAAGGAAAGGTGGTGAAATGATGGAAAAAAAAGAATCTTACGAATCCAGAGTGGAGGCCTATCTGCTCCCGCTGATGGAAGAACATCATTTTGAATTGGTGGATGTGGAGTACGTGAAGGAAGCGGGTACCTGGTACCTGCGTGCTTATATCGATAAAGAAGGCGGAATCGCGGTGGACGACTGCGAGGTGATCAGCCGTAAGCTGGGCGACTGGCTGGACAAAGAGGATTTTATCAGCGAGAGCTATATCCTGGAGGTCAGCTCCCCGGGACTGGGACGTCCGCTTAAGAAGGAAAAGGATTTTGTCCGCAGCCTGGGCAAGGACGTGGAGGTGCGTCTTTACCGCATGCGGGATAAGCAAAAGGAATTCACCGGCGCGTTAAGCGCATATGATGCGCAGACGGTGACGCTGGATATGGAGGATGGAAGCCAGATGGTATTCGACCGGGCGGACATCGCCCTGATCCGTTTGGCCTTCGATTTTTAGAGGTATGGCGGGCAGCCCAGAACGCCCGTAAAATGATGTGATTTCACATGTAGGACACATGGATAGGAGGATAAACATGAATAAGGAACTGTTAGAGGCAATGGAAGTGCTGGAGAAGGAAAAGAACATCAGCAAGGAAACCCTGCTGGAGGCCATTGAAAACTCCCTGCTCACTGCCTGTAAGAACCACTTCGGAAAAGCGGATAACGTCCGGGTGAATATCAATCCGGATACCTGCGATTTCGCCGTGTATATGGAAAAGGAAGTGGTGGAGACTCCGGAGGACGATCAGCTGCAGATCAGCCTGGTGGACGCCAAGATGATGAACCCCAAGTACGAGGTGGGGGATACGGTGCAGATTCCGCTGGATTCCAAGAAATTCGGGCGTATTGCCACTCAGAATGCCAAGAACGTGATCCTGCAGAAGATTCGCGAGGAAGAGCGCACTTCGCTTTACAAGGAATATTATATGAAGGAAAAGGACGTGATGACGGGAATCGTGCAGCGTATGCTGGGCAAGAACGTCAGCATCAACCTGGGACGTGTGGACGCCATCTTAAACGAGAGCGAGCAGGTCAAGGGAGAAACCTTCCGGCCTACCGAGCGCGTCAAGGTATATATTCTTGAGGTAAAGGATACGCCCAAGGGACCGCGCATTTCCGTCTCCAGAACCCATCCGGATCTGGTGAAGCGCCTGTTCGAGTCCGAGGTGGCCGAGGTGCGGGACGGCACGGTGGAGATCAAGGCCATCGCCAGAGAGGCGGGGTCCAGAAGCAAGATCGCCGTGATGTCCAACGATCCCAACGTGGATCCGGTGGGCGCATGCGTGGGCTTAAACGGCTCCAGGGTCAATTCCATTGTGAATGAGCTGCGCGGCGAGAAGATCGACATCATCAACTGGGATGAGAATCCCGCATACCTGATCGAGAACGCTTTGAGCCCGGCCAAGGTGATCTGCGTGGTGGCCGACGAGGAGGAGCGCGAGGCTCAGGTGATCGTGCCGGATTACCAGCTGTCCCTTGCCATCGGCAAGGAAGGCCAGAACGCAAGGCTGGCTGCAAGGCTCACGGGCTTTAAGATCGACATCAAGAGCGAGACCCAGGCGCGCGAGATGGGGCTGTTCGAGCAGATGGGACTGCAGTACGGAGACGCCCCGGAAGACACATATGAGGAAGAAATTCAGGATGACTACCAGGATTATGACAGTGAAGCCGGCCAGGAGGACGCAGACCAGCAGTAGTGGTACCAGATAGGTTAGGAGTGATGTAGGTGAGCATGAAAAAAGTTCCGCTCAGACAGTGTATTGGCTGTGGTGAGATGAAGAGCAAAAAAGAAATGATCAGAGTGATCAAGACCGCCGACGAGGAGATTTTATTGGACGCCACCGGGAGAAAGAACGGCCGCGGCGCTTATCTCTGTCCGTCCATGGAGTGCATGAAAAAGGCCGTAAAGAGCAAGGGCCTGGAGCGCTCCTTCAAGATGGCGATTCCAAAAGAGGTGTACGACGCTCTGGAAAAGGAGATGGAAGCGCTTGGTCGATAAGAAAAAGTTGTTAAACATGATTGGGCTGGCCACCAGGGCCAGAAAGGTGGTAAGCGGAGAATTTTCCACAGAAAAGTCAGTGAAGAGCGGAAGATCCCATCTGGTGATCGTATCAGAGGAAGCATCGGACAATACAAAGAAGATGTTTACCAACATGTGTGCTTACTATAAGGTTCCGATTTATCTGTTTGGCACGAAGGATGAGCTGGGGCATGCCATGGGGAAGGAGTTTCGGGCTTCCGTATCCGTGGAGGATGCCGGGTTTGCAAAGTCAATGGCAGGACTAATGAATGTAAATGGAGGTAGTGTGAATGAGAGTAAATGAATTGGCAAATGAGCTGGGAAAAACCAGTAAACAAATATTGGAATTGATTAAACAGTCGGACCCGTCGTCCAGCATGTACGCGGTGTCGAAGGTGACGCCCGAGCAGGAGAACGCGGTTCGCAGAGCGCTCTCGCCCAGGAAAGAGGCGGCTCCGGCTCATCAGGAGAAGGCGGCTCCTCCCGTCCAGGAGGCCAAGGCGGCTCCGGCTGCAAAAGCGCCCGAGGGGGCTGAGAAGCCCGCGGGACAGCCGGCCAAGAAGAAACTGACCGCTGTATTCAGACCGCAGAACGCCCAGCAGCAGATCAAGCGCCCGGCGCCGAAAGCGCCCGCGCGTCCTCAGCAGGCGGCTCCGGCTGCGGCACCGGCCCGTCCCCAGGCGGCTGAGCCGGCTCCCAAGGCTGAGACGGTGAAAACCGAGACCCCGGCAGTGCAGGCTCAGAGCGTGCAGCCCCAGCAGGCGGCGCCCGCTCCGGCTCCGGCACCCGCGCGTCCTCAGACCGAGGCGGCGCCCGCGGCCCAGCCTCAGCAGTCCCAGCAGGAGATGAGACCCCGCCAGGAAGGCTACCAGGGCAACCGCCAGGAGGGTTACCAGGGCAATCGTGACGGCAACCGCCAGGGAGGCTACCAGGGCAACCGTGACGGCAACCGCGAGGGAGGCTACCAGGGCAGCCGCGACGGCAACCGCCAGGGAGGCTATCAGGGCAACCGTCCTCAGGGCGGAGGCTACCAGGGCAACCGCGAGGGAGGCTACCAGGGCAACCGTCCCCAGGGCACAGGTTATCAGGGCAACCGTGAGGGTTACCAGGGCAACCGTTCCCAGGGCGGAGGCTATCAGGGCAACCGTCCCCAGGGCGAGGGCTATCAGGGTAACCGTCCTCAGGGCGGAGGCTATCAGGGCAACCGCGAGGGAGGTTATCAGGGCAACCGTCCTCAGGGCGGAGGCTACCAGGGCAACCGCGAGGGAGGTTACCAAGGCAACCGTCCCCAGGGCGGAGGCTACCAGGGCAACCGCGAGGGTTATCAGGGCAACCGTCCCCAGGGCACAGGTTACCAGGGCAATCGTCCTCAGGGCGAGGGCTACCAGGGCAACCGCGGCCAGGGAGGCTATCAGGGCAACCGTCCCCAGGGCACAGGCTATCAGGGTAACCGTCCCCAGGGTACAGGTTATCAGGGCAACCGTCCCCAGGGCGGTGGCTATCAGGGCAACCGTCCCCAGGGCACAGGCTATCAGGGTAACCGTCCTCAGGGCACAGGCTATCAGGGCAACCGTCCCCAGGGCGGAGGTTATCAGGGCAACCGTCCTCAGGGCGGCGGCTACCAGGGCAACCGCTTCGGTGGAGGCGGCTATCAGGGCGGTATGGACAAAGACCGCGATACCACCGGCAATACCAGAGGGCAGGGCAGAGACAATACCCGCAGACCCGGAGCCGGCAAGTCGTCCTTCGACACGCCGATCCAGGCAAAGCCCACCAGCGGACGCCAGAATAAGAACGCGCATCGGAATGACCGCTACGACAAGCGCGACCGCGATGACGTAAAGAAGCCGGTTAAGACCGGCAAGGGCGCATTCATTATGCCCACGCCCAAGAAGGAGGACGCCAAGGTTGAGGAGGTTAAGACCATCACCCTTCCGGAGACCCTGACCATCCGCGAGCTGGCCGACAAGATGAGGCTGCAGCCCTCCGTGATTGTGAAGAAGCTGTTCTTAAAGGGACAGATTGTGACCTTAAACCAGGAAATCGACTACGATAAGGCTGAGGAGATCGCCATGGAGTTCGACGTCCTGTGTGAGAAGGAAGTAAAGGTTGATGTGATTGCCGAACTGCTGAAAGAGGATGATGAGAGCACTGAGGACATGAGTCCCAGACCGCCGGTTGTGTGCGTAATGGGCCACGTAGACCACGGTAAAACCTCCCTGCTCGACGCTATCCGCGAGACCAACGTGACCTCCAGGGAGGCGGGCGGAATCACCCAGCACATCGGCGCTTCCGTGATCGAGATCAACGACCGCAAGATCACATTTTTGGATACGCCCGGACATGAGGCGTTTACCGCAATGCGTATGCGCGGCGCCCAGTCCACGGATATCGCGATCCTGGTGGTTGCGGCGGACGACGGCGTGATGCCCCAGACCGTGGAGGCTATCAACCACGCCAAGGCGGCCGGAGTTGAGATCATTGTTGCCATCAACAAGATCGATAAGCCCAGCGCCAATGTGGATAAAGTAAAACAGGAGCTGTCCGAATACGAACTGATTTCCGAGGATTGGGGCGGCAGCACGATATTTGTACCGGTTTCTGCACATACTAAGGAAGGTATCACCGATCTGCTTGAGATGGTGCTGCTGACCGCGGATGTGATGGAGCTGAAAGCGAACCCCAACCGCAAGGGCCGCGGCCTGGTGATCGAGGCCGAGCTGGATAAGGGCAAGGGTCCGGTTGCCACCGTGCTGGTGCAGAAGGGCACCCTGCATGTGGGCGACACCATCGCGGCTGGCGCCTGCTACGGCAAGATCCGCGCCATGATGGACGACCGGGGACGCCGGGTGAAGGAGGCAGGACCTTCCACGCCTGTGGAGATTCTGGGCCTTAACGACGTGCCCAACGCCGGCGAGGTGTTCGTGGCTACGGAGAACGAGAAGGAGGCCAGAAGCTTTGCCGAGACCTTCATCTCCGAGGGTAAGAACAAGCTGATCGAGGACACCAAGGCGAAGCTGTCCCTGGACGATCTGTTCAGCCAGATCAAGGCCGGCAACATCAAGGAGCTGCCCATCATCATCAAAGCGGACGTACAGGGTTCCGTGGAGGCTGTGAAGCAGAGCCTGACCAAACTCTCCAACGAGGAGGTTATGGTGAAGGTGATCCACGGCGGCGTGGGTGCGATCAACGAGTCCGACGTATCCCTGGCCAGCGCTTCCAACGCCATTATCATCGGCTTCAACATCCGTCCGGATGCCATGGCCAAATCCGTGGCGGAGCGCGAGAAAGTGGATGTACGCCTGTACAAGGTCATTTACCAGGCCATCGAGGACGTGGAGGCTGCCATGAAGGGCATGCTGGATCCGGTATTCGAGGAGCAGGTGATCGGCCATGCGGTGGTGCGCCAGACCTTCAAGGCTTCCGGCGTGGGAACCATCGCGGGTTCCTATGTGCTGGACGGCAAGTTTACCCGCGGCTGCAAGTGCCGCGTGACCCGTCAGGGCGAGCTGCTCTTCGACGGAGCGCTGGCTTCCTTAAAGCGTTTCAAGGACGATGTGAAGGAAGTGGCGGCAAACTACGAGTGCGGTCTGGTATTTGAGAAGTTTAACGATCTCCAGGAGGACGACGAGATCGAGGCTTACACTATGGTAGAGGTACCGAGATAGTAGCGCCTGACAGATTGCCCTCCGGGAAGAAAAGAGAGGGAAATTATGCGCAAGAACAGCATTAAAAATACGAGAATCAACATGGAGGTACAGCGGGAGTTAAGCGAGATCATCCGGGGCGGAATCAAGGATCCGAGGATTCACCCCATGACCAGCGTGATTGCCGTTGAGGTAACCCCTGATCTCAAGTATTGCAAGGCATATATCAGCGTTCTGGGAAATGAGGACGCGGGCAAGGCGACCATCGAGGGATTAAAGAGCGCCGAGGGGTATGTGCGCAGGGAGCTGGCCAGACGGGTCAACCTGCGCAACACCCCCCAGATCAAGTTCATTCTGGACCAGTCCATCGAGTACGGCGTGAATATGTCCCACCTGATCGACGAGGTGACAAAGGACCTGCACGCCGGGGAGCCGGAGTCTCACGAGCCGGAGTCCGACGAGCCGTTGGACTGATTCCGCGGTCGCAACATTTCCGGACAAAGTGACATTAACCGCACCAAAGCGCCTGAACACACAGGCGTCCGGTGCTTATCGCAAGGAGGAAAGCCTATGAGCCGTATACTGGAATCTATGCTGGACGGCGTGAAGAGCGTCGCGATCCTGGGTCATATCCGCCCCGACGGGGACTGTCTGGGATCGACCCTGGGCCTGTACAATTATCTGGGTAATAAATATCCGGGGATTCACGCCCGGGTTTACCTGGAGGAGGCGGCGGAGAAGTTTGCATACCTCAAAGGCTTCGACGAGATCCGCCATGAACCGGACGACAGGGTCTATGACCTGTGCGTTTGCCTGGACAGCGGGGATATGGGACGTTTGGGAAAATTTTCCTGCTATTTTGAGCGGGCCAGGGACAGCATCTGTCTGGACCACCATGTGACCAATACCCGCTACGCTTCCGCCAATCTGGTGGTGGCGGACGCCAGCTCCACCTGTGAGGTGCTCTTCGGCCAGCTGGACGAGGCGTACATCGACCGGACGGTAGCCGAGTGCCTGTACACCGGGCTGATCCACGACACCGGAGTGTTCAAGTATTCCTGCACCTCGGCTAAGACCATGGAGATCGCGGGCAAGCTGATGGAGAAGGGCATCGATTTCGGCGCCATCATCGACAACAGCTTTTACCGCAAGACCTACGTGCAGAACCAGATTCTGGGAAGAGCTCTGTTGGAGAGCGTGACCTTTATGGACGGCAAGTGCATTTTCAGCGCGGTCCGCAAAAAAGACATGGAATTCTACGGCGTGGACAGCAAGGACCTGGACGGAATCATCGACCAGCTGAGGCTGACCGAGGGCGTGGAGTGCGCGCTGTTCCTGTATGAGTCGGGCGCTCAGGAGTACAAGGTGAGCATGCGTTCCCAGGACAGGGTGGACGTGAGCCGGATCGCCACATTTTTCGGCGGCGGCGGCCATGTACATGCGGCCGGCTGCACCATGAGCGGCAGTATTCACGACGTGATCAACAACCTGGCCATACATATTTCCAGGCAGCTGTCGCCGGATACTGAGGCTGACCAGCAGTAGGAGAGCAGGCCATGATAAACGGATTGATAAACGTATACAAGGAACCGGGTTACACGTCCCACGACGTTGTGGCCCGGCTCCGCGGCATTTTAAAACAGAAAAAGATCGGGCACACGGGGACTCTGGACCCGGCCGCCCAGGGCGTGCTTCCGGTATGCCTGGGGACGGCCACAAAGCTCTGCGACATGCTGACGGACCGGACCAAGACCTACCGGGCCGTGCTGCTTCTGGGACGGGACACCGACACCCAGGACACCACGGGAGAGACGGTGTTTGCGGACGAGGCCGGGGCGCTGGCCCTGGACGAAGAGCGGGTCCGGGAGGCCGTCATGGGTTTTCTGGGCGATTATGACCAGATCCCCCCCATGTACTCCGCTCTGAAGGTGGACGGCAAAAAGCTCTACGAGCTGGCCAGAGCCGGAAAGGAAGTGGAGCGCAAGGCGCGCCCGGTCACGATCTACGAACTTCAGGTGGAATCCATCGAGCTTCCGCGGGTGGTGATGTCGGTCACCTGCTCCAAGGGCACCTACATCCGCACGCTCTGCTATGATATCGGCAGAGCGCTGGGCTGCGGGGGCTGCATGGAACAGCTGACCAGAACCAGGGTGGGAAGCTTTTTGCTGGAGGACAGCCTGAAGCTGGACGAGATTGAGGCTTTGGCCAGGGCCGGGCAGATTGAGCCCCATATTCTGGGAGTGGAAGAGGTGCTGGCGGACTATCCGGCCATCCACGCCAAACCGGAGGCGGACAACCTGGCCCGAAACGGCAACCCGCTGTTTAAAAACCAGGTGCAGGAGAGTGTGAAGCCGGAGGAAGGACAGGCCTGCCGCCTGTACGACAGCGGGCAGCGCTTTATCGGAATATACGAGTACCGGACGGACAAGCGCTGGTTCAAACCCCAGAAGATGTTCCTTTCTTAATGTCTGCGCCGGACCCTGATACAGAAGGAAGCTGAGGGAGATAAGGGATGAAGTATATTGCGGATACCACAGAATTTCACATTGATGTCCCCACCGTGGTGACGCTGGGTAAATTTGACGGAAGGCACAGGGGGCATCAGAAGCTGATGCGCAAGATGATGGAGATCAAGGCGGGATTTGGGTATGAGACCGCGGTGTTCACCTTCAGCGTGACGCCGGCCGTCATGGTGACCGGACAGCGCCAGCCTGTGCTGACTACCAACCTGGAGCGCCGCAACAATCTGAAAAAGACGGGCATCGACTGGCTGGTGGAGTATCCGTTTACAGAGGAGACGAAACACATGCAGCCGGAGGAATTTGTCCGGGAGGTCCTGGTAAACCGCATGAACGCCAGGGCCATTGTGGTGGGCACGGACTGCGGCTTCGGCTACCGCCGTTCCGGCAACGCCCAGGTGCTGACGGAGCTGTCGGGCAAGTACGGCTACCAGCTCTACGTGATCGAGAAGGAGAGGGACGACCGGCGGGACATCAGCAGCACCTACATAAGGGAGGAGCTGGAAAAGGGAAATGTGGAGAAGGCCAACGCGCTTTTGGGGGAACCCTACGCCATCCACGGGACCGTGGTTCACGGCCGCCACATGGGAGGCAGCGTTCTGGGATTTCCCACCGCCAACCTGATACCGCCGGAGATCAAGCTGCTGCCGCGGTTCGGGGTCTACGTGTCCCGGGTGCTGGTGGACCGCAGGTATTACCGCGGGGTCACCAATATCGGGCGCAAGCCCACCATCGACGGGGAGAATCCGGTGGGGGTGGAGACCTTCATATTCGACCTGGAGCAGAACATTTACGGCCATGTGATCGAGGTGCAGCTGCTGGCCTTTATCCGCCCGGAGCGGACCTTCGCCTCCCTGGGGGAGCTGAAGGAGCAGATCGGCAGGGATAAGGAGACGGCGGCTGAGTATTTTAAACAGCATAGGGATATGGCGAAAGCCGGGGCTGAGTAATCAGTTCCGGCTTTTGCGGGTGCGCCCGGCGGCGCACGTTTCTAACCGGTGCAAGTCCGGAATCCGCCCGGTAGTGGGAAGGATATAGCCGAAGGCAAGGGTGTCCATCGTGAGGTGGAATCTGAAGGAAGCCGGATATGGGGAACATACTAACCCATGGGCAAATCTCTGGTCTGACGAACAGAAATCACATCAGGCTATGCATGAGGGTAAGACTGCCCCACAAGTTGAAGCCCAATAACTACACGGAATCATGTATGGTAAATGTGGCAGATAGATGGAGAGAAAGAAACGTGTGGTACCCGGGGAGGTCTGTACGATATGTCCTGAAAGGGATAACCATTATCGTGAGATAATGCTGAACGTACAGAAGTCAGCCGAGGTCATAGTAGCCGAGAGGCGAAGGACCGAATCAATAGGAGTCCTTAGTACAACCGGGAAAGGAGGAAAGAACATTGGGTGCAGAAAACAGAGAAAGCTGCTCGCAAAGAGATAGCGCGGAACGTGAAGGGTATGTGAGAGCGCACCGTTCTTTCCGTCGGACATGGAAGGAACGGGACAGTGCACAACCGGAGCTCTTAGAGAAGATACTGGATAAGGACAACCTGAACAGAGCGTTCAAGAGAGTAAAGGCAAACAAGGGAGCACCGGGAATCGACGGAATGACCGTGGAGGAAGCCGGAGCATACCTTCGGGAGAACCAGAAAGAGCTTATCGGGAGAATCAAAAGGGGGAAATATACTCCCGACCCGGTAAGACGAGTGGAAATCCCAAAGCCAGACGGTGGAATACGAAAGCTTGGTATTCCAACCGTCAAAGACCGTATTTTCCAGCAAGCCATAACACAACAGCTCATGCCGGTCTATGAGCCGTCATTCTCGGAAAACAGCTATGGTTATCGACCGGGGAGAAGCGCAAAAGACGCCATTCTGAAAGTGAAGGAGTATGCAGAACAGGGATATACCCATGCAGTGACATTAGACCTGTCGAAATACTTTGATACACTTAACCACGAAATGCTCCTGAATATCTTGCGAAGGAATATAAAGGACGAAAGGGTAATCCAGTGGATTAAGAGATACTTAAAGAGTGGTGTCATGGAAAACGGTATAGTCATGGAAACCGAAGAAGGATCGCCGCAGGGCGGAAACATCTCGCCACTGTTGGCAAATATCTATCTGAACGAGTTCGACCAGGAGTTTGAGAAGCGGGGAGTGGCATTTGTACGCTATGCAGACGATATTGTGCTGTTAGCTAAAAGTGAGAGAGCCGCAAAGAGATTACTGGAATCCAGCACGAAATATCTGGAGAAAACACTGAAACTGAAAGTGAATCAAAAGAAAAGTCGTGTGGTAAGTGTGTTTGCAATCCGAAATTTTAAGTTTCTTGGCTTCACATTGGGAAAGAACGGGAAGGGCATATATGTCCGGGTTCATGGGAAGTCATGGAAGAAGATGAAGACAAAACTGAAAGAGCTCAGTTCCCGAAGGTCTTGTCAGAGTATACGTCCTTCATTGGAAAAGATAAAAGTATTCATGCGTGGATGGCTGAATTATTATGGGATTGCGGATATGAAGAACAGGATAGACGAACTAAACTCATGGCTGTATCACCGTATTCGAATGTGCATATGGAAACAATGGAAGTTACCCAAAACAAGGAAAAGAAACCTAATAAAACTCGGGATACCTGAATATTTTGCACATCAGGCGGCAAACAGCCGCAGGAAATACTGGTATGTAACGGGAATGGGAGCGGTCAACAGAGCATTAACACAAGAAAGACTGATAAACAGAGGCTTTTATGATTTAGCTACTGCCTATCAGTCCGTGCACGTCAACTATTGAAACCGCCGTGTACCGAACGGTACGCACGGTGGTGTGAGAGGACGGGAGTTAATCACTCCCTCCTACTCGATTGCTTGTCTGTGTTTTGCGAAAAGATCATGGAAAACTGTAACATCTGATACAGAAAAAAATCGTTTTTTGGAGTATACTTCTAACTGAGAAATCCAGACGCTCAGGGTTTCAGGGTTTCACGCGAACAGTAGGACGCCAGCCGGTCGGGATCGCAGAGCTCAATCCACTTGCGGTGGGGGATAATGATGTTCTCATCGCGCAGGCGCGCAAGGCTTCTTGCGATATGGACTCTCGTGGTGGTGAGGATTTCTGCGATATTTTCCTGGGTCAGGTAAATATCAGGGCTGCTCCCCTCGGGGCCGTGCTGGGAAAAAAGGTACAGCAGATTACACAGCTTGATGAAGGTGCTGTTGTATTCCTGATGCGCGCTCTCGTACAGCAGAAGATTGATGTAGGCTGCGTACCAGTTCAGCATACGGACGCTGAGTTCCCGGTTGTCGTAAAACATGTGGAGCATCTCCGCCTTGGTAAAGGAGAGAACTTCCATCTCCGATAAGGCGGTGGTGACGATGGACTGCTCAATCTTAAATTCTACCTGGTGGCAGCCGGGAAATAAGGTGCCTTTGCTGTGCATGGACGAGATTTTGCGGAAACCGTCTTCATGTTCCAGGGAAGTAAGGGCAATACCGGAAATAATGTAGTATACATGGGTCAGCGGCTCGCCGGGCGCCCAAAGGTATTCGTGTTTGCGAAAGCGCTTGCGGACATGGGGGTGGGAGAGAAAATATTCATAAAAGTCTGTGTAGTCGTCAGCAAAATAATAACGTGGAATCAGCATGGAACGCCCCGCCTTTCCTGAGAATATGTTCATCATAGCATAAAATCAGGGCTGCTGCAAATTGTGAGTTGCTGCCGGAGGGAGAAGGCGGGCGCTGCATCAAATCAAAAACGGGAGGAAACGGATATGAAACAGATTCTGATCATACAGGGCGGCGGACGCCCCAAAGGAAACACGGCTCAGCTGGTTGCCGCTTTTAAGCGCGGAGCGGAGGAAGCCGGCCATCAAGTGGAGGTGGTATCTCTGATAAAAAAGGAGGTAAAAGGCTGCCTGGGATGTAATGCCTGCCGGTACGGGAAGCCTTGTATCCAAAAAGACGATTTCAATGAGCTGGCGCCGAAAATAAAAGCGGCGGACCTGGTCGTATTCGCGTCGCCCTTGTATTTCTGGACTTTGTCCTCCCGGATCAAGGCATTGATTGAGCGGTTTTATTGTATTGCGGAAAAAGATACGGACCCGCCCCTGGGCCGCTATGAACGGTATCCGGTCAAAGATTCCGCGCTGCTGGTTACGGCGGCCGACAATTTTTTCTGGACCTTTGAACAGGTGACCTCCTATTACCAATATGCGATTGTCAATTATATTGGATTCCATGACCGGGGAATGCTGCTTGCCGGAGGCTGCGGCGATACAAATGATGGGCCTCAGATTGACAAGACCCGTCATTTGCATGAGGCATATGAATTTGGAAGGAAGATTTTTGCCTCATAGGCGCCGGGCGGAGCGGAAATAAGACCACCCTACCCTGAAAGAAGCGGCGTATGAGGACAGCTTGCCGGCTAATATTTCTCCGGAATCCGAATATGAGCTGCATTATAAAACTTATATTTTTCTAATATATGCTTCCTCATACGCACTAAATAGTAACGGTAACAATCCGCTATGCCATCTGCAAAGGAACCTGCATCCCCTTCAATTAGTTGCTGAAGCGCCAGAATAACTTGTTTGTTGAGACGGAAAAGCGTATGTCTCCTGGATGGATAATAAGCAAAATGATGCCCCCATTCGAGCAGACGTCCGGTTTCGGATAATATAATATAAAAAGGTTCCAACGTGGTATGTCTCAGGATGGCTTCAAAAATATCCGCCAGGTAAATAGAGTCGGAAGAGGTAAAACGATCTGCTAACCCATCCAGTTCTGCTCTTGTAAAATGTGGAGCGGCTGCGAAAGCCGCCGGACGGATGATCAGTACCATTAACTGTAGGGCATGAATGTAACGCAATGCCTTTTCCACATATCCGGAATTAAGAGCCAGCTGATGAAGTTTCGTGTGATCCGGCTCTATAACGATCGTGCCTTTCCCATTTAATTTCTTTACAAAACCTCTCTGTTCGAGTTCTGCCAAAGCCTTTCTGACCGTCGATAAAGAGACGTCATATTGACTGGCCAGCTGCTTTTCATGCGGAAGAAACATTCCGACGGAATATTCCCCAAGGCCAATTTTTAGATTCATATCGTCAATAATTTTTGAGTAATGGTAATCCCGGCCGCGCATGGGATTCCATGAAAATTTCAATCCAGTTTGTTCAGGACATTTGGGCGTGGTATCCGACAGATAATTTAAGGTATCTTCAATGGAATCTGCAAGTTTTTGATACATGTTTGATAACTGATGGTACATTGTGAGCGGATCATCGCCCTTTAATAGATCGATTATGGTATTGGTTGCAGATGCAGACCCCTGTGAAACGTGCTCAAAGAAATAAGGGCAATCTTCTGCAAAGAATGTGAGCTTATTATAAAGGCCAAATGTAGAATAGAGTTCGCTCAACAGGGGATTACCACCGATTCTTAACAGATCATATCCTAATTTGGAAGGAGGGCGCCATCCGCCGGGTGTATGCCCCGAACGCAATACTTTCATAGCCTGTTTATAGTGGGGCATGAGTTCCACATCAACGCCCCGCAAAGCAAAAACCAGAAGTGGAGGCAGTATCAGGGCAAAAGTCTGATAGACCTGTAAAATCCCATCCTTTTGTTTTAAAATCTCGAAAACAGTATTTGTTGAATTGCATGTATCTTTTGTTGAGACAACGACCGGTGCAAGGCGGGGCTGAATATCGATCAGCCCTTCCTCGCGCAATGCGTCAAAGACACGGTTGATCGTATATCTGCTCACATGAAATTGATCGCAGTACATCCTTGAAGATGGCAGGGCATTTCCGGGAAGTATCTGGCCCTCCAGAATGGACTGCTTAATTTCGTTATATACAAATGTAAACTTTGTTTCCTGCGGTTTCATCACGCGCCTCCTGTCTGAATGGATTATATCATGCCGGACCAATTTTGTCAGTATGAAAGGGCTATACCTATTTGCACACCTTACCAATATTGGTGTTGCCGGTAGGTGGAGAGAACCTTTATAATGAAACTGTAAAATTGTTAGGAAAGAGTTTCAGGGAGGATTGACATCAATGGGAAACAGTAAACAGAAGAATCCCACAACGCGTTTTTTGATATGCAGTTTCATTGGGCTTTTGATCTTCAGTGTTATTATTTTCAGCCTGCTCGGAATCTATATGGGCCGAAAGAGCAAAAAGGCCGTTTACGAAATTGGGGAAATCTACATGTCCGGAATGAATGAGCAAATGTCCAGACACTTTGAAACGGTTATAAAATTGCGTTTTGATCAAGTCAGAGGCATTGTTTCCGTCGTCTCATCGGAAGATGGCGATAAAGGGAAGCTATATGAGGAACTTATTTACAGGGCGCAGGTCAGGGATTTTGATTATTTAGCGCTTTGCTCTGCCGGGGGAGATTTTCAGACACTTTATGGACAATCAATACAGCCGCTTAACCCGGAACCCTTTGTAGAGGCATTATTGCAAGGGGAACAAAGAGTGGCGGTGGGCGTTGATTCTGCCGGAAATGAAGTGGTATTGTTCGGCGCTTACGCCGCTTATCCGATGGATAATGGCAACAGGAGCACCGGCCTCATAGCCGCCGTCCCCCTGGAATATATTACGGATTTCCTTTCGTTAGAGGACGAAGAGCAGTTGATGTATTATCATATTATACGGCCAAATGGCAGCTTTGTAATACAAAACGCCAACACTGAGTTATGGTATTTCTTTGAACAATTACAAAAGCAGCTTAATTTGACAACAAAGGAAGAATCTGGGGAAAACCCGGTTGAAAAATTCGGCATTGCTCTAAAAAATCATGAAGAATACGCTACGACAGTTGAAGTAAATGGTGAAGAACGGCAAATTTATGGGATATCATTACCTTATTCGGAGTGGTATTTAGTATCGGTGATGCCTTATAGCAGATTGGACGGTATCATAAATAATCTGAGCAGCCAGCGTGTGCTCATGACATTGCTGTCCTGTGCTTCTGTTTTAATCATTCTGACATTGATTTTTCTTCGGTATTTCTCCATAACCCGCTCTCAGCTGCATGAATTGGAGAAAGCCCGGCAGACGGCCCTTGAAGCGAACAAGGCGAAAAGCGAATTTTTAGCAAATATGAGCCACGATATCCGTACGCCTATGAATGCAATCGTAGGCATGACCGCCATTGCCACAGCCCACATAGACGACCGGAAGCAGGTACAGAATTGCCTTAGAAAAATCACATTGTCAAGTAAACACCTGTTAGGGCTGATCAACGATGTTCTGGATCTGTCTAAGATTGAAAGTGGTAAATTAACATTAACAATCGAACAGATTTCATTAAAAGAGGTTATTGAAGGAATTGTCAGCATTATGCAGCCGCAGGTTCAGACAAAAAAGCAGAACTTTGACATACATGTTGAAAATATCTTAACAGAAAACGTGTGGTGCGACGGTGTGCGCTTGAACCAGATTTTGCTGAATCTCTTATCGAATGCAACGAAGTATACGCCGGAGGGCGGTTCGATCCAATTATCCCTCTCGGAAGATCAATCTCCGAAAGGGGAAAATCATGTCCGGATTTATATCAAGGTCAAAGATAATGGAATCGGCATGTCGCCGGATTTTCTGAAAAAAATATATGAATCCTACAGCCGTGCGGATGGGGCCAGAATACACAAAACCGAGGGCGCCGGTTTGGGAATGGCGATTACAAAGTACATTGTGGACGCAATGGAGGGAACCATTGATATACAAAGTGAGCTGGATAAAGGCACCGAGTTTTTTCTCATGTTTGATTTTGAAAAAGCGGCTGCAATGGAAATGGACCTGGTTCTTCCTTCCTGGAATATGCTGGTGGTCGATGATGACGAACTATTATGCAGGACAGCCGTGGACGCACTAAAATCCATCGGGATAAAAGCTGAATGGACATTAAGCGGAGAAACGGCAATAGAACTGGTAAACCAACACCACAAAAAGAGAACGGATTATCAAATCATTCTATTGGATTGGAAATTACCTGGCATGAACGGGATTCAGACAGCAAAGGAAATACGGCGCAATTTGGGAGATGACGTACCGATTTTGTTGATTTCCGCATATGACTGGAGTGAATTTGAAGCGGAGGCCCGGGAGGCGGGGATTAGTGGTTTTATTTCCAAACCGCTTTTTAAATCTACGCTGTATCACGCTTTGCGTCAGTATATGGACGTTGAAACGGAGCATGACCGGACATTGAACCAAACGATTGATTTATCCGGGCACCGTATCCTGCTTGCGGAGGATAATGAGCTTAACTGGGAGGTCGCAAGAGAATTGTTGTCCGATCTGGGGGTGGAGATGGATTGGGCAGAAGACGGTCAAATGTGTCTGGATAAGTTCCAAAAATCCCCAAAGGGTTATTACGATGCGATTCTCATGGACATACGAATGCCGCATATGGGAGGGTATGAGGCTACAGAAGCGATTCGGGGACTGAATCATCCGGATGCCATATCCGTTCCAATTATAGCCATGAGTGCAGATACTTTTTCTGACGATATACAACATTGTTTCGCATGCGGTATGAATGCCCATATCGCAAAGCCGATTGACGTTGCGGAATTGACCCGCTTATTAAAAAGATATTTAATCGAAATTCAGCCCTGAAAGAAGGGAGCCGCAAAATCATCTGTTTTGATGACTCTGCGACTCTCTTCTGCCGTGCTGATCCATTTTTATCAATTTTCTACGCTACTTTTAAGGCACCCTATTTGGATACATGATAGGAATCCAGCAGCTGGTTTTTCATGTGCCACAGCTCGTTGGAGAGGTCCACATGCACGGTGTGGGGGTTGATCAGACGCTTGGACTCGTCCCACAGGGTGTCCAGTTCTTTTTTGCAGTAAGCCTGGATGTCCATGACCTTGGGGGAGCGGTATACGCATTTCCCTTCCAGGAAAACCGGAACCATCAGTTCCCGCAGAGTGTAGGACCCGGGGGCCAGTTTGGTTTTCTTCCAGGTCTCGATGGGGTCGAACAGGAGTAAGGAGTTGCTGGAATCGTACTGTTCGCCCACCAGGCAGATCAGATCGGCGATGATTTTGCCCGTGTTTTTGTCGTAGATCCGCTGGATGGTTTTGTTGCCCGGGTTGGTGATTTTTTCTGCGTTCTCGGACAGCTTGATTTTGGGAATGAACTGGCCGCTGGCCTTGTCGTAGACGGCCGCAAGCTTGTATACGCCGCCGAAGGAGGGGCAGTCCTTGGAGGTGATCAGGTTGGTGCCGACGCCCCAGGAATTGATGGTCGCGCCCTGCATTTTCAGGCTGTTGATCAGCTCCTCGTCCAGGTCGTTGGAGGCGGAGATCACCGCGTCGGAGAAACCGGCCTCGTCCAGCATCTTTTTCGCTTTTTTGGACAGGTAGGCCAGGTCGCCGCTGTCCAGGCGGATTCCGTAGAAGGTCAGGGGAATTCCGGCCTCGCGCATCTCCTTAAATACCTTGATGGCGTTGGGTACGCCGGAGTTTAAGGTGTCGTAGGTGTCCACCAGCAGGATGCAGGCGCTGGGGTACAGCTTGGCGTAGGTGCGGAAGGCGGTCAGCTCGTCCGGGAAGCTCATGATCCAGCTGTGGGCGTGGGTGCCCTTCACCGGCACGTCGAACATTTTGCCGGTGAGCACGTTGGAGGTGCCGATACAGCCGGCGATCATGGCGGCTCTGGCGCCGTAGATTCCCGCGTCAGGTCCCTGGGCCCGGCGCAGGCCGAACTCCATGACGCCGTCGCCCTTGGCCGCGTAGACGATGCGCTCGGTTTTGGTGGCGATCAGGCTCTGGTGGTTGATGATGTTGAGCAGGGCCGTCTCCACCAGCTGGGCCTGCATGATGGGGGCGATGACCTTCACCAGGGGTTCCCTGGGGAATACGACGGTGCCCTCGGGGATCGCGTAGATATCGCCGGTAAAGCGGAACTCATGGAGATAGTCCAGAAAATCTTCCTCAAACATGTTCAGGCTGCGCAGATATTCGACCTCGTCGTCGGTAAAATGCAGGTTCTCAATGTACTCGATCACCTGTTCCAGCCCGGCGCAGATAGCGAAGCCGTTGCCGTGGGGATTGGTGCGGTAAAACATATCAAAGATCACCGTCTCGTTGGCGTCTTTTTCTTTAAAATACCCCTGCATCATGGTCAGCTCATACAGGTCGGTCAGTAGGGTTAAATTCCTTTGCTCCATGTTGTTTCCTCCTATGGCGCGGGCAGCCTGCTCCTGGCAGTAAAATTTTGGAGGTCCGCGCGGTTATTGTACAGTAGTATAGCATAAATTTTACAAAAGGCAAATGAATTGATAAAAAAATAACAATCAAGTGTGGGCGGCAAAGGGAGGAGGCCGGGATATCAAGAGGAAATAAATGGGGTTTTTGAGGGATTTACATGGCGTGGGGCGGGGAAATGGTGTAGAATAAGGGGAAGAGAGGAGGCGGGCGGAATGATATTGTACAGACCCGTGGGCAAGCGGGAATTGGAACTGATTGAGCAGAGCGGATACAGGGCGTTTCCGCCGCGTTTGCCGGAACAGCCGATTTTTTATCCGGTGTTGAATCAGCGGTATGCGGAGGAGATCGCCGGACGCTGGAATACCCGGGACGCCAGGTCCGGCTATCGTGGTTACGTGACCCGGTTTGAGGTGGAGGACCGGTACATTTCCCGGTTTGAGTCCCACATTGTGGGGGCTTCCTGGCATGAAGAATTCTGGATTCCGGCCGGGGAGCTGGAGGAGTTCAACCGGCACATCCTGGGGCGGATCGAGGTGGTGAAGACCTTTGGGCCGGAGGAGGAAATGGAGGCGGACGGAGGTATGCTCCGGATGTCTTCTGACCACGCCGCCCATCTGCGGGAGGTGGTAGAGCGGGCGGGAAAGGCGGACCCCATGCGCAGGGTGTTTGGGGCGCAGAAACATCAGTACCGTTTGAATCCGGTGGTTTCCCGGGAGGAGGTTGAGCGGTTTGAAGCGCGGTATAACGTCAAGCTGCCCCCGGAGTATGTATTTTTTATAACCCAGGTCGGAAACGGCGGGGCAGGGCCTTACTATGGGTTGTATCCGCTGGAAAAGATGGCCGCGTATACGGAGTATCTGGAAGTGTATGACAAGGAGGATATGCAGGGGCTTCCGGCATTTATTGACCGGCGGATGACCAGGGAGGACTGGGCCGCGGCGATGGAGCGGGCGGAGGACGATACGGCCTACGACAAGGTGATGAAAGAGGTCTGTGCCGGTCTGCTGGTGATCGGAACCCAGGGATGCACCTACGACAATCTCCTGATGTGGAAAGGCAGCGAGCAGGGCAAGATCGTTTACATCGACTGGAATCTGGAGCCGGAGTACGGTCCGTTTTTGACCGGAATGTCTTTTCTGGACTGGTATGAGAGCTATTTCCAGGAAATCATCGCGGGCAACAGCGTTACCTCCTACGGCTACCGCAGCCTGAAATCCGAAGAGGAGCTGGCCGCGCTGTATCCGGCCGTGGAAACGTCCGAGGAGCGGCGGCAGATTCTGATGGGATTTTTCCGCTTTAACCGGGTGGAGCCGGGAACGGTGGAATTTCTCGCCGGACTGCGTGACCCGGAGCTTGACGGGCTGCGGACGGAGCTGCTCTTCCGGTTCGATCCTGCCAGAGGCTTTCAGGTGTTCGAGGAGCTTTTGGGCGGGAGAAATCCCGCCGGGGCGGTGGACTGTGCCAGGCGGATGCCGGATGAGAATAAGGACCGGTATTATTCTCAGATGGCCGGACTTCTGGGAAGGCCGGAGGTGAGAGAAAAAAGCCGGCTGTTGTTTTTCCTCAACGACTGTAGTTGCCGCAGGGCAAAGGATTTGGCTGATTTTGCGGCTGATCCAAAAAATGATGAGGAGAGCCGGAAAACAGCGGTCTATGTGATGGGCTGCTGCCCTGACCGGATGGATTTTCTGCCGCTGTTTAAGGCGCTGATGCGGGGGGACTCCTACTGGCTGGCCCACACCGCCCTCCAGGCCGTGGCGAAGACGCCCTGCATGGAACTGCTTGAGACTTATGAGTGGATGTGGGATAAGTACAAGGGGGACAAGGTGATGCGCTCCAACCTGGTGATTGCCTTTAAAAATCTGGGGATTAACCGGGAATGAGCGGGGAGGCGCGATATTTGGCATGGAAATTGTAATGACGGAATTTCTGGATGTGGCGGCATTACAGCGGGAACTGGGTATGGAGGCCTGGACCATGGCGGACTGCTCGGTGGGGGCGGACGGTATGATTTACCTGCTCTTTTCCGCCTGTGTGCCGGAGCGGATCAACGGGATGTTTGTGGACACCCGGGCGAATACGGAATACCGGGGGCTGGGGATTGCGGCGGACTGGCAGGATGGGACGATTCTGGGCTGGGAACAATATGACTTCGGCATGCACGAGATGAATTACCATTTTATACAGCCGGTTGGGGAGGACATTCTGCTGTTGGGAGCAAGGGCCAGACGCTACCGGGACGGGAGTGCGGACCAAAACGCCGTGATTGTGGACCGGTACGGCCGTAAGCTTCATAAAATGTGCCTGGGCGACGGCATTGAGTCCTGTGCCGTCACCCGGGACGGCCGGATTGTCACCAGCTATTTTGACGAGGGCGTATTCGGCAATTTCGGCTGGGACCAGCCGGTGGGAAGCTGCGGCCTGATCGTCTGGGACCGGGATGGAAACGCGGTCTGGAAAAACAGGGCTTACTCCATCTGTGACTGTTATGCCATGAATCTGGACGATCAGGAAAATCTATGGTTCTACTATTATGATGAGTTTAACCTGGTGCGGACGGATTTCAAGTCAAAGGACTGGGTTTTTAAGCCGCGCAGGGACGGGATAACGGCATTTCTGGTCACTGCCAGCGGCAGAGGTCTGTTGACCGACGGCGGCTACGGGAAACACGGACAATTCCATTACTATGAGTTCAGAGGAATGAATTTGGCGTACAAGGCTCCGGTGGATGTGGTGTTTGACGGAAAAACGTTGTCGTTCAACTGGCTGCATTTCCGGGGGTCTAAAGCGGTGTTGGTGGACAACTGCGGCCGTCTGTTCTGCCGGGAGATCCTGTGAGCCGGACAGGTCGTATATTAATTCGGACTATAAGGGGAGAAACGCGATGAAAAATTTCAACCGGGAATACACCGCATTTGCACTCTGCGGCTTAAACTGCGGTCTCTGCCCGATGTATCACATGGAAAACCCCTGCCCCGGTTGCGGGGGCGGGGAGGGAAATCAGTCCTGCGCCATCGCCCGCTGCAGCCTGGAACACGGCGGACCGGCGCATTGTTCCCAGTGCGGGGAGTTTCCATGCGCCCGGTATGAGGGGCTGACCGGGTACGACTCCTTTCTGTCCCACCGGAATATGCTGCGGGACTTGAAACGGGCGGAAGAGATGGGATATCCGGCTTACCGGGCGGAGCTGGAGGAGAAGATGGAGATTCTGCGAAAGCTGCTGCTTCAGTACAACGACGGGCGGCGCAAGACATTTTTCTGCACCGCGGTCAATCTGCTGGAACTGGAGGACGCGCGTGCGGTGATGGAACAGATCGAGGCTGGGACCGGGCCGGAACAGGGGCTTAAGGAGCGGGCGGCGGCCGCGGCGGACTGCTTTCGAACGATGGCGGACAGCCGGGGGATTTCGCTGAAGCTGCGGAAAAAAACGAAAAAGGCGTAGACGCGCTCTGGTACAGAGGGATTTGGGCGGGAATACGGAAAGGATTTGATATGGCGATTGTGATGATTTTGCTGGTGGCCGTTATCGCGCTGCGGTACGTGAGCATTTTCTATTACTGCAGCGAGCTGAAAAAGGAGATAGCCGGCGCGAGGGAATCCTACAGGGGAACCGCTATTGCCCAGATTGCGGATGTGGAGGAGGAGCGCGTGGATCGCTCGACCACTTTTTATTGGCCTGTGTTCCGGTTCGAGGCGGAGGGCAGGACGTATCAGAAAACCAGCGCCATATTCAGTGATAAAAAGCACACGTACCAGACCGGGTGGTATTATGAAATCCGCTATGACTTAAACGACCCGGAGAAATTTATGCTGGCGGACGACGTGGAGGCCTACGACATGGCAGAGCGGGTGTCCCGGAGCTTTGTGATGGCCATCGTGGTGGGCGGCGGGCTGGCGCTTCTGGTGGCGGCGCTGCGGTAATTATTTTTAGGTCAGGAGGACGGAACATGGATGGGAAAGCGGTGAGGCCCTTTCAGGCAGGGGATTTGGATGCGGTGATGGAAATATGGCTGAGCGCCAATTTGCAGGCCCATTCCTTCATACCGGAGGAATATTGGCGGGAAAACGCCCGGGAGGTGCGCAGGCTGCTGCCGGAGGCGGCGGTTTATGTCCGGGAGGAGGACGGCGTTCCCGTGGGCTTTATCGGGCTGCAGGGAAATTACATCGCGGGACTGTTCGTCCGTCCGGACCGGCAGTCCTGCGGCATAGGCGGAGAGCTTCTGCGGTTCGCCAGGGAGCAGAACAGCTGCCTTTGCCTGAGCGTTTACAAGAAAAATGAACGGGCGCTGGACTTTTACCTGCGGCACGGCTTCCGGATCAAAGCGTGGCGGACGGATGAAAATACCGGGGAGCAGGAGGTGTCCATGTCGTGGCGGGGGGAGAGATGAGGGGCTGGAGTGTGAAGGATTTAACAAAATCATCCGCGATTCCTTCATTTGATTTTGATCATCGCGTTAAGGTGAATTGTGAAAAAGTTCAGACGGTGGATGGTAAGAAATATTCAGTGTTGGCTAAAATATAAGCATTACGAGATGTAGCAACAGGAGGTGCGGTCCATGACGGCAGAAGAGATTTACGCCGGTGAATCCGATAATGTGGAATTTAAAGAAGGTATTCCAGCCAAAAGCGAAAAGTACATGAAAACCGTTGTGGCTTTTGCAAACGGCAAGGGTGGCAAGATAATGCAAAGAATATGAACTCCCGGAACCGGAGTTTCTCGATTTCGACGGAGATTTCAGAGTGAATATGTTCCGGCGGACAGCGATTGGAACGAATGGTATCAGTGAGACTAAAAATGAGACTAATGATACCAAAGAGACGATTGCATTGAGTCTAATTCTTGAGAATCCGGCAATTACCCAAAAAGAAATAAAGGAAAAGATGGGAATCTCATTAGTTACGGTAAAGCGCCTGATGGCAAACCTACAGAAGAGCGGAAGAATCCAGAGAAAGGGATCCAGTCGAAGCGGCACGTGGCAGGTGGAGGAACCAAAGGATTAAGTGTGGCAGAGCTGAATCAGTATCAGATAATCGAAAACCTGAATGGGGAGTTTACGGATGAAGCCCGAAAGATCGTCTTTGGGTACGAAGATAAAACCGCCGGCAACCCCAACTAAACGGAGCGTTGATTGGCTTTTGCCTCATTGTCTGCTAAACTCTCAATCAGGAGGTAAACGAACATGGACTGTGTAAAAATCGGGAAGCTGATCCGCGCGCTGCGCAAGGACCAGGGGTTGACGCAAAGACAGCTGGCCGCGGCAATGAACATCAGTGAGCAGGCTGTCTCCAAGTGGGAGCGGGGATTGGGGTTCCCGGACGTGTCCTTACTTCCGGAATTATCGGAGGTCCTGGGCGTCAGTCCGGAGACAGTGCTCTCCGGGGAGATGGACGCCAACGATCTGGTAGGAGGAAATATGAAGAAACTGAAATTTTACGTCTGCCCCACCTGCGGAAACCTGATAACCGCCACGGCGGAGGCGGCCGTGTCCTGCTGCGGCAAAAAGCTGCGGCCCATGGAGCTTCAGAAGGCCGGGGCGGAGGAAAAGCTCAAGGTGGAGCTGATCGAGCAGGATTATTTTATCACCACGGACCACGAGATGACCAAGGATCATTACATCACCTTTGTGGCACTTCTGACCGGGGACAGCCTGATGCTGCGCAAGCTGTATCCCGAGTGGAACCTGCAGACGCGCATTCCACGCTTCGGCCACGGGATGCTGGTGTGGAATTGCAGCAGGCACGGGCTGTTCTGGCAGGCGCTGTAAATCAGACCGTAAAAATCTAAAATGTGAAATGAGGGCGTTAAGACCGCGGAAGGCGGTTTTGACGCCCTCGTTGCGTTCCGGCGGTGGATACACGCTAAAGGCGGATGCCTGCGATTTCATGTATTTTCCGGAACTGGTTGATTTTACCAGCGTTATGTGATAAAATACATAACGATCGTTATTCTTAAAAAAGAATAACGATAAATAAATCGAATCTACAAAAAATGGAGGAGAAGCATGAGAAAAAATTTCAGGGTATTGGGAACCGTATTCGCGCTGGCGCTGGCCGTGACGGCAGGCTGCGCGGCGACGGGAGGAAACGCGCAGTCGTCCGTCACGTCTGAGACCCAGGCGGAAACGGCCGTCGAACCGGGGAACGAGACAGCCGCCGGGGGGCAGTCGGGGAGCGGGACCCAGACGGAGAGCGGAAATCAGGCGGGGAGCGGGACCCATACAGAGAGCGCATCCCTGACGGAAAAACCGGTAAAGGATATGGCGGGGCGCGATATCCAGGTGCCGGATGTGGTGAAATCCGTGTACTCCACCAGCCCGGTGGGAACCAATTTCATGTACACGTTTGACGACAGGATGGTGGCCGGTCTCAATGTGGATCTCTCCGATGAGGAGAAACGCTTTACCACGGAGTATTACCAGAATCTTCCAAATCTTGGCGGCTGGTACGGTAAGGGGAATGAGGGGAATATAGAGGAGATCATCAAGGCGGACCCGGACCTGGTTCTGGCCTCCGGAGTGGACCGGTCCAGCATCGACACTGCAGACCAGCTTCAGGAAAAGCTGGGGATCCCCGTGGTGCTGATCGACACGGATTTTGATTCCATGGCCGAGTCTTACCGCTTTGTGGGCCGGATCACCGGCAATGTGGAGCGGGGCGAGAAACTGGCCGCGTACACGGAGGAAACCATTCAAAGGGCCAGGGAGATCACCGCTTCCATCCCGGAGGACAAGCGTGTGACCGTGTATTACGCGGAGGAGGCCCTGGGGCTGAACACGGACCCATCCGGCTCTCCCCATTCCCGTCTGATCGACCTGTGCGGCGGAATCAACGTGGCGGACTGTGAGATTTCCCCGGGATACGGGAGGACCGAGGTGTCCATGGAGCAGGTGATCGCCTGGGATCCCCAGTTTATCATTGCCTGCGTGGACAACGGCTTTGCGGATTCCGGCAGCTACAGCGCGATTATGAACAATTCCCAGTGGGCCGTGATCCGGGCGGTGAAGGACGGCCACGTGTACGAGACGCCGACCGTGCCCCAGAACTGGTTCGACCGTCCGCCCAGCGTAAATACCATTATTGGGATCAAGTGGGTGCAGAACCTGCTGTACCCGGAATACACGGATTACGATATTAAGGAGGAGACAAAGGCGTTTTATTCCCTGTTTTACCACTATGATCTGAGCGACGGCGAGGTGGACAGCCTTCTGGCCCGCTCGCTGAGGGCGCAGTGATATGGCGGAGATTGGACGGGAACTTTTAGCGCTGCCATGGCGGGCGGTTTTGGAACGCTATCCTTATGCGGAGGATTATTTTCAGGCCAACGGACTGGGCGGGATGGATTTTCCATCCCCCTCCCTGGGCCGGGACATAGAGGCGCTGGATGAGGATATCCTGGACGACGTGGGGATCTCCAGGGAGGAGCTGGCAGAAAACTTTCTGCTGTTTATCGGGCGAATGGAGCGGCTGAAACGCAAGAGCGCGTCCCTGGAAAGCCTGACCATTCTGGGAGGGCACAGAAAGGACGGGGAACCGGAGCGGCTGGATCTGACCATCCGCAGAGGGGAGGTGCTGGCTATCGTCGGCCCCACCGGCTCCGGAAAGAGCAGGCTGCTGGCGGATATCGAGTGCCTGGCCCAGGGGGACACCCAGACCGGGCGAACCGTGCTTGTGGACGGCCGAAAACCCACGCCGCAGGAGCGGTTTTCCATTGAAAACAAGCTGATCGCCCAGCTCTCCCAGAACATGAATTTTGTCATGGACCTGCCGGTGCTGGAATTTCTGAATATGCATGGAGAGAGCCGCATGATCTCCGGCATCGGGGAGGTGGCCGGGCGGATTTTCGAACATGCCAACGAGCTGGCGGGGGAACCATTTTCCCCGAAAACCCCGCTGACACAGCTCAGCGGCGGCCAGTCCCGGGCGCTGATGATTGCGGACACGGCCATGCTCAGCACCTCGCCGGTGGTGCTGATCGACGAGATCGAGAACGCGGGGGTGGACCGCAAAAAGGCCCTGGAGCTGTTGGTTCAGGAGGGGAAAATCGTGTTGATGTCCACCCACGATCCCCTGCTGGCCCTCATGGGCGCCAAGCGCCTGGTGATTGAGAACGGCGGGGTGAAAACGGTGATCAGAACCAGTGAGCGGGAGCGGGAAAATCTGGCCGCGCTGGAGCGGATAGACCGGAAAATGCAGCGGCTGCGCAATCAGATCCGCCTGGGCGGGGCCATCGAGTATTCCGTGGCCGGATATTTTGCGGAAGGAGAAGAGAGATGAAGATAACAGGTACCACGCCGGTGAGCCGGATTTTAAGCGAGTACCCGGACAGTTTTGAGGTATTTTTGAGAAACGGGTTTCCATACCCGGACGGTCCGGCCATGATCCGGGAGATCGGGGAGGACACCATGCTTCAGACCGTGTTGCGGGTGCGGGAAATGAACCTGGAGCTGTTTTTGTACGATCTGGAAAACGCCATCTTAAAGGCGGAGCAGGAGCGGCGCTATGTGCTGGAAGATTTTAACCCCTGGGATCACCTGGATTTCTATGGAAATACCATCTGTCCCCTGAAATTTACCTTCAAGGACGCTCTGGAGGAGTTGGAGCGGGAGCACGCCGGCAAGACCGGGACGGTGCGGAAATGCTATGTCGAGGCTGGGAAAAATTCCAACGATACCTGCGACGAGCTGTGGTCCGATCCGGACCCGGAGCGTTTTCCGGCCATACTGTTCACCAAGGAGTTCAACCAGTATCTGGGCAGGGACTTTCGGGAGCGGATGGCGGACAAGGGGTATTTTACTGCGGATTTCTACCGGGACATCGAGATCAATCCCCAGTTTGTCAATGCGGGCCTGATGGACCCCCTGGGCCAGTACGGGGTCTACGCCGTGATGGCGGATGTGCTGCTGGTCGACCGGAACAAGCTGGGAGATTTGCCGGTTCCGCGGACCAGAAAGGACCTGCTGGACCCGCGCTACAGGGACCGCATCGTTTTGTTCGGAAAGGACCGGACAGAGATTTCCAACGCGACCTTCCTTTATATTTACAAGGAATTCGGAATGGACGGCATCCGCAGTCTGGCCCGGAATGTGAAGCACGCGCTCCACGGCGCCCAGATGTCCAGGATGGCCGGTTCCGCCAACACGGAGGGAGGGGCTGTCTATTTGGTATCCTGGTTTTTCGCAAAGACCTGCGTGAAGCCCAATGTGGAGATCGTCTGGCCCGAGGACGGCTGTATGACGCTGCCCATGTATCTGTTGGTGCGCAAGGACCGTCTGGAGGCGGTGCGGGATATTGTGGACTATATCGTGGGGGATGAGTTCGCCGCCGCCTGCTCCAGGGCGTATACCCCGGCAGCCAACGCTGCGGGCGGGGAGATACTGCCTCCCGGGGCGAAGCTTGCCTGGCTGGGCTGGGACTATATCCGCTCCCATGACCTGGAAGCCGTCGCGGGAGCCTGCAAGGATGTATTTTTTGCGGAGTGGGAGCGGACGCACAGAGAGGGGCGGATGTTCTTATGAGACTGATCACCGTATCCGGGCCGCCTTCCTCGGGAAAGACCTCGGTTGTGATCCGCGCGGTGGAGCAGATGGGCGGCGGGGAGAAGGTCATGGTGGTGAAGTTCGACTGCCTGTCCTCCACGGACCAGGAGCGTTACCAGCGGGCCGGAATCCGGGCGGTCACCGGGCTGTCCGGCAATCAATGCCCCGATCATTTTTATATCAGCAACGTGGAGGACTGCGCAAAGCGCGCCCAGGCGGAGGGCTTTGAATATCTGATTGTGGAGAGCGCCGGTCTCTGCAACCGCTGCGCTCCCCATCTGAAGGACTGTCTGGCCGTCTGTGTGATCGACAACCTGTCCGGGGTGAACACGCCCCACAAGATCGGGCCCATGCTGCGCTTTGCGGACGTGGTGGCGGTGACTAAGGGGGATATCGTGTCACAGGCGGAGCGGGAGGTATTTTCCTTCAAGGTGAAGCAGGCCAATTCCCGGGCCGGTATCCTGTTTGTGAACGGAATCACAGGCCAGGGCGCTTTTGACCTGGCCAGGGAGATGAAGCTGGGCCCGGAGCTGGGAATGGGGCTGGCGGGCAGACGCCTGCGGTTTACCATGCCCTCCGCCCTGTGCTCCTACTGTCTGGGGGAGACCCGGGTGGGCGAGGAGTATTTGAAGGGCAACTATAAAAAGATGAAGTGGGATTGAGGTATGGAACCGATGAGAGAGGAAATGGACGAGATGCTGGAGCGGGAGGGGAGCCGGGCGTGGATCAGGCTTCTGCTCTTATTCCTTCTGCTGGCGGTTGGGTTTATCATGTCCCTGGCGGTAGGGCGCTATTACATCCCGGTGTCGGAGATTCTCACCGCCTTTACCGGGGGACAGGTGCCGGATAAGACCGGACAGGTTTTGATGGTGGTCCGCCTGCCCCGGGTGCTGGCGGCCGTGCTGGTGGGAGGCGCCATGTCGGTGTCCGGAGCGGCGTATCAGGGGATGTTTAAAAATCCTTTGGTTTCGCCGGATATTCTGGGCTCCTCCGCGGGCGCCGGTTTTGGCGCCGCCCTGGCGATTTTGCTGTCCTTCGGCGTGGCGGGGACCAAGGGGGCGGCATTTTTCTTCGGCCTGTTCGCAGTGTTGATCACCTGGCTGATCAGCCGCCGGTTCGGAAAGGGGGACGACAGCCTGTTCCTGCTGATCCTGGGCGGGATCATCGTATCCAACTTGTTTCAATCCCTGATCTCGCTGGTGAAATACGCGGCGGACCCCACGGACAAGCTGCCGGCCATCACCTTCTGGCTCATGGGCAGCCTGTCCAAAGCGGTGATGAAGGACGTGCAGGTGATGCTTGTGCCCTTTGTGCTCTGTACGGCGGTGCTGGTGTTCTGCGCGGGACGCCTGAACATCCTGGCTCTTGGGGAGGAGGAAGCCAGGACGCTGGGGATCAATACGGGGCTTTTGCAGGTGGCGGTGATTGTCACGGCCACGGTTCTGACCGCTTTCTGCGTGTCCCTCTGCGGTATGATCGGCTGGGTGGGGCTGGTGATTCCCCATCTGGCCCGGATGATGGTGGGGCCCAACTTTAAAGTGCTGCTGCCCGCCTCCCTGCTGTTGGGCAGCAGTTACCTGCTGATCATGGACGACCTGTGCCGCAGCGTGTTTGCGGTGGAGATTCCTCTGGGAATCATCACCTCCCTGGCCGGGCTCCCGTTTTTTCTCTATCTGCTGACCAGGCAGAACAAAGGGTGGTGATTTGGATGATTCGGACGGAAAAGCTCTGCTGCGGTTACGGCAGCAGGATGGTTCTGCAAAATGTCAGCCTCTCCATGGAGGCGGGGGAGCTGTGGTGCGTGCTGGGCGCCAACGGAGTGGGGAAAAGCACACTGTTCAAAACGCTTCTGGGACTTTTAAAGCCCATGGGCGGGACCGTGCTTGTGGACGGCAGGCCCGTGGAGCAGTGGAGCCGGGCGGAATTTGCGCGCCGGGTGTCCTATGTGCCTCAGGGGCACACGCCGCCGTTCCCGTTTAAGGTGTGGGAGGTGGCGGCCATGGGGCGGAATCCCTACCAGCGGGGCATAGGCCGCCTGTCGCGGGAGGACCGTCGAGTTGTGGCGGAAGCCCTGGAAATTTTGGGAATCGAACGGCTGGCCGGGGAAATTTACACCAGGATCAGCGGAGGGGAGCGTCAGCTGACGCTTCTGGCCCGGGCGATTGCCCAACAGACGCCGGTGATGTTTTTGGACGAGCCGGTGTCCAACCTGGATTTCGGCAACCACGCCCGGGTGCTCAGGCATGTGCGGGATTTGGCGGCTATGGGCAAGACCATGGTCATGACCACCCACTGCCCGGACCACGCCTTTTTTCCGGAGAGCCGGGTGGTGCTGCTGGACCGCGGCGGCGTGATCTGTACGGGCCGGGGCACGGACGTGGTGACGGAGGAATTGATCCGCAGGATGTACGGCGTGGACAATCGGATCGTGGTGCTGAACCGCGGAGACGGCGAGGCGGAGCGGGTCTGTGTGGCCGATTGCTGAGTGCGGTTGGAAATGGATCGGAATGTGAAAGGAGAGAGACAGGATGGAGAAGATAGACTTTACGAACCCGGACTATGAATTCGACGATATAGCGGAGCAGGTATTTTATCCCATCTATGATGTGATCGCCCAGGACCTGCTGGAGGAGACGGGAATCGTCTCCGGGTCCATGCTGGACGTGGGTTGCGGGGGCGGCCATCTGGGTTTTGCGGTGATGGCTAAGTCGGATTTGACAGGGGCTTTTGTGGACATCAACGCCACGGCCGTAAGGCTGGCAGAGGAGAGGGCGAAACGGCTGGGAGTCCGGGAGCGCAGCCGGTTTTACCGGGCGGACGTGGTCTCGCTGCCCTTTGAGGACCGGTCCTTTGACCTGGTGATCAGCCGCGGCTCCATGTTTTTCTGGGAGGACCAGGAGCGGGCGTTCTCAGAGATTCTGAGGGTTTTAAAGCCGGGCGGCAAGACCTACATCGGCGGCGGGCTGGGCAGGTCCTGGCAGCGCAAAGCCATTATGGAGCGGATGGACGAGCTGGGCCTGGTCTGCATGGGCCGTCAGAAGGACGCCTCAATGGCGCTTACGGACGGGGAATACCGGAGTCTGGCAGAACGGCTGGGACACCCGCTGTCCATTGTGAACGACGGGGAGCGGGGGCATTGGCTGGTTTTTGAGGGATGAGAGCGGAAAAATGCATAGGGAGCAGGCATTTTAGAGAGCAAGCGGGCGGAGCCTGCGGTCAATGGATCGCTGGCTCCGCCCGTTTGCCGGTGCGCCCGGCGTTTTCTGTTTTAACGGAATGTGATGCAGACCGGACTCCCCGTATGCACGATATCCAGCGCAGGCAAGAGCTGCCCGGTCACGCTGTCAAAGGCAAAGGGCACGATGGTGTCGCTGTCCTCGTTGGCCACGTAATACCTCCCGTCGGGCCCGAAGCAGCAAAAGCGGGGGGTTTTGCCCAGACAGGGATAGAAGCCTGTGGCGCGCAGGTATCCGGTCAGGGGATCAATGCGGTAGACCGACAGGATATCCGTGTACCGGTTGGACACCAGCACCCACTGGCCGGTGGGGTCCACCGAGACCTCGCTGGCGTCGGAGTAGCCGGTGACGGTCTCGGGCACCGTGGAGAGCTCCTGGAGCGCCTTCAGCCTGCCGGTCTCCTGGTCGAAGTCAAAGTAGAGCACCTTGTTGCCCTTTTCCTCGCACATGTACACCCAGCGGTTGTTGGGGTGGACGGCGGCGTGGCGCGGCTCGTCCCAGGTGCGGGAGAGGAAGCGGTCCGCCTCGGCGAAACTGCCGGTCTCCTGGTCGTACTTGAGGGCGCGCATCTGGCCGTATCCGTTGCCCCGGCCCTGGGCGCAGGCGAACAGATAGCTTCGGGTCTGATCCCAGAGGCACTGGTGGATGGTGGACACCTTGCCCTCCTCCTTGCCCTCGTAGGTGAAGGTGGAGACGACCCCGCCAAGGGAGCCGTCGGCGTTCCGGCGGATGGTGTAGAGCGTGCCGCCCTGAAGGGTGGCCACGATCACGTTCTGGTTGTCGGCGTCCACGGTGACGTCCACGGGATTTTTGCCGCCGATGTCGATGGTGTTTAAGTGCCGCAGGGTGCCGTCGGCCTGAATCTCATAGGAGGAGACCAGGGTCAGGTCGCCGTGGACGCTGTACAAATATTTCTGTTCCAGGTCCAGGCACTGGTAGCTGGGATTGTCCTCCACAAACAGGCACTGCTTTTCGTTCCAGCTGCCGTCCGGCTGTATTTCATAGACCACAAGTCCGTTGCCGCGGGCGTTGCGCGCTTTGGTGGTGCGGCAGCCTACATATGCGTATTTCATAGCATTTTCCTTTCTTTTACAAAATTGATTGGGTTCGTCGGGTGGTTTGTCTTGCCGTCTGCGTTCATTATAAAGAACAATATACAGTCTGTAAAATTCATATTCCCATATGGCTGTATTAAAAAAATGGATGGCGGGGAGAACGGGGAACTGGCGGGGCGGGGAAACGTGATGGATAAGGTGCATAAAAAGGAATATAAGTTTTTGTGACATATGGATAGAGAACGGCCCAAAATGGCGAAAGGGGGGCATATATTGCCATATTGAAAAATGCATTTTACCGCAGCGCCATCATCTGCTAGGATAAATGTATGCACTGCAGGTTATGATGCAGCGCGAATACAGAGGGAGGAATTCATGATGAATATGGCGGTAGTATCATTGATTGCCCTGGCGGCGGCGATTGTGCTGGGGTTTGTGAAAAAGGTGAACGTGGGGATCGTGGCCATTGCCATGGCCTATCTGATCGGAATTGTGTACGGAATCGGGGCGGGGAAGATCACCGGCGGCTTCAGCTCATCCATGGCCATGACGATGATCGGAGTCATGTACCTGTTCGCCATTGTCAGCGGCAACGGCACCCTGGAGCTGCTGGCCAAAAAGATCACCGGTCTGGCGGGAAACAGGAGATACCTGCTCTATGTGGCGGTCTACGCCATCGGGGCCATTCTCTCCGGCGTGGGGCCGGGCGCGATTCCCACGCTGGCCATCGTGCCGGTGCTGGCGATCCCGGTGGCGTTAAAGGCGGGAATCAACCCGATTCTGCTCTCCCTGATCGGGCAGATGGGAGCCCAGTGCGTGCGCATGTGCCCCATCACGCCGGAGGCCGTGGTGGTGGCCGGGTTGATGACAGAGCAGGGGCTGGACGGAAATACGCTCCCGGCCATGTGGAGCATGTGGGCCACAGAGCTGGTGATGATAGCCTGCGCGTTCATTTACTTTAAGGGATGGAAGTTTGACAAACCGCTGGCCACGGCGGCCGGGCAGGGCCTGGAGGAGAAATTTTCGGGCAGACAGATTTTGTCCCTGGCCGGGCTGGGCCTGATGATTCTCTGCGTGGTGGTGTTTGAGTTGAATGTTGGCCTGATCAGCCTGGTGATCGGCTGCGGGCTGATTCTGCTGGGCTGCGCGGATGAGAAAAAGGTGGTCCGGGATCTGCCCTGGAACACGATTCTCCTGGTGCTGGGCGTGGGCGTGCTGATGAATATTGTAAAACTGTCCGGCGGCGTGGATCTGCTGGCGGAGTCCATCACCAGGATCAGCAGCGAGCGCACGATCTCCCCCATGGTCTGCGGCGCGGCCGGCGTCATGTCGTTTTTTGCCTCCGGTCTGGGCGTGGTATTCCCCACGCTGATTCCCACGGTGGGTAAAATCGCGGCGGGTATGCCCGGAGTGGGCCCGGCGGAGCTGATGGCCAGCGTGGTAATCGGAGGGACGGTGGCCGGATTTACCCCCATCTCCACCGCGGGCGCTCTGATTCTGGCAGGCGTTTCCCAGTTTCCGGAGGTGGAGGAAACCTACTCCCAGAACAAGATGTTTGTGCAGCTGTTTGTATTTTCCATCATCTGCATGCTGATCGGAGTCGCAATGGCGGCCCTGGGCGTTTACCGGGTGATCTGCGGTTGACATCATTTTCCCCTGTTTGCTATAATCAATGAATAAGCCGGCATAGCCGGTGCGACGGCAAACATTCCTGGGGGTGTCACAGTGGACTCGAAACAGATTCAATATATCTTAAAAGTAGCTGAGTGTCAGAATATCACACGGGCGGCGGAACAGCTGTACGTGTCACAGCCTGCGCTCAGCCATTTTATTTCCAAGGCGGAGGAGGAGCTGGGGGCGAAGATTTTCAACCGGGGAACCACGCCCCTGACCCTGACACAGGCCGGGGAGCACTATGTAAAGACGGCCCGGATGATGATGGCGCTGGAGGAGAATTTAAGGCAGGAGATCGACGATCTGAACAACAGCCGGGACGGGGAGATCCGTCTTGGGCTTTCCGACATGCGGGCCACGTCCTTACTGCCCTTCGCCCTGCCGGAGTTTCGAAGGCTCTATCCCAACGTGACCATAAAAACCGTGGAATCCGGCAGCAGAACCGTGGAGGACAACGTGCGTAACGGTCTGGTGGACCTGGGGATCATTCCGCTCTACGACTACGGCCAGGACCTGTGCGCTAAAGTGCTCTACGACGAGGAGCTGCTGCTGGTGTCCTCGGAGGACCTTCCCTGCGAGCGGGGGAACGTGCGCCCATGGGTGGACATCGAGGAGGTGACGGGGCGGGATTTCGCCCTGCTCACAGGCGATAACCGGCTGCGCAGGGCGGTGGACGCTGTCTTTCTGGAGCACGGCGTGAAGCCGCGGACCGTGATGGAGTCCCGGAACAACATGACCGTCTACATGCTTGCAACCAGCGGCATGGCCCTGGCCATTGTGCCGGAGACCGTGGTGCGGATGATGAACCCGGTGCGAATCCCCAGAATCTATTCCATCGGCAAATCCGGCTTCCACTGGAACATCGGGGCCATCCGGCGGGAGGACGCGGTGCTCTCGGGCGCTCAGGAGCAGCTGATCCGCCTGCTGCGGAACCGGTATCTATAAATCCAGGCTCAAAATCAAAAACTTTGTTAGTATTATACAAAAATAGTTAGAAAAGTCTGTGAGATTTTGAACATTGATTTTATGACCAAAGATTGCTATATTATTAACGTATCATTTGTTCTTTGAAAAATCGTAACAGTTCAGACGGCTCATCTTCTTGACCGAAAAAGACCGGTCAAGAAGCATCGGATGTCCATCCGATGTGAAAATTGACACAAAAACCCGCTTACAAGCGAGCTTGACGCGGCTTTCCGCGCCAATTTTCCCGCCGTCTGAACTGTTACGAAAAATCATATCTATATAGCTGTTTAAAACATAGCTGGGACCACGCGGCATACCGGCGGTATCATATATACCGCAAAGCGTATGAGGGTGCATCGTGGACACCCGTGCCGCCGGCAGTATACCAGTCGTATAGTCTATGAAGCAAAGATTGTTTAGGAATTTACATCAGGAGGTTATCATGAAAGGAACCCTGTTAGTAAAGAACGTTAAGCATCTTGTGACATGTGACGCGAATGACAGACTGCTTGACGGGGTGGATGTGTTTGTCCGGGATGGAGTAATTGAGGCCATCGGGCATGTGGAAGGGACAGCGGAGGATGTGATTGACGCATCTCATATGGTGATGTATCCGGGTTTGATCAATACACACCATCATTTATATCAGACGTTCAGCCGCAATTTACCACAAGTACAGAACATGGAGCTGTTTCCATGGTTAAAAACTTTATATGAAATATGGAAGCGCGTGGATGAGGACGTGGTTTATTACAGTTCGCTCACCGGTATGGGCGAGCTGTTAAAAACAGGGTGCACCACCTGCCTGGATCACCATTACGTGTTCCCCAAAGGGGCAGGTGGCGACCTGATGGGCGCCCAGTTTGAGGCGGCCCGGGCCCTTGGCATGCGGTTTCACGCCACCAGGGGCAGTATGGACCTAAGCGTGAAGGACGGCGGGCTTCCGCCGGACAGCGTGGTTCAGACGGTGGATGAAATTCTCTGTGATTCGGAGCTGGCCGTGAAAAAATATCACGACGGCAGCCGGTATTCCATGGGGCAGGTGGCCCTGGCGCCCTGTTCCCCCTTCAGCGTGACCGGGGAGCTTCTGCGGGAGTCCGCGGTGCTGGCCAGGAAGCTGGGCGTGCGGCTCCACACCCACCTGGCGGAGACCAGGGATGAGGAGCAGTTCACCCTGTCCTACTTCGGGATGCGGCCTCTGGCGTACATGGAAAGTCTGGGATGGACCGGGCCGGACGTGTGGTACGCCCACGGAATCCATTTTAACGACCAGGAATTACAGCTTCTGGCGAGAACCCGGACCGGCGTGGCTCATTGCCCCATTTCCAATATGAAGCTGGCTTCCGGCGTGGCGCTGATCCCGCGGATGCTGGAGCTGGACGTGCCGGTGGGACTGGCTGTGGACGGCTCCGCCAGCAACGACGGGTCGAACCTGCTGGAGGAAATGCGGGTGGCCTACCTGCTGCACCGGCTGAACTGGAGCAGAAAAGCGCCGTCGGGTTATGAGATTTTAAAGCTGGCCACCAGGGGCAGCGCCCGGATTCTCGGGAGAGACGAATTGGGCCAGATCAGTCCCGGCATGGCGGCGGACTTCTTCCTGGTGAACTTTGACCGCATCGAGATGGTGGGCGCGCAGTTCGATCCGGCCTCGGCCCTCTGCACGGTGGGCCTGAAGGGCAGCGTGGACTACACGGTGGTGAACGGACGGATTGTGGTCCGGGACGGAAGGCTGGTCAACGTGGACGAGGACCGGATTGTGGAGAAAGCCAACGCGGCTGTTGAAAACTATATAAACGGATAAGCATTTTCCCGGCCGGAAGCGCAGACGCGGCGGGAGATGCCGCCGCTCTGCTGCTGTGAAGCCGCCCGCCCGCAAGAGAACGCGGGGGCGCAGGCTCCGTCCGGGCTAAAGGCCAGCATAACAGAGAGGTGTGAACATAGATATGGAAAATCATAACAGATATGCAAAGGTAACGGAATTAAACGGAAGGCCCCGCCTGCTGGAGGCCCTTCCCCTGGCCATGCAGCACGTGGTGGCCATGATCGTGGGCTGCGTGACCCCGGCGATTATCCTGGCGGGGGTTACAGGCTTAGAGGCCTCCGAGCAGATCATCCTGATCCAGTCGGCGCTTCTGATCTCGGGCGTCGCCACCCTGCTCCAGCTGTTTCCGCTGGGACGGTTCTGCGGCTCGGGGCTTCCGGTGATTATGGGGGCCAGCTTCGCCTACATACCGCTTTTGATCTCCCTTGGAAGCAGGTTTGACCTGCCCACCATTTTCGGGGCTCAGCTGGTGGGCGGCCTGGCGGCCGTGGCGGTGGGGCTGTTCTACAAAAAGCTGACCAGGCTGTTTCCGCCCCTGGTCACGGGCACGGTGGTATTTACCATCGGTCTGTCCCTCTATCCCACAGCGGTAAACTACATGGCGGGCGGCGTGGGAGCCGAGGATTTCGGAAGCCCCAGGAACTGGCTGGTGGCCGTGGTCACCCTGGCAATCGTGCTGTTCTTCAACTATTTTACCAGGGGAATCTGTAAGCTGGCCTCTATACTCATGGGTATGATCTTCGGATATGCCCTGGCCCTTGTGATGGGCATGGTGTCCTTTGAAAATGTAAACGCGGCCGGCTGGTTCCAGTTCACCATGCCCATGCATTTCGGTATGAAATTCGAGCTGACCTCCATCATTTCCATGCTCATCATGTACATCGTCAGCTCGGTGGAGGCCATCGGGGACTTCACTTCCACGGCGGGCGGAGGCCTGGACCGGGAGCCGGAGGAGCGGGAGATGTGCGGCGGAATCATCGGAAACGGAATCGCCAGCATCATCGGCGCGTTTATGGGCGGACTGCCCACCGCCACCTTCAGCCAGAACGTGGGCATCGTGATTATGACCAAGGTGGTGAACCGCTGCGTGCTGGGCCTGGCGGCCCTGATCATTCTGGCTGCAGGGTTCATCCCCAAGTTCGCCTCCCTGCTGACCACCATCCCTTCCTGCGTGCTGGGAGGAGCCACGGTTTCCGTGTTCGCCATGATCGCAATGACCGGAATCAAGCTGATCACAAAGGAGAAGCTGACGGCCAGAAATACCTCCGTGGTGGGCCTTGCGGTGGCCTTAGGCATCGGCGTGATCCAGGCAAACGGCTGCCTGGCGCTGTTCCCGGACTGGGCGCGGACGATTTTCGGGGAGTCCGCGGTTGTGATCGCCACCATCACCGCCGTGACCCTGAACCTGATTCTGCCGGAGGCGGAGGAGGAGCGGGAGGCCGGGGCGGCGAAAATCGCCCGGGCAAATGGCTGAACGGGCGCTTAGAAAATCCGGGGTTGACAAGCAGCGGCGATTTTAGTATCATGAATAAAATCATATGGTGTAAAGGCTATGACAAGAATTAGTAACATTTATGAAAATCTCAGAGAAGAGTTGGCCGGTGAAAAACTCCGATTGGATGAATGCGAATACGTCTTTGAGCCGTTATCTGAACTTTTAGTAGGAGAATCCGGGTTTGCCCGTTACAGCAACGAGTATTTTATATACTTGCAGAGGTTTTATTCGCGAGAATAAAATGAATGAAGGTGGTAACACGAGATGAAATTCGTCCTTTCTATATATTATAGAGAGGGCGTTTTTTTATTGAATGCAATGGTCCGCTGGCGTAGCCTGCGGGCGGTTGCATGAAATGATTGGGAGGAGAAAAGGATGGGAGAAAATAATTTTAGTGAAAAAGAGAAGGATATTGAGAATGCGATTAAAGTTATGCTCAAGGGGGTAGCAGAGCATACGGCGGTTTCGGAGATCCGCGCAAAGCTACAGAAGGCAGCAGACGAGGACCGGCCTTTGATCGTAAAGTTAGGACTTGACCCGTCCGCTCCCGATATTCATCTGGGGCATTCCGTGGTATTAAGAAAAATCCGCCAGCTACAGGATTTGGGACATAAAGCGGTGATTATCATTGGCGATCACACGGGAAGAATTGGAGACCCTACGGGGAAATCGAAAACCAGAAAGCAATTAACGGAGGAGGAAGTATTAATCAACGCGCAAACGTATCAGAATCAGATTTTTAAGATTATTGATCAAAACAAGACGGAAGTCCGGTATAACAGCGAATGGTTTGAGAAAATGAATTTTGCGGATATCCTTACGCTTGCATCGAAATGTACCGTGGCCAGAATGCTGGAACGGGACGACTTTCACAAAAGATACACGAATCACCTGCCGCTCTCAATTCACGAGTTTTTCTATCCGCTGATGCAGGCCTATGATTCGGTTGCCATTAAAGCAGATATCGAGCTGGGAGGCACTGATCAGACATTCAATATTCTGATGGGGAGATATATTCAAAAGGATTACGGTTTGGAATCGCAGCTCACTTTATTTATGCCGCTGCTGGAAGGCATTGATGGAATTGAAAAGATGAGCAAGAGTTTAGGAAATTATATCGGTATCGATGAAGCGCCCCATACGATTTATGAAAAGGTGATGAAGATACCGGACAATATGATCCTAAAATACTATAATTTATGCACGGATATACATCCTGATGAAGTGGGCGAGATCGCGAAGCGTTTGGAGAAGGGCGAGAATCCCCGCGATATAAAAATGGAGTTAGCTTACGAGATTACAAAGCTGTACTGTGGAGAGGACGGGGCCGCCGCGGCGCGGAGACGATTTATCGACGTATTCCAGAGGGATTTGATTCCGGAAGATATTGAAATCCTGCATATCGGAAATGAAGATAATCTGGAGGAAATGATCTTAGCCGCACTATTGGAAACCGGAAAATTCAAATCGAAAAGCGAAATCAGACGTCTGGCCAAACAGGGGGGTGTTAAATGGAACGGAGACCGGGTTGTTGAAATAAAGGATATCAATTTAAATGCCGGTGGTAACATTCTGAGGATTGGCAAGAAATATATCTTTAAGATTGAGGCGCCGTAATTTGGAATTTTATCTGAAATTGATGTGTTTTGTCCCGGGTTACAAAAGAAGTTATGCCATACCCGGTTGACATTTCCACACAGTGTTATTATAATATAGAGGTTAAATAAGGAAAAGCTGTGATGGAGACAGTAGGCCTGTGGGAACGTGACAGAGAGCCGGGGAGGGTGGAAACCCGGTACAAGTAGCGCAGAACTGAAGATCACTCCGGAGCTGTCCGGTTGAAGGGCCGCGGATTTGCCGCGCAGTAGGCCGGGACGCAATTCCTGCGTTAAAGGAACTCATATGATGGTATGCAGTAATAGGTGGTGAAACGAAGCGTTTTTAAGCTTTCGTCCTGTTCGGGGCGGAAGCTTTTTTGCTTTTTATCGAATTTTTTACATCCATCATAAAACAAACCCAGTATTATATTCTAAGAACGGAGGAAGAGGCAATGTATGACAAAGTCCCCACAGACCTAAAGTTTGTGGAACGGGAAAAAGAAGTGGAAATGTTCTGGGAAGCCAACCACATCTTTGAGAAGAGCATCAAAATGAGAGAGGGCTGCAAGCCCTATGTATTCTACGACGGGCCGCCAACGGCCAACGGCAAGCCACACATCGGCCACGTGGAGACCCGTGTGATCAAGGACATGATCCCGCGCTACCGCGCCATGAAGGGCTACATGGTGCCCAGAAAGGCCGGATGGGACACCCACGGCCTTCCGGTGGAGCTGGAGGTGGAGAAGAAGCTGGGTCTGGACGGCAAGGAGCAGATCGAGCAGTACGGCCTGGAGCCCTTTATCCAGGAGTGCAAAAAGAGCGTCTGGAAGTACAAGGGCATGTGGGAGGATTTCTCCAATACCGTGGGCTTCTGGGCGGACATGGACGATCCCTACGTGACCTATGACAACAACTTTATCGAGTCCGAGTGGTGGGCTTTAAAGCAGATTTGGGACAAGGGCCTTCTGTACAAGGGCTTCAAGGTCGTTCCCTACTGCCCGCGCTGCGGCACCCCTCTGTCCTCCCACGAGGTGGCCCAGGGCTACAAGGACGTGAAGGAGCGCTCCGCCATCGCCCGTTTCAAGGTGAAGGGCGAGGACGCCTACATCCTGGCATGGACCACCACGCCCTGGACGCTGCCCAGCAACCTGGCTCTGTGCGTGAACCCCAACGAGGACTATGTGAAGGTGAAAACCGGGGACGGCTACACCTACTATCTGGCCCAGGCCCTGTCCGAAACCGTGCTGGGGGAGGACTTCGAGGTTCTGGAGACCTACAAGGGCAAGGACCTGGAGTTTAAGGAGTACGAGCCGCTGTTCGACTGCTCCGTGCCCTTCTGCGAGAAGCAGCACAAGAAAGCCTACTACGTGGTGTGCGACACCTACGTGACCCTGACCGACGGTACGGGAATCGTTCACATCGCCCCCGCCTTCGGTGAGGACGACGCCAACGTGGGCCGCAAGTACGACCTGCCCTTCGTGCAGCTGGTGGACGCCAAGGGCGACATGGCCTCGGAGACCCCCTTTGCGGGCAAGTTCGTGAAGGACGCCGATCCGCTGGTGTTAAAGGATTTAAAGGAGCGGGGCCTGCTGTTCTCCGCGCCGGCCTTTGAGCACAGCTATCCCCACTGCTGGCGCTGCGGCACGCCGCTCATCTACTACGCCCGTGAGTCCTGGTTCATCAAGATGACCGCGGTGAAGGAGGATCTGATCCGCAACAACAATACCATCAACTGGGTTCCCGATTCCATCGGCAAGGGCCGCTTCGGCGACTGGCTGGAGAATATCCAGGACTGGGGCTTATCCAGAAACCGCTATTGGGGAACTCCCTTAAATATCTGGGAGTGCGAGTGCGGACATCAGCACTCCATCGGCAGCATCGAAGAGCTGAAGAGCATGTCCGACAACTGCCCGGAGGAGATCGAGCTGCACCGCCCATACATCGATGCCGTGACCATCACCTGCCCCCACTGCGGAAAGCAGATGAAGCGGGTGCCCGAGGTGATCGACTGCTGGTTCGATTCCGGCGCAATGCCCTTCGCCCAGCACCATTATCCCTTTGAGAACAAGGAGCTGTTCGAGTCCCAGTTCCCGGCCCAGTTCATTTCCGAGGCCGTGGACCAGACCAGGGGCTGGTTCTACTCTCTGCTTGCCGAGTCCACCCTGCTGTTCAACAAGTCCCCCTACGAGAACGTGGTGGTTATGGGCCTGGTGCTGGACGAGAACGGGCAGAAGATGAGTAAGTCCAAGGGCAACGCGGTGGATCCCTTCGATACCTTGAAGGCCCACGGGGCCGACGCCATCCGCTGGTTCTTCTACACCTGCAGCGCCCCCTGGCTGCCCAAGCGCTACCAGGACAAGGCCGTGACCGAGGGACAGCGCAAGTTCATGGGTACTCTGTGGAATACCTACGCCTTCTGGGTACTGTACGCCAATATCGACCGCTTCAACGCCATGGATTACACCCTGGAGTACGACAAGCTGGCCGTGATGGATAAATGGCTCCTGTCCAAGATGAATTCCATGGTAAAGACCGTGGATTCCAACCTGGACAACTACATGATCCCCGAGGCCGCCAGAGCCCTCCAGGAGTTCGTGGACGACATGAGCAACTGGTACGTGCGCAGAAGCCGCGACCGTTTCTGGGCCAAGGGTATGGAGCAGGACAAGATCAACGCCTATATGACGCTGTACACCGCCCTGGTGACCGTGGCCAAAGCCGCCGCCCCCATGATCCCCTTCATGACCGAGCAGATTTACCAGAATCTGGTAAGAAAGATCGATCCCTCCGCCCTGGAGAGCGTGCACCTGTGCGATTTCCCGGAGGTCAACGAGAGCTGGATCGACGCAAAGCTGGAGAGCGACATGGACGAGGTGCTTAAGACCGTGGTCATGGGCCGCGCCGCCAGAAATACCGCCAATATCAAGAACCGCCAGCCCATCGCGCAGATGTACGTGAAGGCCGACCACGAGCTGTCCCGCTTCTATGTGGAGATCATCGAGGACGAGCTGAACGTGAAGCAGGTGACCTTCACCGACGACGTGCGGGCGTTTACGTCCTACACCTTCAAGCCCCAGTTAAAGACCGTGGGGCCGAAATACGGCAAGCTGCTGGGCCGCATCCGCCAGACCCTGACGGAGATCGACGGAAGCGCTGCCATGGATGAGCTGAACGAGAAGGGCCAGCTGACCTTTGACTATGACGGCCAGGAGGTTGTGCTGACCAAGGACGACCTTTTGATCGACGTTGCCCAGAAGGACGGCTACGTGACCGAGGAGGACAACTATGTGACCGTGGTGCTGGACACCAACCTGACTCCGGAGCTGATCGAGGAGGGTTTTGTCCGCGAGCTGATCAGCAAGATCCAGACCATGCGCAAGGAAGCCGGCTTCGAGGTTATGGACCGCATCAACATTTTCCAGGACAACAACGACCACATCGCCGAGATCTTCAAGGCCCATGCGGACCAGATCAAGAGCGAGGTTATGGCCACGGATATTTTCCTGGGCCAGACCGGCGGATACGCCAAGGAGTGGAACATTAACGGGGAAAATGTCATGCTTGGTGTTGAAAAGACCGTGAAATAATGGTAGAATAGCTTGAGGCGGGGTGAACATAAGTGGCGTCACCCCGCTTTTAGATTGGTATTATTTGGAAATAATGGTGCCATCAAAACGTCCGCCCGAGGCGGACGGGGAATCAGGAGGATCGAACATGAACAAAGGCTTCGATAAAGCGACATTTAAACGCACTGTGTTGGACAATGTGAAAAACATGTTCCGCAGAACCATCGATGAAGCGACCCCGCAGCAGGTGTTTCAGGCAGTGGCCTATGCTGTTAAGGACGTGATCATCGACGAGTGGATCGCAACGCATAAGGAATACGAGAAAAAGGACGCAAAGACCGTTTACTACCTCTCCATGGAATTTCTCATGGGCCGCGCCCTGGGCAACAACATCATTAACATCTGCGCAAGGGAAGAGGTGAAGGAGGTTTTGGATGAGCTGGGCTTCGATCTGAACGTGATCGAGGACCAGGAGCCGGATGCGGCTCTGGGCAACGGCGGCCTGGGCCGTCTGGCGGCATGCTTTCTGGACTCCCTGGCAACCCTGGGATATCCGGCCTACGGCTGCGGCATCCGCTACCGCTACGGCATGTTCAAGCAGAAGATCGAGAACGGCTTCCAGGTGGAGGTTCCGGACGACTGGCTGAAGGACGGCAATCCCTTTGAGATCCGCCGCCCGGAGTACGCCACCGAGGTAAAGTTCGGCGGCTACGTGCGCATCGAGAACCGGGACGGCAGAAACCGCTTTATCCAGGAGGGCTACCAGTCCGTGATGGCGGTTCCCTACGACCTGCCGGTGATCGGCTACGGCAACAACGTGGTCAACACCCTGCGCATCTGGGACGCCCAGCCCATCAACACCTTCAACTTAGACTCCTTTGACCGGGGCGATTACCAGAAGGCGGTGGAGCAGGAGAACCTGGCAAAGACCATCGTGGAGGTGCTTTACCCCAACGACAACCACTACGCGGGCAAGGAGCTGCGCCTGAAGCAGCAGTATTTCTTCATCTCCGCCAGCGTGCAGCGCGCGGTCAAGAAATATAAGGAGAAACACGACGATATCCGCAAGTTCTACGACAAGGTGGTGTTCCAGCTCAACGACACCCACCCCACCGTGACCATTCCCGAGCTCATGCGCATCCTGCTGGATGAGGAGGGCCTGACCTGGGATGAGGCGTGGGAGGTGACCACCCGGACCTGCGCGTACACCAACCACACCATCATGTCCGAAGCCCTGGAGAAATGGCCCATCGAGCTGTTCTCCCGCCTGCTTCCGAGAATTTACCAGATCGTGGAGGAGATCAACCGCCGCTTCATCGAGCAGATCCAGTCCAAGTACCCGGGCAACTACGAGAAGGTCAAGAAGATGGCGATCATCTACGACGGCCAGGTGAAGATGGCGTACATGGCCATCGCGGCCAGCTTCTCCGTCAACGGCGTGGCAAGACTGCACACCGAGATCTTAAAGAACGAGGAGCTGAAGGATTTCTACCAGATGATGCCGGAGAAATTCAACAACAAGACCAACGGCATCACCCAGCGCCGCTTCCTGCTCCACGGCAATCCCCTGCTGGCGGATTGGGTGACGGATAAGATCGGCGACGAGTGGATTACCAACCTGCCCCACATTGAAAGGCTGGCGATCTACGCCTCCGATTACAAGTGCCAGCAGGAGTTCATGAACATCAAGTACCAGAACAAGATCCGCCTGGCTAAATACATCAAGGAGCACAACGGAGTGGACGTGGACCCGCGCTCCATTTTCGACGTACAGGTCAAGCGCCTGCACGAGTACAAGCGCCAGCTGATGAACATTCTCCACGTGATGTACCTGTACAATCAGCTGAAGGATAACCCGAATATGGATATGGTTCCCAGAACCTTCATCTTCGGAGCAAAGGCTGCGGCGGGTTACAAGCGAGCCAAGCTGACCATCAAGCTGATCAACTCCGTGGCGGATGTGATCAACAACGACAAGACGATTAACGGGCGGCTGAAGGTGGTGTTCATCGAGGACTACCGGGTAAGCAACGCGGAGCTGATCTTCGCGGCGGCGGACGTCAGCGAGCAGATTTCCACGGCCAGCAAGGAGGCATCCGGCACCAGCAACATGAAATTCATGCTCAACGGCGCCCTGACCCTGGGCACTATGGACGGAGCCAATGTGGAGATCGTGGAGGAAGTGGGAGCGGACCGCGCGTTCATCTTCGGCATGTCCTCAGACGAGGTGATCCGCTATGAGAACAACGGCGGTTACAACCCCATGGAGATATTCAACAACGACCAGGACATCCGCCGGGTGCTGATGCAGCTGATCAACGGCTACTTCTCACCCCAGGATCCGGAGCTGTTCCGGGATATCTACAACTCCCTGTTAAACACCAAGAGCAGCGACCGGGCGGACACCTACTTTATTCTGAAGGATTTCCGGTCTTACGCCGAGGCCCACAAAAAGGTGGACCGGGCGTACCGCGACGAGGCCTGGTGGGCGGAGTCGGCCATCCTCAACGTGGCCCACTGCGGAAAGTTCACCTCCGACCGAACCATCGAGGAATATGTGAGAGATATCTGGCACCTGAGCAAGGTACAGGTTGAAATGTAAGTAAATGACAAGCTACAGGGGGCTGTGCCGCAGCGAGAACGGGCACAGCCCCTTGGAGTCGGTGCGGCAGGCCGCGGGCAGAATGCGGCCAGGACGCGAAAGGAGCTTCCCCATGAGACTGAAAGACAGAATACCGGGAGATTTCTATAAGCTGTTCGCCAGCAAATACAGGGACAATTACATATGCTTTTTGCTGGCCATTTACGAGGAGACCACCAGGCTTTACTCGGCGCTTTGCCTGACGGAGGCGGAGTGCCGGGCCGTGATCGACGAGTGCATGGAGGCCGAGGGCCTGATTCCCTCCGAGGACGAGGAGTTCGAGGAGGGGGACAGCCTGGTTTACAGCCCCGGCTCCACCCGCTTTCTGTACAATCTGGCCCAGTGGGGGTGGCTGAAGCGGGATTTCGACGAGCGGACCAACAGTTATTTTTACTCCTTTCCCGGCTACAGCCTGACCTACCTGGAGACCTTCCGCAAGCTGTGGAGCGAGGAGGAGGATTTGAGCCACGAGAGCATCCGCTCGGTCTACAGTCTGCTGCACACCTACCTGACGGACCGGGAGAAGGACGTGGAAATCCTGGGGGACGCTTTAAACGCCTCCAAGCGGCTTTTGCAGCTCCTGTCCAACATGCAGGACGGCATGCGCAGCTATTTTGACGAGCTGTCCAGGCAGAAGGATATCCGCGGCATCCAGGAGGTGCTGGTGGACGAGATCAACAACACGGACAGCCGCAAGTACGCTCTGCTCACCAGCACGGACAGCTTTTACCGCTACAAAGAGGCGGTGAAGGAGATTGTGCAGGAGATTCTGGAGGACAACGAGGCACGCAGGGAGCGGTTGGAGCGGGAGTTAACCGCCCTGCAGCCGGAGAGCGCCCAGGCGCTGCGCTGCCGCAAGAACATCGACCGCAGCCGGGAGGCGGACTCCCTGGTCTACGAGACCCTGCGGGAGTTCGATTTCATCGAGGTGAAGTACAACCGGCTGATCGAGCAGAAGGCCGTGTTCGCCGCCCGGGCCAACGCCAGAATCCGTTATCTGCTGCGGGAGGGCGAGGAGGAGGACGACAATCTGATGGCCTTTATCGGCGTGCTGCGCCGCAGCCCGGACCAGGAGGAGATTCTGGCGCAGCTGGGGGAGAGCTACGCTCTGACGGCCCTCAGCCGTGTGGTGGGGGAGAACAGCTTTTACGCCAGGCGGGATGAGAAGCGGGCCTTTGAACCGGCGCCGCCGGAGCTTCCCGTCACCCCGGACAGCAGCGATCTGACGGACTTTGTGGTGCGCCCGGAGTATACCCAGAAGGAGATCGACGCGTTTATTCGCAAAAACAGCCGCGGCGGGGCGTTTTCGGTCACGGAGGACACGGTTTCTGGCGTGGCGGACCTGGAAAAGCTGCTGTTTGTCTGGCGGGACGCGGCGGCCGGGGACGGCGGCATGAGGATCACCGGTACGGACAGCGAACCCATCCGCAAATTCGGCTGCAAATACACAAAATTCACCATGGAGAAGAGTGAGAACAGCGATGATTGAGTACGTGAACAGCTTAACGCCCCAGGAGGCGGAGGAACTGAAGAGAACCATCCGGGATTTGATGCGCCAGAGCTGCATCATTGAGACCAAGTACGACACGGACCGGGACTGCCTGAAGGATAATCCGCGCTACCGGGTCTGCATGCGGCACAGGGAATTTTTGACGGACTATTTCGACATTATGGGCTGCACCCTGGTGTTTGATCCCCAGGACCATTTTTTTCGCCTGTCCGGCGACGGGGTTGGGCTGGAAAAGTTCAGCGAGACCACCACGCTTTTTATTCTGCTGATGAAGCTGATCTACAAGGAAAAGATCATGGGGGAGGGGCTTAAGGCCACGGTGACCAACCTGGAGGAGGTGCGCCGTCACGGCGTGGACACGGGGATACTGAACCGGAAGCTGACGGACCGGGAGGTCTACGAGGCCGTCTCCGTGATGAAAACCCACCAGATGCTGGAAATCCCCTGCGCCATCGGCGATCTGGAGGACGACACGCCCATTTATCTGTACAACATGATCAACGTGTTCTGCCGGGGCGCGGCGGTGACGGAGCTGTACCAGAGGTATAAAAAGCGCGAGGAGGAGGCCGCGGACGGGCTGCTGCAGGAGCGGCTGAGGCTGGAGGAGCAGGGCGGGGAGGCCCGGGAAGGGGCGCCTGGCCCTGCTCGGGACGCAGCGCTTGGCCTGGCCCAGGAAGCAGCGTCCGGTCTGATCCAGGAAGAAGCGCCGGGCCGGACCCAGGAAGGAGATACCCAGGATGAAACCATGTAAGAAGATCATTACCCGCATGTGTATCAACAACTGGGGCGGAATCGGCCACCAGGTGATGGAGTTCAACGAGTACGTGAACCTGTTTTCCGGCATGAGCGGTTCAGGCAAGTCCACGGTCATGGACGCCGTCCAGGTGCTGCTCTACGGCAGCCTGTCCCAGAACTTCCTCAACAAAGCGGCGGACGAGAAGAACCGGCGTACCGTGATGACCTATCTGCGGGGCGCCCAGAAGGACGGCACCTCCAACCGCGGAAACCGGGATTTCTGCGCCAATCTGGTGATGGAGATACGGGACACCCAGGACGAGTCCTACCGCTGCATCGGCGTGGCCTTCGACGTGCGCTCCGGGGACCGGGACATCAACAAATACGCTTTTTTCTCCCATGACGGCATGCTGGATGACTGCCTGTATCGCAATGAGGATGGGATTCCCCTGATGGTGAAGGAGATCGGCGATCTGGTAAAAAGGCACCAGAAGGACCCTAGGGGCCGTCTGCGGGGGGAGGACATCAACCGCACCTACCCCACCAACGACGCCTACCAGACCGCGCTGTACGACCAGATTTTCGGCTATATCGACGGCAAGCGCTTCATCACCATGGAGAAGAGCGCCGTAGCCCTGAAAATGTCCAACGGCGTGGGTCAGTTTATCAAGGATTACATGTTCCCCAAGAGCAGCAGCGAGGCCATCGAGAAGATCAGCCGCCAGCTGGGGGATTACACCGATATCCGGGACACGGTGCTGGATATGGAGAAGCGGATCGACCTGCTGGCCGCCGTGCGGGAGTCCGACGGCAGGCTGACGGTGGCAAAGGCCGCCGTGCTCCAGAACGAGTACATTTTAAAGCGCCTGCGCCTGACGGCCATTGAGGAGGAGCTTGCGCGGCTGGAGGCAGAGCGGTCCGGCAAAACCCTGCTGCGGGCCTCCCTGGCCCAGAAGCGGGACCTGTTAAAGGCGGAGATGGACCGGATTCACGGGGAGCTGGTGGAGACCGAGTCCAGCTTAAAGGCCAGCGACTACGGGAAAATGAAGGAACAGCTGGCCCAGCTGGACGAGACGATCGTCCTGTTAAACCGCAACTGCGCCGCCTGGGACCGTTTCGTGGCCTCCCTGTCCAAATGGGAGGAAAATGAGGCTGTCTACGATCTGGTCAGCAACGCCGCGCTCCAGTCCATGGAAGATCTTCGGGACCGGAAGGCGGACGCGGATACCCTGGAGACCTTACGGACCGCCCTCAAGGAGACCATGGAGGAGATCAACGAGGCCCGGGACAACCTGGCGGATGAGCGCAGGGACTTAAACCGCGAGCTGAAGGAGAAACGGGACCGTCTGGCGGACTGGAAGAGCGGCCAGAAGTCCTACCGCAACCGGCCGGGCTTAAAGGAGGCCAGGCGGGAGCTGGAGCAGGCCCTGTACCGGGAAACCGGCTCCAAGGTGAGGGTCAGCATCCTGGCGGACACCTTCGACGTGCGGGACCCGGAGTGGAAGGATGCCGTGGAGGGGCGTCTGGGGCGGGTGAAATACAGCCTGATCACACCCCCGGCATTTTCCCACACCGCGGCCGTGCTGTTTCGGGAGATGAAGCAATTCGAAAATGTGGACCTGCTCCACGTGGCCAATATCGTGAGGGACGGGCAGGAGGCCAGGGAAAACGCCCTCTACGAGGCGGTGGAGACCGATGTGGACTATGTGGACGCCTGCCTGCGGCATTTCCTGGGAAGGGTGATCAAATGCCGGACCGTGGAGGAGCTGGAGCAGGTGCGCGACGGTGTGACCGCGGACTGCTACTCCTACAGCAACTATACCCTGCGTCACCTGCTCAGCAAGGACTACCGGGACAACGCCTGCATCGGCAAGACCATCCCCAAGTCCCGCATCGACCAACTGGAAGCGGAGGTGAGGGCCTTGGAGGAGACCGGACGGGAGCTGACCGGGCGGATCACGGCCCTGGAACAGGCACGGAGCTACGAAAATCTGTCCCAGGAGAACGACTATTATCTGGACCTGGCCGGGGCTGAGAAGGAGCAAAAGAAGCACGAACTCCGCCGGGAGAAGCTGGCCCGGGAGATTTCGGAGCTGGAGCAGGGCGCCATGCGGGAGCTGCGGGAACGCCTGGAGGAGACGAAAAAGCGCTACGCCCTCAAGGAGGACGAGTACACCCGGGCCGGGAACGAGTTCGCGGCCGCGGAGCGGGAGCTGGGCACCATCGAGGCGGACCTGCGCAACCAGAAGGCCCAGCACGCGGAGGCGGAGTACGGCTTTACCCCCAACCGGGCCGAGGATGAACGGATCGCGGAGCGCCTGCAGGGCCGCAGCTTAAACGGTTACCGGGCGGAGGCGGCCCGGGCCCTGGAGTCCGCCAAGTCTGATGTGGAGAATTATACGGGGGAGCGCCAGGCGGCGCGGATGAAGTTCAACCTGGCCTACAGCGCCTGCGGCCTGACGGGCACCGAGGAGTCCAACAGGCCCTACGAGGATTTGTACGAGCGCTACAGCCGCCAGTATGTGGAGGAGTATAAGGAGGAGTTCGAGCGCAAATGCCGGGAGGTATACCGCAGCCTGCGGGACAACGTGATCGCCACCATCCACGGGGACATCAAAGCCGCTTACCGACAGGTGCGGGAGGTCAACCGGGTGTTGGGCGCCACGGCATTTTCGGACAGCGTGTACAAGATCGGTATCACGCCCGCGTCCAACGAGAACAGCCAGTTCTATGAGATGCTCACCGCCCCGGAGCTGGACAGCAAGGTGGTGAACGAGGACGACGTGGAGGGGCAGATCAGCTTCGGGGACGACGTGTTTGAGCGGAAGTATGAGCGGGAGATCAGCCTGCTGGTGGAGAAGTTCATCCCGGACCGCACCGGGGACGAGCGGGAATCCGCCAAAAAGCGGGCGGAGATGGAGAAGTTCTCGGACTACCGCAATTATCTGACCTTCAACATGTATGAGGTGACAATGGATGAGAGCGGCCAGGAGAAACGGATTCCCGTGGATGAGATGGCGGGAAATGACTCCGGCGGCGAGGGCCAGAACCCCAAGTACGTGGCGCTGTTCGCGGGTTTTGCCCTGCTGTTCGCCCACCAGAACCACCGGGACAGCCGGATCAAGATCGTGCTGCTGGACGAGGCTTTCTCCAAGATGGACAAGACCAGAAGTTCGGTGTGTTTAAATTACGCCAGAAAGCTGGGACTTCAGGTGATCATCTGCGTGCCGGACGAGCGCCTGATGACCCTGGTGAAAAATGTGGACTGCGTGTACGGCTTCCGCAGATACAAGAATCAGATTTCCATGCTGATGATCGACAAGGGAAGCTATCTGGATATGCTGGAGGGATCGGATGAGCAGGGAAACGAATCAGAGCCGGAGCAAGGAACGGACCGGGAAACGGAGCAAAGGCAGCAGCGAGAGCCGCAGCGGGAAAATGACGCTGTTGGAATGGATACTGAAACAGAATAATACCCCGGGCTGGCGGACCGGCGCCTCGTCCGGGGAGCGCCACCCACAGATCACCCAGGAGGCCATCGAGGCCGTGGGAAAGCGGGAGCTGCTGGAACAGGCGGCCGTCCTGGAGGGAAGTGGGCTGATCGCGGTGGACTGGCGTGAGATGAGAAACGATATCGCCAGAATCCACTACCGCCTGGAGGACGTGGGCCGGATGTATGAGCTGGCCGGGATTCCCGATCCAAGGGAGGCGCTGGCCAGGGCGGGGAGTCTGGTGAGGCAGTACCGGGCGGATTTAGAGAATGAGGATTTTAAGCCCTTTTACGACAAGCTGCTGGAGCAGATCGGGAAAGGAAGTCTGCCGGAATACGTTGAGAACGAGGACTTTTTTCGGGCCCTCAACGCGGTTGCGGACAACCGGGAGAGCCTGTGGGAGACTCAGTTCAGCGCCCGGGTGTTCGGAAACGCCAAGTATTTTGGGAAGTATCTGCGGAAACCGGTTTTGCGCAAGCTCTGCCGCTACGGCTCCGCTGTGGAAGACGGCATGGAAGAGGACGAGGTGTTTGCCGAGTACGGAATCATGAGCTATTCCCAGCAGATGGAATGTAAGGGGCCGCTTCTGGTGGACACGCCGGACCGGGAGGGGAAGCGCCGCCTGGCCTCCGGGGAATCTTTTCCACTGGGGATGGTGCTCAACGCACGCACGCTGGCGGCGGCAAGCCCGGCGGGACTGCCCGGCGTCCGGCGCATTATCACCATTGAGAATAAAGCGAATTATGAGTCCATGGAGTACAGCGGGGATACCTTGTACATTTACTGCCATGGATTCTTTTCGCCCAAGGAGCGGCGTTTCCTGCGCAGCGCGGTAGAGCTTGCGGGGGCGGAGACGGAATTTCTACACTGGAGCGATATGGACTACGGCGGAATCCGCATTTTCCGGTTCATGAAGGAAAAGGTATTTGCGCAGGTGAAGCCGTTACACATGGACGCGGAGAGCTTTGAGCGCTGCCGTCTGGCCGGGGCGGGAATTCCGTTGGAGGAGGAGAAACGTAAGAAGCTTTTGGCCCTGGGCGTGCCGGAGCTGGAGGAGTTAAAAGCCTGTATTTTACGGTACGGGCTGGAAATTGAACAGGAAAATCTTTTGGAAGGAAGGCAGGAAACCCATGTATGACAAACTGACTCAGAGCGACATCGACAAGATGATGGAGGAGATCGAGCACCGGAAGCTGGTGGTGCGCAAGGAATGCCTGGAGGCGGTGAAGGAGGCCAGGGCTCACGGGGATTTGAGCGAAAACTTCGAGTACAAGGCGGCCAAGCAGGACAAGAACCGCAACGAGAGCCGCATCCGCTATCTGGAGCGCATGATCAAGACTGCGAAGATCATTTCCGACAAGTCCTCCTCGGACGAGGTGGGCCTCAATGACACTGTGGAGGTGTACATTCCCGAGGACGACGAGACAGAGCGCTACAAGATCGTCACCACGGTGCGGGGAAATTCCCTGAAGGGGCTGATCAGCATCGACTCCCCCCTGGGCAAGGCGCTTCTGGGCCACAAGGTGGGGGAGACGGTGTATGTGAAGGTGGACGAGCGCTTCGGCTATGAGGTGGAGATCCGCTCCATCGACACCACCACCGAGGGCGAGGAGGAGACGCTGCGAAGCTTCTGACCCTTGCACAGAAAGAGGGCACGTGATTTTCCGCGTAAACTTCAATAACATGACAGAAGGATGTCGTGTTTGACGTGGTATGATAGTGGAAAAGGAGGGAATTACCGATGGCATTTGATTTCAAGAAAGAGTACAGGGAGTTTTATATGCCCGGGAATCAACCGGAGATTGTCACGGTGCCGCGGGCGGGCTACATTGCGGTCCGGGGAAGCGGGGATCCCAATCAGGAGGGCGGGGACTATCAGCGTGCGGTGGGCGTTCTGTACGCCGTGGCCTACACCATCAAGATGAGCTACAAGGGCTCCCGGCGGATCGAGGGCTTTTTCGAGTATGTGGTGCCGCCTCTGGAGGGCTTCTGGTGGCAGGAGGGCACTTTGGGCGTGGATTATTCGGACAAGAGCCGCTTTAACTGGATTTCCGTGATCCGCCTGCCGGATTTCGTGAAGCGGGAGGACTTTGACTGGGCGGTTAAGGAGGCCTCCAGGAAGAAAAAGCTGGACTGTTCCATGGCGGAGTTCCTGACGGTTGACGAGGGGCTGTGCGTGCAGATTATGCACCTTGGATCCTACGACGACGAACCCGCGACCGTGGCCGTGCTGGATGCGTTTTTAGAGGAAAACGGGTATGAGAACGATTTCTCCGGAGACCGCCTGCACCATGAAATCTATCTGTCCGACCCGAGACGGTCAGCGCCGGAAAAGTGGAGGACGGTGATACGGCATCCGGTGAAGATGAAGGGGTAGGGCCGGTTTTATATCTCTGGGCGAACGGACCCGATGCCTGCATTCGCTTTCATCGAACGGTATAAGCCCCGGCATGAGACTTCGCGTTCCTCATGCCGTTTTTTTATGTGCGGGGGATATATCTCACGTTTATTTACAACTGACAGACAGACCAAATCAATTTGCCGGACCGTGTCCGGCACTTTTTTTAATTTTAAAAGAGGAACCAATCCATATTTCCAGTTAGTTTAATAAGACATCCGAAACATTGAGGTGCCGGAACCATTTGTTGATTATAATAGTTGATAAAACCATTTTCGGCGTTACAGGGAATGGGGTTTTAGCCATTGGGACAGAATACTACCGATATTACAGACTAGCAGGAGGCAGCGATGAAGAATAATCAGGACAGAATGATGACAGCTCAGAAGATTCGTGAATATTGTAAATGGTTGGAGCACTGTGAAAGGAGCAGGGACACCATACAAAGGTATGCGTATCACCTGACCAATTTTATGGAGTTTGCAAACAACAGGCCCGTCCGCAAGGAAATGGTTGTGTGCTGGAAAAGCATTTTACGTGAAAATATGGCTCCCGTAACCGTGAATGGAGCGTTGGCTGCATTAAACGGTTTTTTTAAATTTTGGAGCTGGCAGGACTGCAAGACAAAATTTTTAAAGATCACCCGGAACGCCTTTTATCCGGAGAGCCGGGAGCTCTCAAAGCAGGAATACCAGCGGTTGGTAAAAACAGCGGCTGAATCCGGGAAGGAGAGAATTTGCCTGGTGTTGGAAACGATCTGTTCCAGCGGAATCCGTGTATCCGAGCTTCCCTATATCACAGTGGAGGCGGCCGGGAAAGGGCAGGCGGAGGTGGATTGCAAGGGCAGGATCAGAACCGTTCTGCTGACAAAGAGGCTTTGTAAAGTATTGCTGGATTACGCAGGAAAAAAGGGGATTGAGAGAGGAATGATATTTGTGACAAGAAGCGGAAGGGCTTTGGACCGGAGCAACATCTGGAGGGAAATGAAAGCCCTGGGGCTGGAGGCGGGAGTAGACCGGGAGAAGGTATTCCCCCACAATCTGAGGCATCTGTTTGCAAGAACGTACTATGCCATGACAAAGGATCTGTCCAAGCTGGCCGACATATTGGGACACAGGGACATCAACACGACTCGAATTTATACTATGGAAAGCGGGAGTGAACACAGGAAACAGCTGGAGCGTATGAGATTGATCCTGACCCCTTACAACGGAATGTCTCTTTTGTTGTAATTAAGAATTTATATCTGGTAAAACATATTATATCATATCACAGATTTACATAGGTTTCTACATTTTTCTACAATATTTGACATTATTTTTGGCACAGCAATCAGACCAGGTCACATAATGAGACCGGGCCTGATTAGTTGCCGTTTTTCTGAAACCGGATTTCTCCGGATATTTCACATGAATTATTGTTAATCGTTCTTGTTATCTTCCGAATCAACCGTTTTCCCCGGTTTGGCTTTACAACAAAAGAGACATTCGGTTGTAGAGAGGGAGGGGGGATGGTGTGAGGAGAATGAAAAAGGCCGGAATCTGTCTGACGGCGGCTCTTTATATGCTTTTTTATTCCTCCTTCGCTGTGAATGGGATGGCGGACCGGCCGCCGGCAGGAACAGAGGAAGAAAGTAGGAAAGAGACGTTCATTGGTCTTTCTGCGAATGACATGACGGTCCGCAGCCTCGAATATGAGCGCCAGGGGGCGTTGGTGATTGAGGCTCTGGGCCGGGGGAATTCCCGGGAGGAGCAAACCGGGACGGAGGCGCGCTTTTCTTCCGATGAAGAAGCCCATTCTTTTGGCCGGTATTTTAACCGCTATATCTATCTGGGCAAGGAGCCCGTTACCCTGTATTCGGTGAGAGAGGGGGAGGAGGATTATGCCATTTTCTTTTCCTGTGACAATCCCGGGCTGGCCCTGGGGCAGCACAGACAGGTGCAGGATAAGCTGGCCGGGCTGGCCGGAGCGGCCCGTGACCTGGGGGACAGAGAAAAGGCGGAGTTTTTTTACCAATGGATTTATAACCATGTTTCCTACGATGAGTCGCTGCAAAACCGTACGGTTTACCATGCTGTGATGGAGGGGAAGTCCGTATGCTGGGGTTATGTGTCCGCTTATTTGTCTCTGTGCAGAATGGCAGGCCTTACATGCGAACCGGTTTACAGGGGAAACCATGCCTGGAACAGGATTTGGCTGGATGGGCAATGGATTTATTGCGATATTACGTGGGACAAGTGTCTTGGAGGCAGCACGTGGAAATTTATGACGCAGGAAGAGATGGACCTGGATTTCCTGCACAATGGGTTGTGATAAAAGGCAGACCGGGTGCTGACATTGGAAAATAATCCCTAAACGGGTTTACATAGATATTTTATATTGGAAGGATGAAGGAAAAGAGGATGAAAAAAAGGAAAATGGCAGTGATGGCTTCGGCTCTGGTCATTGCAGCAGCTTCCCTTGCCGGGATAGAGGCGAAGACGGCGTACGCTGTTGAAGGCTGGACCAGTGACGGAGAAGAATGGAAGTACCTGGATGATGAGGATAACCCGGTGCGGAATGTCTGGAGGCAGTCCAGGGATGCCTGGTTTTACCTGGGCTCTGACGGTGTCATGAAGAGGGATTGCTTTGTGGAGGACGGAAGCGGCCTCTACTATGTAGATGAGGAAGGGAAACGGGTCGAGAACGATTGGGTTCTGGCACAGGAGGATGAGGATTCGGGCTATGAGGCCGGCTGGTATTATTTCGGCGGTAACGGCAAGGCTTACCGCAAGACCTCCACCCCGAGGAAAACCATCGGGGGTAAGACCTATATGTTTGACGAAAATGGCCGTATGCTTACGGGGTGGTTTGACCGGGACGGGGAACCGTTGGATGAGGACGACGATCCTATGGTGGAGGGGGAGTGCTATGCGGGAGAGGACGGCGCGCTGCTCACCGAAGCCTGGCTGGATTATTCGGAGATAGATCCATATGCGCTGGATGACATTACCAGCAGTATCAGTGGAAGGGATTACAATGAATATGACCGGATATGGCTGTATTTCAACAACCGGTCCAAAAAGGTGAGAAGTAAAGGCGATCGTTTGGTTCAGAGGAATATCGATGGAGTCACCTATGGATTTGATGAATACGGAATTATGCTTCCCTGGTGGTCGAAGGCGGGCAGCGTCAGCAACGCGGACAAGAGCAATCCCTCCAGTGAGCTGTCGGCCCGGTTCTATGCAGGCTACGACGGTGGAAAGCTGTTAAAGGACAGCTGGTTCTGGATGTACCCTGAGGAGGGGCTGGCAGAGGATGACAGCAATGACGGTGAGTACAGCTGGTGGCACACGGACCAGAACGGCGAGGTTTACCGGGACCGGATCAAGAAAATCAATGGACGCCGTTATGCATTTGATGGTCTGGGCAGGATGCAGACCGGTTTTGTCCTTTTTGACGGATCCAGTACCTTTGTTGCCCAGTACGACCCGGACGTGTGGTCATCCCAGGATTTTAAGGACGGAAATCTATATGGGGGAGAGAAGGCGGACCTATATTTCTTTTCCCCGGACGAGCTGAACGACGGCTCTATGCAGACAGGGGATGAAGTGTCGGTAGAATTGGCTGACGGGGTATTTACTTTTGGGTTTAAAAGCAATGGAATTGCCTACGGAAGCAGAAATGAGCTGAAGCGGGTAAAGGATTCCTACTATATAAATGGATTAAGGCTGGAAGCAGACCAGGAATTCGGCTACGGCGTTGTGAAGGATGAAGCGGATACCTACCGGGTGGTCAACACCAGGGGGAAAACCGTGTCAGGAAGCAAAAAAGTTTTAGAGGACGGAGACGGGGGGTGGATTCTTGTCATCAACGGACAGTTTGCGGCCAGGGTGGACGATGAGCACAAACCCAAATGGCACAACGGCCCGGACGGCCCCGGCTTCTATCACTATGATCCTGACAACAAGACCGATAAATATGCGGGAGGAATCATCGCGGGTCCCGACACGCCCCCGGATCCGGACAGCCTTTTGGATGAAGAAAAATTAAATTTTGAATGACAGGAGATGATGTGAAAAGTGAATATAAGAAGATGTCAAATATGGAAACGTTTTGTTTCGGCTCTGCTGGTGTTCTGCCTTACCTGCGGCCTGGTGTGGACCAATGGGGGGATCCTGGCAATGGCATCCACGGAGCTTCCAAGTGAAAACCTTGGGGCAGCCAAAAGTGAGGGGACGATTGTGGGGTGGGTTTCCAGCGCCGGATCGGGAGAGAATGGCGCCGGCGCTTCGCCGGGAACCACGCTGCGATTTGATCTCCATGGACTGATTAACGCTGCCGACAACCAATATGTTAAGGATTATACCTCCCAGATTATAACCACCTATATGAATACCGGATATGCAACTATTCTGCAGATTGATAATGGGTCTAAAATTAAGGCGAATGGTCCAACGAATGGCTCGGTGGAGAATCTGACCAGCCTGGGCGTAGAATTGAAGATTGCACTCTCAGCCAGCCCGGACAACAAATATATATTTGCGGATTATTATATCTATGACACAAACGGTCAGGGAGGGGAAAACGGCAGGGATGTCAAGATGGGAACCGGCGCTGATATCATGATTGGGGGAGGTACGGGAAACCCGTCCCAAAATGACGACCGTGCAACGATCTATAAAAATGACAACGGCTTCCATATGGTGAATAGCAAAGTATATACCACCTTTGACTGCATTACAAATGACGACAGCCTGGGCGTAACGCCTCCCGATACCAGATGGGTGGGAAATTTTTCAGACTGGGGCCGTAATGTGTTTAATGAATCCGAGGAGGACATTTCCTCGGGCCAGGATTCCGGCCTGGCCTATTCGTGGAATTTTAAGCTCCGCCCTTATGAGATGGTACATAAGCGGGTGGCGTTTGCAATCAGGGATACGTCCTATTATGTATCGGCATCCGGCGGTACGAATGCGGATTCGACGAACGGAACCTACGGCGATCCGTTTAAAACCATTGATTATGCCATACAGAGAATTGGAAACAAAAAAGGCTATGTCTATGTGATGGATTACCCGGCTATTTCAGCCCCAATCAGTCTGACGGGCTCCAAGCAGGATATAACCATCACCAGCACAAATTTTACAACGGACGGTACGCCTGTGAGCGGAATTAAAACCTTGCAAAGAAATTCATCCTACAGCGGGGAGCTGTTTAACGTATCAGGGGGAGCAATTTTGAGGCTGACGGATATTGCCCTTGACGGAGCGGGAGTCAGAAGTTCTGACCCGTTAGTGAAAGCTTCTGCCGGGCGGCTGGAAATTAACAGCGGGGCAAATCTTAAAAACTGCAAGGGAAGCCCGGAAAGCATGGGCAGCGCTGTGAATATTACAGGCAGCGCCTCCCTTTCCATGAACTTTGGCAAGGTTTCGGAAAATAGATCGGAAGGTAAGGGAGCGGTCTATTTTGACAGTTCAGGAACCTTTGAGGTGATCAATGATGTGTTGATAGAGGACAACCAGCCCCCCTCGGGCGGGAAGGCCAATGTATACCTGGGGGAAGGAATGGTCATTACTGTGAACGGGGATCTGGGCGGAGGCCGGATTGGCGTGACCACGGCAAAGCAGCCGGAGGCATCCCCGGGAGGAATGGCAACAGTCGCAGAACATGAAGTTAAGGTTGCGGTTCCCGGAACAGGCAGCTCTGTTAATACGGCGCCAAGTCCATTTGTGGATAACTTCTTCGCAGACCTGGATAAGGAGGACGGTCTTGGAGTCTATGTGGCGGTGGGAACAAAGAATCTGGCAGGAGCCGGGGAAAACAACGACCGGAATGCGGTATTGAAGAAGAACGGCCTGCAGATCAGCCGGTTTATACGGGAGGCGGGCACAGGGGCTCCCATTGCCGGAGCGCAGTCACTTCCGCCTATATCGGCGGCTTCAGGAGATCCGGTAGATCTTGCGCCGCCCGGAGGAATCCTGGGCTATGAGCTCACAGGAATCGTCATTGAACAGGGAACACCCCCTACGCTCCAGGGAAATCTGGAATCAGGTTCCAACTTTGGCAAGGTTACCGGAACCATGCCGAACCAGGACGTGACGGTGTATTATGAATTAAGCAAGATCGAATCAAAGATTATTTTTGAGAGCAATGGGGGAACGCCGGAACCGCCTACCCTGACCGGAACCTACAATGAACCGGTAAACGCACTTTTGCCGACCATCAGTCGATACGGCTATGTATTTAAGGGCTGGAGTTCCAATCCTCCGGATTCTCCTCATGGTCCCAACTATATTAGTAAGCTGCCGGACAAGTATCCGTTTTCGCCAGTTACTTATTATGCGATTTTTGAGGCAGACCCCAATGTAAAGTTCAACTATACGGTGGAACACGAGAACCAGTCGGGGACCGTTGTTTTTAAGACAACTACTCAGGAGAACAAGTACAGCGTGGATACGCCCCTGCACGAGGTAAAAAAGAATGTAAAGGGCTATCTGTGGAGCCAGGAAGATTCCAGTACCATTCCCACACAGTACAACTATAACGGTACGCCCCAGGACGTGGGAACCTTCCAGACAAACGGCGGGTTTGACGGGAAGATGCCGGGGCAGGATGCCACCGTGCAATTCCGGTATAAGGTGGACTACGAGAATCCTGACAACCGTTATCTTCTTACGGTTAAACACGAGACAGGAAACTTTAATGAGGTGGCGCCGGATGAAACCTCCCTCCATTTTCCGGAGGATGAAATCACGATGCAGCCTGTCAATAAGTATGGATATAAATGTGTGGGCTACGAGTTTGTACGCGGCCACCAGTCCTTTGACAATGCAAGCGGATTGACTTATGCAATCACGCAGAATTTTGACGATGACTTTGTATTTAACGGCCTTATGCCCAATCAGCCTGTGACCCTGACCTATCTCTATCAGGCTACGAATCGGTATGAACTGTCGATTCGATATGAGGATAAGAATACCGGTGACGAAGCGCTGAGGAATATCATACCTCCTATTTTAGCCGGACAAATCACGGCAGACCGGGCGGTCGGCGGCTCGTATGAGGAGCAGTACGGCTATACCATTACCAATCCTAATATCGACCGCCTGGTAAAACCGGACGGGGCGACCATATGGTTTAGCAGCTACAACAATGATTGGGGTGGAACCATGCCCAACGACGACACCCAGGTGATTTACCGTCATGACCGGATTCCGTCCAAGTGGGCGGACATCACCTACAAGGCAGACGGGAAAGGTTCGCTCCAGGGAGGGGAGGGGGTCTCTCCGGATGTACAGGCTCTTACCGACGGGGAGTTCAAGGCCAGCGTCCTGATCAACGATGGAACGGATAAAGGCAGGAATAAGGCGTATACGCTATCCCAAATCAAGGAGAAACGTCTGATGCCGGTGCCAAAGGCGGAGAGCGAATACTACCGCTTCGGAGGATGGTTTATTGACGCAGATGACAGCGGGGATCTGAATGGGGACGAGACAATTTTAGCCCAGGATTACCAGTTTGAAGGGCCGGCTGTCCTTACGGCACATTTTGAGGAGAACCCGGATGCCTGGATCACCATCGCCTTTGAGGCGGGGGAACATGGCTCCATCAACACAGGGGAAGCCCTCACCCTGCGCACCACCTACGACAAGAAATGGTCAGACATTCAGGGCAGCACTCCCCAGTGCACGCCACAGGTGAACTACCTCCCGGACGGCTGGTACGCCAATGGTGAACCGGTGGAGGATGACACCCCACTTGTAAACGGACAGACCTACACCATGGAATTTTATCCCGATCCGGCCGTGTTCGGAACCGACGTGTCGGCGCCCAATGCACTGGCGGGGCTGAATACCCAGGGGAAGGGCCGTGTCACGATATTCGGCACAGCCCAGGGATATAAGTATATCCTCACCGACCTGGCGGGTGAGGTTCTGGCGGTGAACAAGGGAAATATCCTCACCAGCCGCACCTATTTCGACGGCCTTTACCCAGGGATGCCCTATATCGTTTATGAGGCTACAGGGAACACCAGGGTGGAGACAGGAGATTTAATCGGGACGATCCAGGGCACCGTCAGCGATGGAACCCAGGTGGTAACCCCTGTAGTGGAGACCAACTACCAGGTGTTCTATGACGAGGAGGAGGAGGGCAAGACCCAGCTTCTCATAAAGCCGGCGGATTCGGCTTCGGATTACGCGCTTCTGAATCACGCGGGAAATGTGGTGCATACGCCCCAGACCGGGGCGGGTGGATGGCAGAAGCCGTCCGGGAACCCTGCCTCCCTGGAGTTCACGGGGCTTGACTATAACAAGGAATACACCGTGGTTGCCCGGCCCACGGGGCGCAACGAGATGACGGCGGAGGAACGCGGGGAATACGGAAGCACCATTGCCATGGACCCGGGCGGGGAGCTGGAACTGCCTGAGTATATCATCGAGACGGTAAACGGCGACGTGGTCTCCGTGGGGGACACGGAGGTGGGAGGCTCCCGTTACGAGGAAGCTCATAAGGGCGACCGGGTGAGCATTACGGCGGATCCTGTGGACGGGGCCGGCCGGCCCTTCAGCCACTGGGAGTTTGCAATCGGGAGCGTAAAGGGTCTGGGGGATACCGTCCACCAGCGCGAGGTAAGCTTCACCATGCCGGATAGCAACCTGGTTCTGGGGGCAGTTTACCAGCGCGAGGCCTCCCCAAGCAATGCAGAGGTAGTATATGAAGTCCGGGGAGGAAGCCGCGGCGAGCTGGCCCTGGACCCGGATGCGGTACAGGACCTGGAAGACGAGCTGACCACGGATGCGGACCAGGAGCTGATGCAGGTGAACCGCGCGGACGTCACCTACAAGGTGGTGTACCGGAAGAACGGAGTGAAGGCCTCGGAGTCCAACGCAATAAAAGCCAGCGGCCTGTATGAGATGGAACATGAGGACGCCTACAAGGAAGCCTGGGGCCTGGATGTATCCATAGAGCGGTATGTGAATGGCCGCCGTGTGGACCGGGCCAGCGCCTCCAATGCATCTTTTAAGACCTATGTACAGTTGGATCGGAAGGATGTGGATATGATGGACTACCAGCTTTTCGAGCTGGTTCATGACCCGGATGAAGGGGAAATCAGCGTGAGCCAGGTTCCCATGGACTACGATCCGGAGGAGACCGGAGGCCTGTTCACCTTCACAGCCACGGAGGGCAGCAGATACGTGATGGTGTATAACCGCGCTTACCGTCTGTATTTCCTGAACAACACAGTGCCGGTGGAAAGCCGTTACCGCTATTGCTTCAAGGTAAGGCGCAATGAATGGCCCGGTCAGGATTACTATGAAACAGAGTACGCAGGGGTGGAGGAGCAGCTTGATCACTTCATAAGCCCCGAGGGAGCGGACTTCAACTATATGGGTTGGAGCTACCGCCCGGATAAGCTGCGAGAGTTCGACCCGGAGCGCAAGATAACCAGGAAAACCTATGTGTATGCGTTCTATGAGGATAATGTGCAGGAGGTGAACCGTGCCCGCGAGGAGCTGGAGAAGGCCATTTTAGAGGCCATTGGACTGAGCGACGACCATTTCCTGAAGCTGCAGGAGAGCAGAAAGCTAAAAGAGTTCATTGAGAAGGCCCAGGAGGTACTGGACCGCGAGCCCAAGGCCACAATCGGCCAGCTGGAAGACGCACTGGAGGATTTAAAGAAAGACACCGCACCCTACAGGGAGTTGCTGGAGGAACGCTATGACGATTACCACCACATCCAGGAGGATGGAAACAAGGGTGGAAGCGGAGGCGGCGGAGGCGGCGGAAGGGGAACCAAAAAGGCCCCGTTTAACGATACCGCTCCCAAGAGCTACCTGGTAGGGACAAACGGAACCTGGGTGGAAACCACAGGTGCCAATGGCGAGAAGCAGTATCAGTTCCGTCTGAACGGAGGAAATATTCTGAGAGGAATGTGGGCCAGGCTGGAGTACCCGGAGACAGGCCAGACCGGCGATGCCGGATGGTACAGATTTGACGGCGACGGAAACATGCAGTCGGGCTGGATCTGCGACGAGATGGGGAAATGGTATTACTGCAACACGGAGAAGGAGGGGAATTACGGAAGGATGGCCACGGGCTGGAAGCAGGATCAGGGTGACGGACACTGGTATTACCTGGATCCCGTAAGCGGGGAGATGGCCCTGGGCTGGAAACAGATGGACGGAAAATGGTATTACTTCTCACCTGTAGGCGGAGGAACATATACCTATGACCCCACAAAGGGAAAATGGATCTTTGGCGGGGGAAATGGACGCCCCTTAGGCTCCATGTATCAGAATGAAGTGACGCCGGACGGTTATTCTGTAGGTCCTGACGGCGCATGGATTCAGTAGGAGGAACCTGATGATAAAGAAAATAAATATGAAATCAAAGCTGGCAGGCATGCTGGCGGCAGCCATGGTAATATCCATGGCTGCCCCGGGATACCAGGCATACGCGATTGGTTATGGGGAAACTTCTAAGCTCAAGTTCGATCCCCAGGATGGCCCGGGTATGTCTAAGTCCAGCTACAGTACCGTGGCGGTGGGAGGCGCTGTGGAACAGGGCGTATTTACAGCCACCGGAAAGGCGGGCCACGCCCTGACCAGTTCCGTAAATTTTGCCGGAATTCCACAGGATACCTTTGGCTCGGGACCCAGACCTAAGGTGCCGGACTTTGATGGTGTTACCTGGGATGGATTCACCTTTGACGGTTGGTACGCGGCCTCAGGCAAGAAGGTTAAAACGCTTCCCTATGCCTTTCCCTATGAGGCTTCAACCACATATAAAGCGGTGTGGAGAGGAAATGACAATACGGCCTTTGACTTTTGGGTGGAGCATTACCGGGATTTCAACCCTGTAAGGGGGGAGGCATCGGACAGCAGCGGCTGGCCGGCTGATTACGACGACCCGGACCTCAGAAAATTTTATGAGACAAGCTGGAAAAGTCAACAGATGGCGAATAATCCCATATCGGCAACCTACCGCAGGGACATTCCGGGTTATAAGTTTAAATCCGTCCTTATAAAGAACAACAAGGTGCGTAAATTTGATGAACCACTGGGCGGGGGTACCATGGCCGAAGGCGGCGCAAGCATCAACAGCATGACACACGCCGTAAAGGGAAACATGCCCAATGATCACCTTACTGTTGCCTACCGGTATGAGCCGGATACAACCAAGAAATTCCCGATCACAATCAGGTATGTGGACAAGAGCGGGAATCAGATAAAAGCGCCGGACACCATAACGCTTCCGGTGGAGGCTGATTACACCATTGACCCACCTGCGATCACCTCCTATCTGCCGGAGTCCGTAGCCCTGACAAAGGCAGGGGTGACGGATCTGGATGGAAGAGGGATTATATCCGCAGTGGACGCAGGCTGTTCCGTAACCCCCTCGAATGGTGAAAACACCCACGTCACGGGCAAGATGCCGAACCAGGGGATTGAGTTTACCTACAAGTATAAGGACGACGATAACTTTGAAATTAAGCTTCAGGTAATTTATACGGATAACCATTCGAACTCAATGGAGGAAGCGGCAGGGCTAGAGGATGTGAACCAGATTGTAACTCCCAACACCCAGTATACAATTTCGGTGCCGGATCTGGAAGGATATGTTTATCCGCCCAATATCGTATGGGATCCGTCGCTGACCGTAAACTTTAACAAAGATGCACAGGAGCTTACGGTGACATCCGGCCTTCTGAGCGGAGCCATTAAAATTACCTATAACGAGGATCTTTCGGATACCGGTTACTGGGCCAAGGTAGAATTTTATAACGGACAAAACGGTTCCTTTGGAGAGAGCCCTTCCCCCAAATTTATAAAAAAGGCGGGAGGAATCACTCTGGCTCAGGTGACGGAAGGAATTGAATTAAATCCATCCCCCCACTACAGAGCGGACGGATGGTACGAGGCCACCTCCAATGGAAGCGATAAGCAGGGACCTAAGCTGTCAGAGGACATGGTGATCAACAGATCCATTAAGCTGTACGCTAACTTTGTGGAACAGGAAGGGGACTGGTTTGACTTGAAATTTGTAGCCGGCGACCATGGTTCCATATCGGGTAACAAGACAATGCATGTTGTAAAAAATACTTCGTGGACGGACCTGGATCTTCCTGACTGCACCCCGGAGGCGTACTACCAGTTTGACGGATGGTTTGATGAGATGGGAAACAGGGTGCTGGCCTCTCAGACCATTATGTCAGACCAGACTTTTACCGCCAGATTCGTACCTATCGGTGTAACGGATGACGGGATACCTGCCATGCCGGATGCATACGGCTCTGTGAACAGCGGCGGCAGCGGAAACGTGACGGTTGCAGGCGTAAACGAGGACAGAAGGTATGCGCTTACGAACATGGACCGTGAAGTTCTGGAAATCAAACCGGGAACTCAGTTAAAGAACAGCGGATTTACAGGATTAAAGCCCTGTACCAGCTATTACGTATATGAACTGCTTATGACAGCCAATCCCTTGCCGGGAGCAGTCTTGCCGGATCATGTGGATCCGGACACATGCAGCCCGCCTACCCGGGTAACGGTCCCGGCACTGGGGAACAACTACAAGGTAATGGATGGGGCGGACGGAACGATGCAGGTGATGATTAATCCTGCGGATTCCACAACCTTATATGCCATCCTGACCATGGAAGGAGATGTGGTCGACGTACCCGGCGCTGACGGGGAGGGATGGGTGACGCCGTCAGGCGCTCCCGGACAGGCAGTCCTTGGCGGACTGGAAGGAAACCAGCTTTATGTGGTAGTCGCAAAACAGCCGGGAGAGGATATTCAGGCGGCGGACAAGCTTCTTTTGGGGACCCAGGTCTCCGTTGTGGGCAGCGCCCAGGCTGCTGAGGAGTATACCATCACACTGACAAACGGGGGCTTTATTACAAAGATAATGAGGCGTGGTATTTCCATCGACTTTGACGATACGGCTACGGCTGTGGTGAGGGCGGGGGACAAGATTACGTTTGACACGGATCCTGTGGACAGCCAGGGCCGGACCTTTAAGCAGTGGAGCGGATTGATCGGTAAATTCACACTGGAGGACAAGACAAGAAGGAACCCAACCATTACCATGCCGGAGGGGAATCTGGTGATTCAGGCCGATTACAGTATGGCGGCTTCCTCCGCAACACCGGGAAATGCGTTTATTGACTATTCCCCGAAAAATGGTTCTGTGGCCCTTGACTTATCGTCGGATTTGCGTTCAGATTTGATTGACGGACTTACAGGCAACAGCAGCGATCAGGACGCCCTGGTAAATGGTATTGACGTGGGATATACTGTAAAATTCAACCAGCGCCCTCCAAAGGCGTCGGAATCCAATGCAGTCATGCAAGAAGTAGGGGACGAGGCCGTTAAAGTGCCCTGGACCCTGACCTCCTCTCTTACAAGGCAGGTGGGAGGCACCAACAAGGATATACCCACCGGAGTAAACACAACCCCGGATATCCGGGTGTACGCTTCCCTTGACCGCAGTATGCATGGATATATTGATTACCAGCTTTGGCGGCTGGAGAATCTGGACGACAATCCCGTATGTACATTTGTAGAAATGGAACCGGATCCCAATGATGAGGACTCGGGTTTTTCGGGAGTGGTATCCTTTGACGCCAATGTGGGGAGCACCTACGTTCTCACTTATCTGAAAGCTTACGGGGTGAAGATCATAGACCCCAAACGGGCTGCGCAGCATATGGTGAAGGTGAAAACCGATACTCCTCTGGAGGATGCGGACGGGTTCCTGGACCTGCCGATTTTTGAGGATTACACGGATCCCATAACCAATATCGTCTATGAATACAGAGGACTGGGAAGGACGCCTTCCTCCTCGAATGAATACGATGTTACGGATCCGGTGACAAAGAACATGACCCTTTATGTCCTTTACAGTCCTGCCGATGATTCGGAGTGGCAGGAAGCAAGGCAGAAGCTGATGGGCCAGATTACAATCGCCCAGGCTCTGAAGGACGGCCCAACTGTCAGCGAGGAGGAGCGGGAGGCATTAGGAGATGCCATTGATATTGCTATTGAAGTGGTGAACCGGGTATACCGGCCAACCGTGGATGAGATGAACGACACCTATGATATGCTGAAGGATCTGGTGGACTCCATTACCTCCGGAGGAGATAATCCCGATCATCCGGACAACCCGGACCAGCCGGATAACCCGGACACACCGGATCCCCCCGATAAACCCGATAAGCCGGATCATCCCGGCGGAGGCGGAGGCGGGGGGGGAGGGGGAGGCTCTACCCGCGGTACCGGAGGCAGCAGCCGGGTTTTGGGACCGGGCTTCAGCTTTAACGACTACAGAACCTATGGCGCCGGAACAGAGGGCTCCTGGCAGACTGTGGGCGGGGACCCCACCAAGTGGCAGTTCATCCTGAGGAGCAAAACACCGGTGAAGGACCAGTGGGCCAACGTAAAATACGGTGAGGCCGGACAGGCCTGCACCTATCATTTTAATGAAGAAGGCATCATGGATTACGGCTGGTATATGGATGCCCAGGGAGAATGGTATTACCTGAATGAAGAACCGGGACCAGACTTTGGGCGTATGATTGTGGGCTGGTATTTCGATGCAAAGGCGAATAAGTGGTATTATCTGAACGAATTTACCGGTGGAATGGCAACGGGATGGCAGAAACTGGGAAAGGACTGGTACTACCTTAACCCGACCTCCCGGGAAGGACGGCCCATGGGGACTTTATATGTAAATGAGATAACCCCGGACGGGTACCCGGTAGATGAAAACGGGAAATGGATCAGGGAGACACCGTAAACGCCGGCAAAGTGCAGGAACGGAACAAAAGGGGGCGTCGGAAAGCCCAGGCTTTGAGGGCGCCCTCTTATCAATTCGTTGTGAGGCCTGAAAGGATGATGGTATGTTGGAGGAAATGAATCCGGGCGGCTATGCGGGAGATTTCATATATCAGGACCGGGCCAGCGTCTTGCTGGTATGCATCAATGGCTGCCATGAGGATATGCTCTATGGAAATATTGTAAGCTACTACCTTGCGGAACCTGTATATTTTAAAGGAACCAGCCAGCTTATTCTGGGAATTGACCAGATATGCGAGACAGTGGGTGCGCCCATGAGAACGGTGGAACCGCGTTTTCTGAGCGCCATGACGGAAAATCAATACAGGGAGCTGTCAAAGATACAAAAACCGATTAATTCGCGCGACGCGGCGGAGTGTATTGCCCCTTATGCGTCAAAGGCAAAGGAAATCGTGATAATCCAGGTTTTATTCCGGCAGAACGCCTCCATGCAGGGCCGTATTCACTGCACCTATACCGGGAGGACGTTCATGTCTTTTCGCAGTGCCCTGGAGCTTATAAGGATGCTGGAGGAGATAGGCGCAAACCTGCAGGGAAAAGAGCGGACGAAAAATACCGTTGAGAAAGAGGAGTTGCAGAATGTGTAATCAATGTGAAGGGAGGAGGGGGAGAGAAACGGTTATGTGTGATATCTGTCAGGCCCTGCTCAGGGAACGGGAGGAGGAGACTTTGAACGTGATGGTTTCCAAAACCAGTGAATCCCATCTTGAGGATGCAAGAAGGATGTACAGGAATAGTGAATTTTGGGAAAGAGTCTTGATTATAGGCGCGACTGTAGTTATCCTGATTCTTCTTATGATTTATTTTCTTTGGAAGTAAGAAAAGGAGAAACTATGAAAAAAACGGATACCGGAATACCGGACCGCGCCGTGACCGGCATGGACCGGAACCTGTATACTGCGTGGCAGGCCATCAATTCCGGGATGGCGGGAAGCTTTTCAGTGGTGATTCTGGCAGTGTTTCCTTTGGTGTACCGGGATTACTACTTTGATATATTAAACCACAAAACGGAATTTTATTATAAATCGGTGTTGATATTTGCCGCTGTATTTGTACTGGTCAATGCGGTCATTGCATTTTTGGCGGCGTACCTCAATCGGGGAGCGGTACGCTTAGGCGGGCCGCGCCTTAAAGCCGCCGATTGGGCGATGCTTGCGTTTGTGTCGGCCGCCATTCTGTCAACTATTCAATCCGATTATGCGGAAGCTGCCCTTTGGGGAGGCGAGGGACGGTTTTCGGGGCTGATTCTCATTGCAGCCTATGGCTTCACCTACTTTGCCATAAGCAGGAATCTGAAGCTGAGGCAGTGGTATCTGGATCTGTTTCTGGGGGCGGGAATGCTGGCCTGCATCATGGGGATTTTGCAATATTTTAAAATGGATCCCCTTGGCTTTAAACGGCAGATGGACCCGGTTCAGTATCCCATGTTTACTTCCACCATTGGAAATATCAATACTTATACGTCCTACATCGCGATGGTGGTGGGAATGTCCGCGGTTTTGTTTTATCTGGAACGCGGAAGAGTAAGGAAAATCTGTTATTTGTTTTCCTTTATCATATCACTGTTTGCTCTGATTACCGGCATAAGCGATAATGCCTACCTGGCCCTTCTGGCCCTGCTTGCGATATTTCCCTTCTATGGGTTTAAAACCGTGAAGGGAGTAAGGGACTATTGCCTGATGGTGGCGGTCCTGTGTTCAGAGTTTTGGCTCATTGACTGGATAATCCGTACCTGGCCGGGAAGTACGCTGGAAATCAGCGGCCTGTTCCAGGTCATATCCGGTTTTCCCGGCCTTGCGTATATAGCGGCAGGGTTATGGATCCTGTGTGCGGGCCTGTATCTGACCCCGCACCGTCTGCTGCCGGAGCGTTTTCTTCGGGGAAAATACGGTGGAGGAAGGTGGATATGGGCGCTGGTCCTGGGTGTTGCTCTCCTGGGGGCATCCGTTGCCCTTTACGATGTGAACGTCCTGGGGAACGGGGAACGCTATGGCGGTCTGGCAGCTTACCTACGGATTAACGACGACTGGGGAACCCATAGGTGGTACAACTGGAGGATCGGTATGGAAAGTTTCCGACAGTTTCCCCTGATACATAAACTGTTCGGCTCGGGGCCGGACACCTACGGGATCATTACCATAAACGGTTATTATGACGAGATGGTGAACCGGTACGGCGAAATATTTGACAATGCGCATAACGAATATCTGCAGTATCTGGTCACCATGGGCGCTGTGGGTTTGGCTGCTTATGTGTCCCTTATGGTCCTGGCGGTCAGGGAAATGATCCGGAATGCCAAAGAAAAGCCTTATGTGATGGCAATAGTATTTGCCGTGATCTGCTACGGAGCCCAGGCGGCGGTAAACATCAGCGTTCCCATTGTGACGCCGGTTATGATGACCTTGCTGATGATGGGAGTATCGCCCGGGAGCGGTAGGAAGAGGGCGTAAAGAGAGCCGCGAAGCGAAGGAGAATTCGTTTCGCGGCTCTCTTTTTGGAGGCGGCGGGCCGTTGGCGCAGCCTGCGGCCGCTTCCGTCATCTCTCCAGGTTCTTCCCAGAGAATCCCAACGGCAGCAGCTCCGCCAGCGTAAACTCTTTCCAGGTCTTATCCCCCTTGCACAGCAGGACGAGGAAGTGGTCGGGATCGCAGAATTCCATCAATACCTGGCGGCAGACGCCGCAGGGAGGCGCAAAGTCCCTGGGCGGCTCTAAACCGGGGCCGCCTGCGATGGCGATGGCTTCAAAATCCAGAATGCCCTCGGAAACGGCCTTAAACACGGCGGTCCGCTCCGCGCAGTTGGTGGGGGTGTAGGAAGCGTTTTCGATGTTGCAGCCGGTGATGATCCGGCCGTCCTTTGCCAGTAGGGCGGCCCCGACCCGGAAACCGGAGTAGGGGACGTATGAAAATCTGCGGGCTTCCAGGGCTTTTTCCACTAAAATCTCTTTATCGCGCCCGGTCATACCTGTTCACCGTCCTGTCTGATCAAAATCCGAACCGCTTCCACCGCTGTTTTGATTGCGGATTCCGTGTCGTGCACAATGGGGTTCTCCAGACCGGCCTTGTCGCGCTCCTGGTTGCCCACCACCAGGAAGGTGGAACCGGCGCGGACGCGCAGGTAGGAGGCCACGATGAACAGGGCGGCGGACTCCATCTCCGACGCTTTGCAGCCGAGCCGCAACCACGCCTCCCACTTGTTCATCAGCTCATAGCTCACCGGCTTTGTCTCCGGTTCGTGCTGTCCGTAAAATGCGTCCTTGCACTGGACAACTCCTGCGTGCCAGGAATAGCCGTTCTTTTTGGCCGCCTGGATCAGGGCGTTGGTCACTTCCAGATCCGCTACCGCCGGAAATTCGATGGGCGCGTACTCCTTGCTGGTGCCCTCCATACGGATGGCTCCGGTGGCGATCACAACGTCGCCGCCCTTCACTTCCATGTCCATGCCGCCGCAGGTGCCGATGCGCAGAAAGGTGTCCGCGCCGCAGCGGACCAGCTCCTCCATGGCGATGGAGGCGGAGGGACCGCCGATGCCTGTGGAGGTCACGCTGACCTTTACGCCGTCCAGATATCCGGTGTAGGTCACATACTCCCGGCTGTCCGCCACCAGCCTGGCGTCGTCAAAGTAGGCGGCGATTTTGGCGCAGCGCTTGGGATCGCCCGGCATGATCACGTAGCGGCCCACGTCTCCCTGTCTGATCTGCAAATGATACTGTAATCCGATATCTCCCGAATAATTCTGCATGGCTGTCTCTCCTTTTTGGTTTAAATGGTTGAATCACTGTAATTGTAGTTTCCGGCCCGTCCCGACAAATCGCGCGGGCGGCCGCATTTTGTTTAAATGCAGCGGGCTGCTGGCGCAGCCTGCGCACACTTGCTCTTATCTTGTATGGTAACATTGAACTTGTCTAAAATCAATTAGGAAATCTACACAGTATTTTACCGGGATATTTGTGCAAAATATTGAAATATAGGCGATGAGACACCAGAATAAACGGCTGAAACTGCCGGATAACGCGGCATAAAATTATACAAGTTGAGAATAATTCGAAAGACAAGTCTAAAAAATACATAGCACCTGTCTTTTTTTGCCCTAAAACACTTGTATTTATCCCGCAGGTTGTATAAACTTAGACGTAGGTATGAGGAGGAGTGAATATGGCGTACGAGGCGAACAGGAAAAAGGAGACACGGTTGAAGCATGTGCGGGTTTACGATCAATTATACAGGCTGATTCAGGAGGGAGTGTTTCCCGCCGGAAGCCAGCTGCCCTCGGAGCCGGTGTTAGCCGGGCAGCTGTCGGTGAGCCGTATGACGCTGCGGCGGGCTCTGGCCTTACTCCAGGAGGATCATCTGGTCAAAAATATCCGAGGCAAGGGGAACTTTATCTGCGCGCCCTCCAGCTGCACGCCGCCCTTTGAGACGGGGAAGGCGCGCCATCCGATCTACAGCTGCTGCGCGCAGCCCTTCGGGGAGGTGGAGCTGGAATTTCGCATCGAGCCGCCCACGGAGGCCATTACCCAGAGCCTGGGGCAGAAGTCCGCGGCCGTGGTGATCGCGGACCGCTGGTACCGCCAGGGGGACACGGTGTCCGCCTACTCTCTGAGCTTTATTCCCATCGAGGTGATTGCCGGGCAGGGGCTGGACTTAAACCGGGAGCAGGAATTAAAAACGTTTCTGGAGACAGCGGTCTACAGCGGGGAATACGGCAGCGCCTGCGCCCTGACCTACACCACCACAGGGAATTTTACCGCCGTGAAATATGTGTTGTCCCACGATTCCGCCTTTATTCTGGTCCAGGAGACAATCTACGGCCGTGAGCGGCAGATTCTGGTGAGCAGCAAACACTATATCCCGGTGGAATTGTTTGAGGTCCATCTGGTATCGGGGGAGGTGTAGGGCAAAGAGAGAAGGGCCGCGTCCGGGAGGGCCTGTTGTGTAAAACCGCCGCGTCCCCGGTTGCGGAACCGCTCAGCCGCCCCCGTTAAAAACCGCTTGCGCTTTCCTTCTTCCCGAACTATAATGGAGTAAAAAGTGTTGTAAGCGCTTACACAAACGGCCTCCGCCCAGCCTGCCCGCCGCGCACCAAATGGCAGCCTGGGATACCGTTTGGTGCGCGGCGAGGAGAATGCAGACAATGGCAGCCGTAAACATGACGGAGGGGAGTATCCCCCGGCATTTAATCAACTATTCCCTGCCCCTGATTGCGGGGAACCTGTTCCAGCTCACCTACAATGTGGTGGACTCCATCATTGCCGGCCGCTTTATCGGCAAGGAGGCCCTGGCGGCGGAGGGAACCGCCAACCCGGTGATGAGCATCGTGATCCTGGGGATTTCCGGTATCTGTATGGGCGCATCTGTGCTGATGAGCGAGTTTTTCGGGGCGGGAGAGTACGGGAAGCTGAAGCGGGAGATGTCCACCACGGTGATCTTCGGCTGCTATTTCTCCCTGGCCGTGGCTGTCCTGGGCGTGCTGCTGGCAAAGCCCCTGCTGGCCGCGCTGAACGTGCCGGAGGAACTGCTGGACATGGCGTCCACCTACCTGCGAATCATTTTTCTGGGCGCGCCCTTCACTTATTTCTATAACGCGGTGTCCTCGGCGTTAAAGAGCGTGGGGGACTCCCGGACGCCCTTAAAATTTCTGGCGTTTTCCGCAGTATTAAACGCGGTGCTGGACCTGATTTTCATCGGCTGGCTGGGTTTTGGCATCGTCTGCTCCGCCACCACCACGGTGATCGCCGAGGCGGCCTCGGCCCTTCTATGCATCGGTTATGTTTACCGGAAGATTCCCATGCTGCAGCTGCGTTGGGGGGAATTCCGTATGGACGCCGGTCTGCTGCGCCAGACTCTGCGCTACGGCAGCGTGACCGCGCTGCAGCAGTCCTGCCAGCCCATCGGTAAGCTGTTGATCCAGGGAGCCATCAATCCCCTGGGCGTGGATATGATCGCCGCCTTCAACGCCGTAAACCGGGTGGACGACTACGCGTTTACGCCGGAGCAGAGCATCTCCCACGGCATCACCACCTTTGTGGCTCAGAACCGGGGCGCGAAGAAAACGGGCCGCATTCAGAAAGGCTTCGCCTGCGGGCTGCTCCTGGAGGCATGCTATTGGGTGTTCATTTTCACGGTGATCACGCTGGTGCGGGAGCCGGTGATGCGCCTGTTCGTCACCGAGGGCAACGAGGCGATTGTGGCCCTGGGCAGCAACTATCTGGCGCTGATGGCATTTTTCTACCTGTTTCCGGCCTTCACCAACGGAATCCAGGGATTTTTCCGGGGGATGGGAAATATGAGCATCACCCTGCTCGGCACCTTCACGCAGACCAGCATCCGGGTGATTTTCGTGTACCTTCTGACGCCGCGGATGGGGATGCAGGGCGCGGCCTGGGCCTGCGCGGTGGGGTGGAGCATGATGCTGCTCCTGGAGGTTCCCTACTACGTGTGGTTTATGCGCAGGCGGAGCGGGGAGGCGGAAAAACGGTGATATGACCTGCAAACCGCTAGATCGAGGAATCTTAAAAATTTGGAAACTGTTGCAAATGCCATAGTAAAAGCAACCGTATTATGATACAATAAGAAAACAAAACAGGTATTGCCTGCCACCCGCCAGACGGCCGGAGGCACGGTGAAATGGACCAACATTAGAAAATTCGAGGAGGTATGCAGATGTACGCAGAATTTGATGATACATTGGTGACGGGAGATGAGATGATCGATTCCCAGCACAGGGAGCTGATCGGCAAGATCAACGATCTTTTGAGAAGCTGTGAGGAGAACGCGAACCTGAGAGCTGCGGTGCAGATGTTGAACTATCTGGCGGATTACACGGAATTCCACTTTGGGGAAGAGGAAAAGCTCCAGGAGAAGATCGGCTATCCGGGCATCGCAGAGCACAAGGCAAAGCACGAGGAGCTGCGCAAGACCGTGGAGGAGCTTCACGGAATGCTGGAGGACCAGGAAGGCCCCACGCCGGAATTTGTGGAGCAGGTCAATAAGAACGTGACCGAATGGCTCTACTACCACATAAAGACCTTTGACCGGTCAGTGGCGGAGTACAAATTTATGAGAGATAACGGAGACCGTCTGTAACGGACGCTCTCCCCAAACGCAGGCAGCAGGACCGAAAGGCCCTGCTGTTTTACATTGTGTCCTCCGGAGACTCCCCTTCGCGGATCCGGGCGGCGGTTTGCGCATCCAGGAGACTTCGCAGCTCCTTCAGCAGCGGGTGGAAGGCAAAGTAAGACTTTCCATATTCCAAATTGAAGCCGTAATCGAAATCCGGCGGATTCTTCCCCTGATTGTGCTGCAAAATGGTCTCCGCCTTGTCCAGGGCCTTGACCAGCCGCGCCTCCTCTGTGGCGTTGACGTTGTATTCCTGCCACAGCGCCAGAAGATCGTCCCTCTGGCCGTCCGGCAGCAGCGAGAGCACACGCCGCACATCCCGCTCCTCATCCATATGTTTTTGAGTCTCGTCCGGGTGTGTGGCGGCGGAAATGTCGCCGATGTAGAGCTCGCCCAGGTCGTGGACCAGACACATCATCAGCGCCTTTTCCACATCCACGTGGAAGGACGGGGCCAGAAGTCCCACAAGCAGCGCCAGCCGCCAGGAGTGCTCGGCCGTGCTTTCACGCCGCCCGTCCGAGGTCCAGGCCTCCCGGGTAACGGATTTCAGCCGCTCCGCCTGACGGATAAATGCAATCTGTTTTTCCAGTGTGTCCATTTCATTCTCCCTGTTCTGTCTCATTTGGCGCGCAGCTGCATGACAAACTGTTCCACCGCCTGTTCGATGGTCTGGCAGGGCAGACCGTTGTTTTTGATGCCGTTTTTTTCGATGGCGATCACATGGAAAACGTAGTTGTTCACCGGCACATAGTCCATCTCGATCAGCATGTTGGCCTCCAGATCCTGAAGCAGAACGGCCGTGGTCTGGGTGCTGTTGATATGGCTTTGGATTTCGGATAAATACTTCAGGCAGTCCGTCTCCCGCTCAAACGCCTCGGACAGTTCGCCCAGGCGTCTGTCCCGGTCGGCTGCCGTACATTTTGTATAATGCCACATAAGTCATTCCTCCAATTCTTCTGTGATGGGCAGGCACTGCCCGCTTTGGGCCTGAACCTGCCGGGGTCGGGGGTTACATCCGCGCGGCCAGGTCAATCCGGCGGTGGATCGATCCGGCCAAGTGCCGCAGCTCTTCCAGGTCGGATTTCTTGCAGGGGAACAGGACGTAACAGTCGCTTTCAAGGTCCAGGGCGGCGGCGCAGATTTCCCGGGCGCTCCATTTTCCGTCGAGGATACGGCACCACTGGGGGATATCCCCATCCTCGTCAAACCACTCCCGTTCCAGGGAAAGCCGGTTGGCGGCCATTCCGGCCAGCTTCCCCATAAAATGCAGGAAATCCCCCAGCTCATCCTTCCAATCGCGCTCGCACACCCAGCCGCGGCTCTCCAGAATATCCACCAGCCCCAGCCACTGGATCAGCTCCAAGTCGTCCGAGTCCTCGATTCCGCGCTCCTCATACCGGTCAATGTGAACTTCAAAATATCGTTTGGGGTCGGAAACACATTCCGCGGCCTCGCCCATGACCTCCTGGTCGCCGTCGGAGATCAGGCGGGCGATTTCCAGAATCGGCTGGCGGTACCGGGCCTCCCCGCCCCCGGCCGGTTTCCGGGACTCCGCTTTCTCCAGCTTGCGGAACCGGTCTAAAAATCCCATGAAAGTTCCTCCGTTTCATTTCGCATTTCCTTAAGTATACCAGAAGCCCGGAAAAAAATACAGCACTGAATCCGCTGTCTGCGGTTTCAGTGCCGTAAGGGTTGCTGTTCACAAGGAATATCCCGCGAGGTGTTTTTTGTGAGTGGAGCGCAGCGGAAGTCACAGAAAACCCGAGGGCTGCGGCGCGAAACGGCGTTTTTTGCCGTTTCTGTGCATCGCGTAGCGCGTTACTGGGCACGGAGTGAACAGTAACCCGTAAGGGCCGGCGCCTTCATGCGGCGTCAGCGTGTGGATAAGCGGTTATTGGATCTGTTTCAGCACCTTTTCGCTGGCCCAGCCGGTGGCCGTGCGGCTGTCGTCCAGGTACAGCTCATACCACACGGAATCCATCTGCTGCCAGTTGCCGGTGCCCGTCAGCTGCCGGCCCTGGGGGGCCTGGGCCACCACCTCATGGCCGGTGCCCGGGCCGGAGCGGATGTTGGCGGCGGAGGCGGTGATCTCAAACAGGGGCAGGGCGGCCTCCGTGTTTTCGGTCTCGGCTTTGGTTTCGGCAAAGGTGGCGGAGGTCTCCTTGGCCGCTGTTTTCCGCTCCGAATCCTGTTTCATCTCCCAAAGGATTTGGCGCAGCTTCCAGGACAGGCCGCCGGATAAGTCACGGGCGTACAGGAACACGCCGGTGAACAGCACCGCGTTGATCAGGACCGCCAGAAGCATGCGGGTGAGGGTGAAAATCCTGCGCCGCTCAAGACGGTTTTTAAACTGCCGTTTGAACTGGTTTAGGATTATCCAGAAGGTGCGCTCGATGCCTTTCCAGTCAAATTCCTTGCGCAGCTTGGTGGCGGAATCCCACAGGCAGCAGACGCCCAGAATCACGGGCAGGACGATCACGGCCGCTATGAAAAACAGGGTGACCGCCATTTCAAGGGCGGCGGGCATCCCCATGCCGGCGCAGAGGAGGGCAGTAAACTCCCGGAGGCTGAACCGAGACCAGGACGGCAGCTCATAGCCCACGAACCGGAAGGTGGCCCGGGCCAGCCAGAGAACGGCCGGAACGGCGGCGGGTATTGCGATGTAGCGCAGGTTCCAGACGACTAACTTCACAAGCTCAAACACCCCAAAGGTCAGATAGACGGGCAGGTAGGCCAGGAAAAACAGCGGCATAAAGCACGGCGGCAGCGGCTCGGTCTTTTCACGGCCCAGAATCCGGTCCACCTTGTCAAGGAACTTCTGGCGTCCCTGTTTCCGCTCTGCGTCTTTCATCATTTTCCGGATTCCGTTGTCGTAGATTCCGAACTTGGAATACATGGGAAGAAAGTAGGAGAGGAGGAAATCGTACTGGTCCCGGAAGCCGTACTCCCGCTGGGCCACGCTGGCCAGATCGGCGATGGTGCGTTCCCTGGCCTCCACGATCTCATACATGTAGGGGGTGAGGTTCGGGAACTTGACTAACAGCTTGAACTCCTTAAAATTGTAAAATACATCGTTTTGATCCAGCAGTTCATCCAGCTTGTTGTACAGGTCCAGAACCGGCGTATATTCCTGCCCGCCGTCCAGGCGCAGGCCGGAAGCCTTTTCGCGCCCCGCCTTCACCAAAGTGCGGAGGGACTCGATGTCCCTGCAATTTTCCAGATCCAGGAAGCGGTAAAGGCTTTCCGACACGCCGGGGAAATGCACGGCTGTGGTTCCAATGGCTGCGGCTTTTGTCAGGTAAGCCTGACATTTGCGGATTCCCAGCAGGGTGGAGCGGTCGAACTGGTCCGCAACCAGCGCGCTTTTCTTTTTCTTTTCGTCCCGCTCATCCTCCCCGCCGTCCGCGCCGCGGGCGTCCAGCTTGGAAACCTTGAATTCGGTTTTGAGCATTTCCAGGATGGGCTGCCTGGACTTGCGCTGTTCCGGGAAATATTCGAAGAAGAAATCGATTTCCTGCCTGCGGATGCGCCGGGTTTTGCCCACGATGCCGAAGAATTCCCTGGCAAAGTCCAGGGAAGCGTCCCCGGTCCCGTCCCCGCTTTTCTGATAATAGGCGTACAGGGCTTTGCGCAGGGCGGGGTCCCGCAGCACGGCCTCATACCGGTCCGCGGCTTCCAGATGTTTCCTGGCCTGTGCGGCCTTGTCCTCCCTGGGACTGTTTAAAAACTGGTTCCAGCTTTTGCGTTTTTTCGCAAAGGCCTGTTCCAGCTCCTGGTCCGTCACGCCTGGACCGCTGATTTTGTAAAGGGAAAACAGGTTGAGTGTTTCGATGTCAATCCCGTACTTCCGTTTGATTTGTTCTCTGATATCGGCCATTTTAACGCGTTACCTCCTCCCGGACTGTTTTGCCATGATTCCCAGCATACCGTTAAACAGGCTCATGGACAGCTCTCCCAGCAGATCGGACAAAAACATGACGGCGGCGCAGGCCAGCGCAATCAGCAAATAGGCGAGGGAGCCGATTAGGGAGGCGAAGAACGCCGCCAGGCCCAGGGACAGGACCCAGAGGCCGAGGGAGAGCAAAAGCAGAAGAATATTGGCCCTGTGAATCAGCTCGATCACCATGCTGGCCAGGATAAACACCGCCAGACAGATGAGAGCCGTGCAGATCAGGATCACGCCGTACCGGACCACGATATCCAGAAATGCCTCCACCAGGGTGGTGACGACTTTCAACACCATTCCGACGGTCAGGGCGGTTACCGCGGCCAGGCAGCAGATAAACACAAGCAGACAGATCATTCCGTTTTCCTCCTTATTCCACGGTGGTCTCAGCGGTCCTGCGCACCGCCGTGATCCGCTCGTCCTCCGTCATCTGGTTGGAGAGGTCGAAGGTGGTCTCCAGCTTGCTGTGGCGGCACAGCTCCTCGGCCATCACGTGCAGAATCCCGGAATTGTCCAGAGCCAGCATAACCGTGATCTCCGTCCCCTTGGGCACCCGCTCGTTGAAGCGCATGTGGATCGTGGTGATGGGTTCGCGGTCCCCCAGGGGAAGAGTGGGCTCCATGCTTCTGGTCTCAAAGATGGGAAGCTCCGCTCCGGTCTGATTGTTCTGGCCGGTCCAGAAGGAGCGGGTGGTGGTGGCGGGCAGCTTGTCGTTGCTCATAAGCATGTTGCAGATGACCAGATCGTCGTCCTCGTTGTAGGCGCTGATGCCGTAGGTGCGGGAGAGCACGTTTGTGATGTTCATTTTTATGGCCCCGTATCCGGAGGTGGAGAGAGCGAATTTTTTGTCCAGAGCGCCGCCGGTCTTTAAATTCTCCTCGGTCAGCTCTTTTACGGTTTTACCGGTTTTCTGGGATTCCTCCAGCAGAAAATCGCTGTACTGTTTTTCGTTGCGGGCGTAGATGGCGGCTCCTTTGGCCACGGCCTCGTCGGGGTCCTGGAGCACCGGGGTAATGTGATAGTCCGCCTCGATCATTTTCGCCACCTGGGGCATCCGCGAGGAGCCGCCCACCAGCAGGATCTTGTCGATTTTCTCCTGGGGGCAGCCCTTCTGGGCGGCGTTTTTTAACACCTCGTCCAGCAGGTTTTTGGTCCGGCTGAGCAGGTCGTGGGTCAGTTCCTCATAGCGCTCGCGGGTCAGCTCCTCGCGGAAGCGCCCGCCGCTGCCGTTGACGGAAATGTTCACCTTTTCCCGGGCGGTCAGGGATTTCTTCCAGGTCTCTACATCCACGTACAGGGCGGCCACGGCGTCCGGATCCTCGGACAAGTCCTCGCCATTTTCCTCCTCATAGCGCTCCGTCACATAATCCATCAGCGTCTCATCCCAGTCCTTGCCCCCCAGGGTGTCGTCGCCTCCGGTGCAGACCACGGAAATATCGCTGCCGTTTATGTCCATCACCGTGATGTCAAAGGTGCCGCCGCCTAAGTCGTATACCAGCACGGTCTCATGTTTGGCGCTGCCCGCCGCGCCGTAGCTGATGGCCGCGGCCGTGGGTTCGTTGATGATGTTGAGCACGTTTAAGCCCGCCAGCTCCCCGGCGGTCTTGGTGGCCTGGCGCTCGTTCATGCCGAAGTAGGCGGGGCAGGTGATCACCACGTCCCGGACCTCCTGACCCTCTAAGATCACGCCGGTCTGGATCAGCTCGTCGTTGGCGTCCTTTACCAGCTTTTTTAAGATATAAGCGGAGATTTCCGGAGCGCTGTAGGTGATCCCGGCCAGCGTGACCTTGTCGTTCTCCTTACCCATTTTGCGCTTGATGAACTGGACGGTCCGGTCCGGGTCCACCTCGATGGAGCGCTTGGCTTCCATGCCCACCACCACGTTGTCTGCGGATTCCACCATGACCACGGAGGGGGTGGTGTGGTCCCCGTCGCTGTTCTTTATGACCACCGGTTTGCCGTACTCGTCCATGTAGGCGATGCAGGAATAAGTGGTTCCAAGGTCAATTCCAAAAACGTAATTCATCATCATATTCTCCCTTCAATCTCTGGTTATCGGTCGTAATTTTTCGGTTGTAATTCATCGGTTGTATGCCGGCGGCGTTCCGGCTGTGCAACGTCGGGGCTGCGGAAGGCGCCGGAGTATGCGGTCCATGCGGGGCCGCTGGTTTCAGCTCGTATCATGAGGGCGGTCCGCATCCGCCGGTTACTGGAAACGGTACACGGTCACGTGCTCGGGGATCAGCACCTTATCCCCCTTGGCGTAACCCGGGGACAGGCTGGCCTTCACCCTGCGGTCCAGTTCGGGGCTGTCTGCGGATACCACGTTCATGGCCCGGTGCCGCCCGCCGTCAAAGGGCTGGCCCGGCTGGGTGGTAAAGGGTTCGATGTTCTGGCGTTCCAGCAGGTCCAGAATGTCCTCGTCCAGGTAGGTGAATTCTTCCCGCAGCTTTTCGGCGTCAAGTTCAGCCCACTGCGGGGAGCTTTGGCGCTTCAGCAGCCGGCCCCGCAGCCCGATCAACTCCTTCATCGCCTGTTCCACCAGGCGGGCTGGCTGGTCTTGTTTGTAAGTCTCCAGCTCCTGGTGTAGGCGGTCGATCAGCTGGTCCTTCCGCTTAAGTTGGTTTTCGATGAGCTGCGCGGTCATCTGGCACTGCTCCCGGGTGTTTAAGAGGATTTCGTTCAGGCTTAAAAGCTCCTCCTGGGTGAGGTCGTCCGGGATTAAATTCATCTCGTTTTGGTTGGTCATATGAAACTCTCCTTTCAGGTCCTTTTTTGATTTCTGATTACAAGACGAATGGACGGGGCGTCCGGTTTTAAAATCATTTTATTTTTTTCGATTTTTTATTTTTCTTGTTCATTATACGCGGATATTCATACATATTCAACCGGAAATTTATGCAGAAAAAGGGGACGCGGGTGGGGTATGAAGTTGCGTTCGTGAAAATCAAGAGAGCGGAGGTGGAGGTTCCAGGTTCCCGCCTCAGACTCTTCGAACCGCTCCAAATGTCACTTCCACTTCCCTGACTCTCATCCACTGCGTTTTTATACCCGCTGGCGCTTCACGACTGAGGAGAAAATAGAAAAAGAAAACCCCGGTATTGCTGTTGTGCATTAAGGCAAACAACAATACCGGGGAACTCGAGTATCCCGTTGGTTTTGTTTGGAAAAGGCGACGACTGTGCGTATCAGCAAAGATCATCGGTCTGAAATCCTTTTTTCGATAAGGTTAAACGTTATGAACATACGATTGGGGGATATCGTTCAATCACTCATTAACCAGCCGTTTTAACTGCCATTTCCCGCTCCTCACCCGCAGGAAGGAGAAGATGGACCCAACGCCCCAGCCGATGGGAATGGACCACCAGATGGCGCTGGAACCGATAAAGTGGGCCAGGAGGTAGGCGATGGCCACGCGGGAGACCAGGTTGGACATGGAGCTGAGCATGAATGCGCCCATGTCGCCTGCGCCGCGCAGCAGGCCGTTGCCCACAAAGAGAAAGCCCATCAGTATGTAAAAGACGGAGACGGTTTTCATGTAGCTGAGGCCGTAGCTCATGGCGCTGCCCTCGGCGCCCTGGTTGAGGAACAGGCCCAGCAGCTGGGGGCCGAAGAGATAGATGATGGCCGTGATGATCAGGGAGAAGATGAATACCATAAACATACAGGCCTTGTAGCCCTGGTGTACCCGGTCGTCCCGGCGGGCGCCGATATTCTGGGCCGTGTAGCTGGACATGGCGTTGGAAAAGTTCATGTTGGGCAGCATGGCCAGGGTGTCAATCTTGGTGGCGGCGGTGTAACCGGCCACAAAGACCTTGCCGTAGGAGTTGACCAGACCCTGCATGAACATCATGCTTAGGGACACGATGGACTGCTGCAGCATGGAGGGGATGCCGATCTTGGCGATCCGTCTGGCCGCGGGCATCTCAAAGAAGGTGAACTTTAAGCCCCGCTTGGCCTCCTCGTTTTCCATGCGCACCAGGCGGCGCACCAGCACGAAGAAGGAGATGAACGCGCACAGGCCCTGGGCGATCAGGGTGGCCCAGGCTACGCCGGCCACGCCCATGTTGAACTTGATCACAAAGAGCAGGTCCAGGACGATGTTGGTCAGCGCGGATACCATCAGAAAACGCAGGGGCGTGTTGCTGTCGCCCAGGGCGTTGTAGATGCCGTTTAAGGAATTGTAGAGAAACAGGAACACCGCACCGCCGAAATAAATCCGCAGATAGGCCAGGGAGTCGGGCATAATGTCCTTGGCGGTGCCCAGCAGGTTGAGCAGGGGCTCGGCTGCCAGCTCGCCTAACCCCATGATCACCAGCCCGACCACGCCCAGGGAGATGAGGGCGGTGGACACTGTGATCTTCATCTCGCGGATCTGCCCGGCTCCGAAGAGCTGGGAGATGACCACCGTACATCCCATGGACAGACCGGCGGCCACGGCCACGGCGAGAAAGACCACGGGAAAGGAGGAACCTACCGCGGCCAGGGCGTCCTCGCCCACAAAGCGGCCCACAACCATGGAGTCCACCATGTTGTAGAGCTGCTGAAACAGATTTCCCACCACCATGGGCAGTGCGAAGAAAAACAGCAATTTGAGGGGATTGCCCTCGGTGAGATTTTTAACCATTTAAACATCCTCCGTTCTTGCGTCGATACTCGGCGGCGTTTTCCGCCATCCGTTTGATGAAATCCTGATACAGATCTTGTTCCTCTGCGGTGAATCCGGTGTAACAGATATTGTCCCATTTCCGGTAAATTTCCTCGATGTTTTTGACCATCTCCACTCCGGCTTCCGACAGGGATAACAGCTTCTGACGGCGGTTTTTCTCGTTCACCTGGCGGCATACCAGGCCTTTTTCCTCCAGCAGGGACACCGCTCTGGCGATGCGGCCCTTGTCCAGATTCATCATGTAACCCAGCTCTTCCTGGCTCATGCACTTGTCCTTGATCAGAGGCAGAAGCCGGCCCTCCAGCGACAGCAGCCCGTACTTCTCCAGCTCTTCCCGGATATAGTACAGTTCGCAGCGCCGGTAAATTCCTAAATAGCGGTTCATATTCCCTCCTATGCCAAAATGTTGCTTTATGCAACAGTTGTGTTTCCCAACCATTATAAGGGCGCGGGAAACAGTTGTCAATGTCGGCTTTGCATCTTTTGGAATACAATATCTAAGGACGCGTATACAAATATTGGGTTTTGCTGGAATCAAGCTTGTATTTTATGAGCGAATCAAGTATGATTAGAATAGTGAAATTTTGAGAATCGGCACGGAGGGCTGTCGACAGAGGAGCGCTTATGGGGAAGAAAATACTGATAGTAGACGATGCGATGTTTATGCGGAAGATGATCCGCAAGATCCTGGAGGAGGACGGCTATACGGATCTGGAGGAAGCCCGGGACGGGGAAGCCGCCCTGGAACTTTTCGAGCCCTTTGACCCGGATCTGGTGCTGTTAGATATCACCATGCCGGGCAAGTCCGGCCTGGAGGTGTTGGAAGAACTTCTGGCCAGGCGTCCCCAGACGAAGGTGGTCATGTGCTCGGCCGTGGGCCAGGAGTCGACGGTGCAGCAGGCATTGACGCTGGGCGCGCTGGATTTCATCGTAAAGCCGTTCAAACCGGATGAGTTCAAGCGCACGGTGGCGCATTACCTGCGGTGAGTGCGGCGGACGGGGGCATTACATGAGAGAATTTATTAGAAATCTGAAAATTGGAAAAAAGCTGACTATCTCCTTTGGCATCGTCATTCTGCTCTGCGGTGTGACCATGGTGATGACGATTGTCAGCCTGCGGAGCATTTCCCGCAGAATGGAGCGCCTTTACAGCGAACCCTTCGCCAATGTCCAGACCTCCCAGGAGCTGATCGGGAACCTGCAGTCCGTGGGGAAATACCTGATTATGCTGGTGGCCACGGACGGAGTGGTGGATGAGGAGTATTATTATAATGAAATCCAGTCCCTGATCCGGCAGGAGGATGAAGGGCTTTCCCGCCTGAGCACCGGCTATGTCAGCGGACCGGAGAAGGTACGGGAGCTGGAGGAACAGTTTGCACTGTTAACCGGCCCCAGGGACGAGGTTTTGAGGCTGTGGCGCGAGGGGAAGGAGCAGGAGGCCATGAGCCGGTACACCGCCGACTATGCGCCCCAGTCCAGCCAGGTCCGGGAAGTTCTGGCGGAGGTGGTCAAGCTCTCGATCCAGGACGCCCAGGGCAGTCTGGACCGCTCGAAGGAGATCAACGAGGGCATTATTGTTGCGGTGTGCGCCGCGTCCGTTGGAATCATCGCCATCTCCGTGGCGTTGTGTATGCTGCTCACCCGGAGCGTCACCCACCCCATCAACGAGGTGAGGCGGGCGGCGGAATCCATCGCCGGGGGGCAGCTGGCCATAGACTTGCAGTATACGTCCGGGAATGAGCTGGGCTTGCTTGCGGGGGATATCCGCAGCACCGCGGCCGCGCTGGAGTCCTATGTGTCGGAGATCCGGCGGGGGATGGCCGCGCTGGGGGCGGGGCATTTGAATTACCGCCGCCAGGTGGAGTTTAAAGGCGATTTTGTGGCCATGGGCAATGCTCTGGACGAGATCAGCTGTCTGCTGCGGGAGTCTATCCAGCAGATCAGCGCCAGCGCTACCCAGGTATCGGGGGGCGCCGCCCAGGTGTCCACCGGAGCGCAGACTTTGGCCCAGGGCGCTTCGGAGCAGGCGGGTTCCATCCAGGAGCTGGCGGCCAGGATCAATGAGATCGCGGACGGCGTTCAGCACAACGCCGACAGCGCGGTTCTCTCCAGCCAGGTAGCCGGCCAGGTGGGCGACAGCCTGAGGGAGTGCAGCAAGCAGATGGAGGAGGCGCTGGAGGCCATCCGCGCCATCCGCCGCAACTCCGATGAGATCAACAGCATTGTGTCGGAGATCGAGGATATCGCCTTTCGGACCAATATCCTGTCCCTCAACGCCTCGGTGGAGGCGGCCAGGGCAGGGGAGGCGGGCCGCGGGTTCGCCGTGGTGGCCAGCGAGGTCAGACGCCTTGCGGCGAAGGCCTCAGACGCCGCGAAGATGACGGCTGGACTGGTTGAGAAGAATTCTGTTGCGGTGGATTTAGGGCTGGAGGCGGTGGATGCCACGGCCAACACCCTGGGCGGTTCCGTGGAGAGCGCGGGGCAGGTGATCGGGATGATGACGAAGATATCTGGTCTCTCCGTGCAGCAGGCGGAGTCGATCAACCAGATCCGCAGGAGCGTGGAGGCGATCTCCGAGATCGTTCAGGGGAATTCCGCCACGTCCGAGGAGAGCGCCGCCGCCAGCGAGGAGCTGTCGGCCCAGGCGGGAATATTAAGGGAATTAGTAGAAAAATTTGAAATATAGCGGTCAAAAACCTGGCCGCACTGCGCGTCGGCAGGAGATTAACGGAGGTTTTGATGATGGAAGCAAATGACAATCGGATTGTTCTGGTGGTGGATGACAGCATGCTGATCTGCAAGCAGATTATATCCGCGCTAAAGGACCGGGGACCCCTGGTTTATGAAGCCCACAACGGTGATGAGGCATTGGAGATGGTGAGGCAGTATCAGCCGGACCTGATTCTTCTGGATGTGGTTCTCCCGGACACGGACGGCTACGAGCTGTTCAACAAGCTCAAGGCGGCGGGACAGGAGAACACGGTGATTATTTTCCTCACCTCCAAGGATACGGATGAGGATGTGATGCGGGGATTCTCCATGGGAGCGGGTGATTACATCAAAAAGCCCTTCGGCAAGGCGGAGCTGCAGTCCCGCGTGGCTGCGCACCTCAAGGCCAAGGAGATGAAGGATGAGCTGAAGCGCCAGAACAAGGAGCTGCGCTCCGACATGGAGAAGCTCAATTACATGGCTTTTCGGGACGGCCTGACCGGGCTGTACAACCGGCGCTACGTGGTAGGCGATCTTCTGGAGGATATACGGGGATTCCAGCAGGGCGAGCAGACCTGCAATGTGATGATCCTGGCGGATATCGATGATTTCAAAAAGGTTAACGATACCTACGGACACGAGGCGGGGGACCGGGCGCTGGTCTGCATCGCCCACATTCTGGAAGGCCATTGCCGCAAGCACAAGGTGGTGCGCTGGGGCGGTGAGGAATTCCTGATCGTGCTGTTGAACGTGACGAGGAACGAGGCGTTTGAAATCAGTGAACAGATCCGGCGGGAGGTGCAGAATTTCCCGATTTTCTACAATGGAATTGAGTTCCGCTGCACCCTCACCCTGGGCTTACACGCATACCAGGATCAGGAGGGAATCGAGGAGAGCATAGACCGCGCGGACAAAGCGCTTTACCGGGGAAAACGAAGCGGCAAGAACCGCAGCGTCTGGTATGAGAATATGATGGGCTGATAGGGGAAGCATATGGGGTATTTTGACGCGGATGCGCAGGAGATGCTGGATGTGTACCTGCTGGAGACACACCAGCTGATCGGCCAGTTGGCCGACGTGCTCCTGGAAACAGAAAAAAACGGCGTTTTTACCGGGGATGATATCCACAACATTTTCCGGGTGATGCATACAATTAAAAGCTCATCAGCGATGATGGGATTAAGCGGCCTGTCCTCCCTGGCTCACAAGCTGGAGGACTTGTTTGCGTTTTACCGGGAGATGGGGGGACGGATCGACCAGGCGGAGGCAGCGTTGTTTGATCTGCTGTTCGCAGCTTCGGATTTCGTGGAGCAGGAGCTGGAGGTCATGACCCGCCAGGACTACCGGCCCGCGGATACGCAGGTGCTGGAAGCCAGGGCCACGGAGTATCTGGAGCGTATCCGGAGTGCGTCCGCTGTAGACGGCGCGCCGGGCAGCAAAGAGACGGAGGAAAACCCGGAGGCGGAGGGGGATAAAGCGCGCAGCGAGGCGCCGGTGCCCGGAGAGCTTATGAACCGGGGCGGTACTGTGGTGCGCCTGCGCCTGGAGCCGGAGTGTCGGATGGAGAATGTCCGCGTATTCATGCTGGTGAGGCAGATTTCAGGTCTGTGCGGCCAGGTGGAGACATTTCCGAGGGACATTGAGCGGTCCGAGGCGACGGTGGATTACATCAAGGAAAACGGCGCCTTTATCCGTTTTGAGACGGATAAGCGGGACGAGGTTCTGGAAACGTTAAAGAACGGCCTGTTTGTGGAGAGCTGCAAGGTGGAGTGGGAAGCGCCTTTGCCGGAAGCGGAGAAAAAGGCGGAGACTCCGGCTGCGGAAAGCGGCAGGGAGGCGGAGTTCCTCAGCGTGTGCACGGAGCGGCTGGACCAGCTGCAGAGCCTGGCCGGAGAGATGATGATTCAGATGCTGTTGCTGGATGAGGCGCTGGATCAGAGCGGACTTCTGGAGGTCAAGGAGGGCATCGCCCACCAGATCAACCGGCTGGTGACCCAGGTGGAGCGCACGGTTATGACGATCCGCATGGTTCCGGTGGAGCGGATTGTGCCCAAGCTGCGGCGTATCCTGAGAGATATTTGCAGGGACCAGAAAAAAGAGGTGGAGCTGGTGGTGAACTGCGGGGATATCGAGGCAGACACCGGCGTGGTGGACATTATCTCTGAAGCCATGATGCATATGCTGCGCAACGCGGTGGACCACGGCATCGAAGCGCCGGAGGAGCGGGCCGCGGCGGGAAAGGACCGGAAGGGCAAGATCACTTTCACCGTGGAGAGTACGGTGGGAGAGCTGATCGTTTCCCTGGAGGACGACGGCTGCGGCATCGATATAGAGCGCGTGCGGGAACAGGCGCGGGCCAAGGGCCTGTTCGTGCGGCCGGAGGAGACTTACGACCGGCAGGAGGTAATCGGCATGATCCTCTGCCCGGGTTTTACCACCAGCGACGCGGTGACGGAATACTCCGGCCGCGGCGTGGGATTGGACGTGGTGAAAAATATTCTGGAGGGCGTGGGCGGCAATCTGTACATTCAGAGCGAGCGCGGTAACGGAACCTGTTTCACCCTGACCATGCCCCTGACCCTGGCGAACATGGAATGCGTCCGCTTCAAGGTGGGCGATTACCGGATGTCCGTGCCGGCCCGGCAGGTTTTCCAGTTTCTGGATTATGGCGCGAGCCGGGATTCGGTGCGTTTGATGGGGGAGCGGGAGTACATTCTGTACCAGAACCGCATGGTGCCGTTTATCGATCTGCGCAAGCTTTATTGCCTGGGCGGCGAGGCTCCGGAGAACTCCATCGTCATCTACGTGCAGGGGAAAAACCGGGAAGGCTGTATTCTGGCCGACTCCCTTTACGAGCAGAAGCGTATCGTGATCAAGCAGCTCCCAGCCCTGTTCGGCATCGATTTCCGGCGGAATACCGGAGTCAGCGGGTGCAGCATCATGGGAGACGGAAAGATCTGCGCCGCCCTGGATGTAGAGATTCTGATCAGCCGGTACGAGAAGGAGGGCGCGTATGCAAGCAGACTATGAGCGGGAACTTCTGGGATTTACGGGCAGGGAGCGGAATTACGCGGTGGAGCTTTCCTATGTGGAGGAAATCTGCTTTGACATCAAGATCTCCAAGATTCCCTGCCTGCCCCACTACTTTATCGGGATGTTCCACTACCGCGGCGCCATTCTTCCCGTGGCGCAGCTGGAGGAGCAGAGTAAAGACGAACAAAAACGCCAGGTTCTTCTGGTGCTCAGCTGCAACGGATACCGGCTGGGAGTGGTGATCCCCGGCGATCCCTACGTGATCTCATTTGAAGAGCTGAAACGGATCGAGCATCCGGAACAGCCGGAATTTGAAGGCGTCTGGAAGGTGCAGGATATTTTGAGAGCCGGGCGCGGGCTGACGTTTTTGCTGGACGTGGAGAAAACGGTGGAGGCAATGGTGATCTACAAATAAGGCTGCAGACAGGAGATGAAGAGTTATTTTGCGACAGACAGGCTCAGACATGATCGATGGAGGAATATTCCGCTCTATCTTGTTCTTTTCAATCCCACTGCTGATTGGGAATTTTTTCCAACAGCTGTACAATACAGTGGATTCCTATGTGGTGGGAAATTTTGTAAATACTAACGCCCTGGCGGCGGTGGGGGCGTCCACGCCGGTGATCAACATGCTGGTGGGGTTCTTTATGGGACTGTCCACCGGCGCGGGGGTCGTGATCTCGCAGTTTTACGGGGCGCGGCGCACCGGTGATATGCAGAGGGCGGTGCACAGCTCCCTGGCGCTCACCGGAGTTTTGAGCATCGGATTTACGCTGGCCGGCATGTTATTTACCGGGCCTCTTCTGAGGGGGATCGGGGTGCCGGCGGAGGTTCTGCCGCACTCATCCCTGTATCTGATGATCTATTTCGGCGGCATCACATTTTCTCTCTTTTACAATATGGGGGCCGGGATTCTGCGGGCGGTGGGCGATTCCACTCATCCGCTGATCTATCTGGCCGTGGCCAGCATTGTGAACATTATTCTGGATTTCCTGTTTGTCTGCGGCTTCCACATGGGCATCGCGGGGGTGGCCATCGCCACCATCATCGCCCAGGCGGTCAGCTCGGCCATGGTCATGGCCAAACTCATGCGCTCTCAGGAGGAATACCGGGTGGAGCTGCGCAAAATACGCTTCAACCGCAAGATGACCCTGCGCATCGTCTCCATCGGGTTTCCGGCCGCGCTGCAGCAGAGCATCACATCCTTCTCCAACGTGATTGTACAGTCCTACATCAACCGGTTCGGGGCGGCCGCCATCGCAGGGTATTCCACCACTCTGAGAATCGACGGATTTCTTCAGCTGCCGCTGCAGAGCTTTAACATGGCCATCACCACGTTTGTGGGCCAGAACATCGGAGCCCGCCAATACAAGCGGGTAAAGAAGGGGATCCGGGCCGCCTGGCTGATGAGCTCCGCGATCATTCTGGTGGGAGCGGTCTGCATGTTCTTCGGCGCGGGCTTCATGGTCAGAATTTTCACCAAGGACGCCCAGGTAATCGCCAACGGCACCGCCATGCTGCGCATTTTCTCAGCCGCCTACATCGTGCTGCCGGTGGTCCAGATTCTCAACGGGGCCCTGCGCGGCGCGGGCCTCTCCAAGGTGCCCATGTTCTTCATGCTGGGCTGCTTTGTGGTGCTGCGCCAGATCTACCTGGCCATCGCGGTGCCCAGAACCAACGATCTGTTGGTGGTGATCGCCGGCTGGCCGCTGACCTGGGTGGTGTGCGCCATTGGGATGTTCTGTTATTATAAGAAAGCGAACTGGCTTCCGAAGGAAGCGGAGTAACGAAAAAGGCATAATCTGCAGGTCGGGAGGATTTGCGGGTTATGCCTTTTTGGACGTGAGCCGGGGGGAGGTGCAGCCTAAAAATTGCGGCGTTTACCGGAGTTTTGGGCGTGCGTTATCCCTGGCCGGAGACCTCGTCCCTGTAAGCCTGAATGGAGTCCCAGACTCCGTCTAAGGCCGCGATTGTCTTGCAGTAGAGTTCATATTTCCGGTCGTAGACAACCGAGCGGGCCTTGTCCGGCATTGCGGTCCGGGATATGTGGCACATGGCCCGGGCTGCGGATTTTACGTCGGGATAATCCCCGCAGGCCGCTGCGCCCAACACTGCGCAGCCCAGGGCGCCGGTCTCTCCGGCAGCGACGCTCTCCACCGGCAGCTTCATCACGTCCGCGAACATCTGCGTCCAGACGGGGGAACGGGCCGCGCCGCCGGCCAGGCGGATGGACACGGGAGGCTCCTGCCTGGTTTTGAGGAGCTTTTCCAAATGCCAGCGGTGGGAGAAAGCCACCCCCTCGTAAACGCTCCGCAGCAGATGGTTTCTGGTGTGGGAGTGATTGATCCCCACAAAGCTGCCGCAGGCGTTGGGATGCACGTTGCTGCCCATGAGGAAGGGGAGGTACACGGGACAGAATTCATGGACCGGAATTTCCTCCACCCAGCGGTTCATGGTCTCGTAGAGGCTGAGACCCGTTTTGGCGCACGCTTGGCGCAGCTCCGGGAGCAGATTTTTTATGAACCACTCATTGTTGCCTGCGGAAGTGGGACTGCATTCTTCCACAAGGTAGTATCCCGGCAGGCAGAACAGGGAGTTCATCAGCACGTTGCCGTCGGTGATCGGCGCAGTTCCAATATACTCATTGATGCTCCAGGTTCCGGCGATCATACAGAGTCGTCTGGGATCGGTGAGCCCCACGCCCAGCGCGCAGGCGTCGATGTCAAAAGCGCCGCCAGCCACAGGCGTTCCCTCGGAAAGCCCGGTTTTTTCCGCGGCCTCTTTTGTGATATAGCCGCAGATATCCGTGGAATTGCGTAGCAGCGGCAGTTTGTCCGCGCATTGGGAAAGTCCGAACAGGGCCAGCAGTTCTCCGTCGTACTCTCCGGTGTGCAGATTCATCAGATTACAGCCGGAGTAGTCCGTACGCTCCGCAAATGCCTCCCCGGTGAGGCGGAAACGCACGTAGTCCTTGCAGGCGAAGATCCAGCGGGTATTTTCCAGGACTTCCGGCTCATGTTCCCTGAGCCAGGCCAGCAGGGAAACCGGCTGGCTGCTGAGAATGTGCTGGCAGGAACGCTGGAAAACCGATTGCGCCGTGCCGTCCCGCTCCCATTCCAGAGGATAGCGCCAGGCGCGGTTGTCCGTGGAAATGATGCCGTTTCGGGCAGGGCGGCCGTCTGTTCCCCACAAATACAGGCCTTTGCCGTGGCCGCAGACCGAGGCGCAGCGGATGTCCGTTCCGGACAGTCCGGCCTTTTCCAGGGCCTCACGGATCACCCGGCAGTTGGCCTCCCACATCTCATCCATATCCCGCTCCGTGAAACCGGGCCTGGGAATCAACATGGCGGTGTCCATCCCCGCCGAGGCGATTTCCAGGCCGTTTTCATCGAAAATGGCGGCTTTGGTGGAAGTGCCGCCGTTGTCCAGTCCCAGATAATATTTCATGATTCGTCCTTTCCGCATCGTGATGGGCTGCCTGTGCGGCCCGGCGTCTCCGCTCACGATCCATTGTCACCAGCCGGTTGGATTACCATAAGGGGTACGTTTCCCGGATGATACCCTGTTAAAAGCGGCCTGGGTGATGATAAGTGATACGTTTTTTGATTATATTATGTCACCAGCGGTCAGGCTGATGATAAGTGATACGTTTCCATATTATATCAAAAACGATTATATCAAAAACGCGGGAGGTTGTATAGTGGGCCGCTTCCGGCGGTCCGCCGCCGGTACTGGATCGGAATATAATGAAAATTGCCAAAGCGGGCCTAAGTTTATATTGATCCGGTTCCGATTTCATTGTATCCTGTTAGGTAGATAACAGGCGGTGATGGAAAATATGGCGCGTGTGAGAAAGGCAGAGGAATGAAGGATGGAACCAGGTGATAAAATCGCTATTGTAGGCTGTTCAAACGGCCGTCCGCCGGAGAGCCGGGAGGCGATCCGGCAGTTGAAAAACGTGCTGGAGGAGATGGGGCTGCGTCCGGTGTTTAGCGAGTACCTATACGCGGGGCGGTCTGTGGTCAGCGGCACCGGAGCGCAGCGGGCGGGCGCGCTGATGGACTTTTACCGGGACCCGGAGATCAAAGCGATCTTTGACATTTCCGGAGGGGATGTGGCAAATGAGATCCTGCCGTACCTGGACTTTGAAGTCATCGCACGGAGCGGAAAGCAATTCTGGGGTTACAGCGACTTAACGGTGATTCTCAACGCCATCTACGCCAAAACCGGGAACCCCTCTGTGCTGTATCAGATCCGGAATCTGGTCCGCGGCCAGGGGCGCTCCCGATGCGGAGAGTTTGCCAAGGCTGTTCTGGGACAGGAGCAGACGTTTTTTGAACTCCCATGCACCTTTGTCCGGGGAAGCCGGATGGAAGGCGTGGTTGTGGGCGGAAATATCCGCTGCTTCCTGAAGCTGGCGGGAACGGAATTTTTCCCGGAGCTGGAGGGCCGGATTTTGCTGCTGGAGGCGTTTAAAGGCGACGAGGCGCAGATTCGGACCTATCTCTGCCATCTGAAGCTGCTCGGGGCCTTTGACCGGGTTTCCGGCATTCTGCTTGGCACGTTCACGAAAATGGAGGAGGCAGGGCATCTGCCGGATCTGCTGGCCATGGTGAGCGAATACGCCGGGAATTTGCCGGTGGCCAGGACGGACCTGATCGGCCACGGCGCGGACGCACGGGGGATTGTGATCGGGGAGTACCGCGTGTTTGAAGCATAACCGCGGTAATCGCCTGTAGGCTGCGCCTGCGGACCATTACATTCAGCAATCGCCCCCAGGCTGCGCCTTTGGCCCATTACATTCAGCAATCGCCTCCAGGCTGCGCCTGCGGACCATTACATGCAATAAAACCTCCGGCCCGGAGAGAATTCTCTTTGGGCCGGAGGTCTTTTTTGTTTCCTTTTGCGCGCCGGACTGCAGGCAGGGCCCGCGTTCTACCGACTACCGCGAATAATGCTTCTCGATCAGGGCGATTCCCTGGTATAGTACCACGGACATGAGGCAGAGGACCACGATGGCGGTGACGACCATGGTCATGGCAAATACCTGGCTTCCATACGTGATCAAATACCCCAGCCCCGCTCTTGCGGAGAGGAATTCTCCGATGATCACGCCTACCAGACACAGGCCGATGTTCACCTTCATGTTGCTGATGATGAGCGGCAGGGAGCCGGGCAGGAGGACTTTTAAGAGCACATCCCTGCGGCTTCCGCCCAGGGAATAGATCAGCTTCACCTGCTCCCCGTCCATCTGGGAGAAGCCGGTGTGCAGGGTCAAGATGGAGCCGAACAGGGCCACGGAGATGGCCGCCACGATGATCGTGCGCATGTTGTTGCCCAGCCACACGATGAGCAGGGGAGCCAGGGCGGACTTGGGCAGGCTGTTGAGCATGACCAGGAAGGGTTCCAGGATCTCGGACAGGCTGCGGCTGCACCAGAGCATCAGGGCCACGGCCAGGCCGACCGCCACTACGAGGGCGAAGCTGACCACGGTTTCAAGCAGCGTCACGCCGGTGTGGAGAAACAGGCTTCCGTCCGCCGCCATGCCGAGCAGACATTTGGCGATCATGGAGGGGCTGCTGAAGATAAAGCTGTTGATCCAGCCGAAGTCCGCGGCCAGCTCCCAGAGCGCTAACAGCAGTACCAGCAGCATGAAGCGGACGATGACCACCTGCCTGCGGTGGCGGATTTCTTTTGCAATAAATTCCTGTTGGGCCAGAGAAGGGCGCAATTCAGTCATTTTCTTTCAGCTCCTTCCATACCAGATTAAAATAGTTGGAAAATTCCGGGCAGTTCCGCCGGTCCAGCGGGCTGGTGCAGCCGCTGTCGAAGGTGATCGGCAGGATTGCCTTCACCTTGCCGGGCCGGGAGGACAGAACCACGATGCGGTCCGCCACGGAAATGGCCTCGGACAGGTCATGAGTCACCAGGATGGCGGTTTTGTGGGCTCTGCGGATGATGGAGCTGATATCGTCACAGACCGACAACCGGGTCTGGTAGTCCAGGGCGGAAAACGGTTCGTCCAGGAGCAGAAGCTCCGGTTTTAAGGCCAGCGTCCGGATCAGGGCGGCTCTCTGGCGCATGCCGCCGGACAGCTCCGAGGGGTAGGCATTTTCGAAACCGCCCAATCCGTAGGTATTGATCATTGCCTGAAGTTCATGCTTGGCAGGTTCGTCCAATCGCTTTTGAATTTCAAGGCCCAGTGATACGTTGGAAAATATGGTGCGCCATTCGAACAGGTGGTCCTTCTGAAGCATGTAGCCGATGGCGGAGGCGTCCCGGGTAAGGGGGGTTCCGTCCAGAAGAATGGCCCCAGAGTCAGGCGTGGTGAGCCCGCACAGCATAGTCAGCAGCGTGGACTTTCCACAGCCCGAAGGTCCCACAATGGCCAGGAACTCACCGGTGTCTACGGTGAAGGATATATCAGAAAGGGCCAGCGTCTCACCATCTAACGAGTGATAAGAATAGCTGACCCCGCTCACTTCCAGTTTGGGAATCATAGGGGAAGCTCCTTTCAGATAAGAAATCATTTGCTTGATTTATTATATGACAGGGGATTTGAACCGTTCCACGGCGGCAGGCCCTGTGAAGCTTTTTTAGCGCATGGGGAAGGGAGCCCATTTGACAGCGACAATCGCCCGCAGGCCGCGCTAACGGCCCATTGCATTCAAAAAAACAGGGACAGATTCCGGGATCTGTCCCTGTTGTAAGTGTAAAGTCAAATCTGCCTCCCGGTGACTGGGACCGGTAAAATGGCGGATTGTGCCCGCCCCATCAATACCAGGTTACGGGCGTAGGTCTTGCGGAATCGAAAATGTCCCTGGCGTCGAACAGGTCGCTCAGACGCTTTTTCGCGGGATCCTCCTGAACGGTGTCCTGATACAGGCGGTAGCCGTCCAGATTCCGCCTGGCCATACGGAAGTAGTTGGTGCCCTTCTGCATCCAGTAGGGGGTGCTGGCGTCCACATTGCAGAAATAGCGGAAACCTTTGGACTCCAGATACTTGAACCTGGGATTGTCCTCGGTGTAGGCGTGGAAATCCGCGATGTCGTTGCCGAAGGGGTAGAGGATGATGTCCGTGGGCCCGATGAGGGATTCCACCTCGGCTTCCCAGCGGTCCGTGTCGTGCCGGAAGCGCTCATCCTCGATGGCAAAGCCGTTGAAGGACTTTTCAGGGTTGGTGCTGACACCCAGCTTCAGGTGACCGAAGCTGTGGGAGGCCAGCTCCCAGCCGTTATCCCGAAGCGCCTGGGCCACCTTGGCGGCCTGTTCCCGGTCCGCCTCATAGGTGGGACTGTCGCTGTAGTTGGATGCGGTGCGGTACCCCAGGATCCCCTGGTAGCCTGTGAGGGCGATAACGGCTCTGGCGCCCCGGTAGGAGAAATCCGGGTGCTCCTGGATGAAGTCCTCCAGCAGGGGAACCAGATCGTAGGAACCGGTGGACACGGTGCCATCGTCCAGCGTCAGCTCACAGGTGGGCTTTCCGTCCTCGCCGATTACCATGCGGGTGGCGAAGCCGTCGTCCAGCATATAGTCGTAATAGCACACGTCGTCCTGGGACATAACAAAGGGCTTTTTGCCCTCCGGCAGCATGATCTTGCCGTAGACGAAGCGGGGATTTCCATTCTCATCAGGCTCTTCGTAGGCCACGTCATGGAGGCGCACCAGCACGTAACCGCGCTCGTACATGGCGTTCAAAATGCGCTTAAACTCATCCGCTGTGGTCATCACGGAGTTGTAGCCCTTGGAATCTGCATCCCCGTCAAAGGCCTTGGCCGTGTCCATGATCAGGGTGTGGAAGAAAACGTGGGTGATCTGGGTGTGATCCGCCTCCACCATCGTGTCCTTGGTGGCCAGATAGCCGCTTATGGCCTCCTGACCGCGGGGGTCCGAGGAAGCGGCGGGATCGCTCTCCACCAGGGCTACGGCCCCGTCGTAGTCGTAACCGGCGGCCAGCCGGTCGGCCTGGGCGATCAGCCGGTCCACCTCATCCAGCGCCGGCTCTGTGGGCTGCGTGACTTCCGTGTTGGGGGCAGTGCCGGCGGTGGCCGAGGCGATCACCTCCGTGTCCTTGGGCGGCCCGCTCTTTTTATGGAACAGAAAACGGCTTACGGCGAAGATACATCCGCCGATCAAAACCGTCAGCACAAACAGTACGATAAAAGTGGGAAGATGCCGGCTGAATCTGCTGCGGCGCCGGCGGGATACTCTGCGTCTATAGTCATTTTTACTCATCATTACAACCTCAACTCATAACTTCATTCTTTATGCATGATCCTTAGTATACTTTGTCGTCAACCGCAGGTTCGCGATAAGGGTTACGTTTCCTTAATATACTTTGTCGTCAACCGCAGGTTGACGATAAGACCTACGTTTCCTTAGTATAACATAAAATATGAAAAGATGGTACATCATTCAGACAAAATTTGCGGGAAAATGACATTGGGAAAAAATAGAAACCTTTTCGTTGAATTAAGGGGCGGAACGTGGTATCTTATTGATATCACATGAGAGCGTGTCCCCAAATTCATTCCCGCCGTCCGGCGGAAGTGACGTTTCAGGCCCGCTTCAGGAAAAGGAGAGTTGACTTAAATTATGGAAGAGATGATGAGAGATCCGAATTGCGCGTACTGCATGCAGGGAGATTTGGTGGCCAAATTTGCCTACCCCGTAGGTCCCATGGATACGGGGTTTCTGTATGTGTTTAAGGAGCAGAGCAAAAGAGGCCGCGTGGTGCTGGCCCACAACAAGCATGTGGGCGAGCTGATCGAGCTGACGGATGAGGAGCGGAACGCATTTTTTGCCGATGTGGCCAAGGTGGCGAGAGCGGTTCACGCCGTGTTCCACCCGGACAAGGTGAACTATGGCGCTTACGGCGACACCGGACATCACCTGCATTTCCACATCGTGCCCAAGTACAAGGGCGGCGAGGAGTGGGGCGGCACCTTTGAGATGAACAGCGGCCGCACCATTCTCACCGACGCGGAGTACGAGGAGATGGCAGAAGCCCTGCGCAAGGCTCTGGCAGAGCTGTAATTCCGGCCGTTTCCGGGCAGGAGACGCATACTTTCACGGCTTCCGGCGTAAATTTGGTAGTAGAATGAATTTTCGCAGGAGATGCCATGAAAGGAATATGTACGCTGATACTGGCCGCACTGCTGGTCTTGCAGCCGGCGGCCGCAAATGTCGTGTGGGCGCGTGAAGTCAGGCTGGAAATGGGGAATGAGGACGGCAGCCGGATGAAGGCTGTGGCTGCCGCGGCGGATGCCGCAGGAGCACAGGTCCAGGGTGGGCCGGCTGCCGCCGACACCCCTGGCCAGGATGCGGGCGACGCTATAATGGCCGACGCCCCTGGCCAGGAGCCGGGAGATGCCGCGATGGCCGGCACCCCTGGCCCGGATGCCGGCGACGCTGTAATGGCCGACACCTCCGGCCAGGAGCCGGGCGACGCTGTAATGGCCGACACCTCCGGCCAGGAGCCGGGAGACGCTGTAATGGCCGATACCTCCGGCCAGGAGCCGGGAGACGCCGTGATGGCTGCTGCCCCGGCCGCCGCGGTGGAGGTGCAAGCGCCCTCGGCCCTGCTGATGGAGGCCAGCACCGGGCAGGTGATCTACGAGAAGGATGCGGACCAGAAGCGCAGCCCGGCCAGCATCACGAAGATCATGACCCTGATCCTTATTTTCGACGCCCTGGAGTCGGGCAAGATCAAGATGACCGACGAGGTGGTGACCAGCGCCTACGCCAAATCCATGGGCGGCTCCCAGGTATTTCTGGAGGAGGGCGAGAAGCAGACCGTGGAGACGCTGATCAAGTGTATCATCATCGCCTCGGGAAACGACGCCTCGGTTACCATGGCGGAATACATAGGGGGCACGGAACAGGAGTTCGTGCGCATGATGAACGAACGGGCCGCTGGTCTGGGCATGACCAACACCCACTTTGTGGACTGCTGCGGCCTGACCGATTCCCCGGACCATGTGACCACGGCCCGGGATATCGCGATCATGTCCCGGGAGCTGATCAACCGGTATCCGCAGATTCACAATTACTCCACCATCTGGATGGAGAACATTACCCACGTGACCAAACAGGGGACCAAGGAATTTGGACTGTCCAACACCAACAAGTTGTTGAAAATGGCAACCAATTTCACGGTGACAGGCCTGAAAACCGGCTCCACCTCCCTGGCAAAATACTGTCTGTCCGCCACGGCGGAGAAGGACGGCGTGCGGCTGATCGCCGTGGTCATGGCGGCCCCGGACTTTAAGGCCCGGTTTGCCGACGCCCAGACCATGCTGAATTACGGTTACGCCAACTGCCGCCTCTACGAGGACAAAGAGATGCTGCCGCTGCCGCAGATGGCCGTCACGGGCGGCGTTGCCGATCAGGTTCCACTGTATTATGAAGGAAGCTTTTCCTATCTGAGCTTAAGCGGCGAGGATCTGGACCAGGTGGAGAAGAATCTGGTGCTGGAGGAGTCGCTGCCCGCTCCGGTGACAAAGGGCCAGGCCGCCGGTGTGATCACCTACACGTTGGGAGGAAAGAAGCTGGGCGAGGTCCGGGTGCTGGCCGCCGCCGACGTGGAGGAAGCGGGATATATGGATTACTTAAAGAAGCTGGCGGGGGCGTGGCTGGGAACGGCCGGATGGTTGCCGCAGGCGTCAGATTAGGGAGAAAGAGAACGATGAAACACTACATTATCGTAAAGTTTAACCAGGAGGGAAAACAGCGGGAGAATCTGGTTCAAGAGATCGAAGCGCTGTTTCGGGAATCCGTGGATATAAAAGGGGTTCACGGGGTGTCCGTGCACACCTCGGTGATTGACTTGCCCAACCGGTACGACCTTATGATCTGCGTTGAGATGGAGCGAGAGTCCCTCCGCCTGTTCGACGATTCGGAGATCCATCTAAAATGGAAGGCCGGATATGCGCAATATTTGGAGTCTAAAACAATATTTGATTGTGATTAGGGTTCGGAGCGCGCGGTCCGTGAGACATTTTTACGGGAATCCTCCTGAATTTCGTGCACAATGATGTTTTTTATCTTTTTGACTCAAAAAAGTTGACAAATCCTTAACGTTTTTCTATAATGGGTTCCATGTTAAAGGATTGACAGGATTAAAAAGGATTGAAGAAATGATGAGGGAGCGCCGGTGCTTGCAGCCGGCGCTCCCTCGGCGTTTCCGGTATGCTTGGGCACAATGGGGTGTGTTTTGTTTGAAGCTGCGGCGGAGAACAGAGCGCACCCTTTGTTGTTGAAAAAGGCGAACCGCGGGCAGTGCCTGCGGGGGACCGCACATAAAACCAAAAGGAACAGGAGGAGACAATTATGAGTTTTTCGGCAGTCAACACAATCTGGGTTCTGGTAGGGGCGGCGCTGGTGTTTTTCATGCAGGCTGGATTTGCAATGGTGGAGACCGGTTTTACCAGAGCCAAAAACGCAGGGAACATTATCATGAAGAACCTGATGGATTTCGCCATCGGCACGCCGCTTTTCTGGCTCATGGGCTTTGGCCTGATGTTCGGCGGAACGGGAGCGCTGATCGGAGGCTTTGACCCGCTGGTTCTGGGGGATTATACCCAGGTGCTTCCGGAGGGGGTGCCGTTGCCGGCGTTTTTGATTTTCCAGACCGTATTCTGCGCCACGGCTGCAACCATCGTGTCCGGAGCCATGGCGGAGCGCACAAAATTCATTTCCTATTGCATCTACAGCGCGGCCATCAGCCTGTTCATTTACCCGGTTTCCGGTCACTGGATCTGGGGCGGCGGCTGGCTGGCGCAGATGGGATTTCACGATTTTGCCGGATCCACTGCGGTTCATATGTGCGGCGGCGTGGCGGCCTTTGTGGGAGCGAAGATCCTGGGGCCGCGTATTGGCAAATACGGCGCGGACGGCAGCTCTAAGGCGATCCTGGGCCACAGCCTGACGCTGGGGGCCCTGGGGGTATTCATTCTGTGGTTCTGCTGGTTTGGTTTCAACGGATGTTCCACGGTCTCCATGACCGGGGACGAGACCATCTACTCTGCGGGTAATATTTTCGTAACCACCAACCTGGCGGCCGCTACGGCCACGGTGGCCACCATGGTCATTACCTGGATCCGCTACAAAAAGCCGGATGTGTCCATGACCCTGAACGGTTCCCTGGCGGGCCTGGTGGCTATCACTGCGGGCTGCGACCTGGTAAATCCCATGGGCGCGTTTTTCATCGGCCTGGCTGCGGCTTTTGTGGTGGTGTTCGGCATCGAGTTTGTGGATAAAATCCTGAAGGTGGACGATCCGGTGGGCGCGGTGGGCGTTCACGGGCTGTGCGGCGCGGTGGGAACCATCCTGACCGGGGTGTTTGCGGTAAACGGCGGGCTGGCCTATGGAGGCGGTTTCCATATGGTGTCTGTGCAGCTTCTGGGCGTGGCCGCGGTGATCGCCTGGGTGGCCGTGACCATGACCGTGGTATTCAGCGTGCTCAAGCATACCATCGGCCTGCGGGCCAGCGCCGAGGAGGAGACCAGAGGTTTGGATGTGACGGAGCACAACCTGGCCAGCTCCTATGCGGATTTTATGCCCATGGTGTTTACCGGGGCAGAGTCAGGAGAGGCAGAGAAGCCGGTATCAGTGGAAAAGGCGGTGACGGTGGAACACTTCCCGGAGGAGACGCCGCAAGCTGGGGATCAGACAGAAAAGGCGGCCAGGGCTGCGGAGCTGACCAAGGTGGTGATGATATTCAACCAGGAGCGCTTTGTGCCTCTGAAGGAGGAACTGACCAGGATCGGCGTTTCCGGCATGACCATTACTCAGGTGATGGGGGGCGGAACTCAGAAGGGCCACACCAACTATTATCGGGGCGTCAAAATCGAGGAGGTGGCGCTGCTGCCCAAAATCAAGCTGGAGGTCGTGGTCAGCAAGGTCCCGGTTCGGGACGTGATCGATACGGCCAAACGTGTGCTCTACACCGGCCGTATCGGGGACGGAAAGATTTTCGTGTATGATGTGAGAAACGTGGTGAAGGTGCGGACCGGGGAGGAGGGCTACGACGCGCTGCAGGGCGAGTAAGGACGGCCGGAGCGGACTAAGCTGAATATTTTTCGATCTATAATAAAGCTGGAGATTCAAAAGCGGAACACCGCTTCCAATGAATTTCCGGCTTTTCAATTCTGCGCGCCTGATTCCCGACAAGCTGTGCAAGCGTTACGGTACACTCCGTTCCCAGTAACACGCTTCGCGATGCACAGAAACGGCAAAAAACGCCGTTTCGCGCCGCTTTCCTCGGGTTTTCTGTGACTTCCGCTGCGCTCCACTCACAAAAAACGCCTCGCGGGATATTACCTGTGAACAGTAACGTGCAAGCCCCCTCTCTGGGACAAATTGGGAGAAAGTGCTGACTTTAGAGCCGGTTCATGGTAAAATGGAAGGGAGTTTTAGGAAAATGACCGGCCGGATGCTTAGAGCGCGAGGGGGAAATTTGTATGAGAGAACTGGTTTGGGGGAAGACGCTGCGGTCGCGGCTGATCCGCTACAACTTCTTTATAATCTGCGTCATCGCCATTTTTGTCAGCGTGTGCAGCTATATTACGGCCAGCCGGAAGACGCTGGAGGTGGCGAAGAATTCGCTGCAGCATCACGTGGAGAGCATCTCCTACCGGTATCATCTGGCCTATGAGGAGATGATCAATATTGTCCTCAACTGCACGGAGCGCAAGACCTTTAACCTGGGAGAAATTGGAAGAGGACTGACGCCGGGGGCCAGGAAGAAGGGGCTGGATTACGCGGAGCTGATCAAGGATTACTGTGCGATCACGGAATATGGGGATTATATTGTGAAGCTGTCCGTGTTTGACGACCGGGGCGGCATGGTGCAGACGGGCTCTTCCTTTGGCAGCACGGATGACGCCCGGGGGATTCTGGAAAGCGGCTGGCTGGACCGGGAGCTGGACAAGACCATGGACAGCTATGAGCTGGATCTGGTGGAATCGCCCTTTTTCCAGCACGAGGGGCAGGTGCTTCCAATCGCCAGGACGCTGACCGGGAGCCGGACGAATCCGGGCGGCTGGGTGGTGCTGTGCCTGTCCACGGACCTGTTTCAGGATGTGCTGAGAGATACCACCGGGGGCCAGGAGGCCGTGGTGGTGACCAACAGCGGCAAACGGATCGCCTCACTCTATGAGCCGGAGGACCACCGGGCGGAAAATGACCGGGTAATTCGGGAATTGCAGCAGTCCGGGCAGGACAAGGGGCTTGTGGAAATGCGGCTGCACGGCAAAAACAGCCTGGTGGCCTTTGAGAAATACGGGCGCAGCGGAATTATGGTCTACGAGACCATCACCCTGGACAGCCTGAAAAACGACCGGATCATGATGATCCAGACCGTGATTATCATGTTTACGGCCTGCCTGATTTTCGGATTTATCCTGTCCGTGCTGATCACAAACCAGATCAAAAAGCCCATCGACCGGCTGGTGCGGCACATCGGAGACGTGGCCGCCGGGGACTTCACCCGGGACCCGGACATCGAGGGGGAGGACGAGATCGGCACCGTAGGCAAGGTGGTCAACGACATGTCAGAGCAGATCGACACCCTGATGGCGGAGCGGCTGGAGGTGGAGAAGGAGAAGGGGGATTTGGAGCTGAAAATGCTTCAGGCCCAGATCAATCCCCATTTTCTGTATAACACCCTGGATTCCATCCGCTGGATCGCCGTGATACAGAAGAGCAGCGGGATCGTCAAGATGGTGACGGCGCTGTCCGGGCTGTTGAAAAACATGGCAAAGGGATTTAACGAGAAGGTGACGTTCCGGAAGGAACTGGATTTCCTCAACGATTATGTTACCATTGAAAAGGTAAAGTATGTGGAGCTGTTTGACCTGGTGGTTCAGGTGGACGAGCCGGAGCTTTACGAGGCGTTGGTGATCAAGCTCACCCTGCAGCCCCTGGTGGAAAATGCGATTTTCAACGGCATTGAGCCGGGAGGCAAGCATGGAACCATCCTGATCCACGCATACAGGGACGGGGAGGACTTTGTCATCCGGGTGAGGGACGACGGCGTCGGCATCCCCAGGGAGAAGATGGCCACCATCCTGAATAATACGGAGAAAGTGAAGGGCAGCTCCATGAGCGGAATCGGCCTGCCAAATGTGGACCGGCGCATCAAGCTTAACTATGGCGATGAATACGGACTTACCATAGAGAGCGAGGAAGGCGGCTTTACGGAGATAACCATCCGGATGCCGCTGGAATTCGCGGCCGGCTAAGCCCGGCCCGCGCGGATAAGAACGCGGAGCCCGGCCCACGCGGTCCGGAACCGCCCGGTCCATGCGGCCTGGAACTGCAGACCCGACTCATGCGGCCCGGAACCGCAGACCCGGCCCATGCGAACCGAAACCGCGGAGCCCGGCTCACGCGGCCTGGAACCGCCCGGCCCGCACAGCCATAGAAACAGATGAAACAGGTAAGGGGAAAAGACATATGTATCGTGTGATGATCGTGGACGACGAGCCGCTTATTCTGGCGGGAATCGCGTCCCTGCTGGATTGGAAGGAATACGGATGCGAGATTGCCGGGAAGGCGGCCAACGGGCAGCAGGCGTTAAAGCTAATGGAGGAGCAGAAGCCGGACATTGTGATTACGGATATCAAGATGCCCGGAATGGACGGCATCGGTTTTATGAAGGCCGTGAAGGAGCGGGGCTGGGACGATGTGAGCTTCATCCTGCTGACCAATCTGGAGGAATTCAGCCTGGCCCGGCAGGCCTTGTCTCTGGGCGCGGTGGAGTACCTGGTGAAAATGGAGCTGACGGAGGAAAAGCTGGCGGACAGCTTACGGCTTGCCATGGAGCGGCGGGAGTTAAAGCGCAAGGCGGATACGGCCGGAACGGCGGGGACCGTTTCAAGGGAGGAAGCGTTAAAGGGATATATCGAGGGGCTGCTGGCGGGCGACGGCGGCAGCATGGAAGATGGGACCGGCGGCCGGGACGGGGAGTTCGATTCCTTTCTGCGGGAACCGGTATTGGCCATCGTCAGCTTTAATTACGGATACGAGGGATTTTCCGCTGATTTTACAAAGGAGGACCAGAAGAAGGTCATTTCCTTTGCGGAAAATATTATCGGACAGATGGTGAAGGGGTATTTTGACCACAGCTGTCTGGTGCGCCGGGAGCTGAACAGCCTGGTGCTGGTGGTGTCCACGGAGGGGATTGAAGATTACCGGGAGCAGATCCGCAGCCTGGGGGAGAAGATCCTGTCCGTGGTGAAGGACTATTTCGAGGTGTCCGTTTCCGTGGCTGTCAGCAGCAAGAAGGAGAGTATGGGCGAGTTCGGGGCCCTGCTGTACGAGGCCATGAGCGCCACCAACCACTACTTTTACCACTCCCTGGACCCGGTGGTGTTTTATTCCGGGGAATGCGAGACCAGCGCCAGGCACACGGGGAGCTTCCACATCGGATTCCTGAAAAAGGATCTGTCCCAGGCCGTGGCCTTAAACGACAGCGCGCGGCTGGAGGAGATACTGGACCAGGTGGCCTGCCTGTTAAGGGAGAACAACCCCTCCAGGCAGCAGGCGGTCAACGCCTGCGCCAACCTGTATTTCTTCCTGTCCTCCTTCTTTGAGGACGGGGAGGAGCCGGACTTTCCGTACGAGGTCAATATCATGGAAAAGCTGGGGCGGCTGGGGACCCTGGGCCAGATCATCCAGTGGATTAACTGGTTCAAGGAGGCGGTTTCCGCCATTCTGGAGCGCCGCAGGGATACCCGGGTGGACAAGATCGCGGAGATGGTCCGGGAGTACGTGATGGAGCACTACAAGGAGCGCATCACCCTGGGGCAGGCGGCGGAGGCGCTGAACATCAGCCAGGGGTATTTGAGCACCGCCTTTAAAAAGCAGTCGGGGGAATCCTTTACCAGCTATGTGTCCGCAATCAAGATCGAGAAGGCCAAGGAGCTGATCGCCGGGCATCAGTACATGATGTACGAGATATCGGATTTGCTGGGCTTTGACACGCCCTTTTATTTCAGCAAGGTGTTCAAAAAGGTCACCGGCATGTCGCCCAAGGAGTATGAGGCCCAGTGCCTGAAACAGAAAAAAGTGTAAAAATATGAAAATTTTATATAAAAAAATAAAATCCACCTGAAAATATTGCAAAAACCATGAAACGGGTCGATTCGGTTTTAATGCCGGTTCTGGTATAGTTATATCAGAATTTGAAACTGCAAATTTTAAAGGAGGGTCTTATTATGAGATTAAAGAAAACAGTGGCATTGGCGCTGGTAACGGCTATGGCGGCGACCATGACGGCAGGCTGCGGCGGCGGTTCATCCGACAAGGGATCTGCGGCTCCCGAGACCACAGCGGCGGGCAGCGAGGCTGCGGGAAGTGAAGCAGCGGAGAGCAAGGAGACCACGGCGGCCGCTTCCGGAGAGAAGCAGAAGCTGACCGTGTCTGTGTGGGACAACGACGCGACGCCCCAGTTCTCTTCCGTGACAAAGGCATTTATGGAGAAATATCCGGATGTTGAGGTTGAGTTCATCGACGCTCCGTCCGACGAGTACAACAACAAGGTGACGGTTATGCTGGCCGGTGGAGATTCCGATCCGGATGTCATTTTTGTAAAGGGCACTGAGAACCAGGTGACCATGAAGGACAAGAACCAGATCCTGAACCTGGATGAGTATATCGCCAAGGACGGCATCGACCTGACCATGTACAACGGCGTTGCGGATCAGTTAAAGATGGACGGCAGCAGCTACACCCTTCCCTTCCGCAAAGACTGGTATATGCTGTACTACAACAAGGATCTGTTCGACAAGGCCGGCGTTGAGTATCCCTCCGCTGACATGACCTGGGATGAGTACGAGGCGCTGGCTAAGAAGATGACCAGCGGCGAGGGCAGCGAGAAGGTATACGGAAGCCACAACCACACCTGGCAGGCGCTGGTAGCCAACTGGGCCGTTCAGGATGGCAAGAACACCCTGATGAGCGAGGACTACAGCTTCTTAAAGCCCTACTATGAGCAGGCGCTGCGGATGCAGGACGAGGGCGTTGTACAGAGCTACGCCAACTTAAAGACCGGCAGCATCCACTACATCAGCGTGTTTGAGCAGCAGCAGTGCGCAATGCTTCCCATGGGTTCCTGGTTCATCGGAACGCTGATTCAGGACAAGGAAGCCGGAAAGTATGACTTCAACTGGGGCGTAACCACCATTCCTCATCCGGCGGACACTCAGGCGGGAGCCACCGTTGGTTCCACCACGCCCGTAGCCATCAACGCCAAGACCGATGTTCCTGATCTGGCCTGGGAGTATGTGAAGTTCGTAACCGGTGAAGAGGGCGCCATGGTACTGGCCGACAACGGAATCTTCCCGGCGGCAGAATCGGATGAAATCAGCAGCAAGCTTGCGGCAATCCCCGGATTCCCCGAGGACGGCCAGGCTGCCCTTAAGACCACCAGCTGGGTTCTGGACCGTCCGCTGGATGCCAAGATGGCGGCTGTGAGAAAGGTGCTGGAGGAAGAGCATGACCTGATCATGATCGGCGAGGAGGATGTGGATACCGGTATCGCCAACATGAACCAGAGAGCTCAGGAAGCCAGAGAAGATTAATTCATTAAACCATAAGCGATTAAGATAACAAGCAAAGAGCGTCTGATTAACGTGTCAACGAGGGTTGGACGCTCTTTTTGCGCCTTAAAATAAGGAAAATGGTGATCAGAATGACGGGAAAACAGAAAAAAGCATTGAAGAGGAATATCATTGGTTACTCTTTCATCCTTCCCAATTTTATCGGATACTTTATATTTATTTTCGTCCCGGTTATATTGACCTTCGTCCTGTGCGTGATGAAGTGGGACGGCTCCAGCGCGCCCCTGGAGTTTGTGGGGCTTCAGAACTTTGCCAAATTGTTCCGCGACAGCGGATTTCGCATATCGGTGAAGAATACGCTGTACTACGCGGTGTTCACTGTTCCCTTAACCATGGTGGCGTCCCTGCTGATCGCAGTGCTGCTCAACTCCAAGATCAGGGGCATCGTGGTGTACCGCACCGCATTTTTCTTCCCTTACGTTGCCTCCCTGGTGGCGGTGGGCGCTGTGTGGAACATGCTGTTCCAGCCAGAATTCGGCCCCATCAATGAGTTCCTCAAATTCATCGGCGTCGCCAATCCGCCCAAGTGGTGCGCTTCCACGGACTGGGCCATGACGGTGATCATCATCGTCAGCGTGTGGAAATACATGGGGTATTACATGGTGGTGTATCTGGCGGCCCTCCAGGGCATTTCCCAGGATCTGTACGAGGCGGCCAGCATCGACGGAGCCACCGGCTTTAAAAAGTTCCGCTACATCACCATTCCCATGCTGACACCCACCACCTTTTTCGTCATCATCATGATGACCATCCAGTGCTTTAAGGTATTCGACCTGATTTACGTCATGACCGGAGGCGGTCCCGGCCGGTCTACCAACGTGCTGGTAAACCATATCTACAACGCGGCCTTTGTGGACTTCAAGTTCGGCTACGCCAGCGCCAGCGCCCTTGTGCTCTTTGCCATCGTGCTCGTGGTGACGGTGATTCAGTTCAGAGGCGAGAAGAAGTTCACGGACTATGTATAGGAGGGGCATGAGATGGAAACGAGAACGGTAAAAAGTAAAATATTCATCTATACGCTGCTGACCGCCATGGCGGTATTGGTGGTCATCCCCTTCGGGTGGATGCTTCTGGCCTCCGTAAAGACCAGCAACGAGGTGTTCAGCATCCCCATGAAGCTGTTTCCCAAGGAATTTCAGTGGGTGAACTACCAGACGATCTGGGATAAGATTCCGCTGTTAACCTTCTTTAAAAATACCTTCAAGATCGCAGTGTGCACCACCGCGCTCCAGGTGCTGACCAGCTGTTTTGCGGCTTACGGCTTTTCCAAGGTGGAGTTTAAGGGAAGGGATTTCCTGTTTCTGGTGTCGGTCACCACCTTTGCGGTGCCCTGGCAGGCCTACATGGTGCCCCAGTTCGCACTGATCTCCAGAATGGGGCTCACGGATTCCCATCTGGGACTGATCCTGATGCAGGCGTTTTCCGGCTTCGGCGTGTTCCTGATCCGGCAGTTCATGATCGGTATCCCCAACGAGCTTTTGGAGGCGGCCAGGATCGACGGGCTGACCGAATACGGGATTTTCGGCAAGATTGCGCTGCCTTTGGTAAAACCGGGCATCGCCACGCTGGTTATTTTTACATTTGTAAATATCTGGAATGACTTTATGGGGCCGTTGATCTACTTAAACAGCACCAAATTAAAGACCATCCAGCTGGGCATCCGCATGTTCATCTCCCAGTACGGGGCGGATTACGCCCTGATCATGGCGGCCTCCGTCTGCTCCCTGATCCCGGTGCTGATCGTGTTTATGGTATGCCAGAAATGGTTTGTGGAAGGAATTACGGCCGGAGGCGTGAAAGGCTGATAAAGAGGAGGGCACAGATGGAGATGCAGAAGATCGATATGAAGTGGTGCGCCCGGTATTGCAGGGAATTCTGGCCGGAGGAGTGCGCCCACATCCTGCGGATTGCAGACGATGCGGTAGAACAGCGCTTTCTGTTCGACCTGCCCTGGGATATGGAGCAGACCGCGGAGGCCGTGGAGTTTGCGGGGGACATTGACTGGCAGTATATGCCCAAGGGCGATCCGGAATTTATCTACCAGTTCAACCGCCACCGGTACTGGATCTGTCTGGGCCAGGCTTACGCTCTGACCGGAGATGAGAAGTACGCCGCGTGTTTTGTGGGACAGCTGACATCCTGGCTGGAGGAAAATCCCATAAATCCGGGGACGGTCAAAACCACCTGGCGCACCATCGAGGCCGGAATCCGGGGAGAAAACTGGGTGAAGGCCATGGAATACTTCCGGGACTGTCCGGTGGTGACGGAGGAGGTGCGGGAGCGGTTTCTGCACGGACTGCACCTGCACGGGCAGTATCTCCTGGACTGCAGGGTGCCCTTCAGCGATAAGAGCAACTGGGGCGTGCTGGAGAACCACGGCCTGTTCGACATCGGCGCGTATCTCATGGAGCACGGCAAAGACGGCCGGGGCGGCAGCTTAAGCGCCGGAACGGGTCTGGCGGAGGCCGGGGAAACGTACGTGGCGGAGGCCCTGGTGCGCCTGGAACGGGAGCTTGCCATCCAGGTTATGGACGACGGGGTTCACTGGGAGCAGTCTCCCATGTACCACAACGAGGTGCTGCGCTGCGTGCTGGAGGTGCTGCGGATGGCAAAACGCCGGGGAATCAGCCTGCCGCCCGCCCTCACCGGACAGGCCCGGGCTATGGCCTTAGCGGACCTGGCCTGGATGAAGCCGGACAGGACCCAGCCCTGCGGCGGGGACAGCGACCGGACGGACCTGCGGGACGTGTTCACCCTGGCGGCCTGGCTGTTAAAGGACGAGGAGCTGCGTTTTGCGGGATATGAGCGCCTGGATTTCGACAGCGTCTGGGACCTGGGGGAGGAGGCTGCCCTGGAGTATCGGAGTATGAAGTCCAAAGCGCCGGAACGGCTCTTTTACCCCATGGAGCAGAGCGGAAACTGGTGCCTGCGGTCCGGCTGGGGCTGGGATGGGGACTATCTGCATTTTAAATGCGGTTCCCTGGGAGGCGGACACGGCCACTTTGACAAGCTCCACGTGGATCTTTGCGTGGCCGGGGAGGACGTGCTCATCGATTCCGGCCGCTACACCTACGTGGACGGAAGCCTGCGCAGGCAGCTCAAATCCTCCTGCGCCCACAATGTGCCGGTGGTGGACTGGCAGGAATACACCCAGTGCGCGGGTTCCTGGGAGGTGAAGGGGCGGACGGCGCCCGCTGCCCGGGACTGGTGCAAAAAGGGGCCGTATACATTTTTACAGGGCTCCCATCTGGGGTATCTGCCAGCCGGAGTTCTGGTAAACCGCAGGCTCCTCTCCATCGGCTCCCGGATCCATGTGATTGCGGATGAGTTCTACGGGGCCGGAACCCATGTGTGCGGCCAGGTGTTCCATCTGAACCCGGCCGGAAGCGTGGAACTGGGGGAGGACGGCTTCCTCTACCGCGGAGCCAGGGCGGAAACCGCGTTTTACCGGTTAAAACCGTCCGAGGGCGGAGGAGCGGAGGGAATGGAGCTGGAGGAGACGCCGGTTTCATTTCACTACAACCAGCTGGAATACGCGCCCTGCGTCAGCCTGTGGAGGGAAGCGCCTCTGTTTGTCTCCATGATCACGGTGGCCGCCGGATACGAGGCGGGCGATCCCAATCCCTACACGGTGGAGCGGGTGCCGGTCACAGCCCCTGTCACGGGCAGACAGCTCGGGGACGGGGAAGCGGAGGGACTGCGGATCCGGGACGGCAGGCATTCCTGGCTGATCATCCTGAACCATCTGGAAACGGGTGCGGACGGCGAGTACATCGGCGCGGACGGCCATTACGGCCTGGGGCGCGTGATGGTTCTGGACGAGGCAGAGCCGGGAAGCCGGTTGACCGTTCTCCAGTGGTAACATGCGCATATAGTAAAGGAGCGGACAATGCAGACAAAGGACAGTTTAAAGACTTATAAAATCATGGAAAAGGGGGAGGCCGGGGCCTGCCTGGACCTGGCGGTGGATCTGGTGCGGGAAAATTTAAAGACCTTCACCCACTGTTTTCCGGACTCCAACAGCCGGAACAATTTCTATCCCCAGAGCGACAACCGGGAGTGGACCACAGGATTTTGGACCGGGGAAATATGGCTGGCCTACGAGCGGACCGGCGAGGCTGTTTTCCGGGAAGCCGGAACCATACAGGCGGAATCGTTCTTAAAGCGCATCCGGGAGCGGGTGGATGTGGACAACCACGACATGGGATTTCTCTACACCCCCTCCTGCGTGGCGGCCTACCGTCTGACGGGCAATGAGACCGCCAGAGAGGCCGCGCTGCTGGCGGCGGACAACTTGATGGGGAGATTCCAGGAAAAGGGACAGTTTTTCCAGGCGTGGGGCCAGCTGGGAGCCAGGGACAATTACCGCCTGATCATCGACTGCCTTCTCAACATGCCGCTGCTGTTCTGGGCCAGCGAGACCACCGGGGACAAACGGTACCGGGAAAAGGCAGAGGCCCACATCCGGACGGCCATGAACTGCGTGATCCGGCCGGACCACAGCACCTACCACACGTATTTCTTCGACCCGGAAACCGGGGCGCCCGTGAAGGGCGTCACCCACCAGGGCAACCGGGACGGCTCCGCCTGGAGCCGCGGCCAGGCCTGGGGGATCTACGGAAGCGCATTGAGCTACCGGATCGAGAAAAATGCAGCGTACATGGATGTGTTCCGGAAGGTGACGGACTATTTCCTGGCGCATCTGCCGTCGGATCTGATTCCCTACTGGGATTTCGATTTTGACGACGGAAGCGGGGAGCCGAGGGATTCCTCCTCCGCTGCCATCGCCGCCTGCGGAATGCTGGAGATGGCGAAGTTCATGGAGGCGGAGGAAGCCGCTTACTACCGGGATATGGCCGGGCGTCTGGTGAAAGCGCTCAGCGAGCGGTGCGCGGTCAAGTGCTCCGGCGAGTCCAACGGCCTTCTCCTTCACGGTACCTACGCCAGAGCCAGCGCCGGGAACCCCTGCACGGACCGGGGCGTGGACGAGTGCAACACATGGGGAGATTACTTCTATATGGAAGCGCTCACAAGGCTTGTGACGGATTGGGAACCCTATTGGTATTAGTTTTTAACGTCTCTGTCATTGCACAGCAGCGGTTGGTATGATAAAATGGAAGAAACAGGAAGGCCGTCCCGGTGTCCCGGGGCGGCTTTTTCGAAATTCAGGGCTCTTAAGCCCGGGAAAACGGCGGGGAAGGAATCATGAAAGCAGTTGTGTTTCAAGGCGTGGGAGAGATCGGGCTGGAGGAACGGCCGATGCCCGTATTACAGGAGCCGGGGGATGCGCTGGTGCGCGTTACCCTGACCACCATCTGCTCCAGCGATATCCACATCAAACATGGGGCAGTGCCCAGGGCGGTTCCGGGAGTGATTCTGGGCCATGAGTTTGTGGGCGTTGTGGAGCAGGTGGGCGCGGGCGTTTGCCGCTTCCGGCCGGGAGACCGGGTTGCGGTGAACGTGGAAACCTTCTGCGGGGAGTGCTTTTACTGCCGCCGGGGTTATGTGAACAACTGCGCCGATCCCCAGGGCGGATGGTCCCTGGGCTGCCGGATCGACGGCGGCCAGGCCGAGTACGTGCGCATCCCCTACGCGGACAACGGACTGATGGCGATCCCGGACAGCGTGACCGACGAGGCGGCCCTGTTTACCGGGGATTTACTTTCCACCGGCTACTGGGGAGCCGGGCTTGGGGAGATTCGCAAGGGGGACACGGTGGCGGTGATCGGCGCGGGTCCCACCGGGCTGTGCGCCATGATGTGCGCGAAGCTGTACGAGCCCGCCCACATCGTCGCCGTGGACGTGGATCCCGAAAGGCTTCGGCTGGCCCGGGAGAACGGCCTGGCGGACGTGGTTTTAAACCCCTTGGAGTGCGATGTGAAGCCGGAGATTCTGGCGCTTACCGGCGGCCGGGGCGCGGACTGCGTGATGGAGGCCGCAGGCGGAGAGCGGACCTTTGAAATGGCCTGGCAGATCGCCCGCCCCAACGCGGTGGTCTGCGTGATCGCCATGTACGAGGAGGACCAAAGCCTGCCGCTGCCGCAGATGTACGGTAAAAACCTGGTCTTTAAGACCGGAGGGGTGGACGGCTGCCGTTGTAGGGAGATCATGGAGCTGATCGCGGAGGGCAGGCTTGACACCGGCTGTCTGATCACCCACCGCACGGATCTGGACCACATTTTGGAAGCATACCGGGTGTTTGAGGAGAAGCGGGACAACGTGGTCAAGTACGCGGTGAGCGTGGGCCGTCATTGGGACCAGAACCGCCGCCCCTGACGGCGGTCTGACATAAATGCAGTACGGAAACTGAACATTGGGGAAAAGGAGGTTGGGATTTATGAACAGAGTGATTACAATCAGCCGCCAGTATGGCAGCGGAGGACGGGAGTTGGGGGAGAAGCTGGCAGCGCGTTTGGGGATTCCCTTCTACGACAAGGAGCTGGTGGGTATGATCGCCAGGGAGGGAAAGATCGAGACTGCGGTGCTGGAGGCTTACGACGAGGTGGAGCCGGATCTGGACAATTATTCGCTGCGGGACGTGCCGCCGGATTACCAGATCGCCATGACCCAGAAGCTGTACGCAGCCCAGTGCCGCGTGATTCTGGATCTGGCGGCCAAAGGTCCCTGCGTGATCGTCGGGCGCTGCGCGGATGCCATTCTGCCGGACGCCGTTCATCTCTTTATCTACGCCGGAATGGACCGGCGCAGGGAGCGGATCGCCGGGCTTCACCCGGAGCTCTCCGGGGATCAGGTGGAGAAACGGATCATTTCCGTGGACCGCAAGCGCAAGGCCTACCACGAATACTATTCCACCAAGGACTGGGGGGAGATGGAGGGGTACGACCTCTGTCTGAACACCGGCAGAACCGGAGTGGACGGCTGCCTGGAGGCGGCGCTGGCTTATATGGAACATGTGAAAGACTGATGAGCGGATGGGCGGCCCTGCCCCGCAGCTGGGGGGATTGGGGCCGCCCAAACTGAATGGAATGGCCTGCCGATTGTTTCGGCGGGCCATTGTTGGGATGCAGTGGGCCGTTGGCGGACCATTCGTTGAATGCAATGGGTCTCTGCGGCCCATTGTTTGACAAACGGCCTAAGGAACCCTATAATGGGTGTTATAGCGCCACAATCGTTTATCAAAAGTGAGGTACGGCAGATGGACCGAAATCGAAAAAAGCATAAGTTTTCCCTGCCGGTGACCGTCACGGTCGGTATTGCCCTGGCGCTGGTGTTCTATCTGGCGCTGTCCTACTTTCTGGGGGGCTACCGAAGCGATATCTATGACCGCATCATCGACTCCAATATCTCCGCGCTCAAGGAGACGACCAGCACACTGATTTCCAAAACTACAGAAGGTTTTGACCACTGCCGGCACGAGATACGCGTGCTGGGCATCGGCATGTCCGAGGAGCTGAAGGAGAACGGCTTTACGGCCGCGGACGAGATCAGCCCGGACGACCGCAATTACATCCGGGATTTCAACCAGATCTCGGTCTTTGACTACTGTGTTCTGTTAAATGAATCCGGCCGGGGAATCTACAGCCAGGGCAGTTATATCAAGCCCATCAACCTCTACTCCAGCCAGGCGTATGTGGACTGTATTTCCAGCCCGGACGGATCGGCCATCAGCTTTATCTCAGATCCCTTCAGCGCCTCCGGCAAGGATGTGGTGGCATTTTCCTGCCGCGCAGGCTCCGTGATTCTGATCGGTATCTACAGCCAGGATTCGTTTGAAGCACTGTACGACTCCGCCATTTTCGGGGACAACGCCTCCTATATGATCACCACGGATTCCGGCCTGATGCTCTCCAGCACCCATGTGTCAAAGGAGGTGGAGGAATCCCTGAACCTGTTCGCGTATTTCCGGGAAAATCCAAAAAACGCCGGTTTTTTCACGCCGGACGCCCAGGGCAAGAGCGGTTATGAACAGGTGCTCTCCGACTTTCAAGCGCAGCAAAGCGGCAGCGCGGAGCTGTATTTCGGGGAAGCGCGCTACGAACTCGTCTACGCGCCCATCCCCCAGACCGGCTGGAATTTCATTTCCTGCGTCTCCTACGACTACATCACCGCGGACGCGGCCCGGATCAACCAGAAAACCATTGAACTGACCATGTTTATCATTGTGCTGATGCTGGGGATGTTTGGGGTGATCGTGGTCATGCTGGTGTTCGTGGTGCGCGCCAACGCCTCACGGGAGGCTGTGCGCAGGGACCGGCTGTTCAATCTGATGACCCGCTATGTGCCCAATGTGATTGTCATTGCGGACAGCGGGACGGGCGCCATCGAGTACGCCTCCCGCAACACGGAAAAGGTGCTGGGGATTGAAGATACATTTGACAATATCATCGACGAGAGAACCCTGGGCTGCGTGGCTCCCCGGGACCGCCAGGCGGTTCTGGAGCTGGTGCGGGAGGTCCGCGAGGGCAGGAAGAGCAGCGGCAGTCTGAGCATGCATTTTACGCGGCCGGACACGCAGGCGGATATCATTCTGGCTCTGAACGCCTACCGGATCGCAGAGCAGGACAGCAGCCAGAGCTTTATCACCCTGACGCTGGAGGACATCACGGAAAGCGTGCAGTCGCGCAGGCGTCTGGAGGAAGCCCTGTTAAACGAGGAGCGCGCGGGCGCCGCCAAGAGCACCTTTTTGGCCAGCATGAGCCACGACATCCGCACGCCCTTAAACGCGGTGATCGGCCTGACCAATCTGGCCCTCTGTTCGCCAAATGACAGCAAAAAGGTGATGGAGTGCCTGCAGAAGATCGCCAACTCCTCCCAGCTGCTGCTGGGGCTGATCAACGACGTGTTGGATATGTCCAAAATTGAGTCCGGCAAAATGCAGCTGGCCGAGACGGAGTTCGAGCTGGGCGAGTGGCTGGCAGGCGTGGTGACGGTGACTCAGTCCCAGACCAGCGTGCGCGGACAGCATTTTGACGTGAACGCCTGGAACATTACCCATGAGCTTCTGTGCGGCGATACAGTGCGCCTTGGCCAGGTGCTCACCAATGTGCTGGGCAACGCGGTGAAGTTTACGCCCAAAGGCGGGGAAATCTACCTTGAAATCACGGAAATGCCCTCTCCGGATCCGGCGTCCGCCCGTTTTGTGTTCCGGGTCAGCGACACGGGCGTGGGCATGAGCCGGGAATATTTGAGCCATATTTTTGAAATGTTCACCCGGGAACAGAACGCCTACAGCCAGGGCGTCCAGGGCACGGGTCTGGGTATGGCCATCACGAAGCGGATCGTGGATCTCATGGGCGGCTCCATCCATGTGGAGAGCGAGCCCGGCAAGGGGACCACATTTACGGTGGAAATCTCCGTCCGGCTGAGCAGCCGTCAGATTCCGCTGGCCGCAGGCTGCCGTATGTTAGTGATCGGCGAGCCGGGCAGCGAGGAAAAATGCGTGGACGCGGTGCGCAAGCTGAGCGAAATCGGCGTGGACGCCGTCTGCAAGGTGGGGTACGCGGACGCAGTGGCCCTGGCGGCAGAGCAGCGGGAGGCGGGGAGGCCGTTTGCCCTGGCTTTTATCCCCTATAAGCTGCTTCGGTTCGACCGGACCCTGAGCGGCGACCGCCTGCGGACGGAGTTGGGCGGGGACACGCGGCTGCTTCTGGGGCTGAAGCCCGACGAACAGGAGCTGTGCGGGCAGATGAAGCGGGAAGAATTTACCCAGACAATCCCGCTGCCGCTCTTCCGAATGAGCCTTTACCGGAAGATCACCGCTCTGATGGGCCAGAGCGAGGACGCAGCCGGAAGCCTGAGCGGGGAATTGAGCGGCCTGCGCCTGCTGCTGGTGGAGGACAATGCGATGAATATGGAGATCGCCGTGGAGATGCTCACAGGCCACCTGGGAGCGCAGGTGGACAAAGCCCGCAACGGCGAAGAGGGCTGCGCGGCGTTTCTCCAGGCGCCGGAACACACCTACGACGTGATCCTGATGGATCTGCAGATGCCGGTTCTGGGAGGTCTGGATGCGGCCCGCAGAATACGGGGGAGCAGCCATCCCCAGGCGGCGGACATTCCCATCATCGCCCTGACGGCAAATGCCTTTGAGGAGGACCGGAGGGAAGCGCTGGCGGCAGGGATGAACGGCTTTGTGTCAAAGCCCATCGACTTTACCGTTCTGACCCGGGAAATAAACCGGGTCCGGAGGGAAGGGCGTCCCCTGCATCTGCTGCTGGCCGAGGACAATGAAGTCAGCCGGGAAATCGCCGTAGAGCTGATTCGGATGGACGGGCAGACCGTGGAGGCGGTGGAAAACGGCAGCCAGGCCTTAAGCGCCTACCTGAGCGCTCCCGATCACACTTATGACGCCATTTTGCTGGACCTGCACATGCCGGTGATGGACGGCTTTGAGGCCGCGGCCGCGATCCGGGGCAGCGGGAAACCCAGCGCCGCAGCGGTTCCGGTCATCGCGCTGACAGCCAGCAGCGAAGACGAAGTGCGCGGGGAGGCCGCCCGGGCGGGATTCGGGGCGGTTCTTTCAAAACCCATCGACATGGAAAAGCTGCGGGGTTTGCTGCTCTGACGGGCGCGGGCTAGGAATAAGGAAACGGACGCAGTGAGAGAGGAAGGTACAGTATGAGAAAACGGGTTGGAACCGGCGTTCTGCTGGCGCTGCTTGTGACGGTGGCGGCCGGGTGCGCGAAAGCCCCGGATGTTACGGAGACAAACCCGCAACATCAGAGTGGGGCCGGGCTGAACGAGACGCCGGTGACGCTTCATGTATACAATACCCTGGGGGAAACGGTCAGTATGGAGCGGGCGGAGGAGTATATCCGCCGCACCATGCCAAACGTGACCATTGAGAGCACCTACGAAATCGCCCCCAAGATGGAGAACGCCCAGCTGGCGGCGGTGCGCGGGGGAGGCGGGCCTGAAATTCTCTACACCCAGGACTATTACACTTACGTGCAGAACGGTTATCTGAAGGATCTGACCTCCGAGCCGTTTTTAAAGAATTATATGATCAGCGCCCTGAGCGATGCGGAGGTGGGCGGAAAGGTTTATGCGCTGCCGGTGGGCAACGGGTATATCTCCGGTCTGATGGTCAATCAGCGGCTTTTGACGGAGCTGGGCCATGAGCTTCCGCGGACTCAGGACGAGTTCGCCGCGCTCTGCGGCAGGCTTCAGGAGAGCAGGGAGGAGACCGGGGTGAGGGCTTACGCCTTTGGGATGCTCTACGATGAGAGGGCGGCTCTGGGGGCCATGCCGTTTTTTCTGGACGCGTACACGGACAGCGCTTATGTGCAGTGGCTGAGCCAGTACCGGCGCGATCCATCGGCGGTTTCCTTTCAGGATCCGGCCTTCGTCCGGGTGTTGCGGGAGCTTGAGGAGCTGAAGGCGATGGGGCTGTGCCAGAGCAGCGATTTTCTGACCAGCGATTCCCAGAATCTGCAGGAGGTAATCCGGGGGGACGCGCTGATGTGCTCGGTCAGCTATGTGGATTTTGCCGTCCGGTTCGAGGATAAGCTCACCGAAGTGAACGGCGTTCCCAGCTTCCGGGTGGCGAAGGACGGGCGGCAGATCTATGTGCCTGCGGAAGATTTTGTGTTTATCCCCTATATGGGGAAAACCCGCGGGGAAAGCTGGCTGGCCACCAACGGGGACTGGTATCTGGGGATTAACGCCAACGTCACCGACGAGGCCACCCTGCAGGCCAGCCGCCTGTATCTGGAGTACGTGGCCTCCACGGAGTTTGCGCCGGAGTATTACAGCGCCTCGGTTCCGGCCGGAGCCACCACCTATTACCGCCGGGACGACGCCCTGGAATACAGCTTTTTTCAGGAACGGCACCCGGAGGTTTACCAGTGCCTGACGGAAAACTCCGTGATCAAAACCCCGTACCAGTTTTACGGCTCAAGTCTTTTCACCTTCGCACTGCGCCATTCTCTCTGTGACCAGAAATATTACGCGGGGTTAAGCGGCGGTTCCGCCTACAAGGACATTGGGGCGGCGGAGGACATACTGGCCGTGCTGGAGGATTACCGGATTACGGGACAAAATCCGTACGAGGTGCCGGACCGGGTGGTGGGGTACACGGAAAAGGAATACGGATACGTTCGCATTTTCTCGCGCTCCAACGAATCGGCGCTGGGGAATCTGCTGGCCGATGCGATGCGCGAGTACACGGGCGCGGATCTTGCCGTTGTCAACGCCGGAGCGCTGACGGCGGGGCTGGAGGCGGGGGAGATCACCGAGTCCGACCTGGCCACGGCCATGCTCTACGGCCTGAGCAACCACGTGGTTACCGTGCGCTGCAAGGGAGCCAACCTCATTTCCATTCTGTCCACCAACAACCTGGTAAGCACGGTGCGGGCGGACCAGTCCGGCGTATACGGGGGGATGGTGATTCCCTCCGGCTTTACCTACACCATCGCCTACGAGCCGGTGGATGAGAGCGGGTACGGCGCAGGGGCGCAGATTCGTGATGTGCGCCTGGCAAACGGGGAACCGCTGGACCCAGAGGCATGGTACACGGTCACGACCACGGACTATGAGCTTGGGGGAAGGGACCTATGGGAGGCCTTCACCCTCATCCCGGCGGAAAAGCCCGGGAAGCTGCCGGACGGCATCGCCATCTACCGGACGTTCGACCCGGAGAGCGGGGCAGCCAGCCGGATGTTCGATCTGAACCTGGACACCTACGAGGAGCAGTACCGCCAGATCACGGACTGGGCCGTCGAACAGCCCAACATCATCGACGCGGTCATCGCCTACATTGAGCGCCACAGCGAAAACGGAGTTTTGGTCCCGGTCACAACCGACGGGCGGATCCGGATTGAGAATATGCCGGAGAGGCTGGATGTGGAGAAGAATGGGGTGGAGTTGAGGTGAGGAAAAGGAATTTGAACTGCATGTGACAGAGTTTTGGGGCGGACACGTAATATAAAACGCGTCCGCCCCTGTTTCTTGTAACAATTACCGTTATTTTACAAATAGAGACCGGTTGGTATTGGTAAACAGTTCGTGTCCGTTTTCTGTTATCACCAGGGTGTCCTCCAGATTGTAGGAGTTATATTTTGTGCTGTAATAAGGAGTTTCAAAGCAGAATACCATGCCGGGCTTTAATACCGTCTCGTTGTCCGGGCTCAGCATCGGGAACTCTTCGGTGGGACCAAGGCTTATGCTGTGCCCACAGTGTCCTCTCACATACTGGGGCAGCGCGCCTTCCACACAAACCTTCATGACCGTGTGGAATACATCGCACAGTCTTGTTCCCGGAACCATTCGGGCGATTCCGGCATCCCGCGCCGCCAGCAATGTGTCAAAAATGGCCTGCCGCTCCGGTGCGACTTTATTGCCTACCGCATACGTTCTGCCCAGATCGGACAGATAGCCGTAGAGGTTGATTCCGCCGTCCAGCCGGACGATATCCCCGTCCTCCAGCGGACGTTCCCTGGAAATGGCGCTTGCCCAGAATCCGGTTCCGGGGGGGTGTGCCTGGTATGCGTAGACGATCTCATGGCCGCCGGTAAATTCCCAGGCGCTTTGATGCCACATTTTATTTAAATCGGCTTCCGTCATGCCGGTTTCGGTGCGCTCCATCACATAATTCATCATCTTCTCGGCAATCTGGGCGGAACAGCGGAGAATGTCAATTTCCCAGGGGGTTTTGATGGATCTGACCTTTATCATCAGCCCGCTGGCATCCACCAGATTTTCCGTCCCCAGGTAGTCCTGTAAAAACAGGTATTTGTCATAGGGAATGTGCCCGGCTTCGATGCCCACTTTTCCGCCGTCCCGGTACTGTCGGGCTGCATCTGCCGCAAGGCGGTACGTTTTGTAGGCGTCGGGCTGAACATCCTTTTTTTTCTCATTGGGATTGATGTAATCTTCAATGAAAATCCAGGTAGGGTATCCGATGATTTCCACGGTTCCTTTTGTCTGCTCCTCGGCTCCGCCCTGGGAAAACTGGCCCACTACAAGATGAACCTTGCCGGTTCGGTTTACCACTGCAATGTCGGTTCCGGCCGGATTAGATCCATTGTACATGAAGGGAGACAAATAGCCGGTGGCGTAGTAAACATTCTGAGGAGTGGTGAGAATCAGCGAATCCAGGCCCTGTTCTTCCATGGCGGCCTGAAGCTTATTTTGAAATTCTTCCTGATTTCTGGTTTCTGAAAAACGTTGCATATTGATCCCCTTTCCTTGTGGTTCCGTGATTTTTATATGACAGCCTCCGCATGGCGTGAGGCGTGGCAGCACAGGTTGACCGCCACTGGAATACTGGCTATATGGGTGGGAAAATACTCGATATTGACGGCCAGGGCGGTGGTACGGCCTCCTAATCCCCCAGGACCGATTCCGGAATCATTGATCCGCTCAAGGGCTTCCCGCTCCAGACCGGCGTAGCGCGGATCCGGATGGCAGGTTCCCACACCGCGGATCGTCGCCTTCTTGGCCAGTAGAGCCGCCTTGTCCATACTGCCGCCCACGCATACGCCCACGATCACCGGGGGACAGGCGTTGGGACCAGCCAGTTGAACGGTCTCTAAAATGAAGTCCAACACGCCAGCCACCCCTTCGGCCGGAGTCATCATCCGGATTCTGCTCATGTTTTCACTTCCGAATCCTTTCGCGCTGGCAGTGATACGGATCCGGTCTCCGGGAACGATGTCCGTATAGATGATGGCGGGCGTGTTGTCCCGGGTATTTTTCCGGTCAAAGAGCGGATCGTCCACCACGGACTTGCGCAGATATCCTTGGGTATAAGCGCTTCTCACGCCTTCGTTGATGGCTTCCTCATAATGACCGCCGGTGATGTGCACATCCTGGCCGACCTGAGCGAAAATAAAGGCCATTCCGGTATCCTGGCAGATTGCCATCCGCTCGGCTGCGGCAATCCGGTTGTTATTTGCAATATCACGCAGGACTTGACAGCCGATGGGCGACTCCTCGTTTTTTAATGCCTGTTCAACCGTCCTGGATATGTCGTCGCCGATCTCATAATTTGCCTTCAGAAATAAATCACGCACCACTTCTTTAATTTGATCTGCACATACTTCCCGAACCATATGCCTTCCCTCTCCACATCTCGTCTATCTTACATTTAATTCGCGTTTGTACTGTTCCTGACCGGTCACATACAGATTGGCGCCCTTTGAGTCGATGGCGACAATCGCAGGAAAATCCTTAACCACCAGCCGTCGCAGCGCCTCCGGGCCCAAATCTGCATATGCTACGATTTCCTGGCTGACAATGGTTTTGGAGATCAGAGCAGCGGCGCCTCCTGTGGTGACCAGATATACGGCTTTAAACTGTTTCATGGCTTTAATCACGTCATCGGAACGCCGCCCTTTGCCGATCATTACCTTCAGTCCCAGTTCCAGCAGCTGGGGAGAATAGGCGTCCATCCGGTAACTGCTGGTAGGTCCGGCGGAGCCGCACATTTTTCCAAGAGGAGTGGGGGCCGGTCCCATATAGTAGATGGCCTGATTGCGCACGTCGACCGGCAGCGGTTCTCCGGCCGCCAGGGCCTGAATCATCCGTTTATGCGCAGCATCCCTGCCCACGTAGATGGTGCCGTTCACCAGCACCCGCGTTCCGGCCCTTAAGGTTTCAATGACAGAATCATCTGTGACAGGCAGGTTTAAGCGAATGATTTTTTCCATGTCCGCACCCTCCGTTTCCAAGTGTTAGTCAAATCTTATCACAGATTGAAGAATTATAAAAATACGGATTCTGAATAGAAACTATATGGTTTTTAATTAGCTTTCCGGAGGGGAGATTTCTGAAAAAACCATACAATATTATTATAGCTTGTATTTAATTCGTGTATTTTTATTGGCATTTTTTCTGTGTTATACTGATCTCATTCGAAGTGAATCACAGTAACATCAAACGGTATTCTCAGGAAAGGAATCTGCTTATGAACCCAAATCAGGAAAGAATCGAATCACTCGTCTACAAAACGGTTCTGCGTGCATGTACGGAAATTTCGGAGGACGTGCTGCAGATACTGGAACAAGCATATGTGCGGGAGACAAACCCTACTGCGCAGAGTATACTGGCGGCTATGCTGGACAACGTCCGAATCGCTGGGGAGAAGGACAAAGGGATCTGCCAGTCTCCGGGATATCCCACCAGCTGGTTGTCTTTTGGCGATGTCAATATGCCTCTTGGCGTGGCTTGCGCCGTGGAGCGGGCCGTGGTGGATGCCACAAAGAAAGGATATCTCCGCCCCAGTCTGGTAGATGCGGTGACACGGCATAACGACGGCACCAACACGGGCCTGGGCATACCCAATATTGAATATGAGTACAATCCCGGGCAAACATACATCGATTTTATCATCAGCTTCAAAGGATGCGGGGCAGAGCTGGGCAACGCCATGCAAATCATGCCGCCGGCTAAATTCGGTAAAAACTTTTCTGGTCTGAAACGCTTTATTGTGGAAACGGCTCTGGCTGCAGGCGGGAAGCCCTGTACTCCTTTTGGAATCGGCGTGGGTCTGGGCGGTCAGATGGATATTGCCGCAAAGCTGAGCAGAAAGGCGATCAGCTGCAGGCGATGGGACGATACGAATCCGGACCCGGTTCTGGCTGGGTGGGAAGAGGAACTGAAGGAGGCGATCAACAGTCTTGGAGTGGGCGCTGCGGGAATCGGCGGGGATACTTGCTGCCTGGCGGTAAAGATCGCCAAGGCACATACCCACACGGCAGTTCAGCCCATTGCCATCAATTTCCACTGTTGGGTCGCAAGGCGGGCTGGATTCCGATTGTACGACGACGGCCGTCTGGAAAAATTACTGTGAGGGAGGGACAGGAATGGAAAAGAAACGTTTAACCACACCGCTGAGTGAAGAAGATGTGCGCAGTTTGGAGGTCGGGGATGTTGTATATCTCTCCGGCAGTATGCTGACATGCCGGGATATGGGACATCTACGGTTGAAAGAACTGTGTTCCCAGGGGGCTGCGCTGCCGAAGGATATTCACGGCGCCGTACTGTTCCATGCCGGACCGGTAGCGTTAAAAGACGAGGCGGGGGATTGGTATGTGGATATCGTGGGACCGACTACCAGCATCCGAATGGAGGCCTATGCCGATTTCGTGGGCGGTCTGGGAGTGCGCGCTTTGATCGGAAAAGGCGGGATGGCTGAAGATACGGAAAGAGCCTGCGCACAGTACGGATACGTTTATTTCCAGGCCGCGCCAGGCTGCGCCGCTAAACTGGCGGAGGGAATCCGGAAGGTCAACGACGTAAACTGGATTGAGCTGGGAATCCCGGAGGCGATGTGGGATCTTGAAGCCGATTGTTTCGGTCCTCTGGTGGTGGGGATTGACACGAAAGGCAACAGTATCTACCGGAATATCAGGGAGAAGGGCAGAGAGCAGATCAACAGGCTGTACCCGTCTGAAGGCTGACGGAAGAGACGAAAAAGGAGGTCCAGGTGATCGATTCATCTGTGGCCTCCCTTTTTCGGTTAAATCAGATAATTGGCCGGATCCGGCGGCGGTAAAACTCCCAGTTGATCTTCCAGAGCGGCGCCTATTTGATAGAGCAACGCCTCGTCGCCCCATCGTCCGATGATCTGGACGGCACAGGGAAGGCTGTCGCTGTTCATACCGCAGGGAACCGAAAGGGCCGGGATTCCCAGATAATTGCAGAACCAGGTGTATCTCGAATACATAGGATGGATGGCGTGGTTTCTGCCGTTCAGTTCGATGTGGTCCTGCCCCAGGGCGCAGGGGAACACCGGAATTGTGGGAGTGAGCATAAAATCGCAGCCCTCCATAAGTTCTGAGAATAATTGTTCAAACTTGTCTTTCAATTCCACGGACCGGTAATACTCCTCCGCGGAGACGTGCCCGGCTTTCAGGCGCTTATAAGTTTCCGGGTCCAGCGCGTCCGGGTGGTTGTCGATCACCTGCCGGTTATTGTACTGGTTGCCCGCCATGAAGATGATCTGATGAGCCGTCCAATAATCCGACAGATCGGGAAGCGCCGCCTCTTTGACGCGCACTCCCTCTGTGCGCAGAATTTCTAAGACCGAGAGAAACTCCTTGGCGATCAGCGGATCGGTATCTGTCAGACAGAAGTCCAAGGGAGCCAAAACACTCATGCCGCGCAGGGGCGTTCCGATCAGGCGGGAGAAGTCCTCTGCGGGCCTGTTCAGGGAATATTTGTGGCGGGGATCATATCCACCGGCACAGGACAGTACGGCGGCGTTGTCGTCCACCGTGCGGGTCAGAGGCCCAAGGTGGTCGCACAGGTGGCTGGCGGAAGCGGTCCCGTAGTAGCTGATGCGCCCGTGAGTGGGCTTTATGCCCACAACTCCGGAGCAGGCGGAGGGAATGCGGATGGAACCGCCCTGATCCGTTCCAATGGAAAAGGTGGAGAGGCCTGCGGCCACGGAGGCGCCCGACCCACCGCTGGAGCCACCGGCAATGTGGCGCGGATTTCTGGGATTGCGCACTGGGCCAAAGCTGGACACCTCGTTGGTGGGCCCCATGGCCAGCTGAGACGTGTTGGTCTTGCCCATGAGTACGGCTCCGGCGGCTGTAAGCCGTTCCACCACGGCAGAATCCTCCGAAGCGATATTGTCGTAATAGGCCTCGCACGCCAGGGTGGTGGGTGTGTGAGCGACATTGATCAGATCCTTCACATTATAAGGAATTCCGGTCAGAAGCGTGGCCGGGGCTTTGGACATAAAGATCGCTTCTGCGCGCCTGGCCTCCGCCAGCGCGCGCTCCGGGGTGAAACGGATGAAGAAATTGATGTGCGGCTGGGAGGCCTCTGCCGCGCGCAGCAAATACGCTGTGACTTCCACCGGCGACAGTTCCCTGCTTTGGTACAGCTGGTGCAGCTGCCGGATCGTACAGGACAACAAGAAATTGTATTCCTCACATTGCTTAGGCATTTCCATATCCCCTTTTCATGATTGATAAGGCCAGTATATCACAGCGTTGGGTATAAAAAAATTATGAGTATTTTATATTTGCTATAATGATATTTATATATCAGATTGCTCCAAGCCATTGATTTCGCTGAACATGTTTCTGGAGAAATCCAGGAATGTTTCCGCCATGGCTGATAATTTACGTCCCTTAAGATAGGCGAAACTGCGGTCGATGGACAGGGGAGAGTCCCCCACGGGGCAGCAGCAGTAGCCTTCTTTTCCATAGTCGTACCGAAGGGAGGAGGGGACCACAGCTACCGCCACGCCAGCCTCCATCCACATCAGCGTGGCCACCCGGGTGGTGCTGACACAGAAAAAGCTGGGGGTCAGTCCTTCCTTCACAAACGCGTTGGTGAGGATTTTGCGGAAGCCTTTCGAGATACTGAGGGGAACATCCTTCAACATGGAGATGGGGATTTTTTTCAAATCAGGCGCAAGCCAGGGATTTTCTCTGGGGTAAACTGCGACCATCTGTTCGGAGAGCGTGAGGGCGGAACTGAGAGTGGGATAGTCGCTTCCCGACGCCCGGATAATGCCGACTTCTATGATTCCGTTATTTAACAGCTCCACCAGCTGTGCGGCGTTGACCTCGAACAGCTCATAGGTGATTTCCGGGTACTGTTTGTTGAACGCCAACAGGAGATTGGTGATGTAAGCATCCGGCAGAGCCGGGGACATACCCAGCCAGAGCGTCCCCTTTTGACCCTGAACGCAGGAGGCGATCTCCTTTTGGGTGGTGTCCAGAAGCGTGAGGATGGATTTACTGCGGTTATAGAGAATCTTTCCCTCGTCCGTCAGATCCACGGAACGGGCATTGCGGATCAGAAGTTTTGTGTTATAAAGGGTTTCCAGCGTCTTGACCTGATTGCTGAGCGCGGGCTGGGCAATCATCAGTTTTCGTGAGGCGGCGGAAAAATTGCCGCTGTCGACGATTTCAACAAAATTTTTGTAGTATTCCAGATTCATAATATTACACCTCTATTTATACTGTGGTCACTAAATAGACTATATAGTAAAACTATATAAAAATCAATATAGAAACTATGCAAAACCAATATTTTTATTATAAATTTGTCCATGATATAATGCAATTAGCTCAAAAAAAGTTGAAGCAGGGGGATAAATTGTGAGAATTGTGAGAGAGGCGGTGGCTGGAACACTGGAGTCAAGCGATGTTCTGGTACGGGTTGAACCCTGTGATCACTGTCTGGAGATTGTGATTGAATCACCTGTAAGACGGCAGTTTTATGAGGACATAAAAAAGGTTGTGGATCTGACGCTGGCTGACTTTTCCGTGACAAAGGGCCGGATTTGTCTCAATGACAGGGGGGCGCTGGACTGCGTGATCGCGGCCAGGCTGGAGACCGCCATATTGCGGGGAGGTGAGAGGCAATGAGACGTACCATGTTGTTTCTGCCGGGCAACGCTCCCAATATGCTGATAAACGGTGATATGCTGGGAGCGGATAGTGTCATTTTGGATTTGGAGGATTCTGTGGATCCGGGGCAGAAGGATGCAGCACGGGCGCTGGTGCGCAATGTGCTGAATCAAAAGCTCTACCGCAAATCCGAGGTGATTGTGCGGATCAATCCGTTGGATTCGGAATTTTGGCGGGAGGATATCGAAGCGGTCGTGCCCAGCCACCCCAGCTTGCTCATGCCTTCCAAGGTGGGGAGCGCGGAGGATATCAGGGAATTGGACGTGTTTATCACACAGGTTGAACAAAAATGCGGGGTAAAAACCGGGATGATCGGATTGCTGCCGCTTTTGGAGACCGCGGAAGGGATTGAAAATGCCCGTGAGATCGCATTGAGCAGCCAAAGGATCGTCGGGCTGTTCCTGGGCGGAGAGGATCTGACGGCAGATCTGCATGCCAGGAGGACCAAAGAGGGCGGTGAGATTTTTTATGCCAGAAGCAGGATCGTCTGCGCAGCCAGGGCCTGCCGGATCGAGGCTTATGACACGCCGTTTACGGATGTGAACGATGAGGAGGGAGTGCGGCGGGATGCGCAGCTGGCCCGGGATCTGGGCTTTATTGGGAAGGCAGCGATCTCTCCGAGGCATGTGGATATTATCAACGAAGTCTTTACCCCGTCTGAGGCGGAAATCGATTACGCTCACCAGATTCTTGAGGCCATCGCGGAGGGCGGCAGACTGGGAAAGGGGGCTGTTTCCCTACACGGGAAAATGATCGATGCGCCGGTGGTTAAGCGGGCAATGCAGATTGTGGAGATGGAAAACGCAATGGCTGGAGGTGGTTTGGTTGACTAAGAGAGTGGAGACAATCGGGCAGGCTGTCGTCCTGGCGGGACTGCGGGACGGAATGAGGATTTCTTTCCACCATCATCTGCGGAATGGAGATTACGTTCTCAACCGCGTGATGGAGGCAGCCGCTTCTCTGGGGATTAAGAACCTGACGGTAAATGCAAGTTCTCTGTTCGACATCCATGAGCCTCTGATCGGTCATATCCGAAACCGTACGGTAACCGGGCTGGAGGTTAATTATATGACAGGCCCGGTGGCCAGGGCGGTGTCGGAGGGGATTCTGGACCAGCCGGTGATATTCCGAAGCCACGGAGGCAGGGCGGGCGATATGGATAACGGCACGCTCAACGTGGATATTGCGTTTATTGCGGCTCCCTGTGCGGATGAGATGGGGAATTGCAGCGGAAAATACGGCCCATCGGCCTGTGGGTCTCTGGGATACGCATGTTCGGATGCAGTCCACGCGAAAAAGGTTGTGGTGATTACGGACCATTTGGTTCCCTATCCGCTGCAGGATGCGTCAATCCAGGAGGGATTTGTGGATTACGTGGTGTGTATCGACCGGATTGGGGATGCCTCCCGGATTGTCTCAGGGACGACCAGGATCACCAGAGATCCCGTGGGCCTGAAAATTGCAAGGCTTGCGGCGCAGGTAATTATTCATTCGGGGCATCTGAAGGACGGTTTCTCCTTTCAGACCGGAGCGGGTGGAATTTCCCTGGCAGTGGCAAAAGATGTGCGGGAGGCGATGATCCGTGGCCATATCAGAGGCAGTTTCTGTATGGGCGGGATCACAGAGTATCTGGTGCGTATGATGGAGGAAGGCCTGTTCAGCACCATTCTGGATGTTCAGTGCTTTGATATGGGAGCGGTAAAATCGCTCCGCGAGAATCCGGGGCATCAGGAGATATCAGCCAGCCGGTATGCCAGCCCGGCCATGAAAAGCTGCGCGGCGGATCATTTGGACGTGGTCGTCCTGGGCGCAACCCAGATTGATCTGGGGTTTAATGTCAACGTGCACACGGATTCCAACGGGTATATCATCGGAGGCTCCGGCGGGCACTGCGACACCGCGGCGGGAGCTAAGATGACGGTGATCGTAGCGCCCCTTATAAGAGCCAGGATTCCGCTGATCGTCGAGAATGTATTGTGCCGGTCCACGCCGGGGCACACCGTCGACGTGTTGATAACCCAGTGCGGCATCGCGGTAAACCCCAACAATCCCGATTTAAGAGAACGGCTTTTGCGCGCGGGCCTTCCGGTGACTTCTATTGAAAAACTGAAGGAAACAGCGGAAGAAATGTGCGGAAGACCTAAGCTCATCCGGGGAGAGGGGCGCGTAGTGGCGGAAGTCTTATACCGCGACGGCAGCCGTATGGATGAAATCCATATGGTGCAGCGCTGTTGAGAAGAGAGCAGGAGGAAAGGGCAATGGGATTTAATTTCGATGAGATTGTGGACAGAAGCGCGGCCAGCTGCACCTACAGCAGTAAATGGGAGCGGTACAGCGGACGATTTGCGGAATTTGACATCGACGAGGAGAATTCGCTTCCGATGTGGGTGGCGGATATGGATTTCAAATGCATCCCGGAGGTGACGGAGGCCCTGCACCGGCGGGTGGAGCATGGGATATTCGGCTATTCCAACGAGAATACCAACGACGTGTTCCGGGAGGCGGCCAGAGAGTGGTTTTCCAGGCGGTACGGCTGGGAGTGCCCGGCAGAGTGGATGCTGTACTCCATGGGAGTAGTCACCGCAATCAACAACGTGATCCAGGAGTTCACCCGGGAGGGGGAAGGCGTGATCATCCAATCCCCGGTGTACTATCCATTTGCGGCAGGGCCGAAGAACAATCACCGTCGGGTAGTTGAAAATCCGTTGATTGAGGAAAACGGCGACTACAGGATGGACTATGAGAATCTGGAGCAGTTGGCAAAGGATCCCAACAACACGCTGATGATTTTGTGCAGCCCTCATAACCCGGTGGGGCGGGTATGGAAGAAATTGGAATTATTCCAGGCATTGGAGATTTGCTATAATAATGGGGTGATAGTATTTTGCGATGAGATTCACGGCGATCTCATCATGCCCGGGCAACAGTTCTGTACCTGCGGAAAATTTCCTGAGTTTTACAGTCAAATGATTCTGGCCCACAGTCCCAGCAAGACCTTCAATCTTGCCGGTCTCACCTCGGCGCTGCTCACCGTACCCGATGATCAGAACCGGAAACGCCTGGCACACCGCATCTACGACATCAACCGGATTCCGTCCACTCAGAATTTCGGGCCGGTGGCAGGGGCCGCAGCGTATAATCATGGCGACGCGTTTGTGGATGAGGTGATGAAGTACATATATGGCAATGTGGAATTTGCCAGGGAATATCTGGCGAAACACCTGCCGCAGATCAAAATCGTTCCGCCCCAGGGAACCTATCTGATTTGGTTTGATTTCCGGGGCACAGGATTGCAGGAGGAAGAAATATACCGCCGGGTGCTGGAACAGGCCAGAGTGATCGGGGACATTGGAAGATGGTTCGGCGAAAATGGGGGAGGTTTTGTGCGGTTCAACTACGCATGTCCTCGGGCTTATGTAAAAGAACAGCTGGAGCGTCTGCGCACGGCGTTTTGAGATGCCGGACGGAGTGGGAGAAAAACTATACGATTTTATTATAAATGATATCAAATAATGGTATTTTTATTCTCAAGTTAGAGGGTTTATAATGTGAATATCAATAAAAATTTAGAATTTAACAAGAATTGATGATTGTTGTTATAAAATCAGCTGAATTTTTTGTCGGAAACTGATTTTATAATGCAAGGATGGGAGGTCTCTGTGCTTGAAGTAAACAAAGTCGACATGTTTTTCGGCGGTCTGGTCGCCCTCAAAAGTGTCAACATGACGGTCCCCAAGGGAGAGATACACGGTTTGATCGGCCCCAACGGGTCGGGAAAAACCACGCTGATCAACGTGATCACCGGCTTCTACGCTCCTACTGCGGGGGAAGTGATCTTCAACGGCAAAAAGATCAGCGGCCTTGCGCCTAATGTGATCAGCTTAAGCGGGCTGGGGCGGACGTTCCAAAACGTCAATCTTTTCCCTGAGATGACGGCTCTTGAAAATGTGATGACCGGTTATTGCGTCCGCACGGGCTACAATCTGGCCTCGGCCATATTTGAGACCAGGCGGTTCAAGCGGGAGGAGCAGGAGGCATACGAGGAAGCGGAAAGACAGCTGGAATTTGTGGGTCTGATTGGAGAACGGGATACGCTGGCCAAGAATCTACCCTACGGGAAACGCAGGCTGTTGGAGATCGCCAGGCTTCTGGCTACCGATCCGCAGCTGGTACTCCTGGATGAGCCGGTGGCCGGTATGAATGAGCAGGAGAGTGAGGAGGTAGCCCAGCTGGTGCACAAGATGCGCCAGGAGGACAACCGGACAATCCTTCTGATCGAGCATCACATGAAATTTGTGATGAGCCTCTGCGACCAGCTGACGGTACTCAGCTCCGGCTCTGTGATTGCCGAAGGACGGCCCGAGAGCATACAGAACAACGAGGAAGTGATTGCATGCTATCTGGGGAAGAGGAGGTAAGCCGATGCTGGAGATTAAAAATATAACCTGTTATTACGGGGTTATATGCGCGTTGAAGGATGTGACCATCACGATTCCAGATGATGGAATCTATGCGATTATCGGCGCCAACGGGGCAGGCAAATCCACCCTTATCAATTCCATCGCCGGTCTTGTCACGCCGGTGTCCGGGTCCATTGTGTTTGACGGGAAGGAGATCACCTCCATCCCCACCAAGGACGTTATTCGGACGGGCATCGCCTTGTGCCCGGAGGGAAGGCGGATTTTTAAGAATATTTCCGTGTATGAAAACCTGGTGGGCGGCGCTTACATCATGAAAGATAAAAAGCGCATTGAGGAGAATGTCAACTATGTGTATGAGCTGTTTCCGCGGCTGAAGGAGCGCCACCGGCAGCTGGCCGGGACCTTGTCGGGAGGGGAACAGCAGATGTTGGCCATGGGGCGGGCTCTGATGACGGATCCCAAGCTCCTGCTGCTGGACGAGCCTTCTATGGGGCTTGCGCCGAACCTGATTGATTTCACCTTTGAGACCATGGTCCGAATCCACAGAGAGCGGCATATTCCGTCCCTGGTGGTGGAGCAGAACTCGGAGATGGCGCTGTCGGTTGCGAACTACGCATATGTGCTGGAAGTCGGCAGACTGACGCTGGAGGGAACCGGGGAGGAACTTCTGGCCAGCGATGAGGTAAAGAATAAGTATCTGGGGGCATAGTGGGATTGTTTCCTGCCTGGGGCAGCGAACATACAACAAAAGCGTACAAGGAGAAGAAAACTATGAAAAAAAGAAGATGTTTGGCAGTTCTTTTATCAGTGGCAATGATCGCCGCCATGACCGGTTGTGGGAAACAGAGCGGGGGAACAGAGGCAAAAAGCGAGGCCCAGGGCAGTTCGGGCGCGGGTGAGACGTCAAAACAGGAAGAAACCTCAGGAGGGTCCTTCAGCGGAAAGCTTTACATCGGCAGTATTGACCCCATGACCGGCGGGGCTGCAAGCTACGGCCAGGAGAAGATCCAGGGGGAGACTCTGGCGGTGGAGGAGATCAACGCAGCGGGTGGAATCCTGGGGATGGAAGTGGTTCTGATTTCCGAGGACAGCGCCTCTCAGGCGGCTCAGGCGGCAACCGTTGCAACAAAGCTGATCACACAGAATGAGGTGGTGGCGATTCAGGGGGCGCAGACCAGCTCGGAGACCATGGCGATACTGGATATCCTGGCAGAGTATGGGGTACCTGCCGTGTGTCCGGCCACATCACCGAAAATCGGAGCTTCGGGAAATGCGTTTATCAACCGGTGTTCCCCGGACGACGGATTACAGGTGGAAGCGCTGATCAAATATGCGGGTGAATCTCTGAAGCTGAACAAGATTGGAGTGTTGTATTCCAACGACGACTATGGAAAGGGCGGCTATGATTCGGCAGTGGCCTGCGCGGACAAATACGGCGTGGAGCTGGTCAGCGATTCATTTATGGGCGATGATCAGAACTTTTCCGCTCAGCTCACCAAGATCAAGGATGCGGGCTGCGAGGCAATTCTGATGTGGTGCCAGCCCACACCGGCTTCCCTGATCATGAAGCAGGCCAACGATATGGGATGGTCTCCCCAGTATCTCTGCGGGCCTGGCGTCAACGATCCCAGATTGTTTGAGCTGAGCAACGGTCTGTGTGACAAGGCGATCCTTTCCACCAGCTTTTACGCCGACAATCCCGACGAATATGTATCTGCCTGGGTGGAACGGTACCGCCAGCGCTGGAATATGGAACCTTCCCTGACTGCGTCCCTGGGTTACGACGGAATGATGATCATCTTTAAGGGCATTGAGGCGGCCGGAAGCGCGGAGCCAAAAGCCATCGCAGAGGGAATCCGCACGCTGAAGGATTTCCAGACCTTAAAAGGCATGGCGTCCGTGGATGCGGCCACGGGTAATCTCCAGAGCCCGGTGTATCTGGTAACTGCGAATAATGAAAGCCGTACATATGATTATTTCGATACGGTTAAAATTGATTAATTGTATGGTTCGTACAGCCCACAGCATATGCCGCTGGGCTGTACGGGTATACGGGGCAATCAACACATTGCGAGGTGGAGTATGGGGTTATTGATTTTACAGCTGGTCAACGGCATCACTTACGGTATGTTTTACGGGCTTGCCGCCCTGGGCTTGTCCATGGTATTCAAAGCCTTGGGTTACATGAACTTTGCCCACTCGGACACGATCATGATTGGCGCGATCCTGCTGTTCTGTTTTATGTCGTATTTCAGCATCCCATATTGGGCGGCCTTTCTGCTGACCCTTTTCATTACCATGCTGTACGGCATATTGACTGAGAAAATCCTTTTTATCCGGTTCAGAAAAACATCGCCCATCACGTTTATGCTGGTCTCGATGTCGCTGTCCACAGTTGTCAAGAATGTGGCGCTGCTGCTGTTCGGCGCGTTCCCTCATGGACTGGATTTCAAATTTACCGATGCATCCTTTGAGATCGCCGGAACAAGAATCTCCTTAAACAACTTTGTGATTTTTGTAATCATAATCCTGATCCTGGTGATTCTGCAGCTGTTCTTCGTCAAGACAAGGTTCGGGCTGGCGATCCGCATGGCCCAGGAAAGTCCGGAGACGGCTGCCGCTATGGGAGTCAACGTGCTGGCCACACGCGCCGCCACCTTTGCCATCTCGGCAGGGCTGGGCTGCGTGTCTGGTATGCTGATCGGGCCCATGTATACCATCTCCGCGGAGCTGGGGGCGCAGGTATCGTTAAAAGCGTTTATCGCGGCAGTAATTGGAGGCCTGGGAAACTTTGTGGGCGCAATTTTCGGAGGTGTCCTGGTGGGAATAGTGGAATGTCTGGGGGCGACCTACATTTCCTCAGGGTATAAAGACATTATCGTATACACAGCGGGGATTGTGGTGTTAGGATTCTTCCCGTACGGCATATTCCGAAGAGTTAAGACAAAGCATTGACGGGGAGGGATACATGATGAAATTTTTGAAGGATCGCGGGATGCGCAAAAACATGATCAGAGCCATATTTCTGATCGCCTTTATTATGGTATGCCTCTCCAGCAGCTATTACACAATCATTGGAGTACAATGCCTGATCAACGCCATTGCCGTGCTGGGCCTGGTTCTGGTATCCGGCTATACGCGCCAGATCCATCTGGGCCAGGCTGCCTTCATCGGACTGGGCGCATATACATCAGCGGTGCTGATGTCCAAGGTGGGCATGAATTTCTGGCTGACGATTCCCTGCGCCCTCCTTCTATCCATGCTGGTGGGAGTTCTTCTGGGGATCCCTACTCTGAAATTGCGGGAGGGACCATACCTGGCAATGGTGACTCAGATTTTCGGCGAAATTATCTTTGTGCTGCTGATTAACATGGAAGGAGTGACGGGAGGCTCTTACGGACTGGCAGGATTTGGAAAACCGTCAATCGGTTCATTTAAAATCGACACCAAGGTAAAGCTGTTGTTTTTGACGACAATCTTTTTTATCATCTGTTTTTTCGTCACTGCCCGGGTTACCAGGTCAAAATACGGACGTTTTTTCATATCGATCCGCGAATCCCAGGAGGCGGCGCTGTCTGTTGGTGTGAATACCACAAAATTCAAACTGCTGGCCTTTGTGATCTGTTCCGCGCTGGGCGGACTGGCAGGTGTGTTCTATTCCCAGTGTCTGGGATTTTTAAGTCCGGAGCAGTTTCGCTGGAACATTTCGCTGACGCTGATTTCAATGGCTATTATCGGTGGAATCGGCGATATCGACGGAGGCGTGCTGGGCGCGATTGTATTGACCTTTCTGCCTGAGCTGCTGCGGGATTTCTCGGCGCAGTGGCGCATGATTACCTATGGCGTTCTGTTGATTCTGGTGCTGACGTTCCTTCCGGACGGCGTGATCTCGCTGATCGGTAAGAAACCATTAGAGATCAAAAAAATGCTGAAGGAGCGCACGGAGCTGCTGTTTACCGATGAGCGGGCTAAGAGAAGAAAACAGCTGAAAAAGACAATTCGAACATAATATCAGAATATGAAAATGGTAAGGACCCGGCCCCGGGCGGCGCAGACGAACATGCGCCGTCCCGGACCGGGGCTTTTTTAACAGTCATCCCGGCCACATCAAAACACAAACTTTACAAATCCCCGCGTTTTCGTTAATATTACACTATAAGGAAGCCACCCCACAATTTATAACCTATTTGCGGCCTCCAAAAAGGAGAGGGAATGGACAAAATTGAACAGAAAATCGTAGATTTAATCGAGCGGCATAAAGATGAGATTATCGCCATCGGAAGAGATATCTGGAACGAACCTGAGCTTGGATACAAGGAATATCAGACGTCCGGAAAGTTCTGCCGGTATCTGGAAAAGTTTGGAATCGAAGCGGAAACCGGGCTGGCTATCACGGGGGCTAAGGGTTATTTAAAGGGAGCCGGCGCACCTGGGCCCACCGTAGCTCTGATCGGGGAAATGGACGCCCTGCCTATGGCGGACAGTCCCTACGCCGGGCATGAGACAGGGGCGGCCCACTGCTGTGGGCACAATGCGCAGATGGCGGGTATGATGGGCGCGCTGTATGCGCTCTGCGACGCCCAGGTGCAGGAGGCCATGGACGGCAACGTGGTGTTTTTCGCGGTGCCGGCCGAGGAATTTGTGGAGATGGAGTTCAAACACGGGCTGATGGAGGAGGGGAAGATCGCCTTCGGAGGAGGAAAATCAGAGCTGATCCGGGTGGGAGCCTTTGACGACATCGACGTTGCGGTGGGACATCACATTGCGCCCGGTATTTCCCTGGCGCTGTCCAATCACCGGTCCAACGGTTTTATGAGTAAGATCGTCCGCTTTCACGGGATACCGGCCCATGCGGCGGAAGCGCCCTGGAGCGGGGTGGACGCGCTGAGCGCGGCGGCCCTGGGAATCCAGGCAGTCAACGCCCAGCGGGAATTTTTCCGGGATCAGGACACCGTGCGGGTGCACGGCTTTATCTCCAAGGGCGGGGAGGCCATGAACGTGATCGCGGACAATGTGACCATGGAATATTCCGTGCGGGCCAACAATATTCCGGCCATTCTGGACGCCAGCCGCAAATTCGACCGCGCCATGCGTTCCGGCGCGGTGGCCACCGGCTGCGGCGCGGAAATCATTACGATGCCGGGGTATCTGCCCGTTATGCCGGCCGGAGATACCCGGGCCGTCGAGGAGGCCATTACGGCTGCGGCGGGCAGCTATGAGGTGGCAAAGCACGATCCGGGCATCGTCATGGGCGGCTCCACGGATTTCGGCGAGGTGTCGCAGATTCTTCCGCTGCTGCAGTTCAACACGGGCGGCTACACCCACGAGCTGCATAATAAAGAGATGCATCCCACCGACGAGTATCTGGCTTATGTGGTGACCGCCAAGGTATTTGCCCTCACGGCGTACAACCTGCTGAAAAACAATGGCGCATATGCCAGGGCGCTGATAAAACAGCATGAGGCGGTTCTCACAAAGGAGTCTTATATCCAATATATGGAAAAACACAGTCGGGTGGAGACGATTCCGATGGAGCCGGTTGTGATGGAATAACGTATGTGATGGAATAACGTTTGTGCGCCGGACGGCAGGTTTCCGGACCGCCGTTGACAGGGTTTTGTGCAGCCCCGGATTCAGATTCCGTTGGCCTGGGGATCGGGGATCGTCAGCACGGTCCGCAGCCGGGAGAGATCCGTCCGGGGAGAATCAATCAGTGGGGAAAAATGGGAGGAACAACCATATGGGATTTAACGAAAAAGTGCACGCGTATATCGCGGCGAAGTTTTATGTGTATCTGACGGAAGCCTTTGGAGAGCGGGGGAAAATGGCGTTTATCCATGCCACCCAGTATTACGCGGAGCAGCGCGGGCGCCGGATGGCCCAGCGGGCGATCCGGGACGGCAAGGAGCTGACGCCCGCCAATTATTACCGCTATGGAGAATGGGTGGGCACGGAGGATATGAAAGCGGAAGGCTGCGGCAATGCCATGACCTACCAGTCCTACCGGCCGGAGGCGGTGATGCACATCACCCAATGCCCCTGGTGCGCCCAGTTTAAGGAGATGGGATTAAACGCCACGGCAGGCGCGGAATATTGCAGACACCTGGACAATTCCATTGTCCGGGGCTTCAACCCCTATCTGACCTACGAGGTGGATCAGACCCTGCAGACCGCCGATTACTGTATTCACAGGATGAAGGACGTGGATTTTGACGGGGACACGGATTTGAGCAAAAAGCCGGAAAATCTGAGAGATTTTGAATACCACTGCGCCCATTCCTACTGGGCTTACAGCGAGGTGGCCGCTGCCATTTTTAAAAGCGGGGGAGAGGCTGTGAGCAATAACGTGATGGCGGATTTTGCACAGGATTACGGCAGGGAGATGGCGGATATTCTGGCCGGATACCGCTACACCAATTTCAACGTATGCGATTAGGAAATCGTATAACAAATCCCCAAAGAGCACAGACTGTTCTCTGGGGATTTGTCTTTGCTGCCCCGCCGCGTGTGAAAATCGCGGCGCTGTGGCCGGGGCGCAAGCCGGATTCCCACAGCCCGGACCTGCCTGAGGATGTGGCGCTTCGGAGAAAACCGGATATCTGTGAGGAGAGATCGTATGATGAAGAAAAACGCAAAACTGTGGTTGGCTGTGGTGGTTGGGGCCACTGTGCTCGCCCTGTCCGCCTGCAGGGCGAAAACCCCCGCCCCGCAATCCGCGCAGAACTCCGGCGCAGGTAGTTTTGCCGCCGGGGAAGGCCGGGAAAATACCGGTTCACCGACGGTGGGTCCCGAAGCTCCGGACCGTCTATCGACAGCTGGTCCCGCGGCCCAGGATCGTCCGTCGTCTGCCGCCCAGGCCAATCCCCCGTCCGCCGCTCCGGCCGTGGAGGGACAGGCTGCGAAGTCCCGGCTGCGCCCCCGCCTGGAGGACGACTATTACGAGTACGTCAACTGGGATATTCTCAGCAAGACACGGATTCCGGGGGATTCCAGCTCCTGGAGTTATCTCTACCAGCTGAACCAGGACGCCTATGGGACGCTGGATCAACTGTTAAAGGAGACTGTAAAGAAGCGCCCTTCCCTGGAAATGGGATCCACGGAGCAGAAGATCGCGGACTTTTATCGGACTGCGCTGGACGAGGACGCCCGCGCCGCGGCCGGGCTCGGCGGTCTGGCCCATTATCTGGACTCCGTCCGCAGTGCCGCCACTATTTCCCAATATCTGGAAAGCCTGTCCAGACTCCGCCGGGACCTGGGGCTGACCAGCTTGATCAACGTCCAGAAAACCGAGGATCTGCGCGATTCCAGCAAGTATGTGTACTGCTTTTTTCAGCCGGACCTGGGACCGGGGAAGGAGACTCTGGAGGACGGGACTATGGGATCGTTTCTGGACGAATACCAGAGTTATATCGGGCGGGTGATGGAGTACAGCGGCATGGAGCCGGGGGACGCGAAAAAGGCTGCGTCTGAAATTCTGGCGTTTCAGCGGGAACTGGCCGCGGCCACCCTGCCGCTGAGCCGCAGGCAGGACCCGGATGTCTATTACAATCCGTACACCGCAGCCCAGCTGCAGCAGCTTTTGTCAAATGTGGACGTACCGGCTTACCTGGACGCCCTGGGAATCGCAGGCCGGGACTTTTACGTGGTGACGGATGTGAAGGCGCTAAAAGCCTGCAATGACTGGCTCACCGAAGATCACCTGGAGCTGCTGAAAAATTACACCGTGTTCTGCCTGTTGAGCGATATGAGCCTGTATCTGACGCCGCAGATGCAAGACAACGCCCTGGCCTGGCACAATTTTCAGAACGGAATCGCGGAGATGAAGGACGTGGACAAGCTGGCGGGCGAGATGACGCAGTCCATGTTCGGCTTTGAGTTCGGCCGCCTGTATGCGGAACAATGCTTTTCCGAGCAGGACAAGGAAAATGTGACCGCCATGATCCGGCAGATTCTGGCCGCATACAAGAAACGGATACTGGCCCTGGATTGGATGGGGGATCAGACCAAGGCCAACGCGGTGAAAAAGCTGGATTCCATGACGCTCAAGGTGGGATATCCCGACCATTTTACGGACGTCCACGCTACGGCCAGGATCACCCCGCCGGAGGAGGGCGGGACGCTGATCGGCAACGTCCTGGCGCTTATGCGCGCGGAGACGACCTTCGACCTGGAGGAAGGGAAAAAGCCGGTGGACAAGGAAAAATGGGCCATGACGCCCCAGACGGTCAACGCATACTACAATCCCTCGGGCAATGAAATTGTATTTCCGGCGGGAATCCTGCAGGAGCCGTTTTACAGTCCCGAGGCAGATCTGGCCACCGACATGGGCGGGATCGGCATGGTGATCGCCCACGAGATCAGCCACGCATTCGATTCCTCCGGGGCCATGTACGACGAGAAGGGAAATTACAAGATGTGGTGGACCAAAGAGGACCTGGAGAATTTCCGGGTCCTGGCCGGGAAGGTGGCGGACTATTACGACGGACAGGAGGGATTTGAGGGCCGTTTTGTAAACGGTGAGCAGACGCTGGGGGAGAACATCGCGGATTTGGGAAGCCTTTCCTGCGTCACCTCCATTGTGGGGGACGACACGGACGGACTGCGGGCGCTGTTCACCCGGTTTGCCACCATCTGGGCCTCCAAATATACGGGCGAGGCCATGATCCGGCGGCTGAACACGGATGTGCACTCCCCGGCAAAAGTCCGGGTCAACGCGGTTCTGCGCAACACCGACGCATTTTATCTGGCCTATCCTCAGCTCAGGGAGGGGGACAAAATGTATCTCGCGCCGGAACAGCGGGTTGGAATCTGGTAGAAAAAGGTTATCCGACCCGGTACGAGGCGTACTTTTTGTCAAATGTAAGGGGCCACCGCCGCAGCCTGCTGGCGTTGGCCGCCTAACGGCCCCGACGCTTAGGGGTGCGGTATTTAATAGTATTAAAAAGATATTAAGTATCTAAAAGGAACCTATCCCACTTGAAAGTGCGTTCTTCCCTCAAAGGCTGTACCGATCTATAATACAGTCATAGGAAACGGCCGTTCCTGACGGTAAAAGGTTTGAATAAAAATTGATTTGAGGGAAAGGATTGAAACTTTATGAAAAAAGTGATAGAATTTTTGCAGGCAAATCCGGTGCAGTATCTGGCTACCGTGGGCAGGGATGGGAAGGCAAAGTGCCGCCCGTTTATGTTCTGCTTTGAGAAGGACGGGAAGCTCTGGTTCTGTACCAACAGCCAAAAGGACGTTTATCAGGATATGCAGGCCAACCCGCAGGTGGAGGTGAGCGTGTCCGACGCCGGTTTCGCCTGGCTGCGCCTGCACGGCAAAGCGGTGTTTGAGAACAACATGAAGGTGAAGGAAGCCTGCATGGCCAACCCGATTGTAAAGGGGCAGTACGCCAGGGCGGACAATCCGATTTTCCAGGTGTTTTATCTGGAAGATCCCCACGGCGTGATCGCTGATTTCTCCGGCAATCCGCCCTATGAATTCTGATCTGAAATTACATAAACACAATCTCTTTGGGGCAGGTGAAATTCCTGACCGGTGGTGACAGTCCACGAGCGGCGGCCAATGGCTGCGGTTGATCCGGTGAGATTCCGGAACCGACGGTATAGTCCGGATGGGAAAAGAGGAAAAACGGCAATCGATGCCGCAGCGTTGTGTCTGGATGTCAGGCCGCAAGCGCAGGCGGCGTATTTGGCGGCATTCCGGCCCGGGAGATGAGATCCCGGGTCTTTTTGTCGTATGCAATGGGCCGGGGGGTCAAACATGAAGGAGGCGTCAAGATGAAACAAACATGCCAAGCTGCAGCGCGGGAAGCGCTTGCAGAGAAAACAGCAGCAAAGAGCAGGGCCGGAGGCATCGCAGTCAGGCCCCTGGTTTTGAGCGCGTTTATGGGAGCCGTCAGCGCGGTGCTGATGGCAATGGAATTTCCGGTGCCGCTGGCGCCGGGATTTGTGAAAATGGACTTTTCCGACCTGCCGGTGATTCTGGGGGGATTTATCATGGGGCCGCTGGCTGGAATGCGGATCATCGCGGTGAAGATCGGCCTGAGCTTTCTGCTGAAAGGCACCGTCACCATGGGCGTTGGGGAGCTGGCGAATATGATCGGCAGCGTCAGCTACATGCTGCCCGCCGTGCTTTTGTACCGCAGGTGGCACACCCGCAGGGGAGCGGCCCTCTCCCTGGCCGCGGCCACAGCCTGCGCGGCCGCCTCGGCCCTGCTTTACAACCTGTTCCTGATCTTTCCGGTCTATGCCCGGCTGTACGGAATGAGCATGGACAGCATCGTGGCCATGGCAAGGGCCACCTCCCCGTGGGTGACGGACCTGTTTTCCATGATGCTGTTCTCCATGCTGCCCTTCAACCTGTTTAAATACGCCAGTGTCTCCGTCATTGCGTTTCTTGTCTACAAGCGGTTGAGACGGCTGTTAAAGGGCTGGTCGGACTGAGGTCAGTTGATTTTCTTTTTGTAGCCGTCGCCCCAGGCCACCATGCTGTCCAAAATGGGCTTTAAGCTGTAGCCGGTCTCCGTCAGGGTGTATTCCACCCGGGGCGGTACCTCGGCATAGACTGTTCGGTTGACCAGCCCGGCGGCCTCCATGGCCCGCAGGTGGCTGGTCAGGACCTTTTGGGTGATCCCGGTGACCGAGCGCATGAGTTCATTAAAGCGCTTGGTGCCGGTCAGCAGGTCCCGGATGATCAGCACCTTCCACTTGTCGCCGATCAGCTGCAGGGTGATTTCCACGGGGCAGTCCGGCATTTTCCTGGTATTCGTTTCCATCGGTCCAACACCTCCTTGGTATCTAAATAACTGTTTAAGACTATTATATACCACTACGGGACGGCTGGCAAGCTTAACAGTATACTTTTGATACTATGCCACTTTTCAGTGCGTAATTTACGGGAAAGAGCGGCGGCGCTAAAATGGGATAAGGGATATGGATTCAGGAAAGGATGAAGCGTTATGGAGACCAGAGATTATCTGAGGATTTTAAAAGAGGAGATTCATTCCACCGTGTTCGCCACCGTGGACGAGGATGGGCTGCCTGTGACCCGGGTGATCGATATTATGCTTGTGGATGAGAACAGCCTGTATTTTATCACGGCCAAAGGGAAAGAGTTTTACCGGCAGCTGATGAAACAGCGCTATGTGGCGATTAGCGGCATGACCGGCGGCGAGGGTTCTATGGAGAAAAAAGCGGTGTCCGTCCGCGGCCGGGTGGCGAATATGGGAGGCTGCCTGCTGGATCAGGTCTTTGAGGAAAATCCCTATATGGCGGAGATTTACCCCACCTGCGAGAGCCGCCGGGCGCTGGAGGTGTTCCGGCTGTACGAGGGCCGGGGAGAGTATTTCGACTTATCCGCCAAGCCCATTATCCGCCGAAGCTTCCGTTTGGGGGAGGGGGATGTGCAGGGACAGCAGCAGGAGGGCTATCACATCACAGCGGACTGCGATGGCTGCGGCCTCTGTCTGTCCCAATGTCCCCAGAACTGCATCGACAGCAGCCGGACGCCCTTTAAAATCCAGGCAGAGCACTGTCTGCACTGCGGAAACTGCGTGGAAATCTGCCCGCGAGGGGCGGCCAGGGGAGGAGTTAAATGAACGGGAAGGTGGAGCTGATCCGGGAAAAGCTGCAAGAGGCGCAGGCGGTGGTGATTGGGGCCGGCGCAGGTCTTTCCGCCGCGGCGGGGCTCACCTACGGGGGAGAGCGGTTCCGGCGGTATTTCGGGGATTTTATCCGCAAATATGGAATGACGGACATGTATTCCGCCGGTTTCTACCCTTTTGAGACCCAGGAGGAGAAATGGGCTTACTGGAGCCGCCATATTTATTACAACCGCTACGACCAGCCGGCGGGAAACGCCTATCTGGATCTGTACCGCCTGGCGCGGGACAAAGAATATTTTGTGTTGACTACCAATGTGGATCACCAGTTCTGGCTGGCCGGGTTTGACAGCCGGCGGATTTTTGCCACCCAGGGGGACTACGGGCTGTTTCAGTGCGCCAGGGCCTGTCATAAAACGCTGTACGGCAACGAGGCTCAGGTCCGGGAGATGGTGGCCCGCCAGAAGGATTGCAGGATTCCAACGGAGCTGGTGCCAAAATGCCCGGTCTGCGGAGGAAGGATGGAAGTAAATCTCCGCTGTGACGGAAATTTTGTGGAGGACGGGGCCTGGGAGCAGGCGGCGTTGCGTTACCAGAACTTTTTACAGGAAAATAAAAGGCGCAGGGTGGTGTTTCTGGAGCTTGGGGTGGGGATGAACACCCCCGGCATCATCAAGTTTCCGTTCTGGCAGATGACCGCCCGGTGGCCCCAGGCGTTTTACATCTGCGTAAATCTGGACCAGGCCTGGGCGCCGGAAGAAATCCGGGACCGCTCCCTGTGCCTGAACGGGGATATGGGGCCGGTTCTGGAGGCGCTGGCGGGAAGGAGGAAAATGGGATGACACAGAAGGAACGGCGGCTTTTTCTCATTCGTTCACTGCTGGAGGAGCAACCGCAATACCGGAAATTGGAAATACCGGGAGACGAAGAGGAGCAGAAACGCCTTTTGCGCTCCCTGATGAACCTGCGCCGTCCGTCCCCGGCCCAGCCGGAGTTTCTGGATGTGCAGGACGCATATCTGAAGGAGGAAACGCTGCGCCGGGGGATTGTGGACTGCCGGAATCTGGCTCCGGCGGGGGCGGAGGGCGTGAAGCGGCGGCTGTTTCTCTGGCAGGGGGACATCACCAGACTGAAAGCCGACGCCATTGTGAACGCGGCCAACGAGGCCCTGCTGGGTTGTTTTATCCCCTGCCACTCCTGCATCGACAACATCATCCACACCTGCGCCGGAGTCCAGCTGCGGCTGGCCTGCGACCGCCTGATGCGGGAGCAGGGGCGCCCCGAGTCCACGGGCCGGGCGAAAATCACGCCTGCCTTCAATCTGCCCAGCCGTTATGTGCTGCACACCGTGGGGCCTGTGATTTCGGGGCCGCTGCGGGAGCAGGACTGCCGTCTGCTGGCGGGCTGTTATTCGTCCTGCCTGGAGCTGGCCGCGAAAAACGGCCTGAGATCCGTTGCGTTCTGCTGTATCTCCACCGGCGTGTTCCGCTTTCCGCAGGAGAAGGCCGCCGAAATCGCGGTGGAGACGGTGAAACGGTTCCTGGAACAGGACGATACGGTCGGGCAGGTGATTTTCAACGTGTTCACGGACCGGGATCTGGAGCTTTACAGGAGACAGCTGGAAAAGTGAGAAATTTAACGAACCAGGCCGCGCAGGCGCGGCGGTCTGGGCGGCGGACGGTTGTTTTAGCGGCCGATCCGCCGGTATCATGCCGCCGGTGGCGCGCCGCCCGTCCGGCGCGCCCTAATGGATTCAACAAAAGGTCCGCCCGGCCTGCCGGATCAGTAGGCGAAAAGCTCCTGGCCAGGCGGCTTTCACGCTGCCTGGCCCAACCGCTGCAAGTAATTGTGGCGGTTTTTTTGCGCCCTTGCGGAAGAAAATTATAAAAATTTACGAAAGTGTTGGGAGTCCGACAGACATCATCCGCAAAGCCTGTTATAATTTTAACTAGCAAAAGGAAACGAGGTGGAGAGAATGAAAGCGGAGGAACCGAAATTAAAGTTCTGGGGAAGTCCGGCGTTCGCCATGCTGCCATTTGGGCTGTACATACTCCTGGGCGGCATATTTTCGGTGGGATATCACTATTATTCAATGAAGGGCCTGATCTTTGCGGCTGTGATCTCCCTGCTGGCCGGATTTTTCGTCTGCAGGAACAAAGGGAAGTATTGGGACTCCGTGGTTCACGGTCTGGCTCAGTACGGGAATTCCAGGCTGATCTTCATTTTCCTGATCATCGGCATTTTCTCAAAAATGATGAACACCGGCAAGATCGGAAACGGCTTCATCTGGCTGAGCTTAAACCTGGGGATCCGGGGAAGCGCCTTCGTGGTGTTCAGCTTCCTGGCTTCGGCGGTGATCTCCATGGGTGCGGGCGCGCCCATTGCGGCGCTGTTCGCGGTGATTCCCATTTTCTATCCGCCGGGGATCCTTCTGGGAGCCAGCCCGGCCATGCTGACCGGAGCGCTGATCAGCGGTATTTTCTTCGGGGACGCCTTATCCCCCAGCTCCCAGGTGATCAACACTACGGTGATGATCCAGCACGACAAGGCCACGGGGAAGCCGGCTGAACTTCTGGCCACCCTGCGTCAGAGAACGCCCTACATATTGTTAGCCGGGGCGGCGGCCATCGTGATTTTCTTTATCTTCGGCGCACGGGGCGGCACCATGGGGGATATGGCTCAGATCGAGGCGTTCTCCCAGGCAAAGGGTTTGCTCATGCTGATTCCCATCGCGGTACTGTTAGCCATCTGCTTTAAGACCAGCAACCTGTTTGTGGGATTGTCCTTCGCTATCGTGACCGGTCTGGTTGTGGGCCTTTTGGGCGGACTGTTCACATTTTCCGATATCGTGTCCATCGACTATGCCACGTCTGGACTTAAGGGAATGATCTTCGAGGGCATATACGGCATGCTGGACGTGGCGGTGTCCACCATCCTGCTGTACGGCCTCATCGCGGTGGCGGTGGACGGCGGAATGCTGGAGAAGTGTTGCAACTGGATTCTGTCCCGAAAATTCACCAGCACCAAGCGGGGAGCCGAGGCCGTGCTCATGGCCGGAACCATTGTGATCAACATTCTGCTGGCGGGCTGCGTGCTTCCGTCCATCCTGATGTTCGGGGACATGGCGGACCGGATCGGGCAGGAGAGCGGAATTCCGCCGGAGCGCAGAAGCATTCTCCTGACGGCAAACGCAACCAACTTCAGCTCCATTATCCCCATTAACAGCGCTTTTGTCATGGGGAGCGTAACTATTATCAACGAGATGGTGCAGAATCACAGCTATCTGCCCCATGTGACGCCTTTTGAAATTTTCTGCTGCTCCTTCTACTGCCTGATTCTCACGGGAATCTGCGTGTTCTGGGTGGCCACGGGAATCGGCCGGGAGCCGGGGGAACGTAAAAAGCTGGATAAAATAACGGCAACCAATCATGTTTAAGCTTTTTATAGATAGGAGATGGAATTTATGGATTCAATTTATGATCTGATCATCGTCGGAGGCGGCCCAGCCGGTCTGTCGGCGGCCATCTACGCAGGAAGGTCTGAGCGGCAGACCCTGCTCTTTGAGAAGGGAAGCTACGGCGGACGCATCAACGATACCTACGAGATCCGCAACTATCCGGGCACCATCGTGGACACCGGCCAGCACCTGATGGAGAGGTTCCGGGAGCACGCGGCCAGTCATCCCACAGTGGAGTTAAAGCGGACTACGGTGACAAGCATCCGCAAGGAAGGCGACCTGTTTGTGGTAAGCACCAAGCGCAGAGGGGATTTTAAGGCCCACAGCGTGGTCCTGGACCTGGGCACCCGTCCCAGAGAGCTGGGAATCAAGGGCGAGCAGGAGTTTACCGGCCACGGCGTGGCTTACTGCGCCACCTGCGACGCGGAATTTTTCAAGGGCAAGGAGATTTTCGTCCTGGGCGCAGGGGATCAGGCCATCGAGGAGTCGGATTACCTGACCGGCTTCGCCTCCAAGGTGACCATCATCGTGCTCCACGAGAAGGGACATCTGGACTGCAACGAGGTGGCGGCGGAACACGCTTACAAGAACCCCAAGATCGATTTTGTGTGGAGCTCCACCGTGCAGGAGATTAAGGGCGGCGACCACGTGGAATCCCTGGTGCTTAAGAATGTGGACACCGGCGAGATCCGGGAGGTGAAGGCCGATGGGCTGTTCTTCTTCGTGGGTATGGTTCCCCAGACCGAGATGGTTCGCGACATGGTGGAATGCGACCACAGCGGCTACATAAAGGTCAATGAGAAGATGGAGACAAATGTACCCGGCCTGTACGCGGTGGGCGACTGTACCCAGACCTTCCTGCGCCAGGTGATCACCTCGGCGGCGGACGGCGCGGTTGCGGCCGTGGCCTCGGAGCGGTATGTGAAGGAATTAAACCAGATTCAGGATATTTTAAGTCCCGATTCGGGAAATGTGGCGTTTTTGTTCTACAACCCCTACAGCAACGAGGAGATTCAGACGGTGGGTGAGCTGGAGAAGAAGCTGGCCGGAGACTGGAAGATTTACCGCCAGGACATCACCCGGCAGAACCTGCTGTACCAGAATCTGAAGGTGGAGAAAACCGTGTCCGCGGCATTTTACCGGAACGGCGTGCTGGAAGAGGTGAAGGCGGCGGAGAACTGTTAAGCGCGCTGCCGCCGGTCTTAGAAGCCGGAATATGAAGTTGTGTAAACGGTCCGGTGCCAAACGGCCGGGCCGTCCGGAAGCTGAAAATCAAATTGATTTTAAATTTAACATATTAAAGATAGTTCAGGAGGATATGAATTATGGGACAACCACTTGTTTTTCCACACGGAGTTACAATTTACAACCCTGAGAAATGCTGGAGCGGGTACACCATCGTTCCGCTGATCAACGACGGCGTGCTGCTGTTCGACATGAACGGAAATGAAGTCCGCCGCTGGAACATGCACGCTATGCCGCCCAAACTGCTGCCCGGCGGGTATGTGATGGGCCTTTCCGGTTACCGTCATCCCGATTACGGCATGCAGGACGGCGTGAATTTGATGGAGATCGACTACGACGGCAACATTGTGTGGGAATTCGACCATTTTGAAAATATCGACGATCCGGGACGGGATCACCGCTGGATGGCACGCCAGCACCACGACTATCAGAGAGAGGGCAATCCGGTTGGTTACTACGTGCCCGGCATGGACGCCAAGCCTCTGGAGGGCAACACCTTAATCCTGGTGCACCAGACCATCCGCAACCCGAAGATTTCCGACAAGAAGCTGCTGGACGACGCCATGATCGAAGTGGACTGGGAGGGAAATATCCTCTGGAAATGGTCCATCAGCGAGCATTTTGACGAGCTGGGCTTTGACGAGGCCGCCAAGAACGTGCTCTTCCGCGATCCCAACATGCGCTCCTCCGACGGAGGCGTGGGCGACTACCTGCATGTGAACTGCATGAGCTACTTAGGGCCGAACAAGTGGTACGACCAGGGCGACATGCGCTTTAAACCTGAGAACATTATCTTTGACTGCCGCGAGGCCAACATCCTGGCGATCCTGGACAAGGAGACCGGCAAGATCGTATGGCGCATCGGACCGGACTTCAACGCCACGCCGGAGCTTAAGAAGCTGGGCTGGATTATCGGCCAGCATCATTTCCACATGATCCCCAAGGGGCTTCCGGGCGAAGGAAACCTGATGGTATTCGACAACGGCGGCTGGGGCGGCTACGGTGTTCCCAACCCGGCGGCACCCATCGGCGCGAAGAACGCCCACAGGGATTACAGCCGCGTGCTGGAGTTCAACCCCATCACTCTGGAGATTGTCTGGAAGGTGACACCCAAGGAGCTGGGCCACGCGATCCCCACGGACGCCAGCAAGTTCTACAGCCCCTACGTCAGCAGCGCACAGCGCCTGCCCAACGGCAACACCCTGATCACCGAGGGCTCCGACGGCCGTCTGATCGAGGTGACGCCGGACCACGAGATCGTATGGGAGTGGATTTCCCCGTACTACACCCACAACGAGAAGGGTCCGAAGAACAATATGATTTACCGGGCTTACCGCTATCCCTACAGCTATGTGCCCCAGGAGCCGACCCCTGTGGAGGTGGAAATCAAGCCCATCGACAACGTGACCTACCGCGTTCCCGGCGCAGGCGCCTTCGGAGCGAAAAAAGTGATTGATATTCCCGGAACTTTGCCGTATTATCAAGATGTAGCCCTCTGTGTTGCCACGGACGACGAGGAGGATGTAACCAAGCGTGAGAAGGTGTTCCAGGTTGATACCTCCTTCTTCAAGCCGGTATCCATCTCCACCTGGAACGACGAGGTGCTGAAGGTGAAAGACAAACCGGTGCTGGTGCTCTTCGGAGCGGAGCGCTGCACACATTGCAAGGCCCTGCATCCGGTTTTGGAGGAGGCGCTGAAGGAAGAGTATGAGGGACAGTACGAGATCCGCTACGTGGACGTGGACGCCAACCAGGATCTGGTGGACACCTGCCATATCGGAGGAATCCCGGTGGTGGCGATCTTCAAGAACGGAGAGGAAGTACAGCGGTTCAACGGCGAAAAGGACTACGACGACCTTTGCGACATTCTGGATAAGCCGCTGGCATAAGATTGAGATAAGGAAATGAGTTAGAGGCGAAGAGGAGCTGTTTTTGACAGCCCCTCTTTGTGGCACGTTCAGGGAGGTTTTTGTATGCATGATTATTTTACAATAACTGGGAATTCCTGCAGGATTCCCTTTGCGGATCTGTGCAGGAGAGATGCCAGATACCAGTCCTATTTTACAAAAAAGGAGTATCAGGGCTCCCAGTGCATTCACCCGCAGGGGACGAAGATCAACCATTTCGGTATCGTGGTGTCCGGAATCCTGAAAGCGGTGGACAATACCCTGGACGGGACGGAGATGTGCCACGCTTATTTTGAACCCAAGGACATTTTCCCGGAATTCCTCTACTTTTCCGGGGAGCGCTATTACACGTATTCGCTGTACGCGGAGAAGAAATCCACGGTGATTTGGGTGCCGGTCTACGCGATGGAGGAGATGCTTTCCAAGGACCAGCAGCTGATGTACGCGCTGCTGCTTTACATATCCCAGCGGGGGCTGAAAAACCAGCTGTACCTCCACTGCCTCAATTACCAGACCATCCGGGAGAGGGTGGCCTATTGGATCGTGGGCATGAACAATCTGACTCCCAACGAGGCGGTTCATATGCCCTGTTCCCAGGCTGTGCTGGCCAACATGCTTCACGTGAGCCGGGCTTCCCTGAACCAGGAGCTGAAGCTGATGGAGAAGGAAGGCTTTTTTAAGATTGTGAAGAAGGAGATGCGCGAGGTGGACATGGGGCGGTTAAACGAGCTGCTGTGAAGGGGGAGGTACAAATGACGATTAAAGAGGTAAGCGAACAGTACGATATTTCAGCGGACACCCTGCGTTATTACGAGCGCATCGGGCTGATTCCGCCGGTGCCCAGGACGCAGAGCGGGGTCCGGGATTACGACGAGGCATCCTGCCGCTGGGTGAATCTGATGAAGTGCTTCCGCAAGGCGGGCGTCCAGATCGAGGCGCTGATCGAGTATGTGGCGCTGTTTCGGGAGGGGGACCACACCGAGGCGGCCCGCAAGGCGATTTTGGTGGAGCAGCGGGAGCAGCTGGTGAAGCGCATGGCTCAGATGCAGGAGTCCCTGGACCTGTTGAACCAGAAAATTGAGAACTATGAGCGGGGCATCGTGCAGGTGGAGCGGCAGATGAAGCGGTAGGGCAAAAAGAAAATCAAAATACAGTGTTTTGATTGAAAAAAGTCAGAAAAAAGTTATGATTTTATTGCATTTTTCAGGTATTATAGAAAGAAAAGGGAAGGAGAAGGCAACGTATGAGAGGGATAAAAGGCGCGGTCGCCTGCCTGCTCGCGGCGGCATTGACCGCGGCGCTGCCATTTTCGGCAATGGCGGCCAACGGAACCAAGATCACCAGCATTTCCCTGCGCATCGAGTCGCATATCACGGCGGGGGACAGCAGTTCGGATGTGCGCGTGACCACCAATTCCAGCCGTTACGATGTGGATGAGGTGGAGGTCACCAACGAGCCGAAGGACGAGTGGGAGGGCCGGGATAAACCCAAGCTGAAGGTCACCCTGACGGCGGGGGACCGGTACTATTTTCCGTCCAGCGGCCTGACCAAGAGCGACGTGAGCTTGAGTGGGGACGACGGCAAGGTGACTTCCGTCAGCAGGTCCGGCTCCTACACGTTCTACGTCAACATCACCCTGGATGCGCTGGACGACGAAAACGACTATGACCTGTACGTGGACGGCCTGGAATGGGACGAATCCGACGGAACCGCCTACTGGGACGACGCCGAGGACGCCAAGCGGTACGAGGTGCGCCTTTACCGGGGCGGCAATTCGGTCACGTCCGTCGTTTCCACTTCCGATACCAGCTATGATTTTTCCAGTCATTTCACCCAGAGCGGATACTATTATTTCCGGGTGCGCGGCGTATACAACGCCTCCAACAAGGGCAGCTGGGAGGAGTCGGATGAGCGGTATGTGAGCTCGTCGGAGGCGTCGGACATCCGGCGCAACGCAAGGAACACCTCCAGCAGCCCAACAAGCTCCACAAGCCCCAGCACTTCCGGCGGCCCGGGAGTTTACTCGGGGGCGTGGCTGAGGGACGACGTGGGCTGGTGGTACTGCAACGCGGATAAGAGCTATACCAAAAACAACTGGCAGTATATCAATAACTACTGGTATTTCTTCGATGAGCGGGGATATATGAAAACCGGATGGATTCTCTGGAATGGGAAATGGTATTACTGTTGCGAGAATGGGGAGATGCTGCACGACACGACAACGCCGGATGGGTATTATGTGGGGAGTGATGGGGCGTGGGTGCAGTGATTGACAGATGATTCATAGAGTATATGCTGAAGAAAGCGCAAAATCAATATAGTCTTGACACATATTAGACAGCGGTGGTATGATTATATCAGCAGAGAAAAGATGTTGTGTGCATTGCAACACAAGCGAATCCCCGAAGAGCGGCAACCCTTCGGGGATTCTTTTTCCTTTTAGGGAGGGAATATCCCTGGCTAGCTGTTGAGCGTTACTTTCTGTCTAGCCATTTGCCGATGTAATAGCAAGTCACACCGGCCAGGCCTTGTTACATTTGCTTCAGGTGTTTCTGAATGGGGAGCTCAGACAGCAGGCGTAAGCATTGCGGTTATATCGCTGCTTTATAGGACCACACATAATCAAACATCATAAGTCAACCATAAAAAAGATAAAAGGAGGTACCCCCATGAAAGCACTATTAATCAACGGCAGCCCCAACCAGCTGGGCTGCACCTACACCGCCCTCAGCGAGGTGGAGCGCATTCTGAATGAAAACGGTATCCAGTCGGAGATTCTGTACCTGGGGAAGATGCCGGTGGCGGGCTGTATCGCCTGCGGGACCTGCGAGCGCACGGGGCGCTGCGCCTTTGACGATTTGGTCAACCAGGTGGCGGGGCGGCTGGACGAGTTCGACGCCATCGTGGTGGGCTCGCCGGTGTATTACGCCGGACCGTCGGGCCAGCTGACGGCCTTCCTTGACCGCCTGTTTTACAGCGCAGGAGGGCGCATGGCGGGAAAGCTGGGAGCCAGCGTGGTGTCCTGCCGCAGAGGAGGCGCCACCACGGCCTTTGACCGGCTGAACAAGTATTTCACCATCAGCAACATGCCGGTGGTGTCGTCTCAGTATTGGAACCAGGTCCACGGTAACGAGCCCGGGGAGGTGGAGCAGGACCTGGAGGGCCTTCAGACCATGCGCACCCTGGCCCTGAACATGGTCTGGCTGCTCAAATGCATCGAAGCCGGCAGGAAGTGCGGCGTACCGGCGCCGGAGTATGAGCCGAATGAGTGGACGAATTTTATCCGGTAATTATGAAACGCCCCTTTTGGGGGAATGCACAGGGAAATGTAAATGCACAGGGAAATGTACAGAACAGGCGCGGGGAATCATCCCTGCGCCTGTTTTACCGTGCGCCCATTTTACCGTGCGCCTGTTTTACCGTACGCCCATTTCGCCTGCGCCGGTCTGACACCCGCCGGAGCGCGAAACAAAAACCGCTCCTTCATGCGATCGCAGCCAAAATACCCCCCTCCGATGACTCCCGAAGGCCGCGTTTACACTTCCGAAATAATCCTGCACAGCTTAGAGTAAGTTGCCCGGATATCCGCGTCCAGGGAGGCGTCGGTTATGATACCGGTAACCTGGTTGAGGTCGGATATCTTGTAGGCGGATATCCGGTTGAATTTTGCGGGCTCGCACAGGTAATACACCTCCGAGCTGTTTTTCATCACCGCACTTTTGCTGTTGGCCTCGATGTCGCTGGAGGTGGACAGGCCGAATTCCAGGTCGATGCCGTTGGCGCCCAGAAACGCCTGGGTAAAATGCAGCTTGGAAATCTGTTCCAGGCTGGTCATTCCCTCGATGGTGCGCGCGCTTTTGATGTAATTGCCGCCGATAATCACCAGGTTGTAATCGCTGTGCTGGGACAGCGCGTTCATTACGTCCAGGGAATTGGTCACCACTGTCAGGTTGGCCGACGTGAGGCGCTGGGCCATCAGATTGGTGGAGGTGCTGGTTCCCAGAAAGATGGTGTTGCCCGGGCGCACCAGGGAGGCCGCAACCCGCGCCATCTCCTTTTTCTCGCTCAGATAAAAATTCTTTTTTTCATTGTAAAAGTAATCCTTGTTTGCCGCTCCCTGCAATATGGCGCCGCCATGGGTCCGCTTGATGAAGCCGGAGTTCTCCAGGGACGTCAGATCGCGGCGGATTGTGGACTCCGAGACATTGTACTTCCTCGCGAGCACGGACACGGATACCTTTCCGTCCGACTGGATTTTATTTAGAATGGATATCTTTCTCTCTTCTTCAAACATACTGATCTCCCATCCGCCGCCGCTGCCTGCGGCACTAATCGTAATCAAATTCTCCCGGGAAACAAAACGGCCGGCAGCGTATTTCCGCCCCTGGATATACTTATATTACCAGAAATGAGCACAAATGGCAATATCATGCTTGATTAAATGATTAAATGAGCACTAAAAACTTGAAAACACGCGCGCGTTATGGTAATATATCCTCGTAATCGATAGTAAATGAGCAAAAACAAGCATGCAGGAGGGTGGAAGTTATGAGTAAGAAAATTGTTGCAATCACAGCTTGTCCCACAGGAATCGCCCACACATATATGGCCGCGGAAAAGCTGCGGAACGTGGGAAAGGAACTGGGCTATGAGGTGCGGGTGGAGACGCAGGGTACGACCGGGGCCCAGGACGCGCTGACCGCCCGGGAGATCGCGGAGGCGGACGGCATCATACTGGCGGTTGACAAGGAGATCGACGAGAGCCGGTTTGCGGGGAAAGCGGTGCTCAAGGTCAATGTGGGCCAGGCGATCCGGGAGCCGCAGAAGATCATGGAAGATGCGTTAAATGGGATCGGAACCGTTGTGGTGGCAGGGGAAAACGCTGCGGCGGCGGAGACGGCGGGCAGCCAGGGATCCCTGGCAAACAAGGGATTCAGAAGCGTTTATAAACATGTGATGGCCGGCGTCTCCTACATGCTCCCGGTGGTGGTGGCAGGCGGTATTCTGACGGCGATTTCCTTTGCCTTCGGAATCTACGCGTTTCAGGAGGAGGGGAGCCTGGCGTGGGCCTTTTATCAGATCGGAGCGGCGGGGGCGCTGGGGCTTATGGTTCCCGTGCTGTCCGCGTACATCGCCCACTCTATCGCGGATAAAGCCGGTTTTGCGGCCGGTCTTGTGGGCGGCTGGCTGGCCGGACAGGTGGGAGCCGGGTTTATCGGCGGTATTCTGGCGGGCTTTGGGGCCGGTTATCTGACGCTGTTTTTGAGCCGGAAGCTGCCGTTTCCCAGAAGTCTTCAGGGTGTGAAGGATATTCTGGTAATTCCGATTTTGTCAACCGCCGTTGTGGGCCTGATGATGATCTATGTGATCGGAACGCCGATCAGCGCCATGCAGGCGGGGATTACGTCCTTCCTCACCAGCATGAGCGGCAGCAGCATCGCGGTGCTGGGAATTATATTCGGGCTGTTGTACTGGGATCTGGGCGGACCGTTCTCAAAGGTTCTCTATGCCTTTGCCATCGGCATGGTGGCGGAAGGCGTATATGAGCCCATGGCGGCGGTTATGGTCTGCGGAATGGTTCCGCCCCTTGGAATCGCACTGGCGACCTTCGTGCGCCCGGCGCTGTGGAACCAGGACCAGCGGGAAGCGGGAAAAGCGGCTCTGTTTCTGGGATTGAGCTATATTACGGAGGGAGCGATCCCCTTTGCCACGGAAAATCCCAAGGTGATTCTGCCGGCCTGCATGGCGGGCGGAGCGGTGGGCGCAATGGTGTCCATGGCGCTGAAGGCGGGGATCATGGCGCCCCACGGCGGCATTTTCCTGTTGTTTATTCCCAATGCAATCACAAACGCGGTTGCGTTTCTGGCGGCTCTGGCAGCCGGTTCCGTGGTCACTGCGGTGTTGATCATCCTGATGAAGAGCGTCAGAACCGGAAATGCCGGGTGATCCGGCGAGGCCGCGGCGGGAAGGCCCCGGCAAACTGTAGGAAAGGACAGGAATCATGAGCGGTAAAGGAAAAAATGATAAAAGCGTGGCAGAAATTGTGGAGGTAAGCAAAAAAATCCCCTGCTGCAAACCGTTGGTGGAGCAGATCGAAATTATGGAAGCGTACACGGACGCGTTTATCAAATACAGCGGGCAGTCGGCGGCGCGCAGGGAGATCGAGTGCATGAAGGTTTTATTTCCACGGATGTTCCGCCCGATGGAACCGGAGGACCTCATAGTGGGAAGGAGCGACGTGCTGCCCATCGGCTTCGGCTGCGTGACCTCGGTGGGCGGGGTGGGCCATTACTGCGTGTTCAGCAAAATGGAGCAGCTGCGAAAGAGCACGGAGGACCGGACTCTGATTGAACGCCTGAACCGGCTGGAACGGTTTTGGGATGAGAACGACACCAGAAGCCTGTTTTACAATGAAACGCTGACGGAAAACACCATCGGAAAATTCGTGGACGCCAAGTATCCGGCCGTGATCACGGCCCGGTTGAGCGGAACTTACCTGGATTACCCGAAGCTGATCCGCCTGGGAATCCCCGGCCTGGAGCAGGAGATTCGGGAAAACCTGGAGCGGGAGACGGAGGAGGAAAAACGGGACCTGTACGAGTGCTTTTTAGAATGCCTTGGGATTCTGCGCGATTCCATCGCATTTCACAGGGACATGTGCAGAGAGGAGAAGGACCGCGCGGCGGATTCCGGGCGCAGGCGGCAGCTGCAGGTACTGGAGGGCGCGCTGGAACACATTCTGACGGACCGGCCGGAAACCATGGTGGAGGGGATGGAGCTGGCCTGGATCTATTCCCTGCTGGCCGGTGTGGTCAATTACGGCCGCATCGACGACTATCTGGGCGATTTGCTGAAGCGCGACCTGGACCGCGGGCTGTACACCGGGGAGGAGGCTGTGGCTTATATCTGCTCCTTCTTTAAACTGATGGAGGCCCGCAGGACCAACGTCAACGGACGCGTGGTTCTGGGGGGAAAGGGCAGGAAGCATACGCAGGCAAAGGATTTGTTCTGCAAGCTGGCCATCCGGGCCCTGATGATCAACCGGGACATTGAACCGCAGTTTACCCTGAGAATTTACCAGGGCATGGACCGGGAGGTGTACGATCTGGCCATCGAGGCCATCTCCACGGGCTGCACCTACCCGCTTCTCTACAACGACGACGTGAACATTCCCTCGGCCGGGAAGGCCCTTCGGGTGGATTCACAGACGGCGGAGGACTACGTGCCCTTTGGCTGCGGCGAGTTTGTTATCTCTGGACAGAGCATTGGAACGCCCAATGTGCTGTTGAATCTGCTGAAAATCCTGAATATTTCCCTGAACGGCGGCATTGATCCCTGGGATGGGAAGGACAAGAGCGGGGGCCTGACCCTCCTTCCGCCGGAGAAAATGGACACGTTTGACGACGTCTGGAAGCAGTACGCCGCATTGCTTGATTATTACGTGGAACGGACGGCCAGGGCGCACCGGTATTCCTACGATTTTATGAACGGCCGGATGAAATTTTTGTTCACCTCCCTTTTGATCCGCGACTGTATTGCCAGAGGGAAGGCGGTGCTGGACGGGGGCGCCGGATATCTGGGGGGAACCCTGGAAACGTACGGGAATATCAATGCCGCCGATTCCCTCACCGCCGTCAAATACTGGGTGTTTGACAAGAAAAAATACACGCTGCGCCAAATTGTGGACGCCGCAGGCAAAAACTTTGAGGGGGAGGAGCTGCTACGGCGGGATCTGCTGTCCGCGCCGAAATATGGAAATGACGACCCATACGCGGACGACATCGCGGTCCTGCTCCACGAGTATATCTGCCGCAAGGTAAGCGACCAGGCAAAACCCAACGGGTTTCACTCCTACAATGTGGTGGTGATCAACAACCAGGTGAACACGGAGTGGGGGCGTATGACCAGCGCGTCGGCGGACGGACGGCTGAACGCCATGTACATGAATAATGGAAATAATCCCCAGGGCGGAGCCGACAAAAACGGGCCCACGGCCATGCTCAACAGCCTGGTGAAGCTGCGAACCGATATTCACGCCGGTTCCGTCCAGAATATGAAGTTCAGCCGCTCCATGTTCGCGCAGAAGCGGGATTTGGTCAACGCGCTGTTAAAGACATATTTCCGCAAGGGGGGCGGGCAGATCATGATCTCGGTGGTGAGCAGGGGGGAGCTGGAGGACGCGTACCAAAACCCGGAGAAGTATCCCAATCTGCTGGTTCGGGTGGGGGGCTTCAGCGCCAAGTTTGTGAATCTGGAAAAGGACGTGCAGCGGGAGGTGATCTCCCGGACACTGAATTAGGAGCGTGCCGGTCATGGGGATTGTGTTTGATATACAGCGGTTTTGCGTAAATGACGGCCCCGGAATCCGCACGGTGGTATTTTTGAAGGGATGTCCGTTAAAATGCCTGTGGTGCCATAACCCGGAATCCAACTCCATCAAACGGCAGCTGTACTGCGAGTGGAACCGCTGCGCCCACTGCGGAACCTGCGCGGCTGTCTGCGGGCAGCGCGTCCATGAGATGGATCACGGGGTTCACCGCCTCCGTTTTTCCGACTGCATGCTGTGCGGGGCGTGCCTGGAGATTTGCCCCCAGGGCGCGCTGGGGATATATGGAAGAGAGAGGTCCGCCGGGGAGGTTGTGGCCGAGGTGATGAAGGACTGCGACTATTATGAGGACTCGGGGGGCGGAGTGACCATCAGCGGAGGGGAGCCCATGGCCCAGGCGGACTACGCCCGGGAGCTGTGCAGGGCCCTTAAGGGAGCTGGGCTTCACGTCTGCATGGAGACCAGCGGCTTCGCGCCCTGGGAGGCGTACCAAAGGCTTTTGCCCGATGTGGACCTGTTTCTGTTCGACTACAAGGCCACAGGGGAGGAGCTTCACCGGCGTCTGACCGGCGTGGGCCAGAGCCTGATTCTCGCGAATCTGCGGCTGCTTCTGGAAGCGGGGAAAAACGTGCGGCTGCGCTGTCCGGTTATACCCGGCTACAACCTTTCGGAGGAGCATCTGCGGGCCATCGCCAGCCTGAGCCGGTCGGGCGTCTCCGCCGTCGACCTGATCCCCTACCACGATATGGGGAAGGGAAAGGCGAAAAATATCGGTTCCGACCTGTATTTGAGCGATGTGCGGACTCCTGAGCAGGCGGAGGTGGAGCGCTGGATCGACGGGATCGTCCGGTACGGCGGAGTTCGGATATTTCAGGCGTGACGGCGCTGGGGGAGGTTTTTAACATCTGGTTTCCAGCGCCTGAAAAAATGAAAAAACCATTTGACTTAGAGTGCACTCCAAGGTGTAAGATACCGGATAGAAACGAGAAACACACCCACCAAGGAGGTATAAATGGAAAAGTCAAAGGTATATTTCACACCGGAAATCACGCCCCAGGCCCTGGTCCGCATTTACCGGGCCATGGGTGCGGAGCTGAAGGGGAGCGTGGCGGTAAAGATTTCCACCGGCGAGCCGGGCGGCCATAACTTTTTAAATCCCAACCTGATCAAGGACCTGGTGCAGGAGTTAAAGGGCACCATCGTGGAGTGCAACACGGCCTACGAGGGCAGGCGCAATACCTCGGAGGCCCACTGGCATACCATGGAGGAGCACGGGTTCACGGCCATCGCGCCCTGCGACCTCCTGGACGAGGAGGGGGACATGGCGCTCCCGGTGGAGGGCGGTAAGCATCTGCGGGAGAACTACGTGGGAACCCATCTCAAGGAGTACGGCTCCATGCTGATGCTCAGCCATTTCAAGGGGCACGCCATGGGCGGTTTTGGCGGCGCTCTCAAAAATATGTCCATCGGCGTGGCTTCCGCCCGCGGCAAGGTCTGGATTCATAATTCCGCCGCCAGCCTGTCCTTCGATGACGTTTTCGCCGCGGACCACGACTCCTTCCTGGAGTCCATGGCGGACGCGGACAAGGCGGTGATGGACTTTATGGGCCGGGAGAACATCGCCTACATCAATGTGGCCAACAACCTGTCCGTGGACTGCGACTGCGACGCCCATCCCCACGACCCGGAGATGGCGGACATCGGCATTTTCGCCTCCTTAGACCCGGTGGCCCTGGATCAGGCCTGCGTGGACGCGGTTTACAATTCCCCGGACAGCGGCAAGGCGGCGCTCATTGAACGGATGGAGAGCCGTAACGGCATCCACACGGTGGAGGCGGCCCAGGCCCTGGGGCTGGGGCGGCGGGAATACGAGCTGGTGGCGCTGGACTGATCAAATTCTTTGCAGACTGCCAGAACTGTTAACGGAACTATAACGGAACGATATAAAAACCGGCACTTGTATCTCAGAATCGTTTGCTGTATAATATTCCCACATGTAAAAAGTAAAGAGGGATAATACGTGACGACACTGACGAAACGAGAGATATTGCGGGCGTTTTCCGAGCTGGCTTCGGAAAAGCCCGTGGATAAAATAACGGTAAAGGAGATCACCGATCAATGCCAGATCTCCAGAAACACGTTTTATTACCACTATCAGGACGTGTACGAGGTGCTGGAGGAGTATTTACGTCTGGAGTCCCAGCGTATGGTGGAACGGCTTGAGAAGGATTTGGGCAGCTGCAATCCGGAGGAGTTCATCGTGCGGGGGCTGGACAGTATGATCAGCCACAGAGCGCTGTTTTACAACCTGAACCAGTCCTCCGGCAGCGAGGTCAAGCGGTACATGGATCAGGCCGTTTCCGTGATCTTCGAGCGTCTGGTGGATATCCTGTCCGAGGGAATTCCGGCCACGGAGGAGGACAAGGCGCTGATCAGCCGTTTTTACCAGTACGCAATCAAGGGCTTTATAATGGAGTGGCTGGAGAGCGGGGAGAAGCCGCCCATACAGCGGACCCTGCACCGCCTGAACGTCATTTTCGGAGATGATGTGACGGAGGCGTTAAAGCGCAGCGTGGAACAGCCGGAGTAATATAGCCCGCGGCGGGATGCGGGAAACAAATTTGGGCAAATAGGGGCCCGGTGCACAAAACTTGTGCACCGGGCCCCTATTTGTCTATTGTCTGTTAGACAAATCAAACTATAATGTATGATTATGACTGCCCGCAATGGCACGCCATGCAGAGGAGGTGAGACAGTGTGCCGACACAGAAATTTTTAAATCTGAGCAGCTGCAAACAGAAGATGATTTTGGAGGCCATGCGCGATGCATTTCTCAGTGGACCCTACATAGAGATCACGGTGAGCGGGCTGATCCGCCGGGCCGGTATCTCACGGGCCAGCTTTTACACGTATTTTGACGGGAAGGACGATATGTTTTCCTGTATGCTGAGGACGATGGAGCGGGAGGTGGAGGAGATGCTGCTGGATTCCTTCCGCAGTCAGAAGGGAATCTTTAACGACAGCATGGAGCGGCTGTTCCGTTTGCTGACGGAAAATGATGTGGGACGGATGTATTCACAGGTCGGCAGGCATATTCTGGAGGATGAGGGCTGCAGACCGGCCTTCGTACAGGTGGAACAGGAATATTACCGGGCGGGAAAGTGGAAGAGCCGGGGCCGGGCCTGTTTTGAGGTTCTGGACCGCGCCCTCTATCCGCGGTTGGATGAAGATGGGCTGGCCTGTGCGTTGGACATGGGGATGTCGATACTATACAAGGCGGTGCTGCTGTATTTTGACCAATGCTCCGGGCTTTTAAAGCTGGAGAAAGCGGTGGAAAAGCAGCTTGGCATATTGGAACAGGGAATCAGGGCGTAGGAAGCATAGCCCGGACAGAAAGGAAGATGAGTGTGATGAAGAAGAAAACGATATTGATTGCGGGAGCGGTCGTCCTGCTGGCGGCCGGAGGGATTTTCTTCCGCGTGATGAAAGGAATGGAAAAACCGGCGGAGTACGAGACGCGCCCCACGGTGTCCGCAGAGGTTCCCCAGACCGGGGATATTGTTTTGTACACGGATTTGACGGGCACGGTGGAGCCCCAGTCCCGGGCGGCGGTCATGCCGAAAATCGGCGGCGAGGTGCTGGAGGTGTATTTCCAGGCCGGAGATCAGGTTCAGGCAGGGCAGGCGTTGTTAAAGATCGATTCCGACGCGCTGACCTCCTTAAAGCTTCAGATGGAGTCGGCAAAGGTGGCGGCCGACGAGGCGGCCCGGGAGTACGGGCGGATTGAGCCGCTCTACGCCGGAGGTTACGCGTCCCAGCAGTCCATGGAACAGGCCAGGGACGGGGCTGAGAGCGCCCGGCTGGCATACGAGGCCGCCAAACACCAGTATGATCTGCAGCTGGAGTACACTTCGGTGACCGCTCCCATAAGCGGCACGGTGGAGACACGGAATGTGGAACCCCACGACCATGTTTCCACCGGCACTGAGGTCTGCGTGATCTCAGCCGGGGACCGGGTGCAGGTGGAGTTTGGCATCACGGAGAAAACCAGGTCCAATCTGGCGGCCGGGGACACGGTTGCGATCTCGAAAAACGGCACGGACTACAGCGGCCGGGTGACGGAGATCGGTTCCATGGTGAATCCGTCCACCGGGCTGTACGACGTGAAGGCGGAGGTGGACCAGGCGGACGGCCTGACGAGCGGCACCAAGGTCAAATTGACCGCGGTGATCGACCAGGCCCGGGGCGTGATGACGGTGCCGGTGGACGCGGTGAACTACGCGGCGGGCCAGCCGTTTGTGTACTGCTATGAGGACGGCGTGGCGAAAAAGACGATGATTCTTGGCGGAATCTACGATTCTAAGCGTATGGAAGTGAAGTCGGGACTTCAGCCGGACAGCCAGGTGATCACCAGCTGGAGCAACGAGCTGGTGGACGGAGCAAACGTCCTTCTGGAAGAAGCGCAGCAGGAAGCAGGTGAGTAGGGATGGTAAATATCACAAAATTTGCGGTGAAGCGGCCGGTGACCATTGTGCTGTGCCTGATTACCATCGCTTACTTCGGACTTCAATCCCTTCTGGGAACCAAGATTGAGCTGACCCCGGAGATGGAGCTGCCCATGCTGGTGGTGGGCACCGTGTACGCGGGCGCAAGCCCGGACGACATCAACGATCTGATCACCATGAAGCAGGAGGACGCCATCTCGTCCCTCGACGGGGTGGACACGGTTCAGTCCTTTTCCCAGGAAAATGTGGCCGTCGTGCTGGTGCAGTACAAGTACGGCACCAACATCGACACCGCCTACATTAACCTGAAAAAAGCCATCGACGGAATCCGCAGCCAGATGCCGGACGACATTGAGGAGCCGAATATCCTGGAAATGGATATGAACGCCCAGCCGGTGGTCACTCTGGCGGTCAGCGGCCAGGTGGACGAAAACCTGTATACATATGTGGACAACAATATTGTGCCGCAGTTTGAGAAGCTGAGCTCCGTGGGCGAGGTGTCCTTGTCAGGCGGCCAGGAAAGCTACATCCGGGTGGAACTGATCCCGGAGAAAATGGCGCAGTACCATCTGAGCATGTCCGCGGTGGCGCAGATCGTGGGAGCCGCGGACTTCACCATACCGGCCGGAGACGTCCACGTGGGCCGGCAGGACTTGGACGTCAGCGTGGGAAACGACTACGATGACGCAGAGAGCCTTAAGTCCATCGCAATCCCCCTGGCGGGCGGGGACGTGATCCATCTCTCGGATGTGGCCAACGTGTACAGCGCCGTCAAGGACGCGGATTCCATCGGGCGCTACAACGGGGACGACGTCATTTCCCTGGGAATCAAAAAGCAGCAGAGCGCCACGGCCATCGACGTTTCCAGGGAGGTTATGAAACAGATTGAAGCCATACAGGTGACCAACCCGGGAATCCACATCACGGTGATCAATGATTCCAGCGAGATGATCGAGGAGTCCATTTCCAATGTGTTCCAGACCATGATCGTGGCGGTTCTGCTGTCCATGCTGATTCTGTGGCTGTTTTACGGGGATCTGAGGGCGTCCGTGATCGTGGGAACGTCCATCCCCATCTCCATCGTTCTGGCGCTGATCGCCATGAGCGCCATGGGATTTTCCCTGAACGTGATTTCCCTGACCTCCCTGGTGCTGGGCGTCGGCATGATGGTGGATAACTCCATCAACGTGCTGGACGGCTGTTTCAGGGCCAAGGAGAAGATGAACTTTTACGACGCCGCCATCGAGGGCAGCCGCACTATGATCGGCGCCATCACAGGCGGCACGGTGACCACCTGCGTGGTATTTTTGCCTCTGGCGCTCCTTTCCGGCCTGTCGGGGCAGCTGTTCAAGCAGCTGGGCTTTACCATTGTATTCTGTATGATCGCCTCCCTGTTCTCCGCGGTGAGCATCGTGCCTCTGTGCTTTTACCAGTGGCATCCAAAGGAAAATGACCGGGCGCCGGTAAACGGGATGGTGAAATCCATGCAGAGCTGGTACCGCAGCCACATGCCGTCCATTATTCCCAGGACGAAGCTGGTGTTGGGAACCAGCGTGCTGTTTTTGGTTCTGGCGCTTCTCATGGCCTCCCGGCTGAACATGGATCTGATGTCCAGCGTGGACGAGGGCATCGTGCAGATGACGGTCAAGACCAAACCGGGCCTGTCCGTGGAGGCCATCAATGAGACGCTCTCCGGGCTGGAAGAGATGGTGATGAGCGAGGAGGACGTGGACCATTACCTGGTGACCTACGGCTCCAGCGGCCTGAGCATGGGCGGAAGCAGCGACGTTACCCTGAGCGCGTATCTGAAGGACGACCGGAAATTGTCCACCGACCAGGTGATCGACAAGTGGCGGCGTGAGACGGAGCGCTACAAAGATATGTCTGTGACCCTGAAACAGGGCAGCACCACCAGCTCCGGCTCCATGAGCAGCGGCGATCAGATCGAGATCGATTTGCAGAGCACGGATTATCAGGCCTTAAAGGCCGCTGCCAACGACCTGACGGAACAGCTGCGGCAGCGCCGGGACGTGATGCAGGTTCATTCCTCGGTGGAAAACGCGGCCCCGGTGGTCAAGGTGGACATCGACCCTGTATCCGCCCAGGCGGAAGGGCTGACGCCCGCGGGCATCGGTTCGGCGATCTACAGCAATTTGAGCGGCATCAAGGCGTCCACCATCCGTGTGAACGGCGAGGACGTGGACATCAAGGTGGAGTATGCCAAGGACCGGTACGACACCATCGATAAATTGCAGGGAATGATGATCAACACGGCCTCTGGCACGGCCCTTCCCCTGGAGGACCTGGCGCAGATCCGCTATGAGGACAGCCCGCAGCAGATTTCCCGCAAGGATAAACAGTACCAGGTGTCCATCACCATGGAACCCCAGGCCGAATACAAGAAAACTGCGGAAAAGGATGTGAAAAAGTTCGTGTCCCAGTGGAAAATGCCGCCTGAGGTGGAATTGGCGGCCAACTCCCTGGACGAGATGATGGGCGAGGAGCTGGGCGCTCTGGGAGGCGCTCTGGTGACGGGCGTGTTCCTGATCTTTATCGTCATGGCAATTCAGTTCGAGTCGCCCAAGTTCTCCCTGATGGTGATGACCACCATCCCTTTCAGTCTGATCGGCTCCTTCGGCCTTTTGTACCTGGCGGGCAGCCCCATCAGCATGGTTTCCATGCTTGGCTTCCTGATGTTGGTGGGCACGGTGGTGAACAACGGCATCCTCTACGTGGAGACGGTGAACCAGATGCTGCCGGAGATGCCCCTTGACCAGGCGCTGGTGGAGGCGGGAGCCATCCGAATGCGCCCCATCCTGATGACCACGCTGACCACGGTGATCTCCATGGTGCCCAACGCCCTGGCCTACGGCAAGGCGGGCAAGATGATGCAGGGCCTGGCGCTGGTGGACGTGGGCGGCCTGCTGGCGGCAACGGTATTGACGCTGATCCTGCTGCCCACCTACTATAAGCTGGTGTATAATCTGGGCAGACGGAGCCTGGGCGGCGAGGGAGTGATTATGGCGGATTAAGGGATTAAATATAGAAACGGCAATCGCCCGAATGGGAACTGCCCGGATTTCCGGTTATGAGAGAAATCCGGGCAGTTTTTGGGTGAATTGCAGGGGCGGGACTTCTGTAAATTGCCGGATACTGATATAATTAAGGAAACATATCACTTATCATCAGCCTGACGGCTGGTGATAACGTATGATTTACGGAAACAGTCCGATTTGTCCGTGGCCCTGACCGTGTTGCGGGTGGGGACCGAGTGTCTAAACTGAGTGTTTTCTGCAAAAAAGTAGTTGACTTGGAGTGCACTTCAAGGAGTATTCTGGTGGTTGAGGCAAATGGACAGCGCGCGGGTGAAGGCCTTTGGCGGCGTTTCGCCGGGCGCGTGAAACGAGAGAGGAGCAGTGAAAGATGAATTACAGGGCATTGGGAAATACCGGCCTGCTGGTGGGAGAGATCGGCATGGGCTGCGAGGGCCTTGCGGGCGGGGAGGAGCACATCCGGGAAATGTTCGCGGCGGCCAGGGCCATGGGGGTCAATTATCTGGATTTCTACACCGCGGACCCGGAGGTGCGCAGCGGCGTGGGCCGGGTGCTTAAGGAGGTTCCGGGGCATTTTGTGCTGCAGGGCCATCTCTGTTCGGTCTGGCAGAACGGCCAGTACAAGCGGACCCGGGAGATCCGGGAGGTGAGGGAGGGATTTGCCGACCTGATGGAACGGCTGGACGTGCCCAGCCTGGATGTGGGCATGATCCACTATGTGGACTCCATGGAAGACTGGCAGGCGATTCTGGAGGGGCCGGTGGGGGCCTTCGCACGGGAACTGAAACAGAGCGGAAGAATCCACCACATCGGCCTGAGCAGCCACAATCCCCAGGTGGCCCTTGCGGCGGTGGAGAGCGGTTTGATCGAAGTGCTGATGTTCAGCATCAACCCCTGCTACGACCTGCAGCCCGCCGGGGAGGACTGCGAGGCGCTGTGGAGCGAAGCCAATTATGAGAAACAGCTGATTAATATGAACCCGGACCGCCAGGCCCTCTATGAGACCTGCAACCGCCTGGGCGTAGGCATCACGGTGATGAAGGCCTTCGGAGGCGGGGACCTGCTGGACGAAAAGCTGTCCCCGGCGGGGAAGGCGCTGACCGCTTACCAGTGCCTGCACTACTGTCTGACCCGCCCGGGGGTAGCCACCGTGCTGGCCGGGGCAAGGACGCCGGCAGAGCTGGTGAAGAGCGCGGGCTATTCGGACGCGTCCGAGGCGGAGAAGGATTTTGCCCCGGCATTTGCCGGGTTTCCGAAAATCCGCTGGGAGGGCCACTGCATGTACTGCGGCCACTGCGCGCCCTGTCCCAAGGGCATCGACGTGGCAATGGTGACAAAATTCTTAAATCTCTGCAAAGCCCAGGGACATATGCCGGAGACTGTCCGGGAACACTACAGGGTGTTGGAGCACAAGGCATCCGAGTGCACCGCCTGCGGGGCCTGTGAGACCCGCTGCCCGTTCCAGGTGCCGGTGCGGGAAAATATGCGCCAGGTGGCGGAGTTGTTTCAGGACATAGAGTAAGGCGGAGCGATCCGCGGGATGAGGGAGACGGATGATGAGAGCAATGTTTCTTGGCGCGCTTTTGGGAGGTTCGGCGGCGGTCGGCATCTATTTTTACTTCTATTTTAAACGCGTTATCTCCTGGTGGAGGAAGAAGCCCGCGGACCGGACGGCCGTGCTGTGGGCCGCTGCCCTGGGGGCGGTGAGCGCCTTTAAGGTGTTCCAGGTGTGGAATACCTGGGCCATGGTGGTGATGCACCTGTTCGGCTTCGCCCTGTGCCTGGACCTGGTAAACGCCCTGATCCGGCTTGCAAAGCGCGGCGGACGGAGGTGGGAGAGGGTTTACCGCTGTGGTCTGGTCCCGTTTCTCTGCACGGCCCTTCTGATGGGCTACGGCTACTGGAACATTCACCGGGTGGTGCGCACGGATTACCGGGTGGAGACGGAAAAACCGATCCGCGCCCAGGGCTACAGAATCGCGCTGGTGAGCGACCTGCACTTCGGCACCACCATGGACGGACGGGATCTGGCCGGATACGCCGGGGAGATCGAGGCAGCCGGTCCGGATCTGCTGGTATTGTGCGGGGATATCGTGGACGAGGCGACCACCCGGGAGGAGATGGAGGAGGCCATGGCGGTGCTGGGGGCGGTTAAATGTCCCCTTGGGGTCTATTTTGTCCGGGGAAACCACGACCGGGCCAGCTACACCCGCACGCCCAATTTCACAGCGGAGGAGTTGGAACATGCAATCCGCGGCGCGGGGATCACCATTTTGACGGACCGGCGGGTACAGGCGGCGGAGGATCTGACCCTGATCGGGCGGGACGACCGATCCAGGCCCGTGGATGGGCGGCGCAGAGGGCTTGAGGAGCTTCTGGACGGAGCGGACCGGAGCAGCTTTCTGCTGTTGCTGGATCACCAGCCAAGCGAGCTCGAGGCGGCGGACCGTGCGGGGTATGATCTACTGCTCTCCGGGCACACCCACGCCGGCCAGATCTGGCCCACGGGACTGATCAGCCAGGCCGCGGGTATCGTGGAACTGAATTACGGGCAGCGGAAGCTGGACCACCTCCAGGTGATTGTCTCCTCGGGCATCGGGGGCTGGGGATACCCCATACGGACCAGCCGCCACTGCGAATACGTGATCATTTCCGTGGAGGGGAACAAGGCGGAGTGACGGTGGACGGGAGGCCTGGAAAATGATCCGGGATTGTTATGCAATATTTGGAAATAGACTTTAAAAATAGCTCAGACTGTGGTAATATCCCGTCTTTGACAGTTTGTAAATAAAAAAACTGCTGTAACCCCTTTGTTTATGGGCTTTACGGCAGTTTGTTTCCTTGTTTTATTATATAGTAATGTTTGTAGAACTGTGAATTTTTCTTAAAACACTGATACTATAAGGCTTGAGAGATTGAATGATCATGAATCAATCTCTTATGAAAATAAGTATACCACAAATTTAGAAATATCCAAGAAGTTCTAACATTACTATATATCAAAACGAAATGTTTGACACAGAAAACATAGGTTATATAAGGGGTTGAAAGACTTTTTTATTAATGCAACTGTCAAACTCCCGGCCTGGAAAATGATCCGGGATTGTTATGCAATATTTGGAAATAGACTTTAAAAATAGCTCAGACTGTGGTAATATACACATATTATGTAGATAAAAGAGGAGATACACAGATGAGAAAGAGAAGCATGACAATTCTGGCAGCCGCAGCTCTGGCAGCCAGCCTGACAGTTGGCGGCTGCGGCTCAAAATCCCCGGAAGCGGGCGGAAAGTTCGGAGGAGAAAAGGATTTGACCCTGGCCCCGTCCACCGAGGCTGAGACGGAGGCGGAAACAGAGCCGGAGCTGGACGAGGAGACCATGGACTTAATCAAGTACAATGTTTACATTGAGCTGAACAATGATATCCTGGAAGTCCTCAACAACATCGACTACTATTTTGTCGTAGTGGGAGACGGGGAGGAATTCGCGCTGCTGCCGGATACCGGACTTACCTACGGCTACCGCATCGTGGGCCTGAACACGGAGACGCTGGATATGGCCCTGGAGCTTGCGGACATGGAGCCCTCCTACGGGGATATGGATGCCATGGTCAAGGAGATGGCTGATCCGCTGCGCAAGCTGATGGAGTCCTTCAGCGAGATCAGCAGAATGCACGGAGCATACGCGGACAACCAGTACGCGAAACCCAAGGAGCTGCATCCGGTGATTCTGGAAGCAGCCATGGAATTTGGCCCCATCGCCTATGACTACTACGACGCGGTGACGGTATTTGCCAACGAGCGGGCGGAGCAGTTCCGCGAGGAGCTTAAGGGCGAGGGACACATGATCCAGTATTACGCCAGCAACAACATCGACCTGACCCGGAAGATCATTAATGTAATTGAAGAGCAGGGCGTGTGGGACGAGAACATCACCGACATGGATCTGACTGAGGTCCGTCCTCTGTACGACGAATTGGCGGCTTCTGTTGAGGAATTCAACACAGTTTGTGCGGACAACGACCAGCTGATCAAGGAGTCCCTCAGCAACTCCAAGCCCTTTGATCTGCTGTTTGACAAGCAGCTTCAGGCCATCGAGTGGATGATCCAGCAGGTGGAGAGCGGAAAGCCCATTGAGGACGTTTCCCTGGAGCCCTTGGGTTCCATCTCCCATGTGATCAACACCATGAACGAGTGCGTTGACCGGTACAATTCGGTGTTTGGGGATTAAGGGATTCTGAACGAATAATTAAAATGTTTGCGGCGGGAACGCCGCCCGGGTACTGCGGGGGACGCAGGCGGGCGGGGTTCCTGTTTTTTGTGCAGGCAATACAATACAGACACAGCTCACGGTCTGCTGATTTCCTCATCTGTGTCCGCGGTGGTTCCCAACCCGACCGTTTTTAGTTACGGGTTCTTTTCATCTAATCAACCGGGTGACAGGCGGAAGCGCGATGCATAGCAGACTGATGAGTCCAAGAACCACGGGAATGGGTTTTGTAAATATTTCCCAGAAACTGTCGTAGAGTTGATAAATACGGATCAGATTTTCGTCGGCCAGGCTGCCCAGCATCAGCCCAAGCAGAAGTGGCATGACTGGAAAATCCTGCTTTTTCATAACCCATCCCACGCACCCAGCACCCAGAAGAAGAGTACAGTCGAATAGCGCGTTACGGTTGGCGAAGGAGCCGACTACCGTCATCACGAGAATACAGGGCGCTAAATAATTCAACGGCAGTTTCAGCAGCTTTGCTCCCAGCACACAGAGGATTCCTCCCACAATGAGCATTACGAATTGCTGGCAGAACAGCGAGGAGATGGCCGTGTAAATTACGTCTTGATGGTCGATAAACAGCTTTGGACCCGGCGACCAACCCTGGACGATCAGAGCGCCCAACAACATTGCGGTGGTGCCGCTACCAGGGATGCCGAGCACGAACATAGTCGCCAGAGCACCGCCCTCTGCTGCATTGTTGGCGGTCTCACAGGATACAATACCTTCCGGTATACCGGTGCCGTACTGTTCGCGCTTTTTTGACCATTGCTTTGACTGGTTGTAGGTGATGAGACCAGCGATGGAGGCTCCGGCCGCGGGCATGATACCTACAATGACACCGGCGACAGAACAGACCAGGGCCTGCAAAAGATGCCGGAAGGTCTCCGCGCAGCCTCCCCAGAGCTTCTGGAAGCTGCCTGTCCGCTGGGTCTGAGGGTCTATTTGTTTGGCCATGATCACGGGATTGGCGGCTAGGGCGAATACCTCGGGCAGCGCGACCAGACCAATTAAGGCGGGAGTAAGAGGAACTCCGTCTAACAGATACATACTGTTTAAGGTGCCCCGCGGAACCCCGGAAACACTGACGCCCACGGTTCCTAAAAGAACGCCGCACAGCCCGGAAAAAATGGCCTTGAAGGGGTTGTTAGCCAGACTTCCCACCACGCTGAGGCCGAAAATCATTACCATAAACATTTCGGCGGAACTGAATTTTAACGCGATTGCGGCCAGGGGTTTGCACAGAACCAGAAGAAACAGGCAGCCCACGATTCCGCCGATGACAGAACTCATAAGAGCCAGCCCCAGGGCACGCTCGGACTGGCCTTTGCGATGCATGGGATACCCGTCCAGAGTTGTCATAATATTGGACGGGGCGCCAGGGGTTTTGATCAGAATCGCGGTAACGGCCCCGCCAAACAGACCGCCGGTATAGATGGAAAGCATAAATACAAGAGCGGTCAGGGGCGGCATGCCGAACGAGAAGGGCAGCATCAGAGCGATGGCCATGGCACCGGTCAGACCAGGAAGAAAACCGAACAGCAGGCCCAGACTTACACCTGCGAACATATAAGCCAAATACTGAAATTGTAACACAATGCTGAAACCGGAAAGGAATGCTTCCATATTATGACCTCCTTATATTCCGATGAATCCGCGGGGCAGAGGTACAAGCAAAACTATTTTAAATATGACAAGAATTGCCCCGGTAACAAGTACCGCAATGAGGGCGGAGACCAGTTTGTTCTTGCTCTGGGTGAACATGAAGCCTGAAAAAAGGAAAATTGCAGTGGAGAGGGTAAAACCGATGTATTTCAGCGCCAGAATATAGGCAGCGGTGCCGCCGATGCATACTAAAATTTTCCGAAATTCCCGGTTACTGCTTAAGGCATCTGTCAAAACGGTCTCCTCATGTTCCGTGTCGGCCTTCTCTTTGTTCCAAACGCGTATATCCGAGATACAGACAAATATATAAACGATGCACAGCAGGACATAGACCGGTTTGATCAGAGCGGCGGCGTCCACACTTTTGTTCAGCACATCGCAGAGGTAGATGCCGCCCAGAATCAGGGCAGCCGTGGGCAGGAACAATTTCATCAGAAGTTTATACATGGCTTCACCATACCTTTCAGGGGACACTCTCAAGCCTGTCTGCCCAAAGCCGGCGGAAACGTTCATCCGCCGGCGATCTCCATGCAGATCAGTTTACAGCCATCATAGCATCGAGATACTGGGTTGTTAGTTCGTGAATCTGCATATTCAGCTCGGCACTGTATTCCGGACCTTTCCAGGACATAAATTCTTCCAGGTTGGACGCCTTCAGCGCGGCCAGATATTCAGGATCGGAGTAAACCTTCTCAAGGCTGTCGCAGAGCAACTGATAGTATTCCGGATATTTTTCCGCGAATTCTCTTTTCACCGCTATGAAACGGAAGGTACCCATGAAGGGGGCTTCGTCGCCCAGCAGTTCAGATAGCAGCGGCGTGTCGGGGAACAGAGCATTGCGTTCATCTCCGCAGGTACAAAGGACATTGTAATAATCCGCATAGCTGATAGCGGCCTCCATCTGGCCGCAGGCAAAATCCACCTCCTTGGCCAGGACTGCGGTATGCAGATCATTGCCACCGCTGTAGTTGACCGTCTTTACATCCCATCCGTAGTGATCGATCAGCAGCGCGGCTACCACTGCAGCGCCGCCGCCTGCGTTAACGCCGAAACGGTATTTTCCTGGATTGGCTAATACATCCTGATTGAGCGCTTCGAAAGAGTCCCACTTGTCATTCAGGCAGACGATACAGGAGGGATCGATTTCCGTGAAGTTGAGGATCGTAAAATCGTCGATACCGTAGGTTGCATTTTGGGCCAGGATTGTGCTGGACAGATAGGTTTGAGCCGAACACATGACGATCATGTCGTCCACATTGGATTCATGGACGTAGGTCATACCAACCTGGCCGTTGGAGCCATCGTGGTTTTCAAGATTGATGGGGACACCCAGATATTTAGACCAGTATTGCGCTAATAACCGGCAGTTTACGTCCATTGCTCCGCCGGCCTTGAAGGTAATGACCAAGGTCATGTTTTTCTGGGGCCAGGCGGCAGACTCCGCTGGGGGTTCAGTCTGGTTTTCACCGGAGGTCTGGGCGGGAGTTTCTGTTGCTGGGGTGTCAGAGGAGCCGGAAGATTGATCGGAAATGTTTCCGCCGGCACAGGCTGCGCAGGAAAAAGCCAACAGTATACTGAGTAAAAGAGCTATTACTTTTTTCATAACCGTTCTCCTTATGATTATGCTCGATTAACCGGTAGGGATGCAACACGCTATTTGTATTCGCTGATTTTTAAGGGAGCGCCAGCCTGGAAGCGGTACATATCGGCACAGGCCATATCCGCGTAAAATAACACAATTCCTTCCAATGTGGCGGGGATCATTCTGGAATGGGAGGTGTGGGCGACCAGGGAGGCGACGATATCGGTGGACAGACCATATTTTTGTCCGTAATAACCGCTGAAAAAGCCATGCTGGATTGTTTTGCCGATTTTATTTTTGGCAGAGAGATTATCCGGAGCCGGATCATACTCCATCACCTTACAGACATCGTGCAGCAGGCCTTCAACCAGTGCAGTGTCTTTATCAAAATCGGCGCCGCAGTTTTCTTTCAGAACGGTCAGAATTGCTACGGTGGCCTGGGTCACTGCGCGGGTGTGATGGACCAGCTTGGCACCGGGGCACAGGGAGTTGAACTTGATATTGTCCATGTCTTCCCAGTTGCTGGAGTCCACCGCCTCTTGCCAGATGGAGCAGACCTTTTCGCGGAGTTCCTCATTTTTTATGTCGTTAATTTCTGGCAGCAGTTCTACAATATGTTCATATTTCACTTTTGTCATTGCGCTCCTCCTTCATCTGTAAGTTCCAGCATCACCAGTGGACCGTGGAACTGTGCTCCATAAACGTCATGGTCCTGAAAGTCACCAGAAGCAGTTTTTCGGGGAAATGAAAATTTGATTGCCCGGGCCAGGGGCAAAGTGTAACGGTGGACGGATTCGACTGGTACATCATAAATGGTTGAAATCAGCTCCGGCGTCAGTTTCCCGGAGGCGAGGACCATTTGATAGTTTTCTTCTGTTTCAAACAGGATATCAATAGTCAGTACGAACGGACCAGCGTTTTTGGACCGGATCATTTTGGCGAGCTCATATAGCTTCATGACAAATCCCTCCTTTTCACAGCAGTTCGTACCGAATCCGGCACAGCTCCAACGGGTCATCCACATCCAGCACGTGATTCAGTGCAAAACGGTAGGCTTCTCCGGCCTCCATTGCTGGAGGAGAGAAGGGGAATGCAAACTGGCTCTGATGTCCGGACCACTCTTTGATGGAAACGTGCAAAATATTGTGCCAGACACAGTTGATTATGGCAATGGCATCGTCCTTTGTTTTTCCGATTACCTCCCACAGAACACCCACAGGACCGGCCTCTGGCTGACCATATACGATATAGCGGAGTTTGTATTGATCAGGCTTCAGGCCTAAACTGGACTCTGCCTTAGCCAGATTTTTTTCATAGCAGGAACGCAGAAAGTGATCCAGCTGTTTTAAAATCAGCGGGTCATGGATTCCACCGATTACAGCGGTGCGGTATCCGATTTGTTCGACAGCTTCCAGCTTGATGGTGTACTGGCTGGCCGGCCTGAATACGCTGCCGGTAATGCGTACTCTGCGGGAGGTTTCCGCTTGGTAGACGGCGTTTGTCACATCCAGGCTGCCACTGGGTTCCGCCATCACAAAGGGGTTGCTGTTTTCATACAGAGAATGCGCCACGCAGCTGACCGGAGTACAGGCCATAACCGGATTAGGCGGTTCAATACTGATGGAGTCCCGGCGAACCCAGGCCATCATGCAATCCGGATAGGGGCGATGTTCTGCGCAGGCAGCCCCGCATTCCAATATTTTTGCCGCGTGCCAGGCCCCGCCGCCACCCAATCCTTCCCGGATCGGGAGGGCTGCGTAGATTGAAGTGTCGCTGGACCGTCCTGCAATAACAACCTGTGCGCCTTCGTCCAGCGCTTTGATAAATGGCTCTGCCCCAATCACTCCCACACAGCGGGACAATCGATTTACATCCTCTGATCGGAACTCAGGCGCGCCTTCCAGGGGGTGGAAACGCCCACGGCGTATGTAATCGGCCAGCTGTTCATTGTTGATTTCTGTTTTGATTTCTGCGACCTTAAAATGTAGGTGTTCTTCCAGAGCGATTTCCCGGACCAGTTCCATGGTCCAGTCTACGTGGGGATCGCCGCCTGACGTTCCCGCGGACCCCAGAAGAACCGGAATATGGTTTTCGATGCCTCCTTTGATTAGCAGCCGCAGATCCCTCTTTGCCGCCCGCTTGGAAGTGCGCGGTATTCCGGCACCCAGGTAGTAAGGGCCTGGGTCGCTGGAGCCAGCATCGCAGCCAATCACATCCGGTTTCATGGAAAGCGCATGGAAAAAGGTCTCTTCCTTGAAACCGCTGCCCAGCATTCCGGTGGCAGACAGTATGCAAACTTCATCTTTCATGTTCTATCGTTCTCCTTGTGTAGTAATGCCCTCCCGGATCCTTCGGACGACGGGAATTTGTATTTGGATGAAATCGTATTGAAGCGCGCAACAATTCTTAATTTAATAATACACTTGCGCTGAAAAAAAGGGAATGTTAGAATGTTTATAGGGTAATTAAAACTTTTTTATTATTGTGGGATGAGGGGGCATAATTGTTAGAAAAATCCCCCTATTGATTTAAAACAGATGACAAATAGAACGTGATTCGATTGTATCGTAGATGAGGGGGATTATGGACATCAAAGATTGGGAGTTACTGAAGGTGTTGGCGGAAGTAAAGAGCATGAGTCAGGCAGCGGAGAAAACATATCTTTCCCAGCCGGCGGTGCTCTACCGGATCAATCGCATGGAGCAGGAGATGGAGGTGACGTTGTTTCAGCGTAACAACAAGGGAATCAGGCTGACCAGCGCGGGGCTGCGGTTGCTGTCCTTTGCTGATCGGATGCTTCTGCAGAATACGCAGATTCGCACCTATGTCCGACGCCCTGACCAGATGGTTTGCGGAGAGATACAGATCAGCGCGGCATCGACGGCAATTAACAATTTCCTGCCGTCGTTGATGAAACACTTCGGAACCCGCTACCCGGACGTCACGTTCCTGGTGAACTGTGGCCTGAATGATGAGATTATTCACCGGTTGAATCAGCAGGAGATAAGCCTGGCTATGGTGAGAGGGGATTTTCAGTGGGAAGGTGGAGTGGTTCCGATATACCGGGAACCGTTGATGATCATCTCTTCAAAGCCGATTGATGAAGAGACGTTGGTGGATGACCCCATTATTTTTTATCATCAGACCGGTCATATCACAACTGTAATTAACGAATGGTACCGGGGGCGCTACGGAGTGTCGCCCCGGATGAAACTTCATACAGATCATGGACCAATGAATTGTTTGAGCATGGTGAAAGAAGGGCTGGGCTGGGCGATTGTTCCGGCGCTTCATTTGAAAAAAGAAAAGACGTTATATCGGAAAATTCTAAAGGATCAGAACGGTGAACCTTATATTCACCCTACACGACTCCTTTATTATCCATACATACGGGACTTTGATATCTATGATGCATTGATTTCTTTTGCGGAAACCTTTTTTTCAGAGGAAAGGACGGACCGGGACTGGGTGGGGGACCCGGAGGCAGCCGGAGAAAAATAACAAAACCAGTTGCTGAAACCTTCCCATTTCAGTATAATTAAGGGAAACTACCGGGGCGATGGCGGCCGGCTGACCGGAAGGTCCGCGGCCGGCTCAAAGCCTTCGGGGACAACGGAAAGACGGAGTGAAGGAAAATGCCGAGAAAAATCACCATGGCCGATATTGCCGACATGGCGGGAGTCACCAAGAGTACGGTGTCCCGCTATTTTAACGGAGGATATGTGAAGGAGTCCACCAGGGAGCGGATTCAGGAGATCACGCGGGAGTACAACTACGAGCCCAATGCGTTTGCGCGCCTGAAAGCCAGAGAGAGCAATGTGATCGGGGTGGTGGTTCCCACGCTCAACTCCAAGGTGACCAGCCGGGTGGTGACCAGCATCGGCCGGTATCTGCGGGGACAGGGGTACGAGACGCTGATCAAGGACTCGGACCACAGCCCGGAGCTGGAGCTGAAAAATATGCAGCGGCTGATGACGCTGAACGTGGACGGCATTCTGGTCAGCGCCATCACCATCACGCCGGAGCTGCGGGAAGCCATTGAGAGCTGTCCGGTGCCGGTGGTGGTGCTGGCGCAGGAGTATCCCCAGGGAACCGTGGTGGTGGCCGACGACTACGGCGCAGGCAGGGCCATGGGCGCCTACGTGGGGCGGACCGGACCAAGGCGGGTGGGCTATCTGGGAGTGGAGGAGTCCGACCTGGCGGTGGGAATCAGCCGGCGGCAGGGGGTTTTGGACGGATTGCGGGAGCAGGGCGATCCGGAGGTGGTCGCGCTTCAGGGGGATTACAGCTACGAGAGCGGCCAGCGCATGGCCGAGGAGGTCCTGAAGAATGGGCCGGTGGACGCCATGATCTGCGCCACGGACCGTCTGGCCTTCGGCGCATATCTGGTGCTGGAGCGGCACGGTCTGCGGGTGCCCGAGGATGTGTCGGTGGCCGGGTTCGGAGGCTACGACGAGAGCGCGCTGTTAAAGCCTCCGCTGACTACGCTGAAATTTGACTCCTACGCCATGGGTTATCTGGGGGCGGAAACCGTATTGAAGATGATCCGGGGGGAACCGGTGCCCAAAAAACAGATCGTGGATTACACGTTTATTGAGGGAAAAAGCGTGAGGGAGAGGTAGATTCCCGGGGAAAAATGGAGCGGTACGGGGCAATACGGGAGAAACAACCGGTAGAACAGTAGGAAAACAGTCAAACCGCACGCCTGTTGGAGAAGAAACGGTGGGAAATAGAATAATCAGCGCTGATTTTGGATAGAATGCACAAAAAACAGCGCTGATTTTTTACATACGAATATGGCACCGGTGCCATAAAAAATATTGACAAAATGCCAGCAAAGTTATAATATCTAAGTATGGAACCGATACCGGAAATGTTTGAAAGGGGAAGGGAAAATCATGGATTATGCAAAAATTGCCAGCCAGGTGATCGAGCTCTCAGGTGGGAAGGGAAATATCCGCTCCGTGGCGCACTGTGCCACACGGCTGCGTCTGCAGCTGAGGAACAACGATCTTCGGAACGAGGAGGCCATCAGCGATGTGGAGGGGGTCAAGGGCGTGTTTCTGACACAGTCCCAATTCCAGATCATTTTTGGGGCGGGCCTTGTGAATCTGATCTGCGACGAGGTGCAAAAGCAGCTGGGAACCGTGCAGGAGAGCCGGGAGGAAGAACCGGAGGAGAAGGGGAACGCGGTGCAGCGGTTTATCAAGATGCTCAGCGACATTTTTGTCCCCATCATCCCGGCCATTGTGGCGGGCGGTCTGCTGATGGGATTGAACAACCTGCTGACCTCCCCGTTAATCGGAGGGCAATCCCTGATCGAGCTTTACCCCCAGTGGCAGGGGCTGGCCTCGGCAATCAACACCTTTGCCAACGCGCCCTTTACGTTCCTGCCCGTGCTGATCGGCTTCAGCGCCACGAAGAAGTTCGGCGGGAACCCGTTTCTGGGCGCGGCGATGGGTATGATCATGGTCCATCCCGACCTGCTGAATGCTTACCAGATCGGAGTGGCACAGGCGCCGGTCTGGAATATCTTCGGATTTGAGATCGCGGCCATCGGCTACCAGGGAACCGTGTTGCCGGTGTTGGCGGTGGCCTGGATTCTGGCAACCATTGAGAAACGGCTGCACAAGGTGACGCCCACCTGGCTGGACAATCTGACCACGCCGCTGCTGTCCATTTTGATCACTTCCTTTATGACATTTATCTTTGTAGGCCCCATCCTGCGTCAGGCCGGAAACCTGCTGGCAGCGGGGATCACCTGGACCTACAACACGCTGGGCCCGGTGGGCGGCGCGCTGTTCGGCTTCGTCTATGCGCCCATCACCATGACCGGCATGCATCACAGCTTTATTGCCATTGAAACCCAGCTTCTGGCGAACAGCGCCCAGACCGGCGGCAGCTTTATCTTCTCCACCGCCAGCATGAACAACGTGGCCCAGGGCGCGGCGGTGCTGGCCGTGCTGCTGATGACAAAGAATGAAAAGATCAAGTCCATCTGTTCCGCCTTCGGCATTTCCGCCCTGTTGGGAATTACGGAACCCGCCATGTTCGGTGTGACGCTGAAATTAAAGTATCCCTTCTATGCGGCTATGACCGGCTCCGCGGTGGGCAGCGCCTACCTGGCGGGAACCAGGACTCTGGCTCAGGCCCTGGGGGCGGCCGGACTGCCCGGCTTTATCTCCATGAAGCCGGACCACTATCTGAATTTTGCCATCGGCCTGGCGCTGTCCATGGCGGTATCCTTTGGGCTGACTATCGTGTTCTGGAAAAAATTCGGGCTGGAGCGGCAGGACGGAACCGGGAAACAGGCGGTGCGGGAGACTGGAACGGAAGGCGCGGCGGCAGTGGTCGAGGCGGAAGGCGCAGCTATTGCAGAGCGCGCGGTTGAACCGGAGTCACCAGCGGGACCGGAGCGCACCCCGGCGCAGTTCTACTCCCCCATGAACGGGCGCATTCTGCCGGTATCCCAGTCCGCGGACGAGATGTTCGCTTCCCGGGCGTTGGGCGACGGCATCGCGGTGGACCCGGCGGACGGATTGGTGTGCGCGCCCTGCGACGGCACGGTGACGATGATTTTTCCCACCGGGCATGCTATGGGGATCGCCTCCGACTCCGGGTTTGAGGTGCTGATCCACGCCGGGATCGACACGGTCAAGCTGAACGGCGAGGGATTTGAAGTGTTTGTGGAGCAGGGAAAGCATGTGAAGAAGGGCGACAGACTGCTGCGCATGGATCTGGATTTTATCCGCAGTCAGGGATTAAACCCTCAGACCATGATGATTTTCACGGAGGGAGCGGCGCTCGGGGTGGAGGTATTCCCCGCGGAGAGCGGCGGAGTGGACCACAGGGCAGTAGAAGTCAGACGAAAATAGCGGTGGGAGGAATTGGTTGTGAAGAAATATCAGAAGGTATACCGGGAAATGTATGAACAGTGGCACCGGGAGAATCAGGCGTACCGGGAGCAGGTGGCGGCGGATGAGAACCGTCTGGCCTACCACCTGATGCCGGAAACCGGGTGGCTCAACGACCCCAACGGGCTGTGCCAGGTGAACGGAGTTTACCACATTTACTACCAATACACGCCCTTTGAACCCACCGGAGAATTGAAGCTGTGGGGCCATTGCACCACGCGGGATTTTGTGCATTACCGGCAGTGTGAACCCGCGGTGTATCCGGACCAGGATTTTGACGCCCACGGCGTGTACTCCGGCTCCGCTTTCGTGGAAAACGGGCTGATCCACTATTTTTACACCGGAAATGTGAAATATTTCGACCGGGACGACTACGATTATATTCTCACCGGCCGCGGCAGCAACACGATCCACATGACGAGCCGGGATGGTTTCCATTTTTCGGAAAAAGAACTGCTGCTGACGAACTGGGACTATCCGGCGGATATGAGCGGGCATGTGCGGGATCCCAAGGTGATCCGGCGCGCAGACGGGTATTATATGGTGCTGGGCGCCCGGGATATAGCAGGGAAAGGGCTGGTGCTGGTATACCGGTCCGAGGATTTGACCAGCTGGCAATACCATGGCCGGATCACCACCCGGGAAGCCTTCGGTTATATGTGGGAGTGCCCGGACCTGTTTGTCCTGGACGGCAAGCTCTGCCTGATCTGCTGTCCCCAGGGCGTGCCGCAGCGGGGCGTGGATTTTGCCAATGTGCATCAGTGCACGGCGGTTATGCTGGATTACGATTTCGCGCCGGGGGAGTATATTCTGGAAGATATGGCGAAGGTTCGAATGGTGGATCGGGGCTTTGATTTCTACGCGCCCCAGACCTTTGAGGACGAAAGTGGGCGGCGCATCCTGATCGGCTGGATGGGAATTCCGGACCCGGATTATACCAACCCCACCGTGGAGGCTGGTTGGCAGCATGCGCTGACGCTGCCAAGGGAGCTGCATATAGCGGACGGCCGGTTGGTCCAGACGCCCTTAAAGGAGCTTCAGGCGCTGAGGCGAAACCGCCGTGTCCTGGAGGCGGAGAGCCTGAATCAGGCAGGTGAGCGCGGTCTGGTTTACGAGCTGGAGGCGGAGTTTGACCATTGCCGTTCCATGACCATGACGCTGCGCAACGGTGTGACTCTGGAGTGGAAGGAGGGGCTGCTGACCCTGGACCTGGGGGCCTGCGGCAGCGGAAGGACCAGCCGCAGCGTGGAGCTTGACCGCCTGGATCATTTGCAGATATTCTCCGACACCTCGTCCCTGGAAGTGTTTGTGAACGGAGGCAGTGAGGTATTCACCACGCGGGTTTACGGCCGTGAGGGTGGCATCCGCCTGGAAGGCTGCGGCGCCCGGGTGACGCTGTACGATCTGGAAGGGTTTTGCTGGTGCTGATGTGAGGAAGCCGGGCGGCGATGAGGGGAACCCTTTGCGCAGTCCGGCTTTTACGGTCGGCCTCCTTCGGGCCGGCCTTCCCGGGTCCGGTCTCCGTAGGTCCGTCCGCCCAAAATCCTGTGATTGACACACTTTTGCCCGGGTGTTATACTCAGATTCAGAACAAAACAAGACACGCGGATCGATCGGGAGGTGAATCAGGAATGTTCCAGTTGGAAGATTGCATTGCCTATATTACGAGCAGGGGGGCCAAGACCCTGGCGGAACGCCTGGAGGACCGGTTTACCGGCAGCGGGGTCAGCCGGGTGCAGTGGATCGCCATGTATTACGTGGACCGGTGCCCGTCCATTACCCAGAAGCAGCTGGCGGAGCGGATGAACTCAAAGGAATCCACGGTGGTACGCCTTCTGGACCGGATGGAGAAGGAGAACATGGTGCGCAGGGTCTGCTGCCAGGACGACCGGCGGGTCCGGTATCTGGAGATGACGCCGGAGGGCAGGGAGCTTTACGAAAAGCTGTCCCAGCGGGCGGAACAGTTCAAGGACGACGCCATCCGGGGGATCAGTGAGGAGAAGCTGGAGGTATTCAAAGAAGTTCTGAATCAAATGCTTGCCAACACGGAAGAGGGTTGACAGACCGCGTTTTCCGTGTTATATTATTATCATAATACTTGTATTGCTAATTATTAGTGTTACAAGAAAATGCAAAATTCGATTTGGAGGGCTAAAACATGAAAGATGTAAGAACAATGCTGAATGATTTTGTCGGCGGTCTGGGGAAACTGGGCGAAACCAATGAGGCGCATGTCCAGGCGTTTATGAATCTGCTGGGAACCAACTACGCGGAGGGCGCTCTTTCGGTTAAGACAAAAGAGCTGATCAGCGTGGCCATCGGCGCGTACAACCGCTGCGAATACTGCATCGTTTATCATGTGTACAAAGCGTACGAGGCAGGAGCCACCAGGGAAGAGATTATCGAGGCTGCCATGATCGCAGTTGCATTCGGCGGCGGACCCAGCATGGCGTATTCCGTTACCACTCTGATGGATGCGGTCAATGAGTTCGAGCACGATTTTGATTGAAGGTAATCGGGGAATTTGAGGACAGAGGACGGCTGTGCGGGAGGGACTTTCGCGGCCGTCCTTTTTCCCTGTCGCGGGGAACAAAACGGCGCCGGTATTGTGCCGGTTCAGATATCCGGCATTGTACGCAAACACAACATTTGGAGGGAAGAAGATGGATTTACAATTTAAGGCCGCAGACGGCAGTAAGCGCTATAAGATTACGAAAATTTATGTGCCGGAGGGCGGAAGCTTTCAGGCCGGAGCGCCTCTTTTGAAAGCGGAGAGCGGGAAAATGAACACGGTGGTCAAAGCGGAACGGGCGGGAACGCTGAAAAAGCTTCTGGTGAAGGAGGGACAGGAGATCGGCAGCGGGGAGATTTTTGCCCAGGCGGAGTACGCGGCCGGAACTCCTGCGGCAGGCGGCCAGCCTGATACGACCAGCGTTTCCGCGGCGGGCAGCCAACGTGATACGGCCGGGACTTCTGCGGCGGGCGGCCAGCGTGATTCGGCCGGAACTTCCGCGGCCGCCAGCCAGCGCGACGCGGCCAAGGCTTCCTCGAATCCCGCCCTCTCCCTGTTCGGCAAAAAAGAGGAACTGTCCTGCGAGATCGCCGTGGTGGGCGCGGGCCCGGGCGGTTACGAGGCGGCCATCTACGCGGCCAAGCAGGGCAAGGACGTGATCCTCATCGAGAAAAGCAAGGTTGGGGGAACCTGTCTGAACGTGGGCTGCATTCCCACCAAGGCCATTGTCAACAGCGCGGAAAAATACCACATGCTTTCCGGCCTGGAGGACATCGGCGTGAGCTGCGGCCAGGCATCCTTTGACATGCACCGGGTGATTGACCACAAAAACCAGGTGGTGGAGCAGCTGCGGGGCGGAATTGAGTCGCTGCTGGAGGCGAACGGTGTGCGTCTGGTCCGGGGAACGGCGGCATTTCAGGAACCTAAGGAACTGTTGGTGTCCCAGGGATTAAACCGCACAACGGTCAAGGCACAGCATGTGATCATTGCCACCGGCTCGCGCATCGCGGACCTTCCCATCCCGGGCATCCACGGCCGCAATGTGCTCAATTCCACCACGGCGCTGGATCTGGAGGAGAATTTCGATTCCATCGCTATCGTGGGAGGCGGCGTAATCGGAATGGAATTTGCCGGAATTTACGCATCCCTGGGCAAGCGGGTTCATGTGCTGGAGTATGAGAAGCAGATTCTGCCCACCACGGACCCGGATCTGGTGGAGGTGCTGACGGAGGATTTGAAGGGCCAGGTGGACATCCGCACCGGAGTCCGGGTTCAGGAGATTCGCGAGAGCGAGAATGGGCAGTTCATTGTGGCGTTTGAGTCCGTCAGCCGCACGAAATATCTGGTTGCAGACAAGGTGCTGGTTGCGGTTGGCCGCTCGGCCAATTTGGACGGCCTGAAGCTGGAGAAGGCCGGGGTGGAGCTGACGGAAAATAAACGCTCCATCGCGGTGAATGGCTCCATGGAGACCAGCGTTCCCGGAATTTACGCCATCGGAGACGTCACCGGGAAAATCCAGCTGGCCCACGCGGCTTCCCACCAGGGGCTGGTTGCGGTGGACTGCATTTTGGGAAAAAACAGGTCCATGGAGTATGATTTCATCCCCTCAGTGATCTTCTCCAGAGTGGAGATCGCCACAGTGGGGCGGACGGAGCGGGAGTTAAAACAGGCAGGTATCGCCTGTAACGTGAGCCGCTTCCCCTTCGCGGCCAACGGCAAGGCCCTGACCATGGAGGAGGGCCGGGGATTTGTCAAACTGATCGCCCGGGAGGAGGACGGAAAGCTGGTGGGCGCCGCCGTGGCCGGGCCGGATGCCAGCAATCTGATCTCCGTTCTGACGCTGGCGCTCACAAACGGCCTGACCCCGGAGGCGATCATTTCCACCGTATTTCCCCATCCCACGCTGGGCGAGGTGATCCACGAGGCGGCGCTGGGGCTCACGGTGGGAGCCATCCATTACCATGAATAGGCTGGTGGTCTCCATCACCGGCCAGGTGTACAAAAACCTGGCGCTGGAGGAGGCGCTGCTGCGGGAGCTGAAGGAAGGGCAGTGCGGTCTTTATCTGTGGGTCAACGACCCCTCGGTGATCCTGGGAAATAACCAGTGCGCCTACCTGGAGTGCAGTCCCGGACTCTGCCGCAGCCGCAAAATCGTGGTGGCCAGACGGCGGTCAGGAGGCGGGGCGGTCTATCACGACCGGGGCAATCTGAATTTTACCTTCTTCTACTGGCCGGGGCAGGCGGGGGAGGAAGAATTTCGGGAGCTGGCCCGCAGCGCCATTGAAGCGCTGGCGGGGCGTCCCGTGAAATCCTCTGGCAACGACTTCCTCATTGACGGGAAAAAGATCAGCGGCATGGCAGGTTACGAGGAGGACGGCAGAAGGCTTTTGCACGGCACGGTTCTGGTAAATGCAGACATGGAGGCAATGAGTCAGGCGCTCACCGTAAGCGCCAAAAAGCTGCGCTCCAACGGGGTGGACTCGGTGAGAAAACGGGTGGCGAACCTGACGGAATTTGCTCCCGGGATATCTGTGAGCCAGGTCCGCGAAAAAATGGCAAGGTCATTTTCCGAGACCTGGGGGCCGGTGGAAACCGTGCGGTTCGGGGAGGAGGAAATGCCCGGGGATTTTCTGGCTTACGCTGCCGCGGACTGGATTTACGGTGAGAGCCCGGACTGCGAGATGGTGATGGAAGCCGCTTCGGGAGCAGGGATTTACCAGCTGGTATTCCGTGTGGAGGGAGAGCGCATAAGCGAGGCCCGGCTGTACTCCGACGCGGAGGCCCGCGAGAACCACAGCGGCTTTGAACGGGAACTGGCCAGGGCGGTTTACGAGGAGACACAGTTGAAAGAACGGCTGGAGCGGTATGTGAGCGCGCTGGCCGCAGCGGGATCGGAATCTGGAAATCTTCAGGGAGGCCGACGCGTTTGAGTATGACGGACCGGCCGGCAGATCACACGAAACGGTCTGTCAAGACCATAAAAACCAGAGAAAATGGAGATGGCATCGGAGAAATCCGGTGCCATTTGTGTTGGAGGAAATGGGCCATCGGCGGTTACTGTTCACAGGCAATATCCCGCGAGGTGTTTTTTGTGAGTGGAGCGCAGCGGAAGTCACAGAAAACCCGAGGATAGCGGCGCGAAACGGCGTTTTTTGCCGTTTCTGTGCATCGCGAAGCGTGTTACTGGGAACGGAGTGTACAGTAACCATCGGCGTAACCTTCAAGCGGTTGTTGGCCTGGCCCTTGACATGAGTACGATATCGGACTATAATGAGTACGAAATCGGATTAAGCCCGAAAAGAGCGCAGGGAGGGAACGGATTTGGAGGAGAGACAACAAAATGACGTCAATGAGTTCAACCGGCTGTACAAGGAGATGGACGACCTTTACCACGATATCGCGCTGAAGCTGGGGCTGTCGGACAGCGCCCTCACAATTTTTTACGCGATCTGTGAGCTGGGGGACGGCTGCCTGCAGAAGGATATCTGCAGCCAGTCCTTCTGCAGCAAGCAGACCATCAACTCGTCGATCCGCAAGCTGGAGCGGGAGGGAACCGTGTACTTAAAGCGCGGAAAGGGCAAAAACATGCACATCTATCTGACGGAGCAGGGCCGGGAATTTGTGGAGAACAAGGTTCGCCCGGCCATCGGGATGGAGGTCCAGGCGTTTCTGGAGCTGACGCCAAAGGAGCGGGGCGAGCTTCTGCGCCTGACCGGGAAGTACCTGGAACATTTCCGGGAGCTGGAGCGGCGGATGTGAGCCCGCCCGGCCGGAAAAAAACGGAATTTGACTGACATTGGAGGACTTTTTATGAAAACCGTACTGCGGTTCCTGAAACCGTATAAACGATTGTGCGTTCTGACCCTTTTAACCATGCTGGTGGACGCCGCGGGGGCGCTTCTGATCCCAACGCTGACGGCGGATATGATCAATATCGGCGTGAGCGGAGGCGATCTGCACTTTATTGTCCAGCGGGGGCTGGCCATGGTGGCGGTCACCGTGCTGGCCGGGGTGGCCACTCTGTTTGGAAGCTGGCTGTGCGCGGATTTATCCGCCAAAGTGGGTAAGGATATGCGAAACGCTGTCTACGATAAATCCCTGGCTTTCTCTGCCTATGATTTCGAGCAGTTTGGAACCGGGTCCATGATTGCCAGGACCTTGAACGACGTCAACATTATCCAGCAGTCCATTGTCTGGTGTATTCAGATGGTGATCCCGGTGCCTGCTCTGTGCACCATGGGAATCGTCATGGCCTTTGCCATCGACGCCACCATGGGATATCTGCTGATCGCCGTGACGGCCCTGATCATTGTGCTGGCGGTTCTGGTGACGCGGAAGGCCTCCGTGATTTTCGAGAGCCTTCAGAGCTTTCTGGACCGGATGAACGTGGTGCTGCGGGAAAATATCACCGGCGTGCGGGTGATCCGGGCGTTCAACAAGGAGCGCAGGGAGGAGGCGCGCATCCGCAGAACCTTCGAGCAGTACGCGGAGTCCTCCATCCAGGCCAACCGGCTGTTCGTGGGGCTGGACAGCACGGCGTTTTTTATGATCAACCTGTGTATTGTGGCCATACTCTGGATCGGCGGCAACCGCATCGGGGCCGGTTATATGGAGATCGGAGATATCACCGCCCTGATCGAATATGCGATTCTCATTCTCTACTATATTATTATGGCGCAGATGGTTATTATCCTGCTGCCCAGAGCGCGGGTCTGCCTGCGCAGGATGGAGGAGGTTCTGTCCAGGAAGCCGGAGATTCGCGACGGGGAGGTCCCCCTGCTGCCGGACCTGGGGCGGGAGGACGCGGTGGTGGCGTTTGATCATGTTTCCTTCCGCTTTGCGGACGCGGACGAGGATACCCTGGGCGGACTGACCTTTACCTGCCTGCGGGGACAGACCACCGCCATCATCGGGGGGACCGGGAGCGGGAAATCCACCATTGCCAAACTGATTCTGCGGTTCCACGACGTGACCTCCGGCGAACTGCGGTTCGACGGGCGGGACGTGCGCGCTATGACTCAGAATGAGCTGCGCAGGCGCATCGCCTATATCCCGCAGAAGGCGTGGCTGTTTTCCGGGACCATCGCGGATAACCTGCGCGATGGACGGGAGGAAGCGCGGGAGTCCGAGATGCTTCACGCTCTTAAGGTGGCTCAGGCCGGTTTTGTGGAGGAGCTGCCGGAGGGGCTGAACGCCCATGTGGCCCAGGGCGGGACGAACTTTTCGGGAGGTCAGAAGCAGCGCCTCTCCATCGCCAGAGCGCTGATGAAACAGGCGGATTTGTATATTTTCGACGACAGCTTTTCCGCTCTGGATTTTAAAACGGACGCGGCGCTGAGAAAGGCCCTTGCCGCGGAGACCGGGGACGCCGCGGTGCTGATTATCGCCCAGCGGATCAGCACGATTTTGAATGCGGATAAAATCATCGTGCTGGACAACGGGCGCGTGGTGGGGATGGGCAGCCATGCCGGGCTGATGGAGAACTGCCCGGTTTACCGGGATATTGCCAGGTCGCAGATGAAAGGAGATGAGCGGGATGCAGGATGAGCAGAATATACCTTACGAGGACGACTACGCCTACGAGATGCCGGACCACGCAGGTAAAACAATCCGGCGGCTTTGGCGATCCGTGAGCGATCAGCACGGCCGGCTTGCGGTGGTGCTGGTGTCGGTCGCATTTTACACCCTGCTCTCCATCTATGCGCCGTTCTACAGCGTCCGAATCGTGGACTTTTTGTGGAACGGCATCCGAAGCGCCCATGCCCAGGGAACGGTGTTCCGGGTGAGCTGGGAGCAGGGCGGGAGGGAGATTGCGGTTCTGTTGGCCGTCTACACGGCTACGGCAGGGCTTTATACCCTGCAGAGCTTTCTCATGTCCAGCTTTGCGGAGCGGTTGAGCCTGAGGCTTCGGACCGAGATCAGCGAGAAAATAAACCGTCTGCCCCTGGTGTATTTCGACAACCACAGGACGGGCGAGGTGATGAGCCGGGCGGTTAACGACCTGGATAAGATGTCAGAGGCGCTGCAGACCGGCCTGTTAAGGCTGTTCACCGCGGCGGGCATGGTGGCCGGTTCCCTGGTGGTTATGTTTCAGATGCAGGTCTGGCTGACGCTTATTTTCCTGTTTTTCATGGGGCTGGCGCTGCTGTCCACCAAGCTGTTTGCGGCCAAAACCCTGCAGCTGGCGGCCCGGCGGCAGCAGTGTGTGAGCAATGTGACGGCGCGGGTGGAGGAAGCGTACAGCGGCCGCGTGATCATCAAGGCGTTTGGCCGGGAGCAGAACAGCTCCCGGGAGATTCACAGGGCCACGGAGGAGCTGGCCGAAGTCTCCCGTAAGGCGGATTTTCTGGTAAATGCCATCAACCCGGCCATCCGCCTGGTGAACCGGCTGGGACAGGTGCTGATCGCGGTGACGGCGGGAAAGCTCCTGATCGACGGGGCGCTCAGCGTGGGTACATTCCAGGCGTTTTTCCAGTACGTGAACCAGTCCGCGGAGCCGCTGACCGAGGGGGCCTACATGGTCAACTCCATGCAGTCGGCCCTGGCTTCGGTGGAGCGCATTTACGCGCTGTTAGATGAGCCAGAGATCGGGGCGGAGCCGGAGACGGCGGCGCTGACCGGGCGCACGGAAGGAAGAGTCGAGTTTCGCAACGTGAGGTTCGGCTACACGCCGGAGCGGGTGCTGATGAAGGATATCAGCTTTACCGCCCATCCGGGCCAGAAGATTGCGGTGGTGGGCAGCACCGGAGCGGGAAAGACCACGTTAATCAACCTGCTTATGCGGTTTTACGAGGTGGACGGCGGGACGATCCTGCTGGACGGCGTGGACACGAAAACCATGTCCAGGCCCTGGCTGCGCAGCCATTTCGGCATGGTTTTGCAGGACACCTGGCTTTTTGAGGGAACCATTGCCGAAAATATCGCTTACGGCAAGCCGGATGCCACCCGGGAGGAGATCGTGGCCGCGGCCAAGGCGGCCCGGGTGGACTTTTTCGTGCGGACCATGCCCAAGGGTTACGATACGGTTCTGGGTAATGACACGGAGAATATTTCCGTGGGCCAGCGCCAGCTCCTGACCATCGCCCGGGTGGTGCTCAGCAACCCGGCGCTGTTGATTCTGGACGAGGCCACCTCCAGCGTGGACACCAGGACGGAGATGGAGATCAACCGGGCGATGAACGCCCTGATGGAGAACCGGACCAGCTTTGTGATCGCCCACCGGCTGTCCACTATCGTGGACGCGGACCTGATCCTGGTGATGGAGAACGGCAATATTATTGAGCAGGGAAAGCACTGGGAGTTGGTTAAAGCCAATGGACCGTACGCCCAGCTTTACTACAGCCAGTTCGCTTAAGACAATTTTATAGAAACCGCCCGGAACGGGCGGCTGAGGCAGGGGAATAACGCGGAGGCGGGAACCCCTGCTTTTTTGAATGTAATGGTCCATTGGCGCAGCCTGCGGGCGATTGTCGTGGAAGTCAATGCCGGGGCGGCTGTTTTGTCTGCCGGCCGGTTCGCGTTTGCTGCGGCGCAGAAGCGTTGTAAAAGGGGTTATCGTTCTGGTCAGACGGCCGCCCTGACCGCTCGCTGCCGCCGTTTCGTCACGGTGGAGAAGAGCAGAATGGGGATACCGGCTGCCAGCGCGCACCGCACGGCCAGAATCGGACTTAAGGGGCAGAAGGACAGGGAGTGGATGTAGTATTCCGGAAGGAATCCGGCCAGGACCCGCAGGTGGCCGGAGTAGCAGAACACATCCACCAGAATGTCCTCCGTCATGAGGCAGAAAATGCCAAGGATTGTGGCGGCGGCCCGGTTTTTGACCGGAACGGCCAGGGCGGAGAACACGGCCGCATAGGACCAGTGGAGCAGGATCTGCAATACCAGGCGGCACAACAGGTCCAGGAGGGAGAGTATGCCGGGGCCGAACAGCAGGAAAAAGCCTGCGCCACAGAGCAGCACGTAGAGCATGATCATGGCGGCGGTATGTATGCACACCAGCCGGAATGCGCTCCAGGGCCGCGCCCGTCCGGCGCCGGAGGATGCAGAGCGCACCGCCAGGAGGCAGGTAAACAGGGAGAGCAGATGAGGCGGCGCTCCCACCGCACGGACCGCGTCGGCGCCGGATGGGGTGAAGCCGAACATGAGCTCCGGGCTGACTCCGATCCCCCCGATCACCGGGCCTTTCGCCAGGTGGAAAAAGACGTGGACGGTGGACAGCGCGTAGATCAGTACCGCGGCGTATGGGAGAAGGGGAAGACCGCGGGGCCGCCTGGGAGCGCCGGTGCGGCAGAGGGCGGCCCGGGCCTCCTGCTCCCTGCGCATGTCACATCCGGCCGCCGCGGTCAGGATTCCCGCGGCCACGGCTGCGGGCAGGCTGTGGCGGAAATGGATGGCGGACAAAAAGAGAACCACGGATTCGTCCTGGAGCGCCATGGTGACGGCGGTGTAGGCCATATAACCGGCGAAGAGGGAGGACACCGCCGGAACCTCCTCCATCATCCGCGCCACCAGCCCGCTTCCCCAGAAGAGGGCGGGAAGGCAGAGGAGCAGGGAAAACGCGGCCGTCAAAAAGCCCTGGCTGTCCGGGACGCGGCCGCCCTCGGAGAGCACGGAGAGCACCGCGATGGCGTTTTCCATGGCCATGGTCAGGTCGGAGGCCAGGATGGAGACGGCCGCAAGCCGGGTTCTGCCGGCACAGGAGCAGGGGATTGCGGGGGCGGGGGCGGCAGAGGGGGAGTTCGCGGCGTTGGAGCCTGTTGTTCCGGCGGCGCATACTGAGGTCCCGCAGCAGGCTCCGTCCTTCAACATCTGCCAGGTGACGTAGAGCATGGCCGCGCCGCCCAGAAGGCGCAGGTGCAGCCATGAGATGTCCAACAGCCGTCCGGCGGCCCAGATGAAGGCCAGGGTGAACACCGGGGCCAGGCCGATTCCCAGCCTGCGCATGATTGCCGCCTGCCTGTCCGGCAGCCCACGGGTGGCCATGGCGATCACGCCCACGTTGTCGCAGGAGACGGCCAGATTGATCAGTACGATTTGCAGAAACACGGACAAGATATACCTCCAGCCAAGGGGATTTTGAAGCTGCGGCTCCCACCTGAGGGGTGAAAAGTGCGGCGGTTCAGGTATTGCCGAATCGCAGGGCACGCAGACCGAAAATACGCCTTAGAATAATACTCACAATCATTGTATGCGCGCCGCCCCCCAGACCATGCCCTTCTTGACATTTTATGCCCTCCCATTGTACTATTACAGGGAATAACGGGCGCTTGTCCGGGAATGCGGGTGGATACAGATGACAGACAGACGAAAAAAGAGACTTCCCTTACAAACCGTATATTACACCTCCTTTCTGGGCCTGGTGGTGGTGCCCATCGTGGTGGTGCTGATCATCTCGCTGACGGTCTTAAACCAGGTGTTCAGCACCCAGGCTGTGGAGAATATCAACCGGGCCCAGGAGGCCGTGGCCTCGGAGCTGGAATCCGACATCGAGCAGATTTCCATGCGCCTGTCCCACATGGTCTACGCCAATGACAACGAGCTGCTCTCCATCGCCGCGGCGGTGGACACGGAGGACGCGGACAGCCGCTATGAAAACCAGCAGCGGCTGAACGAGGCGGCCAGCTACGCCACGGAGCCGGTGAAGGACATCGTGGCCGTGGCATTTTATATGAAGGACGACAGCAAGATCTTTTTCAAAAATGAAATCCTGCTGCCTCTGGAGGAGATGCGCCGGGAAAAATGGTATCAGACCGCGGTGGCGGGGCCGGACCGGGTGGTGGTCGGCAGCTACGATACCAACGATACCAGGCTCTACTCCGGCGGCACGCGGGACTCCTTTGTGCTGGTGGCGGCCCTGAGCCCTGACGTGCGTCTGGACCGCTCTGAGAAAATCGAGACCGTGACCTTCTTCCAGGCCACCGGGGCCTCCGACAAAATCAAGTCCTACAATACGGGTTATGGCCAGAAGAAAAATAAGATCGGCTACACCCGAATCGTGGACGGGTCGGGAAATGTGGTCTACCAGCCGGAGGGGATTCCGGACGGAGCCATGGTGGAGAAGGGCCACACCAGGGTGCTTACGCCCCTGGCGGTCTACGGGAACGACTGGTATGTGGAGAGCTATGTGCGCACCGCGGACCTCACCTCCGACTACTGGAGCGTGGCCGGGCTGTTGCTGCTGGCCACAACGGTGGTGCTCACGCTGTTCACCGTGTTCTCCCGGTATTTCCTCAAACGAATCATTCAGCCGGTACAGCAGATGAGCCGTGGACTGCGCCAGGTGGAGGAGGGCGTGCTGGACGTCCATCTGACGCCGGCCGGGCAGTACGAGGTTCGGGCCATGATCCACTCCTTCAACGCCATGGTGCGCAGGCTGAAGGCCCTGATCGCGGACTACGAGGAGCGGGTGAGACAGGGAGCCAAGACCATGCCGGACTATCTACACGCCCTGGTGCGCGGCGAGATAAGCCCCGGCGAGGTCCGGTCCCAGGCGGCGGAATTTTTCTCCGAACGCTACCTGCTGATGGTTGTGACCGTGGGAAAATGCGAGGCCAGGGAGGGCGCAGCCTCCCGCCTGCCTGTTGAGCTGGCCCAGGGCTTTGACACCATCCCGCGATTCGCCTCCCGCTGTACGCTGGCCGCGCTCACGCCGTATTGTTTTCTGGTGTATTACCGGATCCGGGAGGAGGATTTTTCCGGCGCGCTCCACGATCTGGTGCGCGATATGAAGCGCTTCGCAAAGTCCAAAACAGGCGCGGAGCTTTCGTTCTGCCTCGGCCGCGCGCAGTCGGACTGCCTGAAATTTGCAGAGCAGCTGGAGGAGGTTATGGACCTGCATGACCTGTACATGCTGAAAGGCGAGGGGAGCGTGCTGGATTTCAACCAGTGCTTTGACCAATGCGGGCAGATTGCGCGCCTCGCCCCCGAGTTCGCCGCCCTTGCGGCCGCCCTTTACATTGCGGATGAAAAAACGATTTCCCAGGAAAAGGAAATCCTTTTCCGACAGTTCCAGTCCCTGGACATGGAGGAGGCGGGCAACCGGGTTTTGGCCGTGATTCTGGCCACAGCCCGGCAGTTCTCCGGGGCAAATGCCGACTTTTTTGAGATTTTCGGGGAGAAGATCGACTACTTTGAGAAGATCGGCCGCATCGGCGACGGGCGCAGCCTCAGGCTGTGGGTGACCAATTACTGCTCCTGGGTGGCGGATTACAGCCGTGGACGGCTGGACGTGTCCCGGGCCGACGCGGTCACGCGGGCCAAGCACTATGTGATTGAGCACTACCAGAACCCCTCCCTGACCCTGAAGGAGGTAGCGGACTATGTGGACTTAAGCGAGAAATATTTCACCACCAAATTCACCAAGGAGTGCGGGGAGACGTTTCTGTCCTACCTGACCGGCCTGCGCATCCAGAAGGCCAAAGAGCTGATCAAGACCACCACCTTCAAAATGTACGAGATCGCGGAGATGGTGGGCTACAACAACCCGGAGCATTTTAACCGTACCTTCCGCAAGCTGACGGGCATGAGCCCGGCTCAGTACCGGAAAGCGCCGGTGGAGGAAGAGAGAGGAGATTAGACTGTGAAGCTGGAGAAAATACATCATGTTGCGATTATCGCGTCGGATTATGAGGCGTCGAGACGTTTTTACACGGAGGTTTTAGGGCTTCCGGTGATCCGGGAGAACTACCGGCCGGAGCGGGGGGATTACAAGGTGGACTTGAAGCTGGGGGACTGTGAGCTGGAGCTCTTCTGCGTTTCCGGAGCGCCAGAGCGGCCCTCTTACCCGGAGGCCCGCGGGCTGCGGCACCTGGCGTTTCAGGTGGAGGAGATCGAGAAGGTGATTGAGGAGCTGGAGGCGAAGGGCGTGGAGGTGGAGCCGGTGCGGATAGACGAGTTTACCGGGAAGAAGATGACGTTTTTCAGGGACCCGGACGGGCTGCCGCTGGAGCTGCATGAGTAGGTGCGCGGTGCGCCGCTGACCGTGAACAGACGTGTGGGAGAGATCGGAATATCCGGCACAAAAGGGGAAATCCGCAAAAAACATACGAAATCACCGGTTTTTCTGACGAATGATCAAGTTTATAAATCCCCCGAATCTGAAAATAAGACAAGAAAAAAGAACAAAAAGCATGGAAAGCGCTGGAAAAAGCCGCTATACTGGCCTCATCGATCCAATCGATCAAAATTTTATATGGGAGGTTCAGAAAATGAAAAAAAGATGGATTGCAGCGGCAATGGCGTGCACGATGACAGCTTCCTTATTAGCAGGGTGTTCATCCGGTTCCGGTCAGACGGAGGCGGGTACACAGGCGGAGAGCGCAAAGACGGAGGCGGGAAGCGAGGCCGCGGGCGATACGGCGGCTGCCAAGAGCGAAGATCTCTCCGGCACGATTACCTTTACAATATGGGATAACAACTTAAACGATTTTATTGAACAGAACGATATGGTGGGCAAGTTCCAGGAGACCTATCCCAACGCGGATATCGAGGTGGAGAAGATCAAGGACGACAGCGAGTATTGGAACGCCATGAAGATGCGCGCTTCCGCCAACCAGCTCCCGGACGTGATGTTCAATAAGACCTTCACTCTCTCCCGGTTCAAGGATTATCTGGTGGATCTGTCCGACACGGAGGCGGCCAAAAACAATGAACTGGCGGCCGGGTATGCGGTGAACGGAAAGATTCTGGGAATCCCCATGACCTCCGGTTATGAGTACGTGTATTATTGGAAAGACATGTTCCAGGAGGCAGGGGTGGAAGTGCCCACGACCTGGCCGGAATTTGTGGAAGTGGCGAAAAAACTTCAGGACTATTATGGAAAAGACAACCCTGACTTTATGGCGATTGCCTGCGGATTAAAGGACGAGTGGCCGGACTACCCGTTTATGGAGTTCATGCCCGCTCTGGAGTCCGGAAACGGACAGAACTGGAATTCCATGGCCACCCAGGATGCGCCCTTTGCCGAGGGAACGGACATCAACAAGGCCTATCATAAGGTAAATGAGCTGTTTACCTCCGGCGCTTTAGGCAAGGATCCCCTGGGACTGAGCAAGGATCAGGTGACAACCCTCTTCTCCGCCAAGGAAGCCGCGATCACCGCACTGGGCGACTGGGGACTTCAGGACATTCAGTCCGGCGCTGAGGACACATCCCAGCTTGGCACCTTCTACCTGCCCACCAGAGACAGCGAGTCCGACCCCTACAACGTGATCGTTCAGGGCGATTCCTTCATGGGCGTGACCACTCACTCCCAGAATCCTGAGCTGGCCAAGGCATTTGTGGAGTGGTTCTACTCCGACGCCTGGTATCCGGATTATATCAACTACGTTTCCAGCTCCTCCTCCATGACCAATTTCCCCAAGGAGAAGGATCCGATTCTGGCCCAGGCCGACGAACTGTGCCCCGACATGAACCTGGTAATGTATGACGGCGGCGGAGACGACTTTACGGCGATCCAGAATGAGACCAGTTTTGACTACAAGAAGCTGGGCGCTCAGATGCTGACCAACGGATTCGACCTGCAGAAAACCCTGGATGAGCTGAACACCAAGTGGGCGGCTGCCAGACAGAAGCTGGGAATCCAGTAAAAGCAACGTCAAAACATAAAAGAAGAGCTGCCGGAAACGGCAGCTCCCGCTTTATAGAGAGGGAGTTGGATGTGAGTACACTTTCAAAAAAACGGACGCATTTTATCATTCTGTCGCTGGTGATCCCCATGGCGCTGCTGATCGGCTTTGTGGTGGTCCCGGCCGTGGACCTGATCCGCATGAGCTTTACCGACTGGGACGGGCTGGCGAGCAGCAGTAAATTTATTGGACTGGAAAATTATGTAAGAATGTTTCAAAACCCGGACCTTTGGCTGTCCCTGAAAAACAACGCGGTGTATTTCTTCGTGCATCTGCTGATGATTCCGGTGGAGCTGGCCTTCGCGGTGCTGCTCACCAGCAAGCTTCGGGCTGCGAAGTTTTACAAAACCATGGTGTTCATGCCTTACATCATCAACGGCGTGGCCATTTCCTATGCGTTTTCTTACTTTTTCTCACCCATCAACGGCGCCTTTGACGCGATTTTAGGAGCGGCGCACCTGGATTTTCTGGTCCGCAACTGGCTGTCCGACGAGCGGATCGTAAACTTCGTGCTGGCCAGCGTCTCGCTGTGGCGTTTCTCCGGCTACCACGTGATCCTGTTTATGGCAGCGCTTCAGTCCCTGCCCCAGGATGTGGAGGAAGCGGCGCGGGTGGACGGCGCGGGAGCCTGGCATCTGTTCAAATACATCCAGGTCCCGGCCATCATGTTGATGGTGGACTTCGTACTCTTTGACAACATCCGCGGCGCGCTCCAGGTGTTCGACATTCCCTTTGTCATGACCTCGGGCGGCCCCGGCTACGCTTCCAGCACCTTCACACTGTACACCATCAACACGGCATTCACCTACAGCAACTTCGGTCTGGCCTCCACCATGGCGGTGGCGATCATGGTGCTGATCGTGCTCATTTACCTGATCCAGAACAAGATCATTCACGGAATCATACTGAAAGGACGGGAGTAAGCGGATTATGAAAAAGAAGACGATGGCGCAGATTCTGAAACAGATCATCTGCCTGTGTATGGTGGCCGTGGTGATGGCGCCCATTCTGCTGACGCTGTTCGCGGCGCTGAAAAACAAGGTGGATATGGTGAAAACCTCCCCCTTAAGCCTCCCGGCCCTGGACCGGCTGACCTTTGACAATTTCCAAAAAGTGTTCTCCAACAAATATCTGATGGTGGGCTTCAAAAATACCGGCATCATCCTGGTGGTGTCCCTGATTTTCAACGTGCTCTTCGGCACCATGACGGCGTTTATCATCGAGCGGTTCAATTTCCGCGGGAAAAAGATCATCATCGCCCTGTTTTTCATCGGCATGCTGATCCCCTCCTTTGTGACGGAGATCGCCAGATTCAAAATTATCAACGGGCTTCACCTTTATAATACCCTGGGCGCGCCCATTGTGATCTACGTGGCCTCGGACCTGATGCAGCTCTACATCTACCGGCAGTTTATTTCCACCCTGCCCGTGTCCCTGGATGAGTCGGCGCTGCTGGACGGCTGCTCCTACTTCGGCCTGTTTACGCGGATTATTTTCCCGCTGTTGGCTCCGGCCACGGCTACGGTCTGCATTATCAAGGCCATCAACATTATCAACGACATGTACATTCCCTATCTGTACATGCCGAAAAACAAGCTTCGGACCCTGACCACCTTCCTGATGGACTATTCCAACGCCCAGAAGGGATCCTGGCAGACGCTGGCGGCCGGAATCATTATCATCATGCTGCCCACGGTCCTGATCTATCTGTTTTTCCAGAAATACATCCTGGCCGGAGTGGCGGCCGGAGCTGTGAAAGAATAGCGAGGAGGAATGTTTATGCAGGCAGATATCAGATGGCTGGACGACCCGCAGGTATTTGCGGTAAACCGGCTCCCGGCTCACTCGGACCATCGGTTTTACGGCTCAATGGAGGATTGCCGCCGGAAAACATGCGGACTGACCCAGTCCCTGAACGGAACCTGGCGCTTTCAGTGGTCGAAAAGCGCCGGGACCTGTCCGGCGGAATTTTACCGGGAGGACTTTGATACCACGGGTTTTGAGTCCATCCAGGTTCCGGGGCATATGGAGTTGGCCGGTTACGACCGGATTCACTACATCAATACCATGTACCCCTGGGAGGGCCACCTTTACCGGCGGCCCGCCTGGTCCCTGCCGGGAGCCGGAGGGGAGGCCATGGAGGGGCAGTTTTCCAAAGCGGAGTACAACCCGGTGGGTTCCTACATCCGGGAGTTTGAGCTGGATGAGGGCCTGAAGGGAAAGCGGGTCTGCATTTCCTTTGAAGGCGTGGAGCAGGCTCTCTTCCTGTGGCTCAACGGACAGTTCGTCGGTTATGCGGAGGACAGCTTCACCCCATCGGACTTTGACCTAACCCCCTATATCCGGGACGGGAAAAATGTGCTGGCCGCCCAGGTGCACAAGCGCTCCACCGCGGCCTACCTGGAGGACCAGGACTTTTTCCGGTTCTCCGGCATTTTCCGGGATGTGACATTGTACGCCAAGCCGGAGGTCCATGTGGAGGACATGTGGGCCAGGGCGGAGGTGGTGGAGGACTGCCGGAGGGGTTCATTTTCCCTGGACCTGCGTCTTTCCCGGGGAAATGATTCCGGCCCGGATTCGGAGAACGGCGAATACCCTGGTTATTCAGTCCGCTGGTCGCTCTTTGACGGGGACGGCCGGGCGGTGGCGCGGGACGAGGCCCCTGCGGCGGGCAGCCTCCGGTTCGGCCCTGTGGCGGTGGAGGACGTGCGTCTGTGGGACCACCACAACCCGCGCCTGTACCACCTGGAAATCACGGTGCTGGGGCCGGACGGCTCCGAGGTGGAGGCGGTGCCCTACGACGTGGGTTTCCGGCGCATCGAGATCCGGGATCAGGTGATCCGCCTCAACGGCAAGCGTCTGATCATCAACGGCGTGAACCGGCATGAGTGGAACGCCAGGACCGGCCGGGTCATCGGCATGGAGGACATGATCCGGGACATGGAGATTTTGAAGGCCAACCACATCAACAGCGTGCGCACCTGCCATTACCCGGATCAGATTCCCTGGTATTACATGTGCGATACCTGCGGAATCTACCTGATGGCGGAGACAAACCTGGAATCCCACGGCTCCTGGCAGAAAATGGGAGCGGTGGAGCCCAGCTGGAACGTGCCGGGCAGCCTGCCCCAGTGGCGGGAGGCGGTGATGGACCGGGCTAGGTCCAACTTCGAGGTCTTTAAGAATCACACGTCCGTATTGTTCTGGTCCCTGGGAAATGAGTCCTACGCGGGGGATAACCTTCTGGCAATGCAGCGGTTTTTCAAGGAGGCCGATCCGGGAAGGCCGGTGCACTACGAGGGCGTTTTCCACAACCGGGCCTATGAGGACGGGATTTCCGACATGGAGAGCCAGATGTACGCCCCGCCTGAGCGGATGGAGGCCTACCTGAGAAACCGGCCGAAAAAGCCCTTTATTCTCTGCGAGTACATGCACGACATGGGTAATTCTCTGGGTGGCTTCAAGTCCTACATGGACCTGCTGGACCGTTACGAGATGTACCAGGGCGGCTATATCTGGGATTTTATCGATCAGGCGCTGTTTGTGAAGGATGAGGTTACCGGGCGGGAGGTGCTGCGCTACGGCGGCGACTTTGACGACCGGCCCTCGGACTATGAGTTTTCCGGAAATGGGATCGTGTTTGCGGACCGGACTCCCAAGCCCGCGATGCAGGAGGTGAGGTATTATTATGGCTTGTACGACTGAACATGGGCCAAAAACGATGCGGGTGGTCTACGGGGATGTGACCCTGGGACTTCACGGCGAGGGTTTTGACTATATTTTTTCCCACAGCGCGGGCGGCCCGGTGTCCATGGTACTGGACGGCCGGGAATGGCTGTACCGCGCGCCCAGGCCCACCTTCTGGCGGGCCACCACGGACAATGACAGAGGAAACGGCTTTTCTTTTACATCTGCCATGTGGATGGGGGCCGATCTCTTTGTGGAGACAGTGGAAACACGGGTATTTGCGGATGGACGGCGGGAGACGGCGGTGATTGCGCCGGATAACAACCGGCATCGTGGGGATGTGCCCGCCTGCGAGGTGCGGGTGGAATACACCTACCGGACGTCCACTGTGCCAAGGACCACGGTGGACGTGGGTTACACTGTGAGCGCGGACGGCGCGGTGCGGGTGGACGTTCTCTACCATGGGGCCAAAGGGCTGCCGGAGCTGCCGGTGTTCGGACTGCGCTTTATCATGCCAACGGCGGCGGAAGGTTACGCCTACCAGGGGCTTTCCGGGGAAACCTACCCGGACCGCATGGCCGGTGGCGTGAGAGGATACTATGAGGTGAAGGGGCTTCCGGTGACGCCCTACCTGGTTCCCCAGGACTGCGGCGTGCATATGGAGACGGAAGCCCTGACCGTGACCCGGAGGACGGTGCTGGCAAACGAGAGGGCGGGACAAAAGCCGTCTGTGACGGACGGAGAACATGGCAGCGGGAGGTTTTCCATGAAATTTTCTATGGTGGACCGGCCATTTGCATTTTCCTGCCTGCCCTACACGGCGCTGGAGCTGGAGAGCGCCACCCATCAGGAGGAGCTGCCCCCGGCCAGACGGACGGTGGTGTGCATCCTGGGCGCGGTGCGCGGCGTGGGAGGAATCGACAGCTGGGGAAGCGATGTGGAGAAGGACTATCACATCAACGGGGAAATGGATATTGCATTTGCGTTTCGTTTGGAGCGGGCGTAGAAGATGCGGGAGAACAGGGCCGGCGGAGAGATCTGCCGGCCCTGGTTTTGTGGTTGGGGAGAGAATCGTTAGCCCCGGCTCTGAGGCGGCGGCGGGAATCACCGATCCCGGCCATGACGCCGCGACTTCCCCGGAATCCGCCCCCAAAGCGACTGTGAAACTTAAAGAAAACGTAAGAAACGCCGGACACGAATACGCTATACTAGAAGAAAACGGACCGGCTTGTCCGGCAGAAATCAGGAGGGAAATGCTATGTTGATTGTGACCACAGAGAGCGTAAACGGCGGCAGATTCGAGCAGCTGGGGCTGGTGCGGGGTTCCAGCATCATGACGGTGCACGCGGGGAAGGACATCATGAACAGTTTTAAGACGCTGGTGGGAGGAGAGCTGACCTCCTACAACGAGATGATGGAGAACGCCCGGGGCCTGGCCACCCAGCGCATGATCGAGCAGGCTCAGTCCATGGGCGCGGACGCCATTGTGGCGGCGCGCTACAACAGCAGCTCCGTGGCCCAGGGCGCGGCAGAGGTGATGGCTTACGGCACCGCGGTGCGGTTTGTATAGGAGGGGAAAAGAGATGAAAACTATTGGCCTGATCGGAGGAATGAGCTGGGAGAGCACGGTGACCTACTACCAGCTGATCAATGAGGCGGTGAAGAAGAGTCTGGGCGGGCTGCACTCGGCAAAAATTCTGCTCTACAGCGTGGATTTTCAGGAGATCGAGGAGTGCCAGACCCGGGGCGACTGGGAGAAGAGCGCCCGGATTCTGGGGGACGCGGCCAAGGGGCTGGAGGGCGCGGGGGCGGATTGTATTGTAATCTGCACCAATACCATGCACAAGGTGGCGCCTCAGATTGGGGAACGGGTCTCCATTCCGATTCTGCATATCGCGGAGGCCACGGCGGAGGCGTTGATCGACAGTGGAATCACTCGGGTGCTCCTGCTGGGCACGCGCTACACCATGCAGCAGGATTTTTATAAGGAAAAGCTGGTGGAGCGGGGCATCGAGGTGATGGTTCCCGGGGACGAGGACATGGAAATTGTGAACCGGATCATTTTCGGGGAGCTGTGCCTGGGGGTGATCTCGGAGGAGTCCAGGAAGGAATATCTGCGGATTATTGAGGAACAGAAGGGACGGGGCGCGCAGGGCGTGATCCTGGGATGTACGGAGATCGGGCTTCTGATCAGCCAGGCGGACACGGAGCTGCCGGTGTTTGATACGACGCAGATTCATGCGGGGCGGGCGGCGGAGTGGGCGGTAACGGAGTAGAACGGGAGAGTCTATGGTGCTAAAAAAGCAGTGGGAATATAAGATAAAAGGTCTCAGGCAGGCGATCGTCTCGGCGGATGGCGTTTTGATGGACGGCCAGCTGTATTTTGCACTGTGTTACCGCAAAGGATCATTTTTTGAAAGCCGGTTGATCTGCTTCAATATCAAAGAACGGGAACCGGAGGTTCTGTTTGAGAGGCCCCATGTGATCCGCAGCATGGGGGATGCCCTGGCGGGGAAATTTTATTTTAACGCGTTTAGCGGCATGATGTATTGCATTGACGGGGCGGATGGCAGGGTGATCTGGGAAACGGGCCTGGGAGACGGAAATCCGGACTGGCATATATGCGTGGACGGCGGCAGATTGTACGCCTATAACCGCGCGATGTACTGTCTGGATCGGGAGACAGGGGAAATTCTCTGGCGCAGCGGACAAAGGTCCGAACACGCCAACTGTCATATTTTGATCCGCGGGGACCGTCTTTACCACGGAGTCAGCTGCGGTCCGGTGTACTGCATGGAGAAGAGCACCGGAAACATGATCTGGCAGTATGGGGAAAAGCAGTATGTGAGGTCCTGCGCCCTTCTCGACGACCGCACGCTGATGGCCTGCACCGCAGGCGGCAGTATTCTGATTCTGGATGCGGCGGACGGAGGCCTTCTCTCGGAGGTGAAAACCGGCGGCGCCCTCTATATGGAGCCGTTGATCCATGAGGGCGTTGTTTACCTGGGAAATGACGACGGGGATATGATTTGCTGGGAGATCGGAGCGGACAGGGGACTTGTGGAGCGCTTCCGATATCAGGCGGACGGAAAGGTCAGTACACCGGCCGTACTTGACGGTGAAGCGCTGTGGTTTGGGACGGAGGACGGGTATCTCTATTGTCTGGATGCTGGGAGAGGGCAAGAGAGGATGAAAAAGAAGAAGGTCTCCGCTACGCCGCGATGTATGTTCCTTTATGGGGAGGAACTGGTGGTTTTGAGCGATAAGGGGCAGGTGGAGTGTTTTAGTAAGTAGTGGGGTGATGTTAGATGCGTATCCCGGAAAATAGGGCGGTTGGCTGTAAAGTCGACTGCCCTATTAATAATGAAACTCGTTCATGTGTTTAGGGAGTCAGACCCAGACAAATTCCACCGGTATCCGCATTTCACGGTAATACTGTTCAAATGAATCATTGTGGGAGATCAGAATCAGGGCGATGCCGTGATGGAGGCAATATTGTGCTACCCGTTCCGTAAGAACGGACACTAGCTCTGGGTCCAGAGCGCTTGTGGGCTCGTCCAGCATCAGAATGTCCGGCTCTCTGAGCAACACCCGGGCCAGTCCGATACGTTGTCTCTGGCCGCCGGAGATATTTTCGCCATTCTGCGTGATCTGGAAGTCCAGGCCCTTGGAGGCTACAAATTCTTCCAGGCAGGCAGTGTGGAGAACTTTTTCCAGCGCCTGGGGGTCGTAGACTTCCCCCAGGGTGATATTTTCCAGAACCGTGTCCTGGAAAATGCAGGGCTGCTGCTGGGCTTGCAGCACATGCTGATAGTAGAGCCTGGGAGGTATGGTTTCTACCGGAATGCCGTTGTATTCCATGGATACAGGCTGTTCCTGGGTGCTGTAAAAGCGGGAGATCAGATTGAATAAGCTGGTTTTTCCCTTCCCGCTCTCGCCCTTGACGATGACCGGTTTTCCCTTTCTTACCACGAAATCAACGTGTCTGAGAATGGTTTTGCCGTCCTGAAAGGCATAAGAGTCCGAGTGGAAGGAAAAGGATTCCATAGACTCCAGCGTCTTTGTAGCGTAATCGGTGGGGCTGGCCTGCAAAACCGGCAGTATTTTACTCTGCATGGCCAGTGCCTGCCTGCGCAGGTTCAGAAAATCTGGGATCGTCAATACTGGCTCTTGCAGGTTTTCCGCAAGGGCAAAGACGGCGATCATGCTGCCGATGGTATATTGTTGCTGTAGTATCAAAATTACGCCGATCAGAATGCTCAGTACGGGCAGAGCGGTAGTCAGCACCGCATAGATGGATGTGAAAACGGAATAATATTGAGAGATGCCCCTGCTGTGCCGGCAGGTGTTGCGGTCGATAAAATCCACCAGCTGGTCCCGGAAAAAGGGCTCCTTTTTTAATTGCTTGATATCCCTGATTCCGTTCAAATAGTCGATGATTTTGCGGTTCATTTCCGTATTGGATACCTGCAGGTCATAGGTTTTGGCGCTGATAATTTTGCTGATATACTGAGTGATACAAAAGCAGAGCAGAATTGCCAGGAAAATGACTGCGGCAATGAGAACACTGTACCGCAGCATAATCACAAAGGCAAATACCATCGTCACCACGTTGCCGGTCACTGTGATAATGCCTATGCTTTTCCAGTCGGAAATGAACTTGCTGTCGTCTTTGACCATGCTCAGCACAGCGGAAGACACGTATTTTTCGTGGAACGCGCAATCTTTTTCCAGAGCCAGGCCGAACAGACTTTTGATCAGAGTGTAATGGCTGTTATATTGAAGATTTCGGAAAAAATACTGAAATACACAGTTGATCAGGAAAAACAAGAGAATCAGTAGCGCGCAGAGCTTGAGATACCGCTGCGTACCGGCGGGATTGTCCGGGGAAATGCTGTCGATGGTCCTCTGCACTTGGATGAGCAGAGTGAATTTGGCGGAGATCATAGCCAGGAAGAGAAGCTCTGTGAGCAGCTGCATCTTTTTAAGCGGTTTGAAGATTTCGTTGATCTTGGGATGGAAATGCGAGTTGTTTTGATTTGGCATGGCCTGTCCTCCTGAATTCAATTCCATTTATTATAACACATAAACTGAGTTTGAGATAAATTTTAAAAGAATATAAAAAAATGAATGAATTCTGATGCCTTCTTTAAGCAGGCAAGATTTAATTTATGTATTTTCTGATATTTCCGTGCTGGCATATTAGTCAGTCAGCATATAGAGAGGATCAGTGCCAACCAGACAAAAATTTAGAGTCATATATAGGGCTGCTGGGGCTATCTTTTAAAAGTCATGTTAATCAATTTTGTCTTGGTAGAAGGAAAAACAAAAGGGCCAGCCGGTTATCGCGAGATGTCGTGATAACCGGTTGACCCTTTTTGCTTTAAACATTAAATAATAAATTTCAATTCACCGGTAATGAATACCGTTCTTATATTATATAAAAGAATACAAAATTAGTCAAATTAAAAACATTAAATAATAAGAACATATTTACAAAATTATATATCTGTGGTACTATACAGATAACGAAACATAAGGAAGGAGGAAATTCAAATGCTCAACAAACGATACGAGTGGGCTTTTGAGGTCGCAGGCCCTGCGGCCTGCTACGCACGTCCAGATGCGGGCTCGTCCCCCATCAGCTCCCCAGTCCCCCCTCGCTCAGCGATCATAGGTATGATGACCTGCGTCGCCTTCAGCCGAGAAGCATATTTCTGGCCAGAGCGCATAGAACTGTGCACTCCCCCAGTGTACCACAGGTACACGCAAAACTATAACGGACCACTCCGCAAGTCCCAGGCGCCATTTCAAATCATGGCGACCGTACTGATCAACGTGGATTACAAGATATACGGCACCGTGAAGGGATATGCCCCGCCCACCGCATTACATAATCCGATGCATCAACTCAGGGACGTGTTCATGCGCCGGTTGAAGAGCGGCCTTTTCTATCGGACTCCGTCGCTGGGCCTTTCAGAATTCATCCCCTCCTACTTTGGGCCCCTGCGGGACGACACGCAGGTGGACCGGACCATCAATTTGGAGATACCATCGCTGCTGGACACGATGTTCGACCGGCCCACATACGGACAGCTGTCTCCAACATTCATGCAGAATGTGAAAATAGTGGAGGGGGTGCTGCATTTTGCTGAATGAATTGTATCAACTCTCAAATCTGCTGGGGAGACAGGGATTACTGCCTCATGCGAGCACCCACCGCGATGTGCACAAGATGGCCAAATGCGAATGCCTCTGCATTTATTTGGACCGGGATGGAAAACCGTCCATCAATGATTTATTTGGCAAAGAGCAGACATCCAGGCTATGGCTGCACAGCCATGGAAATCATGACCGTTTTCCCGCGATTAAAGTGCAGAAACCGCTTCTGCCGGAACATATTTCCGCCTCATTTGATGAAGCAGCCTGGAAGAAAGCGGACTGTGAGAAAAAGCGGCAAATGCTGTTGGAGCTGGATTACACGGCCGGCAATCCCAAGAGCGACGATATCCAAGTAAAGCCATGGACGCTAGAGCAGATGAGGCCGGTTCTGGAAGACCGGGATGATATCTGCCTGGAAAGCGTGCGCCGCCTCTTGAACCGCTTTCCGAGGAAGGGAAATGTGCCGGAGTTTTATGATAATTTCCGCCGGGCTATTTACGACAATCTTTGGAGAGAAGAGCGCTTTATTGACTTCTTCAAAAAACTCCTGGTGGGAAGCTTTGACTCAAAGAAACGTCAATACACCTCGCTCTGCGCCTGCTATTTTGATATAGAAGATGACGAGCTGGACTATAAGGTGGCAGATCCCGATACGGGAAATGCGCTGGTTCAGCTGCTGCTGAAAGCGCAGGGAACCCCGGAAGAGACTGCGGAGGCGTCCGGGAAAATGATGGGAATATCCGCGCTTTCCGGGACGAGGATGGCGCTGGTCCGGGATAAATATCCCAACCCGGCGTTTCAGGTGATCGGACCCTCTTATCTGTACTCCAACAATACAGGAGCATACCCTTGTCTTTCCCGCTATAATCTGGAGAGAACGGGGGCTTTTCCCGCAGGGGAAGAGCAGGTGCGTAGAATGAATGACGCCCTGGGGTTCTTGATGAAGGAAGAGCGCAGAGGAAAGACCTGGACCAGCTTCTGGGGAACTTCGTCAAAGACACCGCTGCTGCTGTTGGCCTGGTTGGAGAGTGATCCCAGCGGAGAAATAGACCTGGCGGATGCATTTGCGAACAACGGGGGAAGCAGTGTGTATGAAGATACATGCAAAAAGGTATTGGACATGCTGCGGAACAAATTAAGTGCGAATCGGAAGGACCCAGTCCATTTACAGCTGTTTGAAACCCTGGACAAAGGGCGCAAGCAGATCGTCTACAGCCGCACTATGACAGTCGAACAGGTCTATGAAAATGTAGCGGGGTGGATGAAGGCGGCTGAAAACATCCCATCCGTAAAATTTAATGTGAAATGGAAAAATAAGGATGGAAAACAGGTTCATTTTGTCCGCCCATGGTGCCCGGGGCCGGGTGCGATCAGCAGTGTATTGAGGACGCAGTACCGGACACAAAACAGCGGCAACATTGGACGAATGCAGGACAGAAGATCTTGTACGATAACCGAGGAGGAGGTATACCGCCTGTTTCTTCCCGATACCTACGGAGGCCGAAGAGATGCGAAATTGATTGAGACCTGTATGAAGGAAACGCTGCGGACCAGCGGAGAACTTCTGCTGGATGCGTTCCGGTTTCAAAGAGTCGCCTCCAAGGGACACCCATTCACGAAGGAAATGCTGTGGAGGGCCTGCGTTGCCCTGGAATTGTTGGGAATTCTCCTTTACAAGAAGGGGATCAGAAAGGAGGACTATATGAAAAGCAAAATGTTCCTTTTGGGGAGGCTGATGGGACTTGCAGACTGCCTCCACAGAAATTACTGTATCATAGAGCGCAATAAAGAAACGCTTAAGACGCATACAAAACCGATTCCGGGACAGTTGATGGGCAGCGCGGTTTATCAGACAGCGCTGCAAAGGCCCAAGGAAGCTTTGAAAATGCTATTCGGGAAAATGCAGATTTATATCAACTGGGCCTCGGCAAATCCAGACAGCCAGAGCGGATGGATTATCAAAAAGATATCGGAGACATTTAAAGAGATTGAGGTGGACGGCATTTCCCTGCCCGAAAGACCGACTCTCGATGAGCAGGTGGAGCTGATTGTCGGATATGGAAGCGAACTTTCATTTCCCAGAGAAACATATTATAAAAATACTGTGGACCAAGAAAAAAGTCAGGAGGAGGAAGCATGATGGAGAGAGAACTGCACAGAGGAACTGGTTTACTTTGGATTGAAACGATCAACTCGAACCCCAATGGAAATCCCGATCAGGACAGCGAACCGAGGCAGCGCAGTGATGAGCGTGGGGAAATTTCCCCGGTGTCTTTCAAACACAAAGTCCGGGAACTGGTTGCGTACAAAGAGGGGCCGATCTGGAAGGAAATCAGCGCTGAATTGGGGATCGAGCCGTCGGAGATGGGGCACTATGACATTCTTGAGCAAAAAGAGACCAAGCGGTCAGAGGTAAAAAGGCTCTCTTCACAGGAGTTTCTGGACCGTTACTGGGACGCCCGTGTGTTTGGTTCTACATTTTTGGAGGGAAAGATAAAGGATGAGGCCATTGCAGCTGATAATCCGCAGGCTGGGACATTCATCCATACCGGCGTGGTGCAGTTTGGGCTGGGACTTTCGCTTTCCCCCATTGAAGTCGAGCGTCTCACCACAACGAAGGTTTTGCCGGCAGAGGAGGGGAAGGGAAAGGGTATGGCGCCTCTGGCATTCCGCGTCGTGCCCTATGGGCTGTATCTCATGCCATTTTTTGTAAATGCAACCATGGCGGGAAAGACGCAGTGCACATATAGGGATATTCAGCTGCTGCTGCGCATGATCCCTTATGCCTATGAGGCCACCGCTTCCTACATCAGACCTCAGGTCAACATCCGCCACGCTTATTATGTGGAACACGCAAAGGCCAGGGGATGTTACAATGACTTTAAGATTATTGAGGCGCTGACACCTGATCTGCTGATACCGGCGGATGCGGTCGCCCGTAGTATCAAAGACTACGATGTGGAGGCGGTGGAACAGCGGATTGCGCGGTTGAATCAGGAAATGAAAGGAAAAGCGGGGCCGGTCATTGATCTGATGGAGGTATAGGGTGAAATATCTTGCTCACAGTAAGGCATACTGCGGTTATGATCAGTCATATGGAGAACACATTTGGGGTGTGTATCAATGGGTGCAGCATACTTTGTCAAAATGGAAGGCATTTTTGCCGGAAGATATCTACCGCCGGGTGGAGAGATGGCTGCTGTTGACGCTGAAATTCCATGATCTGGGAAAACTTGAGGATCAGAATCAGGCCCGTTTACACGATGAAACTTATTGCGGAAGGCTTCCATATCCTCATCAGTATGCCGGAACAAGGTATTTGTATCATATTTATGGGGATATGTTTGGAGCGATGCTGATTTACGGACATCATCGCCCGGGGCTGCCGAATTGGGGAGCGGAGAGAATAAACAGCACGCCGTTTTGCAGCGCATTCACGAAAAATGAGGAAGAGCGGACAGCGCTTCAAACATATACGGACAATATCATCGACAAGCTCCTGAGCGCACACCTTGAGGCAACGGGGAGAGACGCGGTGGAATTTGAAAAAATGAAAGACCGCCCCGCCTCTTCCCAGGAGGTAAGAATGATGCTTTCCTGCCTGGTAAATGCCGATTGGAACGATACCGCCGGGAAAGGCTTTAACCCCGACGAAACTCTGCCGCAATGGGAGACTTTTTTGAAGCGGCTGGACAGCTATGTGGCCAGACTTCAGAATAAAGTGAGTTCGGAGGAAAATGAAGACAGACGGATATTAAATGATCTGCGTACAGAATTCTATCAGGAGTGCCGAGCACATTTTCCTGTAGATCAGAGGGCGGCGGTCTACAACGGTGACGCCTGCGTGGGTACAGGAAAGACAACTGCATTTCTCGCTTTGGCGCTCCGGCTGGCGGAAAAGAATCAGCTGAGACATGTTTTTCTTATTTCACCCATGATCGCGCTCCTCGAACATGTGGAACAGGTTGTCAGGAAGGCAGTTGCTCCCGATGAGCAACAGGGGAACGAAACGGTGTCGGTTGTCCACTCCAGAGCGGAATACCATACTCCGCAGCTTCGTGAGCTGGCAAATTCATGGGAGACGCCGTTTATTCTGACCACGGCAGTGGCCTTTTACGAGACATTGGCGGCCAATGAACCGGCGCATCTGAAAAAGCTTCATGAATTGCCGGGCTCGGTGATCATCTTAGATGAATTTCACGCCTCGGCTCCCGCGGAATGCCTCCCGGTTATTTGGAAATGGCTGGGGGAACTGTGTAGGGATTGGGGATGCTCTGTGATCCTATCCTCCGGCACGATGGTTCATTTTTGGGAAAATGAACGGTTTAAAAGGTTATTTGGAAAGAATGAACCATTTCCCATTCCAAAGCCCATTTTATCGGAAGAATTGCAAAGAAAAATGGAGGAGATGGACCGGAAACGGGTTCAAAAACGGCTCTCGCCCGAGGATTTAGAACAATGCCGGTTTTCCAAAATTGGCGACTTGTTGGATTTTGCGTTGGCCCATGAAGGGCCAAGGGTGATTTTGGCGGAGACAAGAGAGGCGGCGGCAAGAATTGCGTTTGAATTGAAGCAGCGCGGCAAACAAGTCTCTCATTTATCCAATGCGTTTACGCCCGAGGATTGCGAAAGGAAATTGCAGGAGATCGAAGCAGTGCTCGGGCGGTCTGAAGCGGATGCGGAAAAAAATGACTGGACTATGGTCGCAACGACTTATGCGGCAATGGGGCTTGATCTTTCATTCAGGAATGGATTCTGCCAGGTTTTATCATGCGATATTTATTTGCAGCTGCTTGGAAGGATCAGCCGTAACCAGGAGTATCCAGATGTCGGCTTATGGGCATTTGAGCTGTTTGATTCCAAACTGCCGGAAAATAGAGGGATAGGAGCCGGCAAGGGTGTCTGGCGGGAAATCATCCGCAATAAATACGGCGACACCCCGGTCTGGAGTCTGCCGCCGTCCCAATTAGCGTCTTATGCATTCCGAGAAGAATCAAAGCGAAGGCCCGGGCTGGCAGAACGGCAACGATTTTTTCTGGAAAAGGAAGGTGCGTTTGAGTTCAGTACCATGGCACAGGATTTCAAGATAATTTCAAATGAATCTCAGGCGCTGGCTGTCGTTGACCCGAAGCTGGTAAGGGCAATACGGGCTGGGGCGTACTGTGACAGGGCAGAGCTTCAGAGAAAGAGCGTATCACTTTATAAGAGTCAGGTTACGCATCTGGAATTGTCACCGATTGTAAATGGTGAAGACTTATATGTGTTCCCGCCAGGGCAGTATGATGCGGAACTTTTAGGGTGTTTTGTAAATGTTATTGGAAAAAATTAGGGCGACGCGGGAAAGATGCCGGTGCGAATGCCGAGTGAACATGAATTTGCTGGGGGATTCGCACCAGGGTAATGAACAAAATGGGGAGATGGTGTTGATTTATTGAAGGGGGTGAAGGGGAGAATTGAGAATAGGTGGGGTAGATTTGGTGAAATTATATAAAATATGGTGAAGAATTTGTGAAGTATTGCTGTGTTCAGCCGCGTGGCGGCTGTGAATTAAAATATTGACTCGGGAATCCCCTCTATCGGCTATGAGGGTGTTCAGCCGCGTGGCGGCTGTGAATTAAAATAAATCCGATATGCAGGGGTCCACAAATTATGCATGTGTTCAGCCGCGTGGCGGCTGTGAATTAAAATCGGTTGGCCCGGGTGGGAGGGAAAATCTATGAGGGTGTTCAGCCGCGTGGCGGCTGTGAATTAAAATGACGAGGCGTGGAGAAGCGGAAACACTGGAACTAGGTGTTCAGCCGCGTGGCGGCTGTGAATTAAAATAGTCAAAGACCGTATTTTCCAGCAAGCCATAACACGTGTTCAGCCGCGTGGCGGCTGTGAATTAAAATGCAACTATGAAGGCTGAGGGTGTTACCTTTTCGTGTTCAGCCGCGTGGCGGCTGTGAATTAAAATTTTTCGGTGTACAGCTCGATATCGAGCTGGTTGGTGTTCAGCCGCGTGGCGGCTGTGAATTAAAATATCCTCATAATTCTTAATCTCGCAAGTATCTTTGTGTTCAGCCGCGTGGCGGCTGTGAATTAAAATATTTCGTAGCCGCTCCACCTCCGCCTCCTCCGCCAGCGGTGTTCAGCCGCGTGGCGGCTGTGAATTAAAATACCACAATCAGCAACTGAGCGCAAACGCGGCAGTGGTGTTCAGCCGCGTGGCGGCTGTGAATTAAAATACGATCCCATAGGATTCTATATCGGCACAGTATGTGTTCAGCCGCGTGGCGGCTGTGAATTAAAATATCATAATACTCGCTGGTATAATCCCTGGCGTCGTGTTCAGCCGCGTGGCGGCTGTGAATTAAAATTCTTTCATTCAGTTTCCCCGCTTTCCGGCCCATATGTGTTCAGCCGCGTGGCGGCTGTGAATTAAAATACTGGTCTGTTTCATCCCAGTATCACCATCCACCGTGTTCAGCCGCGTGGCGGCTGTGAATTAAAATGTCATTCTTGCGTTGGTAAGATAGCGGTCATTCTGTGTTCAGCCGCGTGGCGGCTGTGAATTAAAATGTAGAATTTCTGGTAGTTAAGAATGTGGAAGGCTGGTGTTCAGCCGCGTGGCGGCTGTGAATTAAAATACCATATAAATTGTTAAGATATAGCTTTGCAAGCGTGTTCAGCCGCGTGGCGGCTGTGAATTAAAATACTTCTTCGTTGATTGAGGTATATGTTCGGTCGAGTGTTCAGCCGCGTGGCGGCTGTGAATTAAAATACCAGAGAATCCATTTTCTATGATTGGTATGCCGGTGTTCAGCCGCGTGGCGGCTGTGAATTAAAATGATTGCCAAAAGGAAGGTGATAATATGGCAAACCAGTGTTCAGCCGCGTGGCGGCTGTGAATTAAAATTGCCCAATCATCACAAGGTTTTTCTTTCAGGTAGTGTTCAGCCGCGTGGCGGCTGTGAATTAAAATATCTTTGATGGCGAAAATTTCCGGGTTGACGCTGGTGTTCAGCCGCGTGGCGGCTGTGAATTAAAATGTAATTAATACTTATCCTCCCCTTTTTGATCGGCGTGTTCAGCCGCGTGGCGGCTGTGAATTAAAATACTTCATAAGGCAGACGCTGCATTGCTACAAAACGTGTTCAGCCGCGTGGCGGCTGTGAATTAAAATTCCAATCTGGCACGGCCTATGGATAACTACCAGGTGTTCAGCCGCGTGGCGGCTGTGAATTAAAATACAGACCTGTCGGCGGACTTGGTGCATTGCTCCGGTGTTCAGCCGCGTGGCGGCTGTGAATTAAAATGCGCAAGTGCTGCGCTCTCCGCCGCCGCTGACGCAGTGTTCAGCCGCGTGGCGGCTGTGAATTAAAATATTCCAGAAGGGAGAATTGATGAGAAGAGCGAGTGTGTTCAGCCGCGTGGCGGCTGTGAATTAAAATATGCCGGCGGCAGATACCGTCACATCGCACCATGTGTTCAGCCGCGTGGCGGCTGTGAATTAAAATACTTGCCATCGGACACCCCACGCAGCCCACGCGAGTGTTCAGCCGCGTGGCGGCTGTGAATTAAAATAATAATGCAAATTGTGGACGGGAAAAGTATATTGTGTTCAGCCGCGTGGCGGCTGTGAATTAAAATGACGAGGAGATGGCGCGCATGGATGATGCAGCTGGTGTTCAGCCGCGTGGCGGCTGTGAATTAAAATATGTTATATCTATCGCCAGATCCACCGGCACCGCCGTGTTCAGCCGCGTGGCGGTTGTGAATTAAAATGCCTCAGGCGGACGTGGAGATGTGGACCAGCATGAGTGTTCAGCCGCGTAGAAATTGTGAATTAAAATAAGTGGGTCCGCAGCAGATGTATCGCGGTCGGTGGTGTGCATAGCAGTTGTGAACTAAAATCATCAGACCGGCCATCGAATATCGGAGATGGTGGCGAGGTCCGATCGCATAGCGGTATGTTTTTATAATGCAACTAACAAAAGAGAGTCCTCAACGCCATGAACTGGCTGCGAGGGCTCTCTTTTTGGAAATTTATGCCTGGGTAGGCGATACAGCCGACGTTTCCGGCGACGATTCAATCGGAAAGCATGTTCCCGCGCGGAACACAAACCCATACTCTGCCGCGGAACCGTTCTCCCAAGTGCAGTTTACACGGAATCCGCGGTAAAAGCCCTCTGGATTGATGGTGGAGCTGAGATACACCACGGGGTTTTCTTCCAGGGTGAATTCCGCTTTGCCGTCGATGCATTCCAACGTGGTGTGGACATAGGTCCGTTCGCCAAACTGGGAGGTTCCGTCTTTTTGCAGAATAATGTCGGTCAGCTCTACGGAATCGGGCTGCGAGCCATCCTCAAAGGAAAGGACCATCTGTCCGCCGTACTCCACATAGGGGATTTCTTTGGTGCGCTGCGCCAGGTCGGACAGAGGATCGGCTCCACAGGCGATGATGGACTGGGCGGTACCATCGGGCTGGGGAATCGTGAGAGTGTACCCGCCGGACTGTGTAGGGATTTCAGCGACAGCGGTGCCGTCCTGATAAATGACGCTCAGAGTGGGCAGGTCGCTTTCCGACGTGGGGGCACTGTGCGGAGAAGAGGGGGCGCCGGTCTCCTCGGAAGCCGTTTTTTCAAGCGCTTTTGTGGTTGCGGCTTCTGCTGTCCGTTCTGCGCTGGTCGAAGTCTGCGGCACCGCCGCAGTTGTGGTTCCGGCAGCCACCGTGGTTTCTGTCGCCGCCGTGGTTTCTGTCGCCGCTGTGGTTTCTGCCGCTACCGTGGTTCCAGCCGCCGCCGGCACGGAGGGAGAACCGGCGGCTCCCGCACAGCCGGAGGCGTTGAGAATGAACAGCAGGGCAAAAATGGATGAGGCCGCTCGCAGGCCTTTGATTGATATAGGTTTCATGGGATTGACTCCTTCTGTTGTTGTGAAAACACGCGGGGTTTCTGCTTTTATCATATCATGCCCGGCCTCACTTTGTTTTGCGGGAATCTTGTTATATCATTAAGTTTCGCTTACAGTTTGGACGGCAATCGGCCCGACCGCGGATAAAGCGGCGTTATTCTGGAAATCCTGAGAGAAGAATCCAATTTCGGGAGGTGCGGTGCGGGTGAATGACAAGGAGTATGTGTTCGAGGCGGAAATCCAAAAGGTACCGGATATGGACGGGGCTTATGTGGAGATTCCCTTTGACGTGCGTAAAGAGTTTGGGAAGGGCAGAGTGAAGGTGCACGCCTGGTTTGACGGGACGGCCTACGACGGCAGCCTGGTGCGGATGAAAACGCCGGGGCACATTCTGGGCGTGCGGAAGGATATCCGGGCCGCCATCGGCAAACAGCCCGGAGATATGGTGCGGGTAGTGCTGCGGGAGCGGGAATAATGGGAGCAAACCGGCAGCCTTACCTGTCACTTAAACTTAAACTTCAACTGGTCGAACACCTCGTCCGGCAATCCGGCTCCGGGATGCTCCACCGCGGCGGCAGCTACCAGGTTAGCGGTGCGGACCGAATCCTCCAGGGACATTCCGCGCATTCCGCATGCGATAACCGTCCCGACGTGGCTGTCCCCGGCTCCGTTGGCATCTACCTGGCGCGCCGGGCGGGAAGGAATGTGGCGCCAGCAGCCTGAGCGGTGGCAGACCAGAGCGCCGTCCGCTCCCAGGGTTACAATCACATGGTTTCCGGTGCGGTGGCAGATGATCTGTGCAGCATGCACGGTATCCTCATCTGGTGCCTCCGTCCGATCACCATCAACCCTGGCCATCATCTCCGCGCATACCTTTGCCTCCTGCCCATTCAAATGCACCACCGGCGACAGATTCCACATCCGCTCAAGCTTTTCTTGCCCGATCTCCCCGATCCGCGGCCCCGGCGCGAAATACAGCGCCTTTGGCGGGTTGGCTTCCAGGTAATCCAGAATCACCTCCCCGGTGTCCTCCTCCAGTTCCAGGCCGCAGACATAGACCGGCCCCAGCTCTTTCGGGTCCAGCAGGTCGAACCACTGGGGTTTAAAACGGTACTCAGCGCCGTGGAGTGCCGCGAAGGTCCGCTCGCCCGTAGACTCCACAAAGCAGTAGCAGCAGCCGTTTTCCTCCTCCGGGCATGGAATCAGCAACGGAATCTCCTTTTCCCGCAGCCTGCTGCGCACGAAATCTCCGTAAATTCCGCTGCCCACCGGTGAGAAGAGGTGGTAAGGCAGGCCGAAGCGGCGCAGCATCTCCGAGACATTGAAGGCGCAGCCGCCCAGGGTCATGGACTGGCTGCTGATATTGATATCCTGACCCGTGTGGGGCAGGCGGGGAAGGTAAATTGTGACGTCGGCCACAGTGGAGCCGATGATCAGTGCAGGTTTCATGACGTTATCCCTCCGTTTCACGAGCGGTTTTTCACCTGGTTTGCCCTTTCATCATAGCCCGGAAAGGCCGTGGATGCAACAAAAAGCAATCGCATTGGACCGGTCCGGCACTATTTCTGAAAGAATTTTCAGAAATTTTTTGCTGACAGAAAGCCGTGGATTCTGTATAATAAACGCAAAAGCGCAGAGAATGGCGCTAATAATAATTTCCAAAAGGAGGAATGATTTTATTATGGAGAGCGACCCTCTATCGGGCGGTATTGCATTCCAACTGTTGTTTCTGGTGTTTCTGACGGCGGTCAACGCGTTCTTCGCGGGAGCGGAGATGGCGGTGGTTTCGGTGAACAAGAACAAGATTCACCGTCTGGCGGAGCAGGGCGATAAACGCGCTGCGCTGATTGAACGCCTGATGAAAGACTCGACTGTATTTCTGTCCACCATCCAGGTGGCGATCACATTTGCCGGATTCTTTTCCAGCGCCTCGGCGGCCACGGGTATTTCCCAGGTGCTGGGCGTGCGGATGCTGGAGTGGGGGATTCCCTACAGCCAGACCATTGCCGGCGTGTGCGTCACCATTGTGCTGGCCTACTTCAACCTGGTGTTCGGCGAACTGGTGCCCAAGCGCATCGCGCTGCAGAAGGCGGAAACCTTCAGCCTGTTCTGCGTGCGTCCGATCTTCATGATCTCCCGGGTGCTAAATCCCTTTATCCGGCTGTTATCCCTATCCACCAGCGGCTTTTTAAAGCTCATCGGCATGCACAGCGAGACGCTGGAGGCCGAGGTGTCCGAGGAGGAGATCAAGTCCATGCTGGAGACGGGCAGCGAGACCGGCGTGTTCAACGAGATCGAGAAGGAGATGATCACGTCCATTTTCTCCTTTGACGACAAGCGGGCCAAGGAGGTGATGGTTCCGCGACAGGACATGGTTGCCATCAATCTGGAAGATCCGATGGAGGAATACATCGACGGAATTTTAAAGAGCATGCATTCCAAAATACCCGTTTACGAGGGGGAAATTGATAATATTGTGGGCATTCTGTCCATGAAGGATTTTGTGATCTGCGCCAAGGATCAGTCCTTCAGCCAGGTGGAGATCCGGACGCTGTTAAAGGAACCGTTTTTTGTTCCGGAAAACCGCAGGACGGACGCTCTGTTCCGGGAAATGCAGAAAAATAAGGTGAAGATCGCCATCCTGGTGGATGAGTACGGCGGAGTGTCGGGAATGGTCACGCTGGAGGACCTGATCGAGGAGATCGTAGGCGAGATCCAGGAGGAATATGAGACCGAGGAGCCGGATATTGTGGTCCTGGAGCCCCATAAAATGTTCCGGGTGCTGGGCAGCGCGCAGATCTATGACCTGGAGGAGGAACTTCATCTGCACATTGAGAGCTACTGCGACACGCTGTCCGGTTATCTGATCGAACAACTGGGCTACATCCCGGAATCCGGGGAGCTGCCCTTAACGGTGGTGACGCCGGAGGCGGAGTACGAAATTCTGGACCAGGAGGACCGGGTCATCGGCCATGTGCGGCTGACCCTGACGGGCTCCGGGCCGGAACATCGATAAATTGCTTGTATACCAATTCAAGGGAGGAGATTAAAAAATGGAGTTTTTATTAGACGGTATCATGGCGGTGCTGGGGCCGGGCGGCTGGAAAATGATCGCAATGTACATTGTGGGAATTGCCCTCATTGTCCTGGCGGTCAAGAAGGAGTATGAGCCTTCCCTGCTGCTGCCTCTGGGCTTCGGCGCGATTCTGGTGAATCTGCCCTATTCCGGCGTAATCGATCAGCTGGTACAGAACAAGGTGGAGGCAGCGGGGATTATCCAGTGGCTCTTTGAGGTGGGGATCGAGGCCTCCGAGGCCATGCCCATTCTGCTGTTCATCGGCATCGGCGCGATGATCGATTTCGGGCCCCTGCTCAGCCAGCCGGTGCTGTTTTTGTTCGGAGCAGCCGCTCAGTTCGGTATCTTCGCGGCGATTCTGATCGCCTGCCTGATGGGCTTTGACTTAAAGGACGCGGCCTCCATCGGAATCATCGGCGCTGCGGACGGCCCCACCTCCATCCTGGTTTCCCAGGTGCTGGGCTCCAACTACATGGGCCCAATCGCGGTGGCCGCCTACTCCTACATGGCCCTGGTGCCCATTATCCAGCCCTTTGCAATCAAGCTGGTGACCACGAAAAAGGAGCGCTGCATCCACATGCAGTACAATCCCGGTGACGTGAGCCGCGGCATGAGAATCGCATTTCCCATCGCGGTTACCATCATCGTGGGCTTCATCTCCCCGCAGTCCGTGGCGCTGGTGGGATTCCTGATGTTCGGAAACCTGCTGCGTGAGTGCGGCGTGCTCCACTCCCTGAGCCAGGCGGCCCAGAACGAGCTGGCCAATATCATTACCCTGCTGTTAGGCATCACCATCTCCTTCAGCATGAGGGCCGAGCAGTTTGTGAACCCGGCCACCCTGATGATCATGGCACTGGGCCTGGTGGCCTTTGTGTTCGACACCATCGGCGGCGTGCTCTTTGCCAAGGTGGTCAACGTGTTCTTAAAGATGGCAGGCAAGCCCCCGGTGAACCCCATGATCGGCGGCTGCGGCATTTCCGCCTTCCCCATGTCCTCCCGCGTGGTGCAGAAGATGGCGGCGGAAGCGGAGCCCGGAAATATTATCCTGATGCAGGCGGCGGGAACCAACGTGTCCGGTCAGGTTGCCTCCGTAATCGCAGGCGGCCTTGTCATCAGCATTGTAACTCAGTACCTGTAAGCCCGGCGTGAGGAGGAAATGATATGAATATGACAAATGTGGAAATCGCCCTGGAGATTATGGGCAAGGGTATGGTCGGAATTTTTGCCGCCATCTTTATCATCATGATCGCAGTGATTTTGATGGGGAAAATTGCAAATAAAAAGAAATAAGAGTTTGATCTGATTTCAGACTGAGGACCCGGGGTCCGGCGTTGTTTTCTATGCGCCGGGCCCTTTTTGCCTGCCGCCGGCTGCCCGCGGAAATCTTGACACGTTTTTTAAAACGCGCTATACTATGAAAATCTTAAAATGGCGCTGCAATGGGCCGGGACGGAGGACGAGGGATGTTTAAGGGAAAGCCGGTAATCGGGGTCATGCCCCTGTTGGATGAGGAGCGGGACAGCTACTGGATGCTGCCCGGGTACATGAAAGGTCTGGAGGAGCAGGGGGCAATACCCTTAATGCCACCGCTCACCGGAAATGCGGACATGCTGGATTATTTCCTGGAGAGCTGCGACGGATTTATCCTGACCGGCGGACAGGACGTTTCCCCGGCTCTGTACGGGCAGGAGTCGTCCGAACGCTGCGGGATTGTATCCGGACTGCGGGACCGCATGGACGCGTACATTCTGCGCGGGGCTGTGCAGCGGGACAAGGCGGTGCTGGGCATCTGCCGGGGACATCAGCTGATGAACGCGGTGTTTGGCGGGACTCTTTACCAGGACCTGCCCTCGGAAGCTCCCTCGGAGGTGGAGCACCGCATGAAACCGCCCTATGACCGCTGCGCCCACATGGTAAAGCTGCTTCCCGGCGCTCCTTTGCACGCGCTGCTTGGCCGGGAGGATTTGCCGGTCAACAGCTGCCACCACCAGGCCGTGAAGGAGCTGGCAGGGCCTTTTAAGGCCATGGCGGTGGCAACGGACGGCCTGATCGAGGGGATTTACATGCCGGACCGCCGGTTTGTTTGGGGCGTTCAGTGGCATCCCGAGTTCTCATACCGGAGCAGCCGGGAGAACCGGGACATCCTTGGCGCGCTGGTGGAAGCCGCCAAAAGACGTTAAAAATCCAGCCGGAGGAGCTGCGTGAAGCTCTCCGGCTGGATTTTTAATTGTATACAATGGACCTCTGGCGCAGCCTGGTGCCCATTGTTTGAGGATGGAGAGGTAATGCTACATGACAAGTTAGACGTTGAACCGGAACAGAACGACGTCCCCGTCTTTCATCACGTATTCCTTGCCCTCGGAGCGGACCAGGCCTTTTTCTTTGGCGGCGGTCATGCTGCCGCAGGACATCAGGTCGTCGTAGGCGACTACCTCGGCGCGGATGAAGCCGCGTTCGAAGTCGCTGTGAATCTTGCCGGCGGCCTGGGGGGCTTTGGTGCCCACTTTGATGGTCCAGGCGCGGCTTTCCTGGGGACCGGCGGTGAGGTAGCTGATCAGGCCCAGGAGGCGGTAGCTGGCTGCGATGAGTTTTTCCAGGCCGGACTCGGTGATTCCTAAGTCCTCCAGGAACATTTTCTTCTCGTCCTCGTCCAGCTCGGCGATCTCCTGCTCGATCTCGGCGCAGATGACGAATACTTCGCAGCCGTTCTCGGAGGCGAATTCACGGACCGCGTTCACGTACGGGTTGTTGGCCGCGTCGTCGGCCAGGTCGCTCTCAGCCACGTTGGCGGCGAAGATCACGGGCTTGCCGGTCAGCAGGTTTAAGCTGGCGATGAATTCGTTGTCGTCCTCGTCGTCGGGGGTGAAGCTGCGGGCCAGCTTGCCGTCCTCCAAGTGAGCTTTGATGGCTTTTAACAGGGCAACTTCCTTCGCCAGATCCTTGTTGTTGAAGGCGCCCTTGGACTGCTTGGAGATGCGACGCTCCAGAATCTCAATGTCGGAGAAGATCAGCTCCAGATTGATGGTCTCGATGTCACGCAGGGGGTCTACGCTGCCGTCCACGTGGATGACGTTGGGATCGTCGAAGCAGCGGACTACGTGGACGATGGCGTCCACCTCGCGGATGTTGGAGAGGAACTGGTTGCCCAGGCCCTCGCCCTTGGAAGCGCCCTTTACCAGACCGGCGATGTCCACGAATTCGATCACGGCGGGGGTGGTCTTGGCGGAATCGTACATGGCGGTCAGCTTGTCGAGGCGGGCGTCCGGAACCGGAACGACGCCTACGTTGGGATCGATGGTGCAGAACGGGTAGTTGGCGGATTCGGCGCCGGCTTTTGTCAATGAATTAAACAGGGTACTCTTACCTACGTTGGGGAGTCCTACAATTCCTAATTTCATGTGATTACCTTCCTATCTTATTGTACTCAGTGATACAGCTTTATTATCATAGCATAAAATAAATGGAAAGAAAAGCCCCAATCCAGGGGGTTTTGAGGGATGGCGGGGGTATTGCGGGGGCGCGCCGTCCGGCTTTTTGACGGGGCTTTCCGCCACAATTTACCCGCCGTCCGGGCTTTTGCGGGAAATATGATTGCTTTTTGCGTTGGTTCGCTGTAAAATGGGAAAGAATCTCATTGGCAGTGAAAGGAGTATATGAATTTATGAATGGAGCAGATTTGAGTTTTGTCAATCTGGGTATTACCATAGACCACCTGCGCAACAGCGTGACGATTTTTGGGTTCCGCATCGCATTTTACGGAATCATCATTGGGCTGGGGATGCTGGCGGGTATCTGCGTTGCCTTGTCCGACGCCAAGCGGAGGGGGCAGGACCCGGACATGTACCTGGACTTCGCACTGTACGCCATTATCATTTCCATCATTGGTGCGAGAGCCTACTATGTGATTTTTGACTGGGACAATTATAAGGACAACCTGCTGCAGATTTTTAACCTGCGTGCGGGCGGCCTGGCCATCTACGGCGGCGTCATCGGCGCGGCCCTGACCCTGATCGTGTTCACCAAGGTGCGCAAGCAGTCCTTTTTCTCCATGGCGGACAGCGGCGTTCTGGGACTGATCACCGGTCAGATCATCGGACGGTGGGGGAATTTTTTCAACTGCGAGGCCTTCGGCGGCTTCACGGACAACCTGCTGGCCATGCGCATCAAGATGAGTCTGGTGAATCCTTCCATGATCTCCCAGGAACTGGTGGACAAGCAGATCGTGGAGAACGGAGTGGCTTACATCCAGGTTCACCCCACTTTTTTCTACGAGTCCATGTGGAATCTGGGCGTGCTGGCCTTTATGCTGTGGTATCGAAAGCGCAAGAAGTTTGAAGGTGAAATGCTCTGGATCTATTTCCTGGGCTACGGCCTTGGACGGGTGTGGATCGAAGGACTGCGCACGGACCAGTTAAAGCTCCCGGGCACGGGGATGGCCGTGTCCCAGCTCCTCTCCGCGGCGCTGGTCTGCGTGGCTGCGGCCGTGATTGTGACCCGCCACCGGAAGCTGAAGGCGGAAAAAGAGAACATGCGGACGGAACCCTAAGTCGCCGGTCCAAAACCCTTTCCCCCACCTTTCCCCCACTTTGGGGACTGTGTGGGGGAGACTTATTTTTCCATCCCAAAAGTGGGGGGAACTCCCACTTTTTTGGCCGGAGTGGGGGCCGGGTGGGAGCGGGGGAAAACCCAATATCGTCCAGGGAAAAACTGGATAAGACCTACATCTAGTATATTTTTTTGAGAATTTCCCATATTTAGAAGCAGTTGCAAAACTCCTTGCAGCTGCTTTATTTTTTTTTACTTTTTCTTTAAAAATCCTTGCCATTTCCCAGAATCTGTACTATTATGGACATACAAGTGGTAGAAAGTGGTGCAAAGTGGTAGAGGATGGTTGTTAAGTGGATGAAGTGGGGGTTTCGGATTATCCCCCACGGCCCATCCGCGTACCGCGGTGATGTACGGCAGGTGATGAGCTATGTTCATGGGTGAGTACAATCATACAGTTGACTCGAAGGGGCGCTTGATCGTTCCCTCGAAGTTCAGAGAGCAGTTGGGCGATGAATTCGTTGTGACGAAGGGCCTGGACAACTGCCTTTTTGTGTATGAGAATTCCGAGTGGGCAAAACTGGAAGAAAAGCTCCGCACCTTACCCCTTACAAACACCGCCGCCCGTAAGTTTTCACGTTTCCTGCTCGCAGGAGCTACCACCTGTGAAGTGGACAAGCAGGGCAGAATTCTGCTGCCGGCCATCCTCAGGGAGTTCGCCGGCATCGAGAAGGATTCCGTGCTGGTCGGAGTCGGCAGCCGCATCGAAATCTGGAGCAAGGAACGGTGGCTGGAAGCCAATACGTTTGACGATATGGAAGAGATTGCGGAGCATATGGAAGGTTTGGGAATCTGATGGAAGAGTTGAAATTTGGACATACATCGGTGCTCCTGTATGAGACGGTGGGAAGCCTGAATATTATCCCCGGCGGCTGTTATGTGGACGGCACCCTGGGCGGAGGCGGACATGCTCTGGAGGTTCTGAAGCGCCTGGGACACGGGCGTCTGATCGGCATCGACCAGGACGAGGACGCGATCCGCGCGGCGGGGCAGCGCCTGAAGGCCTTTGCGGACAAGGTGACCATTGTGCGGGACAATTACCGGAACATCCGCTCCGTGCTGGAACAACTGGGCGTTGAGAAGGTGGACGGGATTTACCTGGACCTGGGCGTTTCCTCCTATCAGCTGGACACGCCGGAGCGGGGCTTTACCTACCGCGAGGACGCGCCGCTGGACATGCGCATGGACCAGAGAAATGACCGGACCGCCGCGGACATTGTGAACGGCTATGGAGAGATGGAGCTGTACCGCATCATCCGCGATTACGGCGAGGACCGTTTTGCAAAGAACATTGCCAAGCATATCGTGAGGGCTAGGGAGAACGCGCCCATTGAGACGACCGGGGAGCTGGCCGAGATCATAAAGGCCGCCATACCGGCCAAAGTCCGGGCCACAGGCGGACACCCCGCCAAGCGCACGTTCCAGGCCATCCGCATCGAGCTCAACCAGGAACTGACCGTGCTGGAACAGTCCATCGACACCATGATCGATCTGTTGAATCCCAGCGGAAGGCTGAGCATCATCACGTTCCACTCCCTGGAGGACCGCATCGTCAAGAAGCGTTTTCGGGAAATGGAACACCCGTGCATCTGCCCGCCGGATTTTCCGGTCTGTGTGTGCGGACGTGTGAGCAAGGGGCGGGTTATCACCCGCAAGCCCATTCTTCCCTCTGAGGAGGAATTGGAGGTAAACAGCCGCTCCAAGAGCGCAAAATTGAGGGTTTTCGAGCGGGCGTAAAGGGCGTCCGTTCGTACAAAGGATAAAGTTGTAGGATTTTTTAAGGATTTTCGGATTTTCAAAAAGGGAGGAGGAAAGGTGTTATGGCTGCCAGAACACAGGCGTCCAGGGGACGCAATTACAGACAGATGAACCGTCAGGCTGCAGTTTCCTACAGGGACGGATATGTACACGGATCGGCTGCCCCGAAGCTGGAACCGGCCTACGAGCCGGACAAAAGACAGCCCAGGCGCAAGCCTAAGAATGCGAACAGCGTGCGCAGCAACCAGAGGATTCGCCGCAACCAGGAAAAAGCACTGCATATGGATCTTCCGTATGTGATCATGTTGACCGTCGCGTCGCTTTGCACCTTATACCTCTGTGTGAACTATCTGCATCTGCAGTCCTCCATCACGGGGCGGATGCATGCCATTGAACGGATGGAAGCGGACCTGGAGAAACAGCGCTCGGAGAACGACGCGCTGGAGACGGCCATCAATACCAGCGTGGATCTAAACCAGATTTATGAGATCGCCACCAAGGAGCTGGGGATGGTTTACGCCAACAAGAACCAGGTTCTGTTATTCGACAAGTCAGAAAGTGAGTATGTAAGACAGTATGAGGACATCCCGGAATACTAATTCAGGCAACCGGGGCGGCGGCCCTTACGGCGGCCCCCCCGGACCAAAGAATAAGAAACGTTCCGATAAAAAGGTATTTCAAAAATACATGCAGGAAAAGCTGGCAATCACTGTTTTGGTGATTACGCTGGCTTTATTTGCATTAGTAATGGTGCTTTACCGGATTATCAGGGACAACAATGAGCAGTATAACAAGATCGTGCTGTCCCAGAGGCAGCAGCAGTACGACAGCCGCATGATCCCATACCGCCGCGGGGATATCGTGGACCGCAACGGCACCTACATTGCCAAGAGCGAGAAGGTGTACAATCTGATCATCGACCCGGTGCAGATTCTCTACGACAAGGACCATTACCTGCAGCCCACCATCGACGCGCTGGTGCAGACCTTCGGTTACGACGCGGCGGAGCTGCAGAACCTGATCGAGGAGCGCAGCAAAAGTCCTTATGTGCGCTACAGCAAGGGCAGGCAGCTGAGTTACGATCAGAAGGCGGCTTTCGAACAACTTCAGAAGGACACCAACGCGGCGTTCAAAGCCAGCAAGGACGACAACGAGTCCAAAAAGCGGGTCAAGGGGATCTGGTTTGAGGACGAGTACCGCCGGGTATACCCATACAATTCCATGGGCTGCAATGTCATCGGCTTTTCCGGCGGGGACGGCAGCACGGGCACCGGGGGCATTGAACAGTTTTACAACGACCAGCTCACCGGCACCAACGGCCGGGAGTACGGCTACCTGGACGAGAACGCCAATTTAGAGGGCGTGATCAAACCGGCGGTCAACGGCAGGACCGTAGTGTCCACCATTGACGTCAATATCCAGAACATTCTTCAGAAATACATCGACGAGTGGCAGACCACCGTGGGCAGCAATGTGACGGCTGCTATTGTCATGAACCCCAACAACGGGGAGGTGCTGGCCATGGGCAGCACCCGCACTTTTGATCTGAACAATCCCAGGGAGCTGAACGGCTACACGGACGAGGAGCTTCTGGAGCTGGGGAAAAAGGAGGCCGTGTCCGTCTACAAGCGGGAACACGGCGGGGAGAAGATCACCGAGGACCAGGTTCTGGACTACTACAGCCGGGAGGACGTGATCAGCTACGGCACCCAGGTGGCCTGGAACCAGATCTGGAGAAATTTCTGTGTCAGCGATACCTACGAGCCGGGTTCCCCCTCCAAGATCTTCACGGTGGCCGCCGGGCTGGAGGAGGGCGTGCTGAAGGGCAACGAGTCCTTTGAGTGCACGGGCTTCAAACATGTGGCGGACCGGGATATTTACTGCGTGAAGCGGACCGGACACGGCTGGCTGAATGTACAGGAATCCCTGATGCAGTCCTGTAACGTGTGCCTGATGGATATGGCGGCCATGATCGGCGTGGACCGTTTCACCAAATACCAGGCGATTTTCGGCTTCGGCGACAAGACGGGCATCGACCTGCCCGGCGAGGCGGACACCAGCGGTCTGGTCTACCACGCGGACAACATGGGCCCCACCGAGCTGGCTACCAGCTCCTTCGGACAGGGCTTTAACTGCACCATGGTACAGATGGCCGCGGCCTACTGCTCCGTGATCAACGGCGGCTCCTACTACGAGCCCCACGTGGTGAAGCAGATTTTAAATGAACAGGGCTCCGTTGTGGAGCGCAAGGAGCCGGTGCTGGTGCGGGAAACCGTTTCCCAGTCCACCGCCAATTTCCTGAAACAGACCATGTTTGAGACCGTGGAAAATGGTACCGGCGGCGCCGCTGCGGTGGCCGGTTACGAGGTGGGCGGCAAGACGGGAACCGCCGAGCGTCTGCCCCGAAAGGACAAGAACTATCTGGTAAGTTTCGCGGGCTTCGCGCCGGTGGAGGATCCCCAGGTGTTCGTCTACGTGGTCATCGACGTGCCCAACTATCCGCCCGGGCCGCAGCAGGCCCACAGCTCCTATGCCAGCGCCATTTTCTCCAAGATTATGACGGAGACTCTTCCTTATTTAAATGTATTCCCCACCCAGGATCTGCCGGATGAGGAGAACGTGCAGGGCAATCTGCCCGAGTCGGAAGGCATCAATGTGGGCGAAAACGGAGAGGAGGGGGAGAGCGGGAGCGCGCTGGAGCCTGAGACCAAACAGTACGAGACCGACGAGTTTGTGGAGGGCGGCGAGGAGGCGGGCAGCGGGCTGCCCGACAATGTCCCGGTGTCCGATGAATCCGAAAGCGGGAGCGTGATTCCCGCAGGGGCTCAGACACGCCCGTCCGGGCAAGGGGAGGATTCAAACCGGTCCACCACGGCGGCGGACCCGGGGCGGGCTACGACGGCGGCGAATTCAAACCGCACGACAGCGGCGGACCCGGGACGCGCCACGACGGCGGCGAATTCCGGCCGGACCACAGCGGCGGACCCGGGACGCGCCACGACGGCGGCAAATACCGGCCGGACCACGGCGGCGGACCCGGACCGTCCCACGGCCGCCTCCAGACCTGCAGAGGGCCGGCCGGAAGGAACCGAAAGCCCGGCTGCAAACGGTCCCGGGGATTGACGGCCTGTTTTCGCCCGTCCAACCGAAATGTATCATAAAACTGCGGCTGTTCCAATATATTATTAACAATGATGGACGCCGGAGCAGCCGATATGTATACCAATCTTACCAGCCACCGAAAACGTACAGCCGTCCTGGGACTACTGATCAGCCTTGCGATGATCGTCCTCACAGGACGGCTTGGCTATCTCATGCTGTTCTGTTCCGAACACTACAGCCAGATGGCGGAGGATTTACACCAGAGAGAGCGGACGATCAAGGCGGCCAGGGGGCGCATCATCGATGCCAACGGCGTGGTGATCGCCGACAACCGCACGGTCTGCACCATCTCCGTCATCCACAGCCAGATCACGGACCCGGAGCTGGTGGTCTCCACCCTCTGCGACAAGCTGGGTCTGGACCGGGAGCTGGTGCAGAAGAAAGTGGAAAAACGCAGCTCCAGGGAGATCATCAAGACAAATGTGGATAAGCCCCTTGGGGACGCCATTCGGGACTGCAAGCTGAACGGGGTCAAGGTGGATGAGGATTACAAGCGCTATTACCCCTACGACAGCCTGGCCTCCAAGGTCCTGGGCTTCACAGGAGGAGACAACCAGGGCATCATCGGCCTGGAGGTCAAATACGAGCCCTACTTAAAAGGGCGCAACGGAACCATTCTCACCATGACCGACGCCCGCGGCGTGGAACTGGAAAATGCGGCCGAGGACCGCATCGAACCCATTGCGGGCAACGACCTGCGGGTGAGCCTGGATGTGAATATTCAGAAATACGCCGAGCAGCTGGCCTACCAGGTGCTGGAGAAAAAGAACGCCAAGGCCGTATCCATTATCGTCATGAACCCGCAGAACGGGGAGATCATGGCCATGGTAAACGCGCCGGAGTTCAATTTGAACGATCCCTTCACCCTGGACCAGAACCTGCGGAGTGAAGCCCTGCGGCAGCAGGCGGCGGAGCGGAGTCCGAACCTGGACGCGGCGGGCAGGCAGGACCTGCTGAATAAAATGTGGCGGAACCGCTGCATCAACGATACCTACGAGCCTGGCTCCACCTTCAAGATCATCACGGCGGCCGCAGGTCTGGAGGCGGGGGTGGTGAAGCTGACCGACCAGTTTTCCTGCCCGGGCTTCCGGGTGGTGGACGACCGGAAAATCCGCTGCCACAAGGTGGGCGGCCACGGTGGGGAGACCTTTTTGCAGGGCGCGATGAACTCCTGCAACCCGGTATTCATCGACGTGGGGCTGCGGCTGGGCGTGGACAATTACTACAAGTATTTCACCCAGTTCGGCTTAAAGGGCAAGACCGGAATCGATCTGCCGGGAGAGGCGGCCACCATCATGCACAAAAAGGAAAATATGGGAAATGTGGAGCTGGCCACCGTAGCCTTCGGCCAGTCCTTCCAGATCACGCCCATGCAGTTAGTGACCACGGCGGCCTCCATCGTCAACGGCGGCAACCGGGTGACGCCCCATTTTGGGGTGGAGGCGGTGAGCGCGGACGGAACCGCGGTGCACAAATTCACCTACCCGGTGAAGGAGGGCATCGTGTCCCCGGAAACCAGCGAGACCATGCGCTTTATCCTGGAACAGGTGGTGGCCGAGGGCAGCGGCAAGAAAGCCAAGGTGGAGGGATTTCGCATCGGCGGCAAAACCGCCACCTCGGAAAAACTTCCCAGAAGTTTAAAAAAATACATTTCCTCGTTCCTGGGCTTCGCGCCGGCCAACGATCCCAAGGTCATTGCGCTCATCACCATCGACGAGCCGGAGGGCATTTACTACGGAGGAACCATAGCAGCTCCGGTGGTCGGAGATCTGTTTAAGAATATATTGCCGTATCTGGGAATACCGGCAGAGGAGGAAGAATCTGTCTCGCCCTCCCCAAACGGTAGTTGATTATTCCCGGAAAAAGACGTATACTATTTACTGTGGCGAACCAGGCTGAGTTTCCGAAAATTTCCAGATCGGACAGCCAAAGAGACACAAAATCTGACCATACATATGAAATTGAGGTGCCCCTATATGATTCATGAAACCATACTTGCAATTATTATCGCATTTGCCATAAGCGCGCTGCTGTGTCCCATTATCATACCCTTTCTGCACAAGCTGAAATTTGGCCAGCAGGTGCGTGACGATGGTCCCCAGGCCCATCTGAAGAAGCAGGGAACGCCCACCATGGGCGGCCTGATCATTCTCACCAGTATTATCATCACGTCCTTGTTCTATGTTTCCCGCTATCCCAAGGTGATCCCCGTGCTGTTCATGACGGTGGGCTTCGGGATCATCGGGTTTCTGGACGATTATATCAAGATCGTGATGAAGCGTTCCGAGGGTTTAAAGCCCATGCAGAAGCTGGTGGGACAGTTTGTGATCACGGGGATTTTCGCCTGGTATGTGGTGAACAGCGGCGAGGTGGGGACGGATATGCTGATCCCCTTCACCGGCGGTTTTGATCACGGGAAGTTTCTGCACCTGGGTATCCTGTTTGTGCCAGCCCTGTTTTTTATCGTGCTGGGCACGGACAACGGCGTGAATTTCACTGACGGCCTGGATGGACTGTGCACCAGCGTGACCATTCTGGTAGCCACCTTCCTGACCATTGTGGCCATCGGGGAGAACGCGGGGATCAGTCCCATCACCGGAGCGGTGGTGGGGAGCCTGCTGGGTTTTCTGTTGTTTAACGTATACCCGGCAAAGGTGTTTATGGGGGATACGGGATCGCTGGCCCTGGGCGGATTTGTCTCGGCCACGGTGTTTATGATGCGCATGCCCCTGTTTCTCCCGATTATCGGCTTCATCTATTTTGTGGAGGTGCTGTCGGTGATCATCCAGGTGACTTATTTTAAAAAGACGGGCGGTAAGCGTATTTTCCGCATGGCTCCGATCCACCACCATTTTGAGCTGGGCGGCTGGTCGGAAACGCGGGTGGTGGCGGTGTTTGCCATCGTGACCGCGATCCTTTGCCTGTTGGCGTATTTGGGGCTGTAGAGAAGGTTAGGAGGTTGAACAAATGAACCAGAGTCAGAAAGTATTAGTTGCGGGAACCGGAATCAGCGGTATCGCGGCAGCCAAGCTTATTCTGGACAAGGGCGGAGAAGTGGTGCTTTACGACGGCAATGCCGGCCTGAACCCGGAAGAGGTGAAGGCCAAGATAGGGGATAACGCCAAGCTGAGCCTGGTGCTGGGGGAGATCAAGCGCAGCGACCTGCTGGGCGTGGAGCTCTGCGTGATCAGTCCCGGGATTCCCCTGGACAGTCCGTTTGTGGCAGTGGTGGACGAGGCGAAGATTCCCATCATCGGGGAGCTGGAGCTGGCCTACCAGAGCAGCCTTGGGCGGCTTTTGGCCATCACGGGCACCAACGGCAAGACCACGACCACGGCGCTGACCGGCGAGATTTTGAAGGCCCAGTTCGAGGACGTGTACGTGGTGGGGAATATCGGCGAGCCCTACACCGCAAAGGTGGAGACCATGACCGCGGAGAGCGTCACCGTGGCGGAGGTGTCCAGCTTCCAGCTGGAGACGATCCTGGACTTCCGTCCGGAGGTCAGCGCGATCTTAAACATCACGCCGGACCATTTAAACCGCCACAAGACCATGGAGAACTACATTCAGATCAAGGAAGCCATCACCTTAAACCAGACGGAGGAGGACGCCGTGGTGTTAAACTACGACGATCCGGTGCTGCGGGAATTCGGGGAGAGCGGGGAGTTAAAACCCAGAGTGATCTGGTTTTCCAGCCGGGAGAAGCTGAAGGACGGCTTCTGTATGAACGGAGACACCATCGTGTACTGCAAGAGCGGCCGGGAGACTCCGGTGATCAACGTGCACAGCATGCACCTTCTGGGACGCCACAACTATGAGAACGTCATGGCTGCGGCCGCTATGAGTATGCAGATGGGCGTGCCCCTTGAGAAGATCACCCAGGTGATCCGGGACTTCCGCCCGGTGGAGCACCGGATCGAGTTCGTGCGGGAGCGGACCGGGGTCAAGTATTACAACGACTCCAAGGGAACCAACCCGGACGCGGCGATCCAGGCGTTAAGGGCCATGCCCGGTCCCACCATCCTGATCGCGGGGGGATACGACAAGAACAGCGAGTACGACGACTGGGTGGCGGAATTTGAGGGCAAGGTGCGTTATCTGATCCTCATCGGCCAGACCCGGGATAAGATCGCGGCCTGTGCGAAAAAGCACGGATTCACGGAGATTATGTACGCGGAGGATCTGCCCGAGGCGGTGCAGGTCAGCGCGGTGTACGCGGACACGGGAGATTATGTATTGCTGAGCCCCGCCTGTGCCAGCTGGGATATGTTCAAGAGCTTTGAGGAGCGGGGCGAGATTTTTAAAGAGTGCGTTATGAATTTATAAGAGTCAGGCGCTACACAACCGTCGAGGGGAGGTAGTTATACATGGCGAAGAAAAAGAAAAGGCCCTCGGCAGTGGGATATCAGGAACAGGTTCAGGGGCAGGGCAGGCCGCAAGGCCGGCCCGCGTCCGGGACCGCACAGAGGATGCAGCAGGAGCAGGCATACGAACAGCCGAGAAAGAAAAAGAAAGTCCGGCATTTTTATGACTACAGCCTGCTGTTCTGCATCATTTTTTTAACAGCCTTCGGGCTGGTGATGATCTACAGCGCCAGCGCCTACACGGCGCAGCTGGAGTACAAGGGAAACGCGGCGTATTTTATGATGCGCCAGGCCAAGATCGCGGCGGGCGGATTCGTCCTGATGATCATCATTTCCAAGATGGATTATCATTTCTTCGGCAAGTTCGCGCTGCCCGCCTACGGCATGTCTTACATATTGATGATCGCGGTGAGCCTTGTGGGTAAAGAGGTAAACGGCAAACGGCGCTGGCTGGGAGTGGGACCGTTGAGCTTTCAGCCCACGGAGTTCGTTAAGATCGCGCTGATCGTTATGCTGGCGGCGCTGATCACGGAGCTGGGAAGCAATATCAACAAATGGAAAAATATGGGATTCATTATGCTCCTGACCATCCCCATCGCCGGAATTGTGGCCGGGAACAACTTGAGCTCCGGTATCATTATCTTCGGAATCGCCTTTGTGATGCTGTTTGTGGCCTGCAAGGTGAAATGGCCCTTCTTCACGGCCGGAGCCCTGGGCCTGGGCGTGCTGGCGGGGGCAGGTCCCATCGGCCTTGCCTTAAATAAAATCGGCCTTCTGCAGGACTATCAGTTCCGCAGGATCGAGGCATGGCTGAACCCGGAATCCGATCCCACGGACAAGGGCTTCCAGGTGCTTCAGGGCCTGTACGCCATCGGCACCGGCGGCCTGACCGGCCAGGGGCTGGGCGAGAGTATCCAGAAACTGGGTTTCCTTCCCGAGGCGCAGAACGACATGATTTTCTCCATTATCTGCGAGGAATTGGGATTATTTGGAGCAATTTCCGTTATTTTGATCTTTCTTTTTATGATTTACCGGTTTATGCTGATAGCCGGGAATGCGCCGGATCTGTTCGGCGCGCTGCTGGTGGTGGGAGTGATGGGCCATATCGCCATCCAGGTGATTTTAAACATCGCCGTTGTGACCAACACCATTCCCAATACGGGAATCACCCTGCCTTTCATCAGTTACGGGGGCACGTCGGTCTTGTTTTTGATGATGGAAATGGGCATGGTTTTGAGTGTGTCCAACCAAATACGATTGGAAAAATAACGGATTTGTGCACAAGGGGGCAAATCCGGGCATATGCTGAGGGTAGAGAGAATTTGCTGCCTTAGGCGGCAGAAAGTAGGTGCCCGGTTGTCCACCATCCACATCAAAGGCCCCGCCCGCCTGTCGGGCGAGATATCCATACAAGGTTCTAAAAACGCCGTGCTGCCCATGATGGCGGCGGCGATACTGCACAAGGGAATTACGGTGCTCACCAATGTGCCCATGATACAGGACGTGGACTGCATGGTGAGCATTCTGAACTACATAGGATGCCGCTGCAACCGAAAGGGCAGCACCGTGGAGATCGACGGGACGGAGATCGAGTGCGCTCAGATTCCGGACCACTTTGTCAGCCAGATGCGCTCCTCCATCATTGTGCTGGGCGCGCTGCTTGGCCGGGTGGGGGAGGGCGAGAGCCGCTATCCCGGAGGCTGCCTCATCGGCGCCAGACCCATTGACATCCACCTCCAGGTGCTGGAATGCCTTGGAGCCAGGATTCTGGAGGAGGACGGACAGATCACGGCCAGGGCCCCGGCCGGAGGGCTGGTGGGGGCGGAGATCCGCCTGCGCTATCCCAGCGTGGGCGCCACGGAACAGGCGCTCTTAGCGGGCGTGTTGGCCAGAGGCATGACCATTGTCTACGGCGCGGCCCGGGAGCCGGAGATCGGCCAGCTCTGCGACTGCTTAAACCGCATGGGAGCCAGAGTGCGGGGGGCGGGAACCGGAATCCTGGTGATCGAGGGCGTGGAGGAACTGCGGGACAGCCGTTTCGCGGTGCGCGGCGACCGGATCGTGGCGGGGACTTACCTGAGCGCGGTCATGGCCGCCGGGGGCAAAGCCTGGTTAAAGGAGGTGCGGCCCGGGGAGCTGGAGCTGCCGTTGAATCTGATGCAGCAGGCGGGGGCCGTGATCCGGCGGGACGAGGTGCAGGAAGAGATTTTCATTTCCATGAACCAAAGGCCCGGCGGGCTTTTGCTGGAGACCGGGCCGTACCCGGCATTCCCAACGGACCTGCAGTCGCCCTTCATGGCGTTTCTTGCGGCCGGGGACGGTGAGAGCCGGATCCGGGAGCAGGTCTTTGAGGGCCGCTTCGCCACGGCGGAGGAGTTAAAACGCATGGGCGGCCGGATTTACACCGAGGGCCGGGAGGCGGTAATCCAGGGGATCTACCCCCTGATCGCCGGCCGGGTGACGGCCAGAGACCTGCGCGGCGGCGCGGCCCTGGCGGTGGCGGCCCTGGCCGCCGAGGGAGAGACCGTGATTGAGGACTGCCGCCATGTGGAGCGGGGGTATGAGGACCTGTGCCGGGATTTGCGGGCGCTGGGCGCTCAGGCGTATTGGGGATGACGGAAGCTTAAGAGCGAGATGAGGTACGTTGACCATGAAACGAAATGCAGGAAAACAAAATCTCGGAATATGGATAGCAGCGGCGGCGTTTTTAGCGGCCGCTATCCTGCTTTTGTCCGTGCACGTCACCCAGGTGACGGTTACCGGCAGCAAGCGCTACACGGATAAGCAGATGGAGGAGCTTCTGTTCCCAGGGAAATGGGACAAGAATTCCGCCTATCTCTACATTTCCAACCGCTTCAAGCCCCACCGCCAGATTCCCTTTGTGGAGGACTACAAGCTGGTGTTCCACGGCCCCACGAAGGTGGAGATCATCGTCTACGAAAAGGACATTGTGGGTTATGTCACGGACATGAGCAGCTATATGTATTTTGACAAGGACGGGATTATCGTGGAGAGCTCCGGCAACAAGCTGGAGGGGGTGCCCCTGATCACGGGCCTGGATTTCGGCCAGCTGATTCTGCACCGTCCCCTGCCGGTGAAGGACCAGACTGTGTTCCAGGACATTTTGAACCTGACCCAGCAGCTTTCGCTGCACAATATTATAGTGGACCGCATCGAGTACAACTCCCACAACAAGGCCACCCTCTACATGGGCGAGATGCAGGTGTCCCTGGGCGACGACGCAAACGTGGACAGCAAGATATCCGTGCTCAGCGATATACTGGCCGCCCATCCCCAGCTGGTCGGAATGAAGGGCGTGATTGAGCTGGAGAATTATAATGAAGAGGGGATTGGGGGAGGGATTACGTTTAAGAAGAAGTAGCTTGGGAACGGAACCAGAAGCGAAAATTTTGCAATTCTTGTAAATATTTCAAGGCCCAACCCGGCACCATCTTGTTGCGCACCCGCCAAAAATCTGTTAAAATTAGATAACGTGTTACAATTAAAGCTTCTATGGTCCGGGATATGCCGGGGATTGTAAGGCAGAGATCAAATACTGAAAAAGTCCGCCATTTTATGAAAAAAACAGTTGATATTTTTTCTAAAATCAAATATAGTATTAGGTAGACTAGAATTCAGAAGCTGATGGAATGAATATCATACCGAAGGCATATTATATATAGAAGCGGGAAGTATGGCTGACAGTGGCAGTAAGGGAATAAAAGGAGGATATCATCTTGTTAGAGATTAAGATAAATGAGTCAGAGAATGCCGCCAGAATTATTGTGGTAGGAGTAGGCGGCGCCGGAAACAATGCGGTGAACCGTATGATTGAGGAGAACATCGCAGGCGTCGAATTTATCGGCATCAATACGGACAAGCAGGCTCTTCAGTTCTGCAAAGCCCCCACTGCCATGCAGATCGGCGAGAAGCTGACCAAGGGACTCGGCGCAGGCGCCCGCCCGGACGTGGGTGAGAAAGCGGCTGAGGAGAGTTCTGAGGAGATTTCCCAGGCGTTAAAGGGAGCGGACATGGTGTTCGTGACCTGTGGTATGGGCGGCGGAACCGGTACCGGCGCGGCCCCCGTAGTTGCGAAGATTGCAAAGGATATGGGCATCCTCACCGTAGGCGTGGTGACCAAGCCCTTCCGTTTTGAGGCGAAAACCCGTATGACCAATGCCATGAACGGTATCGCCAGCTTAAAAGAGAGCGTTGACACCCTGATCGTGATCCCCAACGACCGTCTGCTGGAGATCGTGGACAGGCGTACCACCATGCCCGATGCGCTGAAGAAGGCGGATGAGGTGCTGCAGCAGGCAGTGCAGGGCATCACGGATTTGATCAATGTTCCCGGACTGATCAACCTGGACTTCGCGGATGTGCAGACCGTCATGATCGACAAGGGCATCGCCCACATCGGCATCGGCAAGGCCAAGGGCGACGACAAGGCCATCGAGGCGGTGAAGCAGGCTGTTTCCAGCCCGCTGCTTGAGACCACCATCGAGGGCGCAAGCCATGTGATTATCAACATTTCCGGCGATATCAGCCTGATCGAGGCCAACGAGGCCGCCAGCTATGTTCAGGAGTTGTCCGGAGATGATGCGAATATTATCTTTGGTGCGATGTATGATGAGAACGCACAGGATGAGGCGACCATCACGGTGATCGCCACCGGATTGGACGAGCATGAGGCCACCGCTTCTGTGGAGACCGCTATGTCCAAGTTTGCCAATTACAAGCAGCCCAAGGTTCCCACCGCGCTGGTGAAACCGCAGCCTCAGCCGCTGCACGGCGATCAGGAGGCGGCCGCCACTGCGAACCCGTACCGTCAGGCTCCCAGCTACAATACCGGGAATTACGGACAGGGAAATGCGGGCGGACAGGGTTATCAGAGACCGTCCGGGGAGAGCCAGGGACAGGGATATAATCCCGGCTACGGCAGCTCCAGATACGGACAGCAGGGCGCAGGCCAGGGAAGTGGAACTACGTTCCGGCCGGGCGCGAATAAGGAATCGATCAATATTCCGGATTTTTTGAGAAATCGGAAGTAAGAGTGGGTTAGGAATTAATTGAAGAGGGTGAAGTGGACCGCTGCGCGCTGGGAGGTGCGTGGCGGTTTTTTTGTGGTGGGGGAGGAGAAGGGACGCGCGGCAGCGGGGCGCAGGGGGATGGATTGCGGGGCGTCCTACGCGGAGCGCAGGATCTAAAGCCCGGACAGGACCAAAAAGAAGGCACCGGCTCGATTCGCGGAGAAACTCTGATGAGCTTTCTCCGCTCAACTCGCCTGAAATCGTGTTTTGGAGAACACGATTTCTCCTCCTTTTTGGCCCCGCCCGGACTTAAGATCCTGCGGTCCGCTCCGGACTGCTCCCGCAATCCATCCCCCTGCGCCCCGCTGCCGCGCTGGCGTTCTCTGGCTGAGTGGAAAGAGTGGGGGATTCCAGTTTTTTACTGCAATTTTTATGCCAAAAAAATTCGCGGGATTCGACAGGAAATGACAGGTTTTGGGAAATGGAAAATTATGGTGAGATTGAGGGCGGAAGGGCCCTTTTTTTGTGTGGTTGAGGGAAGAGGAGAGCGTGTGCTGGGATTTTTGAGGGAGGGCTTAGGGCCTTCCTTTTTGGGTTTTGTGGGAGATTTTGTCGAAATTGATCGAAAAATTTTGTGGTGGCAGGTGCCTTAATTCGACAGCATTTGCGCGTGAGAATGACTATAATGTCATTCAGAACGTTTCACAGGGAGGTGGGGCCGGAGTCGCGTGACGTATACGGTGTACATAGATGTGGTGTTTTTTGTCAATGCTGTGATGGATTTTGTGGTGTTGGCGATTTTAAACAGAATTTTGGATTCCGGCGCCGGATGGGGCAGACTTCTGTCCGGCGCGGCTGTTGGTGGGCTGTGGGCCTGCCTGGTGAGTGTTCTTCCGGGGATGCCGGTTTGGCTTCGCGGGATGGGGACTTACCTGGGGGTGAGCAGCCTGATGGTCTTTTTGGCCTTTCGGCCGGCCGGACTGAAGGCTCTGGCAAGGGCGGTGCTGGGAATGTATCTGGTGACCGCCGTTCTGTCGGGGGTGATGCTGGCGCTTTACCAGCACACCAGGGCCGGGTATTATCTGGAGCTGCTGGTCCGCGGGGAGCGGGTCATGGGGCTTCCGGCACTGGCCTGGTTTTTGGTGGCGGCGGGAGGAGCAGCGGGGGCTTACGGACTTGTAGGCCTGGGAAAGAATCTGTTACAAGGGCGGATAAAGGGCAGAAGGTATTGCAGGGTGAGGCTGGGCTTCAAGGGGAGTGAAGCCGGGCTGACCGCTCTCATCGATACCGGAAACTGCCTGAAGGAACCGGTAAGCGGCCGCCCGGTCCACGTGGTGACGGCCTCGGCGATTGCCGGGCTGTGCCCCAGGGTGGACGGGGTGATCTATGTGCCCTACCAGGCGGTAGGCACCAGCCACGGCCTTCTTCCAGCGATTTTTCTGGACTGGATGGAGGTGGAGCTGGACTACAAACGATACAGGTTTGAACGGCCTCTGGTGGCCGTCATCCGGGAATCTTTATCCCCGTCCGGGAAATACCAGATGCTGCTTCAAGAGGAACAGTGGGGAAAGGACGAGGCATCATACGACGAGTGTTCGCAACATACAGGAGGGAAATTCCATGATTATAAAAGTATCCATTCCAAACCGCTTTCAACTGAAAACCGTCCCCAGCTTTAAGACGGTGCTCATGCCCAAACAGAGCGAGGTCCATTATATCGGGGGAGCCGATATCCTGCCCGCGCCTCTGGAACCGGAGGAGGAGAGCCGGATGATCGGCATGTTGAGCGGTGAGGAGGACCAGAAGGCGAGGGCGGCGCTGATCGAACACAACCTGAGGCTGGTGGTCTATATTGCCAAGAAGTTTGATAATACCAGCGTTGGGGTGGAGGATTTGATCTCTATCGGAACCATCGGGTTGATCAAGGCGATCAATACGTTTAAGCCGGATAAAAATATTAAGCTGGCTACATATGCGTCCAGATGTATTGAAAATGAGATTTTGATGTATCTGAGACGGAACAACAAGACCCGGATGGAGGTGTCGATCGATGAGCCGCTGAATGTGGATTGGGATGGAAATGAACTCCTGTTGTCGGATATTCTGGGTACGGATGAGGACGTGATTTACCACGATATTGAGGATGAGATTGAGAAGAATCTGCTGAATAATGCCATTAGCAGGCTGAATCCCAGGGAGAGGAAGATTGTGGAGTTGAGGTATGGGTTGACCAATGAGGATGGGGAGGAGATGACGCAGAAGGAGGTTGCGGATCTGCTGGGGATCTCGCAGTCGTATATTTCACGGTTGGAGAAGAAGATTATGAAGAGGTTGAGGAAGGAGATTGTGAGGTTCGAGTAGGGGGAGAGCAATGGGTACGCGTCTGACCGTGAAAGCCCACCCCACCCGGACGCTGGGGATTGCAGGGAGTAAGAAAAGAAAAAGCTTTTTGATGGTTGATAAAAAACACCCTCCGATGGGAGGCGGCGTGTGGAAGCACGCTGCTGGGATCGGAGGGTGGTTTTGGTTAATGGGGTGGGGAGAAAATGGTACAGGAATTATTTTAGCTGTATCATGTTGTCTTTGATTTTGAACTTTCCGAAGCTTCGGATGAAGCTGGAGATGCGGCTGAAGCCGTACTGTTTTACGTCGAAGGTCGGGAAGGCTTTTTTGAGTTCGTCGTGGACGATGCTCAGGTTGTCCACGTGGCCGCCGGAGCCTTGGATGATGCGGATCAGCTCTTGTTCGATTTCAGTCTTGGAGATGCTGGCGCTCTTTTCCTGGACGAAGTAGCCGCCGTGGAGCTTGACCAGCTGGAATTCGCTGTTGTTCATGCTCTCCAGGAAGGTGGAAAGCTTGGAGTAGCCGTAGTTTCGGACGTCGAAGTCGGAGAAACGCTTGGACAGGAAGTTGCCTACCCGGGCCAGGCCGATGGGCTGGTTGACGCCGTTGTTCTCCATCAGAAGCTTGGAGATGGCTCTCTGAATCTCGTCGATGCCGGTGATGGTTTTCTGGATGGCGGCGATGTTGGCCGGGTCTTCCTTGATGGTGACCACGGGGCCGCGGCCTTTGACGTTCTCAACCACCTCGGAGGCATCCTCGGAGGAGATGATCTCTAAGAGCTTGAAGGTGTCGCAGGCGGTGCGGAAGGGCTTGGGGGTCTTCTGTTCTCCGATGCCCATGACGAACATGCCCGACTCGCGCAGGCGCTGAGCCAGCTTGGTGAAGTCGGAGTCGCTGCTTACCAGGCAGAAGCCGTCTACATTTCCCGAGTAGAGGATGTCCATGGCGTCAATGATCATGGCGGAATCCGTGGCGTTCTTGCCTGTGGTGTAACTGTACTGCTGGATGGGGTTTACCGACCAGTCCAGGAGGACGTTCTTCCAGCTGCGCTTTTCGTTGTCCGTCCAGTCGCCGTAAATGCGCTTGTAGGTGGCGATGCCCTGGTCGGAGACTTCATCAAGAATGTATTTGATATACTTTGGTGATACGTTGTCAGCGTCGATCAATACTGCAAATCTGCGGTCGTTCTGTTCCATAATTTGTGTTCTCTCTTCATAAAATTTGAATGATTGGAAAAATTTTCATCCAAAGATAGTTTAACACATCCGGAACCGGCCTTCAAGGACAAACCGCGTCAGCTCAAATAAGTTTTCATGGTTTTCAGCGCATTTTTCTCCAAACGGCTGACCTGGGCCTGGCTGATGTGGATCTCCTCGGCCACCTCGGTCTGGGTTTTTCCCTCAAAGAAACGCAGGTCGATGATGTGACGCTCCCGCTCGGGCAGCCGCTTCATGGCTTCCCCCAGGGATAAGTCCTCCACCCAGTTTTCTTCCAGGTTCTTTTTGTCGCTGATCTGATCCATCACGTAGAGCGGATCGCCTCCGTCGGTGTAAACCGGCTCGTAGAGACTCACCGGGGTCTGGATGGCGTCCAGGGCGTAGGTGATGTCCTCCTTGGAAACGCCGATTTCCTGGGCGATTTCCGCCAGGGTGGGCTCCTTGGAGTTGAGGCGGGTGAGCTGCTCTCTGGCATAGATGGCTTTGTAGGCCGTGTCGCGCAGGGAACGGCTCACCCGGATGGAATTATTGTCCCTGAGATACCGCCTGACTTCTCCCAGTATCATGGGAACCGCATAGGTGGAAAATTTCACATTCTGAGTGATATCGAAATTGTCAATGGCCTTGATCAGGCCGATGCAGCCGATCTGAAACAGATCGTCGATGTTTTCCTGATTTCCGGAAAAACGCTGGATCACGCTCAACACCAGGCGCAGGTTCCCTTTGATGTACTGCTCCCTGGCTTCCTTATCGCCGTCCAAAATCCGCTTGAACAGCACCTCTTTCTCTTCATTGCTTAACAATGGCAGCTTGGCGGTATTTACGCCGCATATTTCCACTTTGTAACCCGACATGATCCTTACCTCCGCTGTTGCGATACTGGCCGCGCGGCGAAAAAAATGACAGCCGTGCGGGCCGGTTGCTATAACGGAATGATGTACGGATTGAAATGGTTTTATACGACATGGGGGCAGAAAAACTTTTCCAGTATTTTGCAAAAATAAAAAGAACCCGCAATTTTCAAGGCTTGCGGGCTCTTTTAAAAAAGTCGGAAAATTCTGTAACAGTCCGGCTTGTCAGGAAGATGAGCCGGACAAACTGCTGTAAACAGATTATTTGTTTTTCTGATAAAGGATCAGCAATCCCTTCAGCAGCAGAGCGTCGTCGCAGATGATTTTGTGACGGCACATGGGGGTGATGAAGCGGGACAGCCCTCCGGTGGCCACCACGGTGGCCGGTTGTCCCAGCTCCCGCTCCATGCGGTCGATGATCCCGTCGATCATGTCCACGTTGCCGAAAATGATCCCGGCGCGCATGCAGTCAATGGTGTTCTTGCCGATCACCCGGTCCGGCACCTCCAGACTGATGTAGGGCAGCTGGGCGGTCTTGGAGCTCAGGGAATCCAGAGATACCTTCAGTCCCGGCAGGATGATGCCGCCAATGTAGTTGCGGTGTTTGTCCACCACGCACATGGTGGTGGCGGTGCCCATGTCGATGACGATCAGGGGAAGGGGGTGCTCATGGCTGGCGGCCACCGCGTCCACAATCTGGTCGCTGCCCACGGATTTGGGGTTGTCCATGAGAATGTTCATGCCGGTTTTCATGCCGGAGCCCACCAGCAGCGGGCGGATGCCGGTGACCTTCTCCACGGCGGTTAAAATGACGGAATTTAAAGGCGGTACCACGGAGGACAGGATGGCACCCTCGATGTCCGTGACGTCGATGCCGCACATTTCCAGAATGTTTTTGAAGCTAACGGCGTACTCGGTGGCGGTACGGCTCTGGTCTGTGGTGACGCGCTCGATAAAATAGGTTTTCTTCTCGTCGATGCCGCCGATGACGGTGTTGGTATTGCCCATGTCTATGGCTAAAATCATGAGGGAACTCCTTTCAATGATTGAAAAATTATGATATCATGATGATTGTAGCATAGATGGAAATTGGATACAAGAAAAATAGTAACCGTTCAAACGGCTCATTTTCCTGGCCGGAAAAGCCGGTTGAGAAGCGACGGATGTCCATCCGGTTATCCCGCGGTCTGAACGGTTACGAAAAATGCATGAGGAGGATTGGAAATGTTGAAGGACAAAACAGTGCTTCTGGGCGTGACCGGAAGTATTGCCGCTTATAAAATCGCTTCCCTGGCCAGCATGTTGGTGAAGCAGGGGGCAAAGGTACAGGTTTTGATGACGGAAAACGCCACGAATTTTATCAATCCCATTACCTTTGAGACCCTGACCGGGCACAAATGCCTGGTGGACACCTTTGACCGGAACTTCGAGTTCAGCGTGGAGCACGTCTCCATCGCCAAGGCGGCGGACGTGGTGATGATCGCCCCGGCCTCGGCCAACGTGATCGCCAAGCTGGCCCACGGGCTGGCGGACGACATGCTGACCACCACGGTGCTGGCCTGCCGGTGTAAGAAGATCATCGCCCCGGCCATGAACACCAATATGTACGAGAACCCCATCGTCCAGGACAATTTAAAGGTCTGTGAGCGCTACGGTATGGAAGTGATCACCCCGGCCACGGGATATCTGGCCTGCGGGGACACGGGGGCCGGGAAAATGCCGGAACCGGAAGTGCTGTTTGAGTACATTGTGCGGGAAATCGCCTTCGGGAAGGACCTGGCGGGCAAGCGGGTGCTGGTGACCGCGGGGCCGACCAGGGAGTCCATTGACCCGGTGCGTTTTATCACCAACCGTTCCACCGGCAAGATGGGCTACGCGGTGGCCAGAGCCGCGGCTTACCGCGGGGCCAGGGTGACGCTGGTAACCGGCCCGGTGAATCTGAAACCGCCTATGTTTGTGGATGTGGTGCCGGTGGAGAGCGCTCGGGAAATGTTTGAGGCGGTGACCTTAAGAAGCGGGGAGATGGACATGATCGTGAAATCCGCGGCGGTGGCGGATTACCGGCCGGGCACCGTGGGTGAGGAGAAGATCAAGAAGTCCGACGGGGACATGTCCATCGCCCTGGAGCGGACAGACGATATTCTGGGCTGGCTGGGAAGCCACCGCAGGGAGGGGCAGATTCTCTGCGGCTTCTCCATGGAAACCCAGAACATGCTGGAGAACTCTGCGGCCAAGCTGGAGAAAAAACACGTGGACATGATCGTGGCCAACAATCTGAAGGTTTCCGGTGCCGGGTTCGGCACGGACACCAACGTGGTGACGTTTATCACAAAGGATGGGGCGGAGGAGCTGCCGATTCTGACCAAGGATGAGGTGGCTCACAGGCTTCTGGATCGGCTTCTGAGCCTGTAGCGCTCTGTGGCGGCCGGCCGCATGTCGCGGAGCCGCCGCGTCCTGGGCGGTTGCCTCGCCCCGAGCCACCGCCGCGCCCCGAGTTGCCGCCGCGCCTTGGGCCGTCGCCGCAGCCCGAGCTGCCGCCGCGTCCTGGGCCACCGCCGCGCCTCGAGCCACCGCTGCACCCTGGGCCGTCGCCGCGCCCCGAGCTGCCGCCGCGCCCTGGGCCACCGCCACGGCCCGAGCTGCCGCCGCGCCCTGGGCCACCGCCACGGCCCGAGCTGCCGCCACGCCCTGGGCGGTTGCTGCGCCCTGGGCCACCGCCGCGCCTCGAGCCACTGCCGCGCCCTGGGCGGTTGCCGCTCCTGTCCGTTTCGCCGCGCCATACCGCGCCGCGTCCTGGAAATACCTTGACTTTGCGAAATAATCATACTAGAATAGAATGGATATGGACGGACCAAGGCAGGACGTCCATCTTTTGAGCGAAAAACAGTATGGAGGACGAATGATTTGTCACAGACCTTAGATCAGATGAAAGAGGAAATCAACAAGCGCAGAACCTTTGCCATCATATCCCACCCCGACGCGGGTAAAACCACGTTGACGGAGAAATTTCTGCTGTACGGCGGAGCCATCAATCTGGCGGGAACGGTAAAGGGCAGAAAGGCTGCCAAGCACGCGGTGTCCGACTGGATGGACATTGAGAAGGAGAGGGGAATTTCTGTCACCTCCTCCGCCATGCAGTTCAACTACGAGGGATATTGCATCAATATTCTGGACACGCCGGGGCACCAGGACTTCTCAGAGGACACCTACCGCACCCTGATGGCCGCGGACTCCGCGGTTATGGTGATCGACGGCTCCAAGGGCGTGGAGGCCCAGACCATCAAGCTGTTCAAGGTCTGCGTCATGCGCCACATCCCCATTTTTACCTTTATCAACAAATTTGACCGCGAGGCCAGAGATCCCTATGAGCTGCTGGACGAGATCGAGGACGTGTTGGGCATTCGCACCTGTCCCGTGAACTGGCCCATCGGCTGCGGGAAGAATTTCAAGGGCGTGTACGACCGCTTTGAGCGGAAAATCACCACCTTTACCGCCGCAATGGGCGGAGCCAAGGAGGTGGAGAGCCAGGAGTACGACGTGGACTCCACGGATCTGGACGCTCTGGTGGGGCCGGTCTACTATCAGCAGCTACAGGACGACATCGAGCTGCTTGACGGGGCCAGCGACGAGCTGGACATGGAGCGGGTGCAGCGGGGCAATCTGTCCCCGGTGTTCTTCGGCTCCGCGCTGACCAACTTCGGTGTGGAGACTTTCCTGGAGCATTTCCTGAAAATGACCACGGCGCCCCTTTCCAGAAGGACCCTGGATGGGGAGATCGACCCCTTCCGCCCGGATTTCTCCGCCTTTGTGTTCAAGATCCAGGCCAACATGAACAAGGCGCACCGGGACCGCATCGCGTTCATGCGCATCTGCTCCGGCAAGTTCGAGGCGGGTATGGAGGTAAAACATGTCCAGGGCGGCCGCAAAATCCGCCTGACCCAGCCCCAGCAGCTGATGGCCCAGGACCGCAAGATTGTGGAGGAGGCCTACGCCGGGGATATTATCGGCGTGTTCGATCCGGGTATCTTTGCCATCGGCGACACCCTGTGCACGTCCAATGAAAAATTTCAGTTCGAGGGAATTCCCACCTTTGCGCCCGAGCATTTCGCCAGGGTCCGCCAGGTGGACACCATGAAGCGCAAGCAGTTTATCAAGGGCGTGAATCAGATCGCCCAGGAGGGCGCCATCCAGATTTTCCAGGAGTTCAACTCCGGCATGGAGGAGATCATTGTGGGCGTGGTGGGCGTGCTGCAGTTCGAGGTGTTGACCTACCGTCTGAAAAATGAGTACAATGTGGAGGTGGCCCTGGAAAAGCTGCCCTTCGAGTACATCCGCTGGGTGGAGAATCCCCAGGAGATCGATGTTGCCCGCATCCAGGGAACTTCCGATATGAAGCGGATCAAGGATCTGAAAGACAACCCGCTGCTGCTGTTCATCAACAGCTGGAGCGTGGGAATGGTACTGGAGCGGAATCCGGGATTAAAGCTGTCGGAATTCGGCAGAGGGTAAACCGCGCTCCGGGAATATTTTTAAAGCTTACAATGGCCCGGCGGACCTGCCGGGCCGTTGCGAAATCTCTTAAAAAGGAGGATCTATATCTGTCATGACTAAAATCGAAACCGTAAGGGCCGCCATGGTGGCGGCTATGAAGGCTCAGGACAAACCGCGCAAGAACGCTCTTTCCATGCTTCTTTCCGCGCTGAAAAACGCCGAGATCGACAAGCGTGAGCCTCTGACCGAGGATGAGGCAAACGTGGTGGTGAAAAAAGAGATCAAGCAGACCCAGGAGACTTATGACACCGCGCCTGCGGACCGTCAGGACATCCGCGACGAGGCCGCCGTGCGCCTGGCGGTATACAAGGAGTTCGCTCCGGCCGACATGTCCGCGGAACAGATCCGGGAAGTGATCGCCCAGGTTCTGGCGGAGCTGAACATCGAAGCGCCCACAGCCAAGGACAAGGGCGCCATTATGAAGGTTCTGATGCCCCGCGTAAAGGGCAAGGCCGACGGCAAGGTGGTCAACGAGACCCTGGCCTCCATGATGAAATAATTTTCCCGCCGTCTGAACTGTTACAATAATTTTCTGTTCCAGTCCCATAAATCCATTTCAAAAAGGAGAACGTCATGTATAAAAAAGAGATTGAAGAATATATCGACAGCCACCGCCAGGAGATGCTGGACGATATCTGCACCCTGTGCCGGATCAACAGTGAGAAGATGCCCTATGTGGAGGGTAAGCCTTACGGCGAAGGCCCCTTTGCGGCCTTAAACGCAGCGCTGGAGATGGCCGAGGGTTATGGATTCGCCATCACGAACTACGACAACTATGTGGGTACGGCCGACTTAAACGATAAGGAAGCCCAGCTGGACATTCTGGCTCATCTGGACGTGGTTCCGGCGGGAGAGGGTTGGACGGTGACCGAACCTTTTGAGCCGGTGGAGAAGGACGGAAAGCTCTACGGCCGCGGAACTGCCGACGACAAGGGACCGGCGGTTGCCGCAATGTACGCGATGCGTGCGGTGAAGGAGCTGGGCATTCCCCTGTCAAAGAACGTGCGCCTGATCATGGGAACGGACGAGGAGTGCGGCAGCTCCGATATCGAGCACTACTACAGCGTGGAGAAGGAAGCGCCCATGACCTTCTCGCCCGACGGAGAATTCCCGGTGGTCAACATTGAGAAGGGCCGCCTGCCCGGGCATTTTACCGCCAGTTGGGAGAAATCGGAAAAGCTTCCGCGCCTGGTCAGCTTTAAGGCCGGTGTGAAAACCAATGTGGTGCCCGGCAAGGCTCACGCCGTGGTGGAGGGCGTGGAGCTGGAGGTTCTCACGGCGACGGCTGCCCAGATGGAGCAGGAGACGGGAATTCACTTTGAGTTCGAGGAGGAGTCCGGCAAAATACACATCACCGCGGTGGGAGAGGGCGCTCACGCCTCTATGCCCTATGAAGGAAAAAATGCTTTGACCTGCCTGCTTTCCTACCTGACCCGTCTGCCCCTGGCGGAATGCGGACAGACCGAGACCTTAAAAAAGCTGCTGGGCCTTATGCCTCACGGCGAGACCGACGGCAAATCCCTGGGCGTCAAGATGGGGGATGAACTGTCCGGAGACCTGACGCTGGCGTTCAGCATGCTCACAGTGAACGGGGAGGGCCTGGACGGCGAGTTCGACAGCCGCTGCCCCATCTGCGCAAACGAGGAAAACGTGCTGAAGGTGATCCGGGAAAATATGGCAAACATCGGCGTTACTCTGCTCAATGAGGCTATGATCACGCCCCATTACGTGGACGGGGATTCCCACTTTGTGCGCACGCTGAACGCGGCATACGAGCTGTACACCGGCCTTCAGGGCGGCTGCCAGTCCATGGGCGGCGGCACCTATGTCCATGAACTGAAAAACGGCGTGGCCTTCGGCGCGGCGCTTCCCGGCACGGACAACCGGATGCACGGTGCGGATGAGTTCGCCGTGATCGACGAGCTGATGGTCAGCGCAAAGATTTTCGCCCAGGTAATTGTGGATCTTTGCAGCTAAAGAGAGCCGGAAAGAGCCATTTTTGAAAAAAAGCTTGACAAAAGGCGTCAGGCGTTGTATCTTCTTAACTAAGATAAATCCTAGTCAAACGCTATGATATCAATTCGGATCGGAGGAGACCATGAGACAGTTCAAAGCCATGCAGATGAATATGGATATGATGAACAGCATGTACATGTGCTGTGTATCCGCATGCGCCGAAAACTGAATCCGGGTTTCATCTGTATGGATTGTGAGAATTGATCAATGTCGCTTTGAACAGAATCGTGTAGATTCAGGGCCGCAAGTCTAACAAGACATGCGGCCCTTATTGAGTTTAAGGGGCCCCAGAGGGGCGGCTTGACGGGACATACGAAAGGAATGGAAGGAATGGAAGGAAACAAACAGGAGCCGATTATACGGCTGGAGGGCCTGGGAAAACAATTTTCCACCGCAAACGGCACGGTGACCGCGCTGGAGGACATTAATTTGGAGATCAAAAGCGGGGAGATCTTCGGAATCATCGGCCTCTCGGGAGCCGGAAAGAGCACGCTGGTGCGCTGTATCAATTACCTGGAGGTGCCCACCTCGGGCAAGGTGATTTTTCAGGACAAGAACCTGTCGGCTATGAGCGACAAGCAGAAGCGCCTGGCCAGACAGTCCATGGGTATGATTTTCCAGCAGTTCAACCTGCTGAGCCAGCGCAACGTGCTGCAGAACATCTGCTTCCCCATGGAGATCGCAGGTACCGGCCGGGCCGAGGCCAGAAAACGTGCGGAGGAGCTGCTGGCCCTGGTGGGGCTGGAGGAACGGGCTAAGGCCTATCCGGCCCAGCTGTCGGGAGGCCAGAAGCAGAGAGTGGCCATCGCCAGGGCCATGGCCACCAACCCCAGAGTGCTGCTGTGCGACGAGGCCACCAGCGCACTGGATCCCAACACCACCAAGTCCATTTTACAGCTTCTCAAACGGATCAACCGGGAAATGGGCGTTACGGTGATCGTGATTACCCATGAGATGGCGGTGATCGAGGCCATCTGCGACAAGGTGGCGATTATCGACCACAGCCACATCGCGGAGGTGGGGAAGGTTTCGGATATTTTCTCCGGCCCCAAGTCCGAGATCGGCCGTCAGCTGATTCTGGGCGAAGCCGGGCACACGGCTGTAAACTTCGGAAAATCCGGCCAGATCCGAATCATTTTCGACGGCCGTGAGTCCTCGGAGCCTATCATCTCCAATATGGTGCTGGCCTGCAAGGTGCCGGTGAACATCATGCATGCGGACACCCGGGATATCGAGGGTAAGGCCATGGGCCAGATGCTGATCCAGCTCCCGGAGGACGAGGCGGACGCCAACCGGATCCGGAATTACTTAAAAACCACCAGGGTGACGTTTGAGGAGGTGCGATGACATGCAGTTTGACGCGACGACAATCAATATGCTGAAGGAAGGGACCATGCAGACCATTTACATGGTGTTCATGTCCTCTCTTATTTCTTATTTAATAGGGATTCCGCTGGGAATCGCCCTGATGGTGACGGACAAGGACGGAATCCGGCCGGTGCCGCTGTTTAACAAGGTGCTGGGTCTGGCGATCAACCTGCTGCGCTCCGTACCGTTTTTGATCCTGATGATTATGGTGATCCCCTTCACACGCCTGGTGGTGGGCAAGATTATCGGCCCCAACGCGGCGGTGGTGCCGCTCATTATCGCGGCGGCCCCTTACATAGGGCGCATGGTGGAATCTTCCTTAAAGGAAGTGGACGCCGGGGTGGTGGAAGCGGCCCAGTCCATGGGGGCGTCCACCTGGCAGATCATTTGGAAGGTGCTGCTGCCGGAAGCGAAACCTTCTCTGCTGGTGGGAGCGGCCATCTCCATCACGACGATCCTGGGTTACTCGGCCATGGCGGGAGCTGTGGGAGCCGGAGGTCTGGGCGACATCGCCATCCGGTACGGTTATCACCGCTATCAGACGGACATGATGCTGGTGACCGTGGCGCTGCTGGTGATCATCGTGCAGCTGATCCAGGAAGCGTTTATGAGAACTTCCAGAAAGAGCGACAAGAGAATCCGCTGAGGGCGCAAAGGCCCCGGCTGATGATAAAAACACCCCCGAACGGGGAATCAAAAAATGAGGAGGAAACAATTATGAAGAAGAGAGCACTTGGAGCGGCACTGCTGGCGGCAGCGCTGGCGGCGGGAACACTGGCAGGCTGCGGAGGCGGCGCAAAGGAGACAACGGCGGCTTCCAGCGCGGAGACCGCTGCTGAGACCACCGCTGCGGAGGCAAATGCGGAGGAGACCACCGCAGAGGCAGCTGCGGAGACAACGGCTGCTGAGTTAAAGCCCATCGTGGTAGGCGCCAGCCCGGCTCCCCACGCGCAGATTCTGGAGGCGGCCAAGACGGTGATGGCAGCCAAGGGATATGATCTGCAGATTCAGGAGTACACCGATTATGTAATTCCCAACCAGGCGCTGGATGGCGGCGATCTGGATGCCAACTATTTCCAGCACAAGCCCTATCTGGATTCCTTTAACGAGCAGAACGGGACCAAGCTGGTGAGCGCAGGCGTGATCCACTATGAGCCCTTCGGCATTTACGCCGGCAAGACCACGGACCTGTCCGCGCTGCCGGACAAGGCGACCGTGCTGGTTCCCAACGATGTGACCAACGAGGCCAGAGCGCTGCTGCTTCTGGAGGCGCAGGGACTGTTAAAGCTGAAGGAAGGCGCAGGCCTGGAAGCCACCCGCAATGAGATTGTGGAGAATCCCAAGAACCTGGACATCGTAGAGCTGGAGGCAGCGCAGATTCCGCGTTCTCTGGCGGACTGCGACATCGCGGTTATCAACGGAAACTATGCCATTGAGTCCGGCCTGAAGGTTTCCGACGCTCTGGCTACCGAGAGCAGCGATTCCCTGGCAGCTACCACCTACGGAAATGTGGTGGCCGTGCGCGAGGGCGATGAGAACCGGGAGGACATCAAGGCGTTGATCGAGGCCCTGACCAGCCCGGAGGTGAAGGCGTTCATGGAGAGTAAATACGAGGGAGCCGTTGTTCCCATGTTCTAAAGCGGCGGGCGCATGTTTGGACGCTTCGCAGAATTGACAGTAATCGTTTTGGAAAATGCAATTCGTCGGGAAATTCCGGCGGATTGTATTTTTTTGTCAGATATGATATACTGTGAGCACTTGGCGAGATGATGTTTCGCTTGGTTGGAACATATGCAGCTGTCTCAAAACACCGCTGAGTGCGCAGAGCGGCGCGGATTTTCTGTAGCCGGCTTTCGGAGTCAGCGTATCCGGTGGACGGCGTGTTGGAAAAAGCGGGGATTTCGGTCCCTGTAAGCGAAAGGAGAAAGTTCAGATGGATTATGACAACGATAAACTGAACGGCGGCCAGGAGATATCCGGAGGGAGTCCTATTGACGGCGGCCAGGCGGATGCGCCTGCCACGTCTTTTGAGGAGACCGGGATACCGCCGGTTGTGACCGATATTCCGCCGGTTCTGGAGACATACAGTTTGGAACAGAGCGAGGCGTCCGGGGACGGAGAAGCGGAGGACGCTGCGGATGGGAAGGAAGCAGAGGCCGCTGCGGAGCCGGAGAATACTGCGGAGCATGGGGCCTGTGAGGGCGGTTCTGCGGGCGAGAATGAGGTTTGCGACGGGGAAGCGGAGAATTCCCGGCCTGAAGCTGTAAAAGACGCGGAAAGCGCTGTAGCTGGCGCTCAGCCGGGAGCCTTCGGCCAAGGGATGCAGGCAGGGACGTTTGATAATCAGAACGGGAGCCAGGGCGCAGACGGGCAGAGAGCAGATGGGCAGGGAGCCCAAAGTGGCCGGCCCGGCGGTTACACCGGATACGGACAGGGCGTTCCGGGCGGTCAGCCGGGAGCCTATGGAACGGGAGTGCGTCCTGGTCAGCCGGGAGGTTATGGCCAGGGAGTACAGTCCGGTCAGCCAGGGATGCAGCCGGGCCAGCCAGGGATGCAGCCGGGCCAGCCTGGAGGCCAGCCGGTACATCCTGGTCAGCCCGGAGCCTATGGTCAGGGAGTACAGCCGGGCCAGCCTGGAGGCCAGCCGGTACGTCCTGGTCAGCCCGGAGCCTATGGTCAGGGAGTACAGCCCGGCCAGCCGGGGAGTCAGCCGGGCCAGCCAGGGATGCAGCCGGGCCAGCCAGGGATGCAGCCGGGCCAGCCGGTGCGTCCCGGTCAGCCGGGAGCCTATGGCCAGGGAGTACAGCCGGGCCAGCCTGGAGGCCAGCCGGTACGTCCTGGTCAGCCCGGAGCCTATGGCCAGGGAGTACAGCCGGGCCAGCCTGGAGGTCAGCCCGTACGCCCCGGTCAGCCGGGAGCCTATGGTCAGGGAGCACAGCCCGGCCAGCCCGGGAATCAGCCCGGAGGCCAGCCGATGCGTCCCGGCCAACCCGGAGCCTATAACCAGGGTCCCCAGCCAGGCCAACCCGGAGCCTACAACCAGGCCCCCCAGCCTGGCCAGCCCGGAGCCTACAACCAGGCCCCCCAGCCCGGCTACAACCAACAGGGTTACAACCAACAGGGCTATAACCAGCAAGGCTACAACCAACAAGGCTACGCCCCCAACCGTTACCAGCCCTCCACCGGCGGCCCCCAGCAGGGCTATAACCAGGGGCCTCAGTATCAAATGCAGTACCAGACGGAGATCAAGGCCGCGCCCAACGGCATGGCAACCGCCTCTCTGGTGATGGGCATCCTGTCCCTGGTCTGCTGCTGGTGCGGATATGTGGGCATCGCCTTTGGTTCCCTTGGAATCATTTTCGCCCTGCTGTCCAAGCGGGATGAACCCATGAGCGGCCAGGCGAAAACCGGCCTGACGCTGTCCATCATCGGCCTGGTGCTGGCGGTGATCGCCATTGTCCTGTTCCTGCTCATGGACGCCTCCTCCCTTGTGTCGGAGGTGATCGGATCATGAAAAAAGCAGCTGAATACCGCACACAGGCGAGGAAATCCCTGCTCGGCAGATATGGCAACATCGTGCTGGCCAGACTGCTGGGATTTTTGATGATATTTGCGACCGCCATTGTGCTGGTCGTTATGGCGTCTTATACGTTGACCTATATCCTGGCTGCGTCCGGCAGACGTTTTGGCGGAGGAATCCCCTTCGGCGTGGTGTTGATGTCCATTATCATTGCTCTGCTTCTGGTGATTATGGTGGTCACGGAGGTCCTGCTGCAGGGCGGTACTCTGAAGATGGCATACAAGGCCTTTCGCGGTCAGGATATCCGGCTGGGGGATATGTTTTACGGCTTTAAGGGAAAGACGCCCTGGCATATTTTAGGGATCAACTTTGTGATCGGTCTGATTCAGGTGATTTTTATGATTCCCTATTTTGTGAGCTATATGCGGGTGCGCCTGGAGATGGACACGACCGCAACCGGGATCGCGCTGGTGGTGCTGTCCTGGCTGCTGTTTATTGTTGTTTCCATTGTCCTCTCCCTGTTTTGGGGCCTGGCGCTCTATGTGATGATCGACTGCCCGGACCTGGGAACCTTTGCCTGCCTGAAGGCCAGCGCAAAGCTGACAAAAAGGCGCAGGTGGAAGCTGTTCTGTTTCCATTTGAGCTTTATCGGCTGGCACATTCTGGGGCAGCTTTCCTTTGGAATCGGAACGTTGTGGATCATGCCCTATATCGAGTGCTCGACCTTCGGATTTTATCAGGACTTAAAAGCGGAGAAGGAGCAGCTTGGGATCAAATGGCGCCCCGATCCGGCCGGGAAAAATCCAGCCGGCGCTTCTTAATCGCCGCCCGCCCTCATATAGTACAGTGAGGAAGTATTTGAGGGCGTGAGCGAATGCGAATCAGCGAGCTGAAACAGAAGGAAGTTATCAATGTAAAGGACTGTAAGCGTCTCGGGTTTGTGGGGGACGTGGATTTTGACATGAAAACCGGCTGCATGCTGGCGATTATTGTCCCGGGACCGGGCTGCATCTGCGGCTTTCTGGGGCGGGAAAAAGAATATATCATCCCCTTCTGCGATATTTGTCAGGTAGGGGATGATATTATATTGGTGGATGTAAAACCAAAGGAGGTGTCCGAGGCGGTCAAATGCTGAGGACGCTAATGCAATCTTAATGCGGCAGATTTGAATCCCTATGGAATCTTTAACAGCTCAGGACTATGATGGAGTTATAAAAGAAAGGATCAAAAGGAGGTCTGCCATATGAAGCGCAAGGTTGTCATCCATGGAGTTGAGGAGTTTCTTATCATGTGTCTTATGGTCGTGGCGGCAGTTGGAATCCGCTATGCCATATGGCTGGTATAAATCAGAAAGAGGAGCGGTCCGGAGGCCTTCCGATGGAAAGGGAGGGAGGCTTTTCGGGCCGCTCGTTTAAAAAACATCCCCGGGTTACGGCCTGGGAGCCATAGGCGGCGCGGATCTGGTCAAGGGCCAGTTCCAGCCGCCTTAGTTTTTCCTCGCGCCCCGGCGGGAACAGAGTGAGCTGGCTGCATTCCTCCCGCACAACCCGGCTGGTGTGAACGCCCAGCTTCCGCAGCGGCGTTTTGTCCCAGGCGCGCATCAGCAGACGGCAGGCGGCCTGGTAGATGGGCTCCGTTAAGTCGGTGGGGCGGGCCAGCGTTTCCTGGCAGGAACAGCGGCTGAAATTGCAGTCCACCAGGGACAGGCTGACGCAGGAAATTTTCGCCTGGTCGGCGCGAATCCGGGCGCTGACCGTCTCGCTCAAAAAGAGCAGGAACTGGCGGGCCTGTTCGGGGCTGCCCACGTCCATGGGCATGGTCATGCTGTTGCCAAAGCCCTTGTTCCGGTCCAGGGGAATCAGATAGGGGGAGGTGTCAAAACCGTTGGCGTACTCCCACAGAACCCGGCCCTGATTTTTCAAATGGGCGGTTAAAAGCGCCCGGTCGGTGCGGGCCAGCTCCCCGATGGTGCGGATTCCCAGGTTTTGCAGTTTGCGCCTGGCGGCCGGACCGGCAAAGAACAGGGAGGAGACGGGCAGAGGCCACATTTTCAGGGGGATTTCCTCGGGGAACAGGGTGTGGCAGCGGTCCGGTTTGCGGAAGTCGGAGGCCATTTTTGCCAGCAGTTTGTTGGAGGAGATGCCGATGTTGACGGTGAAACCCAGCTCCTCCCGCACCCGGCTGCGTATGGTTTCCGCGGCGGTCAGAGGGGAACCGAACAGGCGGACGCTCCGGCTCATGTCGATAAATGCCTCGTCGATGCTGTACTGGAACACATCCGGGGAGAACTGGGAGAGCAGCTCCATGAGCGCCCGGCTGCACTGGGCGTAGAGCCCGTAGTCCGGGGGCAGGATCAGCAGGCCCGGAGCGCGCCTGCGGGCTACGATCAGGGGTTCCCCGGTGCGGATCCCCAGGGCCTTGGCGGGCAGGCTCCCCGCCAGCACGATGCCGTGCCGGGAGCTCTCGTCCCCGCCGATCACGGCGGGAATCCGGCGGATGTCCTGGGGATTTCCGTCCACCAGGCGTTTCGCCGCGGTCCAGCTTAAATAGGCGCTGTTCACATCGATGTGGAAATAGACGCCGCTCATAGGAGGCGGTACAGGCACCAGCGGTGCCGGGAAATGTGGTAGCGCAGCTCGGCCAGACGGCTTTGCTCCTGGGAGCCGATGCGGCAAATGTAGGAGATCATGGGCTGGCCTGCGGGCTTGATTTCCTTGTCCGAGAGAATCTGCAGGACGGAAAATACCTGCAGGGCGTGATCCTCCTCCAGGCGGAGCCGGTAAGGCCGCAGTCTGCCGTCCGCCCCGCAGGAGGAAATCACATCCACCGGCATGTTGAGAATGGGATCAGATTGTTCCATAAGGGCTGATCCTCCTTTCCTGTGTGATTGTTTAAATTTATTGTACAGAACATGTGTTCGAAAAACAAGAGGGAAAAATTGGCAAGTATTAATAAGTATTAAATAAAAAACAAGAAAATTTCTTTATTATTTTCCTGAATTACGATATGATAGTGGGGAGGCTAATTGGAAGGAGACAAGAATGAACGTATTGAGGTCGATTAGAGAACATGAGCCCCTTTCCAGAAATGCCAGGTTTGCCCTGCTGGCCCTGGTCCCCATCTATTTTATTGTGGCAGGAATGGTGATTCAGCCGGTGAATGAGATCATCCCCGGCATCATCAATATTTTTCGGGAACCGGATTTCCTGATTACGGACTATTTTCTGGTAGGCGGCATCGGAGCCGCGCTGATCAACGCAGGTATTCTGACCCTGATCAGCATTGGAATTATCTATTATCTCGGCAAGGAGATGGATGGACACACCATCACTTCCTGCTGCCTGATGTTTGGATTTTCACTGTTTGGAAAAAATCTGCTGAATATCTGGACAATCCTGTTTGGCGTATATCTCTACGCTCACTACCATAAAACCGCGCCTTCGCGCTACATTTACATTGGACTGTACGGGACCAGCCTGTCGCCCATCATCACCCAGGTGATGCAGATCGACAGCGTCGCCGTGCCCCTGCGCTTTGTCATGTGCATTGTGGTGGGCGTGGTCATCGGCTTTGTGCTGCCGCCCTTAGCCACCCATGTCCATTACGCCCACAAGGGATACTCCCTTTACAACGTGGGGTTTGCCTCCGGGATTATCGCCACGGTGATTGTCTCTCTGCTCAAATCCTTTGGCATTGAAACCAAAGCCAGACAGATTTGGGCCACCGGGTACGACCACCTGTTTCTTGTGCTGCTGTCCATCCTGTTCGGCGGCATGATTCTGGCCGGAGCGCTGGCGCGGGGGAAGGAGATATGGGCTTCCTACCGGCGGATTCTGCGGACCTCCGGCGTGTCCGGAACCGATTATCTGGCCGACGAGGGCGGAGCCTCCACCATCTTTAACATGGGCGTGAACGGGCTGTTCGCCACCCTGTTCGTGCTGGCGGTGGGCGGATCGCTGAACGGCCCCACCATCGGCGGTATTTTCACCATCGTAGGCTTCAGCGCCACGGGAAAACATCTGCGCAACATCGCCCCGATTATGATGGGAGTGGTGTTGGCCAGTATGACGAAATACTGGAACATTTCCGATCCGTCCCCCATGCTGGCGCTGCTGTTCTCCACCACGCTTGCGCCCATTGCCGGGGAGTTCGGCGTGATCGCAGGTCTGGTGGCCGGATACCTTCACTCCTCGGTGGCTCTGAACGTGGGAATCGTTTACGGGGGAATGAACCTGTACAACAACGGTTTTGCCGGAGGTATCGTGGCCATTTTCATGGTGCCGGTGATTCAGTCGGTGCGAGACCGGAGAGCCCGCGCACGGGGTGGAATTTCGCTGTAAGGTCCGGGACGGCTTTGGGCCGGAACCTGCCTGGTGAACGCAAATTAAAAATGAATCGAAAACGCTTCACAGCCGCCGCCGGGCGGCTGTGGTACGGGCATTTGGAATCCGCGGGTTTAGGCCTTTGTATCTGCGGACTTCAGATGCCTTTTTGTGTGGAAAAACGGCTTTAAAAGAGGGCCGGGTGAAAACGATAAAGTTGGAGGAAGCAAATGGAACAAGGAGTGGGAAAGGCATTTGGAAAATATGTGGCGTTCAATGTGATGGGCGCTTTGGGACTGTCCTGCTATATTTTGGCGGACACCTATTTTGTGGCGGCGGGAGCCGGAGCGGAGGGGCTGGCGGCCTTAAACCTGGCGATCCCGGTGTACAGCTTTATCAACGGTCTGGGACTGATGACGGGCATGGGCGGAGCCACCGCCTTCGCCATCGCGGGCGGACGGGCGGACGAAGGAAAAAAGCGGACAATTTTTACCCAGGTGGCATGCGTGGACCTGGTGATCTCCCTGTTGTTTTCCGCCGGAGGAATGCTTTTTGCCACCCCGCTGTCCGCAGCCCTGGGGGCGGACAGCCAGGTGTTGGAGAAAACCTCGGTGTACCTGCGGATTCTCATGATATTTGCGCCCATGTTTATGTTCAACAACCTGTTGGTGTGTTTTGTGCGCAATGACGGAAATCCAAAGCGTTCCATGGCGGCCATGGTGCTGGGAAGCCTGTCCAACATCGTGCTGGATTACGTGTTCATCATGGTGTTTCACTGGGGAATGTTCGGGGCCGCGGTAGCCACGGGGATTGCGCCCATTGTGAGCATGGCGGTTCTGTCCGGTCATCTGCGAAACGGCCGATGCGGTTTCGGGCTGCAACGGGGACGGCTTCGGCCCCGCCTGATGGCGGAGTGCGCGGCCCTGGGCATGTCCTCCCTGATCGTGGAGGTATCCGCGGGGGTGGTGATGATCGTATTCAACGGTCTGGCTGCCGCGGCTGCGGGAAACACGGGGATCGCCGCCTACGGCGTGCTGGCCAATCTGGCGCTGGTGATCACCTCCATTTTCACGGGAATCGGCCAGGGAATCCAGCCCATTCTCAGCCGCTTTTACGGGGAGGGAAATAAACCGGCAATGAACCAGATTTACGGTCTGGCCATCGCCGCCTCCGCCGCGTTCGCCCTGGGGATTTACGCGGTCTGCGCCGTGTTTGCCCGCCCGGTGGTTGGGGCGTTCAACCATCAGGGGGACCTGGTGCTGGAGGCCATAGCGGTGCGGGGGTTGAGAATCTATTTTGCGGGATTTCTCTTTGCCGGGGTCAACGTGGTGACGGCTGCATTTTTCAGCTCGGTTTCACAGCCGGGCCGGTCCTTCGCCGTGTCCATGCTGCGCGGTTTTGTGGTGATCCTGCCCATGGCGTTTGTCCTGGCCGCGGCTCTGGGCCTGGATGGCGTCTGGCTGTCCATGCCCGCGTCGGAACTGGTGGTGGCGGTATTCTGTTTGATTTTGTATGTGTGGGGGAAAAATAAACGCAGGCGGTGACAGCGGCCTGCCGTATCAAAAAGGGGGCCCGAAAGGCCCCTTGAACGGAGGAGTGGCCGTCGGGATGCACGCCCGGCGGCCGGTTTGTGAGAAAAAGTTGTATGAAAAGCATTCGCTTTAACGTTTTCTAATATAAGCCGGAAATGTGATGAATTTGTGGAGAAAATATGAAAATTCTGTGTTGTCCTTAGGATGGCCGTTCGGACGGCTAATCGTTCTGACCGGAAAAGAGTGCAGAAAATGCTTGACGGGACCGGTAAATGTGCGTTATACTTGTCAGCGCAAAGGGAATGAGGTTCTCCCGTGGCGCAAGCCAGAGCCGCTTGTAAGGCAGATTATGAGCTGATGACTTCTGTGATGATTTTGATCGCAGGGGCATTGGCTTTTTTTGTTGCCCTGCGGAGAGGAGAGAAAAAATGTTATTGAGTCTTGCTGTGATTTTTTTGTGTGGAATGGGAATGGGGGCTGTTTTCAGGCGGTTGAACCTGCCGCAGCTTCTGGGGATGCTGCTGACCGGAATTCTGCTGGGTCCGTATGCGCTTAATCTGCTGGACGGCTCCATCCTGTCCATCTCGGCGGATCTGAGGCAGATTGCGCTGATCATTATCCTGACCAGGGCAGGTCTGAATCTGGATGTGGCAGATTTGAAGAAGGTGGGAAGGGCGGCGGTGCTGATGTGCTTTGTGCCGGCCTCCTTCGAGATTCTGGGAATGCTGGCGCTGGCGCCGCGGATTCTGGGGATCAGCCTGCTGGACGCGGCGATTATGGGCACGGTGGTGGGCGCCGTGTCGCCGGCGGTGATTGTGCCGAAAATGCTGAAGCTGATGGATGAGCGGTACGGCACAAGGGAGAGTATCCCCAGTTGATTATGGCGGGGGCGTCTGTGGACGACGTGTTTGTGATCGTGCTGTTCACCTCCTTCACTGGCCTGGCCCAGGGAGGGACCGCTTCCGCTCTGGATCTGATGCGGATTCCCACCTCCATCGTCCTGGGGCTGGCGGCGGGAGCGGTCTGCGGCCTGCTGCTGGCGCTGGCCTTCCGGAAGATCCACATGCGCGACAGCGCCAAGGTGATCATTATCCTGAGTATTTCCTTCCTGCTGGTGACGCTGGAGCACTCCCTGAGCGGAGCGCTGGGCTTCTCCGGCCTGCTGGCGGTCATGGGCATGGGCATCGCCCTGCAGCGGCGCAGGGGGGAGGTGGCGGCCAGGCTGTCCGCCAAATACTCCAAACTCTGGGTGGCCGCGGAGCTGCTGCTGTTCGTGTTGGTGGGAGCCACGGTGGACGTGGGCTACGCGCTGGCCTCCGGGGGAGCCGCGGTGCTCCTGATCTTCGGCGTGCTGGTGTTTCGGATGGCCGGAGTGTTCCTGTGCCTGTTGGGCACCAGTCTGGACCGCAGGGAACGGCTGTTCTGCATGATCGCCTACATGCCGAAGGCTACGGTTCAGGCGGCGATCGGGGCCATCCCGCTGTCCATGGGGCTGGCCTGCGGACAGATTGTCCTCACGGTGGCGGTGCTCTCCATTTTGATCACCGCGCCGCTGGGCTCCTTCCTGATTGAGCGGACTTATAAAAAACTGTTGAAGCCCCAGTAGGGGCGGGCGGTAGGAGGCGGGACCGCTTGATGATTGAAGGCGGGTGAGGCCGCCCGGCGGCCTGCTTGGGGTGACGTCCCTCCGCCTACAGGCTTTTGTGCAGCAGTTCCAGCACGCCCCTCAGTTCCTCCACTCCGATCTGCCCCGGAGCGGAGGCCTGACCGGCAGAACCGAAGGTCAGGGCGGAGCCGAAGATTTCGCCCGACAGGCGGCTGATCACGCCCATTCCGGCCATGGACATGGTGACGACGGGGCGGGTAAAGCGGGTCCGTGCCTGGGAAGTGGCGGAAAGAAGCGTCAGCACATCCTCCGGGCTCTGGGGCATGACGGCGATCTTTAAAATATCGCCCCCGCTCTGTTCCATCCGCTCCAGGATGTCCAGCATGGCGGAAAGCTCCGGTGTGCGGGAAAAGTTGTGGTGGGAGAGGATCACCTTCACCCCGCGGTCGTGGGAGTGAGGGATGAGGTCCGCCAGAAAACCGGCTCCGGCGGCCAGCTCCACGTCCACCAGGTCCGCACAGCCGCTGTCCACGGCGCTGCGGACCAGATTTTCGTAGTGCCCCGGGCCGGTCTTTTCACAGGCGCCTCCCTCGGCAAAGGTGCGGAAGGTGGCGAGCAGCGGCTTGTCCCCCAGAGCCTCCCGCAGACCGGCGAGCAGGCGGCGGGTCTCATCCAGATCAAAACGTCCGTCAAACCAGTCCAGACGCCATTCCACCAGGTCAACAGGCAGTCCGGCGAAACGCCGCGCCTCCTTCAGGATGGCGTCGCCGGAGGGAGCGACGATGGGGACGCAGATTTTGGGGATCCCTTCGCCGATGGTTATATTTTTCACATGTACGGTATTCATAGCTGACAAGGTCCTTTCCGGCGGGGAGGGCCCGCCGATGATGCGATATTTGTAAACAGATTTTGTTTACCGCTATTACTATATTAAAAAAAGCGCGGTCTGTCCAGTGAGAAGGCAGTAATTGTAAAATCTTCTTGCACATCCCCGTTTCCTGGGTTAAAATAAATTCAATCAGAGAGATCAGGCCCCCCGCCAGTGGCAAACGGCGGGAGTACAAGGAGGTATAAAGGATGAAATGCCCATACTGCAATGAGGCAGATACAAAGGTAATCGATTCCAGACCCGCGGAGGACAACAGCTCCATCCGCAGACGCCGCCAGTGTGAGCGCTGCGGAAAGCGTTTCACTACCTATGAGAAGCTGGAGACCATGCCGCTCATGGTGATCAAGAAGGACAATTCACGGGAGGCCTACGACCGCTCCAAAATCGAGGCGGGGATTATCCAGTCCTGCCACAAGCGGCCCGTGTCCACCCAGCAGATCAACTCCGTGATCGACGAGATCGAGAACCGCGTTTTTAATATGGAAGAGAAGGAAGTGCCCACCTCGGTGATCGGCGAGCTGGTCATGGATAAATTAAAGGAGCTGGACGAGGTGGCCTATGTCCGTTTCGCTTCCGTTTACCGGGAGTTTAAGGACGTGAACACATTTATGGAGGAGCTGGCCAAGCTTCTGAAACAATAGTGGGAGACAGACAATCTATGCTGGAACAATTTTATCCCCGCCTGTACCTGGATTCCGCTTACGAGGTCCCCTATGGGGACTTCCGGGCGGAGGGGTACAGGGGGGTGATTTTTGACATTGACAACACTCTGGTGCCCCACGACGCGCCGGCGGACGCCCGGGCTTTGGAGCTGTTTGACCGCCTGCGGGCCCTGGGGATGAGCACCTGCCTTTTGTCCAACAACAAGGAGCCCCGGGTAAAGTCCTTTGCCGGGCAGGTGAACAGTATTTACCTGTATAAGGGCGGCAAGCCGTCCCGGCGGGGTTATCTGGCAGCCATGGAGCGGATGGGGACCACCACGGAAAACACCTTGTTTGTGGGGGATCAGCTGTTCACCGACGTGTACGGCGCCAACCGGACCGGACTTTACAGCGTTCTGGTGAAACCCATCAATCCCAAAGAGGAGATTCAGATCGTGCTCAAGCGCTACCTGGAGAAGCCGGTGCTGTGGTCCTACGCAAGACATCTGAAGAAAACTGGAGAGAAAAGAGACTGGAAGCGATGAATGGTAAGACGAGAGTATGCGGCGTGATCGGGTGCCCGGTGGAGCACTCCATGTCGCCGCAGATGCACAACTTTTATGCGGAGCGGACCGGACTGAATCTGGCTTACGTTCCGTTCCGCGTGGAACCCCAGGCAGTGGGGGACGCCGTGAAGGGGGCTTACGCCCTAAACCTGCTGGGCCTCAATGTGACGGTGCCCCACAAGCAGCGGGTGATGGAGTATCTGGTGGAGATCGACGAGGACGCCAGGGCCATCGGAGCGGTGAATACGCTGGTGCGGATGGAGGGCGGCTATAAGGGCTACAACACCGACGCCGCCGGTTTGAAGCGGGCCATGGACCGGGCCGGCATCGCCATCCGGGGCCAGCGCTGCCTGCTGCTGGGCGCGGGCGGAGCCGCCAAGGCCGCCGCCTATCTGCTGGCCAGGGAGGGAGCGGATGAGGTGTTCCTGCTGAACCGGAATCTGGACCGGGCGGCGCAGCTGGCCGGCTGTGTCAACGGATTGACGGGCAGGGACGTGATCCGTCCCATGGCCCTGGCGGATTACGGCCGGCTTCCGGGGACGGGAAGGGATTTCCTGTGCATCCAGTCCACCAGCGTTGGCATGCATCCGGACACGGACCGTGCCGTGATCGAGGATGAGGCGTTTTATGGGCGGATTCATACGGGAGTGGATATTGTATACACTCCCAGCGAGACCAAATTCATGAGGCTGGTGAGAGCTTCCGGCGGCAGCGCCGTGGGCGGCCTGGACATGCTGCTCTACCAGGGGATCATCGCCTACGAGCTGTGGAATCCTGGAACCGTAGTAGACGAGGAGACGGCCTCCATTGCCAGGCAGATGCTTCTGGACCAGCTGGAGCCGGGCAGAGGGAAAAGCGTGGTCCTGATCGGCTTTATGGGCGCGGGCAAGACCAGCGTGGCGGACCGCTATGCGGCGGACTACGGGCTGGCGGTGGTGGATACGGACCAGCGCATCGAGGAGATGGCCGGGATGCCCATTAAGGACATTTTCGCCTCCCAGGGCGAGGAGGCCTTCCGGGCCCTGGAGACGGAGATGCTGCGGGCGCTGCTGAAGGAGAACGAAACCAGGGTGATCTCCGTGGGCGGCGGGCTTCCGCTGCGGGAGGAAAACCGGGAGCTGTTAAAACAGCTGGGAACCGTGGTGCTTTTGGACGTGTCCGTAGACACGGTGCTGGAGCGCCTGGGGCGGGACGTGTCCTCGCGGCCCATGCTGAGGGGGGATGACGTGCGCGCCCGTGTGGAGGAGCTTATGGCCTTCCGCCGCCCCGTTTACCGGGAGACATGCCACCGGATGGTGGATGTAAACGGGCGGACCGTGGAGGAAATCGCCGCGGAAATCCACAAAATATGTCAATGAATAAAAAAGGGCTTGAAAATACAGCATACATAGTATAAAATAATAAAGATTAGAGACATTGAACGAGTTGAGGAGGAATATCTTTATGATATCAGCAGGAGATTTTAGAAACGGTGTTACGCTGGAGATTGACGGACAGGTTGTACAGATTATGGAATTCCAGCACGTTAAGCCCGGAAAAGGCGCTGCTTTCGTGCGCACGAAATTGAAAAACGTAATCAACGGCGGCGTGGTAGAGCGCACCTTCCGTCCCACCGAGAAATTCCCGGCTGCAAGAATCGACAGAGTGGACATGCAGTATCTGTATGCTGACGGCGAGCTGTTTAACTTCATGAACCAGGAGACCTATGATCAGGTTGCCCTGAACAAGGACATCATCGGCGACGCCTTAAAGTTTGTGAAGGAGAACGAAGTATGTAAGGTTTGCTCTTACAACGGCAATGTGTTTTCCGTAGAGCCCCCGCTGTTCGTAGAGCTGGAGATCACCGATACGGAGCCCGGCTTTAAGGGTGACACTGCAACCGGCGCCAACAAGCCCGCCACCGTGGAGACCGGCGCGCAGGTAAACGTTCCGCTGTTTGTGGAGACCGGCGACAAGATCAAGATCGACACCAGAACCGGTGAGTATCTGTCCCGCGTTTAATCCGCAGAATTCCTGATAGACGTATTAACTTGCTCCGGCGCGCTTCCGGAGCAGTTTTTTTGTTACTGTTCACAGGTGATCGTTTAACTTGAAAAGGAGATATGTCGTGAAAAAGATTCTGGATCTGATGGAAGGACAGCTGAGGGCCGCGTTTTCGGCCTGCGGCTACGATGAAACCTTCGCCAAGGTGGTTCTGTCCAACCGGCCGGACCTGTGCGAATACCAGTGCAACGGCTCCATGGCGGCGGCCAAGGCATACCGCAAAAAGCCCATCGACATCGCAAACGGCGTGGTGGAGCAGCTGGGCGACGGCCAGGGTATGTTTTCCATGGTGCAGGCCGTGATGCCGGGATTTATCAATTTAAAGCTCTCGGGACAGTTCCTGGCGGACTACATGAAGGGGATGGCCGCTGGTGAGAAGCTGGGCCTGGAGAAGCCGGAAAAGCCGGAGACCATTATTGTGGACTACGGCGGGGCCAATGTGGCCAAGCCGCTGCACGTGGGCCATCTGCGCGCGGCCGTGATCGGCGAGAGCATCAAGCGCCTGGGCAATTTCCTGGGCCACCACATGATCGGCGACGTGCATCTGGGCGACTGGGGCCTGCAGATGGGCCTGATCATCGAGGAGCTTCGGGACCGCAAGCCGGAGCTGGTCTATTTTGACGAGAGCTACACCGGGGAGTACCCTGAGGAGGCGCCCTTCACCATCGGCGAGCTGGAGGAGATTTACCCCGCGGCCAGCGCCAAGTCCAAGGAGGACGAGGCCTTTAAGGAGCGGGCCCACCAGGCGACCTTAAAGCTTCAGAACGGTTATGCGCCGTTTCGGGCTATCTGGAACCACATTATCAGGGTTTCCGTTACGGACCTGAAGAAGAATTACAGCAATTTGAACGTGACCTTTGACCTCTGGAAAGGGGAGAGCGACGCGGAGCCCTACATTCCCAGGCTGATCAATCTGCTCACGGAAAAGGGGTTGGCCTACGAGAGCCAGGGAGCCCTGGTGGTGGACGTGGCCGAGGAGACGGACACCAAGGAGATTCCGCCCTGTCTGGTGCGCAAGTCCGACGGCGCGGCCCTCTACGCCACCTCGGATTTGGGAACCATTATCCAGCGCGAGGAGGATTTCCATCCGGACCGGTATATTTACGTGGTGGACAAGCGCCAGGACATGCATTTTGTCCAGGTGTTCCGGGTGGCGAAAAAGGCCGGAATTGTGGAGCAGGACGTGCCCATGATTTTCCTGGGCTTCGGCACCATGAACGGCAAGGACGGCAAGCCCTTCAAGACCAGGGAGGGCGGCGTTATGCGCCTGGAGCGCCTGATCTCGGATATCGACGAGGCGGTGTACCAGCGGATTATGGAAAGCGAGAGGCGTTCCATGACCGAGGAGGAGGCCAGGGCGGCTTCCACCATCATCGGGCTGGCGGCGCTCAAGTACGGCGACCTCTCCAACCAGGCGTCCAAGGATTACATTTTCGACGTGGAGCGGTTCAGTTCTTTTGAGGGTAATACCGGCCCCTACATTCTCTACACCATCGTGCGCATCAAGTCCATTCTGAACAAGTACCGGGAGGACGGCGGACAGGTGGACGAGACGGCTGAAACCAAGGTGATTCTGCCCCCCGCGGGCGAGACGGAGAAGGCGCTGATGCTCCTTCTGACCCGGTACAGCGAGGTGCTGGAGAACAGCTTTGCGGAGACCGCTCCACACAAGATCTGCCAGTATGTGTTCGAGCTGGCAAACGCATTCAACAGCTTTTATCACGAGACGAAAATCCTGTCCGAGGGGGATGAGGCCAGAAAAGACAGCTATATCGGCCTGATCACGCTCGCCAGACGGGTTCTGGAAGCCTGCATCGACGTGCTGGGCTTTGAGGCGCCGGACCGCATGTAAGAGAGGTCCCACGGCATGCCGGAGGAGCGTTGATTTCATGGAAGTCATAAAAATGCAGACCAACAACTTCTGGAAGGGAGAGGTTGGTGTGAGGGGCCTGGTTGAGGACCAGGCCCAGACCTACAATGTGAGTTTGTATGTCAAGGGTGGCCGGGTGAAAGACTACTCTTGTTCCTGCGCGGAGGGGAATTCCTACAAGGGCATGTGTGCCCACGGGAAAGCCCTTTTCGCGTATTATGAGGACTATGCAAAACGGGCCGGGCAGCCTCCGGTGCACACCTCCCAGGAAGTCCACACCATGATCCGGGAGTACACGAACCGGCAGGTGTCCCGGATTATGGCGGCGGAGGAGGCGGAAAAGGCGGATCTGGTGCCTGTGCTGCTGCTGTCCGCCCGGCGGGTACAGCTGGAGTTCAAGGTGGGCAGGGAACGGTATTATCTGGTGAAGGATCTGACCGCCTTCGCCCAGGCGGTGCGGGAGAATTCCTACGTGGAGTACAGCAAGACCTTTGGATTCCACCACTGCGCCGCCGCCTTCACGCCGGAGAGCAGGGGGCTTCTGGCGCTGGTGATGGAGCTGGCGGAGCTTGTGAAGCCCCAGAGGGAAGCGGAGCTGGCCCCGGTGCACCGGGACCGCTTTTTCGATTTGGTGATGGACCGGATAATCGAGGTCCAGCTGCCGGGCGGGACCAAAACCCGCCTGCGGGTGGAGCGCAGAGATCCCAGGCTGCAGCTGACCGCCCGGAGGTACGGCAGGGACGGAATCAAGGTCAGCTTTGACGGCGTTCTGGATGGGGAGGAGCCCCGGCGGATTGCGGCGGGATTTGGCGGGGAGCAGCACCTTTACCTGGCGCAGGGAGAATGGCTCTGCCAGTGCAGCCGGGATTTCACCCAGGCGATGCAGCCCTTTCTGGAGCAGATCAACCGGGAGGGCAGCCGGACGCTGTTGGTGGGGGAGAAGGACATTCCCCTGTTTTACGCCCGGGTGCTAAAGAGCATCGCCCCCTACGCCGCGGTGCGGGCGGAGGATGTGGACTGGAAGTCCTACGAGCCTCAGCCGCTGCGCGCGCAGTTTAAGTTTGACAGCCGCGGTTTAAAGGAGCTGCTGATGGAACCATGCCTGTCCTACGGGGATTTCACCTTCCACCCGGTGGAGGATGAAAATCTGCCCCGGTCCGTCTGCCGCGACGTGCCCGGAGAGTTTAAGATCAGCCAGGTGATCAACCGGTATTTCCGTTACAAGGAGCCGGACGGCATCCGGCTGGTGATCCGGGACGACGAGGAGGCGGTGTACCGCCTGCTGACCGAGGGGATCGAGGAGTTTCGGAAGCTGGGCGAGGTGATGATCAGCGAGGAGCTGAAGCAGTGGAAGGTGCTTGCCCCGCCCAAGGTCAGCGTGGGTGTTTCCGTGAACAAGGGCTGGCTGAACCTGACGGTGGATACCGGCGGCCTCTCCGACCAGGAACTGGCGAAGATCCTTGCCGCCTACAGCCAGAAGAAAAAATATTACCGCTTAAAGAGCGGAGAGTTTTTACAGTTGGGAGAGGGGGGCCTGTACACGGTGGCCCGCCTGGCAAAGGAGCTGGGGATCAGCCGGAAGGAACTGCAGTCCCGGGCGATCAGCCTGCCCGCCTACCGGGCCATGTACCTGGACAGCGTGCTGAAGGAGGGGCCGGGGGTGGCCTACTACCGGGATCAGCTCATGAAAGCCCTGGTCCGCGGCCTGCGTTCCGTGGAGGATAGCGACTATCCGGTGCCGGAACGCCTGCAGGGCGTGCTGCGGGAGTACCAGAAAACCGGATTTCACTGGCTTAAGACCCTGGATGTCAATGGGTTTGGTGGCATCCTGGCCGACGACATGGGCCTGGGAAAAACGATCCAGACCATCGCCCTTCTGGAGGACGCGTACGGCGGGGAGCAGAAGGAGCAGGAGCCGTCGCTGATTGTGTGCCCGGCCTCCCTGGTCTACAACTGGGAGCACGAGATCCGCAAGTTTGCGCCGGATTTAACGATCCGTTCCGTGGTGGGAAACGCCGGGGAGCGGGAGGAGATTCTCCGGGAGGCGTGCGCCGCTCCGGAGGGGACCTCTGTGTTTATCACCTCCTACGACCTGCTGAAGCGGGACGTGGAGCAATACGGGGAGCTGCATTTCCGGTTCCAGATCATCGACGAGGCCCAGTATATCAAAAATGCCGCGACCCAGAGCGCCAGGGCGGTGAAGGCGGTGAACGCCGGCACCCGCTTTGCGCTGACCGGGACTCCGGTGGAGAACCGGCTGGGCGAGCTGTGGAGCATCTTCGACTACCTGATGCCAGGATTCCTGTTTGGAGCCCAGCATTTCCGCAAGGAGTACGAGCTTCCCATTGTCCGGGACCAGGACGGGGTGGCTCTGGAACGCCTGCGCCGCATCACCGGACCGTTTATCCTTCGAAGGGTGAAAAAGGACGTGCTGCGGGAACTGCCCGACAAGCTGGAGACCGTGGTCTATTCCCGAATGGAGGAGGAGCAGAAGAACCTCTACGCGGCGGGAGCTGCCAAACTCAAGGAGCGCCTGGACCGCAGCGAGGGAGAAGGGCTGGGCGAGGAGCGCTTCCAGGTGTTGGCGGACTTGACCAGGCTGCGCCAGATTTGCTGTGATCCACGGCTGTGCTATGAGAATTACAAGGGCGGCTCGGCAAAGCTTGAGACCTGCATGGACCTGGTGCGCCGGGGCGTAGAGGGGGAACACAAGATTCTGCTGTTTTCCCAGTTCACATCCATGCTGGAGCTGATCGAGAACCGCTTAAACCAGGAGGGAATCGCCAGCTACAAGCTGACCGGAGCCACCTCCAAGGAGGAGCGGATGCGCCTGGTGGGCGAGTTCGCGTCGGATGCAACGCCGGTGTTTTTGATCTCCCTGAAGGCCGGAGGCACGGGACTAAACCTGACGGCGGCGGACATCGTGATCCACTACGATCCCTGGTGGAATGTGGCGGCCCAGAACCAGGCTACGGACCGGAGCCACCGCATCGGCCAGGACAAGCAGGTGACGGTGTTCAAGCTGATCGCCAGGAATACGGTGGAGGAGAATATTCTGACCCTGCAGGAATCCAAGAGCAGGCTGTCGGACCAGGTGATTACCGGGGACGGCGGCAGCTTCGGCGGTCTGACGCGGGAGGATATTCTGCGGATATTGGCATAGGGCGCGGGAGCGCGTTATAATATGGAAGGAGCAGTAACATGGAGCGGTATCGCAATTATATCAGGCCGTATCTGGCGGCGTTTATCGCAGGCCCGATCCTGATGCTGACGGAGGTGGCGGGGGAGATCGCCCTGCCCAAGATGATGTCGCTTATCATCAACAATGGGGTGGCGAACCACGATGTGGGTTATATTCTGCGCATCGGGGCGGCCATGATCGGCTTCGCCATGCTCATGCTGCTTGGCGGCGTGGGGGGAACCTTCTGCGCGGCAAAGGCCTCAGTCAGCTTCTCGGCAGACCTGCGGAAGGATCTGTTTCACAAGGTCCAGCAGTTCTCGTTTAAAAATATCGACGATTTCAGCACCGGTTCCCTGGTGACCCGCCTGACCAACGACGTGCAGCAGGTGCAGATGGTGGTGCGAATGGCACTGGTGATGATGTTTCGGGCGCCGGGAATGTTTGTGGGGGCCTTGATCATGGCCTTTACTATGAACGCCCGGCTGGCTCTCGTGATTCTGGTGGTGATTCCGCTGCTGTCCGTGGGCATCGGGCTGGTGTTAAAGACTGCGTTCCCCCGTTTTACGGTGATGCAGAAGGCCATTGACCAGCTGAACTCCGGCGTGCAGGAGGCTCTGACCAATGTGCGGGTGATCAAGTCCTTTGTGCGGGAGGATTTTGAGGAACAGAAATTTGAGGAAAACAACAAGCGCCTGAAGGACATGAGCCTGCGGGCGATGAATGTGGTGATTGTAACCATGCCCATGATGACGCTGGCAATGAACGTGACCATGCTGGCCGTGGTGTGGTACGGCGGAAATATGATCATCGGGGGCACCATGCAGGTGGGGGATTTAAGCGCGTTCACCACCTACATTGTGCAGATTCTCATGTCCTTAATGATGCTGGCCATGATCTTTCTCCAGGCTTCCCGGGCCATGGCGTCCCTGAAGCGGATCAACGAGGTCCTGGACGTGGACATCGATCTGACCGACGAGGAGGCAAAGCAGAAGGATCTGACGGTGAGCCGGGGGCTGGTGGAGTTTCGGAATGTGAGCTTCGGTTACGGAAAGCGGCAGAATGAGGCGGTGCTCCACGACATCAGCTTCACTGCAAAACCCGGCCAGACCATCGGCATCATCGGCTCCACGGGCAGCGGAAAGACCAGCCTGGTGCAGCTGATTCCACGGCTTTACGACGTCACGGCCGGGCAGGTGCTGGTGGACGGCGTGGACGTGCGGGAGTATTCCCTGAAGCATTTGCGGGACGGCGTGGCTATGGTACTGCAGAAAAATGTGCTGTTCTCCGGAACCATCGAGGACAATCTGCGCTGGGGCGGCGAGGAAGCCACCCGGGAGGAGATCCGGGCCGCGGCAGACAGCGCCCAGGCGGACGGCTTTGTCACCTCCTTTGCCAAGGGGTATGACACGGAGATGGGCCAGGGCGGCGTCAATGTTTCCGGCGGGCAGAAGCAGCGCCTCTGTATCGCAAGAGCGCTGCTCAAGCAGCCCAAAATCCTGATTCTGGACGATTCCACCAGCGCGGTGGACACGGCTACGGAGGCGAAGATCCGGGAGTGCTTCCGCACGACGTTAAAGGATACCACCAAGTTCATTATCGCCCAGCGCATCGGCTCCGTGGAGGAAGCGGACCAGATTCTGGTAATGGACGAGGGGCAGATCGTGGGAATGGGAAGCCACAGGGAACTGCTGGCTTCCTGTGAGGCTTATCAGGAAATCTATTATTCCCAGAAGGACCGGAGCGGGGAGGTGAGCGCCTGATGGCAATGACTCAAAAACAAGAGGACAAATTAAGGGACCTGAAGTACCGCTATGAGAGCAAGTCTTCCGGCGCACCGGCGGCGCCCAGGCGCATGGGCCCGGGCGGCAGGCACGGCCGGGGCTTACCCGGCGGCGGCAAACCAAAGGACAGCCGCCGGACGGTGGTGCGCCTGCTGCGCTATCTGGAGGAGGACAAGGCGAAAATGGCTCTGGCCTTTGTCTGCGTGATCGCCAACACGGTCTGCATGCTGGCCGGTTCCTACATGCTGCGCCCCATCATCAACACCTATATCGCGCCGGTGAACGGCAGCCGGGGAGATATCCAGGGGCTGGCCAAGGCGCTGATCGCTCTGGGATTCGTGTTCCTGGCCGGAGTGGCGGCAAACTATTATCAGGCCAAGGTGATGCTGACCGTGGCCCAGAACGCCCTGCAAAAGATCCGTGACGACCTGTTCACGAAGATGCAGAAGCTTCCGGTGCGTTTTTATGATACCAACAGCAACGGCGATCTGATGAGCCGCTTTACCAACGATGTGGATACCATCGGACAGATGTTGAGCTCCACCCTGGTGCAGCTGTTCTCCGGGGCTTTAAGCCTGGTGGGCACCCTGGCGCTGATGATCTACACCAATATCTGGCTGACCCTGGTGACGCTGGTGATGATTCCACTGGTCATGCGGGCCGGCGGGGCGGTGGCGGGCCGGAGCCAGAAGTATTTTTCCGCCCAGCAGTCCTCCCTGGGCGCGGTCAACGGTTATGTGGAGGAGATGATCACCGGGCAGAAGGTGATCAAGGTGTTCTGCCACGAGGATACGGCGGCGGACGAGTTCGGCCTGCTCAACGAGGACCTGAAGCAGAACCAGATCCGCGCCCAGTTTTTCGGCGGGGTTATGGGGCCGGTGATGAACAACCTGAGCCAGATCAACTACACGCTCACCGCAGTTGTGGGCGGCCTGCTCTGCGTGCTGCGGGGCTTTGACGTGGGCGGACTGACCGTGTTTTTAAACTTTTCACGGCAGTTCTCCCGGCCCATCAATGAGATTTCCGCCCAGGTCAGCAACGTGTTCTCCGCCCTGGCGGGCGCGGAGCGGGTGTTCGCGGTGATGGACGAGGAGCCGGAGCCCGCGGACGGACCCGGGGCCGTGGTGCTGGAGCCCATAAAGGGCCATGTGGTGCTGGACCATGTGACCTTTGGCTATGACCCGGAGAAGATCATTTTAAAGGATGTGAGCCTGTACGCAAGACCGGGGCAGAAGATCGCCTTTGTGGGCAGCACCGGCGCGGGAAAGACCACGATCACCAACCTGATCAACCGGTTTTACGACATTCAGTCCGGGGCCATCACAGTGGACGGCGTGGATATCCGGCAGATCAGCCGGGAGAACCTGCGCAAAAACATCGCCATGGTGCTTCAGGACACCCACTTATTTACCGGCACCGTGATGGAGAATATCCGCTACGGCAGGCTGGACGCCACGGACGAGGAGGTGGTTCAGGCTGCGAAAACAGCCTCCGCCGATTCCTTTATCCGCCGTTTGCCGGATGGGTACAACACCATGCTGGAGGGCGACGGGGCCAATTTAAGCCAGGGCCAGCGGCAGCTGTTAAACATTGCCAGGGCGGCCATCTCCAGGGCGCCGATCCTGATTCTGGACGAGGCCACCAGCTCGGTGGACACCCGCACGGAGAAACACATCGAGCACGGCATGGACCGTTTGATGGCGGACCGCACCACCTTTGTCATCGCCCACCGCCTCTCCACCGTGCGCAATGCCAACGCCATCATGGTGCTGGCATTGCGCACGGCGAGATCATTGAGCGGGGTGACCACGATGAGCTTTTGAAGCTGAAGGGGCGGTATTACGAGCTGTATACGGGGCTGAAGGAGCTGGATTAGGCGGCCTGTGAGTCTGGGATTATGCGGAAAAGCCGGAAAATAGTGGTATACCACATGGGGCTTTCCGCGGCGCCCTGGGCGGATTTTTCTAAGAAATTGTTCAAATTCCCTCCGGAAAAGGGGGATGACCGGCGGAATGACGGCCGGATACATCCTGGAAAATGATGGTATACCACCTGCCGGACGGCCTGGCTCCCATTTTGGGATACCGCCGGACTCTGTTAAAAAGGCGTAAAAATGCCGAAAAATCGTTAATTTATAGGCAAAGTCGGTTTGTGGGAGCGGAGCGGGAGGAAGCGCCCTGACTCCCGGAGATTCGACTGGGAAAATAAGGGAACACTGCGCACATTGTATTTTTTGAGATACAGTGTGTCGAATGTTGGAAATTGAATAAAAAACTTTGACAATTTCAGACAAAAATGGGGCTGATTTTGCAATTTAGTAAATAATTAACGACATAATTAAAAAAATAACGATGTGAAATGAATTGTATACAATTTTAAATTGTGGTATACTATGAAAGCATGTATACACAACAGTAACGATTCAGCCGTGCGTCAGTTTGCGCGGACTCAGGTTTTCTGCCAGCAGGAATGTGATACGGATATCACCGATGTCACCCAAAACTGTTGCACAGCTGAATCGTTACGGAAAATTATTGAAGAAAGAGGGTTAGAATTCCATGGGTTTGGCAACTTTTAAGGGCGGCATCCACCCCTACGAGGGCAAGGAACTGTCAGAGAACAAACCGGTTCAGGTTCTGGAACCTAAGGGCGAGCTGGTTTATCCCATGTCCCAGCACATCGGGGCCCCGGCGAAGCCTCTGGTCGCGGTAGGAGACCATGTCCTGGCTGGCCAGAAGATCGGAGAAGCGGGCGGGTTCATTTCCGCCAATGTGATCGCTTCCGTATCCGGTACTGTGAAAAAGATCGAACCGAGGCGTATGGCGAATGGCGCGATGGTGCCTTCCATTATCGTGGAGAACGACGGGGAGTACAAAGGGATCGAGGGTCTTGGGGAAGACCGTGATCCGTCCGGGCTCTCCAAGCAGGAGATCCGCGACATCGTAAAGGAAGCGGGTATCGTGGGACTGGGCGGCGCGGGCTTCCCGACTCACGTAAAGCTGACTCCCAAGGATGAGAACGCAATCGAGTACATATTGGTGAACGGCGCGGAGTGCGAGCCATATCTGACCAGCGATTACCGCATGATGATCGAGGAGCCGGAGAAGATCGTGGGCGGCCTGAAGGTGATCCTTCAGCTGTTCGACAACGCCAAGGGCGTGATCGGCATCGAGAACAACAAACCCGAGGCCATCGCAAAGCTGACGGAGATGGTCAAGGATGAGCCGCGCATCACGGTGTGCCCCTTAAAGACCAAGTACCCCCAGGGCGGTGAGCGTTCCCTGATCTACGCCATCACCGGCCGGAAGGTGAATTCCTCCATGCTGCCCGCCGACGCAGGCTGTATCGTGGACAATATCGACACCGTGATCGCCATCTACATGGCGGTCTGTAAACGCACGCCCCTGATGCGCAAGATCATCACTGTGACCGGGGATGCGGTGACGGATCCCAGAAACTTTAACGTGAAGCTGGGAACCAACTACCAGGAGCTGATCGAGGCTGCGGGCGGCTTCAAGACCGAGCCGGAGAAGATTCTGTCCGGCGGCCCCATGATGGGCCAGGCGCTGTTCGATCTGGACATCCCGGTGAGCAAGACCAGCTCCGCGCTGACCTGCTTTACCAAAGACCAGGTGGCGGCCATGGAGCCGACTCCCTGTATCCGCTGCGGCAAGTGCGTCAGCGTGTGCCCCAGCAAGATTATTCCGGTTATGATGATGGAAGCCGCGCTGCACAACGACTGCGAGAAGTTCGAAAAGCTGAACGGCATGGAGTGCATGGAGTGCGGAAGCTGCACCTATGTATGTCCCGCGAAGCGCCCGCTGACGCAGGCCTTTAAGGATATGCGGCGTACCGTCGCGGCAAACCGCAGGAAGAAAGGGTAGGAGGGGACAACTGTCATGAGTAAATTATTAAACGTATCATCATCCCCGCATGTGAGAAGCAGTGAGACCACCCAGAGCATTATGATGGACGTGGCGATCGCCATGATTCCCGCAGCCGCTTTTGGCGTGTTCCACTTCGGCTTCTATGCGTTGCTTGTGTTACTTGTAACCGTTGCGGCCTGTGTCCTCAGCGAGTACATATTCGAAAAGTATATGAAGAAGCCCATCACCGTGCGCGACATGAGCGCGGTTGTGACCGGCATGATCCTGGCGCTCAATATGCCCCCGGAGATTCCGCTGTGGATTCCCGCCCTGGGCGGCGTGTTCGCCATCATCGTGGTGAAGCAGCTCTACGGCGGCCTGGGCCAGAACTTTATGAACCCGGCGCTGGCAGCCAGATGCTTTTTGCTCATCTCCTTTGCGGGCAAGATGACGGACTTCACCAGCAAGAAGGGCAGCACCTTCCAGTTTGACGGCATTTCCAGCGCCACCCCCCTGGCTACCTTAAAGAGCGGCGGCGTGGTGGACGTACCGGCCATGTTTACCGGTAATATCGCCGGAACCATCGGCGAGGTGTCCGTGATCGCACTGCTTCTGGGCGCGGCTTACATGCTGGTCAAGAAGGTTATCACCATCCGGATCCCGGCGGCCTACATCATCACCTTTGTGATCTTTATCGTGCTGTTCGGCGGACATGGTCTGGACTTTAACTTTATCGCGGCTCACCTGTGCGGCGGCGGCCTGATCTTCGGCGCGTTCTTTATGGCCACCGACTATGTGACCAGCCCCATCACCCCCAGAGGACAGATTGCCTTCGGCGTGCTCCTGGGCGTGCTCACCGGACTGTTCCGTCTCTTCGGCGGCTCCGCGGAGGGCGTGTCCTACGCCATCATCATCAGCAACATCCTGGTTCCGCTGATTGAGAAGGTAACCCTTCCCAAGGCATTCGGAAAGGAGGGCAAGTAATATGAGCAAGTCAGGATTTATGAAAGACGCAGTGATTCTGTTTGCAATCACCCTGATTTCCGGCTTTCTGCTGGGCGGCGTATATCAGCTGACCAAGAAGCCCATTGAGATTGCCACCATTAAAGCCAACAACAAGGCATACAAGGCCGTTTTTAACGAGGCCGAGACCTTTGACCCGGACGACAGTCTGACCGCGGCCGTGGAAGCCTGCAATACGGCGCTGGCCACCATGAACTACGGAAACGTAGCCGTGGACACGGTGCTTAAGGCCAACGACGCGAACAAGAACCAGCTGGGTTACGTGATCGTGGCGCACTCCAACGACAGCTACGGCGGCGAGGTGAAAATCTCCGTGGGTATGAAGGAGGACGGCACCGTCACCGGCATCGAGTTTTTGACCATCAGCGATACTCCCGGACTGGGCTTAAAGGCCAAGGAAGACGATTTCAAGAACCAGTACGCGGGCAAGAACGCGGAGGCCCTGACGGTAAAGAAGGGCGGCGGCGCAGGCGAGACCGAGATCAACGCCATCAGCGGCGCGACCATCACGTCCAGCGCGGTGACCAATGCGGTGAACGCTGCGTTATATTTTGTGCATAACTGTATCAATCAGTAGGAGGTGGGAAAATGAACAAATGTACAGAACGTTTATATAACGGTATTGTGAAAGAAAACCCAACCTTCGTGTTGATGCTTGGCATGTGTCCGACCCTGGCGGTTACGACCTCCGCGATCAACGGCCTGGGCATGGGACTTTCCACTACCGTAGTTTTACTGTTTTCCAATATGATTATTTCCGCGATGCGTAAGATTATCCCGGACCGCGTGCGTATTCCGGCTTACATCGTAATCGTGGCGTCCCTGGTTACCATCGTTCAGCTGCTGCTCCAGGCCTATGTGGATTTCCTGTACGCGGCTCTGGGCATTTACATTCCTTTGATCGTGGTAAACTGTATCATCCTGGGCCGCGCGGAGTCCTACGCGTCCAAGAACGACGCCGTTTCCTCCACGTTTGACGGAATCGGCATGGGTCTTGGTTTCACCGTGGCCCTGACCTGTATCGGACTGGTCCGCGAGCTTTTAGGCTCCGGCGCCGTGTTCGGCAAGGTGCTGATCCCCGAGGATTTCCACATCGCCATCTTTGTTTTGGCTCCCGGCGCATTCTTCGTGCTGGCGATCCTAACCGCGCTTCAGAACAAGTTCAAAGCGCCGTCCGCAACCAACGGTTCCGTGCCCCAGTCCAAGCTGGCCTGCGGCGGAAACTGCTCCACCTGTACCGGTAGTTCCTGCATGGCAAACCATGAGATTCTGGACACCAGAAAGCGTCAGGCGGAGGAAGAGGCTCTGGCTAAGAAGAAAGCGGCCCTGGCCAAGAAGGAAGCGGAACTGAAGGCGGCGACAGCCAAGAAGGAAGATTAAGGAGGGTGGATAGATGAAAGAATTATTGTTAGTTGCCATTGGATCCGCTCTGGTCAATAACGTGGTTTTAAGCCAGTTCCTGGGGCTTTGTCCGTTCCTCGGCGTTTCCAAGAAGGTAGAGACTTCGGCAGGTATGGGCGCGGCCGTTATCTTCGTTATCACCATCGCGTCGTTTGTGACCAGCGTGATTTACAAATTCATCCTGGCCAACGAGCACTTCATCATCAACGGAAAACCGGTGGATCTGGCATTTCTTCAGACCATCGTGTTCATCCTGGTGATTGCGGCTCTGGTTCAGTTTGTAGAGATGTTTTTGAAAAAGTCCATGCCCTCCCTGTATGAGGCGCTGGGCGTGTACCTGCCCCTGATTACCACCAACTGCGCGGTGCTGGGCGTGGCTCTGACCAACGTACAGAAGGGTTACGACATTCTGACGAGTGTTGTGAACGGCGTGGGTATCTCCGTGGGCTTCACCATTGCGATTATCATGCTGGCCGGCATCCGCGAGAAGATCGAGCACAACGACGTGCCGTACTCATTCCAGGGTTCTCCCATCGTTCTGATTACCTCGGGACTTATGGCAATCGCATTTTTCGGATTTTCCGGATTAATTTAGAAGGAGGAGAAGGAAAATGGTTACAGGCATTATTTTAGCGGCAGCGGTCGTCGGTATTCTGGGCATTCTGATCGGAATATTCTTAGGCGTTGCCAGCGAGAAGTTTAAAGTGGAAGTGGACGAGAGAGAGATTCTGGTCCGCAACGAGCTGCCGGGCAACAACTGCGGCGGCTGCGGATACGCGGGCTGTGACGCCCTGGCCAAGGCCATCGCGGCGGGCCAGGCCGACGTGGGCGCATGTCCGGTGGGCGGCGCTTCCGCGGCGGAGAAGATCGGCGCCATCATGGGCGTGGCCGGCGGAGCCGCCGACAAGAAGGTGGCCTTCGTCAAGTGCTCCGGCACCTGCGACAAGACCAAGGTGCAGTACAACTACTACGGCGTGGACGACTGCCAGAAGGTTTCCGTGGTACCGGGAGCCGGGGAAAAGGCCTGCGCTTACGGATGTATGGGCTACGGCTCCTGCGTGAAGGCCTGCGCCTTTGACGCCATCCACGTGGTGGACGGCGTGGCCGTGGTGGATAAGGAGAAGTGCGTTGCCTGCGGCAAATGCGTGGCTTCCTGTCCCAACCACCTGATCGAGCTGGTGCCCTACAAGGCCGAGCACCTGGTGCGCTGCAACTCCCACGACAAGGGCAAGGACGTGAAAGCGGCCTGCGCGGCCGGCTGTATCGGCTGTACGCTCTGCACCAAGCAGTGCGAGTTCGACGCCATTCATATGGAGAATAACCTGGCTGTGATTGATTACGAGAAGTGCACCAACTGCGGGAAGTGCGCGGTGAAGTGTCCGGCGAAGGTGATTTTGTAGGAGTGGAAGTTTAGAGATAGCGATGGTATGTTTAGGCTATTTCTGAATGAGAAAAATAAAGATGCTGTCTAATCGAGAGTTTGATGATTAGGCAGCATTTTTGATATTATATTAGGAATCAGAGTGACTTCTTTAAACCGTTGGCTGGCGCTGGCGGTTTGTTTTATTTTCTTTCATTAATAATCGAAGATGCTTTGTATCGCATCGGTGATGTTGATAATATCATGATAATTAATACGATCCAGCTTTTTAAAACCTCTCACTTTGAGATCCAGCAGTTTCATCTGTTCGCACAGAACAAAACCGTCCACATTTTTCGCTGCGATTTTTATATGCAATGGATCTGGGATGGTGGATTTCACAACTGGGCACACAATAGCTACTTCGGCAGCGTTGAAAAAATTCTTACTGACTATAAGGACGGGCCCCTTGATTTTTTCAATCGATAAGATATCTCCCTGTTCAATCGGCAGCATAGTCCTCTACCACCCTTCCCGGCCGATTGGTTCACCCCATTCAAATTCATCGTAGGGTCCCAGCTTTCCACCAAATTCTTCGGCCCGTTCTTCAAGCGTGCGGTGTTTGAACATTTTTTTCAGTATAATGTTGCCGTCTACTACTTCGATGTCTAAAAAGTCATTATTCTGAATTCCGGCTAAGGTCAGAAGCTCTTTGGACAGGCGGATTCCCTGACTGTTTCCCCACGGTTTTACCTGTGTAATCATATAAATGCCTCCTTTCAGTATATACAAAGTATATCCTAAAAAGTTCTTGTAATCAATACATAGATTCAAAATTGAGTGTGTTTCGTTTAGGAACAAAATGATGAGGATAAGTTCTAATTTAGAATGGGCAATAAAAAGTGTTTTGACATGAAACGAAAATGAGATATCATTCGATTGCATTTCCCTGAAATTCTCTTTAAAATAATAGATATTTCAGATGGGAGGTATTTGATTATGTATGTTCCGCCAACCGTAAAACCTTTATGTCCGCCGGAGGAAAAGCCGCGGTTTGAAGATGTGGCCTATGCGACCGTCAAGCTGGATGATGGGCAGGATTATACCCTGAAACTGGATATTTACCAGTCTGCCGGGCAGGATAAGCCCGGCCCCTGTATCATCTATATTTTTGGCGGCGGCTTTATGTGGGGAGAGTATAAGCAGGTTACGCAGAAGGCGGTTTACTGCCGTGACCTGGTCCGTTTGACCAGGGAGGGCTACACCGTGGTGTGCCCGGACTACCGGCTGGTGAGCCAGTCCATTTTTCCGGCGTGTATCAACGACGTCAAGGGTGTGGTGCGTTTTCTGAAGGCAAACGGGGAGAAGTATCACATTGATCCTGAACGCATCGGCGCTCTGGGCAACTCGGCGGGGGGCTGCCTGGCGTCTATGCTGGCATTTAGCTCGAAATGTGAGGCGCTGGAAGGGGATGTGGGCGGCAACCTGGAGTATGACAGCTCCATCAAGGCTGCGGCAATCTTTTATGCTCCCGCGGACCTTTGCCAGAGCATCCGCACCAGCGCCGCGGCTCTGGACGGCCCGCCCAAGGATCTGACCGGCACGGAGATTGAAAATGTGGGCAATGACAAGGCGAATATTATTCCGGCCCTGATTGTGGGCTACACCGGCCCGGGGAGGAGCCTGCACACGCTGAACCAGGTGCTGGAGAGCAATGATCCCAGCCACCCGGACTGGCATTTTATCGAGCTGACAAAGCTGTGCAGCCCCATTACCCATGTGAGCGCGGACTGCCCGCCGGTGGTCATTTTCCAGGGCGCGCGGGACCAAATCGTGGACCCGGAGCAGAGCGAGCTTTTGTACCACGCGCTGGCGAAGGCGGGGGCGGACGCCACCTTTGTGGCTTATTCCGGCGGCGGACACGGCCCTTCCCTGGGGGAGGAGATCGACCAGTTCGCCTACAGTTTTTTGAAAAACAGGCTGTGATGGGAGGGCTGGATACGTGAACGAGGGGAACGGATTTTACATGTATGTCTCCACAAGGGCCTGCTATGACCCGGCTAAGACTATTTTTATTTTTGCGCCAGGGGAGGAGGCGGGGGATATGACGTCGGCGGAGGGGTTCGCCGTCCGGTCGGGCTGGCAGGCGCTGGCTGAGTACGACGGGGCGGTGCTGATCCTTCCGCTGGCTCCGATGGGGTGGAAGGCAGAAGCGGCCGACCTTCCGGGGCAGATTTACGATCGGATTCGGGGCGGAGTGGAGAGCCGCAACGGAAAGAGCCTGTTCGGGCGGGGCGGGAAGATTTGGTGCTGGGAGACCATGATTTATCTGGCTGGATACGGCGACGGAGCGGTGTTTGCCGGAAACTGCCTGGTGGCGGAGCCGGGGCGGTTTGCGGCCGCGGCTCTGATTGGGGGAGCGCCGGAGGACTATTCGGCCGGGAAGAAGCGCTCGGGTCATTGGATGGTGCCGGAGATTGGCAGTGATTATGGGGTGAGAAACGACCAGATTCCCTGCAGCCTTTGGCTGATTGGGGCGCAGAAGGAGGAGACCAGACGGGCCTTGGATTACTTCGGGGTCTCGGGCGGGCTTGGGTGGGAGCCGAAGCAGATTTCCATGGGGATGTGCACGGCGGCCTGTTATGAAAATGAGGCAAACCCGGCTCAGCGGCTGATGGTTTCGGAGGGGACGGAGGTTTCTGGTATGGCCCTGGCCCACACTATTCTGGACGCGTATTTTGACCGCACCGTCCGCTGGAAAACGGGGCCGGACGGGACGCTGGCACTTCACCTGGGGCGGACGGAGTTTTATCAGTCTAACCGGTTTATCCACCGCTCTGTGACGGTGGGGTGTCTGGAGTATGCATATTCGGTGCATTTACCTGAGGGATGTTCTGCGGAGGACGTGAGGGGATTGCCGCTGCTGTTCAGCGTTCACGGCAGGGGAGAGCCTGCCTGGCTCTTTGCCGAGAAGAATGGCTGGGACGTGCTGGCGGATGAGACCCGGGCATTTGTTCTGGTCTGCCCGGATTCGCCGGGGAATATCTGGCAGCTGGAGCGGGACGGGCTGGCCTTTGAAGCGATGATTGCGCAGATTTGCGGGGATTACGGGCTGGACCGCACCAGGGTGTATCTGACCGGATTTTCCAATGGCGGCGCGATCACCCGGGAGGTTGGGACTACATGGCCGGAGCTGTTCGCAGCTATCGCGCCGTTTAACGCGCCCGTAAATGCGCCGGGGCTGGTGGCGGCGGAGGTTGTGAACCCGGTGTTTCTGTCGTCCGGGTATGAGCTGCCCTACTGGGTATGCGTTGGGGACAGGGACCCCGCCGCAGGGACGGATGTGGACGGACAGCTGGAGGTGATGCTGGCGGCGAATCGTTGGGCGGGGGGTTCTGAAGAGAGGACGGCGGTTCGCTGTGGGGGCAGTTCTGAAGAGAAGGCGGTTCGCTGTGGGGGCCGTTCTGAAGAGAAGGCAGCCGTTTGCTGCGGGGGCCGTTCGGAAGAGAAGGCGGTTCGCTGTGGGGGCAGTTCTGAAGAGAGGACGGCCGTTTGCTGTGAAGGCTGTTCTAAAAAGGACCGCGCCGTTCGCGATGAAGGCTGTTTTAAAGAAAGTTCCGCTGTTTGCTGTGAGGGCCGTCCTGAAGAGGGGGCCGCCGTTTGCTGTGAGATCCATTCTGAAGAGAGGGCAGCCGTTCGCAGTGAGGGCCAATCTAAAGAAGGCCACACCATTCGCCGTGAGGCCCATTCCAAAGAGTGCCGCGCCCTCCCTACCCATTTCCTCCCTGATGAAATCCGCACCGTCGACAACTACTACACTACCTCCCAGGGCTACCTCCAGGGGGACCGGTTCAAAACCCTGGTCTACCACGGCCCGGACGGGCTGCCCCGGGTGGCGTTCACCATAATGAAAAACATGCCCCACGGGGCTATCCCCGAGCAGAGCCGGGCCGCCTGGGAGTTCCTGCGGCATTTCCGCCGCCCGGCAGGGAGCAGGCAGGTAGAGTACCTGACGGATTAGGGAATAGCTTGCTTTAAGGGACGCCCCGCAATGCCCGGAGAATCCCTCGGTACGCCAGGCGGGAAGGAATTTTTACACACCACAAACCTGCCGGGCCACTCCCTATTTCTCCTCATTCAGATACCGCCACAAGGTCGTCCTCCCGATCCCCAGCCGTTTCGCAGCCAGTGTCTGGTTGCCGCCGCACTGGGAGAGGACGACCTTTACAATTTCCCGGGTCATCTCGTTTAGGGACCGGTTGTAGTCGAAGAAGTCGGCTGTGGTGGGGACGTACTGGCGCTTTTCCTTCTCGATGGCCTCGTACACCGTGTCCCGCTGGATATACGCGGTGGAGGTGAGCATCACCAGCTCCGCCAGCACCCGTTTCAGCTGCATGAAATTGTCCGGCCACTGGTAGCTCATCAGCAGGGACAGGGCCTCGGGCGTGAAGCCCACGATCTGTTTGGACATCTCCACATTCATGGCGTTGAGGTACAGGTTGCTGGAGCTCTGGATATCATCGGTCAGCTCCCTCAGCGGCGGCATGTAGATGGTGGTGCAGGGCAGATAGTCGATAAAGCTTCTGGAGGGGTCCGGGGAATCCCGCTCCAGAGTCTGGGAGCAGGAGAGGATGATCCGGTTGCGCTTGTGGGCCCCGGTGTCCACCAGAAAGGACAGAAGCCGCTCCTGCTGGTTTTTGGACAGGGCCTGGATATTGCTGATGAAAATGGTGTTGTTTTTGTCGTTCAGCGGCGAATTGTAGTTGCTGATCACATAATTCCAGGTCCGCTCGTTGAGGATTTGGCAGTCGATGGTAATATAGGGATATTTCTGCATGGAGCTTTCCAGATAGAGCTTGGCCGCCAGCTGGTTTTTCCCCGAGCCCCGCTCCCCCAGAATCATCACCGGAAGGGTATTCTGGTTGATCAGCCGGATTTTCTCCTCCATCAGCCTGGCGCTGGAGGTCAGGGAATAGAAACTGCTGGAGTACATCACTGAGACCTGGGTATAATTGGAAAATCGGATGCCGTGCTTGCTCCCGCCCACCGGGAAGGGGTTCTGCTCCAGGCAGAAAATGCAGCAGGGTTCCCCCAGGAAATCCGCCTCCTCCGCCGTGATGGAGTACAGGTCATTTTCAATCATGTGAAATGCCTTGGCGGACATGGAATGGGGGGATTCCATCAGTTTTTTCAGATACCCGGTGACGGCCGTGATATTCTTCTCATTGTAGGTGGAGAACAGAATGGTTCCATCCTGCTTCATAATAATGGTTTTCATGCCCTGCATGTCCAGGGCCTTTGTGAACAGGCGGCTTCTGGCTTTGGTCTCCGCCACGGCCCGGCACATGTTGACGGAATACTCGATGGCGATATCGATGCTCTCCGGCCCGGACAGGATCAGGATCGGCTCCATGCCGGCCTCCCGTGCCATCATCTCGGTGATCACGTCGCAGAGAATGAAATTGCAGCCCCCGGCCTTCAGCTTCCTCAGCACAGGGCCCAGCTCCTCCGGGCTGTGGATGGTGACGATGTTCATGCGGTAATTCATCATCTCGCACAGGACGCGGGCGGGCTGGGTGACGGTGGGATAACCCACCACGGCGTAGGCTTCGGTGAGATTCCCCACCAGCAGGATCGCCCGCAGAATATCGTTGATGTTCAAAGTGATCTCGATAACCGGGATGGTGGCCACCGGACGGATCAGCTCCGCGGTTCCGCCCCGGGAGATCAGGATATCAAAGCCCTCGTCCATGTGCTGCAGGGCCAGCTGAACCCCGTCCTCCAGGTTCCCCGTGTAGACCACCATCTCGATCTCTTCATATTTCGCTGCTTCCGCGACCATGGCATTTCTCAAATTCTCGTAAGGCGCAATTCCCAGTATGCGGTATTTCTTTTCCATATGATTTAATTCCCCTCTCCTGTATGCCTTCTGAATTCCTGTAAAACTGTTTCATTATGAAAATATAATATCATAAAATAGAAATAAAAACAATAACGTTTCAAAAAAGAACAAAAATCCCTATGTTTTTATTTGAAACTCGCGTCAAAAAGCGCTATTCTATAACCACAGAGAGAAACCAAGACACATGTTTCAAATCAAAACATATCGCAGACTGGCGGGAGGTGAGACATTGGTTGAATTGATGATCATTGCGGACGATTTCACAGGCGCTCTGGATTCGGGGGTGCATTTCGCGGAGAAAGGAATCCGCACCAGAGTGATTGTCAGCATGGAAAATGACAGAAGCTGGGAGGAGGGCCTTCGGTCCGGGGAGACCACGGTGCTGGTGGTGGACGCGGAGACCAGGCACGCTTCGCCGGAGCAGGCAGGGCGCAAGATAGACGCCATCGTGTCGGACGGCAAAAAAGCGGGAATCCCTTATATTTATAAGAAAACAGACTCAGCCCTCCGGGGAAACATCGGAAGCGAGCTGGAGGCGGCCCTGAAAGCGTCGGGGGAACAGGTTTTAAGCTTCGTGCCCGCCCTGCCCCGGATGAACCGGATCACCAAAGGCGGGAAACACTATATCGACGGTCTACCGGTCAGCCAAAGTGTATTCGGGAACGATCCCTTCGAGCCGGTCACCCGGGACAATGTAGCGGAAATCATCGGTTTGCAGAGCAGGATCCCCGTAATCATTGCAGAGGACCCGGAACAGCTGAGCGGCAGAGAATCCGGCATTGTGGTATACGACGCCTTGAGCGAAGCGGACATCGAGCGGATCGGCGCCAAGCTGGCCGCATCGGGACAGAGCCGCCTGCTGGCAGGCTGCGCGGGGTTCGCCTCCATTTTGCCGGAGCTTTTGGGCCTGGAACGCAGGGAACCGGAGGCGGCCACGCTGGAGAACAGGCTGTTCGTGATCTGCGGCAGCGTGAACCCCATCACGAAAAAGCAGCTGGATCGGGGGGAACAGGTAGGATTCCCAAGATTTTACATAAGACCGGAGGAAAAGCTGGATCGGGAATTCTGGAGATCGGGAGCCGGAGACCGGCGGGTCCGGCAGATAACGGAAGCTGGAAACGGCAGAGACTGCGTTATCCTGGACACCAACGACCGGGAGGGGACGCCGGACACCCTGGAGTACGCCAGAGGGCTTGGCATGGACACCGAAGCGGTGCGACAGAGAATCCCGGAAACCCTGGGAATCATTTTAAAACAAATGCTGGATGCCGGGCTTGACGCCGTCTGGCTGGTCACCGGCGGGGACACGCTGCTGGGATTCATGAAGGAGATCGGGCAGTGGGAGCTTAAGCCCATCCGGCAGATTCGCCCGGGCTGCGTGCTGACGAAGCTGGATTACAACGGCCGGGAATATCACATGATCACAAAATCAGGCGGCTTCGGGGATGAAAACCTGCTGCCGGAGCTGACGGAAGAATTAAAAGGAAAACAGAAAGGCGAGGAAAATGGGATATCAGATTAAAATTCCTTCCTGCGTATATTCAGGAATGGGAAGCATTGAGGATGTTCAGACAATCTTAAAACAGGAGTCCGCCAAAAAGGCCCTGGTATTCACCGACAAGGGAGTGGCCGGAGCGGGGCTTTTAGACAAGCTGCTGGCCGTGCTGGAGCGCTGCGGCGTGGACTATCAGGTGTTCGACGAGCTGAAGCCGGAACCCGCCTACGGCGACGTGGAGGCGGTGGTGGAGCAGATGAACCGGGAAAACGGCGACATTATCATCGCCATCGGCGGCGGCAGCGTCATGGACGCGGCCAAGCTCTGTTCCCTGTTAAAAGGCTCCGATTACAAGGTAAAGGACCTGCTGGACAATCCGCTTTTAGCGTCCAAGCAGCTGAAAACCGTGATGATCCCCACCACCTGCGGCACCGGCTCCGAGGCCACCTGCAATGCCATCGTGGCCATCCCGGAGGAGCAGTCCAAAAAGGGCATTGTGAACGCGGAAATGATACCGGATTACGTGATCCTGGACGCGCAGATGATCGCCGGGCTGCCCGCCTCCATCGTGGCCGCCACCGGCGTGGACGCCCTGGCCCATGTGGTAGAGTGCTACACCTCGAAGAAAGCGACCCCGTTAAGCGACACCTACGCCGCGGCGGGCGCGAAGCTGATTTTCCGCAACATTGAGCGGGCTTACGAAAATCCCTCCGACATGGAGGCGAAGAACAACCTGCTGCTGGGCGCGTTTTACGGCGGCGTGGCCATCACCGGAAGCGGCACCACCGCGGTTCACGCCCTGAGCTATCCCCTGGGCGGCAAGTACCACATCCCCCACGGCGTGTCCAACGCCATACTGTTTGCCCATGTGATGGCGTTCAACAAGGACGCCTGCGCAGAACGGCTGGCGCAGCTCTGCGACGCGGTGTACCCGGAACAGTCGGCGGGGAGCGGGGAGGAAAAGGCGGATTACATGATCGGGCGGATCGCCGCAATCGTGAAGAACACCAACATCCCCACGAATCTGGAAGCCTTCGGCGTCAAAATGGAAGATCTGGACTTCCTGGTGGACGCGGGGAGCAGGCAGCAGAGGCTTCTGGTCAACAACATGAAGGAATTGAGCCTTGAAGACATTCGTTCCATCTATTTGAACGTGCTGAAGGAGGATTAAAACGTGACAGAGATCAAAGGAATTATCGCGGCAATGCAGACTGCCATGCATGAGGATGGCAGCATCAACGAGGCGGAGCTCCGCAGACAGATCAACCGGCAGATCGACGCGGGAGTGGACGCGGTGTTCTGCCTGGGCACCAACGGCGAGTTTTACATCATGTCCGCCGAGGAAAAAATCCGGGTGATGGAGATTTTCGTGGACGAGGTAAAGGGCCGGGTTCCGGTGTACGCGGGCACCGGGTGCATCAGCACCGAGGAGACCGTGGCATTGTCCAGAAAGGCCCAGGAGATCGGCGTGGACGTGCTCTCCGTCATCACCCCCTATTTCGCGGCCATCAGCCAGGAAGAGCTGTACCAGCACTACGCCCAGGTGGCGCAGGCGGTGGACCTTCCGGTGGTAATGTACAACATCCCGGCCAGAACCGGTGCGTCCCTGGCTCCGGCCACCGTGAAGCGCCTGGCGGGCGAATTTAAAAATATCGCAGGCGTCAAGGATTCCAGCGGCAACTTCAACAACATTCTCCAGTACATCCAGGAAACCGAGGGTTTGGATTTCGCAGTTCTCTCCGGCAACGACGCCCTGATTCTCTGGACCTTGTTGGCAGGCGGCAAGGGCGGAATCACCGCGATCGCCAACATCCTTCCCACGGTTATGGTGGATATCTACCAGAGCTATCTGCGGGGGGACATGGAGGGCGCGAAGAAGGCCCAGAACGCCATTTCCAAAATCAGGGAATGCTTCAAATACGGCAACCCCAACTCCGTTGTCAAGTGCGCCACCAACCTGATCGGACAGCCGGTGGGGCCCTGCAGAAAGCCCTTCGGCATTTTACCCCAGGAGGCGGTGGAGGCGATCCAAAGGACCATCGACACCTACTACGGGGAGTACAAAAATAAGTGACAGTCCAGGAAAGGAGAACGGCAGTTATGAAAATAATCGGTATTACCATGGGTGATCCGGCCAGCATCGGCCCGGAGATCACCGCGAAGGCATTGTCGGACCCGGCGGTCTATGAGCGCTGCAAGCCGCTTGTGGTGGGAGATGCAGCGGTGATGGAGGAGGCATTAAAGATTACCGGCCTCTCCGGCAAGCTGAAAATCCATAAGATCGGGGATGTCAGCGAAGCGCTGTACGAATACGGCATCATCGACGTCTACGACATGGGGATGGTGGACATGAAGGAGCTGAAGCGGGGAGAAGTCTCCGCCATGGCCGGAAACGCAGCCTTCCAGTATGTGAAGAAGGTCATTGAGCTGGCCATGGACGGCCAGGTGGACGCCACGGTGACCAACGCGCTGAACAAGGAAGCCATGAACCTGGCGGGGCACCATTACTCCGGCCACACCGAGATTTACGCGGACTACACCGGCACAAAGAAATACACCATGATGCTGGCCCACGAGAACCTGAGAGTGGTCCATGTGTCCACCCACGTTTCCCTCAGGGAAGCCTGCGACCGGGTGAAGAAGGACCGCGTTCTGGAGGTGATCCGCATCGCCCACCAGGCATGCCGTAAGCTGGGAATCCCGGAGCCGAAAATCGGCGTGGCGGGCCTCAACCCCCACAGCGGAGAGAACGGCATGTTCGGAAGGGAAGAGATCGAGGAGATCACCCCTGCCATCCAGGAGGCCAGAGCCGAGGGAATCCTGGCGGACGGACCGGTTCCGCCGGACACCATTTTCTCCAAAGCCAGGGGCGGCTGGTACGACATTGTGGTGGCCATGTACCACGACCAGGGGCACATTCCCTTAAAGGTGGTGGGATTTGTATACAATCATGAAGCACAGAAATGGGACGCGGTAGCCGGAGTGAATATCACCCTGGGCCTGCCCATCATCCGGGCCTCTGTGGACCACGGAACCGCATTTGACCAGGCGGGCACGGGCCTTGCCAGCGAGCTGAGTTTGATCAACGCCATGGATTACGCCATCCGCATGGCTGAAACCAAAGAATAATACCGTAAAAAAGGAAGGGGAACGATTATGGAATACGCAAAATTGCCAGGGTTGACACCGGACGGAACGATGTATTGGAACGAGGAAATGGGGACTGTGGAGGCGGTTCTCCCGCCGGGGGGCTACAAGACCGCCCACGGGCCGGGGCTTTTGGAGCTGGAAAACGGGGATATGCTCTGCGTCTGGTTCGCAGGTTCATTTGAGGGGAACGCGGACGTGAACGTGATCTGCGCCCGCCTGAAAAAGGGAGCGGACCGGTGGGAGGAGCCGGTTCTGGTATCCCATGATCCCGAGCGGAGCGAGCAGAACCCGTCCCTTTTCGCAGGGCCGGACGGAAAGGTCTGGGCCATGTACACCTCCCAGCTTTCCAGAGTGGAGGGCAAGGACAACATGCAGTTCACATCCGTGATCCGCTGCCAGAAGAGCGCGGACGGGGGCGAGACCTGGAGCGATTACGAGACCGTATTCCCGGAGGAGGGAAGCTTCTGCCGCCAGCCCATCCAGGTGCTCTCCAACGGACGCTGGATCTTCGGAAACTGGATCTGCACGGACTCCGAGCTGGGGCTCACCGGCGATCCCACCGCCTTCCGCATCTCCGACGATCAGGGTAAGACCTGGAAAATGGTGGATATGCCTGAGAGTAACGGCGCGGTTCACGCCAACGTGGTGGAGCTGGAGCCGGGTCACCTGGCAGCCTTCATGAGAAGCCGCGCGGCGGACAATATCTACCGCAGCGAGTCCCTGGACTACGGCGACACCTGGACCAAGCCGGTTCCCACGGTTCTGCCCAACAACAACTCCAGCATCAGCGCGGTGAAGCTTGCCAGCGGAAGAATCGCCGTGGCCTACAATCCCACCTGCACGCCCTGTCCCACGCCGGGCATCGCTTCCTAGCCGGGCCTGCGCTGCCCCGTAGCCGTGGCGCTGTCCGAGGACGGCGGCCTCACATTCCCCATGATCCGCTATATGGAGCGGGGCGAGGGCTACATGGGAGACGAGAACAAGACCAACAACCGGCAGTATGAATACCCCTATATCATGCAGGGCAGGGACGGCAGGCTCCACCTGGCATTTGCCTACAAGGACCGCCTCAGCGTGAAATATATGAGCTTTACGGAAGAGGACGTCATGGGCAAAAAGCGCGAGACGGTAGGACTCTACAATCCGACCTCAGCCAAGGTCCAGTGAGAAGGAGGAAAATGAAATGACAATCCAAATGATTCTTGCCCTTGCAATACTGGTGATCATGATCGGGCTGATCATGTTCGACGTGCTCCCCTTCGGCGCGCCGCCCCTTCTGGCCTGTATGCTGCTGGTGGTAACGGGACTGTCCACCGTGCCCGAGGCATTTGCCGGATTCACAAACTCCAGCGTGATCATGATCGCCAGCTTCATGGTGGTGCTGGCGGGCGTGCAGAAGACCAGGGCCATGGATAAGGTAAAGGAAGCCCTGATCGCCCTGGTAAACAGAGGCGGCTACAAGAGCTACGCCCTGCTGGTGATCGTGGTCATGGTGGGCGCCAGCCTGGTGGGCGGCGGAAATACCGGCTACTATGTGCTGATTCTGTCCCTGATTTCCACCATCCCCTACACCAAGAAAATGCCCACCTCCAAGCTGATGATGCCTCTGGGTTTCGCCACCAACCATCCGCTGATCCGCATCAACGTGGCCCTCTATTACGGCGTGGTGAGCTCTGTTCTGGAGACGGCGGGCTTTATGGAGCCGGTATCCATGATCAAGTTCTCGGCGGTGAACTTCGCCATGGCCGTGGCCTTCCTGGCCTGGTCCCTGGTGGCCTATAGACTGCTTCCCGACCATCCCATCGCGGCGGCCGAGGAGGATGCCCACGAGAAGATCGAGAAGACAAAAGCGGTTCCCATGGAGCCCTGGAAAGAAAAAGTAACCGTTGTGGCCTTCGTGGTTAGCGTGGTGGGCATGATGCTCATCAACACCCTGGGCAACATGGCCTATGTGATTCCCGGCCTGTCCGCCATGGCGTTGCTCTTCATGAAGGTGGTTGATTTTAAGGAGTTCCGCGAGAACATGTTCGCTCCGGTAATCCTGATGATGGCGGGCGTCATCGGTGTGGCCGACGCCCTGGCCAATTCCGGCTTCACGGCCATGATCGGCGAAGCCATCGCAACCGCCCTGGGCACCAGCGTGGCGCCCCTTCTGGTCATCATCCTGTTCGCGCTGCTGACCAGTACCTGCGCAACTTTCACCGGTTCCAACATGGGCTCCGTGTACATATTCGCACCCATCGCCATCGCGGCCTGCATGAGCCTGGGCCTCAATCCCACCGCAGCCGCGGCAGCGGTGGTGGTATCGGGATGGCAGGGCGGCTACATGCCCATCGACGGTATGCCCGCCATGATCATGGGTATGGGCAAATACAAGCTGCCGGAATTCTGGAAATTCACGGTGCCCATGTATCTGATCCGCATCATCGCGCTGAGCGTGGCGGCGGCTGTGATTTTCCCGATGTAGCGGGTTGTTTCGCCGCAGCAGGTTTCCCCTCGCCGCGGCAGGTTTTCCCAGCATAACAATTCAGGCGGCTGGCCGGAAGCAATTTCCGGCCAGCCGTCCCTAAGTCAAAGGAGAAATGAGCATGTTTATTTGCGTATCGCTGTTTATCGTCGGCCTGGTCTGCCTGATCAAGGGCGGAGACTGGTTTGTGGACGGCGCCACGGGCATTGCCCGTAAATTTCATCTGCCGGAGCTGCTGATCGGAGCCACTGTGGTCTCCATTGGAACCACGCTGCCGGAGGTTATGGTCTCCACCACCTCCGCGCTGACGGGCCACAGCGAGATGGCCTACGGGAACGCCATCGGTTCCGTGATCTGCAATACCGCGCTGATTGCGGCCATCACCGTGGCCATCAAGCCGGGGAAGATTAACCGCGAGACCCTGCGCACGCCGGTGTTGTTTTTCTTCATCGCAGCCGTCATTTACACTGGCGTGGCCTATTTCCTGGGGTATTTCAGCCGTACTATCGGGTTCGTGCTGCTGGGGATCTTTGTGGTCTATATGTTCACCACGGTGTCCCAGATGAAAAACAGCCCTCAGGCCCCGGAGGACGGGGATGAAAATGTACGGTCCCTGGGGGTGAATCTGGTGCTGCTGGTGATCGGCGCGATACTCATCGCGGTGGGCGCTAAGCTGCTGGTGGAGAACGGAACCCTGATCGCCCAGGCGATGGGCGTGCCGGAATCCGTGATTGCGTTGACTTTCGTGGCCCTCGGAACCTCCCTGCCGGAGCTGGTGACGGCTATCACCTCCCTGGTGAAGGGGCACGGCGCTCTTTCCCTTGGAAATGTGATCGGCGCCAATCTGTTCAACCTGGTGCTGGTCAGCGGCGTTTCCGTATCCCTGGCCCCCTTCAGCGTTCCCCAGAGCGCGGTGCTCTTCGGGCAGAACGCTTCCCTGGTACTGGACATCCCGGTTATGCTGGCGGCCATGCTGCTTTTGACGGTTCCGGCCCTGATCCGTGGCAGGCTCTCACGGGTACAGGGAGTGCTGCTGCCGGTGCTGTATTTCGCCTTCTGCGGAATCCAGTTTTCGCTGTGAGAGAGGAGGCGGTTGTGAGATGATAATCGATCATGTGGACAATATTTTGAAGTATGAGGCGCTGCTGCCGAACCTGAGGAAGGGGCTGGAGGCGGTTGCTGCGGTGAAAAACGGCGCTGGACTTGCGCCAGGACGGTATGAGTTTGAGGGCGGATATTTCATGGTACAGCAGGGCGAGACAAGGCCCATCTCAGAGGGGACTTTCGAGGCCCACAGAAACTACATCGACGTCCAGATCATGGCGGAGGGCAGCGAGGAGATGGCCTGGGAGGACGTGCGCAGGCTGGAGACCGTGATCCCGTACCAGGAGGAGAAGGACGCAGAGCGGCTGACGGGAAAACGGGAGCATGTGGTGAAGATTACAGAGGGCATGTTTTACGCCGCTTTTCCCTGGGATGGGCACCAGGCGGTGGCACATACGGGGGAGAGGCAGAGGTTTTTGAAGGTGGTGGTGAAGCTGGGGGTGGGGTGAAAAAGTATCTCTCCATATAAAATGGCGAAGTGTTTATCGTAACACTTCGCCGAAAGCCTAATCGGTTTGAGCACAATATGCTTGATTAGGTCTGCCTTATATTCTATGCTTAAAATCAGATTCTAAACACTTAAATGTGCGTTCCAGTCCGTGGGAAAATTCATTGCGCCAAGGCTGATAATTTTTTTATTGTCTTGAAATAACGTATTCAACTCGCTGACAAATGTTTTCCACTCATCATCAGATGATCTCAAATATTTCATTGCCAACAAAATTTGATATAAACCGTTATGAGCTGGAGAAGGCGTAATTTTATCGACATCAAGTATCTGCGGTGTTGTATGTATCGTTCTATTGTATATTCTGGAATTATGTGCGCACATATTACGCAACACTGCAACTGCCTGTATCCAAGATGTAAATATCTTTAGTGACGGGTTTACCAAATTTCCTTTTTTAGATATATATTTATAATTGTTTGCTAAAACTGAATATGCACTTCCCGGACCAGTTTTCAAATTTTTAATTATTTTCGATAATGTCCCAAACGATATTACTTCCACTACTGCCCATACCGGTACTTCACCTTCGTGTTTATCAAAATTGTGTTTAATAAACACATCGTTGGAGCGCGCTATCTCGGAAGCTATTGTTGACATATTCTGCCAGTACATTTTCTTGTCATTGAAAATTGACGAATCCTGCAAAATCAATGCCTCTCCATAAATCAGCAAAGACTCAACCAGACGAACTCTTAATGCAACTTCTATTTTTGATATCATGGAGAAAATAATATCAGAAAGTTGTTGATCAAAATGATACAATTTCAGGATATCATCAAAATTGATTCCTGGAATAAATTTTTTTGAAGAGTTGTCATATAGTTGAAAAGAATATCCTCTAAGACGATAATATCCAATTGTTTTTAATGCCTTTTCTACCTCATCTTTAGAAGCAATCTCCATACCTGCATCAATATATGACTGTATCTGCTGTGCGATCGTTAATATTTGTTTTGGATACTGAAACATAAATCCCCCATAAATGAGAAAGTCCCACCGGGTTGCGCATGAAAATCAGAGGCGTGGTGGGTTCTGTTAATATTATTATACGTGTTTATGCATATTTGTCAAGATGGGTGTTTCTTTTTTCTTTTGCGGCTTTTTCTTTTGCGTTACCCTTTCGAGTTTCCACAGTTATGCAGTCATGCTCCGTCGTTGCATTCCAGCCGTATTCCCCCCTTATTGTACCAGTCAGATAGCCTGTGCTATAATGGCGGAAAAGGTACAAGCGGGGCGGGATATGGTTTACGTGGAACGGCTGGGGGAATAGAAGATGTTGAAAACGCAGAAATTGGTGTATGAACGGATTGTGAGTAATACCCGTGATATCCGGTGGGATCTGCCGGAGGGGCTGACCGCCGGAGAGCTGGCTGGGGAGCTGGGAGCGGGCAGGAATACGGTGAGCCAGTATCTCAACGAGTATGTGGAGCGGGGGGAGTTCGTGAAGATCAAGAGCCGTCCCGTGCTGTTTCTGGACAGAAGGACTCTGGAGGAGCTTTACGGCGTGTCTCTGCCCTGGAGCGTCTACGATACGTTAAAGGCTCTGCGGGACACATTGAAGCCCGGGGAAGCGGAGCAGGTCCAGGGAGAGGCACGGGATTTTGGCAAGCTGATCGGACACAGGGGAAGCCTGGAGGCATGTGTGGAACAGCTCAAATCCGCGATGGCCTATCCGCCGGCCGGTCTGCCCGTGCTGCTCAACGGCGAGTCCGGGATCGGAAAGAGCATGATGGCCCAGCTGATGCACGAATACGGGGTGAACCGGGGGATTCTGAAAGGGGACGCGCCGTTTGTGACCCTGAACTGCTCTGAGTACGCCAACAACCCGGAGCTGATGGCCACCAACCTGTTCGGGCACGTGAAGGGCGCCTACACGGGGGCAGTGGCGGGGAGCGCAGGGCTGCTGCAGGCTGCTGACGGAGGGGTGCTGTTCCTGGACGAGGTCCACTGCCTGCGGCCTGAGTGTCAGGAAAAATTGTTCCTGTTTATGGACAAGGGCATTTACCACCGTATGGGGGACAACGTGAACTGGCACAGCTCTAAAGTGCGCCTGATATTCGCCACCACGGAAGAGCCGGAAAAGGTGTTGGTAAAAACCCTGCTCAGGCGCATTCCTTTGATCTGCCATATACCGTCCATAGCAGAGCGCCCGGCGGATGAGCGGCATGAGCTGATCTGCCGCCTGTTCCGGGAAGAGATGCGTACCACGGGAAGGCAGTTTTACATTAGCCGTCGGGTATATCACCTGTTGATGACTGCGAATTTCGACGGAAACATCGGAGAGATCAAGAACTGTGTCCGTGCATGCTGCGCCAATGCGTTTCTGGCATGGCAGAGCGGGGATGGGAGGGAGAATAAAGGGCCTCTCTGTATCCGCCTTTCCAGTCTGCCGGAAAGCCTTCTTTTGTCCGCAGGGGAACCCTATGGAGAGGCACTTGAGGAGGACGGTCTGATTTCCCTGGAGGAGCTGGACCGGAAATTCCGGGCGGAGCGCAGCGAAAACAGCGTCTACGCTCAGCTGCTCCGGGAATATCAGGCCTATCTGGAGCGCGGCAGGGATTTCTCACGTCTGTTGGAGATTATGCTGTCCCGTCTGGAGGGATATTACGACAGGCTGTCCTATGCGGAGGGGGTGTTGACAACGCCCCGTTACCGCCTGTTTGAGAGCCTGATGGAGAGTGTGAGCAGTCTTCTAGCGGGAAAGTATTCGTTGGCCCTTCACAGCCGGGAGAGCCGTTTTCTGGCAATGCATTTTTATAACCGTTCTCTGGCCGGCAGAGAGGAAGACTCTGGACGCCTTTCCAGGGCATTGGACGGCCTGATGGAAGAAAAGCTGCGCAAGGAACGGTCCATTTCCCAGGAAATCTGCGAATTTTTGGAAAAAAATATCGGCATTACTACCGGAAATATGGACAGGGTATTTCTAACGCTGGCAGTCAAGTCCAATCTGCGGGATGTGGATCTGGACAAGGCCCAGTGCTTTATCCTCTGCCACGGCCACTCTGCCGCCGGCAGCATGGCCGCCGCTGCCAACGCCATTCTGGGCGCTTACGTATACGATGCCGTGGACATGCCTCTGGCGGTTCCGGCGGAGCAGGTGATCGCCAATCTGCTGGGACGGCTTAAAAAGCTGCGAGGCTGCACGGAATTTGTGTTCCTGGTGGATCTGGGGTCTTTGGAGCAGATATTCGAGCGGGTGCGGGACCTGGATAATGCGGATGTGGGATTCGCAGATAACGTGTCCCTGGGGCTGGCGCTGGAGCTGGGACGCCGTCTGCTGGCGGGGGAACCCCTTGAACCGGCGCTGGAGGCCGCGGCGGCAGCTGGCCGCTCAAATTGCCGTATAGCCTGCAACCGTAAAAAGGAAGATGTGATTCTGGCGGTATGCGCTACCGGGCTGGAGATGGCCACAAAGATTACCCGGCTTTTGGAAAATTGTCTGCCCCGCCCTATTCCTGCGTCCATCCGTACCTATGATTACGCCGGACTGGTGGAGGAGGGGCTTCAGGCGCCTGTGTTCGCCCAGTATCATGTGAAATTTATTATTGGGACTCTGGATACCCAAATACCTTCAGTTCCCTTTATCAGCCTGGATCAGCTGGTCTCCTCCCAGGACGTGGGGCTTTTGGGGCGGCTCTTTTCCGATTATTATACCCCGGATGAGATCCAGGCGCTGGAGCAGAATTTGATTCACCAGTTCTCACTACAGAATATCCTGGACTACCTGACTATCCTGAATGCGGAAAAGGTGTTAAGCCTGGTTAGCGATGCCCTTGAGCAGCTTCAGCGCCGGGTGGGATATTCCTTTTCCAAACAGACGGTTACCGGCCTTTATCTACATCTTTGCTGCCTGATCGAGCGTCTTGTGCTGCGCAGGGATACGGCAGAGGAGGCTGGAATCGACAGATTTATCGACAGACACGGAGATTTTGTGGTGAATGTGAAAAATTGCTTTTCTGTCGTAGAATCCTACTATTCTGTCGAGATTCCGGTGGCAGAGATCCGCTACATCTACGACTACGTAAAAGCGGACCGAAATTTGGATGAGTGAGATGAGGATAATTTGACCAAATATACAAGAGGAAAGTTGGCTCTTTTGCATAAAAAAGAGTTGATTTTTCTCTTTTTTTGTAGATTGGCACAGAACTTGCATTATAAATTGGCAGAAGTACAGAGAGGAGGTGAAGGGATTGTATCATATTCTGATCATATCCCATGGGGGGATTGCAGAGGCCTACCGGGAGACGATCCGCATGATTTCCGGGGAGACAGACGGAATCGGAGCGGTGGGAATCATGGGTGGTGAATCCAAACAGGACTTTGCGCTGCGGCTGGAGCGGGAGGTTAAACGGCTGTTGACGCCGGACGGTCTTCTGATCGCAGCGGATTTGTTCGGAGGCACGCCTTGTAATTTGGTGATTGCGGAGATTCTTGCCCGCTACAGCGGAATCCGGGCAGTTTCCGGGGTGAATCTGCCCATGGTATTAGAGGCACTGACCCACCAGCGCGGAAGCCTTTCCCAGGCCGTGGAGGCGGTGATGGAGGCGGGGCACGGAGGTATCCGGGATATCAATCTGGAGGCGGCCAGCCTGATTGTAAACAGCGAGGACGAGTGAGAGAGAAAAGGAGGTTAGGGTATGGAGATTGCAGTATGGCAGATTTTTGTGTTGACGGTGTATGCGTTTTTTGCGGTCTATGATCAGTTTCATTTCGATCTAGGGTTAAATCGACCGCTGATCGCAGGATGGTTTACCGGTCTGGTCATGGGGGACATGACGCTGGGACTGGCTATCGGAGCCACCCTTCAGCTGATGATACTGGGGGTGTCCAGCTACGGCGGCTCCGTGGTGCCAGACTATATGGGAGCCGCGGTGATCGGTACGGCCCTCTGTGTGGTAGCGGGGGAGGACATGGGATTTGGCATGGGATTGGCAGTCCCGGTGGGACTTCTGATGGTACAGCTGGATATTCTGGGCAGAATGTGCAATACCTTTATCCAGCACAAAGCGGACCGGTACGCCAAGGAGGGAGATCTGAAAAAAATTGAGATAATCAACCTGATGGGCAATTTAAACTGGGGCCTTTCACGGGCGATTCCGGTGGCCGTGTTCCTTACCTTCGGCACCGAGATTACCCAGACAGTTCTGAATTTCCTGCCGGTCTGGCTGATGGACGGACTCAAGATAGCGGGAGGGCTGCTCCCGGCAGTTGGAATCGCGATTCTGCTGCGCTATCTGCCGGTTCGGAAATATTATGCGTATCTTTTGATTGGCTTTCTGTTCGCAGCGTACTTAAAGGTGCCTATGCTGGGAATCGCCATTGCGGGTGCAGCGCTGGCATCCATCGCATACAGAAGAGCTGAGACGGTACAGCCGTCCGTATTGACGGGAGGGGTGGATGAAGATGAGTAAGGAGACAGGAAAAATCACTAAAAAGGATCTAATGAGTGTGATATGGCGATGGTCGCTGGCAGGACAGAGCGCGTGGAACTATGAAAAAATGCAGGGACTGGGCTACTGCTTCAGCATGCTGCCGGTGCTGCGTAAGTTGTACCCGGATCAGGAAGATATGAAGAAGGCGCTGAACACTCACCTTCAGTTTATGAATACCAACGGCATTTTGCTGCCCATCATATTCGGCATCGACATTGCCATGGAGGAATCCGGGGGCGTGGATTCCCTGGAGACGGTATCAGCGGTCAAGACCAGCCTGATGGGGCCGCTGGCAGGGGTGGGAGATACCATTTTCCACGTGATTGCTCAGGTGATTATCTTTTCCGTGGGCGCTTACCTGGCTCTTCAGGGGAATCCGGCGGGGGTATTCGCCTTTATGCTGTGGGCGGTGGTCCGTCAGCTGATCAAACAGAAGCTGATGGTGATTTCCTACCGGGAGGGCACCAAAATGGTTACTTCCATGAGCGGGACCATGAACCGGATCACGGAGGCGGCCAGCATATTGGGACTGACCGTAGTGGGCGCTCTGGTGCCGTCAGTGGTAAAGGCAAACGTACCCTATGTGTTCCAGTCCGGCGAGGTGACCCTGGTGATGCAGGAGATACTGGATAAGATCATGCCGTCCTTTATCCCGGTGCTGGTGGTGCTTCTGGTCTACTGGCTGCTGGGCAAGGAGAAGGTGACGAGCACTAAGGCAATTTTCATGATCATCGGACTGTCGGTGGTGTTAAGCGCCCTGGGAATTTTGGGATAGGAGGCATTATAGATGAATTTCAGAGGAATTGTGCACGCCCGGATCGACGACCGTCTGATTCATGGCCAGGTGGCGGTGTTCTGGTGCAACTATCTGGGTGTTTCCCGGATTATGGTGGCCAACGACGAGGTGGCTGGGGACGAGATGCGAAAGGCTGCCCTGCGGTTGGTGGTTCCCGCCGGACTTCGTTCCTCCATCATTTCGGTGGATAACGCGGCCAATAACATCTGTGCTGGGAAATATGAGGGACAGAAGGTGCTGCTGATCGCCCGGTCTCCCGTGGATATTCTCCGTCTGGTGAAGGCGGGGGTGAAGCTGGAGCAGGTAAACGCCGGAAATTTGTCCAGCAGGCAGAATACAGTTTGCGTTAAGAAGTATATCAATGTAACGCCGGAGGAGCTGGAGGCGTTTTTAGAGCTGAACCGGCGGGGGATCAGGCTGACGGCAAAGCTGGTGCCTGACAGCCAGGAGGAAGATCTGATGGAGTATCTGAAAAAAGCAGGGGGCCCGGGTTTTGAGCAGGTTCCCCGGTGTGAAGGAGGAAAGGAATGAGTTACGAACTGTTTTTTGATGAGGTTGCGAAAATGTTCCGGGAGATCCGCAGGACGGAGGGAGAGCACATCCACCAGGCGGCCGGGCTGATTGCGGAGAGCATTATGAAGGGGGGCGTGGTGCAGGTGTTCGGCAACGGACACTCCTACGTGGGGGCTTCAGACCTGTTGGAGCGGGCTGGAGGTCTCGTCCCAGTGAAATCTATGGGGCCAGTGGAATACAATCCCTATGAAAAGCTGGAAGGCGTGGGAACAATCATGATGGAGAAAGTGGAGATCCGGCCGGAGGATGTGTGCCTGATCAACACTCATGCGGGTCGAAATCCCCTTGGCGTGGAGGTGGCCATGAAAATTAAGGAGGCGGGGGTTCCGCTGATTGTGGTAACAGCCTGTGAGTCCTCTATGCAGTTGACCTCCACCCATTCCAGCGGAAAAATGGTCCGGGATTTCGCGGACGTAATTTTGGATACCAAGGGCGTATACGGGGATGCGGCAATCCAACTGGCAGGCATGCCGACCAAGGTCTGTGCAACCTCCACAGCCGCCGCGTCCTTACTGATCCAGTGTACGGTGCTGGAGGCGGTGGAGCTAATGTTGAATCGGGGATTTAAGCCGCCCATTTACCGCAGCTATAATGTGGACGGAGGCCGGGAAGTAAACCAGGCGCTGGTGGAACAGTATGCGCACCGAATTTTTCACAAATAGAAAGAGGGGAGATTATGGGATACGAAGGTTTTATTGACATTGTGGAGAAGCAGCTGGCAGATTTGAGAGAATCCCAAGGGGAAACGGTGAAGGCCGCGGCCAGGCTGATCGCGGAGAGCATTATGAAGGGTGGCATCGTGCAGTCCTTCGGAAGTGGGCATTCCCGGGTAGGCTCCTCGGAGTTCTGTATCCGCGCAGGCGGACTGATTCCAGCTAAAGAAATGTATTTTCCCAATAGCACCAAATACGAGATGGTGGAGGGGGTGGGAACACGCTTTATGGAGCACGCGGATATCCGGCCTGAGGACGTGTTCGTGGTAACGTCTTTTTCAGGACGGAATCCGCTGTCCATCGAAGTGGCGATGTGCGCAAAGGAAAAGGGGGTGAAGGTCATCGCCATCACTTCCGTGGAAAATTCCAGAAAGCTTTCATCCAGACATTCTTCTGGCAGACACCTTTATGATCTGGCGGATGTGGTGCTGGATATCAAAGGGGAGTTCGGGGACGCAGCGGTGTCTTTACCTGGCCTGGAGGAGAAGGTCTGTGCCACTTCCACCATTACCACCACCGTTTTGACGGTGAGCACAGTGCTGGAGGCTATTTCTATCATGCTGGAAGCAGGCTTTGTTCCACCGGTATATATGAGCTCCAACGTGGACGGAGGCCCTGAGTACAATGAACGTCTGGTGAGAGAGTATTCGGGGAGACTATTTCGGGTATAGCGGTAATTTACAGATAGATAACTATAACAAAAGCCCCGGCTAAAGGCTGTTGCCGATTTTAATTGGCGACTATCCATAGCCGGGGCTTTTACATATTAATCTACCGTTTCCTCCTCCGAAACGCCGGCGAATCAAAGTCCTTATCCTCCGGCAGAACCTTCCTCGTGGTAGCCTCCACCAAATCATTATAGCAGGAGAACACCCCGTCCGTCAGCCCCTGGGAAAGTTTGGGGGTGATCAGGGATACCAGGGGCACGGCGATCAGTCCGGCCACCATGGCGATTGCGCCCGCGTTGATGGGCGAGGCTATATAATGAAGGAACAGGTTCGACACCGTGATCCCCACGCCGATGAGGAAGCTGAACCAGACGGAGGCCCGGGTCACGCCTTTCCAGTACAAACCGTAGAGGAAGGGGGCCAGGAAAGCTCCGGCCAGAGCGCCCCAGGAGATTCCCATGAGCTGGGCGATAAAGTCCGGGGGATCCAGGGCCAGCACCACGCTGATCACAATGAATACCAGAATCAGACCCTGCATCAGGATTAACTGGGTCTTGTCCTTCATATTTTTAATCAGGTTTCCCTTGATGAAATCCAGGGCCAGGGTGGAGCTGGAGGTCAGCACCAGGGAGGACAGCGTGGACATGGAGGCGGAGAGCACCAGCATGACCACGATTCCGATTAACAGGTCCGGCAGGCCGGAGAGCATGGCCGGGATAACGGAATCGTAAGCCACGCCTCCCGCCGCGTTGTACACGGCCGGGCCGTCGAACAGCCGGCCGAAGCCGCCCAGGAAATAGCTTCCTCCGGAGATCACGATGGCGAATACGGTGGAGATCACCGTGCCGGTGGCGATGGCTTTCTCACTGCGGATGGTATAAAACTTGTGGATCATCTGCGGGAGTCCCCAGGTACCCAGGGAGGTCAGAATGACCACGCCCAGCAGATTTAAGGGGTCAGGGCCGAAAAACGAGGTGTACGCGCCGGGCTGCCCCAGGGTGGCAGGCACCTCGCTGGGAATCTGGGCCAGCTTTCCCACCGCGGCGGTGAAGCCGCCCTGGCCGTTCAATACGCTGGCGATAATGGCAACGATCCCGGCCAGCATGATAATTCCCTGGATAAAATCATTGATGGCCGTCGCCATGTATCCGCCCAGGATCACGTAGACCGCGGTGAGACAGGCCATGGCCACCACGCAGGCCGTGTAGGGCACGTCGAAGGCCATCCCGAACAGCCGGGACAGGCCGTTGTACACGGAAGCCGTGTAGGGGATGAGGAACACGAAAATGATGGCCGAGGCTACGATTTTCAGCGCCTTGCTGTCAAACCGGCTCCCGAAAAACTCCGGCATGGTGGAGGCGGACAAATGCTTTGTCATCACGCGGGTGCGCCTTCCCAGCACCACCCAGGCTAACAGGCTTCCGATCAGGGCGTTGCCCAGGCCGATCCAGGTGGAGGCCAGCCCGTATTTCCAGCCGAACTGTCCGGCGTAGCCGATGAACACTACCGCGGAAAAGTAGGATGTCCCGTAGGCGAAGGCCGTGAGCCAGGGCCCAACGCCCCGGCCGCCCAACACGAAATCGTTCACGTTGGTGGCGTGCCGGCGGGAGCAGAAGCCGACAATGATCATGATGGAAAAGAAAATGACGAGCAGCATAATTTTGATCAACATGGAAGGTTCCTCCTGTGTTTCACCCGGCCTCCGGGGAGAAAATCCGTTGGCCTGTTTTGATAACTTTAATAATTAAAAGTTCTGAACTTTAATGTACCAAAGTATTCGCTCCAAGTCAAACACTTTTCAATGAGGAATCCACATTTTGGAATAAGTGCACAAAATATATGACAAAATTTTGACGGATCCATCACCAGGGCAGATTTGATCGGAGGCACGGAAAATCAGCAGAACCGCCCGTCCATTTTTATGAAAAAATGCCCAAAGTGGGGGATGCGCACTTTTTGAACGACAGAATATGACAGGAAAAAGCAGGAACTAAAATGTAAAATATATACTATTTTAGTAAAAACAAGTTGACATAAATTTAATTACAGAAAAAGTAAAAAATATACATCGATTAAAAATTAATAATAATGTAACATTATTGTAAAATATCAATGGCAAAAATGCATGATATATGGCAATAAAACTAAATAAAATATATTGCAAATATACAATAAAGCCAGGGGGATAAAAAACGTTGCGGAAAAATGTAACAAATATATTAAATCACCATTGACAGCACGGGATCAAATCCCATATAATTACCCATACATCCCCGGAAAATGAGGTAAAAGTGGGAGAAAGCCCACAATTAAGGAAAGCGAGAAATAAGAAATTTCGACTTTCAGGAAAGAGGAGTATGTATGCTGATATTGCGTTCATTCTTTGAGTCCGTATTTCTGTTTGTGAAGTCCCTTGCAGTCAAGGTGACCAAACAGATGTACCGCTCCTCCTCCGTGATCGTCACCGGAGTTATGGTGGTAGCCGTGATCTCTTTTTCAGCCAATGGATTTGGCGGCAGCGGTAAAAACGCCATGGCGGCCCCTGTTATAGAAGAAAACGGTGACAGCGAAGCGGAAGCAGAGGAAGAACCTGCGGACCAGGGAATCACAGGTAGCACAGAAGCAAAAATACAAATCGGACTCACAGACGCGGGTAGTGTCGGACAGCAATTAGTTGGCGACCTGCTTGTGCAGAGCGTCCGACAAAAGCAGGAGGAGGAGAGAGCCGCCCAGGCGGAGATCGAAGCCCTCAAAAAACAGATTTTAAAGCAGCAGCAAGAAGAGAGAGCGCGCAGAGAAGCGGAGGAAGCAAAAAAGAAGGCGGAGGCGGCAAAGCGTGAGGCGGAAGAGAAGCGCAGAGCGGCCAGGCGCATCAAGTACACGGAGGAAGATTACCAGGTACTGTTGCGCATTGTCCAGGCCGAAGCCGGAATCTGCGATGCGCGCGGAAAAATACTGGTGGCAGATGTGATCATCAACCGGGTGCTGTCGGACGAATTTCCGGACAGCGTGACCGAGGTGGTCTATGCCCCATCCCAGTTCCAGCCGGTATCCAACGGGAGCATCAATTCCGTGAAGGTGACGGCGGAGACCATCGAGTGTGTGAACCGTGCCCTGGACGGAGAGGATTACTCCCAGGGAGCCCTGTTTTTTATGAACCGCAAGGGTTCGGGCAGCGCGGCCTCGTGGTTTGACCGCCACCTGGACTATCTGTTCGCCCATGACGGCCACGAATTTTTTAAATAGTGTCCCTCTATATTAATGTGGGAACGTGATTTTTTGAATCCGGGGATTGAGTTTGTCCGTGGTTTGGGTGTATACTAGATGTGGTCCGGGGCGGGAAAATGTTTTCGGGCACATGGGATAAAGGAGAATTGGGACGATGATTTTTGATGAGAAGAAGAACCTGGATTTTTACAAGAACTTAGGAATCGAAGGCAGATATGCCAAGGCGGTCGCATTTTTGCAGAATACCGACTTAAAGGCACTGGAGCCGGGCAAGTACGAGATCGACGGCAAGGACGTCTACGCCAACGTGACCGCTTACACCACGATTCCCTGGGACGAGGCCAAGTATGAGGCTCATGAGCACTACACCGACATCCAGTACGTGATCGAGGGCAGCGAGATCATGACCTACGCGCCGGTTCACGAGATGACGGTGAAAACTCCCTACAATCCGGACAAGGATGTGGTGTTCTTTGAGAATTCCACTCCCGGCCTTCAGATTGTGGCAGGCCCCGACCAGTATCTGATTTTCAATCCATGGGATGCACATAAGCCAAAGGCCATGAACGGCCAGCAGGCTCCGATCAAGAAAGTGATCGTTAAAATTAAAGAGGATTAAGGAACATAGGAGATGCCGCCGGCGCGCGTTATGCGAACCGGCGGCGTTTTGATGCCGTATAATCCATCCCACATCTGGAAACAATAGGAAAAGAGACAGCGCCTTCCGCTGCGAATGGCCGCTGCAAAACAGATTGAGAGGATGGAGATTGCAATGTTGATAAAAGAGCGCGCCATGGTGCATTTTTTCGACCGGTTCACGGATCACCCCTTTGTGATCCGGATGGACGGGCATGAGGACAAGATCGGGGAGGGGACGCCGGCTTTTGTGGTGAACCTGAAGCGCCAGATTCCGGTGAAGGAGCTGGCGTCCAGCACCTCCCTGGCTCTGGGCGAGGCCTATATGCGGGGAGACCTGGAGATCGAGGGGGATTTATACCAGGCCCTGGACCATTTTCTGGGGCAGATGAGCCGGTTTGAGGCGGGAGCCCCGGCGTTAAAGAAGCTGCTGTTCACGTCCAGCTCCAAAAAGAACCAGCAGAAGGAGGTCTGTTCCCACTACGACATCGGCAACGATTTCTACCGCCTGTGGCTGGACGAGACTATGAACTATTCCTGCGCTTATTTCAAAAGCCCGGAGGACAGCCTGTACCAGGCCCAGGTGAACAAGACCGACTACATCCTGGAAAAGCTGGCCTTGAAGGAGGGCATGAGCCTGCTTGACATCGGCTGCGGCTGGGGCTTTTTGATCCTGCGGGCCGCGAAGCGGTACGGGGTGAAGGCCACCGGCATCACCCTGAGCCGGGAACAGTACGAGGGCTGTAAAGAGCGCATCCGCCGGGAAGGTCTGGAGGACCTGGTCCGGGTGGAGCTTCTGGACTACCGGGATGTGGAGCGCCTGGAAACCGCCTTTGACCGGGTGGTCAGCGTGGGCATGGTGGAACATGTGGGGCGGGACAATTACGAGCAGTTTATCCGCTGTGTGGAACGGGCCTTAAAGCCGGGAGGCGTATTCCTGCTCCATTTTATCAGCAGCCTTCAGGAGCACGCCGGAGACCCCTGGATCAAGAAATATATTTTCCCCGGCGGCGTGGTTCCCAGCCTGCGGGAGATGGTCTACTATCTGGGAGAGCAGAATTTCCATGTGCTTGACGTGGAAAACCTGCGCAACCACTACAACCGCACCCTGCTGTGCTGGGCGGACAACTTCCGGGCCCACAAGGAGGAGGTGCGGACCATGTTCGACGAGGAGTTCGTCCGCATGTGGGAGCTGTACCTGTGCTCCTGCGCGGCCACCTTCCACAACGGGGTGATCGACCTGCATCAGGTATTGGCCACAAAAGGCGTGAATAATGATCTGCCCCTGGTGCGGTGGTATTAATTCAAAAAATACAGCAAAAAAGCCATCCGCAATGGATGGCTTGTCTCTCAATGGAGCATACGGGATTCGAACCCGTGACCTCCACACTGCCAGTGTGGCGCGCTCCCAGCTGCGCTAATGCCCCGAACGAAAAGTAGTATAGCATAAAAATTCTCATCTGTGAAGAGGTAAATTGAAAAAAATTTAAAAAATTTTCCAAAAGGGGTTGGAAATGATTTCCAAAACCTTTGAAGCCCTTGCGGTTGAGAGTATTTTCAGGTATCGTAAAAATATTTCCCAGCCGCTTATTTCCGGCGGAGACTGCGCGGGGGCATAAACGTTATTCTGTAATAGGGAAGTGCGTCCGAATTCAAAAAAAAGAAACCTGCGCGAACAGAGGCTTCGGGGTGGAGCGTTTATAATTTTTGATCTCTGTCCGACGGCGTGTAACGCATCACTTCCTGAATATCGCAGTTGAGAATACGACAGAGGTCGTTGATGGTGGTGGTATTGATGGGTTTATCGTTGCGCAGGCGATCAATGGTGGAGCTGGAAATGTGGTGCTTGTAAATCAGCGTGTACGTGGATTCTTCGGACTCCTTCAAGGTTCGCCAGAATGGCTCATATGTAATCACACAGGTTCTCCTCTTCTGGTCAGGATATATAATAGCATAGAATGTAGTTGTAATCCTGACCATAGTCGAAAGGACGACTATATAATAGAAGAACGTCCGAGAATGCGAAATTCCCGGAATAACATGCCGCCAGGGCTTAATAAGAGAACAATATCCCGCAGGCTGCGGCAGCAGCCCGCCGCATTCAATCAAAAGACCGCCCGCCGCACAGTCAATCCACTGTGCGGCGGGCGGTCTTTCAGTTGAATGCGATGGGCCGGGTCGGAAACCGGTGTTTCAGGCGGTTTAGCAGGAGACTGCCTTTCCGGCTTTGCTCCCGTCGGTCTGGGCGGTGCGGGCGTAGAGGTTGGCCAGCACGGCCCCGGAAATGTTGTGCCACACGCTGAACACCGCGCCGGGGATGGTCGCCAGCGGGTAGGCGGCAAAGTGGGTGGCGGCCAGGGAGGTGGCCAGGCCGGAGTTCTGCATGCCCACCTCGATGGAGATCGCCCGGCATTTGGCAGGCTCCAGTTTTAACAGCTTGCCTACGCTGTAGCCGGTGGCGTAACCCAGCACATTGTGCAGGATCACCACGCCCACGATCAGCAGTCCGCTGGTCAGGATTTTGGCGGAGTTCGCGCTGACGACCGCCGCCACAATGGCAACGATGGCCGTGGTGGAAATCAGGGGCAGGATGTCCACCACCTGCTGGGTGAAGCGGGAGAAGAAATGGTTGATCACGAAACCGGCCGCGATGGGTACGATCACCACCTTGATAATGGACATAAACATGCTGACCATATTCACATCCACCTTGGTGCCCGCGTACACGTAGGTCAGAAGGGGGGTGAGGAAGGGCGCCAGCACGGTGGACACCGCGGTCATGCCCACGGACAAGGGAACATCGCCCTTGGAGAGGTAGGTCATAACGTTGGAGGAGGTGCCGCCGGGGCAGGTTCCCACCAGGATGACGCCGATTGCCAGCTCCGGCGGCAGCTGGAAGAGTTTAGTCAGCAGAAATGCCAGCAGGGGCATCAGGGTGAACTGTGCGATAGAGCCGATGATCACGTCCTTGGGACGGGAAAATACCACCTTGAAGTCGCCGGGCTTTAAGGTAAGGCCCATGCCGAACATGACGATTCCCAGCAGCGTGTTCACGTAGGAGGTCTTGATAAAGCTGACCGTCCCGGGGGCCAGGAGGGCCAGGGCCGCCACGGCGATCACAATGACGGCCATGTACCTTCCGAAGAGATTGCTGAGTTTTTTCAGTGCGTTCATAATTTGTTTCTCCTTTCAGTTTCCCTTGATTTGCCGCAGCAGACGGGCGGAGAGGGGGAGAGCCGGGGGGTCCCGGCCCATTGCATTCAACAAAAAACGCCTCTGTCCCTCATATTCTGAGAGACAAAGGCGCTTGATTCCTCTGCGGTACCACTCTGATTGCTGCCAAAGGCAGCCACTTAGCCACATCCAACAATGTGTGACGGTGTAACGGCCGCCAACCGTCCGGACTTACAGGAAAACCGTTCAGTCCGAAAGCTCAGGGGTGATTTTCACCGGATTCTCCTGCTGCCTTCCACCTGCCGGCAGCTCTCTGTAAGGAGGCGGTCCGAATACTTTTCCCCGTCATAGCCTGCTGTAGCTGTTCAATTTGTTGCGGTTATTTTACCGCGTTAATCGGAAAAAGTCAATTTAAATTTTGCACAATTTTGCAGGATAAATTTCAGCGCTGTTTGCCAAAGCGGCATGGGGATGGTATAATAGACACCTATAAACGACGGAGGGATAACCATGGAGATAAGGTACAAAAAAGCGGATATAAGAGATTTGCACGAGTTGGTGCGTTCGCGTCTGATGGTCCTTCGGGCGGCCAACGGACTGGATGAAGGGGCGGAACTTCCGGAGGTGGAGTCCGAATCTGACGCGTATTACCGGCGGGCCCTGGCGGACGGGAGCCATGTGGCCTATCTGGCCTATGACGGCGACGTGCTGATCGGAACCGGGGGCGTGAGTTTTTTTCAGGTGCTGCCCACCTGTCACAATCCCAGCGGACAAAAGGCATATATTATGAACATGTACACAGAACCCGGCTACCGCAGGCGGGGGATCGCCCGCCGCATGGTGGAGCTTCTGGTGGCGGAATCCGTGGGCCGCGGCGTGGTGCGGATTTCCCTGGAGGCCACCAAAATGGGGAGGCCCCTCTACGCGGCCTGCGGTTTTGTGCCGCTGCCGGATGAGATGGAGCTGGCGGAGGAACGGATCGGGCGATAAAGGGAGGGAGAACAGATGGGCAGAAAAAGGAAAATGAACGGGATGGCACTCTTTATGTATCTGTTTGGCGGAATCTGGGCCGCAGTGGGAACCATCTTTCTGGTGGCAGGGCTCGTGGGATTTCTGAACGCGGATTCGCAGCCGGCGGCGCCGGTCTTTATGAACCTGCTGTTTACAGGCCTTGGCGGCCTGTTTGCGGCGATTGGATACACCATTGTACTGTTTCAGATATTCCGCGCCCGCAGAAAAAAGAATCTGCTTGAAAATGGACGCCGCGTCTATGCGGAGCTGGGGGAGATCTATCAGGACACTTCCGTCTCGGTGAACGGGCGATACCTGTGGAGGGTGAGCTGCCGGTATATGGACGAGCGCGGCACCATGCACATATTCCGCAGCGACGGGCTGAATTTCGATCCCAGCGGGCTTTTGACCGGGCTGCAGATTCCGGTGTACCTGGAGGAAGGCAGGCCGGATCACTACGCGGTGGATCTGGACGCCGTGCTGCCCAGGATCGAAATCCATTGACGGGCTCTCCGGGCGGCCGCGCCCTTTAAGGAAAATGTAAGGTTGTGTAACCAAAAAGGACTTGCTTTTTTTGGCAAAGTTTGTATAATGGGAAACGGACTAAGGGTAAGCAACTCAAAGGTGAGGCTTATGCATCCAGGAGGCAGAAGTGTATGAGAATCCGTAAAATACTGGGCGGCGTCGCCTGGTTCATGCTGGCGGCAGGGTTGGTTTTATTCAACGCCGTGGCAGCGGACGCACAGGTTACGGAACCGTATGAGGTTCAGGATACCGTGTGCCGGACATCTTGTGAAACCCCATGATGTCAGAGCTTGAAATGCAGTTGGGAGCGCAGAGATTGCGCTCCCGATTTTTTACTTTATAGGAAACTTCTCAAATCAGCGAAGATGGTGTATAATAGATTGGAAATAAAAAAGGCATAGCAAAAGAGCGAAGGTGTGACTTCGCCATGACGTTGTCTATGTATTTTTTGTTTTTGGTTTAGGCTGCACTATCTGACGGTAGAGAAAGAATAGGGCATATGGAACTATCCATATCCCATAACCTTTCGATAGCGTTCAAATAGTGCAGTTTTTTTGTGGTAAACTTCTAAAACCAACATAGAAGTGCCACACTCCGGGCATCTGAGCGGATCATAGCCAAAGGTCAGAAGAATCAAATTCCGCCAATCTAGGAGCTTAGAAAGATAATGCTGCTTCTGCTTGGATAAACATTTCCGGAGATTTTTTTCCTGTTTGTGGTGCTTTGCATAAATGCCGTAGTAGCGGACCATTTTAAAATGCTTGTCAGGGATATGCAGGATCAGGCGTTTGATAAAGTCAATGGCGGGGATGCATTCTGTGATCGTTTTATGGTCCTCATGTCGCTGATAATGGAACGTCACAGAATCCCCGTCATAGGCATCCATCCTGGAAGTGGCAATGACAGGCCGTCCAAGGTATCTGCTGATGTATTTAATGGTGATATCAGGAGAACACAAATTAGGTTTGGCTCTCACATAAAAGCCTTCGGGATGGTCTTTGTAGATTTGATTTTTAAGCTTCTTAAAAGGCGGTCCCAGTTTAAGAGAGAGCTGATCCAAAAGGACTTTCCGAAAAGCCAGGCGCAGGAAATCATAATCAAAATGGGGATTGGGTCGCCAGGGAGTAATGTTGCCAGCACCGCCTTCCGAAATCAGGGCATGGATGTGAGGATTCCACTTTAAATCTCTACCGAAGGTATGAAGGACGCAGATAAAACCAGGAGTAAAGAGTTCGGACTTATTCATCTTGAAGAACATGCGTAGGACGACATCCCTGACAGAATGGAACAGGCAGTTAAGGAGTGAGTGGTCCTTAAGAAAGAAGATGCGCAGTTCCTCAGGAATGGTAAAGACACAGTGTCTGTGGATACAGGAAACGAGTTTACAAGACATACGAAAAGCACGTTTCTGGTTATAGACGTTGCCGCATGAGGGACAGAACCGGCTTTTACAGGAAAAGGGAACAAATTTAAGGTTACCACAATGAGGACAGCCAAAGAAAGCTCCGCCATAAGAAGGATCATGGCAGAGGATCATCCGGTTGATGTTATCCAAAACATTTTTATCAGGTCGAATAACATATTGGATATATTCAAAGTGGTCAGAAAAAATAGTTTGGAGGATGTTCTTATGCATAAGAACATTTTACAATAAAGCAGCAAAAAAGGAAATCCCCTAAAACCCCTCATGAGTGAGGGGCAGGGGAGTTGAGAGTGCCGAAGGCACTTTGTTCTTTTGGGAAATATTTTCCCATCCGCTCATTTTATCCCCGGCCTACAGCACAACTTTTGCAATGTAATCAACAAAAACGGATATGGATTCCCGGACGGCGAGGTGGTAAGATAGAACCATCAGAAACAGGAAGTTTCCACAACAAGAATCAGGAGGAAAAGGTTATGCGTTTATTGGATGGTGAGTTGAAAGACAAGAGCGTATGGGAGAAAGCCGGCATTGAGCTGCCCGGGTTTGACCGCGAGGTGATGAAGGCGGAGACCGCGAAATGCCCCCAGTGGGTACACTTCGGCGCGGGCAATATTTTCCGGGCGTTTCCGGCGGCCCTTCAGCAGAAGCTGTTAAACGAGGGAGTGGAGAAAACCGGTATCATCGTGGCGGAGGGTTACGACTATGAGATCGTGAAAAAGGCTTACCGTCCCCAGGATGATTTAAGCCTGCTGGTGACCCTGAAGGCCAACGGGACCATTGAGAAGACCGTGATCGGCAGTCTGGCACAGTCCCTGACCGTGGATCGCCACGACGAGGCGGACTGGAACCGGCTGAAAGAGATTTTTGCCAGCAAGAGCCTGCAGATGGTCAGCTTCACCATCACTGAGAAGGGCTACAGCCTGACCGGGATGGACGGAAACTACCGCGGGGATGTGGCGGCGGATTTTGAGGCCGGTCCGGACAAGGCGGACAGCTACATCGGCAAGCTGGCGGCGCTCTGCTACCACCGCTACGCAAACGGCAGGCTGCCGCTGGCGCTTGTGAGCATGGACAACTGCTCCCACAACGGCGACAAGCTTTACGCCGCGGTACACGCATACGCTGAGGCGTGGACCAAAAACGGCCTGGTGGACAAGGGCTTTCTGGCCTACATCGAGAACCCGGAAAACGTCTCCTTCCCCTGGAGCATGATCGACAAGATCACTCCCCGGCCGGACGACAGCGTGAAAAAGATGCTGGAGGAAGTGGGCTTCACGGACACCGAGAGCATCGTGACCAGCAAGAATACCTACGTGGCGCCCTTTGTGAATGCGGAGGAGGCCGAGTACCTGGTGATTGAGGATGCATTTCCCAACGGCCGTCCGGCTCTGGAGAAGTCCGGCGTGATGTTCACCACCCGGGAGACTGTGGAGAAGGTGGAGCGCATGAAGGTCTGCACCTGCTTAAATCCCCTGCACAGCACCCTGGCCGTGTACGGCTGCCTGCTGGGTTACACCAAGATCAGCGAGGAGATGAAGGACCAGGATCTGGTGAAGCTGGTGGAGATCATCGGATACAAGGAAGGCCTGCCGGTAGTGACCGACCCGGGCATCCTCTCCCCCAAAAAGTTCATCGACGAGGTGCTGCAGATCCGTGTTCCCAACCCCTTTATGCCGGACACGCCCCAGCGCATCGCCTGCGACACCTCCCAGAAGCTGTCCATCCGCTTCGGAGAGACCATCAAGGAGTATGCGGCCAGACCGGAGTTACAGGTTTCCGATTTGAAATTCATTCCCATGGTACAGGCCGGCTGGTGCCGTTATCTGCTGGGCGTGGACGACGAGGGCAACACTTTTACCGTGAGCCCGGATCCCATGTACGAGTCTCTGGCAAAGCAGCTTGAGGGCGTAAAGATCGGGGAGGCCTGCGACGTGCACAAGGTCCTGGAGCCGATTTTGAGCAACGCCAAGATCTTCGGCGTAAACCTCTACGAGGTTGGCCTGGGCGAGACGGTGGAGGGAATCTTCACCGAGCTGACCGCCGGCCCCGGCGCTGTGAGAGCAACGCTGAAAAAGCATTTGGCTGAAGCGTAAACCGCTGTTTGGAACCGTTCATTTTACCGGATATGAAAGACCGCCGGCGCGGACCGCTGGCGATGGTTGGAATCCCCTCCGTGTGAGGGGGTTCCTTTTTTGACGCAACGGGCTGGCGGAGATAATTGTAAAAAGCCGGTAGGGGTGGAGGAGGGAGACTGGAAACCAGCTGTTTTTAACAGAAATGTGGGATGGATTTAATGAATTTGTAATGCTTTTGTCATATTTTCATGTACAAATTGGAAAAACTGTGATATTATATTGAGAAACGACGGATGGGGTGAAATCCGCTTGAAAATACAGGCATTTGCCTTTTAATATAGATTTCAAATGCCCGTTAGGGCGAAATAGAATATTGAGAAAGACAGAGGTTTCGTATGAGAAAGTGGATAGCGGCAGGCGTGCTTGCGCTCGCTTTGACCGGCTGCACCCGATACGAACCGGTGGAGGAATTCCCAGACATAGAGTACGACAGTACCGCCGCCACAGAGGCCGCTCAAGAGAGCACCGAGGCTGAGACGGAAGGCGGGGAGGAAGCGGTGATCTCCATCTCCGCGTACCCGGAGCGGGAGCGCGTGAAGGTGAAGGGGATTTATGTCTCGGCCTATGTGGCCGGCACCGGCGATATGATTGACCGCATTATCGAGCAGATGGACCAGACGGAGTTAAACGCCATGGTCATCGACGTGAAGGACGACCAGGGCAGGATTACATTCGCCATGGATTCACCAACGGTCAATGAAATCGGGGCAAGCAAAGTGTTTATCAACGACATGCCGGCCCTAATTCAAAAGTTGAAGGATCACAATATTTACCCCATTGCCCGGGTGGTGGCCTTTCGGGACCCCTACCTGGCGGAGCAGAAGCCGGAGTGGAGCCTCCATGTGGCGGACGGCGGCATTTATCGGGACAACAAGGGACTTGCCTGGGTGAATCCCTACTGCCAGGAGGTGTGGGATTACCTGGTGGAGGTGGGCAAGAAAGCGGGGGAGATCGGATTTTCCGAGATTCAGTTCGATTACATCCGCTTTGCGGTGGACCGCACCATGAAGGACGTGGTCTTTGACCCGGAGGACACGAAGGGGCGCAGCAAGGAGGAGGCTATCACCGAGTTCATCAGCTACGCCTACGACGCTCTGGCCCGGGAGGGACTGATGGTGTCCGCGGACGTGTTTGGAACCATTATCCGCAGCGGCGAGGACGCCCAGGCCGTAGGTCAGGATTACGGCGAAATGGCCAGACATCTGGACTACCTGTGTCCCATGATCTACCCCTCCCACTACGGAGATGGGAATTTCGGCATCGAGCACCCGGACACGCAGCCCTACGACACGATTTTGAACGCCCTGAAGGGCTCCAAGGACGTACTGGCCAAGGCAAAGGCGGAGAATGAAAACGGCAGACAGGCCATTGTGCGCCCATGGCTTCAGGACTTTACGGCTTCCTACCTGAAGAATTACATCGACTACGGCGACGAACAGGTGCGCGCCCAGATCCAGGCGGTCTACGACGCGGGTTACGACGAGTGGATTCTGTGGGACGCCGGGGTTTCATACCACTACGGCGGTTTGCTGACACCGGAGGAAGCAGCCCGGGAGGAACAGGAGATTCAGGAATCCAGGGCCGAGGAGGCCAGGCTGGAGGAAAGCCGGGCCGCGGAGAGCAGCGCGGCGGCGCAGAGCGGGGCAGCGGCAGACGGAACAGGAAATCAGTAACGATGAATATACGGCAGACAGGGGGATTTCAGGGAAGTCCCCCTGTTTCTGCCCCATTTTGCGTGTAACGCTTTGGAAGAGAGGAAGGACACAGATGGACAGAACACCCAGGCCGGGAGAATTTTACCGGCATTTTAAGAACAAGCTTTATCAGGTTATCGGAATTGCGGCCCACTCGGAGACAGGGGAGGCCATGGTGGTGTACCAGGCGCTCTACGGGGATTACGGCCTTTACGTGCGCCCCCTGACTATGTTTGTCAGCGAGGTGGACCGGGAGAAATACCCGGATGCTGCCCAGAAATACCGCTTTGAGCGGGTTGTACCGGGGGCGGAGGGCGGTTTTACGGGCGCATCGTCTGCGCCCCAGACCGCAGACGCAGATATCCCGGTAACCGCCCAGTCCGCCTCCCTGGACTCCTCCGGCCGCCCGACCCGCGGGCCGGAACCTAGCCCGGTCTCCGCTCAACCCTCTGACCCAACCCCCAACCCCTACCTCATGGCCTTTCTGGAAGCTGAAAACGCCGACGGCCAGCTGGCGGCTCTGATGGCCATGGACGGCCACGTGGGCCAGGAGGAGGTGGACTGCCTGCGGGTGGTGCTGGAGATGGGACCGGGCGGCGGGAGCATATCCAAGCAGCTGACGGATATTAGGAAATATTTGGAAATGCAGCGCCGCTACGACGGTTCCCGCTTGCGGGATCGGCTGAATTAGGTTAAGATAGTAGAGGGTGATGAATAGTTGTTTGATTTAGAAGAAGAATTAAAAAAACTTCCGGCCTCGCCGGGGGTCTATCTGATGCACAATAACCGGGACGAGATAATCTATGTGGGCAAGGCCATCAGCTTAAAGAACCGGGTGCGGCAGTATTTCCAGAGCAGCCGCAACAAGACGGCCAAAATTGAGCAGATGGTGTCCCACATCGCCTGGTTCGAATATATTCTCACGGACTCGGAGCTGGAAGCCCTGGTGCTGGAGTGCAACCTGATCAAGGAGCACCGCCCCAGGTACAACACCATGCTCAAGGACGACAAGACGTACCCTTATATCAAGGCCACGGTAGGCGAGGAATTTCCCCGGCTGCTTTTTTCCCGTGACATGAAAAAGGACGGGAAAAGCCGGTATTTCGGCCCCTACACCAGCGCGGGGGCGGTGAAGGACACGCTGGATCTGATCCACAAACTGTACCGCATCCGCACCTGCAACCGGAACCTGCCCCGGGATACGGGCAAGGAGCGCCCCTGCCTGAACTACCACATTAAACAGTGCGACGCCCCCTGCCAGGGCTATATTTCCCGGGAGGACTATCTGAAATCCTTCGGCCAGGCCCTGGATTTCTTAAACGGCCGCTACGCGCCCCTGATCAAATCCTTAGAGGAGAAAATGAATCAGGCCAGCGAGGATATGGAGTTTGAGCGGGCCATCGAGTACCGGGAGCTGTTAAACAGCGTAAAGCAGGTCGCCCAGAAACAGAAGATCACCAGCAGCGGCCGGGAGGACCGGGATATTATCGCCATGGCCCGGGACGAGCAGGACGCGGTGGTGCAGGTGTTCTTTATCCGGGAGGGCAAGCTGATCGGCCGGGACCATTTTCATCTGCAGGCGGCCACGGCGGAAAACGACGGGGAGATTCTGGACAGCTTTATCAAGCAGTTTTACGCAGGAACCCCCTTTATCCCCCGGGAGCTGTGGCTTCAGGTGCCGGTAATGGACGAGGAGGTCATCAGCCGCTGGCTCACCGAACGGCGGGGTCAGAAGGTGAAGATCGTGGTGCCCAAGAAGGGCGAGAAGGAGCGTTTGGTGGAGCTGGCGGCCCGAAACGCGGCTTTGGTGCTCTCCCAGGATAAGGAGCGCATCAAGAAGGAGGAACTGCGCACCATCGGAGCCATGAACCAGGTGGGCGGGCTCATCGGCCTGGACGGCGTCCGGCGCATCGAGGCCTTCGATATCTCCAACACCAGCGGTGTGGAATCCGTGGGCTCCATGGTGGTCTACGAGGACGGCAGGCCCAAGCGCAGCGACTACCGCAAATTCAAGATCCGCACGGTCAAGGGGCCGGACGACTACGCCTCCATGCGGGAGGTGCTGACCAGGCGCTTCTCCCACGGCCTGCGGGAGGTCCAGGAACACCGGGAATCGGGGGAGGATTTGTCCGCGGGCAGCTTCACCCGTTTCCCGGACCTGATCATGATGGACGGCGGCCGGGGCCAGGTGAACATCGCCCTGGAGGTACTGAACTCCCTGGGACTGTCCATCCCGGTCTGCGGCATGGTGAAGGATGATTTTCACCGGACCCGGGGACTCTACTACAACAATGTGGAGGTGCCCATTGACCGTCACAGCGAGGGCTTCCGCCTGATTACCCGGATCCAGGACGAGGCCCACCGGTTCGCCATCGAGTACCACCGCAGCCTGCGGGGCAAGGGCCAGGTGAAGTCCGTGCTGGACGACATCCCCGGCATCGGACCGGCAAGGCGCAAGGCGCTGATGCGGGAGTTCAAGGACATCGAGGCCATCCGCGCGGCGGAGGTGGAGGATCTTGCAAAGGTGCCCCAGATGAACGAGCGGGCGGCCCGCCAGGTCTACGAGTTCTTCCGCAAGCCGGCCGCCGCGGAGGAAGAGCAACCCGGCGAACCATAAGCGGCTGCCCGCAAGCCCGTCCCGCAACGCCAGCCGGCAATCCATGTCCCGTCATCCGCAAATCCCGCTCCACCCGCCGGAAAATTTGTGAAACACATGACAAGCATCACAACTTGTGATAGGATAGATAGAAGAAAATCAAGCCGCGGTCCGCAGCGCGGGCAAACGCCCGGGGCATACCGCGGGAATTTAAAAACCAAAGGGGGTACCATCATGCATGGAGTAACCATTGCGGAAGTGATTGAAAAATTTAAACTTAAGAATATGACGCCGGAGATCGACGCGGAGAAGATCGTGCTGACCCATCCGGACGTAAACCGCCCTGCCTTGCAGCTGACCGGCTTTTTCGACCATTTCGACCGGGAGCGGGTTCAGATCATCGGATACGTGGAGCAGGCATATATTAATACCATGGACCGGGAGCACAAGCGCCAGATGTACGACAAGCTGACCTCCAGCCAGATCCCCTGCCTGGTATTTTCAAGGGACCAGGAGCCGGATGAGGACCTGCTGGAATACTGCAATTACTACAGCGTTCCCTGTCTGGTGTCCGACAAGACCACCTCCTCCCTGATGGCGGAGATCATCCGCTGGCTGAACGTCAAGCTGGCCCCCTGCATCAGCATTCACGGCGTGCTCATCGACGTGTTCGGCGAGGGCGTGCTGATCATGGGCGAGAGCGGCATCGGCAAGAGCGAGGCGGCCCTGGAGCTGATCAAGCGCGGCCACCGTCTGGTCACCGACGACGTGGTGGAGATCCGCAAGGTCAGCGACGACACTCTGATCGGCTGCGCTCCGGACATCACCAAGCACTTTATCGAGCTGCGCGGCATCGGGATCATCGATGTGAAAACCCTGTTCGGCGTGGAGAGCGTGAAGGATACCCAGTCCATCGACATGGTGATCAAACTGGAGGACTGGAGCAAGGAGAAGGAGTACGACCGCCTTGGCTTAGAGGACCAGTATACGGAATTTTTGGGCAACCAGGTGGTGTGCCATACCATCCCCATCCGGCCGGGACGGAATCTGGCGATTATCGTCGAGTCCGCAGCCGTGAACTACCGTCAGAAAAAGATGGGCTACAACGCAGCCCAGGAGCTGTACAAGAGAGTGCAGGCTAATTTGAATAAAGTTGATTGATGGAGTGAGTAAAACGGATGGAAGATTTGAAACAGAAACTTGAGGCCATACTGACCTCGGAGCGGTCCTTCGTGAAGGAAATGGAGCCCATGAGCCGGCATACCACCTTCCGCATCGGAGGACCGGCTGCGCTTTACGCTGCGCCGGGAAATGAGGCAGAGCTGGCGGCTCTGCTGCGGCTGTGCCGGGAGCGGGACGTGCCCGTGCGGATACTGGGCAACGGGAGCAATCTGCTGGTCAGCGACCGGGGGCTTTCCGGCGTGGTGGTTGCCATGGAGGAAAACTGGAATTACGGCGGCCCGGAGGGGGAGAACTCCCTCAGGGCCGGCGCGGGGCTGCTGCTCTCAAAGGCGGCCAGCCTGGCGTTATCCCATTCCCTGACCGGCCTGGAGTTTGCCGCGGGGATTCCCGGAACCGTGGGCGGAGCCGTGATGATGAACGCGGGCGCTTACGGCTCGGAGATGAAGAACGTGGTCACCTCTGTCCGGGTGATGGACCGGGAGGGAGAAATCCATGTCCTGGATAACGAACAGATGGAATTCGGCTACCGGACCAGCTGCGTGGCCCGTCTGGACTACGTGGTGCTGGAGACGGTGATGGCCCTGGAGCCGGGGGACGCGGGGGAGATCCGCGCCCGGATGGACGATCTGGCGGCCAGACGCCGTGAAAAGCAGCCCCTGGAATATCCCAGCGCGGGCAGTACCTTCAAGCGCCCGGCCGGATATTTTGCCGGGAAGCTGATTCAGGACAGCGGCCTGCGGGGTGTCAGCCGGGGCGGGGCGCAGGTGTCGGAAAAGCACTGCGGTTTTGTGATCAACCGCGGCGGAGCCACCGCGGCCGACGTGCTGGAGCTGTGCGGCCATGTGCAGGCCACGGTGAAGGAGAACTTCGGCGTGGACCTGGAGATGGAGGTGCGGCGCTGGGGCGAGTTCTGAGCGCTTTTCACAGATAAAAAGAGGTGAAGAAATGTCGTTTTCCTCAAAAGTTAAGGATGAGCTGTCGCGCCAGGTTAACCCGGCGCGGCACTGCCAGATCGCGGAGATTGCCGCGATCTTAAGTCTCTGCGGAAAAATAAAAATTTCGGATCAAGATCATTTTTCCATTGAAATTCACACAGAAAATGTGGCAGTTGCAAGAAAGTACTTTACATTATTAAAAAAAACATTTAATATAGGTACTGATGTTTCGATTCGCAGAGGTGCATATCTGAAGCGGAACAGAACATATATTGTAGCAGTCCGGGAACATGAGGATGCCATCCGGGTGCTCCAGGCCGCCAAGCTGCTCAACGAGTACGGCGAGGTTTCGGAGAATCTGTCGGTGGTGCGCAACGTAGTGGTGCAGAATACCTGCTGCCGCCGGGCGTTTATCCGCGGCGCATTTCTGGCTTCCGGTTCGATCAGTGATCCAGAAAAGTTTTACCACTTCGAGATTGCGTGCGTGGCAGAGCCGAAGGCAGAGCAGCTGCGGGAGCTGATTGCCACCTTTGATATCGAGGCGAAGATCGTCCGGCGTAAGAAGTATTACGTGGTCTATATCAAGGAGGGCAGCCAGATCGTGGACATCCTGAACGTGATGGAGGCGCCGGTGGCTCTGATGGAGCTGGAGAACATCCGGATTCTCAAGGAGATGCGCAACAGTGTGAACCGCCAGGTGAATTGTGAGACTGCCAATATCAACAAGACCGTGTCAGCTGCGGTGAAGCAGATGGACGATATCCGCTATATCCAGGCGGTGATCGGTCTGGACGGGCTTCCTGACAATCTGCGGGAGATGGCCCTGGTCCGGCTGGAACGGCCGGACGCGACGCTGAAGGAACTGGGAGAGGCGCTGAATCCGCCGGTTGGCAAATCCGGTGTGAATCACCGGCTCAGAAAGCTGGGAATTCTGGCGGACGATCTGAGAGAGCGTTCCGTGAAACAGTAGGAACGGGTACATTCAGTAAAGGCATCAGAATGGGGGGCGTGTAGTGCCCCGGCCCATTCACAGCAATGAGGAGGATAATTATGTTAAAGAAAGTGATCACAATCGAGGGACAGAATAGTTCAGAGGCGAAGCCGGTTGCCATGCTGGTACAGGTTGCAAGCCAGTATGAGAGCACCATCTATCTGGAGACGGGTTCCAAGCGCGTGAATGCCAAGAGCATTATGGGTATGATGACCCTGGCACTGATGGAAGGAATGGACATCCTGGTGGAAGCGGACGGCAACGACGAGACGGCCGCTGTATCTGAAATTGAAAAGTATCTGAATAACCAGTAGATCTCATAGATGGTAAAAGGCCGTGCCGCTTGGCAGGGCCTTTATTTTTTGTCTGTTTTATGATAGACTTATTTTCATAAGTTACTAAGGAGAGAAGACCAATGGCATTTACACATCTGCACGTCCATACGGAGTACAGTTTGCTGGACGGTTCCTGTAAGATCCGCGAGCTGGTGGCCAGGGCCAAGGAGCTGGGAATGGACAGCTTGGCGGTCACGGACCACGGCGTCATGTATGGCGTGATTGATTTTTATAAGGCGGCCAGGGAAGTGGGCATCAAGCCTATTTTAGGCTGCGAGGTGTATGTGGCCCCCGGCTCCCGTTTCGACCGGGAGAATGTAAACGGCGAGGACCGCTACTACCACCTGGTGCTGCTGGCCGAGAACGACCAGGGCTACCAGAACCTGATGAAGATCGTGTCCAAGGGATTTGTGGACGGTTTCTACTACAAACCCAGGGTGGACTATGAACTGTTGGAGACCTACCACGAGGGGATCATCGCCCTGTCCGCCTGCCTGGCGGGCGAGGTGCAGCGCTACCTCTCCAGGGGGATGTACGAGGAGGCGGGCCGGGCTGCGCTGCGCTACCAGGACACCTTTGGAAAGGGGAATTTCTTCCTGGAGCTTCAGGACCACGGCCTGGACGCGCAGAAGCAGGTGAACCAGGGCCTGCTGCGCTTAAGCCGGGAGCTGGGGATCGACCTGGTGGCCACCAACGACGTCCACTATACCTACGCGGAGGACGAGAAGGCCCACGACATTCTGCTGTGCATCCAGACCGGCAAGAAGGTGGCGGACGAGAACCGCATGCGCTACGAGGGCGGGCAGTATTACTGCAAGTCCGAGGAGGAGATGCGCGCCCTGTTCCCCTACGCTCTGGAGGCCATTGAAAATACCCACAAGATCGCCCAGCGCTGCAACGTGGAGATCGAGTTCGGCGTGCTCAAGCTGCCAAAGTTCGAGGTGCCCGAGGGCTTTGACTCCTGGACCTACTTAAACCACCTGTGCATGCAGGGTTTTAACCGCCATTACCCGGAGGACGACGGGACCCTTAAGGAGCGCCTGGACTACGAGCTGGACGTGATCCGCACCATGGGATACGTGGACTATTTCCTGATTGTCTGGGACTTTATCAACTACGCCAGATCCAAGGGGATCTCGGTGGGGCCGGGGCGGGGCTCCGCGGCCGGCAGCATTGTCAGCTACAGCCTGGGCATCACCAACATCGATCCCATCCGCTATAATCTGCTGTTCGAGCGTTTCCTGAACCCGGAGCGCGTGTCCATGCCCGATATCGACGTGGATTTCTGCTACGAGCGGAGGCAGGAGGTCATCGACTATGTGGTGGAAAAATATGGAAAAGATCAGGTGGTACAGATCGTCACCTTCGGTACCCTGGCGGCCAAGGGTGTGGTCCGGGACGTGGGCCGGGTGCTGGATCTGCCCTACGCTCTCTGCGATTCCATTGCGAAAATGATTCCCAATGATCTGGGTATGACGCTGGATAAAGCCCTTGTCATGAATCCCGATCTGAAAAAAGCGTATAATGAAGATGAGACGGTTCACAACCTGATCGACATGTCCAAGCGTCTGGAGGGACTTCCAAGGCACACCTCCATGCACGCGGCGGGCGTGGTGATCGGCAGCCGCTCCATCGACGAGTTCGTGCCCCTGTCCAGGGCGGCGGACGGCACCATCACCACCCAGTTCACCATGACCACCATCGAGGAGCTGGGGCTTTTGAAAATGGACTTCCTGGGTCTTAGGACCCTGACGGTGATCCAGAACGCGGTGAACATGGCCCAGAAGAACCACCATGTGACCATTGATCTGGACAACATCGACTACAACGACAAAAAGGTTCTGGATTCCATCGGCACGGGCAAGACCGAGGGGGTGTTCCAGCTGGAAAGCGGCGGCATGAAGAGTTTCATGAAGGAGCTTAAGCCCGGCAGCCTGGAGGACATCATCGCCGGAATTTCCCTGTACCGGCCGGGACCCATGGACTTTATCCCCAAGTACATCAAGGGCAAGAACGACAGAAGCGCCATTACCTACGACTGCCCTCAGATGGAACCCATTCTGGGACCCACCTACGGCTGTATCGTCTACCAGGAGCAGGTGATGCAGATCGTGCGGGACCTGGCGGGCTACACCATGGGCCGCTCGGACCTGGTGCGCCGGGCCATGAGCAAGAAAAAGGCCTCGGTGATGGAGAAGGAGCGCAAAAACTTCGTCTACGGCAATGAGGAGGAGGGCGTAAAGGGCTGTGTGAACAACGGCCTGGAGGAGCGCACCGCCAACCACATCTACGATGAGATGACGGATTTCGCCAAATACGCCTTCAACAAGTCCCACGCCGCGGCCTACGCGGTGGTTTCCTACCAGACCGCGTACCTGAAGTATTACTACCCACTGGAATTTATGGCGGCGCTGATGAGCTCGGTGATGGACAACGTGACCAAGTTCTCCGAGTACATTCTCACCTGCCGCCAGATCATGGGAATCCCCATCCTGCCCCCGGACATCAACGAGGGGGAGAGCGGCTTTTCCGTGTCGGGCAATGCCATCCGCTACGGCCTCTCCGCTATCAAGAGCGTGGGCAAGTCCGTGGTGGACACCATTATCGCCGACCGGGAGGCTGGTGGACCCTTCCGCTCCATGGAGGACTTTGTGGGCCGCATGACCCACAAGGAGGTCAACAAGCGCACCCTGGAGAATTTCATCAAGTCCGGGGCCCTTGACACCCTGCCGGGCACCCGCAAGCAGAAGATCGCCGTGATGCCGGTGCTGCTGGAGAGCAAGGCCAGGGAGCGCAAATCCGTGATCGAGGGCCAGTTAAGCCTCTTCGACATCGCCGGTGAGGAGGAGCGTGACAACTTCCAGATCACTTTCCCCGAGGTGGGAGAGTATACCAAGGAGGAGCTTTTGGTATTTGAAAAGGAAATCCTTGGCGTCTACATCAGCGGCCATCCCCTGGAGGACTACAAGGACGTGTGGCAGAAAACCGTCACGGCCACCGCTTCGGACTTCATCGTGGATGAGGAGGCGGGTGGAGCCAGGGTGACGGACGGAGCCAGGGTGGTGATCGGCGGCCTGGTGGCCGGAAAGACGGTCAAGACCACCCGCACCAACCAGCTCATGGCCTTCATCACCCTGGAGGATTTGATGGGTTCGGTGGAGGTGATCATTTTCCCAAAAGATTACGAGGCCAACCGGGAGCTGTTCGTGGAGGACGCCAAGCTGTTCATCCGGGGACGGGTCTCCATCGGGGACGATCCGGTGGGAAAACTGGTTTTGGAGCAGGTGGTGCCATTTTCCAAGATTCCCCGGGAGCTGTGGATCCAGTTCGCGGACAAGGAGCAGTACGTGTCCCGGGAGAAGGAGCTGCTGGAGACCTTAAAGACCAGCGAGGGACCGGACCGGGTGGTGATTTACCTGGGAAAAGAGCGGGCGAAAAAGATGCTTCCGGCCTCCTGGAACGTAGACGCAACCGGGGTTCTGGTGGAAGAGCTTTCCAGAAAACTTGGTGAAAAAAATGTCAAAGTCGTGGAAAAACCACTTGCATTGCAGGGGAAAATGCATTAGAATAGCGTTGAGCATTTAATGAGAAAAAAGATTCATGTCAAGAAGGCATTGGGAGCGCTTGTCGCTCATAGAATCAAAGGAGGTAAATTGCTATGGCAAAGGCAGTAAAGACCATCGGTATACTCACAAGCGGCGGGGATGCGCCGGGAATGAACGCAGCCATCCGCTCGGTGGTGAGAGTGGCGATCAGCAAGGGTCTTAAGGTAAAGGGAATAATGAGAGGCTATGCGGGCCTGCTGGAAGAGGAAATCGTGGATATGGACAGCACCAGCGTTTCCGATATCATCAACCGCGGCGGCACCATTCTCTATACCGCCAGATGCAAGGAATTTACCACGGCGGAAGGCCAGCAGAAGGGCGCGGAGATCTGCCGCAAGCACGGCATCGACGGCATGGTTGTGATCGGCGGCGACGGTTCCTTCCGCGGCGCGGGCAAGCTCTCGGCCCTGGGGATCAACACCATCGGGCTGCCGGGCACCATCGATTTGGACATCGCCTGTACGGACTACACCATCGGTTTTGACACCGCGGTGAACACAGCCATGGAAGCCATCGACAAGATCCGCGACACCTCCACCTCCCACGAGCGGTGCAGCATCGTGGAGGTTATGGGCCGCAACGCCGGTTACATCGCCATGTGGTGCGGTATCGCCAACGGAGCGGAGGAGATTCTGCTGCCGGAGCGCTACGACGGCGACGAGCAGGCGCTGATCAACCGGATCATTGAGAACCGCAAGCGCGGCAAGAAGCACAACATCATTGTGAACGCCGAGGGCATCGGCCACTCCAGCTCCATGGCCAAGCGCATCGAGGCGGCCACGGGCATTGAGACCAGAGCCACGATCCTGGGCCACATGCAGCGGGGCGGCACCCCCACCTGTAAGGACCGCGTGTACGCCTCCATCATGGGCGCGCGGGCGGCGATCCTTCTCAGCGAGGGCAAGAGCAACCGCCTGGTGGCATACAAGCACGGCGAGTTCGTGGATTACGATATCCAGGAGGCCCTCAACATGGTCAAGGACATCCCGGAAGAGCAGTACGAGGTAGCAAAGCTGCTGGTGCGTTAGAAGCCACCGGCGTCAATCAAACACCATAAAGTCCGCAGCCGCTGGCCGCGGACTTTTGAAGCATGAAGGCGGTTAAATATATATGGAAGAAAACACAGTGCTCTGCGGGGCCAATTCCTACGAGCAGAAATACTATTTTAACCAGGATTTCGACTCCCTTCCGGAGTCGGTAAAGCGGGAACTGCAGGTTATGTGCGTGCTCTACACTGAGGACGTGGGCGGAATTCTGACCCTGGAGTTTGAGCCGGACGGGAACCTGGAGTTTAAGGTCACGGCGCCGGAAGAGGACTACCTCTTCGACGAGATCGGAAGCGTGCTCAAGATCAAGCAGTACCAGGAGGAGAAGCGGGAACTGCTGGAATCGCTGGAACTGTACTACCGTGCGTTTTTCCTGGGCGAGGACGTGGATTTCACCGCGGAGGCGCAGGAGGTATGAGACTTAAGATCGGAACGGTGACGCTGGACAACAACGTCATCCTGGCGCCGATGGCAGGTGTAACCGACCTGCCATTTCGTTTGCTCTGCCGGGAGCAGGGCTGCGGCATGGTGGTGACGGAGATGGTCAGCGCCAAAGCCATTTTATATAAGAACAAAAATACCAGGGAGCTGCTGACCGTGCGGCCCGAGGAACGGCCCGCGGCGGTGCAGCTGTTCGGCTCGGACCCGGAAATCATGGCGGAGATCGCGGCTCAGATCGAGGACGGCCCTTACGACGTGATCGATGTGAACATGGGCTGCCCGGTGCCCAAGATCGTGAACAACGGGGAGGGCTCGGCGCTTATGAGGGACCCCAAACGGGCTGAGGCGGTGCTATCCGCCATGGTGCGGGCGGTGAAGAAGCCGGTGACGGTGAAGTTCCGCAAGGGCTTTAACGATGAGAGCGTAAACGCGGTGGAGTTCGCCAAAATGGCGGAGAGCTGCGGCGTGGCCGCGGTGGCCGTGCACGGGCGCACCAGAGAGCAGTATTACTCCGGAAAGGCGGACTGGGACATCATCCGCCGGGTGAAGGAGGCGGTGAAGATTCCGGTGATCGGAAACGGCGATGTGTTTACGCCGGAGGATGCCGGAAGGCTTCTGGAGAAAACCGGCTGTGACGGCATCATGGTGGCCCGGGGAGCCAAGGGTAATCCCTGGATTTTTCACCGGATTAACCATTATCTGGAAACCGGGGAAGTGCTTCCCGGTCCCTCGGTGCAGGAGATCCGGGAAATGATTCTGCGCCACAGCCGCATGCTGGCGGACTACAAGGGCGAGCGGGTGGCCATGAGGGAGATGCGAAGCCATATGGCCTGGTACACCTCCGGTCTTGCCCACTCCGCGTCCATACGGCGGGAGATCAACAGCGTGGAGACCATGGAGGGGTTAACCGACCTGCTGGACCGGCGTTTTTGAACGGTTTTGCCCTGAGAAAACGGCTTGACAATGCGGTTTTTTTCTTATATAATACACTGAATGTACGAACATGAAAATAATCCGGAGGTTAAGAAATTTCCGGATGAGGCGCGCAGGGCCTGCCGCTCTGCGGCCGGAATAAAAAGGAAGAAGGAAGGAATTAAGGGATTATGGCGGATAAGAAACATATTTTGACATATGCAGGTTTGAAGCAGTACGAGGACGAGTTACAGACCCTCAAGGTAGTAAAGCGCAAAGAGGTTGCGCAGAAGATTAAAGAGGCCAGAGAGCAGGGCGACTTGTCCGAGAACGCGGAGTACGACGCTGCCAAGGATGAGCAGCGCGATATTGAGTTGCGCATCGAGGAGCTGGAGAAACTCCTTAAGAACGCCGAGGTGGTGGTTGAGGACGAGATCGACACCGACAAGATCAACATCGGCTGCAAGGTGAAGCTGCTGGACGTGGAGTTTGACGAGGAGATGGAGTATTTCATCGTGGGTTCCACCGAGGCCAACAGCCTTCAGAACAAGATCAGCAACGAGTCCCCCGTGGGCCACGCGCTGTTGGGCAAGGGCGTGGGCGAGACCGTGGACGTGGAGACCCAGGCGGGCACCATCCAGTACAAGGTATTGAACATTCAGAGAGTATCTTAAGCGGCTGCGGTTCACAGGGTGAACCGTACCGCCTCATCTTTTATATTATCACAAAGGAGTGTAAAAAGTGGCAGAGCAGCAGAGGCAGGTAGAAGATTTAAATCACGTTTTAAAGGTCCGCCGGGAGAAGCTGGCGGAGCTTCAGGCAGCGGGCCGGGACCCGTTTGAGATCACGAAGTACGACGTTACCGCACACAGCACGGACGTCAAGGAGCATTATGAGGAGTGGGAGGGGAAGGAAGTGTCCGTCGCCGGCCGCATGATGTTCAAACGTGTGATGGGTAAGGCTTCTTTCTGCAACGTACAGGATTTGAAGGGCAGCATCCAGATTTACGTGGCCCGGGACAACATCGGCGAGGAGGAGTACAAGGGCTTCAAGAAGATGGATATCGGCGATATCATCGGCGTGAAGGGCACCGTGTTCACCACCAAGGCCGGCGAGATCTCCATCCATGCCACGGAGCTGACCCTGCTCTCCAAGAGCCTGCAGGTGCTTCCTGAGAAGTTCCACGGCCTGACGGACACGGATATGCGCTATCGCCAGCGCTATGTGGACCTGATCATGAACGCCGAGGTGAAGGACACCTTTGTGAAGCGCTCGAAGATTATCGCGGCTATCCGCAAGTATCTGAGCAGCCAGAACTTCATGGAGGTGGAGACCCCCATGCTGGTGTCCAACGCTGGTGGAGCTGCCGCCAGACCCTTTGAGACTCATTTCAACGCCCTGGACGAGGACTTAAAGCTTCGTATCTCCCTGGAGTTGTACTTGAAACGCCTGATCGTGGGCGGACTGGAGCGCGTGTACGAGATCGGCCGCGTGTTCCGCAACGAGGGACTTGACACCCGCCACAACCCGGAGTTCACCCTGATGGAGCTGTACCAGGCCTACACGGACTACAACGGTATGATGGAGCTGACCGAGAACCTGTACCGTTACGTGGCCCAGGAGGTACTGGGCACCACCACCATCACCTACAAGGGTGTGGAGATGGACCTGTCCAAGCCCTTTGAGCGCATCACCATGGTGGACGCGGTGAAGAAGTACGCGGGCGTGGACTTCGACCAGATTAAGACCCTGGAGGAGGCCAGAGCCATTGCCAAGGAGAAGGGCGTGGAGTTCGAGCCGCGCCACAAAAAGGGCGATATCTTAAGCCTGTTCTTCGAGGAATTCGCCGAGGAGCACCTGATCCAGCCCACCTTTGTGCTGGACCACCCGGTGGAGATTTCCCCGCTGACCAAGAAAAAGCCGGGCAACCCCGACTTTGTAGAGCGCTTTGAGTTCTTTATGAACGGCTGGGAGATGGCCAACGCCTACTCCGAGATCAACGATCCCATCGACCAGAGGGAGCGTTTCCGGGCCCAGGAGGAGCTTTTGGCCCAGGGCGACGAGGAGGCCAACCACACGGACGAGGACTTCTTAAACGCGCTGGAGATCGGCATGCCGCCCACGGGAGGCATCGGCTACGGCATCGACCGCATGGTGATGCTGCTGACCGACTCCGCGGCCATCCGCGACGTGCTGCTGTTCCCGACGATGCGGACAGTTGATTAAAAAAGCCAGTATTTATGCGGGTTTGCGGACTTTGAAACAGTATGGTACGACAAGAGTACGACAAAATAAACTCTCTTAAAGGGTTAAAATAAACGATTTTAAACAATAGAATATTTGTTTCACAAATTTTCTATTGTCATGAATTAAACTCGTGTCAGTTCAAGTTAATATTTTGTACTATAAGGACATTTTTCTAAAAGAAATTTTAGGGAAGTGTCCTTTTTTGTTATGGTCAGCAAAGCAAAATAAGAAATGGAGGAAAAAAGAATGGGCAGTACAGCGTTAGGAGCAGAGAAAGTGATTATTTTTATCAGCGAAGCACATGAGAAATTCTATTATGAGAAATTGAAAGAGGTCAGGTATCAGGACGTGTACCACAAGGCGCTTGTCTATTGTCTTGGTATCAGCAACGACACAAGAAGGAACATTAAAAGCATTTATGATTTTAAGACAGGCTGTGTAAAAACGGAATGCCTGCATGAAGGCTGGCAGACCAGCGGAAGCGTAAAGGTGGTCAGAATGGCATTCAACCTATACTGCAATGGTACGCCAAGCGTTCTTGATTATGATGATGCGGAGAAACAGGTGGACGAGTGCAGGAATTACACAGTGGAGGAACTGTTCTGCTGTGCCTATGCACCTTATTTTTGGCAGGCGGTACAGATACGGTATCCGGAGTACGCAACGTATAACCACAATCTGTATGCCATGTTTGGAGGACAGGATTGATGTTAAAAGTCAGGCTTATGGGAACAAAGAACGATATTAAGTGGTTCGGGAAGATTTTACAGAGAAATTCCAAAATCGAAGTGACGGAGTTTTCTGATTTGTTCCCGAACAAAGGGACAAAGAAATATTACAGGGCTTATGTGGAAGTCAAAAAAAGCAACGTAAAAGAATCATAGCAGAAGCAAAGGAGAGTTTAATCATGTGTAAAATAATCGCTATCGCAAACCAGAAAGGCGGAGTGGGCAAGACCACCACAACAAGCAATTTAGGAATCGGACTGGCAAAACAGGGTAAAAGAGTGCTGTTAATAGACGCAGACGCACAGGGAAGCCTTACTGCAAGCCTTGGCTATACAGAGCCGGATACTTTGGAAGTCACGCTTGCAACCATTATGGGGGATTTAATCAATGACGAGGAAGTAGAGCCGACGGAGGGTATCCTGCACCATGAGGAAGGGATAGACCTTATGCCGGGGAATATCGAATTATCCGGTCTGGAGGTTTCCCTTGTGAATGTCATGAGCCGGGAAACAATACTGAGGTCATACATGGAGATAGTCAGGGGGAATTACGATTATATCCTGATAGACTGTATGCCTTCACTCGGCATGATTACCATAAATGCCCTTGCCTGTGCCGACAGCATACTGATACCCGTACAGGCGGCATACCTGCCCGTCAAAGGCTTGCAGCAGCTCATTAAGACGGTTGGCAAGGTAAAGCGGCAGATTAACCCGAAGCTGGAGATTGAGGGCATATTGCTGACAATGGTGGACAGCCGGACGAACTATGCAAAGGACATCAGTGCCATGCTGAAGGAAGCCTATGGGGGCAGTGTAAGGATATTTACGAACAGTATCCCTATTTCGGTAAGGGCGGCGGAGATTTCTGCGGAAGGTGTCAGCATTTACAGGCATGATCCAAAAGGGAAGGCAGCGGCAGCTTATGATTCTCTGACAAAGGAGGTGCTTGGAAATGGGCAGTAATGCAAAAGCAGGAAGCGCATCAAAAGTTAAGATAGAGAAATTTGAGGATTTATTCGGCGGTTCTGCGGGGCAGGAAAGCTCCGTAGAACAGATTATCAATGCGCCGCTTGCAGACCTTCATACATTCAAAGACCACCCTTTCCGGGTGGTGGATGATGAGAAGATGGAGGAAACAACGGAGAGTATCCGCCAGTATGGTGTGCTGGTTCCGGGCATTGCAAGACCGAGGGCAGGCGGCGGCTATGAAATCATAGCCGGACACCGCAGAAAACGGGGTTCAGAGCTTGCCGGAAAAACACAGATGCCAGTGATTGTCCGCAATTATACCGATGATGAAGCGACAATTATCATGGTGGACTCCAACATTCAGAGGGAGGACATTTTACCAAGCGAAAAGGCGAGAGCCTACAAAATGAAGTATGAAGCGATGAAGCATCAGGGGAAAAAGTCAGGGAAGAACACCCTTGATGAAGTGGGGGAAGCTGCTGGGGAAAATGCGAAAAAGGTTCAGCGGTATATATGGCTGTCAAGGCTTTCCGATGAGCTTCTTGAAATGGTGGACACTAAAAAATTAGGTTTTTCACAGGGCGTAGATATATCCTTTCTGACGGAGGAAGCACAGCAGTGGGTACAGGCTGTCATTGGGGAACAGGGATGCAGTGTCAGCATGGTGCAGTCCGGAAAACTTAAAGAATATGGCAAAAGTGGCGAGCTGACATTGGCAATGGTTAAGCTGATTTTGTCAGAAGAAAAGCCGAAGGAAAGAAAAATCACTATAAAATCAGACAAGATTGGCGAATACTTTTCAGACAGCTATTCCAATGAGGAGATTGAAAACATTATTATTTCGCTTCTTGATAAATGGAAAGAGGAAGGGGCTGTTTGATAATGGGATACTTAACAAGCGGAAACATAATTGTTGACGCAATGGGTTCCATAAATATTACCGGAAACATTATTCCTGCTGTCTGGTACAGGACAATCACAAAGGAGAATGGGAAACCATATCTCCTTGCGATTGTTATTCTGGCAGATATTGTTTACTGGTATCGCCCTTCTGAGGTGCGGGATCAGGGAACCGGACATATCCTCGGCTGGAAAAAGAAATTTTCTGAGGATATTCTAAGGCAGAGCTATCAGTATTATGCGGATTTATTTGGAGAATCTAAGAAAACAATTAAAACCGCAATGGATAAATTGGAAAAATTACAGGTAATCAGGAGGGAGTTCCGGACAGTCAGTTATGGAGATGGGCTTGTCTGTAATAATGTGATGTATGTGGAACTGAAACCGGATATGCTGTACCAACTGACATTTCCAGAGGAAATCCCTGCAATGGACGGATTGGACGATTCAGGTGCAGGTGCGTCTGATGATAAAACGGGAGGGAGACTCTCTACAAAATCGGATGCCCCTATGGAAATTTTGGGAGGGAGGGGTATCCGGAACGGGACACAGGTATCGACAAACTTGGATACAGGTCATGACGAAATGGGAAATACCCTCCTGCCGAAAACAGATACAGGTCTGCACCAAAACGGGGGGACAAATACAAATACTTCTGCAAATATTTCTGGCGGAGAATCCTATCCAATCAATCAATCTGCACAGGAGATAAAAGAAAAACAGGGCAAGCCGGATAATGATATGATTGATGTGATGGATGATGCCAACGCCTACATGGAAATCATCAAAGAAAATATTGAGTATGAGCATCACATGAAATATGGTGACTGGAGCGAAAAGGGGCTGTATGAGGAACTTTATGAGGTGATCTGCGAGATTGTGTGCGTGAAGCGAAGGACGGTAAAGGTTAATGGGGAGGATTACCCTTATGAGCTTGTGAAGTCAAAATTCCTGAAGCTGAACAGCTCCCATTTGGAGTATGTGATCGGCTGCATGAAGGAAACCACAACCAAGATAACTAACATCAGGGCGTACATGGTGACTGCCCTCTACAATGCACCGAATACCATGAACCACTATTACCAGCAGTTGGTACAGCATGATATGTATGGTGGAGGGTGGCAGGAAAAGGGATTATTTAATCCCGAACCGGAAGGAGATGGATAAATGGAGTCAATGCGTGATGTTGACCGGGTAATGGAACGGGAGGCTGCAAAGGGAAGCTGCCCATTAAGGTTTGTGAAAATAGATTTCAGCGATTCCCCTTATCAGGAGATTGCATCAAGGGAAAAGCTGTTAGAGGTACTATCCTACCTGTTGCGGACAGGCGATTATGGCAGGTTTGCCGGGAAAGGGACGGGGAATAATGTTTACATGGATATTAAAGGCAAAAAAGCAGCTTTCAAGCGTACCCGTTCTTTTATTGACCGGAATAACATATTTTCCGCAATCCGCAGGTATGGGAAGAAAATAAAGCCAGATTTTGACGGGCATACTTATCTGGAAACAGTGCGGTGCTGCTTTGAACTGCCGGAAGGGGAACAGGAAAAGTACCGGGTAACTTATGACGGGCAGGAAACATTCGCTTTCCCTATGTCAGATAAATATATCCTCGGACTTTACACGCACTGTATCTCGGCAAGGCGGGCAGTATCGGCGGATATGGATATTTCAGGCACAGACTTTTCAGATAAAGAACAGGGCATTGCCAGTCTGGAGGGAGTGCGTAACGTGCTGTTCCAGTGCCTTTTGTTTGACACGATAAAATGCGGGGAAGCTATGTTATATGCTGACCTCTGCACGATTTACTGTTTAAAATGAAATAGGTAACTTTTGGACTTTTTGTCCAGAAGTGGGAAGGAGCATATATGGCAGAAAAATATATTACGGAAGAACAGCGGGCAAGATGCCGGAAGGTTGCGGATGCGTTCGCAGAACTGTATGATCTGACCGATGTGGTGGTAGCGGATGCCGGGAGGTTTGGGGTTGTCCGTCTGCAATGGTTCAGCGAGGGAGAAGGTTTTGATTCGGCAATGGCTTTTTCGGACAGTGGAGAATTGTTTGAGGAACTGTGGCGGATATGGTATGAACATGAAGTTTTAACGCCTGTGTTGGGAACGCCGCTTGCGGAGCTTGACTATGACGAGATATTCCAGACGCTTTCCAAAAACAGGCAGGAGGAAATATCGGAGAAAAAGAAGTATTTCCTTGACCAATGCAAAGATGCTTTCGGTTAATCAGCAGATATGTTTCTCCCAAGTTGTGTTCCCGCTAAAAACAAGTTATAATGGTGCTGACGAATCGGTATTTGAGGAGGACAAAAATGGAATATACAAAGGATGATTTAATTGAAGCAAAAAGGCAAATTTGGGGAGGGGGAGAGAACATGGGAACAGAGGAAAGTAAAAAAATCTGGGAGAAAAACGCACAATTTTGGGATAATGCAATGGGTGACAAATCTAATGAATTTCACAGAGAGGTAGTACGTCCCAAAGTAACGGAACTTTTATCTCCTAATCCTGCGGATTACATTTTGGATATTGCGTGTGGCAATGGAAATTATTCTTCGTATCTTGCACAAAGAGGCGCTTCGATTGTCGCTTTTGATTACAGCAAAAAAATGATAGAATTGGCTAAAAGACGGCAATCACAATATGCAAAACAAATTGAATTTTGTGTAGCGGATGCGACCAATAGAGAAAGTATATTAGAATTAAAAAGAAATCGAGCCTTTACGAAAGCAGTTTCTAATATGGCAATTATGGATATTACGGATATTGAACCACTTCTTATGGCTGTTTATGAACTGTTGGAGGAAAGCGGAATTTTTGTCTTTGCAACGCAACACCCTTGTTTTATCACGTTGACTGAAAAATATATGACACCGCACAGTTACTATGGTATAGCGATTGAAGGGCAACCGGAGGAGCAGATTTATTATCATCGTTCCATACAAGATATTTTTAACCTTTGTTTTAGAGCTGGATTTGTCATTGATGGATTTTATGAAGAATGTTTCAAAACCAACAAAGAAATTCCTATGGTAATGATAGTAAGGCTTAAAAAGGTAAAACGTGATAGCTTAAAATAAATTTCAGTTTATAGAGTAATTAATGGGAACGCTTTTCCGAAAAGGGAGATATTTTACAATCCCAGAGCGTTTTCTGTTAAAATAGACCGTATCAGGATAAAGGCAGGAGTGGTGTATTTGGGAAACAGGAAGCGGCTGAAAAGGGCGGACAGGACATACAAAGACTTAAAGCAGAAACAGAAAGCAAAGATAGCGGACGGTATGTTTGAAAAGACCTGTGATTATTACAGGGAGCATGGCAAGATGCCGGAAGGAGAGGACTGTGAAAAAATTGCGGGGCAAATCTACCAGAGGGTAAAGGGGTTAGCGGAAAAGGCTTCCTTTGATGAAATATACAGTCTGTATCTTTACCGATTGCCACGTTATGAAACAAGGATAGCGGAGAACGGGCTTCCAGAAAAGGCAGAGAAAAAGAAAGAAGATACAGACAAGCCGAAAACCAAGAAAAAGGGTATGAGCAAAAAGGTATGCCCGAACTGCGGCAGGAAGATGAAACAGCAGTTTATCGGTTTGCAGCACTGTAAATGCGGCATGAGCTGGAAGAAAGATATAGGATATTTTGAGCGTACCGGGGATATGGTCTTTGCTTTGGAACGCAGGAAAGTCGGGAAAAAGACGAAGCAGTGTCCGGTGATCCGGTACAGGTAAATTGAATATGGTAAACAGCGTAAGGGCAGTTATAGACCGTAAACAGCGGTTTGTAGCTGCCCTTTTTGCATTTAGGAAACTTTTGGACTTTTTGGGGCTGTTGACAAAGTCCCCTTAGCGCCGGAAATATGATATAATGAAAAAAAGAGCGGAGAGGGGGATGGGAATGCAACTGAAGCTGCACATGGTAACGATAGAAGATTTGGTCCCAGAGGGACACTTTCTGCGAAAACTGGAAGCCACGCTGGACTTGTCCTTCATTCATGAAGAAACAGCCCATCTGTACAACCGCAGATACGGCCGCCCACCCATTGCCCCTGTTGTGCTGGTAAAATATCTGCTGGTAGGATACCTGTACGGGATCCCATCGGAACGGCAGATCGAACAGCGTATCCAGACAGATGTGGCCCTGCGGTGGTATCTGGGCCTGGATCTGTTTGACCGGGTACCGGACCACAGCACCATCTCTCAGCTGCGCCGTCGCAAGCCTTCTTTCCGCAAGGTTTTCCGTCGGCTGTTTGAGGAAGTGGTGCGGCAGTGCATTGAAAAAGGTCTGGTCAGCGGGAAATTGGCAGCTACCGACTCTACCCATGTAAAGGCCAATGCCTCCCGTGCGTCGGAGCATCTGGTGGAAATGCCCGAGGAACCGGGCGTATACTGGGAACGGCTGGACGGCTACGAGGAAGAAGGACTGCAGAAACTGGAGAAACGGACCGGACACCGCCGGAAGAAGCGGACAAAGCAAATCAAGCGGGACAGCCGCCGCAGCCACAAGCGTGTGAGCCGGACTGATCCGGAGGCAGGGCATATGAAACGGCCGGGGAAGCCGGAGGGCCAGTACTACCTGAGCCATCAAACCCTGGACACGGACCACGGTGTGATCCTGGGTGTGACGGTGACACCGGGCGATGTGCATGATTCCGTGCCATACCTGGACCATCTGGAGCAGATCCATCGAAATGTCTTCCCCATTCAGGCGGCCACAGCGGACGCCGCTTACGATTTTCCTCTGGCCCACCGTGTGCTGGAGGAGCAGGGAATCTCCTTTTATGTCAGGCCGCAGCCTTCTGCTGATAGGACCAAGGCGGAATTCAAACGGGATGCCTTTTCTTATGATGCGGAGAAAGATGTTTATCAATGCCCCAATGGGAAAGAGCTTCGAGTGAAGGGGCTGTACCGCAGCGCCAGCGGTGTGTACTGGGAGTATTGGGCAGACCGCGGAGACTGCCGGAGCTGTCCTTTCCGGGAGAAATGTTTGAGCGAAAATGATAAACGCGGCGCACGAAGGCTGCTGGATACCTACTTCCGTCCCACAGTACGGCGGCATCTCGCCCGGCAAAACGAGCCGGACTATCTGGATGCGCTGCGCAAGCGGCAGATCTGGTGCGAGGGCACGTTTGCCGCCCAAAAGTGGGGACATAACTTAACACGCGTCTTACGACGGGGTTTAGAGGCAGCGGAGGACCACTGCCTCCTCTCGGCGACCGCTTTGAACTTAAAAAGGATGATAAGATGTATGGGATGACGCCGGTAGGCGTCTTTTTTATTGCTTTTTTCCGCTCGTAATAAATGATCAGGCACTTTGTCAACAGCCCCAAAAAGTCCAGAAGTTAAAAAACGGAGTTTTGTATGTGCTTTGGAACGGACAAAACAAGACACCCGGCACAGCCTATCGCCAAACAGAATGTACCGGATGCTCGCAGGGTTCACCCAAAGGATTTCCCTGCCCTTATTTTAACATACAGGGCAGGGAATTTACATATCAAAGCTCTTTCTTTATCAAAAAATCAAATTTCAGGAAAGAAAGAGGTAATCAAAATGGCATTTTTTACAACAGCAGTAACAGGATTAAAGACAGTCGTAACAGCAATCGGCGCAGGCGTGGGTGTATGGGGCGTCATCAATCTGCTTGAGGGATATGGAAATGATAATCCGGGCGCAAAATCACAGGGAATCAAGCAGCTTATGAGTGGCGGCGGCATTATTATTGTGGCGCAGACGGTGATCCCTCAGCTCTCCAGCCTGTTCTCATAAGATAAATGGGAGGCATCATTGATAAAATTACTGAGTTCATAAAGGAAATGCTGCAAGGGTGGGTGCTGTCCAATCTCGAAACCATGTTTATTGATGTCAATGACAAGGTAGGTACGATTGCGGGGGAGGTCAGCACAACGCCCAGCGCATGGAACTCCGGCATTTTCAACATGATAAAAACATTGTCGGAGAATGTGATTGTTCCCATAGCGGGGATGATCATCAGCTTCGTGCTGATTTATGAGCTGATAACAATGGTGATAGATAAGAACAACATGCATGACTTTGATACAAGCCTGTTCTTCCGTTTTTTATTCAAGGCTTGCATCGCTGTCATGCTGCTTTCCAAGACTTTTGATATTGTCATGGCGGTATTTGACGTTGGAAGCCATGTAGTGACGCAGGCGGCAGCTTCCATATCAGGCTCCACAAGCCTTGATGTGGAAGCAACGCTTACTTCCATGTTCAACAGCCAGATTGACACAATGGGCATCGGGGAGCTGATCGGTTTAGGTCTTGAAACTATGGTAATCAGCCTGTGTATGAAAATCATGTCCGTCCTCATCACCGTCATTTTATACGGGCGCATGATTGAAATATACCTTTATGTGTCAGTAGCGCCAATCCCGGCAGCGACAGTTACCAACCGGGAATGGGGTACAATCGGAACGAATTATTTGAAAGGGCTTGTCGCACTTGCGTTTCAGGGGTTCTTCATCATGGTGTGCGTGGCGATTTATGCGGTGCTGGTTGCCAGTGTCGCAGTGGCGGGCAACCTGCACAGCGCATTATGGTCGGTAGCGGCATATACCGTAATCCTCTGTTTCAGTTTGTTCAAGACAGGCTCTCTCAGTAAATCAATTTTCAATGCCCACTAAGCACAAAAGGCTGTGCTTGGCGGGCATTGCCCACGAAAGGAGCAAAATTTATGGCAATTTCAGTACCAGTGCCAAAAGACCTGAGTGGAATCAAGACAAAAGTAGCATTGAACCTTACCAAAAGGCAGATTATCTGCTTTTCAGGAGCTGCCCTTGTGGGTGTTCCTCTATATTTCCTCACAAAAGGGGTATTAGGCACACAGGGGGCAGCGCTTATCATGGTGGGCGCAATGCTGCCATTCTTCTTTTTGGCAATGTATGAAAAAGACGGTTTCCCGGCAGAGAAGATTTTATACTTCATGCTCCGGCAGAAGGTACTCACGCCGGGAATCAGACCGTATAAATCGGAAAACCTCTACGAGCAGTTGGAGGAACGGGAAAAAATCAGGAAGGAGGTATGTTTCCTTGAAGAAAAGGCTTTTAAAAAATCCTCAGCAAAAGGCGGCAGTGGGAAAGCCAAAGCCGCAGAAAGATAGACAGACGCCGGAAAAGGAGGGACTTACTTTTTCCGAAAAGAAGCGGTTAGCGGAGCTTAAACGTATCCTTGCCGGGAATAGCAAAGAACAAGCGAAGCCGGATACCGCACAGAAAACCATTACATTCAAAAAAATGTACAGGGACGGCATTTGTCAGGTGGCAGACACTTATTATACAAAAATGGTGGAGTTTTTTGACATCAACTATGACCTGCTGGAAGTGGAGGATCAGGCGGATATTTTGGAGGAATACAGCAAACTGATTAACTATTTTGATCCGTCCATAAGATTCCAGTTGTTCTTATTCAACAGGCAGGTCAGCGAGCAGGCTCTTGCGGAGCAGTTCGACACTCCCCTGCAGGACGATGATTTTAACGATATTCGTGAGGAATACACACAGATGTTAAAGCACCAGTCGGCAAAAGGCAACAATGGCATCATCAAATCAAAATACATTATTTTTGGCGTGGAAAGCACTGGCATCAAAGAAGCAAGGAGCAAGTTAAACAACATCGAGAAAGATGTGGTACATAATTTAAACAATATCGGCACAAACGCCAGAGGTCTTGACGGGAAGGAAAGGCTCCGTATCTTACATGAATATTTTAATCAAGGTACGATGGAGCCTTTCCGTTTTTCCTTTAAGGAACTGTCAGAATCCGGGAAGTCAGTCAAAGATTATATTGCGCCGCCGGGGTTTGATTTTCGCTATCCGAGCCGCTTTAAGTCCGGCAGCATTTATGGGAGCGTGTCCTATCTTGATATGATTGCGCCGAAGTTTACGGACGAGATGATTAAGAAGCTGCTGGACATTGATGACAACCTTACCCTTACCATGCACATGCAGACCATTGATCCGGTGGAAGCAATCAAGATGATAAAACGTGCGCTCACCGACATTCAGAAAATGAAGATTGAGGAACAGAAGAAAGCAGTCCGGAGCGGCTACGATATGGATATTCTCCCTACGGACATCGTGACGTATGAGAAAGACACGCTGGAGCTTTTAGACGATCTGAACACAAGCAACCAGAAACTTATCAAGATGACATTTCTCATTACCTGTTACGGGAGGACAAAGAGGGAGCTTGAAAACCTCACGCAGAGGGTGTCCGGCATTATCCAGCAGGCAAACTGTAATCTGCGGTGCTTGCAGTATTTACAGGAACAGGGGTTAATGGCAAGTGCGCCGATTGGCTGTAACGATGTGGGGATTGAAAGAAACCTTACCACAAAAAGCGCCGCTGTCCTTGTACCGTTCTGCACACAGGAGCTTTTCATGCCCGCACCGGCTATTTATTACGGTCTGAACGCACTTTCAAACAACATGATTATGGCAGACCGGAAAAGGCTCCGTACACCCAACGGTGTAATTTTAGGTACACCCGGCAGTGGTAAATCATTCAGTGCAAAGCGTGAGATTTTATCCTGTTTCCTTATCACGAAGGACGATATTATTATCTGCGATCCGGAGGGCGAGTATTTTCCATTGGTTCAGGCGCTTCATGGTCAGGTGGTAAAGCTTTCCACCAATTCAAAGGACTTCTTAAATCCGATGGATATTCAGCTTTCCCACAAAGGGGATAAGGAAGCATTGAAATTAAAGAGCGATTTCCTGATTACGCTGTGTGATTTGATTGCCGGAGGGAAAAACGGTCTTGAGAATGATGAGAAGGGCATCATTGACACCTGTATCAAGCATATCTATGACAGATATTTTGCAGAACCAAAACCGGAGAATATGCCCATACTGGAAGATTTGTATAATGCGCTGTTAAAGTATGAGCCGAGGGATGTTGCGCCGGAAATGCAGAGGGAAGCGAAGCAGAAAGCGGTCAGGATTGCAAACAGCCTTGTGCTGTATGTGCATGGCTCGCAGAATTATTTTAACCATAGGACTAACGTGGACGCACACAACCGGATTATGTGTTTTGATATTCGAGACTTGGGAAACCAGTTAAAAGAGATTGGAATGTTGATTGTACAGGATGCAGTCTGGAACAGGGTGTCGCAGAACCGGGAGCGCAAAGTTGCCACAAGATACTACTGTGACGAGTTCCATTTGCTTTTGAAGGAAAAGCAGACAGCTATCTATTCGGTGGAGATTTGGAAGCGTTTCAGGAAATGGGGCGGGATACCGACAGGCTTGACGCAGAATGTGGGCGATTTTCTAAAATCGGAGGAAATCGAGGGCATCTTGGGGAACAGCGATTTTGTGTACCTGTTAAACCAGAACGCCAAAGACCAGCATATCCTGGCGGACAAGCTGGGGCTGTCGGAAAAACAGCTCATGCACGTTACCAATTCCGAGCCGGGAAGTGGTCTGATACTGTTTGACAATGTGGTAATCCCATTCGTGGATAAGTATCCGGCTGATACAAAAACATTTGCGATTATGAACACAAAACCGGAGGAATCGGTAACGAAGGAAGATGAGGAAAGTTAATGGCAGAAAAGAAAGAAAAGAAAAAACAGGATACCGCCTGCCGTAAAGAAGTAAATGCAGAGTTCCGTAAAGGAGCTGGCAGTGCTTTTAAAGGTGGCGGCAATGCTGCCTATCAGCCGAGGGATGCCAATGCCGGGAAGCCGGGGCATGGTTCAGCCGGGAAAAGGCAGACGGAAAAGAGTATGCAGGCGCATCAGGAAACTTTTGGACAAAAAGTCCAAAAGTCAGGGCAGGAAGAAAAGTCTGGTTTTGGAAAGGAAAATAATGCTTTTACCGGGCAGAACAATTTCAGCCAGCCGGAGGAAATGGAGAAAAAACAGCCGGATACGGAAGATTACCACCGGAGGGATACTTACAGGCAGTCGCAGGAAAAAGGGAAATACCACAAAAAACGGGTGCAGAAGGAACACCGGGGCAGGGAAAACACAAAAAATAGTACCTTTGCGGAAGATGTTTTTACGGAGAATACGGGAAATGCCTTTCAGGAGGATGGCGGTTCTGATTTTACGGGCAGTAAAAAGCTGCAAAAAAAACAGCGGCAGGCAGAAAAAGCCGGGAAGAAGGTACAGAAGGCAAGGGCAAAGCTGCCAAAGACAAGGGAATACACTTTGCAGAGAGTATTTGACGAGAAAACCGGGAAAGGAAAATATGTGGTTGTTCCTCTGGATAAGGAAAAACCCTTCAGGCAGGAGAGCATACCCAAAACAACCATGCGCCGAATGCGGAATGAGAGCCGGAATTTTGTGCATGGGAAGATTGCTGAAACGGAGAAAGAAAATTCAGCGGTGGAGGGCGCACACAAATCAGAGCAGAAAGGGGAAGAACTGTTTTCTTTCGTCAAAAGGCAGATAAAAGGAAAAGGGCAGAAACAGCGGGCGAAGGTGGCAAAGCTGGAAAAAAAGCAGTTTAAAAAGGAAGTCAATTTCCAGTACCAGAAGTTTTTGGAGGAAAATCCGCAGATGCAGAAAAAAACATTGCAGAAGCGGTTGCAGAAACAGCGCATCAAGCGGGAATACATGAAAGCGAGGAAGAAAGCGGCGGCATCTAAGGCAGCGGAGCAGGCGTTTGAAAAGACGAAAAACGGTGCGGTCACTGTGGCAAGGAAGTTACAGGAGTTTGCAAGGAAAAATGCGGGCTTGCTTGTGACGGTGGGTATCATGGCTCTGCTCCTTATGATGATTATGGTTTCCGTATCGTCCTGCGGGGCGATGTTTGCGGATACGCAGTCTACGATTTTAGCGGCGAGTTATTTAAGCAAGCCAAAGGAGATTGACGCCGCCGATTTACAATTTACCCGTCTGGAGCTTGACCTGCAGAATGAGATTGACCGGATGGAAACAGACAATCCGGGGTATGACGAATATTCCTATAATCTTGGGGCAATCGGGCATAACCCGTTTACCCTTATCAGTTATTTATCCGCAGTCCATACGGAGTTTACCGCAAGCGGGGTGGAAAGTGAAATACAGGCTCTTTTCGATGAGATGTATACGCTGACGCTTACGCCGGATACGGAAACGAGGACAAGGACAGTCACTGATCCGGATACCGGGGAGGAAAGCGAGGAAGAATACGAGGTCAGTATCCTCAGAGTGACACTTACGGTCATACCGCTTGAGAATATTGTTTCCGGGAAAATGGATACCGAACAGGCGGAGATTTTTGCCATGTACCGGGAAACGAACGGGCTGCTTCAGGAGTTCGCTTCGCCGCTTAACCTCTATTGGTATTACTATGTGTCAAGCTATTACGGATACCGGAAAAACGAGGTCACAGGGAATGAGGAATTTCACCGGGGCGTGGATATAGCAGTCCCGACAGGCACAACTGTATATGCGGCGCATGACGGTACGGTGACAGCGGCGGCATACGACAGCCACTACGGGAATTATGTGGCGATTGAGATAGACGGTTATACAACCAAGTATGCCCACATGGACAGCATCAGTGTGAGTGCGGGGCAGACAGTGGAAAAAGGGGCGGTCATTGGTACAACGGGCAATACCGGGAGCAGCACAGGAAGCCATTTGCATATCGAATGTTTATATAACGGGGAGTATTACAACCCGTTGTTTTATTTTGATGTGGGCGAAGGCACATTGTACGGGGAAACACCGGGCGGACTGCCAGGGAACGCCATACCGCCGGATGCTTACGATGACGCATCGGTACAGGCTCTTATGGAGGAAGCCGCAAAATATTTAGGCTTCCCGTATGTATGGGGCGGCTCAAGTCCGTCCACAAGTTTTGACTGTTCCGGCTTTGTCTGCTGGGTATTTACCAACAGCGGGGTACATAATCTTCCACGAACCACAGCACAGGGGATTTATGACCAGTGTACTCCGGTATCGGCATCAGACGCAAAGGCGGGGGACATTATTTTCTTTACCGGGACTTACAATTCAGCCGGGGCGGTGAGCCATGTAGGGATTTACTGCGGCAATGGGACAATGATACACTGTGGCGATCCAATCAGCTACGCAAGCATCAATTCCCCATACTGGCAGAGCCATTTTTACAGTTTCGGCAGGTTAAATTAAGGAGGCATTTATGACAAAAGAACGCATTGAGAAGGAACTTTCCAAAGTGCGGGCGCAGCTTGAAACATTGCAGGCGAAGCAGAAGGATTTGGAAGAACAGAAACGCATGGCGGAAAGAGCCGAAAAAATGGATATTATCGAAAAGCATAAAATCTCGTCCGAGAAGCTGCAATTACTCATTAAATTCAGCGAGGACGAGATTTTGAAGTTATTGGAAGAAAAAGAAAACGCAAAGGAGATGGCAGGAAATGAAGAAAAAGTTATCAGTTAGGGCAGTGGCGTCGCTGCTGTTATCGGCATTATTGTTCTGTATGCCCATAGGGGCGGTTATGGCGAACAGCGGGAATACGGTAGACGCTTATGCAGAGGAAAGCAGTACCGGAGGGAAAACAGAGGAAAGCACCGGAACAGAGGGCAGCGGAGAAGCAGAGGAAAGCACTGAAACAGAACCCGGTGACAGCGGCGGCGAATCAGAAGGAGAAACGGAGGGCGGAACGGTATCGGGAAATGAAATTCCAAAGCCGGAATGTACCTGTAAAGAAAAATGCATACAGTATTCTTATGATAAGGATTGTAAAGTCTGCAAGGAGGATTACACCCAATGCGAATATGTGAACCCGAATGTAAAAATCACAATCTCCACTCCGTCCGGCTGGCACAATGACACCACAAAGGTACATATCTCCATAGAAGATGTGGCACATTCCGGCAACTTTACCATAAAAACCGTACAGGCGAAAATCGCACAGAATGGGAGCTGGACGGACATTACAGAGGATATGTATGTGGAGATTTCGGAAAATACCACCGTCTATGTGCTTGTGACAGACCAGAGGGGCAAAACATATGAGAAAAACCGCTACATTAAGTGTTTTGATTTCACGAAGCCTACCTTAAACGCTGCGGTCAGTGACGGTCTGTTAAGCGTACAGGCGCATGATACGGATTCCGGCATCAAGGCGGTGTATGTGAACGGGTATGAGTTTACGGAGCTTACAAACGGTGTCTTAAATATCCGCCTGCAGCAGTTTGACGCAGGCTACCAATATTTTACCATTTCCGCTATGGACAACGCCGGAAATATGTCAGAGGTTTATAAAACAGCCAACCCATATTACACCAATCCGGAAAAAGAGGACAGCAGTGAGAAGAACCCGGCAGAGCAACTTCCGGTCAATGCACAGGCAACCAAGCCTTCCTCTGCCACTGCACAGGTAACGGAGCATACCAAAACAGACAGTGAAGGAAACACCGTATCAGAATTAAGCCCTGCGGAACAGAAAAAACAGGCAATGGCGGAAGCGGCGGCATCGGAGGAAGAGGAAACTTCCGGTGACAGTGAAAAGAGCGAGAGGGGGAAGGAATTTTATACAATCCAGACCGCATCGGAAAAAGTGTTCTACCTTATTATTGACCGGGATGGGGAGGAAGAAATGGTGTACTTTCTGACGGAAGTTACGGAAAATGACCTGTTAAACGTGACAGCGGACAGCAGCGAAACCTTACCGAAAAATTCCGCTGCACTGGAATCTGCAATCCCTGTGTCGGAGGGCGCACTTCCCAATAACAACGGGGAACAGGAAACAGAAGAAGAACTTACGGAAGAACCAACTGAGGACGGGGAAGAAAGTACCGAAGAACCTGAACCAGAGCCGGAGAAAACAGAAGAAAATCCGATGGCAACCTATATCATTCTTGGAGTTGTGGCAGCCGCAGCTATTGGTGGCGGTTACTATTTCAAAGTAGTCCGGAAAAAGAAAGAGGAATTTCTTGACGAGGACGATGATGAGGAAGAGGAGGAAGAAGAATACGAAGATGACGAGGAAAACGGGGACAGTGAGGATGATTTTTTTGATGATAACGGGGAGGAGTAACCTGCTGTATGGGAGAGAAGAAATACGGGGTAATTCTGGCAGATCCGCCCTGGCATTTTAAAGTATATTCCCAAAAAGGTGCGGGAAGAAGCGCAGAGAGCCACTATCCCACTATGAATATCGAAGATATTAAGGCACTTCCGGTATCTGATATTGCAGATAAGGACTGTGCCTTATTCCTTTGGGTGACATTCCCCTGCCTTTTGGAAGGTCTGGAAGTGATAAAGGCATGGGGATTTGCCTATAAGACAGTGGCATTTGTGTGGGTAAAACAGAATAAAAAGAGTGAATCGCTTTTTTGGGGTATGGGATACTGGACACGCAGCAATGTGGAGCTTTGCATACTGGCAACAAGGGGCAGACCGAAACGTGTCCATGCAGGAGTGCATCAGGTGGTTGTGTCCCATATCGAGGAACACAGCCGGAAACCGGAAGAAGTCCATGAGCGCATTAAGCGGCTCATGGGCGGTGTACCCAAAATCGAGCTTTTTGCCCGGAGAAAAACGGACGGGTTTGATGTATGGGGAAATGAAGTGGAAAGTGACATTGATTTGACAGGAGGAAAAGAAAAATGCAGTTAGTGATAGCAGAAAAACCGAGCGTTGCAAAGAGCATCGCAGAAGTAATCGGGGCATCGGAAAGCAAAGACGGATATATGGAAGGGAACGGTTATCTTGTGAGCTGGTGCGTGGGGCATCTGGTGGAACTGGCACAGCCGGAAAGCTATGGGGAACAGTGGAAGAAATGGACATATGAGAGCCTTCCCGTAAAGCCGGAGAACTGGCAGTATGAGGTTAAGGCAGATACGAAAGCACAGTATGATGTGCTTTGCCAGTTGATGCACAGGGAAGATGTGGAAGCTGTGGTTTGTGCGACGGACGCAGGGCGTGAAGGGGAGCTTATCTTCCGTCTTGTGTATGAAATGGCAGGCTGTGACAAGCCGATTAAACGCTTGTGGATTTCTTCAATGGAGGAAAGCGCAATCCGGGAAGGGTTTGAGAATTTGCAGCCGGGGAGTGCTTACGATAACCTGTACCATTCTGCACTGTGCAGGCAGGAAGCGGACTGGCTTGTGGGCATCAATGGTACAAGGCTGTTTACTGTTTTGTATGGCGGGAAAGTCCTGAAGGTGGGCAGGGTGCAGACACCCACCCTTGCGATGCTGGTGGACAGGGAAGCAAAGATTATGAATTTCCGGAAGGAAAAATATTACATGGCGCATATCCTGATGGATGGGATTGATGCCGCCACCGGGCGCATTGATGATAAAGAGAAAGCAGATGAAATTGTGGGAGCCTGCCGGAACGGACAGGCTCTTGTTACATCTGTTTTAAAGGAAGAAAAATCCGTTGCGCCGCCGAAACTCTATGACCTTACCACGCTCCAGCGTGATGCGAACCGCCTGTTTGGGTTTACCGCAAAGCAGACCTTAGAGTACACACAGAGCCTTTATGAGAAAAAGTTAGCCACATATCCGAGGACGGACAGCCAGTTCTTATCCGATGATATGGGGCAGACCGCAGAGGGTGTAATCGAAGCGGTGTTCCGTTCCCTGATGTTTGAGGAAAATGTGATTTTCAACCCGGATATAAAAAGGGTGCTGGACAGCAGAAAAGTGACAGACCACCATGCGATTATCCCCACAATGGAGATCGCCGGAGCTGACCTTGCGGCATTGCCGGAAACGGAGCGTAAAATCTTATCTCTGGTTGCAAACCGCCTTTTATGCGCTACCGGGGAGAAACACTTATATGAAACAGTCAGGGCAGAGTTTTCCTGTAATGGACACACTTTTGCGGTTTCCGGGAAGTCTGTCACGCATAACGGGTGGAAGTCTTTTGAAGATGCCTTTAAGCGTTCCTTTAAAATCTCCGGGAATCAGGAGGAAGAAAAAGAGGAAAAGAAGCTGCCAGAACTGTCGGAGGGACAGGCATTTGACGGTGTGCAGACGAAAATCAGCGAGCATTTCACTTCCCCGCCGAAACACTTTACAGAAGATTTATTATTATCTGCAATGGAACGTGCCGGGGCGGAAGATATGGGCGATGATGTGGAGCGGAAAGGCTTGGGTACGCCTGCGACAAGGGCGGACATCATTGAAAAACTGGTAAAAGACGGTTTTGTAAAGCGTGAGAAAAAACAGATCATACCTACTGAGGACGGGTTGAAGTTGATTACAGTCCTGCCGGATGTTGTGAAATCCCCAAAACTTACTGCTGATTGGGAAAATGCCTTGACACTGGTAGCGAAAGGGGAGCTTCCAATGGAGGATTTCATGGCGGAGATTGAAAACATGGTGTCGGAGCTGATACACACCTACCATGAGGTCAGTGATGAACAGAAAAAGATGTTCGCACAGGGACAGGAAGCGCTTGGAACGTGCCCGAACTGCGGCGGTCAGGTGGTAAAAGGAAAATACGGTGCATACTGCACGAATAAATGCGGCATGAATGTGAGCCGGGTTATGGGCGTTTCGCTTACCGATGCACAGGTAAAGGATATGCTTGCCGGAAAGAAAATCCTGTTAAAAGGATTAAAGAGCAAGGCAGGCAAGACTTACGATGCCTATATTATCCCGAGTGGAACAGAGGAATACCACTACACCAAAGACGGGGAAGAAAAAACCGGGGTACAGTTTAAGTTTGTCATGGAATTTCCCAAGAGGAAAAAGAGATAGGGAAGGTGATAGATTGAGCGTATTTCCAGAGGAAAACAGAATAGAAAAGAATCAGGTTTATGAAGCGGACTGTGTGGATGTATTAAAACGCTTTCACTCTGAAAGCGTGGATTTAATCATTGCAGATCCGCCTTATTACCACATGAGAGGGGAGTTTGATTTTGTCTTTCAGTCTGTGCAGGAATATCTGGACTGGTGTTCCGTATGGGCGGCGGAGTGCTGCCGGATTTTGAAACCGACGGGGGCGTTTTATTGCTGGGGAAGCAGCCAGATGATAGATAAACTTTCTGTCAGTGTTTTGGATAAATTGGAGTGGATTAAGAGAAACCTGATTGTCTGGAATTATGGAACAGGGCGTCCGGGGAAAGCAATATACCGGAATGAAGCGGACTTTTTATGGTATTATAGCAAGCCCTTCCATGAGATCAGGCATGATGAAATCCGTATTCCATACCATGCCGGATGGGAGAAGGACAAGAGGAAAAATCCAAAAGGAAAATCCTGCGGGAATGTGTGGGAGTATCCGAGGGTTATGCCCAATTATAAAGAATCAACCGGACACCCTACACAAAAACCGGAAAAACTGGCGGAAAGAATTATTCTTGCAAGCAGTATGCCGGATGATTTGGTTTTTATTCCGTTTGCAGGATCGGGCAGCGAGATAGTCCAATGTATGAAGCATGGGAGAAATTTTATAGCAACAGAGATAAATACATCTTATGTCCGGGATATTATCCTGCCCCGGATAGAGATAACAGGCAAAATGCTTAGAAAATAGGAGGAAAGGGATATGTTTACAACAGGAGATAAGTTATTAAACGTGATGAAAGAGGAAGAAATCAGCATTATGGAGCTTTCCAGAATGTCAGGAGTGCCGGAGAGGACAATCATGGATATTCTGGCAGGCATCAGGGAGCCGGAGCTTGGCGTGGTATGCAGGATTGCGGACGGGCTTGGCATCTGTGTCCATGAGCTTCGTGCCGATGAGGAACAGTATGCAATATCTGTGCAGAAAGATACCCTTGCAAAGCTGATTGTAGTCAGCGAGATTAACGGTGTGGAACTGGAGGAACTGATACGTACCATTCTGGAAAAAGGCATTGAGGAACATGGCTTCTAGGTATAACACTTGATAGAAAATAAATCTCGGCTTTTATTTGATGAAAAGCCGAGATTTATTTTAGGTTTATGCTAGTCGAAAGGAAGTAAATATTGTAGAAAAAGGGTATTTTCTTATTTAAGGCAGTGCCAATGTGTGGTATAATTAAAAAAAGTGTTGGCAGGAGGGACAAGTATGGAAATTGTCATTCAAACGATAAGGATTATTGATTATGAAAATAATGCTGTCTATATAAGAGATACGCCAGAAACATTTTCTGAATATGTAAGACAATTAATTACTTATATAAATGGGAATACTTCTATTAGGGAGTATCGTACACGTTCAGTCAATACGGAAGTAATCAGTTGCATTGTAGATATTGTGAAAAACCAAATTGATGTGGATTATATAACAGATAAAATAGACTTCATTGCCAATAGATTATTGCTAAAAGAACGTGAGGCACAGACATCTGTTGCACATCTGGATACAAATGTGCAAAAAGGTAGTTTGATACAAGCTCTTTTGTATGATGAAGAAAATGATAAGTATACCTATCTGTTAGCAAAGGTAGAGCATACAGATTTTGTAGATGATTCAGATTTTAGTTTTAAGTCAGGTTTTTCAAAAGATATGAAAAAACTTTGGAAGTCTTGTACTTTTGAGATTGATGATTTAAATGCAGCTAGTTTTTCAGCAAAAGTATATTCTAATACTGTTGCAAAATATTGGTATGACAATTTTCTGGAATTAGATCAGGTTGTGAGTGATGAAGTGAATACAGACAAAGCATTTCGGGCAATCGAAAGTACATTAAATAGAAATGTAAAAAATATTGCGCCTAGAGATCATACCTTACTACGAAATACCATGATTACCTATTTTAGATCTAATGATTTTATTGATTATGATACCATGATAAGAAATACAGTGGAAAATTATCACCCGGTGGAATTAGAACAAGAAAAACTGGAAAAGGTAATTGAAAAGCTGCGAGAGTTACCAGAAAAACATAATTTTGATAATCAGTTTAATACGGTTTCCTCTGCTATAAATGCAAGAATTAGAAAAGTATATGATGTTTGTCATGGCGTTCAGTTAAAAATAACGGATGCGATTGAAGATTTTGATGATACAATTAAGGCATATAGAGAGAATGACGGGAATAGATATATAAGAATAAAAACAGATAATGATTTGACATATAGGAGATTTTCAGATCAGGAATGATGAGAGGAGGTAGAGTATGCTTGTAGAATTAATTCAGGCGGCAACTATAAAAGATATTGTTGTTTCAGAAAGAATGAAAGTATATGAAGCCTCTTTTAAATTTGACATAGAGAATGCTCCAGCATATAGTTATTTTTCAAACATAATTCAATTTGTTTCGCAGCGAGATAGAATTAAAATAATTTTGGAAGACGAAGCAGAAAGGATTTTTGATTTTTCAAACACTAGTGAGGAAAGCTATAAAGCATATATAAGAGATGCTTTAGTTGACGAAATTGTAGATGTTAGAATAAAAATTGACAAAGATGTGATAGATGATCATTTTTCTGTTTATGCGTTTAATGAATTTGTTAATGATATATTGTCTTTATCAATAGAAGAAGTGATGATTTCTTTTTCGGACTTGTTAAAACAAGTTTCTGAAATTTTAGTTTTTGATATATATGACACTGTTAGAATGTTTGCGACTAAATCAATGTTTTTTGTGCCATTTGGAAATAGTGTGACTAATTCAGAGTTTAATAGGTCACAAAGAATCGAAAAGTGTAAAGAAGTGTCGTATTTTTATAATTTTGACACTTATGAACTGTTGCCTGATGATTTTAAATTGATGATTGATTATGAAAGCAATCCGTTGACGGAACTTTTTCAAAAACTTACTTTTTTATTATCTATTAGTTTTATCGCAACGTCATCTTCAATTAGTGGAAGTTATCTTAAAGGAATAATAAATGGGCAACGTACAATGGAATATCAATGTGAGATAAATCAATTGCCCAATAATAAAAATTTGTATAGTATATATAACTGGATATATACAGAAGGAAATGCGATTGATAAGGCTATTATAGCAAGAAATGTAATTAGTTTACATTGCAAATATGTTCCTGTAACGGAAATTGATGATAAAGTAATGGCATCAATTCAATCAAATTATAATCTATATTTAAAGGAAAATGTAAAAGAATACTTGGACTTAAAGAATAAGGTTGCCGAATTTATTAGTGAAACTATTTCTAAAACCGGGGAATATGCGACAGGACTGTTAGATAAGTTTAAAGGAAATATAATAGCTATATTTGGTTTTATGTTTTCTGTAATCTTAGCCAATGTTGTTTCAGATCAGCCATTAGATAACATTTTTACAAAGGAAATCACTACATTGGTGGAATGCGTAATAGTGGGTTCATTTGTATATTTGGTGATATGCTATTTACAATCACGCTATGAGATTCAGAAAGTTTATGATAGCTATAATCAGTTGAAACAAAATTATAAAGAAATTTTAACAGAGGAGGATTTGCATGAGATATTTGGCGATGATGAGATGTTATTTAAAATGAAAAAAACAATCAGTAAATCAGAAAAAATTTACATGGGAATGTGGATATTATTTTTGATAAGTGTATTGATTGTTGTGGAGTGTTTAAGTAGTTCACCCAATATACAATTTATTATAGATTTTGTTAAAAAAATATATTTATCAGTTTGTATGAATAATAAAGCATAATAGAAAATATAGTTTATACGAAAGGAATATTTGCGATGAGTAATAGAAATCCAATAGAAAATTTAGGCGATTATAATAAAGTAAGAGAAGATTTGCAAGCAGTAGGGGGTAATTTAGCAGCACTTTATAAAAGTATTGGAGATACAGCGGTTTTTAAAGCAGCACCTAAATTGTTGCTTGGAGGTATAGCAATAGGAGCAGTAGGAGTTATTTCTTTTAACAAATGTGTTGATTTTGTAAAAACCAGAAGACACAAAATCGAGAAAGAACCAGAATTAAAGAAAGAATTTGTGAAGGAATTAAAAGAAGCCTCAAAGGAAGTCGAAGATGAAAGACTTACAAATTCAAAATAAGTAATATGTGAATTATTGAAAATGCTATTGATAAAGATATACATAATAATAGAGTCATAGGTGGCACTTAGGAGAAATCTTAGGTGCTTTTCCTATATAATAAATCAAAGGAGGAGCAGAAAAATTGAATAAAATTTACCGTCACTGGTGGCAATGGCTTATGAACGAACCATAGCCACCTTTTTTATTGCACAAAAACAATAAACAGGAAATGGAGGTTTACCATGAGAAAATATGACTTAATTTCCGCACTTTCCGCAGAAACATCAAAGGAAGTGGCGAGGAATGAAGAAAGCTGGAAGAAATATCTGAACACAGCATCAAGGCTCTACAAATACCCGTTCAAAGACCAGCTCCTTATCTATGCCCAAAGACCGGATGCGACAGCCTGCGCTTCCATAGAGATATGGAATGAAAAAATGCACTGCTGGGTAAATAAAGGGGCAAAGGGTATTGCCCTGATTGATGAGGAAGGGAGTCCTTACACCGGACTGCGGTATGTCTTTGACATATCGGACGTACATAAGGCAAGGCGCATTGGTCGTTTCCCGCAGCTATGGGAAATGAAGGAGGAACATCAGGAAGCGGTGATTGACCGTCTGGAAGGGATTTACGGGGAAACCAGCGAAGAAGCCGGGTTTACGGACAGGATCAGGGAGATTGCCGCTCGGATTGCACAGGATTGTTACGGGGAGCTTGCTTCAGATATGGAATATTTGAAAGAGGGAAGTTTTCTGGAGGAACTGGACAAACTGAATATTGCTGTGCGTGTCCGGGAAACGCTGGCGGACAGTATCGCTTATATGGTCTTAAAGCGGTGCGGCATGGATGATGCGGAGCTGGCGGAGGAAATCCAGTTCCCTTATATCCATGAATTTAATACGGTGGAAACCCTGTCGCATATCGGGGACAGCATATCCGATTTATCCAAGCCTGTCCTTATGGAAATCGGGAAGGCAATCGGGGTATATGACAGGGCGTATGCCAGAAATGAAGCGTCGAAAAATTTAGTTGAAAAAGGACTTGCAAATACCGCTGGCACACGCTATAATGCTTTAAAGCGTGAAAGTGAAGCGCAAGACGTACAATCTACCACACAGACCGGAAATGCCGGGGAAAGGGGAAATAATGATGAATCTGACTTACGAAAAGAACGGGGATTATCTGATACCGATGTTACAGATGGACGAGCAGCCGGAGGGGACACTGACGAAGTACGGGCTGATGAGGAAGAATTACTTGCAGGAACACAAGAAGGGAATCTACACCGGACTTCTGCTGAAAGGGAAACTGAAAGAGCATCTTCTGACCATTCAGGAACAGGCAGAGCAGAGGATGGAGCTGCTGACCGGGCAGATGATGAAGCAGGAGGGAGTGACGGAGAAACTCAAGGCAGAGAACCAGATGCTGTGGGTGCAGAAGATGAACAGCATCAGGCAGTCGGCGGAGGAGATCGTGCTGACGGAGCTGGTGTACAGCCTGTAAATAGTAAAGACACAACTGAAAATATGGAATTGCAGGAGCCGGATAGTGGAGAAACCACATTATCCGGCTTTCCTTTATCTGGGGAAGAAATCATCAACAGGCACTGGGCAAAAATAGAAAAAGGCATTTTGCAGTTTGACGAGTTTATGGAGCATAAATGCCCTGAGATAGCAGGGGTAATGCTTTTTGAGCCGGATAAGGGCAGGCAGACGGAATATATCAAGAACAGTTACAGGCATGGGGAATATACGGAATTTTATGTGGGCAAGGAACGTGCCGGATATAAGGCGGATGAAAATGGTCTGACGCTCTGGAGTGGAAGCTACCTGAACCGGACAGCGGAGGCATCTGTGTCATGGGAAACTGTGAGGGACAGCATCGCTTTTTACATGGAGAAAGGCGAATATCTGAAAGAGGGGCAGATACCGCAGTGGGAAGAAACGGAGTCAAAGGAAACGGAAGTTTACCAACAGCTTAGCCTTTTTCCAAGCATCGAGGAACAGATCGGCACTACCTCCGTGGCGCAGGCAGGAGAGAAATACATCATGCCCGCCGCTTTTTTCCTGCCAAAAGAACAGCTTGAAGCCATTCTGCGTACAGGAGGCGGACGGGATAATAACAGAAGCCGTATTTATGCCAAGTACCAGCAAGGCAAGACACAGGAGGAAATGGCGGAGTTCCTGAAAAACGAATACCGGACTACCGGGAAAGGCTTTGATTTCGGGAATAACCCTGTTTCTGTCTGGTTCAATGAAAAAGGCATGAGCGTTGGCTATGGTATGTCTGCAAGGGAAACCCCGGTTGCGGTAATGGGATGGCAGGAAGTAGAGGGCATTATCCGGTCTATGGTGGAAAATGGCACTTACATGGGCGCAAACGAAGTGTTCCTTGTGGACGCAGTGGAGCGGCAGAGGGTGTCAAATGACCTGTTCAATTTCTTCCGGGACGGTATCGGGGAAGTGCCGGAGAACATACCCATAAAGAACTATAACCACCCGGAAAGTATCACGAACCTTTGCGAGCTTTTATCCACGCAGGAGGGGAGGGACGTTGTTTCCGGGGAGCTTTCCAAAGCGAAAGAACAGCTTGAAGCCGGGGAAAAACAGATAAAATGGCGGTATGTGAAAAGACCGGAGCATCTGCTTTCAGAGATAGCGGATTTAAGTACGGAGAAGAAAGAGTACCCGGTACAGGACAGTGTGGAGGTCTTGCATGAGGATTTTATCACGCAGGACGAGATAGATGCCCGCCTGACAGGGGGCAGCGGTTTTCATAACGGGCATTTCCGCATTTATGAGTATTTCATGGAGGGGCATGACAAAAAAGATAATATCGCCTTCCTTAAAAATGAATATGGAACGGGCGGCAGTTCACCCGCCTTAATCGGTTCAGACCGGAGCGATGACTGGCACGATTCAAAGGGAATCAAGTTACAGAAAGGCACGATAGGCGATCCTTACGCAAAAGTCCTTTTGAAGTGGAATGTGGTGGAGAAGCGTATCAGCGAGCTTGTAAAAGCGGATAAATACCTTTCGCCAAAGGGTAAGGAAGCCTATGCACAGTATAAAAAAGAGCAGGCGGAGGAAGCCATGCGCCGGGAGCAGGAAAAACTGGAGCATGGTATCCGGGTGGAGTGCAAAAATGCCATAGAACAGGCGATTGCAGAAAAATTTGACGGTTATACACTTCAGGGGGATACCGCCGAGGGCGTTATCAGGCAGTATGGGAAGGAACGTGTAGAACTTGTCCTTGCCAACACAATCATGCACTTATCCCATGACGGGCGTTTTTCCCCGGATAATAAGGAATGGGCAAAATCGCTCATGCCCGATGCAGACTGGCAGACAAGGGATTATATCGTCACTTCCCACCCGGCTGTGCTGGACGGTTTTACCAACCAGGCAAGGCGGTACATAGAGCGTGACAGGGAGCCGGACAAAGCTCAAATACCAGAACCGGCAGAAGAAACTTCCGGGCAGGATGCCCAAAAGCCCGAAGCACAGCATGAAGCAGGAGAAAGCGACAGGGCGCTTGCGGAAAGGATTGCGGAGATGTCCGCTGTGGTAAAAATCTGCGGTGCGCTGTCCATGAAAGATGTGGTCGGCTGGAATGAGGACACCGGGGCGGTTGCCATTGAGGACGCTGACAGGCGGTTAGAGGGAAAAGCGGTTTATGACGCTTTATTTTTAGAAGCCGCCGATTATGTCCTGATGCAGTCATTAAGCGGCAATACGCAAAAAGCGGTGGAAATGGATACTCTGCTGAAGGAAGCACAGAAATATGCGGTACGTTACGAGAATGAGCCGGAACAGCCGAAGGAAGAAAAAGCTGCGGAGGAAACTCCAAAACCAGAGCCGGAAACAGCAGAACGCTTTACAGTTACGGAAACAACCGATGCCTTTACAGAGCCTTATACGGTATGGGATAACGAAACACAGGATTATTATGTGGCGGGCGATGGCACAGTGCCGACATTCGCTGCACCAGAGGAAGCGGATATTTTCTGCGGTAAACTCAACGGAGAGTTACAAGGTAAGGATTTACCAGCAGAGGATTTACCGGAAACAGAAACAGTTTCAGGAACAAAGGAGGTTTCCGTAAAAGAAGATGATTTCCTCGACATTGACACACAGACAGTCCGGGAGCGTTTGGAAAAAGCAGGCATTGTGGACGGGCAGCTTGTAGATGAAAACGCCTTAGAAAACGATCCGTTTATCAGGCAGGTTATGGGTGATGTGGAAGCACTGACAGGGGAAATGGAGGAAGAACCGGAAAAACCACCTGAAAAAGAGCCGGAGATTGATAAGTCGGCAGCAGCAAATTACCACATTTCTTTTAATGAAGCCGAAAACACTGGGAAAGGTTTTGCTCCAAAAGAGAAATTCCGGCAGAACGTGGAAGCCATACGCACCCTTGAAAAAATAGAAGGGGAGCGCCGCACAGCAACGCCGGAGGAACAGGAGGTCTTAGCAAAATATGTGGGCTGGGGCGGTCTTGCCGACGCCTTTGATTCTTCCAAAGCGAATTGGGCGAATGAATATCAGGAATTAAAGAGCCTGTTATCCCCGGAAGAATACGCTTCCGCAAGGGAAAGCACCTTAAATGCCCACTATACAAGCCCGGTCATCATTCAGGCAATCTATGACGCAGTGGGGAAAATGGGATTTACCAGAGGGAATGTGTTAGATCCCGCCGCCGGGATCGGGAATTTCTATGGCTGTCTGCCGGAGGAAATGCAGGGAAGCAGGCTGTACGGGGCGGAGCTTGACGGGCTTACCGGGCGTATCGCAAAGCAGCTCTATCCCCATGCGGATATAAAAATCACAGGCTTTGAAAATACCAATTATCCCAATGATTTTTTTGACGTGGCGGTTGGAAATGTGCCTTTCGGACAATATAAAGTGTCTGACAGGCAGTATGACAAGCACAATTTCCTTATCCATGACTATTTTTTGGCAAAGACACTGGATAAGGTCAGACCGGGCGGCATTGTCGCTTTTGTCACTTCAAAGGGGACAATGGATAAGAAAAACCCGGAAGTGCGGAAATACCTTGCACAGAGGGCGGAGCTTTTAGGGGCGGTCAGGCTCCCGAACACAGCATTTAAGGAAAATGCAGGTACGGAGGTCACTTCGGATATTTTGTTTTTAAAGAAGCGTGACCGGGTAATGGATATAGAGCCGGACTGGGTGCATCTGACGGAAAAAGACGGTATTGTGATGAACCAGTATTTTGCAGACCACCCGGAGATGGTATTGGGGAAAATGGAGATGGTTTCCGGGGCGCATGGCATGGAAAGCGCCTGCCTGCCGGACACTTCCCTTCCCTTGTCGGCACAGCTTAAAAATGCGCTTTCCCATGTGGAGGGCAGCATCGAACAGGCGGATTTTAACGAGATTGACGATGAGCTGGCAAAGGAGAACATACCCGCCGATCCGGATGTGAAGAATTACAGTTATACGGTTGTGGACGATACCGTGTATTACCGGGAAAATTCCATTATGAAGCCTGTGGACGTGTCGGAAAAGGCGGAACAGAGGATTAAGGGCATGGTAGCAATCCGGGATTGTACGCAGGAGTTGATAAATTTCCAGTTGGAAGAATACCCGGAGGATATGATTCAAAACAAGCAGACGGAGCTAAACCAGCTATACGATGATTTCTCCAAGAAATTCGGTCTTATCAGCTCACAGACCAATAAAAGGGCGTTCAATCAGGATTCCAGCTACTGCCTGTTATGCTCCCTTGAAAAGCTGGACGATGAGGGAAACTTCATCGGCAAGGCGGATATGTTCACGAAACGAACCATTAAAAAGCAGGAGGTTGTGACAAGCGTGGATACAGCCAGTGAAGCGCTGGCGGTATCGCTTAGCGAAAAGGCGGGCGTGGACTTAGCTTATATGTCACAGCTTGCGGATAAAAGCGGGGAAGAAATTACAAAGGAGCTTGCGGGGGTAATCTTCCAGAACCCGGTTACAGAGAAGTGGGAAACCGCAGACGAATATCTGTCCGGAAACGTGCGGGAAAAGCTGGCGGTGGCAAAAGTGTTTGCGGAGAACCGCCCGGAATATGCCATTAACGTAACTTCATTGGAGGGCGTACAGCCGAAAGAGCTTGACGCTTCGGAGATTGAGGTGCGCATCGGCGCAACATGGATTGACACAAAATATATTGAAGACTTCATGCATGAAACCTTTGAAACGCCGGGATACCTGATAGAACGGGGTACAATGGGGGTACAGTATTCCGATGTGACAGGGCAGTGGAACGTGAAGGGGAAAAATGCGGACAGGGGAAATGCGCTTGTCAACATGACCTATGGTACAAGCCGGGCAAATGCTTACAGAATTTTAGAAGATTCCCTGAACCTTCGTGACACCCGTATCTTTGATGTGGTTACGGAGGACGGGAAGGAAAAGAGAGTCCTTAATAAAAAAGAGACCATGCTTGCAAGCCAGAAGCAGGAAGCCATAAGGGAAGCCTTTAAGGACTGGGTATTCCGTGATCCGGGGCGCAGGCAGGATTTATGCGCAAAGTATAACGAGCTTTTCAATTCCACCAGACCGAGGGAGTATGACGGTTCGCACTTAAAATTCCCCGGCATGACGCCGGACATTGTACTCAGACCGCACCAGCTTAACGCAGTGGCGCATCAGCTTTACGGGGATAACACCCTGCTTGCGCACTGTGTAGGGGCAGGAAAGACCTTTGAGATGATTGCGGCGGCAATGGAGAGCAAGCGGTTAGGGCTGTGCCAAAAGAGCTTATTTGTTGTGCCGAACCATTTGACAGAACAGTGGGCAAGCGATTTTCTGCGCCTGTATCCGGGGGCGAATATTTTAGCGGCTACAAAAAAGGATTTTGAACCCGCCAACCGGAAAAAGTTCTGTTCCAGAATTGCAACAGGGGATTATGACGCTGTGATTATCGGTCACAGTCAGTTCGAGAAGATACCGCTTTCCACTGAAAGACAGATGGCGATGATCGAAAGGCAGATAGAAGAAATTGAAATGGCAATCGAAGCCCTGAAAGCGGAGAATGGCGAGCGTTACTCCATTAAGCAGATGGAAAAAACAAAAAAGTCACTTTCCACCAGATTAAGCCGCTTAAACGATTCGAGCCGGAAAGACAATGTTGTGACTTTTGAACAGTTGGGCGTAGATAAGTTATTTGTGGATGAAAGTCATAATTATAAAAACCTATTTTTATACACAAAGATGCGGAATGTAGCGGGCATTGCACAGACGGAAGCACAGAAATCTTCGGACATGTTTGCGAAGTGCCAATATATGGACGAACTGACCGGAGGGAAGGGAATCACATTTGCAACAGGTACACCGATTTCTAATAGCATGACGGAGTTATACACCAATATGCGTTATCTCCAGTACAATACCTTACAGCGTCTGGGATTGGGGCATTTTGACAGTTGGGCGGCATCGTTTGGGGAAACGCAGACAGCCATAGAATTAGCACCGGAGGGTACGGGTTACAGGGCAAAGACAAGGTTTGCCAAGTTCTTCAACCTGCCGGAGCTGATTGCGTTATTTAAAGAGAGTGCTGATATTCAGACACCGGATATGCTGAAACTTCCTGTGCCGGAAGCGGATTATGAAAATATTGTGCTAAAGCCGAGCGAATACCAGCAGGATATGGTACAGTCCCTTGCAGACAGAGCGGAGGCGGTCAGGGACAGGAAAGTGCAGCCGAACATCGACAATATGCTGAAGATAACCAACGACGGGAGAAAGTTAGCGTTAGATCAGCGGCTTATCAATGATATGCTTCCGGATGAAGAAAATTCCAAAGCCACAACCTGTGTGGATAAGGCATTTGAGATATGGGAGCAGACCAAAGAGCAGAAGTCGGCGCAGCTTATCTTCTGTGATTTATCCACACCGAAAGGAGATGGGACATTTAATGTATATGAGGACATCAGGGATAAGCTCATGGCGAAGGGAGTGCCGGAGAATGAAATAGCTTTTATCCATGATGCCAATACGGAAACAAGGAAAGCGGAGCTGTTCGCAAAAGTAAGGAGCGGGCAGGTTCGTTTTTTATTAGGATCAACCGCAAAAATGGGAGCCGGAACCAACGTACAGGATAGGCTTATCGCCCTGCACCACCTTGATGTGCCCTGGCGTCCTTCCGACATTGAACAGCAGGAAGGTCGTATTTTAAGACAGGGCAACATGAATGACAAAGTGAAGATTTTCCGGTATGTGACGGAAGGGACATTCGACAGTTATTCGTGGCAGCTCATTGAAAATAAGCAGAAATTTATCGGGCAGATCATGACATCAAAATCCCCGGTGCGGAGTTGTGAGGATATTGACGAAGCGGCTCTCACTTATGCCGAGGTTAAGGCTCTGGCTACCGGAAATCCCTACATAAAGGAAAAGATGGATTTAGATATTCAGGTATCCAAGCTAAAACTGTTAAAAGCGAACCATACCAGCCAGAAGTACCGCCTTGAGGATAATATCGTGAAGCATTGCCCGGCGCAGATAGCTACCATGAAAGAAAGGCTTGCGGGGTATCGTGCCGACATTCAGACCTACCAGCAGAATAAATTCCCGGATAAAGATACCTTTTCCATGAAAATCGGGAACCGGGTATATACGGAGAAAAAAGAAGCCGGGGCAGCACTGATTGATATGTGCCGGAGCGCAAAACAGCCGAATATGGCAGTCATAATCGGGGAATATCAGGGATTTAAGATGAGCGTTTCCTTTGATTCGTTCTTTTCCAAGTTTACGGTCAACCTGAAAGGCAGCATCAGCCATGAGGTGGAAATCGGCGCTGATCCGCTGGGAAATTTACAGAGGTTAAGCAACGCCTTAGAGGGCATGGATAAGAGAATGGAAGAAGTGGCGCAGAAACTGGAGAACGTGGAGCATCAGCTTGAAACCGCAAAAGTAGAGGTTACAAAGCCATTCCCGCAGGAAGCGGAGCTTGCGGAGAAACTGGAACGACTGACAGAATTAAATGCCCTGTTGAACATGGATGAAAAGGGCGGCGATGGGATTGATATGGACGATGAGCCGGAGAATGACGGGGAACAGGAGGAAATGGACACAGAGGAAATGGGGCATGATGCAGAAGCTGTGGCGGATGCGCCTTTCAGACCGCAGTTTAACCGGGCGGTATCGGAAAAAGTGGCGGAGCATGGGAAGGAGCGGGTGCTATCAGACAGTCCGAGAGGGCGTATTTCCGTAAAAGAAAAACTTGCCGAGATGCGGCAGAAGGCTTATGGACAGAAAATGCCGGAAAAGCCAGAGATTTCAAAGGGAAAAGGAAAGGAAAAAAGTCTGTAGACTATAAGGAGCAGTCAGAATTTGGCTGCTCCTTATAAAGAATATAGTGCAAGATTGAAAATGAATGACGTCTTAAGCTGTTTATGATAAAATGGTTCTAATTTGGAGGGATAACTATATTTCGTTCAGTGTTATATATTGGTGGCAGAAATATAATCCCTAGATTGGAGTTGAATCATATGGGCAAAAAGAAGGATGGTTTAATAGAAATTCTTGCACAATATTTTTGGAATTACAAAAGCTATGAAATAGAGGGAGTTATGAAAAGCTATGGAATATCTCCTGATGAAACACTTGATCCGTATCATAGCAAAAAAATATATGCTAAAACAGGGTTAGAAAAATTATCGGAAGAAAAAATAATTGAATTGTCATATCGTATAGTTAAAGATGCTGAGAGTGTTTCTTTAAATCGTCAAATGGAAACTTTTCTTGGAGATAGCATATTTGAGTTTACTTTTGTAACTCGGAGAAAATTAGCAGAATATCTGGGCATGTGTCCAAATTTTGAAGGAAATTTGACATTGGATGAATTACTTAGTGGTATTTGGAATTTAGATGAACCTTTTGACGATGGAGAGATGTTTGCATTTAGTAGAGCATTTATTTGGGATTACATTATGCAGCATGTAATAAGAAATGATGATATATCATACAAAGATATGTTGCTAAACATTTTGAGTTTTAAATATATAAGTGATAATTCTGTAATTAAGTTTTTGGAAAAGATGGTTAATCCAGAAACTAGAATAGGGGAGGAGCAGGAGCAATATGTAAAAGGAATTAATGAGATTATTAGTGCAGACGGGTTTGAATTAGCAGTATCTGGAAAAACATCGAATGAACTCATTTATAAAGTTTATAGGAAAAACACCGTATGCGGTAATATGAAAAACCTTGTTTTTGCGCCATTAGGTAAGAAGCCGGATATAGTGATTGATGATGCTATTGGTAATGAATTAAAGATTGTTGGCGATACAAATAACTGTTTGCTTTATAATTTTGAGCCAAATTCGGATGGTTTATCATGGAAAACCCTTGTGAGATGGTGGGAGCCTAGGGCGGTAAATAAAAATGTTCAGCAAGACTTATTTACTCGTTTACTTAACTCTTTGGATTCACAGCCAGAGAAGGATTTTTTTATTCATTATTACAAGATTTATGAGGAAAGAAATGATTTTCCGGCGTTGATTCCACAAGTGTATTTGCATTATGATCCACATGCAAAGATTTGGAGAGGAAGTGGTATTGTTTATACTCACCAGAGAATGGATTTTTTAATGCTGTTACCTAATGGGATACGAATTGTTATTGAAATTGATGGTAAACAGCATTATTCTGAAGGGGATAAATCTTCCCCCAAATTGTATGCTGAAATGGTTACTGATACAAGAGAGTTACAGCTAAAAGGTTATGAGGTATATAGGTTTGGCGGTTATGAATTCATGAATATTACGGAATCAAAAAGGATGATTCAAGAATTTTTCGAGAAATTGTTTAAAAAATATTTTATTTTAGGTTGAAGATGTTTTATTAAAAAATATATACAGCGATAAAAGCAGGAAGGAGATAGGATTAGATTGCAGAAATCGAAACAAATAAGAGCAGTAGTATTCGCTCAAATATAAAAGTAAATAAAGGTAGTATGTAGAGAGCAGCCAGAAATGGCTGCTTTTATCGTGTTCAAAATTAAACGGAGGTATTAGAAAAATGGAAACAGCAGAACAGAACACAAAACAGGTCATGGAAGAAAATGAGGTATTAAAGCAGCTTATAGAACTGTTTAACCAGCAGGATATGGGCGGGCAGTCACAGGATTTTATGGGTATTTTCTGGTATGTGGCGGGTATGCAGATGCAGCTTAGCGCAATGGTGGATGAATTACAGGGAGTCCGGGAACAGCTTTCACAGATACAGGAAAACCAGCCAAAATCTGTGACAGAGAAGCTCATGGATAAAGTGGCGCACCTTCAGGGGAAAATCACGAGCCTGTCGGAACGTCTGACAGCGGTAAGAAACCATTTGGTGGAAACAGCGGCACAGACTGTCAACGTCTTTAAGGAAAAAGGAAAAGCGGAGATGTGCAAGGTTCTCCAGAAAGGAATCACCGGCGTGAAGTCCATGCTTTCCGATTACCGGGAACGTCTGGTTGACGTGATGACGGACTGTGAAAAAACAGCCAACCAGATTGACAGCATCGGGGACGAGCTGAAGCAGATCGGGAACAGCGTTTCCAACGTGGGCAGGCTGTTAGCCGGGAAAGGCACGAAAGAGGTATCGGATGAAAAGCAGGGTGTCGGCATGACAAGGATAATCAATATGCCTGTAAAAAAGGCAGCGGAGAACCTTCGGAAGAAGATTGACGGGATAGATAAGGCATTTGAAAAGCTGGATCGGCTTTCTGTGAGTCTGGATGCCGGGAAGGAAGCGGAGAAAGGAGGGCGTGTGTCCGTAAAGGATAAATTGTCGCAGATGAAAGAAAAGGCAGGGCAGAGGAAAGTGCCGGAGCCGGATAAGGCAAAGCCAAAAAGCAAAGAGGAATGTTTATAAAAATAACTGCAAATAAAAATATCCGGAACGGGGACGGAGAGGGAAACTTATCTGTCCTCTGTTTTTATGGAGGAAAAGGAGAATTAACCAGATGGCAGATGTAAATGTAAACAAAGTTTCCATGACTGAAAAACAGAAAGTGAAGGAGATAACGGACAGGCTGGAGGAAGGCTTGAAGGAATTATTTGAGGGGGAAAAGTACAAAAGCTACCTGAATACTATGTCAAAATTCCATAATTACAGCGCAAACAATATCCAGCTTATCGAGATGCAGTGTCCGGGAGCGACGTATGTTGCCGGATATAAGGCATGGCAGAAGAATTTTGAGCGCCATGTGAACAAGGGCGAGAGGGGTATCCGTATCCTTGCGCCTTCACCTTACAAAATCAAAGAGGAACAGGAAAAGATTGATCCGGTCACGAATGAGCCTGTGCTTGACCGGGACGGGATGCCCGTCATGGAGGAAGTGGAGATAAAGATACCCGCCTTCCGGGTTGTCACAGTGTTTGATTATTCGCAGACGGACGGGAAAGAGCTTCCCGGACTTGGCGTGAGCGAGCTGCATGGGAATGTAGAGCGTTACCGGGATTTTATGGAAGCACTTGCAAGGGTTTCCCCCGTACCAATCCGGTATGAGGGCATGGAGGGTGACAGAAAAGGCTATTTTATTGATTTAAACCACCCTATCGCTATTAAGGAGGGCATGGGAGAAGCGCAGACTGCAAAAACCGGGGTGCATGAGGTGGCGCACGCAAAACTCCATGCAAAAGAGGTTGAACAGGAAACAGGGATTGCCAAAGACAGGGAAACAAAGGAAGTGGAAGCGGAGAGCATTGCCTACACTGTCTGCCAGCATTTCGGGATTGATACGTCCGACTATTCTTTTGGGTATATCGCCGGGTGGAGCAGTGGAAAAGAAATGCCAGAGTTAAAATCTTCCCTTGATACGATACGCCGGACTTCCTCGGAGCTGATAAAGGGGATTGAAGCACAGCTTTTGGAGATTGATAAAGAACGTGCTGCAGAACAGGCACAGGAGGACATTATTCTGCTTGTGGCGAATACAGACCGTTCAGAATATGACCTTTTGAGCGTTAAGGGCATGGAGCGGACAGAACTTCTTAATTCTTTGTGTACCATGAAAGACGATGACAGGCAGAGCGTGGAAGCATACCTTGAAAGAGCCGGGGCGTGGGTAACTCTGCTTGGAAATGAGCGGAGCGAGGAAGTGGAGGAATACCACTTAGATTACGCTTACAATACGGATACTTATGAGATAACCGATTTTAAGGCGTTGCAGGAAGAAAATGCCTTAAAAGGCATGGAAAAGGCAAATGAACCGATTGAGTACGCTGATGTGGTTGTGAGAATTTCCATGCCGGACAGTGGGGAATATGAAACCATTAAAATCACAAATATGCAGTCAGAAGTACAAAATGCCTTATATGACCTGCCATTTGTGGAAGATAATGCGTGGAATGGAAGCGTTACGGATTATCTGGCGGAAAAAGGCTTTGAATTTGTACCGATCATGAAAAGCGGCGGAGTAAATGACGGTTATCCGCAGTTCTATGATTTTGATGTGGACATGACAGGGAAGGAAATCCATGCCGCTTCGGAGCTTCCGGCAACGGTACAGGCAGAACAGCTCATTAACCGCATGGAATTTTACAGGACGGTTTATGACAGCGATGAGCGTAATTTGATTATGAACCACGCTTATAAGCTGGATGATATGTATAAGACAACTTCCCTGGCATATTCCCTTGCGGAGCAGAAAGACGATTTACCGCTTCTTTTGGAAACAATCAAGGAAGCGGAGAAAGAAATTGATGCCCTTCCGGATGACATGGTGGGGTTATCGGAGATGCACGAATATGGGTATTCTTGGAATGAAATGCTTCCTCTGACAAAGGACAGGGCATCGGAGCTGTTCGGGGAAGATGTGTCGGTGTACCAGCTCCATTCAAACGGTTCAGAAACACTTGTGGAGAATAAGGCAGCATTACAGGCGCATGACGGGCTGTTCGGTGTGCAGAAAGACGACTGGAGCGCCTATCTGGAGTTTCAGTCCATGAAACAGGAATTAGAGGATAGCGAACCCAACCGGGAAGCACAGCTTTTATATGGCAATGAGGGAAGGTTTGGCATCTATCAGCTTAAAGATACGGAGGAAACAAGGGATATTCGTTTTATGTCGATGGATTATCTTGAAATGAAAGGTATCCCGGTTTCCAGAGAGAATTACACTCTGGTCTATACCGGAGAACTGAGGGAGGGCATGAGCCTTGAAGATATTTATACCCAGTTCAATATAGACCACCCGACAGATTTTACCGGACATTCCCTTTCCGTTAGCGATGTGGTGGTGCTGCATCAGGACGGGAAGAACACAAGCCATTATGTGGATTCTGTCGGTTACAGGGAAGTGCCAGAGTTTACAAGGGAGACTGCATTATCAGCGGAAGTCAGTGAGGAAAAGGATTCTGTTATGGAAACAGCGGCAGAAGTGCCGGAGGGAATGGCAGAAGGCAGCGCACAGGAAGAACCGGACGCTGATAAGGTATCTTACTATGTTATTGAAGATTTATCCACATGGGCGGACGGAAGCCCGGAAAAGAGCAGATTAGAGCGTTTTGACAGCCTTCCGGAAGCAATGGGGAAGTTTGCGGAATATCGGGGAAAGGATATGGAAGATAAGCCGGATATGGCAAGGGCAACATTTGGCGTCAATGTCAATGGCAGCGAGTTTGATGTAATCCATGTCAGGAATAATGAAAACTGCCTTTCGCTTGATTTTACGCATAGCAAGGCGGCGGGGGAAAGCAGCCGCTTCATGGGAGATTTGCAGACTTTATATGATGAGGTCGGTTTTGACAAGGTAAGGGTTCACCGGGAAATGTCACCGGAGGAAATAAAGGATTTTGTAAAACAGCGGTTTGAGCATCAGCTAAAGAGCAGTGGTCTTGATGATGTTTCCCTTTATATGGACAGGTTTGACATTCTCTATGAACAGGGGAAAATGGAGAACCTTATGCCGACAGCTAACCAGAAGCATATCGTGGAAGATGTACCGTTCATGGAGTGGGAAAACCCATACATAGATACCAGTGACAGGGAAATTGGCAGGGAAGAAACGGAACTTGCTTTCCAGTTGGCAGACCGCTATATCAGTATTCAGGAAGCCAGCGAAGGGTATGATTACACAATTTATGATATGAATTACCGGGAGTTGGACGGTGGCGTGTATGACAATCCGGATATAACAATCAGACAGGCACTTGATGAGATTGTGGCAGACTTGAAAGAGCCGACACACCGGGGCACTCTGGAAGGCAGCATACAGGCGGATGATGAACTGATACCGATTGATTATGACGGATTGGTGGAAAAAGCAGAGCAGGCGGAAATGGAGCATCTTGAGGAACGTATCAGAGAGGAAGTGCCGGAAGCGGCGGAAAGCAGGGTTATAGCCGATTTTAAAGCCCGGACAGAGGAATTATGGAATGGCATCAATGGGCAGACACAGGAAGATATAGAACTTACCGTATACGCCTATTTGCAGTCCAAAATAGACGAGTATGACATGGACATAGAGCTTGTGGATGTGGCGGTGTCCGGGAGCAGATGCAGAGGTCTGGAGCAGGAAAATTCTGACCTTGATGTGGTTGTGGAATACCGGGGCGGGGAAAGGGAAGATTCCCTGTTCAACACCTTTAATGAGGACGGTTTCAGCATCGGCGGAGTGAAAGTTGACATCAACCCTATCACAGAAGGAAAAACAGGGACGCTTGGGCAGTATCTTCCGGGAGTGGAAGCGTACCTTGCGGAAAAACGTGCCGCCCTGCAGGAGCAGAAAACGGAACAGGCGCAGGAAGAAAAGCAGACAGTCATTACCCTTACGGTGGCAGAGTGCGGGGAGTTCCATAACCTCGGAGAATACCATGAGGATATAGCAAGCGTGGAGGAAGCAATCAAAATTTTCAACCAGATACCGCCAGAGAGGATGAACGGTATCCGGAGCATTGGCATCAACATCCATACGGAAGGGACGGAAGCGTATGAGGACACGCAGATGGATATTGTGTCGGGCAGGACTGCAGATCTGGAGATTTTAGATTATGTGCCGGACATTACAGACAATCCGAAAGCGGTAGCGGTCATTGCGGAACTGATCGACAAGATGCCGGATATTGAGGTGAGGGGTTCTCTGGAGAAGTGGCAGGCGGCTTTCCTTGCCGCAGAAATAGACCAGCTTTCTTATGATTATGACACCTATCAGTACAATGATACGGTGGAGGACAGGGAAGCGCAGGTAGCGAATATCGCAGAGGACATCAGGAACGGGAACACGGAATATCTGAATGATTTCCTCAATGCCATGATTTCAGACAGCATGAGGGAAGGCATAACGGATATATTCGGGAAAGGGACGGAGCTTGATGACAGTGAAGGCGTACAGAGTGCAAGGAAGGCAAAGGAGCTTTTAGACAGACTGGCAGAGTATAAACCGCTTGCGAAGATTGAGGAACTGGAAGAATGTAACTATAACATGATTGATAATGTTCTGAACAATGAGAAGCCGAAAGCAGAGCAGGAACGCAAGGCGGGCAGGATTTCCATAAAGGAAAAGCTGGCGGAGAAAAAGGCGGTCATCGAGCAGAGGGATAAGCCGGGAAAAGAAGTTTCGGAAAAGGGTACAGAGAAAAAAACAGAGAGGGAGATATAAGCGTATGGATAAATTTACAGTGGAAGAAATCAATCTGATGTGTGTGTTTGAGGGGCAGGACAGAATGGGCATGGTTGCCGATATAAAGAACGTGATCCCGCACATACAGGACAGTGACATGGTGGAGCTTGCAGGGCAGGTCTTGGGGAAGCTGGAAGCCATGAGCGATGAAGAATTTGCACAGGTCGCACTGGAAGCGGCGGAATAATTTATCGTGAAACTTTTATAGCATTATTCGACAGAACGTGATATAATTCTTTTTAGTCAGATTAGAGCAAGTAGGGATAGTCTGCGGTTGTCCTTTCTGGAAACGGAAAGGAGGTCGGTATGAATACGTTAGAAGTGCTTACGTTGGTGCTGGTGATCTTTGCAGCTTTGACATACATAGACAATAAACACAACCGCAAGTAACGGAAAAGGCTATCCTCTACTGCGAATAGAGAATAGCCAGTGATCCGTTTGTTTTACTAAAATTGATTACTCGTTTCCGATTGTACAACCGTCGGACGTGCTAGAATCCTTCGGCTTCTATGATGATTATAAACCAACACTGCGGATTTTGCAAGAGGGTTTAGGAAATGGGGGTGCTTCGGCACTCCTATTTTTTGGAGATTTTTATATTATCATACATGGATATGGTATAATCTGCAAGAATATTTTTCTGATTATATAAAAAAGAGGAGGGAAAGAATGGGATTCCGCAGGCGTCGGCATTGTGCGTAATGTGTATAACTCCCCGTTTTATGGAGTTGTGGGCAACATTGTTTGCAGGATGTGGGAAAGCTGCCTTTTGCTTTTCCATGTCCTGTGAACGGTGTTGTCCATGACGGAATGGGGAGTTATGCACATTTCCACGATGCGTTTTCAGGCTCTTAACAGACGGTTCTTCGTCCTTTTTACCGGGCAGGGGTGTTATTTCTGTCCGGCTGTTCCGGTGCGCCTTTCTGCGGCTCTGTGCGCCCTAAATACTGGTTGAGATTTTCCAGTTTCCGGTTCAGAGATTTCAGTTCCTTATCACAGTTTTTGTAAGTGGCGGTCAGTTCTTTCTTCTGCGTGGTAAGCTCCTGATATTCCGCTTTCAGCTTGTCGATGTTCAAACCTTTTAAACTGATGCCTGCCTGTTCCAGCATACGCCTTGCGCCGCCATAGAGAATGATCTGGCTCTCATGCTTCCGAAAATATGCGTCGGGGTTCTTAGCTTTTTTGTAGGCAATATTATAGGATTTATTTGCCTTATACTGTTCTGCATATTTGATAATTTCCGCAAGGTCTTTCATGCGGTTCTCCAGCTTGCGGACAGTCTGTTTTGCTTCCTTCCCTGTGGCGGCTGTGGTGGCGATTTTCTGCTCCAGTTCTTTAATAGAACCGGCTTCATTATATGCCTGTGCAGCAATCTTTAAATTCTGGATAGCTGCCCACCTTTGCAGTCCCGGACTGTTCTGGAATTTTTCATCAGAGGTGTCAACCAGTTTTCTGTTAGAGTAATCTTTTTTCGGGATAACAGCCTTCCGTTCCCGTTTCAATTCAATCCGTTCTTTGATCCGCTCCTTTGTATATTCTTTGCCAAGGGATTTCACGCTGCCACGCACAAAACGGTCTTTTCCAAGCGGGCGGAATGAGATATATTTTGGCGCATCTTCCTCAAAACTTTCCCCTTTTATTTCATAGCCTTTTGCCCGCATCAGGAGCAGAAATTCCTCATAGGTGGAAGATGATTTTATGGCAGCATTGATGTCCTTTCTTATCTGCGTTTTCCACGCTGCACCGTTTTTGTCTGACTGCCATTCATTATATTTTTTTCCACGCTCCCCGCCGGGGATAATGACGGAAAGGTTATGCTCGCTGCACAGCTCATCACTCAATTTCCGGATGCGGTAATAGGTCTGCTTGCAGTCATGATATTTGTTATGTTCAAGGTTGTCTGCGGCACAAAAAATGATGTGGTTATGGACGTGACCTTTATCAATATGTGTGGTGACAACGTAAGAATATTTTCCCTCTAAAACTTTATCGGCAAGCTCTTTCCCTATCTGGTGTGCTTCCTCAAAACTGACCTCTCCGGGAGCGAAAGCCTGTATCAGATGATAGGCTTTATTCGGGCTGTTTTCCCGGCAGTGGTCTAAGGTATATTTGAAGTCAATCGCTGCGGTTTCCGGCGCACAGGCATAAGAGGAAATATAGATGCTTTCATCAGTCTTATCCGGGTTACAGATGTAGGCTACCGCTTTATCAACGGTTGCTGTGATAGCATGGATTTTTGTGTATGCCATACCTGTTTCATCAACTCCTTTACTTCGTCCATATCTTCCTGATAGACATGGCTTGTACTGTTAATTCTTTTTGCAATCTGGTTCAGGCTGGAGCTGATCCGCCCAAGCTCTGTGTTGTACTCCCTCAAAAAACTGTAATCCACATCATATACATATCCATAGAGAATGAGCTTCCGGAGGAAAGCAGATTTGCTTTTCATGCCGGACAGTCTGAACTTCTCATCAAGGATATACTGTTCCCTGTCATTCAGACAAATTTCATTGCGGTTCGTGCGTGTCCTGTTTGCCATTTCTGATACTCCTTCCTGCATTTGGGCATAAAAAAACTGCTGTAAAATGTTCGATTTACAACAGTCTGGTTTCGTGTCTGTTCAGTTGTTTTTGGATAGAATTATCCGTATATTATTATAGCAAATCTGCGGAAAATGTTCAAGGACTGGCAGGGAAAAATCAGAAAGAAAAGCATAGAGGGTTAGGGATACTTCCCTATGGAAATTTCATCATGCGGACGGTAGGGAAGTATGGGAAATTTCGCCCATGTGTCCGGACATGGGCAGTGCTTGCTACTCTACCCTCGACACTCCCGGAGGGTGTGTTGGTTTGTGGAGTTTTTGTGCCTTTATCATGATTCTCGACTTTTAACTTGCTTTTTGATATAATAAAAACACACAAGGCATAGGAGGAAAAACAGAAATGTTAAGACCGAAAGAAGTTGTTCAGTTATGGGTAGATGCATTCAATAAACATGATGTGGAAGCAATTACAGCCCTTTATCATGAAAATGCGACGAATCACCAAGTAGCGAATGAGCCAGTAGTAGGAATTGAAGCAATCCGTACCATGTTCACAGCCGAATTTTCAACAGCGGATATGACAGCTATCGTGGAAAATATTTTTGAGGATGGGCAATGGGCAATCTTGGAATGGCGTGATCCATTGGGGTTACGGGGGTGTGGTTTTTTTCAGGTAGTGAATGGGAAAATTTTATTCCAACGAGGCTATTGGGATAAGCTTTCATTTTTGAAACAGCACAATCTTCCAATAGAGTAAATATAGCATTTAGGAGAAAATATGGAATACCGGACATTGGAAAATACAGATTCCGTTTGTATATACGAAGCGTTTACACAGGCATTTTCTGATTATCAGGTTTCAGTTGATATGCCTTTTAAATCTTTTGAAACAATGCTGAAAAGAAATGGATTTATGCCTGCGGTTTCAGTTGGAGCCTTTGCAGATAGAACGCTTGTCGGTTTTATCTTGAATGGAGTGAGAGATTGGGATAACGAAAAGACAGTCTATGACCTCGGAACAGGAGTTATCCCCGATTTTCGGAGAACAGGAATTATGGGGGAATTATTGAATCTGGTTAGCACTATATGTATAAAAAATAAAATCAGCGTGTATCAACTGGAAGTGATTCAAGATAATGAGAAGGCGCTCACTTTATATAAAAAACAGGGATTTCGAATTAACAGAATATTGAATTGTTACCAACTGACGGGCAAGATAAAAGAACCGGGCGTACATAAAGTGTGGAAACTGGAACATCCGGAAAAATTACAAGATGATCAATGGACAGCAGTCAAAGATTTTTGGACTTATCCACCTTCATGGCAAAACGCAAAAGACGCTGTTTGTGCAATCGCTAAATCCTTTTCTTATACGATTGTTAAATTTGATGAAAACTTGATTGGATATGGTATTGTGGACAAAATAAAAGGAGATATTGCGCAGTTAGCGGTACATCCCCAATATCGCAGAATGGGAGTTGCCACAGAGATTTTGTTAGATTTACTTAAACAAACAAAGAGTTTAGAGATGAGAGTAATAAATGTGGATGAACGGGATCAGGCATTGAACGCTTTTTTGAAGAAATTGAAATTTAGTGTATTTGTTAAACAATATGAAATGAGAAAACATTTTTCTGCTTAGGATATTGTATAGATGAAGAAGCTGACTTTGAGGACAGTTGTCAGTAAAGGAGCAGTTATGAGATATAACAAAACAATAATATTAAGTAATGGCATGGAATGTTGTTTGAGGAATGGAACAGAGAGTGATGGTCAGCTTGTAGTGGATAATTTCAATCTGACACATAGTGAAACAGATTATTTGCTTACATATCCAGATGAAAACAGTTTTAATGCCGCACAGGAGAGCCAGTTTCTGAAAGAAAAAGCTGAGAGTGAAAGAGAGATTGAATTGCTTGCCATAGTTGATAGTGTAATTGCGGGAACAGCAGGAATTGAGGCAATCGGTACAAAATATAAGGTACGGCATTGAGCAGAATTTGGCATCAGTGTTGTGAGAAAGTATTGGGGACTTGAAATGGTAAGGCTTTGCTGACTTCGTGTATCGAATGTGCTAAAACAGCGGGATATAACCAGCTTGAACTTAAAGTAGTTGCTGAAAATGAAAGAGCAGTTTCTATGTATGAACGGGCTGGATTTGTCGAGTGTGGAAGAAATCCCAAAGGATTTCGCTCCCGCATAGCCGGATTTCAGGAAGTCATTTCTATGAGACTGGAATTGTGATGATCAACAAATTTATTCCAGTTTCAAAATGGAGGTTACTGTCTACTGGGGTGACTGGTTGGAGTTGTTTAGCAAAAGCCAGTATGGGGAGTAGCCAAATTTTCCTTGATGTTGTTCGGCTGTTTTTATTGTCTCTGCATCTGGACAGAGAATGACAACCTATACAGGATAATTATCCGAATATTTGATGTTTCTTAAATATTATCTCCCTTTTCAGATTATGGTTGCGATTGCGCTATTTTTTAAATAATTATGCCTTTTTCCATATTTTCTGTAATATCCTTACCCGGAAGCATTTGAAGTAATGCAATATTTATCTCGTTTCCCATAAAAAATCCTCTTGTATATTTCGATTTGTTGCTTTGAATATTAGCATAAGTCTCCAGAAAATTCAATGTAAGTCAATATTATTTAATGCTTTCTTTTCGGATGCAGATGTGTTATAATTACTACATTTCCAAAAAGGAGTTAAAAATATGCGGCAAGGTATTCTTAAATAAAACTATAATCAAATAGTGGGAACAAAAAACTTTGGGATGTCCTTTGGAACAAGGGCTTAGTTTTTTGTACCAAATTTAAGAATACTTTTGCCTTATTTATATTGACATAGCAAGACAAGTGGCAAGTACCTATTGGTGCGTGTCTTTTATGTGTATGTCCACAGATTATATCCCCAGTGGTAAAAGTATTTTACTGCTGGGGATTTTTATGTCTTTTTTGGCTGTGAATGGAGGACGACATATGAAAATAATTAATATTGGCATTCTTGCGCATGTTGATGCAGGAAAAACAACACTGACAGAAAGCCTGCTGTATACAAGTGGGGCAATCATGGAACCAGGTAGTGTAGATAAAGGTACAACAAGAACGGACTCTATGGCTTTGGAACGTCAAAGGAAAATTACAATTCAGGCTGCCGTTACATCTTTTCGCTGGAAAGGGTACAAAGTTAATCTTGTGGACACCCCCGGACACATGGACTTTTTAGCAGAAGTGCATCGCTCCTTATCGGTTCTGGATGGAGCAATTTTAGTAGTGTCCGCAAAAGATGGTGTACAAGCCCAGACCAGAGTGCTGTTTCATGCGCTAAGGAAAATGAAGATACCAACAATCATTTTTATCAATAAAATAGATCAAAGTGGTGTTGTTCTTGAGCAAACTTATCAAAATATCAGAGAAAAATTGACAGAAGATATGATTGTTATGCAGGAAGTTCATTTATGTTCAGAAATAATACTTTCTGATGTTGCAGATTTTGAAAAGTGGGATGCTGTAATTGCTGGGAATGATGATATTTTAGAAAAATATCTTTCAGGAGTCCCTTTGACACTGTGGGAACTGCAAAAAGAAATAAAACGAAGGGTACAAAGGGGAACGCTTTTTCCGGTATATCATGGAAGCGCAAAAGACAATATCGGGGTAAAAGAATTGCTTGAAGTGATTACAGAAGTTTTTTCATTGGAAACAGACGACAGTCAATCGGAATTGTGTGGGTATGTATTTAAAATTGAATATACCGAGCAGAAAAAACGACGTTGCTATTTAAGGCTCTATAGCGGTACGCTTTGTTTACGGGAAACGATTCTTTTGTCAAAAAAGGAAAAAATTAAAATTACAGAGATGTCAATTCCATTTGATGGAGAAATCGTCCCAACAGACACCGCTGATTCCGGGGAGATTGTTATTTTATCTGACAATACATTAAAACTAAATGATGTTCTGGGAGATGAAAAACTATTGCCACGCAAGGCATGGACGGATAGTCCCCTGCCATTTTTTCGGACAACGATAGAGCCAATCAAAGCAGAGCAAAGGGAAGTATTACTGGATGCCCTTACAGAGATTGCGGATACTGATCCGCTTCTGCATTTTATGATTGATTCTATTACTCATGAAATTATTCTTTCCTTTTTGGGAAAAGTACAATTGGAAGTTGTTTGTTCTTTATTAAATGAAAAATATGGTGTCGAGGTAGCAATAAAAGAGCCTACCGTTATTTATCTGGAGAGACCACGAAAAGAGGCTCATTATACAATTCATATTGAAGTACCGCCAAATCCCTTTTGGGCATCGATTGGTTTGGCTGTCACTCCTCTTCCTGTTGGAAGCGGAACAGAATATGAAAGTAAAGTGTCTCTCGGTTATTTAAACCAAAGCTTTCAAAACGCAGTTATAGAAGGGATTCGGTATGGATTAGAGCAGGGAGTGTATGGATGGGAGGTAACAGATTGCAGAGTTTGCTTTGAATATGGTGTTTATTACAGCCCGGTCAGTACTCCGGCAGATTTCCGCTTTCTTGCGCCTGTTGTGTTGGAACAGGTATTAAAAAAAGCGGGAACGCAAGTTTTAGAACCCTATCTTTCTTTTACCCTATTTGCGCCGCAGGAATATCTTTCACGAGCTTATCATGATGCTGTGAAATATGATGCGGTAATTGAAACAACTTCGTTAAAAAATAATGAGGCAATTTTAACTGGAGAAATACCGGCTCGGCGGATCGGGGAATACAAAAGTGATTTGAATTTCTATACAAATGGAAGAAGCGTTTGCTTGACAGAATTGAAAGGGTATCAGGAAACTTCAGGGGAACCTGTAGTACAACCTCGCCGCCCAAATAGTCGGTTAGATAAGGTTCGCCATATGTTTCAGAAGATAATGTAACGTCTTGCGCAATGCAAGTGTTCATTGCTGGCTATTGCGAAATATCATTGATAAAATCAGTATCAGAGAGGAGGAACTATTTTGAACCAGGAACAGACGGATATTACAACAGGAAAGCAAATACGTCATCTGCGAACACAATCGGGAATGACACAGGAAGAACTAGCCGGGGAATTGAATGTTACCCGGCAGGCATTATCGAATTGGGAGAGAGATGTTAATGAACCCGATTTAAATACGTTGAAAAAAATTTGCTTTCTTTTTGGAGTCCACATGGACGATTTTGCGAAGGAGGTAATAACAAAGATGGAAACATATGAAAAAAAGGAGAAACGACAATTTAATAAGTACGATATGGCAATTGGACTTTTTTATGGTGTTGGTATATTTCTTGGCATTGGTATTTTCTTTGTTGGCGGTTTTATGACAATGTCGGGTGCAGGGTGGGGAGCATCACTATTTGGCGGTGGCTGTTTTTCTCTTGTATTTGGCTTGATATGCCATGCAGTTATTACATTGAGAAGAAATGACAAATGATGACATATTCTACTTTCTTAAAAAGAAGCGTTCTATACAGCGAAACAAGCCACAGTTTTGCAGAGAAAGGAGGTAATTAGGCGGCTAAGGGTAGCCGCCTCTGTTTTAGAAAAGAGATAGGAGAGGGAGTGGATTTACTTTGAAAAATTTTTATATGTCCGAAGATAGGCTTCCACAATAGCGAGAATTGTTGTAATCTGTTCTTCTGTACATTGTGACAGATAAACTAACAGCCGCTGGTAGTCGAGGTTGTCTGCCGGGACAGTTGGATAAAAAAACGGATCGGCGGAAATATGTAAGGCTCGTATGAGCTGCCCCAGCTTTTCAAGGCTTGGCACATTTCCATGATTTTCAATTTCCTTGATATAGCGTGAGGAAACGCCGGATTTTTCAGCCAGTTCTTCATAGGTCAGTTTTTGTTCAGTTCTAGCCTGCTTCAGACGAAGTCCCATTTCCTTGTCAATTTTCTTTTTTCTTGCCATATATGCACCTCCATGTATAGTGTATATTGCACATTTTACTTTTAAAATGCACTAATAATTCACTTTATCAGAGGGGCATAATACACAATAAAATAGAATGACTTTGGATATTGCATATAAAAAAACGCAGTATCCAAAGGTTTTTTTGCGTGGTTTTTATCCTTTGGGTACGTTTAGGGGAATTTATGTGTTCTGAACGGTCTGAGGGATATTTTTTTGACTTCGGGAACCTGTCCGTCTATTGGCGTGGGAAGGTTCTTTTATAAGGTGTTTTACTGGAAGTGAAGCAGAATATACCTTAAAGAGTGAACTATACACGCTCGCAGTTTGTGGAGAAAACAGAATAACAGATATGAATAACGTCCAATGGGCATTGAGCCTGTTCGGGCGTTTTTTATATAAATTCTTCAAAAATTTTTACTCCCACCCGAACATTAGCCTATTGCTATTTGGCAGATACAACGGAAAGGGAAAAGGCGTATGCCTTTGTCACGTCACAACGGGGGAGGAGGTGAACTCGTATGAAGAAACCTTCTTGCCATGATGAACTGACAATCAGGCATCGCTTTGACCGCCTGTGCCAGATGTCGCTGAAAGGTGAAGCGATTAACTATTACCGGCACATGGATTACCGCAGGGAGCATGAAGCCATGTTTTCTGAACTGTCTGAAAAGGAGCTGAACCAGTTGTTTGTTATGGATGAGTATGGAGTGGAGAACAGTCATTTTACAGTGTATGGCTATGACATTGAAGTAAAGGACGCCCTAATTGCGGAAGCGTTGCAGGCACTTTCGGAACGGAAGCGGAATGTAATACTGCTTTCGTATTTTCTGGAAATGAGCGATGCGGATATAGCAAGGGAAATGAACCTTGTACGCAGTACGATCCACGAACACCGGACACGCTCACTTGAGATTTTGAGAAAGATTATGGAGGAAAAAGCAGATGAAAAAGAGATGTAAGAGTAGGGAAGAAAAGAATTTGCTGCCTTTCCATATCATAAAGGCAGCATCAGAAGGTGATGTAATGGCAATCAACGCAGTTTTGAAGCATTATGAGGGATACATAATTACTTTGTCCACCCGGAAAATGTATGACGAGGGTGGGCGGCTGCATTTTTGTGTTGATGAAACGCTACGCCGGAGGCTTGAAACAAAGCTGATTACGAAGATATTGGCATTTGAAGCGGTATAAGGGGCGGTTAGCTGTCCTTTTCCATAGCTGATTATCAGCGTTGTACATTGAAAATTGAATACTGTATTGCATACAGGACGTGAGGATATGCGGAGCCACTAGGCAGATGCGCCATGACATATCTGTCCTGCCTTATGGCAGGGTGAACGTGAGGAAATGCTGAAAAACTGCATTGAAGCAAAGGTAAGGAGCGAGTGAAATCTGGCAAAGTGTGTAGCGGTTACAAGGGGCGATGAAGCATATCTGTGATAATGATACTTCCGGGTTGCAGGAAATCTGCAATCCGGTCAATTTGAATGACGGTGCAAGACCGATGTGGGCAGTGTAACGAGCTGCCACCTGTATTGCAGTTTTTATCTGCTAATAAATGGGGAGAAGTGTATTCTGTTTATTTATTAGCAGATAAGGCTGTGCAAGCAAAAAGGAGGACTATTTTAATGCAGAGAATACCGAAAGCAATTAACAAAAAGAGGTTAGTCAGATATAAGGACGGAGCAGAAATGTACAGTATGGGCATGAATAAATTTCAATCTTTAGCGAAAGATGCAGGCGCTATCTTGAAGATTGACAGAATGGTATTGGTTGATTTAGATATATTTGACCAATATCTTGAATCATTTCGTGTGAAATAGGTAGCTGGTGTCTTGGTTAAGAAAGATTTTTCGTATAACTGAAAATAAGTGTTGACTTTTGGTTAAACTGAAAGTATAATGATTATGAAATGGATGGAGGTGTATATTGTGGCAAGGACAGGTAGACCAAAGTCGGACAATCCGAAGAAGAATCTTATCGGATTAAAATTGACAGAGGCTGAAGCCGCAAAACTCAGAGAATATGCGTCCAAACATGACATGACCATAACGCAGGTGCTACAAAAGGGGATTGATTTGCAGTATGCAATGGAAGAAACCCTAAGTAGCTAGTACGAAATCTCTTTCCTTGAGAAAGGAGCAGAGATGGCAAAATCAAGAAAGGATAATAAAGGGAGGGTTTTAAGGAAAGGCGAAACGCAGCGCAGTTGTGATGGCAAGTATGTATATACTTATACTGATCCGGAGGGAAAGCGCCGGAGCATATACTCAAAGGATATTATGGAACTGCGTGTGAGGGAAGAAAAGCTGATTAAAGACCAGTTAGACGGATTGGATACATATGTGGCTGGCAGTGCAACGGTCAATTTTGTTTTTGACAGGTACATATCTACAAAGTCAGAACTCAGGGGAACAACCATGAGGAACTACAAATATATGTATGACCGTTTTATCAGGAATGGATTTGGCAGGAAAAAAATTGCAGCAATAAAATTTTCTGATGTATTGCAGTTTTACCAGCATCTGCTGAAGGACAAAGAAATGCAGATTAACACATTGGAAACAATCCATACGGTTCTTCACCCAACATTTCAGTTAGCAGTGCGGGATGATATTATCCGCAACAATCCCAGTGACGGAGTTATGGCGCAGATAAAAAAACAGCCGGGGAAAAATCATGGCGTAAGACATGCTCTGACTCTGGAACAGCAGAGAGCCTTTATAAACTATGTAGAAAGCAGTCCGAAGTATTTCCGCTGGACATCTTTGTTTAAATTTTTGTTAGGAACGGGATGCCGGATAGGGGAAGCTATCGGGATCAGATGGGAAGATGTGGATTTTGAAAAACGGATAATCAGCATCAACCACAGTTTAGTGTATTACAGTACAGAGTATAAAGAACATCCCATGTGTACGTTTTCTATATCACTTCCAAAAACAGAAGCAGGTATACGCATTATTCCGATGATGGATGCGGTATATGACGCACTCCAGACAGAACTTGCAGACCAGCAGGAAAACGGGTTTAATGAAACGGAGATTGACGGTATGAAAGGATTTATTTTTATGAACCGTTTTGGCTATGTCCATAATCCGCAGTCTATCAACCGGGCAATTAAGCGTATATACGAATCGTACAATGCAGAAGAAGTGGTAAACGCTTCCAAGCAGCACAGGGAGCCAGTGCTAATACCACATTTCTCATGTCATCATTTGAGGCATACCTTTTGCTCAAGGTTTTGCGAGAATGAAACAAATTTAAAGGTGATCCAGTCGATCATGGGACACGCCAACATTGAAACCACGATGGACATTTATGCGGAAGTCACCAATGCAAAGAAGCAGGAAGCAATTCAAAACTTAGCACACAAATTAGATGTATTTTAGGAAAGAGTCCGGCTAGGACTGACAGAGAGTACGACAAATTGTGTGCCATACGACAAGGGTACGACAAATTCGGGTGCTTTAATCAGTTTAAAAGTGTTATTTGACTGATTGTAAGATACCGAAAAGTGGCTTAATAAAGGGAAATAAGTCATTTTAAAATAAAGTGATAAGAAATCCCGACCATGAAGACTCTGGGCGGGTCCGACGCGCCTAAGAAGGCTGAGAAGGCCGCCCCGGAAGCTGCCGTCAAGACTCCGGAACCCATCGACTTCTCCAAGGTCAAGATTGAGCCGCTTTTTGAGGAGCAGGTGGATTTCGACACCTTCAGCAAGTCCGATTACCGGGCGGTGAAGATCAAGGACTGCGTGGCCGTTCCCAAGAGCAAAAAGCTGCTCCAGTTCACCCTGGACGACGGCTCCGGCACGGACCGCACGATCTTAAGCGGCATCCACGAGTATTACGAGCCGGAAGAGCTGATCGGAAAAACCGCCATCGCCATCGTCAACCTGCCTCCGCGCAAGATGATGGGGATCGATTCCTGCGGGATGCTGATCTCCGCGGTGCATGAGGAAGATGGGAGAGAAGGGCTGAACCTTTTGATGGTGGATGATAGGATTCCGGCGGGGGCGAAGTTGTACTAAATCGCTGCGGGAGTGTCATTCTATAATATAAGAAACGAACGGCGTGCCGTCTGATGGGAATTCACCAGACAGCACGCCGTTTCCGTTACCTGCAGTGATCAGCAGCAGTCTGTGGGTCCTGATCGAATACAACAGGGACTCGCTGTGATCTGTGAGCGGTTATTTTGTAGAATGTCTGCAGGATGTCTGCAGGCTGACTGGCTACGAGGAAGGCCCGCGGTCTGCAATCCGCAAAAACTCCTCCGCCATCTCCTCCGGCGACTCCCTCATGCCGCTCTCCAGCCAGCACAGCAGCATGTTATAAAAAGCGCCTGAAAAATAGTAGAGCTCATATTTTGCGATGGAGTTCACCGGCATATCGCCCCGGGCGTCGATCTCGCAGTCGGTGATCACATCCAGGAGCGTGGTCGCCATCTTTGCCCGGTGAAAGGCCAGCACCAGGTCCGCGTACTCTTTGTAAAAGCGGAATTTGTAAAGCATCATTTCCCGGCTGTAGAAACCGTTTTCGGGCGACGGCTTTCCGGTGTGGTATTGCAGTGCGATCTGCTGGATCCCGTAGTCCACCAGCTCCTCCACGGATTTGAAATTGCGGTAGAAGGAAGCCCTGGCCACGCCGGACTGTTCGATCAGCTCCGTCACGGTCAGCCGGGACCAGTCCTTGCTGCCCGCAAACTCGATCAGGGCCGCGAACAGGCGGTCCTTCACTTTTTGGTTGGCGATTTTTCGTTTATCCATGATACAAATCTCCTCATTTTGTCTCAGGTTGGGACGTTGACAAACAATACATATGTGATACAATATGTATCATATAAGCGAATGGCTTGTTTGTCAAGAGGAGGGCATTATGATTTTATATTTTAGCGGCACTGGAAACAGCCAGTATGTTGCGGTTAAAATTGCTGAGATCATCGGGGACGGCCAGGTATTTTCCATCAACCGTGCGGTTAAGTCCGGGGAGAAAACGGTGATCCGGTCGGAGGAGCCGCTGGTGTTTGTGGCTCCCACCTATTCCTGGCGGCTGCCCAGGGTTGTGGAGCGCTGGATTCTGGAAACCGATTTCCAGGGGAACCGGGACGCCTACTTTATACTGACCTGCGGCGGCAGCTGCGGCAACGCCGCCGCATACGCCAAAAAGTTGTGCGCCGGGAAGAACATGCGCTATCGCGGTCTTGCACCGGTGGTTATGCCGGAAAACTATGTGGCAATGTTCGCCACCCCGGACGAGGCAAAATGCCGGGCGATCATAGAAGAAGCGGAGCCGTCCATCACCTGGCTGGGGGAGCGGATCCGAGCCGGACGGGACTTTGACAGGCAAAGCGTGTCCCTGGGCGGCAGACTGGAAAGCGGGCCGGTGAATCCACTGTTTTACGCGCTTTTTGTGAATGATCGGGGATTTACTGTGTCGAACCGCTGCATTTCCTGCGGGAAGTGCGCCCGGCGCTGCCCCTTGGACAATATCGAAATGGCGGATGGAAAACCGGTGTGGAAGGGAAACTGCACCCACTGTATGGCCTGTATCGGGGGCTGCCCCACGGCAGCCATCGAATACAAGTCCAAATCCAGGGGGCGGCACCGCCACTATATCATGGATGATTCCTTATGCTGGAACAACGGAGGTCAGGAAAAATGAAAAACAAACATCAGATTAGAATCAACCCGGAAACATGCATCGGCTGCGGACTTTGCCGGAAGGACTGTCCGGCGGGCAATATCCGGATCAAGGATAAAAAGGCGAAAGTCATCACCCAGGACTGTATTATGTGCGGGCACTGCGTGGCGATTTGCCCTAAGGCCGCAGTCTCCATGACCGGCTTTGAGGAGCCGCCGGAGGAGATTGAAAAGCCGGCGGCCCTGGACCCCGGCGAACTGCTCAGGGCCATTAAGACGAGAAGAAGCATCCGGCAGTTCACAAAACGCCGGGTGGAGCCGGAGCTCATCGCGCAAATTATCGAAGCAGGCCGCCTGACGCCCACCGGCGGGAACGCCCAGAACGTGTCCTTCATCGTGTTAAACGAACGGCTGGAGAGCGCTGAAAAATTGGCCGTGGGTCTGTTTAGACGGCTGCTTCCTCTGATGAAGCTGGTCAATCCTATTGCAAGGAGGATGTCCATCGACGACCATTTCTTCTTCAAAAAGGCCCCGGCCGCCATTGTGATCGTGGCCCCCAGCCAGGTGGACGGCGCCCTTGCCGCCGCCAACATGGAGCTGATGGCGGAGGCCTGCGGCCTGGGCGTGCTCTACAGTGGATTCTTCTCCATGGCCGCCAACTGGTCCCGCCCCCTGCGCCGTCTGCTGGGGCTGAAGCGGAAGGAACGCGCCGTTACGACCCTGGTGCTGGGCTACTCCGCGGTGAACTACCGGAGGACCGCGCAAAAGGAAAAGGCCGGCGTCCGAACTATTTGAGTCAAGTGATCGATTCAGGTCCTCGCCTATCTCCATGGGCGCGGGCCTTTTTAATGTGCGCCCGGCGGCGCACGTTTCTAACCGGTGCAAGTCCGGAATCCGCCCGGTAGTGGGAAGGATATAGCCGAAAGCAAGGGTGTCCATCGTGAGATGGAATCTGAAGGAAGCTGGATGTGGGGAACATACTAACCCATGGGCAAATCTCTGGTCTGACGGACAGAAATCACATCAGGCTATGCATGAGGGTAAGACTGCATTACAAGCCGAAGCCCAATAACTACACGGAATCATGTATGGTAAATGTGGCAGATGGATGGAGAGAAAGAAACGTGTGTGTCTTCGCTCCGCTTCGGTCCGTGCAGAACAAGCATCCACTGGATGCTTTGCACCCCGGGGAGGTCTGTGCGGAATGTCCCGAAAGGGATAACCACTATCGAGAGGTAGTGCTGAACGTACAGAAGTCAGCCGAGGTCATAGTAGTCGAGTACCACAGGGTACTTCGGTGAAGGACCGAATCAATAGGAGTCTTTAGTACAACCGGGAAAGGAGGAAAGAGCCTTGGGTACAGAAAACAAAGACAGCTGCTCGCAAAGAGATAGCGCGGAACGTGAAGGGTATGTGAGAGCGCACCGTTCTTTCCGCCGGATATGGAAGGAAAGGGACAGTGCACAGCCGGAACTCTTGGAGGAGATACTGAATAAGGGCAACCTTAACAGAGCTTTTAAGAGGGTGAAGGCAAACAAGGGAGCGCCAGGAATCGACGGGATTACCGTGGAAGAAATAGGCGCATACCTGAGGGAAAACCAGAAAGAACTTATCGAGAGAATAAAAAGGGGAAAGTACACCCCTGACCCGGTGAGACGAGTGGAGATTCCCAAGCCGGACGGTGGAATACGAAAGCTTGGTATTCCAACCGTAAAAGACCGCATTTTCCAGCAAGCGATAATACAGCGCCTTACACCGGTCTACGAGCCGTTGTTCTCGGAGAACAGTTACGGTTATCGTCCGGGAAGAAGTGCGAAAGACGCTATTCAGAAGGTGAAAGAGTATGCAGAGCAGGGATATACCCATGCGGTAGCATTGGACTTGTCGAAATACTTCGATACTCTGAACCATGAGATACTCCTGAATATCCTGCGCAGAGATGTAAAGGACGAAAGGGTAATCCAGTGGATTAAGAGGTACCTAAAGAGTGGCGTTATGGAAAATGGAGTAGTCATGGAAACAGAAGAAGGATCGCCGCAAGGGGGAAATCTTTCCCCTCTGCTGGCGAACATCTATCTGAACGAGTTTGACCAGGAGTATCAGAAACGGGGAGTTATATTTGTCCGTTATGCAGATGACATCGTGCTGCTGGCGAAAAGCGACAGAGCGGCAAAGAGACTGCTGGAGACAAGCATGAAATATCTGGAAGGGACGCTGAAACTGAAGGTGAACCAAGAGAAAAGCCGTGTAGTCAGTGTATTTGCAATCCGAAATTTTAAGTTTCTTGGCTTTACATTGGGAAAGAACGGAAAGGGCATCTATGTCCGGGTTCATGGAAAGTCATGGGAGAAGATGAAGTCAAAGCTGAAAGACCTTAGTTCCCGAAGGTCTGTTCAGAGCATACGCCCAGCACTAGCAAAGATAAAAGTGTATATGCGGGGATGGCTGAATTATTACGGAATAGCAGATATGAAAAAGCGAATAGACGAACTCAATAAGTGGCTATACCACAGAATCCGAATGTGTATATGGAAGCAATGGAAGAAACCGAAAACGAGGGTGAAGAACCTGCGGAAAATGGGAGTGCCGGAAGACTTGGCATGGCAAGCAGGAAATAGCCGAAGAGGTTATTGGTTTACGACGCATACGGTAGCGGTGAATCTGGCAATGACAAAAGAAAGACTGATAAGCAGTGGCTTTTATGATTTAGCTGCCGCCTATCAGTCGGTGCACGTCAACTGTTGAAACCGCCGTGTACCGAACGGTACGCACGGTGGTGTGAGAGGACGGGAGCTAATCACTCCCTCCTACTCGATTGGTGATCCCGGGCGCCGGGGAAGTTTGCGGGAGATGGGGGAAATGTGGACGGACTCCGGCGAAGTCTTTGGTCCAATATTGCAATACTGGCGATAGGATGATATAATGATCAAATAAGCTTCAATGTAGTTTTACATCAATTAGTCTGTATAGGATCCTAGATTGGGACGCTGGGATAAAGTGAAAAGACCGATTGGAAAAGGAGATCAGATGAAACGCAAGGTGGTGGAAAAGCATGAGCGGCAATGGTGGGTATGGGGAGTAATTCTGCTGATAGCTTTTGCGATTTTGGGCGGCGGCTACTGGATGTATTATCAGAGTATCGAGAGCGCTGTTTACAGCACCACGCTCTCGTTTATGGAGCAGATTGCGGATCATGATCACCTAAATATCGTCAATCAGATGGACAGCAAGCGGGAGTATCTTCAGACCATGCTTGGCCGCATCGAGGCTACAAGGAAAAGCCGCATCGAAGAGGTTGTTTACAGCCTGGGGGTGGAGTCGAAGACTACATCTTTCGATACCCTTTATCTGATTTCGGAGGACGGCCAGGTGTACAGCAGTACCTACCTGACAACGCCGCTTGAAAATATGCCCTGGGCGGACGAATACCGGCAGGCGGACAGCAGTTTTGTGAGCCGGTACGATGAGGTCAGCCGGGAGCAGTGGGGAGAATATCTTGTCTACGGCGTTCATTTGCCCGTCCCAGTCCCGTGCGGAGGGAAAAATATCAGTGGAGCCGTTGGCCTGGTTCCCATCGATGAGATCGCCGATCAGATGAGACTGGAGAGCTTTGATGGACAGGGCATCGCCGCGGTCATGCAGAGATCCGGCGACATCATCACCGCAAGCCAGCAATATAACACCCGTGAAAACAACTTTTTAAAGCCGCTTGAGCGGGCGCAATTTAAAAACGGAGGTTCGCTGGAGTCCTGTCTGCGTGCGGTGGAGAATGCAGAGAGCCTGTTTGTGGAGTACAGCCTGGACGGGGAATCCTATTACGCCCTGTTCCAGTCCCTGGACCACCATGGAGGAAACGACTGGTATCTGGTAGTGCGCGTCTCCACCCGGGTGACGGAAGAGCAGGTGAAAATGCTGATTTCCCGCTCGGTGCCATTTTTCGCAGCGCTGGGGGGGATGATCCTGGCCATCACGTATTTTATCTACCACAACATGAATTCAGTGAAAATTGCCAGGGCCTCCGAGCAGGCCAAGTCTGCGTTCCTGACGAATATGAGCCATGAGATCCGCACCCCGCTCAACGGCATTGTGGGGCTGCACTATCTGATGCGCCAGAATCTGGACGACAGGGAGAAGATGAAGGGGTACCTAAAAAAGGCCGAGGTATCCGCCTCATTCCTGCAGAGCGTGATTACCGATGTGCTGGATATGTCCAAGATCGAGAGCAGCCAGCTGGAGATTTACGAAAATGAGATGGATCTGGCCGCGCTCATAGAAGAGGTGCGGATTCTGCTGGAAAACCAGACGGAACAAAAAGGGCTGCGATTTGAGATCGACTGCCGGGAACTGACCAATCCTTTTGTGCGCGGGGACGGGCTGAGGATCAAGCAGATTCTGACCAATCTGCTGGGAAATGCGGTGAAATTCACACCGGCGGGAGGCACGGTTACTTTGACCGTTAGCCAAAAGATATCTGATGAAACGGCTGACACCATGTTTCAGGTGGCGGACACCGGCTGCGGTATGAGCCGGGAATTTCTGGATCGGATCTGGCAGCCATTTGAGCAGGAACGGCGGGTTGCATCTCAGAGCGGCACCGGTTTGGGAACGACCCTGAGCAAAACCCTGGTGGAAAAGATAGGCGGCTCCATTTCGGTGGAAAGCACGCCGGGGGAGGGTACCGTGTTCACCTTCTTTATTCCGTTCCCGGTGGTGGAACCGCCCGGAGAGCAGGAGACGTGCGGTCATGTGGAGAACAGTTCATGGACTCTGGAGGGAAAACGTATCCTGGCGGTGGAGGACAATGAGATCAACCGGATGATCGTGGTGTCCATCCTGGAGGAGTATGGGTGTCAGTTAACGGAGGCCTGCGACGGACAGGAGGCGGTGGAAATTTTTGCGGGCAGCGCACCGGATTATTTCGACTTGATCCTGATGGATATCCAGATGCCGGTGATGGACGGACATGAGGCCGCCAGGAATATCCGCGCCCTGGACCGGCCGGATGCCGGGAGAATTCCGATCATCGCCATGACCGCCAATGCATTTCGGGAAGATGTTGAAAAGGCGCTTGACGCCGGTATGGACGACGTGGTTACAAAACCGCTCGATATTACATTGCTGTTCAAAAAAATTGAGATAATCGGGCATAGGGGGGAATGAGTATGAGAAAGAGCCAACTAATCTGCAGCCTTCTCGCTTTGGCGCTGTGTCTTTTATCGGCAGGCTGCCGGTCTCGGGAGGCTGAAAAGCCGGCTGCGCCGGAGAAAGTAACGCTGATCGTAAAAACTCCGCCCATCGGTCTGGGAAATATTCCCGATGTGGGAGAGGTGGAAGTCTATGATTTGATTATGGCGGCGGCGGAGAGGTTCAGAGTCCAGTACGATCGTTGCGATGTGGAATTTGTGGTCAGCCGTTATGATTATCTGGACGAACAGGCGCAGCTGGTGGACAAGTACGGTACGCCGGAGGCTGCCGATCTGTTTTTCTCCGGTTCCTGGAATCTGCCGCTGTATGTACAGAGAGGCTGGATGGTCCCGTTGGACGATATCATCAGCGAGGAGCTGCGCTCCGATATCGATGAATCGATCTGGAGGCAGAATACAATCGACGGTAAAGTTTACACGCTGCCGTTTCATCAGCTCCAGAATACGCTGATGGTAAACCGGGAGATGATGGAGGCCGCGGGCCTGGAGGCGTATATTCCGGAGGAGGGGGCGGTGGCGTGCTGGTCCACGGAGGAATTCCGTTTGATCTGCCGTGAGCTGGCAAAAAGCCTGACCGATGAAAATACCTTTGCGTTTATGATGTACGCCGCCAACAATCAGGGGGACAGCCACATCATGACGCTGCTGAGGGCGTACGGTTGTCCGCTGTATGACAAGGATGGGAACTTTACCGTCAACACCCCGGAAGGCATTCGGGCTCTCGAGTGGATCCGGGAGATGGACGAGCAGGGGATCATCCCGCGGGGAGCGGAGAATCTGGAATTGCTGGACTGTGTCAATCTGTTTTACAACCGGCAGCTGGCCATCTGCATGGGAAACCTGACCAATATGTGGGATACCAGGAATCGTGGGATAGACGCCTTTGCAGCGAATTTTCCCAGTCTGGACGGAGAGGGATATTGCTCTGCCACCACCAACGGCTTCTGCCTGTTTGACAACGGGGATGAGGAGAAGATCCGGGTGGCCAAGGATTTTCTGCAATATCTCTATACGGACGAGGAACTGATGAAATATACCCTGGGCACGATTCCGGTCAACAATTCCGTCATCCGGCAGTATCAGGATGAGATCTGGCTGCTGAGAGCTTACGGGGAGAATACATCCCATGTGGTGAACAGCGTGCAGAGCAATCGTAACTGGCAGGGCGTGCGGGATGTTTTTTATGTCCAGATCAATGATCTTCTGACCGGCCAAAAAACTCCCAAGGAGGCTGGGGAGGCCATTGACGCAGGCTGCAACGCCGCTCTGGAGAAGGGCCGGACCGATGCCGGATAAATTCCGTTACGGGTGGAAAACTTAAAACTTGACAGAAATGGAAGCTGAATATGAAACATGACGTAATTCAATACGAGCGAATCTACAATTTGCTCAAAAACAGGATCGAGAGCGGGATACTCCCGGTTGGCGCCAAGCTGCCGGGGCGGTCCGTGCTGTGCAGAGAATTCGGGACGTCCGAGCGGACGATCCGGCGCGCATTGGAGCTGTTGGAACAGGATGGCTACCTGGAGATTGCGCCCCGGAAGAAGCCCGTTGTGATTTCAGCCTTTGCCGCTCCGCCTTCCCGGGCGGCAGAGGGAACCAGAAAAGCGGATGCCGCCCAGATAAACGATCTGTTGCAGACCAGTATTCTGCTTTGTTATCCGATCTATCTGCGGGGGCTGCATCAGTGTACCGGAAGCGACTGGCATACGCCGGAAGCGCTGTTTGCACGCATGGATCCGGGAAGGCCGGAAGAATTTTGGCAGCTCTCCAGCCGGCTCTGGCGTTTTTTTATTGCCAGGAATGAAAATGAACTACTCCTGCGGGTTGTGGACAGCCTGGGATTCAGAGGAAAAGAGCCGCCTCACGGCTCCTATGAGGACCGGGAACGCTACTGCGGGAATATCAGGAACCTGTTTCAGACGGTAAAGAACGCTGGGGAGCCGGAGCGGGCGGATCTGGAGGCAATTTTTTTTCAATACAGAAAGATTGCGGAGCAGGCGGAGGCGTATCCCTTTATCCGCCTGCTGCCCCGCTGTCCCATGCTGGCGGAGGCGGAGGGGCTGGGCCAACAGCTCAGCCTGGCACAGGAGCGTTATTCCACGGTCTGCCTGGACTTGCTGGGACTGATCGCCATTGGCCGCTATCAGCCGGGCGACCACCTGCCCACCCACGATGAATTACAGGAATGGTACGGCGTCAGCCGCGATACCACGGTCAAGGCGATCCGCATGCTGCAGGACTGGGGCGTGGTGACGGCGGCTCCCAGGCGGGGGATCTCGGTGGTGATGGACCTATCGGACCTGAAAAAGATACAAATCACGCCGGAATCCATCGCCTGTCATGTACGGCGGTATCTGGACAGCCTGGATCTGCTGTCGCTGACCGTGGAACAGGTCGCCTCCCATGCGGCGGCGCAGGCGGAACCCGGACAGGTACATCTGCTCTGTGGTACGCTGGCGCGTCAGTGGGAGCAACCCTATGAGCATCAACTAATACCGCGTACCCTTTTGGACTTTATCACGGAGCACATTCAGTACGACGCTCTGCGTTCAATCTACGGAGTGCTTGCCCGGAACTTCAGCATCGGCAGAAGTATTCCGAAATTGGTCAGCCCGGACAAAAATCCACAGAACTGTGAGATTTACCGGCAATGTATGGAAGCAGCCGCGATTTTGATGGACGGAGACGGAGCTTTGTTCGCCAGGCGGGCGGCCGGAATGTTTGAGCAGATCCGCTGCCTGGTCTGGGAGGAATGCGGACGTCTGGGCTACCGGGAGGCCGCCATGAAGGTATACGATGGGAGAGCGTTGTGGCAATGAGGGGGAATAGAAACCGGTCTGTTTTGGAAGAAGGAGGGCATCATTGCCGTGAAACGAGAGAAAAAATGCATTAAAGGCGGGAAATGGAAAATATCCTTTGCCCCGATTACCCGTTACAGCGTGGTGTTCTGCACGCTGTTTATGGGCATCGCCTTCCTGGGAGGCTGCGTACTCTCCGCCGGCCGGCTGCGGTCGGAGACGGAGGCGGCTCTGACCGCGAGCCACGCACAGATTTCCCAGAAGGTTGCCGGAGCGGTTGATTTGCTGGAATCCCTGGCCAGCCTTCCGGAGTATTATGACCCGGATATACCGCCTATCGATAAAGTGAAAAAACTGGATCAGATCAGCCCTTATTTCGGGTATATGATGATCTGCTACGTGGACTCCGATATCACTGTCTATTCCGACGGGGCGGAGCCTGCCAGCCTGGCCAGCCGGGACTATATGCAACAGCTGTTTTCCACCGGCCGCAGACAGGTGACGGACAGCTTCGCCGCGGGAGCGGACGGCGTCACGCTAAACTATACGGTGGCCGTTCCTCTGATGGACCAGAAGGGACAGATCACGGGCTGCCTGTTCTGCGCCATTTATTTTGACGAGGTGGTGGACATTTTAAGACAGTCTGCCGGAAATGGCGGCACAGGGATCACGCTGGTCGGCTCCCGGGGGCAGGTTATGTCCTCCACGGACGCGTTACCCTACGGGGAATCCATTATGAATACCCTGCGCAAGGGCGTGCTGTTCGGCACCACAGCGGACCAGCTGGAGGAGCAGCTTTTGGCCGCAAGCCCCGGAGCTTTTTGGAGTATACGGGACGGAAACCTGTACTATACCGCCTATCAGAGAGTGGAGAATACCAACTGGGATATTCTGTGCTCCGTTGATTTCTGGTCCACCTTTGAGAAAACGGTTCCGGCTCTTGTACTTGTGGCTGGGCTGACAGTTCTTGGATGCCTGTGCCTGTTATGGTTTGTGCGGCGCTATATTGCCGGTCAGATGCAGATTGTGGACATGCTGGTCCACTCGGTGGAGGAGTTGGAAAAACGTGTTTATCAGGACGAGCGGCCGGAGGACGTGGATTTCCAGGAAGTGCTGCGCCTGACCAGCAACGGTCTGTCCGACAGTCTGACCGGCGTGGTCACCCGGTCGGTATTCTTAAACCAGGGCGCCGCCCTGCTGAAAAAGGCTGACCCGCAGAAGCTCAAGGCTTTGTGCTTTGTGGACATGGACAATTTAAAATATATCAACGACAGCTGTGGACATGCGGGCGGCGATATCGCGTTAAAAAGTCTGGGCTACATTCTCCGGGAATACGAGAAAAAGTATGACGGTGTGGTGGGACGGTATGGGGGCGATGAGTTTGTCGTCCTGCTGACCGGACTGGACGATGAACAGGAGCTGCGCGGCGTGCTGGACGGGCTTGTGCTCCGCCTCCAGAGCAGCGTTCAATCGGGCGGACAGAGCATTCCGGTCCAGTGCAGCATCGGTGTAGCGGTATACCGGCCGGGGATTGAGCTGGAACAGATGATCGCCGACGCCGACGAGGCCCTTTACTATGTGAAGCAAAATGGAAAAGGGTATTATCATATCCACCAGAATTGAGGAATCTATGAATAAACGAATTGGAAGGCGGATATCGTGGGCTGCGGTTTTGCTGCTGATTTTTGTTGTGGCCGCACTGCCGGGGGTGGCGCTGCGCGGTGCCATTGTGGAGGTACGCCAGAGAGAGGCGGAAAATATCCTTTTTTATTACCGTGAGAAGATTTTGCTGCAGATGCAGGGGACCATGAACGAGGCCGACTCCCTGGCGCAGACGGCGTACGTGATGGAGATGGAGCAGCCGGACCAGCTGTTCTGGTTTGAACGCGCAGCCGGGCATTTATTAGAACGGCCGGAGGTCTGTTTCGCTTTTTGGTTTGAGGGGGATACTCTGGCCAGCGCCCTGCCGCGGGATGAATTTGGAGATCTGACGGGCAGCGGACTGCAGGACTTCTCCTACATCTATACGATGGCAAAGGTGGTCAAGGACCTTGTGGTAGAAGGACCCATTGTCATGGAACATGACAATAGACAGCAAGAGGTATTTCTGTTTTTAAAGCCGGTTGTGGAGGAGGGCGCTTATCTGGGACAGGTGGCCGTGGCGTTGGATCGGGATTATGTGCTGGGGCAGATCGGTCTGGATGATCTGTACGCCAAAGGATATGATTACGAGCTTTGGCGTGTGGAACCTCAGAACGGGAACAAGGAAGTGATCGCCGGTTCCCGGGCGGACATCGACTTTTCCCAGGCGCAGAAAACGGTGTTTCATCTGCCGACCCAGTGGACGCTCAGCATCCAGCCGGTTGCGGGCTGGCTCAGCCCGGGGCAGCGTCTGGGACTGGTCCTGCTGTGCACCGTGTTTGGAGCAGTCCTGTTGTCACTGGCTTACCTGGCCGGCAAAAATGTACGGCAAAGGCGCGCGCTGCTTAAGGCCACGTATGTGGACAAAGACACGGGGCTTTACAACCGGATTGGCTTTACGGCCGCTCTTGGCGACTGGCTGAAACAGGGAAACACACCCATTATGCTGTTTTACTTCTCAATCGAGGGATATACCCAGGCGATCCGGCGCATCGGACCGGAGGAGGAGACGGCGTTTCTAAAGGGCATTTCCGGGCGGATCGACGGGTTTATCCACAACCCGTTTCTCGCGGGCAGGCTGGATGCGGGAAGTTATATTGTGGCGGTTCGGGAAGAGATGAACCAAACCCAGCAGGAAGATTTTGCCAGGGGGCTGTCGCTGGAATTCCTGCTCCAGGTGCGGATCAATGAAGAAAAGAACTTTCTGATGGCCCGCTACCAGTATGCCTGCTGCCGGCCGGGAGAGGACGAAGCAGGGAAGGCGATTTCTGATCTGATTCACGCATACTATATCCGCGTGTCCCAGGAATCCCCGGTGCGCATGCTGACGGAAAAATGCCGGCAGCTCATAGAGGGGAAAAGCGATGTGATCTTTGACGAGTACACGGACCTTGAGATGATGGAGTTGTCGAAAACTTTTAACCGGTACCGAAAGCAGGTGGAACAGCTGGCCTACTCCGATCCGGTGTTCAACGTGGGCAACCGGCCGAAGTTCCTTCGGGACACCAATATGTTGATTTCCTATGACCGAAAAAGGCGGTTCAGCCTGTACTGTGTGGACATCTGTTCCTTCAGCCAGTACAATGACCTGTTCAGCGCCAGCATCGGGGACGAGATTCTCCACGAGGTGCGGCGGCGGCTGTCCCGTCCCTTTGGCTCTTATCTCTACCGGATCAACGGCGACGTATTTCTGGGCGTGTCTCTCTCAAGGGAAAGCGCACAGTCCGTTGCCGCCAGGCTGCAGGACCTGTTTGCAGCGCCCATTACGGTGGGGAAGCTCTCATTTCCGCTGCAGATCCGTATTGCGGCCTGCCGGTACCCGGAACACGGGGAAACGCCGGGTGAGCTTTTAGACCATATCCAATCCGCGCTGCGCTTTGCCAAGGAATCGGGCCAGGCAATCGCCATATACAACGGCAGGCTCGACGAGATGATCCGGACAGAGGCCGATATTCTGGGCCGGTTGAAGGACGCGGTCCGGCAAAAGACGCTGGAAGTCTGGTATCAGCCCATTATGCTCCTGGAAGAAAATGAATATACGGCAGCCGAAGCCCTTGTGCGCCTGCCCAATGGAAAAGGAGGTTATTTCTCCGCGGGCCAGGTGATCTCGCTGGCGGAACGAAACGGTATGGTGGAGGCGCTGGGTGACTATGTGCTGACGCAGGCGTGCGCGTTCCTGCATGAGTATGGTGACCGGCTGGGCATCCGGCGCATGGGGATCAATCTCTCCGTGCAGCAGCTTCTGGTGGGCAACAGCGCCGGCCATCTGCTGGAACTGATCGGCTCCTCCGGCGTGGATCCCCGCAAAGTCACGCTGGAGATCACGGAGAGCATCCTGATCCAATCCATCGACCAGGCTGCACAGGTGCTGGGAAAGTTGAGACAGGCCGGAATCCACGTGGCGCTGGACGATTTTGGCGTTGGCTACAGCAGCCTCAACTATCTCTCCAATCTTCCGGTGGACATTCTCAAGATCGACCGGTCCCTGACCAAGCAGATCCTGACTGATCAAAAGCAATTTGCGCTGCTGAAATCCATTGTGGAGATGGCGCGCATCAACGATCTGATGGTGGTGGCGGAGGGCGTGGAGACCCAGGCGGAGCAGGCGATAATCACCTCTGCCGGGGTGCAGTATATTCAGGGATATTATTACGCCAGACCCATGCCTGGGGAAAAACTGACTGAATTTTTAAAGCAGGGGCCGGTTATCCATTCAGAAACCCCTCAATAATCCGCCTCTCAGCTTCCCCCTCCGACAGCCCCAGGGTGCGCAGCTTCACGATCTGTTCTCCTGCGATCCTGCCGATGGCGGCTTCGTGGATCAGGGAGGCGTCCCGGCAGCCCGCGATCAGTTCCGGGAAAGCGTCCACCCTGCCCCGGTCCATCAGAATGGCGTCGCACTCCGAATGCCCGCTGCAGCGGCAGTTTCCCATGAGTTTGGAGCGGTATGTCTGGCGGGAGCTACCCCTGGCCACGGAGCGGGAGATAAGGTTGACGGCGGACCCGTCCCCGTCCATGGAAACCGTGAAATCCGTCCGGGCTGTATCCCGTCCGTCGGTCTGAATGCGCTCCCGGATGGTCAGCCGGGCGGCCGCCGCCAGCCGGGCGCTTGTCGTTCGCACCGTGCGGTCCACGCCGCCCAACTGCACGGTATCCATTTCCAAAGCGGACCCGGGGCCCAGCACGGCGAAGGTCACCGGATCGATGCGTTTTAAGCCGGAGCCGTTCCCTGTTCCCACATGTTTTTCGCGATAAATGACGCGGGAGCCGTTTTCCAGGAAAAAGCGGTGGATGCCGTTGTGAGCCGCATCCTCAGCGCCGTCGGTGTGCACGCCGCAGCCCGCCACGATGGTCACGTCGGCCCCGGCGTCCACATAAAAATCATTGTATACCAGATCGTCCACGCCGCCCTGGGTGACGCAGGCCGGGATGTAGACGGTTTCCCCGCGGGCCCGGGAGTCGATGTGGATATCCAGGCCGGGCTCATCCGTTTTTACCGCGATGCGGATGTTGGGCGAGGACTGCCTGGCGGCGCAGCGCCCGTTTTCCCGGATGTTGTAGGCCCCCACAAATTCCTCTTTAAAACCAGTGAGTATCTTTAATAGCATTTCTGTGATTTTATTCATTTTTCCCTCTCTATATCCCCTTATTATTGCGTGCAGGCTTTCCGCGGATTGGGCGGTGACAACGTTTTCAGCCGGAAAATCAACCGGCGGACCGCCTTGATTTGACGTTGACAACGGAAGATCCGTTCTATTATAATATGCTTTGACTGCGCGCGGGAACATTACGAAATATTAAAAATTCGCATAAGGTGTCGCAAAAACAAAAAAGATGTGGTATACTAAAATGGTATGTCAAGCGATATGCGACTACTGATTGTAAGGAGTACCTATGCTGAATGAGGACAAGGTCAGATATATGACGGAGCTGGCCATCTTTGAAAAGAATAAAGGCAGGGAAATGTTTTCCATAAACCGTTATTTCAAGGGAGACTACATCAGCGGACAATTATTCCGCTCCTTTTTCGCTTACACGTTTTCCTATCTGCTGGTGATGCTCCTGTGGGTGCTGTACCGACTGGAGGATCTTCTGGGTGCGATCTCCTTTGAGGAGCTGACCGCTCTTGGAAAAAAGTGGGGATTCTGGTACCTGGCCGGGCTGGCCGCGTACCTGCTCATCACGCGGACCGTCTACGCCAGGCGCTACGACTATGCTTCCCGGGTCCAGATCATGTACTCGGCAAAGCTGAAACATCTGGTCAAGCGCTATGACAGACAGGAAAAGGGGAATCATAAAGGAGGGAAGACCGTATGACAAGTCTCCTCGTAATGAAGGAACATCTGAAGGCCATTTACGCGAAATACAATATCGTGATACAGCCGATTCTGCGCTTTATATTGGGAATGTGCGCGTTTTATTGCCTGAACACCAACATCGGCTACATGACCAGGCTGAAGAATCCACTGGTGCCGCTGCTGTTATCTCTGGCGGGGGCGCTGCTGCCCTACGGGGCTATTGTATTTTTTGCAGGCTGTTTTATGATTGCCCACATCTATGCGGTTTCCTTTGAGATGGCGCTGATCGCCCTGGTGCTGATCCTGATTGTGGCCATCCTTTACTTTGGCTTCCGGCCCGGAGACTGCTTCCTGATGCTTCTCACACCCATGGCGTTTATGATGAAGATCCCCTATGCGGTGCCGTTGTTAGTGGGGCTTGGCGGAAGCCTGGCTTCGGTGATTCCGGTGGGCTGCGGCGTGTTTATCTATTACCTGATCATGTATGTGAAGCAGAACGCGGGGGTGCTGACCAACGACACCTCGGTGGATATTGTGCAGAAGTACAGTCAGATTATCAAGTCCGTGACCTTCAACAAGACCATGATGGTGATGATCGCCACCTGCGCGGCCGGGATTCTGGTCGTGTATCTGATCCGCCGCCTGTCCCTCAATTACGCCTGGAGCATCGCCATCGTGGCGGGCTGCGTGGCCCAGCTGTTGGTGATCTTTGTGGGGGATTTTGTGTTCGGCGTGTCCGTGCCCACGGGACAGCTTCTGGCCGGGATGACGGCTTCGGCGCTGCTGGCGCTGGTCTACGATTTCTTTATTTTTTCCGTGGATTACAGCAGGACGGAGTACGTGCAGTTTGAGGACGACGATTACTATTACTATGTGAAGGCAGTGCCCAAGATGACGGTGAGCACACCGGACGTCAAGGTACAGAAAATCAGTACCCGCAAGCGGAGTGGAAGAGAGCGGGCATAAAGCATGACGAAAATTTTTGAGATAGAGAGGGAGGTGATGGCATGGCGGAACTGATGGAAAAGGCGTCCTCCTGGCTGTCGCTGCTGCCCAGGATTACGACGATCAACCTGCTGGAAGTGGCAATTATTTCCATATTGGTCTACGAGATCCTTTTCTGGGTGAAGAACACCAGGGCCTGGACCGTACTTAAGGGCCTGGGTGTGATTCTGATATTTGCCGTGTTCGCCGCTGTGCTGCACCTGAACACCATCCTGTGGATTTTGGAGAAGACCACGGGAATCGCGGTGACGGCGCTTTTGGTGGTGTTCCAGCCGGAGCTGCGCAAGGCGCTTGAGCAGCTGGGCAGCCAGAATATTATATCCAATATCCTGAGCTTTGACGATGCGAAGGATCACAGGAGTTTTGACGACAAGACCATTAACGAGCTGGTCCGCGCCACCTTTGAGATGGCCAAGGTAAAGACCGGCGCTCTGATGGTGATCGAACGCGCCGCCTCCTTAAAGGAGATCGAGCGCACGGGCATCGAGGTCAACGGACTGGTGTCCAGCCAGCTGCTGATCAACATTTTTGAACACAACACACCGCTTCACGACGGCGCTGTGATCATCCGGGGCAACCGGGTGGCGGCCGCCACCTGTTACCTGCCGCTGTCGGACAACATGTCCATCAGCAAGGATCTGGGCACCCGCCACAGAGCGGCGGTGGGCGTGAGTGAAGTGACGGACAGCGTCACCATCGTGGTCTCGGAGGAGACCGGCAGGGTGACGGTAGCAGAAGGGGGAACGCTTAAGAGAGTGACGGATGCCGAGGGCCTGCGCACCATCCTGGCAGGGGTGAAAGGGCAGGTTGAGACCGGCAGCCGATTAAAAATCTGGAAGGGAAGGCTGAAGAATGAAAGAAAAGCTGACGAATAATCTGGGCCTGAAAATCATTTCCGTCTTCCTGGCGTTCTTTGTCTGGCTGGCCGTGGTCAATATCTCGAACCCGGAGGTTTCGGATTATCAGGAGGTCCCCTTAGAGATTTTAAATGAAGGCGTGCTGGAGGCCAATAACCTCACCTACGAGGTGGTCGGCGGCAAGAATACGGTTACGGTCAGTTACAAGGTTCAGACCCTGGACACCGGCACCATCAAACCGTCGGATTTCCGCGCCTATATCGACTTAGCGGAGATGTATGAGCCCACCGGAGCGGTGCAGGTAAAGGTGGAGGTGCTGCGCCACAAGAATCTGCTGATCGGACAGCCGGTGGCGAGGCCGGGCGTGATCCGGATCAGCACTGAGAATCTGCAGAGGAAGCGGTTTGATTTGGGCGTGAACACGGTTGGCACCACAGAGGACGGCTATACGGTGGGGACCGCCACCATCAGCCCGACCTACGTGTATGTCAGCGGACCTGTCTCCAAGGTGGGACAGATCAGCAAGGTGGGCATCGAGATCGATGTGGACAATGCCAATTCCAACCGGACCGGCACCGCAACCCCCAAATTCTATGACGCCAACGGCAATGAATTGGTGGATCTGGAGACGGATGACCGGGTGACCTTAAACCACTCTGAGGTGGACTATGAGCTGGCGATTCTGAAAGAAAAACGCCTGGCTCTGGACCTGAAGGTGGAGGGCAGGGTGGCCGACGGCTACCGCTACACGGGTGTGGAGAGCAGTGTGAACTCCGTGGCCGTAGTAGGCCTGAAATCCAACCTGGCGGATGTCACCGCAGTCACGATACCGCCGTCCGAGCTGAATATGGATGGGGCCACAGGTGACCGGGAGGTGACCATCGACCTGACCAAGTACCTGCCAAACGGGGTGCAGCTGGCCGAGGACGAGAACAAGGAGATTACAGTGACCATCAAGGTTGAACCGCTGGAGAGCAGGACCTATGTGCTGCACACCAGCCAGATCAAGCAGGTGGGAGCTTCCAGCCAATATGAATACGAGTATGATCGCAGTACGATCAACGTGCTGATCCGGGGCCTCAAGGAGGATTTGGACCAGCTGACCGCCGACCAGTTTGGCGCGGAGATCGACGTCAGCGCCATGACGCCGGGGGAGAACGACGGCGAAGTGATGTTCCAGGCGTTTTACGAAAATTCCGCCTATGAGGTGGTGTACTATGACCACCCGCAGATTACGGTGCGGGAGATCGGACCCGGCGCCACTGACGGCGGGGATGAGACGAGCGGGACGGACGACGGTGAAACCGCGGCGGATGAGACGACGGCCGCCGATTGAGAATATGGCAGTAGGTAAGGAGAGATAGCTTATGGTAAGTGCGGTAACAGTTATTAAAAATCCCTCCGGTCTGCATTTGCGGCCGGCAGGCATCCTGTGCAAGGAGGCGCTGCTGTTCCGGTCGACGATCACCTTCAAGATCGGAAGTACGACCGCCAACGCCAAGAGCGTTCTGAGCGTGCTGGGGGCCTGCGTCAAATCCGGCGACGCGGTTGAGTTTATCTGCGACGGACCGGACGAGGAGCAGGCGCTGGCCGCGATGGTCAGAATCGTGGAGAGCGGATTGGGTGAGTAACAGCGGACGGGGTGCCGGATCGGCACCCTGAATGCTGTGAGTATAAATATTTAATACAATAAGGAGGTAATCATTATGAAAAAGGGAACGAGCGCTTCATCCGGTATCGGAATCGGCAAGGCAGTTATTGTGGAAGAGGCTGAGCTGGTCATCAAAAGGGAGAACGTTTCGGATGTGGAGGCTGAGCTTGGGCGTTTTAAGGGGGCGCTTGAGCAGAGCGTGAAGGACACCGAGGTGCTGGCGGCGGATTTGGCCACCAGAGTGGGAGAGAAGGAAGCGGAGATTCTGCAGGGGCACATCATGCTGTTGTCCGATCCCATGCTCACCGGCGAGATTGAGAATTCCATCAAAAACGACGGCGTCAACAGCGAGTTCGCCATTGAGACCGTATGCAATATGTACGCCGACATGTTCGCCTCCATGGGGGACGAGCTTATGCAGCAGAGAGCCACGGACATGCGCGACATCAAGACCAGGATGCAGAAGCTCCTTCTGGGCGTCCGCTCTGTGGATATCGCGTCTCTTCCGGCGGGCAGCGTGATCGTCGCCAAGGACCTGACGCCTTCCATGACGGCGGGGATCAACCCGGCCAATGTAACCGGCATTGTCACCGAGCTGGGCGGCCGCACCTCCCACAGCGCCATTCTGGCCCGCGCCCTGGAGATTCCGGCGGTTGTGGCCGTGGAGAATCTGATGGAGCAGGTGAAGGACGGCGACGACCTTGTGCTGGACGGCAGCACGGGTGAAGTGATGGTGAATCCGGACGCGGCGGTGAGAGCGGAGTATGAGACCAAGCGCGACGTATTCTTAAAGGAGAAAAAGGAGCTGGAGCAGTACATCGGCAAGCCCTCCGTCACCAGGGACGGCGTGCAGGTGGAGATCGTGGCAAATATCGGCAAGCCCGAGGACGCGGAGAAGGTGTTACAGTACGACGGCGAGGGCGTGGGCCTGTTCCGCACGGAATTCCTGTTTATGGACCGTACCTCCATGCCCACGGAGGAAGAGCAGTTTGAGGCGTACAAGAAGGTGGCCATCGCCATGAACGGCAAGCCGGTGATTATCCGCACCCTGGATATCGGCGGCGACAAGGAGATCCCCTACATGGGTCTGGAGAAGGACGAGAACCCGTTTTTGGGCTACCGCGCCATCCGTTTCTGCCTGGACCGCAAGGAGGATATCTACAAACCGCAGCTGCGCGCCCTGCTGCGCGCCAGCGCCTTTGGCAACATCCGCATCATGGTTCCCCTTGTGACCTGCATCGAGGAGTACCGCGAGGCCAGGGGACTGGTGGAGGAGCTGAAAGCCGAGCTGGATGAGGCGGGCATTGCCTACAAGAAGGACATCCAGGTGGGCATCATGGTGGAGACCGCGGCGGCTTCCCTGATCGCGGATATCTTTGCCAGGGAAGTGGACTTCTTCAGCATCGGCACCAACGACCTGACCCAGTACACCATGAGCGTGGACCGGGGTAACAAAAAGGTTTCCTACCTGTATTCCACCTTCAATCCCGCCGTGCTGCGCAGCATTCGCCACATCATCGCCTGCGGCCGCGAGGCCGGCATCATGGTCGGCATGTGCGGCGAGGCGGCCAGCGATCCCATGATGATCCCGCTGCTTCTGGCGTTTGGATTGAATGAGTTCAGCATGAGCGCGTCTGCGATTCTGCGGGCGAGAAAGATGGTAACCGAGTACAGTGTGCAGGAGCTCCAGGCGGTTGCGGACAAGGCCATGAGCTTTGCGACCACGGCTGAGGTGGAGCAGTACATGAAAGAATTTGTGGAGAGCGGAACGGTTTAATGGCAGTTTATTTGATTTGTTACGCATTAAGTTACCTGTTGGCCCGGCAGCATGTTTACATGCTGTCCGGGCTGGTTTTGATTACAGCGGCCCTGTGGCTGTACTGGCGGGACTACCGCGCCAGCCGGGATCTGATTCACCTGCGGGGCCTGTTCTGCCTGGCTTTTGTGGGCGGCCAGGGCGTGTCCTGCTTTAAGCTCAGCCGGCTGCAGACCGACTGGGCCGGGGAGACCTGGCTGTGCTTTCTGCTGGCGGTCTTAGCGTTCTGGCTGGCCTTTGAGGCGGTTCAGCGGATGGCTTTGCGCAGGCGGGGGAACGGCGGCAGGGAGGGCGGCAGGCGGGAGCACGACGGTAGGGAGCGCGACAGGCGGGAGCACGACAGCCAGGGCATCAACCCAGGCCGCATCAACTCAGGCCGTTTCCCGGAGACCGGGGCTACGGGAGAATTCAACGGCAGCTCGAAGCGGATTCTCATCTGCATGGCGGGCATCACGGGCGTCTCGGCCCTTGCCTTTGTTTTTGAGGCGGTGAAGCTGGGCTTTATTCCCATGTTCTCCTACGGCGTGCCCCACGCCTACTCCTATTTCCATGTCAGCGGCGTGCACTATTTCACGGTGTCCTGCGTGCTGGTGCCCAGCCTGTTTGTGCTCTATCTGTTTTCGCGGGCGGCGGACGGCGGGGAGTGCGGCGTCCGGGTGTTTGGAACGGCGGCGGGCCGTGCTGGAACGAAAGTGGAGCGCTCCGGAAACCCGGCCCCCCCGGCTGCGCCTGACCGCGGACTGATTCTGGCCGCAGTTCTGACCGGGATATCGATCCTCATTCCGCTGCTGTGCGTTTCCCGCTTCCAGCTGATCCTGGCGGTGGGCATGGCGGTGTTCACCTTTATCTCCGTCCGCAGAACCTTCCGGCTCAAATACCTTTTGATCCTGTGCGTCCTCATGGTTCCGGCCTACCTGGCTTTGACGGTGCTGCGCAGCCACAGCGTATCCTACCTAAACGGCATCTTTGAGATGAAAAATCCGCACACGCCGATCTTTGTGACCCAGCCTTACATGTATATTGCCAACAATTACGACAATTTCAACTGTCTGGTGGAGCAGCTGGGAAGCCACAGCATGGGACTTCGCATGCTGTTCCCGGTGTGGGCGCTGACCGGCCTTAAATTCCTGAATCCGTCCCTGGTGAGTTTTCCGATTTTTGTGACAAAGGAGGAGCTGACCACGGTGACGCTGATCTACGACGCCTACTACGATTTCGGGGTGTTGGGAATTCTGCTGTTCGGCCTGCTGGCCGGAGCGGCCTGCGCGCTTTTGTACCGCCTGCGCTGGCGCGCCCGCAATCCCGTCTGCCATGTGATCTACGCCCAGATCGCCATGTACATGGCTCTGGCCTTTTTCACCACCTGGTTCTCCAACCCGTCCACCTGGTTTTATTTGGCGGTGACGGCGGCCGCATACTGGTTTGTCGGTCACGGATTTCCTTATTTTGGCAGAGATATGTAAATTATGTAAAAATAGTAAAGTTTTTATAAAGAAATCGTTGACTTTTTTCTTACGGACTGCTATAATTTGGATTAGTGAGTGAGATTTGTCTCATTCCAACCTACAATTTGATACTTGGATTGTTACTGTTCGGCAGGCAAAACCAATTTTGTAAAGGAGAGAGATGAATCGTTTTTCTCTTAGACAAAGTTGGTTTTTTTATTTTTTTGAGCTTATCCGCAGCGCTGTGGACTGCTGCACAGAGAGGGGGAGAAAATTGCAGGACCCGTTGACTGGCAAGAACGTCATGAAAATCAGTAAAATTATCAATAATAATGTGGTCAGCACCTTTGACGAGGACGGAAGGGAGGTCGTCGTCATGGGACGGGGAGTGGGTTTCAAGGCCAAAGAGGGAATGGCCGTGAACGAGGCCAAGGTGGAGAAAATCTTCCGCCTGGACAGCCAGACCTCGATGGATCAATTTAAAGAGCTGGTCGTGAACCTTCCGATCGAGCACGTACAGATTTCCGCCGAGATCATCAGCTATGCCAAGAGCGTTTTAAACCGTCCCATAAACCCCAACGTGTATATCACGCTGACAGACCATATCAATTTTGCGCTGGAGCGCTTCAAGCAGAAGATGATGTTCTCCAACCCGCTGATCCACGAGGTGAAAAGCTTTTACCACGCGGAATACCTGATTGGAGAGTACGCCATTGCCATGATCCGCAGGGACCTTGGAGTGATGCTTCCGGTGGATGAGGCGGCCAGTATCGCGCTTCATATCGTCAATGCGGAATATGATGCACCCATGCGGGACACCATAGATATTACCAATCTGATCCAGCAGGTGAGCGAGGTGGTGATCGAGTATTTCAACATTCAGATCGATGAGGACTCGCTGAGCTACGAGCGGTTTATCACCCATCTGCGGTTTCTGGCCCAGCGGATTTTTACAGGGGAGCACATGGAGTCGGATAACCCGGAATTTCAGGAGATGATCGCGAAAATGTACCCGGAGGAACATGTTTGCAGCCAAAAGGTACAGGTGCTGATTGATCAGAAGTATGGACACAAAATGACAGAGGAAGAAGCGGCGTATCTGGCGCTGCACATCAAGAGGATCCGCACGCGTTAAAGCGGCGGAAGACTGGAAAGGGGATTTATATATGTTTAAAGGTTTAAAAGGGCTTTTCGGAGGAAAAGAAAAGGCAGTTGTAGGAGCGCCGGTGAGCGGCAGGGCGATCCCCATGAGTCAGGTCAATGATCCTACCTTCAGCCAGGAAATCCTGGGCAAGGGCGTGGCCATCATTCCCGATAAAGGGCGCATCGTAGCTCCCATCGACGGCACGGTTACCATGGTGTTTGACACCAAGCACGCCATCAGCATGCAGGGCGAGAGCGGAGTGGAGCTGATCATCCACGTAGGGATTGACACCGTGGAGCTGAAAGGACAGTATTTCACCGCACTGGTGAACGCCGGCGCGCAGGTGTCCAAGGGAACCCCGCTGCTGGAGTTTGACATGGAGAAGATCAAGGCAGCCGGTTATGACGTGGTGACGCCGGTGATCGTCTGCAACACGCCCAATTTCCCCGACATGACCGTAAAGAGCGGCATGGAGGTCCGGGAAGGCGACACCGTGATCGAGCTGAACTAGGTTATACAGGCGGAAAAGGAGGACGGATATGCTGGAAGAACGTTTTGTGTTGAAGGACTCCATGGGGCTTCACGCCCGGCCCGCGGCCCAGCTGATGATGGCGCTGAAGGATATTCAGAGCGCGGTGACCATCAGCGGCAACGGGGAACAGGTGGACGGTAAGGATGTGATTCAGATTCTGTCTCTGGGATGTGTGCAGGGGGATCAAATCACCTTTACGGCGGAGGGGCCGGACGAAGAGAAGGCCATGGAAGCGGTCCGCCGGGTTATGAAGGAACTGGACTGTTGAAGGTCCGAAATTGATTTAAACCTGTAAAGGTTTAGATAGATGTGTGAATCTTATTAAAGAAAGGGGATTTATTATTATGATGAAATGGTTACAGAAGCTTGGCAAGTCATTGATGCTGCCCGTTGCTGTTTTACCGGTTGCAGGTATTTTATCCGGTATCGGCTACTTCCTTTGCCCGGCGGTTATGCAGGGCGGAGATATCACGGGTGCGATTCCCATGATCGGTTACTTCCTCACCCAGGCGGCGCTGGCGCTGATCGACGGCGCAATTATCGCCCTCCTGTTCGCGGTAGGCGTTGCGGTCGGTATGTCGGATGACCATGACGGAACTGCAGGCCTGGCAGGCCTTGTTTCCTGGTTGATGATTACCCATCTGCTCTCTCCGGGAGTGGTTCAGACTCTGGCCGGTATTGCGCCGGACACCATCCAGGGAATGGCATTCGCTAAGATCCAGAATGCGCTGATCGGTATTATCGCCGGTATCATCGGATCTACCTGCTACAACAAATTTAAGAATACCAGACTGCCGGATTGGCTGGCTTTCTTCTCTGGCAAGCGCTGTGTTGCTATCGTTACTGCAATGTTCTCGATTATCGCTGCGGCAGTCCTCCTGTTTATATGGCCGATCGTTTTCGGCGGACTGACTGCGTTAGGCCAGTCGATCGCAAAGATGGGCGCAGTAGGCGCAGGTCTCTATGCGTTTTTAAACCGTTTGCTGATTCCGTTCGGCCTGCATCACGCGCTGAACAACGTATTCTGGTTTGACACCATCGGATTAGGCGACTTAAGCAACTTCTGGGCAGGCAAAACCAGCGCAGATGTTACTTGGAGCCTTGGAATGTACATGTCCGGATTCTTCCCCTGCATGATGTTCGGAGTTCCCGGAGCTGCTCTGGCTATGATCCACTGCGCAAAGAGTAACAAGAAGAAAATTGCTATTGGTATCCTTGCATCCGCAGCGCTGTGCGCATTTGTCTGCGGCGTTACCGAGCCCTTTGAATTTGCATTCATGTTCCTGGCTCCCGCACTTTACTTAGTGTACGCAGTTTTGTACGGCGTCTTTACCTTTGTGACCGTACTGCTTGGCTTCCGTGCCGGCTTCTCATTCTCCGCCGGCGCAACGGATCTGCTGTTCTCCGCAGCCCTTCCGGCCGCAGCGAAGACCTGGCTGATTATTCCTCTGGGCATCGCCGCGTTTGCAGTATTCTACCTGGTATTCAGATTCATGATTACGACCTTCAACTTAAAGACACCCGGTCGTGAGGATGACGACGAGGCGGACGACACCTCCGCTAAGCTTGCCAACAACGACTACACCCAGGTTGCAACCATTATCCTGGAAGGCCTTGGCGGCAAAGAGAATGTAAAGAGCATTGACAACTGCATCACCAGACTGAGACTGGAGATCAACGACTACACCAAGGTGGATGAGAAGAAGATCAAATCCGCCGGTGTCGCCGGGGTGATCCGTCCCAGCCAGAAGAGCGTGCAGGTAATCGTCGGCACACAGGTTCAGTTTGTGGCGGATGAGTTTAAGAAATTATGTAAATAAACAGCAGTGAGAGCGAGAAGCAGGGGCCGAAAACCTCTGCTTCTCTTTTTGAATGCAAGGGGCCGCTGGCGCAGCCTGGGGCGATTACAGTGAAACCCCAGTTATTTCCAGATTGACAGTTCGCCTTCACTGTGGTACAATACGTTTAGATATTTAGAGAAATATCTAAATGATAACCATCAAATGGGAGAAAGGAGGCACTCCATGTCCTTTGCCGATACCTTTAAAGCGCTGTCCGATCCAACCCGCCGGGAGATTTTAAACCTGTTGAAGCAGGAAAAGCTCACGGCCGGGGAGATTGTGGCCCATTTCGACACCACGGGAGCCACCATTTCCCATCATCTGTCCATCCTCAGACACGCCGGATTGATAGATGACAGCAAATCCGGCAAATATATCTATTATGAGCTGAACCTCTCCGTGTTTGAGGAGGTACTGGCCTGGATTCAGGATTTAATGGAGGAAAAACATGAAGAAGATTAGCGGTTCGATCAAAAATATGACATTTTCCGACTGGGTTTACTGGGGAATGGCCCTGGTGCCCTTCGCCATCTCACTGGTCTTTTACAGCAGGCTGCCGGAGCAGGTGCCCACCCACTGGAACGGCGCGGGAGAGGTCAACGGCTACTCCAGCCGGTTGATGGCCTGCTTCGGGATACCGGGCTTTATGCTGCTCATGGCGGTGGTGGTCAATTTCGCCTTTCTGGCGGATCCCAAGCGGGCCAATATCGCCCGTTCCCGGGAGCTGAAGCAGATCACCCGCTGGTTCATCGTGATCCTGGCGGTGCTGGTCCAGTGCATCACCATGCTGTCCGGCGTGGGGGTGGAGCTGAACGTGGGGCTGCTCACCAGCGTGCCGATCTCGATTCTGTTCATTGTCATCGGCAACTACATGCCCAAATGCAAACAGAATTACACCCTGGGAATCAAGCTGCCCTGGACCCTGGCCGACGAGGACAACTGGAACAGGACCCACCGGCTGGCCGGGTACGTGTGGACCCTGGGCGGTCTGGCTATGCTGGCCTTCGGCCTCATGGGGCGCTCCGGCCCGTATTTTGTAATCGTTGTGGCAATTATCCTGATTCCCACAATCTACTCCTATGTCTTGTGGAAACGCTCGGGCGGTGGGGAAAATCATGGGAAAAATCGTTAAGAATACGCATTGACACCCCGCTGCAAATATGTTAAATTTATAGTCAGCATAAATACTGAGACGGGGAGTAGTAGAGGAATTCCGAACTTCAGAGAGCCGGCGGAGGGTGCGAGCCGGTGGGAAGGATTCTTTGAACTGGCCCCTGAGTAGCTTTCCCAAGGGCGATCCAGCCTGCGTAAGAAATGCCGGCCCCTGACCGTTATACAAGGAATCGAGCGCATGCGCCAAACGGCGTGTGAATCAGAGTGGTACCGCGCGGGAGCTTATGTCCTGCGTCTCTAGCAATAGGGGCGCAGGGCTTTTTTCGTACAACGGCCAGCCGGCCGGAAGGAACCGTCCGCCCCCTCACGAAATGTACCAAGCAAGAACAATGGAGGAAGCAAGCTATGGCTACACAGTACAACCACAGCGCCATTGAGAAGAAATGGCGCGAAAACTGGGAAGCGAAGCCCATCAATGTAAATGACGGCAAGAAGGAGAAATACTACTGCCTGGACATGTTCCCCTACCCCTCCGGCAGCGGCCTGCATGTGGGCCACTGGAGAGGTTATGTGATCTCCGACGTCTGGAGCAGATACCAGCTCTTAAAGGGCAAATATGTGATCCATCCCATGGGATGGGACGCCTTCGGCCTGCCGGCTGAGAACTACGCCATCAAGATGGGCGTGCACCCGGCCAAGTCCACGGAGGAGAATATCAAAAACATCAAGCGCCAGATCAAGCAGATCGCGGCGATCTACGACTGGGATATGGAAGTAAACACCACGGACCCCGGGTTCTACAAGTGGACCCAGTGGATTTTCGTGCAGATGTTCAAGAAGGGTCTGGCCTACGAGAAGGAGTTCCCCATCAACTGGTGTCCCTCCTGTAAGACCGGCCTTGCCAACGAGGAAGTGGTAAACGGCTGCTGCGAGCGCTGCGGCACCACGGTGACCAAGAAAAATCTGCGCCAGTGGATGTTAAAGATCACCGCCTACGCGGAGCGCCTGTTAAGCGACCTGGACAAGCTGGACTGGCCGGAGAAGGTCAAGAAGATGCAGACCGACTGGATCGGCAAATCCTACGGCGCGGAGGTGGATTTCCCCATCGACGGCAGGGATGAGAAGATCACCGTCTACACCACCCGCCCCGACACCCTCTACGGAGCCACCTTCATGGTGCTGGCCCCGGAGCACGAGCTGGCAAAGAGCCTGGCCACCGACGAGACCCGCGAGGCGGTGGAGCAGTATATCTTCGACGCTTCCATGCGCTCCAACGTGGACCGCATGCAGGCCAAGGACAAGACCGGCGTGTTCACCGGCAGCTACGCCATCAACCCCTTAAACGGGGCCAAGACGCCCATCTGGCTGTCCGATTACGTGCTGGCTGACTACGGCACCGGCGCGATCATGTGCGTGCCCGCCCACGACGACCGCGACTTCGAGTTCGCCAAGAAGTTCGGCCTGCCCATCGTGCAGGTCATCGCCAAGGACGGCAAGGAAATCGAAAATATGACCGAGGCCTACACCGAGGCCAGCGGCGTGATGATCAATTCCGGCGACTGGAACGGCATGGAGTCCGCGGTATTGAAACAGGAAGCCCCTCACATGATCGAGGAGAAGGGCTTTGGCCACAAGACGGTGAACTACAAGCTGCGCGACTGGGTATTCTCCCGCCAGCGCTACTGGGGCGAGCCGATCCCGATCATCCACTGTCCCAAGTGCGGCTGCGTGCCGGTTCCCGAGGACCAGCTGCCCCTGCGCCTGCCGGATGTGGAGAGCTATCAGCCCACCGGTACCGGCGAGTCCCCGCTGGCTGCCATCGACGAGTGGGTTAACACCACCTGCCCGGTCTGCGGCGCTCCTGCCAAGCGGGAGACCAACACCATGCCCCAGTGGGCCGGTTCCTCCTGGTATTTCCTGCGCTACGTGGACAGCCACAACGACGAGGAGCTGGTGTCCAGGGAGAAGGCGGACAAGTACCTGCCCGTGGACATGTATATCGGAGGCGTGGAGCACGCGGTGCTGCACCTTCTGTACTCCCGGTTCTACACCAAGTTCCTCTGCGACATCGGAGCCATCGACTTTGACGAGCCCTTCAAGAAGCTGTTCAACCAGGGTATGATCACCGGCAAGAACGGCATCAAGATGAGCAAGTCCAAGGGCAACGTGGTGTCCCCGGACGACCTGGTGCGGGACTACGGCTGCGACTCCCTGCGTCTCTACGAGCTGTTCGTGGGACCGCCGGAGCTGGATGCGGAATGGGACGACCGGGGCATCGAGGGCGTTTCCCGCTTCTTAAACCGCTTCTGGAACCTGGTGATGGACAACAAGGATAAGAACGTGGAGCCCACCCGGGAAATGCTCAGGGAGCGCCACAAGCTGGTCTACGATATTGAGCAGCGCTTCAACCAGTTCAGCTTAAACACCGTGATCTCTGGCTTCATGGAGCACAACAACAAGCTGATCGAGATCGCCAAGAAAGAGGGCGGCATCGACAAAGAGACCTTAAAAACCTTCGTGATCCTGCTTGCTCCCTTCGCGCCCCACATCGGCGAGGAGCTGTGGCAGCAGCTGGGCGGCACGGACACCGTGTTCCACGCCCAGTGGCCGGAATTCGACGAGGAGGCCATGAAGGAGGACGAGATTGAGGTCGCCGTACAGGTCAACGGCAAGACCAGAACCGTGATCAGCGTGGCAGCCGATATCGCCAAGGAGGACGCCATCGCCGCGGGTAAGGCGGCTGTTGCCGACAAGCTGACCGGGAACATTGTGAAGGAAATCTATGTTCCGGGGCGGATTATCAATATTGTGTGCAAATAATGGGAAACCATTGACCGCGGGCTGCGCCCGGGGCACAATCGAGACGAGAACAATGGGCCGCAGGCTCTGCCCGCAGCCCATTGCATTTAACAAAAGCCGCTGTACGGCCGGAGGAATCCGGGCCGTGCAGCGGCTTTTTGCGGGTAAATGGGGGAGCGGTTAAATGGGTGATCGGATAAAGGGATGATCAGTTAAATGGGGGATCAGGTAAACGGGCGATTGGGGGTGTCCGCAGGGCCTCCGTCTCTGGCGGACGGCGGCGGTGGCGGTGGCGGACTACGGTGGCGGCAGACGGTGCAGCATACGGCGATGGCGGCAATTCATCAGTCCTGCACCCCCTGCTTCCGGAACCGCCTGCGGTACTCTGTGGGCGGGATGCCCATCAGCTGGGTAAAGACCCTGGAGTAATAGTTGGGATCGCAGAAGCCCACGCTCAGGGCAATGTCCGCAATGGAGGTCTGGGAGCCCACCAGGAAGTCCTTGGAAGCTTCCACCCGCACCTTGTTGATGTAGGAATTGATGTTTAAGTGAAACCGTTTCCGGAAAATGTGGCTGATGTGGGACTCGCTGCAATGGCAGAAGCCTGCCAGCTCCGAGACCCGGATCTGCTCGGTGAAATTCTGCCGGATGTACTCCGAGGCGTGGGACAGGATCGTGTCCTCGTTGGAGCTTCGCCGCCGCATGGAGGCGTCGTGGGTGTCTTTGATGGTGTCGTAGGTCATGGAGAGATACTCCGCGATCAGCTCCATGGTGGGGATGAGCACCTCCGGGGAGATCGTGGGCGGCGTGAAGCTCTTGCGGTAAAGCCGGACGGCCTCCTCCTCGGAGAGAAGCTCAGACTGGGCGCACACGTGGTGAATCCGGTTGAGCGCCAGGGCATCGTACCCGCCGAAGAATCCGATATTGATGGTTCCGATAATAAAGTCTCCGTTGATGATGGGAGTCACGTACTCGCAGAGTCCGGCGTGGCACATGCCGAAAAATGTGCAGCGGTCCTTTCGGAACCGGTTGTTCATCTTCCGGATCATGGTCAGGCATTTGTGATAGATATGACGGTCGGACTTGATGTACATACAAAATGCGTTGGCGTGGGTGAGAAAGGGCTGGAGCGCTTCGTCCAGCTCCCGGTTCACCGGGATAAACCCCGAGTAATCCTTGATACAGATGGAAATATTGTATTCTTTCTCCGCAAATGCGAGATAGTTCGCGATCTTCTGATAATGACAATTCATGGAAATCCCCTTCCGGTCCGGCACAAATGTGGATTAGATTGCAGAATAATCCAGAAATAGAGCAGGATATTTAATGCACAACGGATTTATAATTGTTACTATATAGAAAAGATAGCAAAAAACACAAAAAAGTGCAAGCGCAAATCAGAAATACTATAAATAATTCCGATATACAGAAATATTTAAAAGTATTATTCTGTAAAAAACACAGGGGGATTTTGCGGTGACGGAACGGGTAGAGGCAGAGGTAGTAGTAGCAGGCGGAGGGCCGGGCGGGATATGCGCCGCGCTGGCGGCCGCAAGGCTGGGAAAGAAAACGGTCCTTGCAACGGACCGGCCGGTGCTGGGCGGCAATTCCAGCAGCGAGATACGGGTATGGACGAGAGGCGCCACAGGGGCGGGGAATCTTTACGGCGAGGAGATGGGGATTTGGGGAGAATTAAAGCTCCGCAATCTCTATCTGAATCAGGAAGGCAATCCGGTGTTCTGGGACGACGTGCTCCTGGAACAGGTCTTATCCGAGCCCAATCTGAAGCTGTATTTGAATACGCACATTAGCGGGATGGAGACGGACGGCCAGGGCCGGATCGCCTGGGTGTCGGGGTTTCAGATGATGACGGAAAAGGAGCTGCGGTTTGAGGGCGCGTATTACATCGACGCCACCGGGGACGGTTCCCTGGGAGCCATGGCCGGGCTGCCCTACCGGATGGGCAAGGAGAGCAGAGACACCTACGGGGAGTCCTTTGCGCCGGTGGAGGAGGAGCGCACCACCTTTGGGAGCACGCTGTTTTTCTTCACCAAGAGGGAAGACCATCCGGTTTCCTACATCGCCCCTGACTATGCTTATCCCCGGGAAACCATCGAGGAGCTGCTGGGAAAGGGCGGCCGGATCGCCAATGAGAAGATGGACGGCTGCGACTACTGGTGGTTTGAGACCGGAGGAATGGCGGACACCATCCGTGAGGCCCAGGAGATTGGTCTGGAACTGAAGCGGTTTACGGCCGGTGTCTGGGACTATATCAAAAACAGCGGACGCTATGACGCGGACTGTCTGACCCTCAGCTGGGAGGGAAACATGCCGGGCAAGCGGGAGAGCCGGCGCTTTATCACGAAAAAAATATTGACCCAGCAGGATATTCTGGAGCACAGAGCGTTTGAGGACGGCGCGTTCTACGGCGGGTGGTACCTGGATTTTCACCCGTCCCACGGATTTAAGACGGAGGAGGACAACTGTACGCAGATTCCGGTTCAGGTGTACGCTGTTCCCCTGGGCTGCCTTTATCCAACCTGCGATTCCAACCTGCTGTTTGCGGGCAGGGACATCGGCGTGAGCCATGTGGCGTTCGCCTCCACGCGGATTATGAATACCTGCGCTCTGTCCGGCCAGGCGGCCGGTACGCTGGCGGCACGGTGCATCGAGCTGGGGAAGCGGCCGGGGGATCTGGCAGCGGAAGAGATTCAGGGAGTTCAGCAGACCCTTTTGAGAAACGATATGATGATCCCTGGAATCCGGTACCATGAGGAGGGGGATCTGGCGCAGGAAGCCATTGTTTCCTCCTCCGGCGCGGAGTGCCGGGGAGCACTTGGGGAGACGGGAACATTTTCCTTGTCGGACGGCGGAATTTTGGTGTTTCCCCGGCGGGCGGCGGGGACGGAGTTCCTGGTGGAGAGCGGACAAACCACAGAGGTCTCCTACCAGTGCTATCGGAGCGACGTGCCTTCCAGGCTGGCTCTGGGCAGCCGTTTGGGAACCATGAAAACCGTGATCCCGGAGGGGAAAAGCTGGATCAGCTTTCCGATTCCGGAGGGGGTTGCGGACGGCTTTATTACCCTGGAGTTTTCCGGAAACCAGTCCGTGTCCTTTGTGACCGGGGAGGAGCAGCTGACCGGGTTTTTGCTGGGGCGGGAGGACAGCCCCCAATACTGCTACCCCTGCCTGAAGCTGCCGGATGACTGCGGACTTTACGGCGAGTCCAACGTGGTGAACGGCTACAACCGCCCGTGGAGAGAGCCGGGGTCCTGGATATCCGGGCCGGCGTTTGGGGAGGGCGGGGAATTTCCGTGGATCAGACTGGATTTTCAGGAGCCCAGGACTGTCAGGGAGATTCTTGTATTCTTCAATCCGGACCTGTCCAGAGAGCTGAATTCCTCCAGAGCCTCCATGTGGGACGACCACCATAAATTCCTTCCGCGGACCGGCATGCCGCCGGAGCTTGTAAAGAGCGCGGTGATCTATGGAATCCTGCCGGACGGAAGCAGGAGAGAGATAGCGGTTCTTGAGGACAACTGGAACAGAACCTGGAGGGCTCTGCCTCAGGACGGTATTACGGTGACGGGGCTGACCCTGGAAATCCGCGGTACATACGGAGCCAGGCGGGCCGAGGTCTTTGAAATTTGTGTGTATTAGCAATTCTATTATCATATAAAGAGGAGGATTACCATGAAAAAAAGAAGAACATTGGCCGTCGTGCTGGCGGCAGCGATGACAGCGGGAATGCTGGTTGGATGCACGGGGGGTGGGGTAAAAACCGAGCAGACGGCGGCTCCCACAGCTGAGACAGCCAAGCAGGAGGAGAAGACGGAAGCGGAGAGTGGCGCCACCGAGGCGGCAAAAGAAGCGGAGAATATCGTCTGGGCCGGATGGTCCGGCGAGGAGGAGGCCTCCAAGGATATTTTCCAGCGGATGATGGACACGTACCGGAAGGATACGGGAAATGAAGTGACATGGGTGGGCTGGACCTGGGCCGACACGGCGCAGCAGCTGCTGATCCGTACCCAGGGCGGCGAGCAGCTGGATATTGCCCAGGTGGATATCGGAATTTTCAACACCGTGGCCAACGCAGGGGTGCTTGCGGATTTGAACGAGGTGATGGGCGCGGACTACCTCAAGGAGAATTTCCAGGAGTCCGCCCTGGCTGTGGGAAATATCGACGGAAAGCAGTATGGGATGCCCTGGAGCATGGCCAGCATCAGCATGGTCTACAACCCCACCATTTTAAAGGAAGCGGGCTGGGAGAGCGTGCCGGCGACCATGGAGGAGTTTGAGAAGTGCCTTGCGGACGTGAAGGCTCTGGGCGGCGATGTGATTCCCTATGCGGTTTCCACCAAGGACGCTACCTGCGCGGGAGATTTCATGCCGTGGCTGTGGACCTTCGGCGGATCCCTGTTTAACGAGGACGGCAGCGTTGCGGTGGACAGCGAGGCGGCGGTGTCCTGCGTGAAATGGTATCAGGATATGTTGTCAAAGGGTTATATCGCCATGGATACCGGGCGGGGCGAGGCCAGACAGCTGTTTGCCCAGGGTAAGGTGGCATTCTACGACGACGCGGTAGTTGCAAAGGGCCAGGCGGTGAGCAACGGCGTGTCCCCGGACGATGTGATAAAGGTGTGTTCCGCCATGGAGCGCCCGGTGTTAAAGGAGGGAGACCAGCCGCAGAGCACCATGTGGGGCCACATGCTGGTGATCTTTAAGGATTCCGAACACAAGGAGGCTGCGACCGAGCTGGCCAAGACGCTGGTGAGCGACGAGATCGCAATGGATTATTTCAAGAACAACGGCATGCCTCCGGTGACCAAGTCTGCGATGGAAAAGGATGAGGTTAAAAACGACGCGTATCTCAACGGCTTTATCAAGTCCACGGCAACGGCCAGGCTGGAGGAGACGGCGCGTATGACCAACGCCAGCGAGGTGAAATCCATTGTCACGGAAGAACTTCAGTATGCGCTTCTGGGTCAGAAGAGCGCGGAGCAGGCGGTAGCGGATATGGCGGCGCGGTTAAATTCACTGTAGGATTCAGGAGGTTCGTATGAAACAGGGAAAAACGGGCATTCGCCTCACCAACGGCCAGGTGGGATTTCTGCTGGTAGTGCCGGGCCTGGCGATATTTGCGGGGATTATACTCTATCCCTTTATCAGCGCGATTATCATGTCCTTCACGGACAGGACCATGCTGTCGCCGGAATACCAGTATATCGGGCTGCAGAATTACCGGAAGGTGTTCGCGGATCCGTATTTCATGAAAACAGTGCGAACCACGGTGGTGTTTGTGATCTTTTCGACGCTGCTCCCGTTTACCCTCGGATTCATCTGGGCCATCCTGTTAAACCAGGGTTTTAAAGGTTCTGAGTTTCTGCGGGGCGTGACGCTGGTGAACTGGATTATCCCCGGCACGGCCATCGGATTTCTCTGGAGCTGGATTTTTAACGGCCAGTACGGCGTTTTAAACGGCCTGCTCATGAAGCTGGGGGTGCTGGAGGCCGGAATCCCCTGGCTGGGGCAGACCGGCACGGCGCTGGCCTGTGTGGTGATCGCCAGAACCTGGCAGATGCTGCCGTGGTACATGGCGTTCCTGCTGGGCGGTCTGCAGGGCGTTTCCCTGGAACAGGTGGGGGCGGCCAGAGTGGACGGGGCCAACAACTGGCAGGTTTTCTGGTATATGGTTCTGCCGTCCATGAAGACGATTGCGTTTCTGGTGCTGATTCTGGGCACAATCGGAAACCTGCAGCATTTTGACCTGCCCTGGACCATGGTTCAGGGCGGGCCGGCCAGGGCCACCACCACGCTGTCCATCGAGGTGTACACCACGGCGTTTAAGAACTGGAATATGGGCAAGGCGGCCACCATCGGAACCATCTGGGCCGTGCTGCTGGCGCTGTTTTCCTTTGTTTACCTGCGCCAGGTCAATGAAGCGGAATAGGAGGGGAAGGATATGTTTCGAAAGACACCGGGATTTCGCGTATTTTTCTGGATTTTTACGGTCACAATCGGAGGATTTATCTTTCTTCCCCTGCTGTGGATGATCAACACCGCGCTGAAGCCCGCGGCGGAGACGTTCACACTGGACTTCTTCACGGGCACAAAAACGATGGAGAATTTCGCCCATATCGTGACGGACGGGAAAATCATGCGCTATCTGCGCAACAGCCTGCTGGTCTCCTTCGGCAGCAGCCTGATGGCGACCATTGTCTGCGCGTTTGCGGCATACAGCTTCTCCAAGTTCCGCTATCGGGGCAGGAAGCTGGTGATGGGGCTGTTTATGATGAGCCAGGCGTTTCCCCAGGCGATCCTGCTGCTGTCCATTTACGTGCTCATGCAGAAGACCGGGCTTTTGGGCAGCTACTGGGCGCTTCTCATCTCCTACGTGGTATTCACGCTTCCGGTGGGTACCTGGACGCTCAAATCCTATTTCGACCAGCTGCCGGACTCCCTGATTGAGAGCGCCAGAATCGACGGGGCGGGGAACTTAAAGATTATGTTTCAGATCGTGTTCCCGATCACGGTTCCGGGTATGATATCCATTGCGATTTACGGATTTGTGTGGAGCTGGAACGACCTGCTCTACTCCATGACCCTGGTGACGGACGCTACAAAGCGGACCCTGGCTTCCGGTCTGGTCATGACCTTTCTGGGGGAGGCTTCCACCAACTGGGGCTATATGATGGCGGCCAGCATTGTGGCGGCGATCCCGGTGACCATTGTGTTTGTGTTCCTGCAGCGGTATTTTATCCAGGGGCTGACCGCGGGAGCGGTGAAAGGCTAGCGTTTGTCTGAACATTTATAGCGGCTTAAGTTTCAGGAGATTTCCGGCGATCCGGTCAGGATTTGCGGAGATCTCCTTTATTTTTGTGTAATGGACCGCTGACACAGCCTGCGGGCGGTTATATTGTGGGCAAAACCGGGAAAATGTAAGAAAAAAGAAATAAATGAGTCCGGCCCGGACGCTATAATACAGGTAAGTACAAATGAAAATGGGAGGAAATGGGTGATATGAGACGAAGAAGCAGACTGTTCGGAACAGAAGGGGTGGACCGGGGGAGAGACTTTAAGCGGATTTGGCTGGCCGCGGCTCTGTGCGCGCTGGCTGTTTCCGCTGCGGGCTGCGGCAGCAGCGGGAAGGGCGGGGAAGATCAGGAGGTAGCCTGGGAGACCCGGGAGAAGGACGGCGAGGAAGAGGCGGGGAACGCATCGGATGCGTCCAATGAAACGGGGGAACGCGAAGGGAAGGAATCCGGCGAAAACGGTGGTGAAGGGCAGTCCGCGGAAGGAGAAACCGCGGGGGGAAAAACCGGGGCGGAAAACTCTGCTGCAGGGAAAAATGCGGGCGGCGAAAACGCGGATGGAGCCGCCGCGGCACGGGAAAACGCGGCGTCCGGCGATGGAACCCCGGCCGCCGGTGCAGCGGATTTGGAATATCCCTTCACGGAACGGGTCGACGCCTCCAAGGTGGAGGACATGGTGAAGCAGGTCAGGGCGTCCTGGACCAGAGACCGGGAAGCCATGGATGCGGGCCGGTACGACAAGCGCTCGGAGAGCACCATGGATGTATACGATTACAATGGGGAGATCGTGATGATCGAGGTTGGGATCAGAAATGAGAACAATCCCTATTCAGCAACCTATGAGTTTGAGGATGGAAAGCTGATTTTCGCCTACTATGTGGGGGAAGGCCGCGAATACCGGTTGTATTACCACAACGATTCCATGTTCCGCCTGAATACGCAGGTGGATGGAAAGCAGACGATCAAAGATGCCGCCTATGAGGATGAGGAATTTATCCAGTGGCACAAGATGGGGCTGTACAATGCGTATCTCTTGTATCAGGTGGCAGAAGGAGGTATTGCAGCGGATTCCTCCGCGCCGGTGAAGGAAGCGGATTTCAGGTTCCGGTCCCCCTACCGGGAGGCCCTCGGAAACACCGAGGCGTATCTCATCGACACCTTCGGGGACCCGGACGATTTCTATTACGGGGAGCAGGGTGAGGTGACGGATACCAACTGGTACACCTACCAGAATCCGTTCTGTTTCTTTGACCTGCGCCGCTCCGCCGATTCAGTGCGCTGCCTGATCAGCAATGCGGGCACGGTGTTTGAGATGTCCAGGGATTCCTATACTCTGGACGAGGTGGAGGCGTATCTGGGGACCACAGGCGGCAGCACCTATGAGGGGGAGAGCGTGGAGGGATCCTTCTCGGAGACGGGAGATTTGGTGTTTGGGTGCAATGACGGCACGTTTTACTATGACTTTATTCTGGAAAACGGCAGGGTGACAAGGGACAGCCGCTGCGAGATCGTCTTTGCGCAGTAGGAAGGGCGGAGCGGCGAATTGTATCAATCCCCGGCACACGTCCATTTTCCAAAAAACGTAAGAAAAAAGAAATACATAGAAGGTCCATAAACGTTATAATGATCAGAGAAACAAGGCGCCGCCGGGGCTGGCGGAGGCCGGGGACAACCGAAACCATAGAATGATACAAAAACGAGGGAATGTCAAATGAAACGGAACATTTATAAAACCGCCGTCGGGGCGGTTCTGCTGGCGCTCAGCATGGCAATGACAAGTTTTGGCGCGGGTCAGGCCGCCCGGGAGGCGGAGAATTCGGCCGCCAAGGGGCCGGGAATCGCAGAGCCAGCGCCGGCCGGAAACCCTGTGGAAAACGGGGAGATTATCCCGGAAAACCTGGGAGCGGCAGGGGAAGCGGACCAGATGGTGGTGGTGGTCGGCACCGGCGGCTGCAACGCGGACGTGTCGTATTACCGGAAGGACGAGAGTGGGGCGTGGCAGCTGGCCTGGAAGGAAGCGGGAATTGTGGGCCGGGGCGGCATCACGGATGAGAAGCGGGAAGGGGACGGCAAGACGCCGGAGGGAACCTACCGGTTTACCATACCCTTTGGCTTAAAGGACGATCCGGGCGCGAAATTACCCTATCACAAGGTGCGCCAGGGCGACTTTTGGGTGGACGATTCTCAGAGCGCCCACTACAACCGGCTGGTGAACACGTCGGAGACAGCCAAGGACTGGAACTCGGCGGAGAACCTGGCCACGTCCTACACGGTCTACAATTATGCGCTGGCACTGAATTATAACGAGGAGTGTGTTCCAGGCCAGGGCTCGGCTATTTTTCTGCACTGTTTTACCGCCAACCCGGACAACGGCTCCGCGGGCTGTATCCGCCTTCCCGAGGAGCGGGCCAAAGAACTGGTGATGTCCGCCACAGAGCAGACCCGGATTATCATCGCCAGAGACTTAGAACATCTGCGCTAAAATGAGAAATTATGGAAATAGTAAGACTTTGTTAAGAAAAAGTCATTGCTAAATATCCGTTTATGTCGTATCATGGTAACACAGTATTAACCCATATAAAAAGTTTAATGGAGGAAAAAGATGAGAAAAAGTGTGAAGCGCGCTGCCATTATCGCAGTGAGCGCCCTGTTGGCGATGTCTATGGCCGGCTGTGCGAAGAAGAAGGATCCCAAGGAGCTGTACACTGAGGCGATCAAGAAGAACCAGGAGCTGTCCAGCATGGATATGTCCTCTGTGGTGAAGATGACCATGAGCCAGGGCGAGGAGACCATCGATGTGGATGTGGATATGGACATTCAGATGGCGGATGTGAATACGGATAAGATGAAGTATGTTGCCAAGGGCTCCACCTCCCTGATGGGCCAGTCCATTGAGACCAGCATGTTCTACACCGACGGCTACTACTACATGGATATGATGGGCCAGAAGATGAAGTACGCCATGGACATGGATAAGCTGATGGAGCAGGTAAAGCAGACTACGGACAATGGAAACTTAAACGTTGAGTACATGAAGGACATCCAGGCCAAGAAGGATGGAGATACCACCATCCTGACCTTCTCCGCAGATCCGGCGAAGATGGATTCCTACATGAAGGAAATGATGGAGTCCATGGGAGGCATGATGCCGGGTATGGATACGGCTCAGTTCACCATCAAAACCGTGGAGGGCGATCTGACTCTGAACAAAGAAGGCTATTACACCAACATGAAGATGACCATGGACATGGATATGACCATGCAGGGAGAGACCATCGGCCTGAAGATGGAGATGACCGCAGAGGTTCACGATCCGGGCAAGACCGTTGAGGTGACGCTGCCGGATACCGAGGGGTATCAGGAGATCGATCCGTCTTTGCTGAACGTGGGATAAGACGATAAAGAATGGCAGGGAGCGCTGTATCAGCGCGGCCCTGCCATTTTTTTTGACAACATTTTCAGAATATCCAGCTTTTTCTTCTCCTCCGGCGCCATGCCTGAAGTGAGGATGGAAACGATCAGATTTGTCTCCTTGTCGTTGAATTGAAGGCCGCGCTGTTTGGCCTCCATGTTCATGGCCATAAACGCCTGCATGAGCTGATTCTTTTCCGTGTGCTGGACCCGGTCGGCAAAATGCTCCAGGAGCTTGATTTTTTCCGGGTTCATCGCTTTTAAGCGGGGATCTCTCTTCCAATCTGCTTCCATAGGTTATGTAATTCCTTTCTTCTATAAAAATTGTGTCCGGGGTATGCCGTCCTGGGCAGTGCGGGAGCGGCTGCCGGGAAAACAGTGAGGTTTTAAGCCCTATGCGCTTTACGGCATAGCCTGAAACGCCTGCATCAACATCTGCATGGTTTCAAAGCGGGACTGCTGTTCCGGGCTGAGAAGGCGCATGAGCTGATCCATAGGCGTGTGTCCGTCCATAAAGCTCTCGGCCATGTCGATCATCTCGCGCTCGGAGGGGTTTCCGTAGGGGCGTATGGCTTTCAGCATATCCCGCATGGAGCCCGGCTTTTCCTGGCGGTCCAGGGAGCAGATGCCCATGGAGGCCACTTCCTCGTCTTTGAACAGATCGTAGGTGCGCTTTAACTCCTGAAATTTCACCATCAGGGAGAGCGTTTTCTGTTCCGGTACATTTAAGAACGGCAGCGCCGCCTTCATCATCTGCAGGTGGTGGTCGCCGACCAGGTAATCCAGGTCCGTGAGTTTATAATCGTCAGATGGGTTCATTGTTTTTCCACCGGCCTTTCAAGATCCTTTGCTCCTAATATATGATCCGCCGCCGGAATTCATGCGGGGTTTCTGAAAATAAGCGCAAGGGTTGGTATTTTGCATATATTATGGTAGGGCGGGACGCCCGTCGTACCGCCTCTATGAGAACGGACAAGAGGAGATGAACACACCATGTGGTACAGGTTAGTGATAGATGACAATACGGTGTATGAGATCGACGACGAATGCGTCAGCCGCAAGCAGGGCAAGAAGGGAAACGGCGGGAAATGCAGCCCCTGCCCGGAAGTCCCCGGCTGCAGGCGCGGGAGCCGAGAATCATAACAAGGGTTGCCGGTTTTGGGGAGGCGTTTTGCCTCCCCTGTTTCAGGCGGCGAAAAAGGCCGCTTTCCGGTAGGGAAAACAGCCTTCTGTTTGAATGCAATGGACCGCTGGCACAGCCTGCGGGCGATTGCCTGAATTGCTGTGAGACAGGCGGCGGAGGGGCCGCCGCCTGTTTGGAGCGCAGAGCGCGCTCCGCCGACTGTACATTAGCAGCAGAAGCCGCCGCCGTTGCCGCCACAGCAGCAGCACAGGATCAGGATCCAGATCAGATCAAATCCGCAGCCGCCACCGCCGCCGCAACCACATCCGCAGTTGTTATGTTCAAAACATCCACCATTGCCGCCGCCACAGCAGCAGCACAGGATCAGGATCAGGAAGATCATATTGCACCCGCTTCCTCCGTTTCCACACCCGCATCCACAATCACAACCGCAGTTTGTTGCCGCTACATCACTCATTATTAGTTCCTCCATCATCAATGTTTGATTACACTGCATCATATGACCCCCAGCTTGCCAGAGTTTCTATGTTTTGTAAAAATTTTAGAAAGTTTTTCTTGGTACGGGCCGTCTTCTGTAGTATAATAGGAGCATTTAGCGGGAGCTTATGAAATTTACGGATAAAGGAGCAGTAACCATGGACAAGTCACGCCTGTATTATCAGCTGCCATACGTCAAGTCATTTATGTGCACGGTGGAGGAGTGCCGCCCCGGCAAGGACGGCACCTGGATGGTCGCCTTAAACCAGACCGGTTTTTACCCGGAGGGAGGCGGACAGCCCTCGGACACCGGCACCCTGGACGGCGTTTTGGTGCGCTACGTCTGCGAGAAGGACGGGAAGGTCTGGCATCAGGTGGAGGCGCCCCTGGAGCCGGGCCGCCTGGCGGAGGGCGTTATCGACTGGGAGCGGCGTTACGACCATATGCAGCACCACACGGGGGAACACATTCTGTCCGGTCTGATTCACCGCCGTTACGGCTACGACAACGTGGGATTTCACATGGGAAAGGATGAGGTGACCATCGATTTCAACGGCCTTCTGCCCATGGAACAGCTGGAGGAGCTGGAGGATATGGCCAACGGGGTGATCTGGGACAACGTTCCGGTGGAGGAGCATTTCCCCACGCCACAGCAGCTTGAGGACCTGGACTACCGGAGCAAAAAAGAGCTGACCGGCCAGGTGCGGATCATCAACATTCCCGGCGGCGATACCTGCGCCTGCTGCGGAACCCATGTTACAAACACCGGAGAGGTGGGTATAATCAAAGTGACGGGCATGATCCACTACAAGGGAGGCGTGCGCATCTCCATCCTCTGCGGGCGCAAGGCGCTGTTGGACTACCGACGCCGGGTGAACGTGGACACCAGGATTTCCAACCTGCTGTCGGCCAAGCCTCAGGCCATCGGGGAAGCGGTGGAGAAGCTGAAGGCCGACGGGCAGGAGCGGGAGGCTGTGATCGGCGGCCTCTACCAGAAATTGTTTGCCTTTAAAACGGCGGCCTGCCCTGAGAGCGGCAGTCCCCTGGTCTGCTTTGAGGAGGGTCTTGCGCCCATGCGGGTACGCCAGCTGTGCACTCTGCTCTATGAGCAGAACAAGGGCAATGTGGTGCTGGTGTGTTCCGGAACGGACGAGGCGGGAGAATACGCCTACGCCCTGGGCAGCGCCCGGGCGGATATGAGGCCCTTGAGCAGGGCGCTGAACGGATGTCTGGCGGGCCGCGGAGGCGGCAGCGCGCTGATGGCCCAGGGAACCTTCCGGGCGGATGCAGAATCGATCCGGCAGGCATTTCTCGCGGAGGCGGGAAAGCTGCCGATATGAGAAAAGAGGAGTGCGGAACAAAGCGTATGGAGTTAAATCGCGATACAATTAACAAACTGAGATGGCTGATCGTGTTTACGGTGGTCGTGGTGGTGACGGGGGTCAATTACCGGAAGCTGCTGGAGCTTTTGGGCAGTCTGGTGCACATCGCATCCCCCTTTATCCTGGGAGCGGCCATCGCATTTGTCCTCAACGTGCCTATGCGCAACATTGAGCGGCATCTGCCCTGGAAGGGGAAGCTGGAGAAGCTCAAACGGCCCGCGGCCATGAGCCTGGCTATTCTGGCGGTGGCCGGAGTGCTGTTTCTGGTGACCTTTGTGGTGGCGCCGGAGATGATCAACACCTTCAGCGGCCTGCAGAAGAGCGTGCCCATCTTCTTTGCCGGGGTAAAAAACCAAGCGGAGGAGCTGTTTGCCAGCAATCCCCAGATTTTGGAATATCTGGGCAGCGTGCAGGTGGACTGGGATCAGATTCTGCAGAATATGGCGGAATTTCTGAAAACCGGAGCCGGTTCCATGTTGAGCACCACCATGTCGGCGGCTGTTTCCATTGTGAACGGGGTGTCCACCTTCGCCATCGGATTTATTTTCGCCATCTACATCCTGTTCCAGAAGGAAGTCCTGGGCAGGCAGCTCTGCTCCCTGATGAACGCCTTTCTGCCGGAACCGGCGGTGGAGCGGACCCTGTACATCGCCGCGCTGGCGGAGCGGACCTTTTCTAGCTTTCTCACCGGACAGTGCGTGGAGGCGGTGATCCTAGGCGTTATGTTCTTCGTGGCCCTGTCCATTCTGCGCCTGCCCTACGCGCTGCTGGTGGGCGTGCTGATCGCCTTCACAGCGCTGATCCCCATATTCGGGGCGTTTGTGGGACTGGGAATCGGCGCGTTTCTGATGCTCATGGTCAATCCCATGGATGCGCTGATATTTACCATCACCTTTTTCGTGCTCCAGCAGATCGAGGGGAATCTTATCTATCCCCACGTGGTGGGCGGCTCCGTGGGCCTTCCCTCCATCTGGGTGCTGGTGGCCGTCACGGTAGGCGGCAGCATGATGGGGGTCGTGGGGATGCTGCTGTTCATTCCCCTGTGCTCCGTGCTCTACGCCCTTCTGCGTGAGGCTGTGCACGGCCGCCTGGCGCAAAAGAAGGCGCACGGGGATGAAGGGGGGAGCGCTCCGGGGAGTAGATAGACGCCCGCCGGCAACGCATGCGGCCCATTGCATCCAACAAAAAAACAGCCGCGGACCCGTGAGGGCCTGCGGCTGCTTTGAACAAAACGGTATGAACGCCTGTCTGCGTCCGGTTTATTCTCCCTGATACATGTATTTGATTAGACGTTCGATGTCCTCACGGTCGTGGGCAACCAGGTCTAATTCTTTGATATACCCGTTGGAGAAAATCGTAGCCATCGACAGATACTGGGTGAGCTTGGACTTGAGGTTGATGCGGTCGCCCTCCGGGGACACCAGCTCAACGGTTCCCTTGCACTCATCGATTACTTTGAAAAATTTATCCACATCGGAAATGTTTTGAATCTTCATGGTGAATCCTCCTGTTTTGATCGCCGCCGGTTGTATACCGGCAGGTTGATAATGCGTTTCCTCGACTTGATTATAGCAAAGACGCTGGGGGAGTACAATTATAAAAATTCATAAAAATTTAAGAAAATGCGCCCGGCCGGAAGATCACAAGTGCCAATAAATGCCATTTTTGGGGGGAATTCAGCTCCCGGCGCGCAGGCGGTCGATGTCGTCCAACAGCAGGGAGGACACCCTGAGGCCGCCCCGGCCGGTGCCGATGGAGATATCCGGCTTGTTGGCACCGTGGAAGTCCGAGCCGCCGGTGGGAAGCAGGCCCAGCTCTTTGGCCAGCACCTGCAGCTTCCCGCTCTCGTGCTGGTTGTGGGAGGAGTGGTACACCTCCAGGCCCTGCATGCCCATCTCCTTCATCTGCGTTACCAGGGTGCGGATACCGCCGTCCCCCAGATTGTACTGATAAGGATGGGCCAGGGAGACGAAGGCGCCGCCGGACAGCAGTGCGGAGACCACCTCCTCTGGGGCGGGAGAGGCCTTGCGGGGGCAGTATTTCCCTCCGTACCGGAGATAGCGCTTGTAGGCCTGGTCCAGGGATGGGGCGTAACCGGCCTCCACCATGGCTCTGGCCACGTGGGCCCTGGTGATGACGGTGTCCGGATTGGAGCCGGTGAGCTGCGCCCGGGTCAGGGGCATGCCGTCCTGCTCCAGGCGGGAGAGCATCTGCCGGTTGCGGTCGTCCCGGATCCGGCGGAACTCCTCCAGCATCCGGCCGAGGACCGGGTCGGAGGGGGTCACGAACAGGCCCAGAATATGGATCTCCGTGCCGTGGTAAATGCTGGAAACCTCGATGCCGGGAATCAGCCGGATTCCGGCGGCGTCCGCGGCGTTCTGAGCGGCGGGGATGCCGTCCACCGTGTCGTGGTCGGTCAGGGCGATGGCATCAAGTCCCGCCTGCACCGCCAGTGAAATCACGGCTTCCGGCGGACAGCTTCCGTCAGAGGCCGTGGAATGAACATGTAAATCCACAAAACCCATGAAAATCACCTCGTGAAATAATTTCGTAATACTATAGTAACACGAATTTCATAATAAGTAAAATCGGTTGGAAAATTTAAAAAAAAGACAGTTCCATTTCTGATAAAGTATGGTATACTACAATCTGGACTCAAAAAGTAAGCACGGAAACAGTTTTGATAACAGGTGAAAAAGATGAATCAATTAGAGAACGAAAACAGAAGAAAGAGCTCTGCCGGCAGAAGCCGCGCCAGAGGAAATGATAGAAGCTCATACAGTACCTCCAGAAGTTCTTCCAGAAGCGGATCCGGTTCGGGGCGGAGCAGCTCCTCCGGCCGGAATCACTCATCCTCTTCCTCCTACCGGTCCGGTTCGGGCGGCAGGAGCGGAGGCCGCAGAAACAGCCACCACAGGAGAAAGGGGCCGGATTACCAGAAGATCGCCATTGTGGGCGTGATTCTGCTGATTCTGATCACCGTGATTGTATTTATGGTGAAATCGTCGAAGAAGGCGGGCGTGGAGGATCCTGAGACCACGGAGGTCCAGACCACGGAGGCCGAGATGACGAAATCCGTGTCGGTGGAGGGCGTGGACATCACGGGCATGTCCCGGGACGAGGCCAGAGCCGCTATTCTTGAAAAATACCCCTGGAATATGACCGTCGTGTTCGGCGAGGATTCCTACCAGGTCACCAACCTGATGGACTCCAGGATCGACAGCCTGCTGACCGAGATCTATTCCGGCGAACCTCAGGAGACCTACAGCCTGGACACCACCGGGTTTGAGGAGGCCGCCGCCGCTGAGGCCAAGGCCGCTGCGGGCAAGTGGAATAAGAGCGCCCAGAACGGCGCCATCGAGAGCTATGACAAGGAAAAGGATACCTTTGTGTTCGCCGGGGAGAAGGCGGGCTTTGCCATCGACGAGGACAAGCTGGCGGCCGATATTCTGAAGGCTCTGGCGGATAAACAGTTCGACGCCCGGATTACGGCGGACGGCGGCGAGGTACAGCCGGAGATCACCCAGGCTTCCGCCAAGGAGAAATACAAGACCATCAGCACCTTCACCACGGACACCACGGCCAACAAGAACCGGAACACCAACGTGCGTCTGGCCGCCGAGGCCATCAACGGCACCATCATAAAGCCCGGCGAGGAGTTTTCCTTCAACGGCACGGTGGGCAAGCGCACCGAGGAGAAGGGCTATAAAGGCGCCGCCGCCTACAACAACGGCGAGGTGGTTCAGGAGATCGGCGGAGGCGTGTGCCAGGTGTCCACCACCCTGTACAACGCGGTGGTGCGCGCGGGGCTGGAGATCAGCTACCGCCGTTCCCACACCTTTGAACCCTCCTATATCACTCCCGGACAGGACGCCACGGTCAGCTACGACCAGCCGGACTTCCGGTTTATCAACAACTCCAAGACGGCCATCGGCCTGAAGGCCAGCTACGCCAACCAGAAGATGACGGTTTCCGTGTACGGGATTCCGATTCTTGAGGACGGCGTGAAGTGGGATCTGCGCTCCGAGAAGGTGGAGACCCTGGATCCGCCTGCGCCCACCTACGAGGAGGACCAGACGCTGGAGCCGGGCGTTGAGAAACTCAAGAGCGCCGGCACCAACGGAAGCCGCTGGGTGACCTACAAGGTGGTGATCAAGGACGGCAAGACGGTCAGCGAGGAAGTGGACCACAAGACCACCTACAAGGGCCACGCGCCCGTGATTCTGCGCAACACCTCCGGCGTTGTGCTTCCGCCGGATGAGACCACCACGGCCGAGGTTTCCACCGTTCCCACCGTGGACGGCATGCCGGACGGATACGTGCCGGGAGAGAGCACCCCGCCGCCCGCCGGAAACGGCGATATGAGCCAGGGGCCCGGCGTCACCGGTACCACCTCAGCGGCGCCTGCGCCGGATGCGGGAACAAGCGCGCCGGAGAGCAATATGGGGCCGGGAGGGCCGGATCCGGGAATTCCGGCGCCCCAGGATACGCCCGTTGTGGCTCCGAATCCGGGTCCCTGATCCGGATGAATTTCAGAACAACCGGCCGCGCCGGCGGCCGAATATATTCCGTCAGACGGATGATGCGGGAGATGCCTTTGTCAAAAAAGGCGTCTCCTGTTTTTTTTCGCGTACTTAGAATAAATTTGCCGTTTTTTTAGTGAAATTTCTCCTCATTGTGCTATGATTGTGTTATGATAAAAAAGAATCTTTGCAAGACAGGAGAGTGAGAGATATGGTAAGCAAAAAATTTGTTGTCCGGCATGACGGCGGCATGGACGCGAACCACGCGGCCCAGCTGGTGCGGCTGGCAAACCAGTACGACTGCAATGTGCATGTGGAGTTCGGCCAGAAGCGGGCCGACGGGAAAAGCATCATGAACATGCTGGCCCTGGGAGCCAGAACCGGAGATGAGATCGTAATCATCGCCAACGGCCCGGACGAGGAGTATGCGCTGAACGCTCTGGAAGAGTATCTGGACCGTCAGTGAGCCGCGGGCGCGGCAGCGGCATGATTGGATGCGATGGGCCGTTGGCGCAGCCTGCGGATCATTGTCTGTCCGCAGAGCGCCTGAAACATGCGCCGGCCGGCGCTGTGGACTTTTTTGTATACAATCACATTTTTAATTTGCAATTTGTTAAATAATTGCTATAATAGTATACAGGTCAGTCTCTGTTTTAGAGACTCACATGAATACCATTACATATTCACTATTTGCAGGAGGAAAGTAAAATGGCAAGAAAAATGAAAACCATGGATGGTAACCATGCAGCGGCACATGCGTCATACGCATTTACCGATGTAGCGGCTATCTATCCGATTACGCCGTCCTCACCCATGGCGGAAGCCACAGATGAGTGGGCAACTGACGGAAGAACAAATATCTTCGGCCAGGAAGTACAGATTACCGAGATGCAGTCCGAGGCTGGTGCAGCGGGCGCCGTTCACGGTTCTCTGGCAGCAGGTGCGCTGACCACCACCTACACCGCTTCCCAGGGTCTGTTACTGATGATCCCCAACCTGTATAAGATTGCCGGCGAGCAGCTTCCGGGCGTATTCAACGTATCTGCCCGTGCCATCGCCAGCCATGCATTATCCATTTTCGGCGACCACTCCGACGTTTACGCATGCCGTCAGACCGGCTGCGCCATGCTGTGTGAGTCCAGCGTTCAGGAGGTTATGGACCTGACCGTTGTTGCCCATATGGCAGCTCTTGAGGGCAAGGTTCCGTTCATCAACTTCTTCGACGGCTTCAGAACCTCCCACGAGATCCAGAAGATCGAGACCTGGGATTACGACGATCTGAAAGAGATGGTGGACATGGACGCAGTGGACGAGTTCCGCGCCCGCGCTTTAAACCCCAACCATCCCTGCCAGAGAGGTTCCGCTCAGAACCCTGACATCTTCTTCCAGGCGAGAGAGGCCTGCAACCCCTACTATGACGCTCTGCCCGCAATCGTGCAGAAGTACATGGACAAGGTTAACGAGAAGATCGGCACCGACTACAAGCTGTTCAACTACTATGGCGCTCCGGACGCAGAGCGTGTGATCATCGCTATGGGTTCCGTGAACGACACCATTGAGGAGACCATCGACTACATGCTGAAGCAGGGCGAGAAGGTCGGCGTTGTGAAGGTACGTCTGTACAGACCTTTCTGCGCGCAGGCTCTGATCGATGCGATCCCGGATACCGTTAAGGTCATCAACGTATTAGACAGAACCAAGGAGCCCGGTTCCATCGGCGAGCCCCTGTATCTGGACGTTGTTGCCGCGTTAAAGGGCACCAAGTTTGACCAGGTGAAGATCCTGACCGGCCGTTACGGCTTAGGTTCCAAGGATACCACTCCGGCTCAGATCGTTGCCGTATTCGGAAACGAGACTAAGTCTCCGTTCACCGTTGGTATCGTGGACGACGTTACCAACCTGTCCCTGGAACTGGGCGAGCCCCTGGTGACCACCCCTGAGGGAACCACCAACTGTAAGTTCTGGGGTCTGGGCGCTGACGGTACCGTTGGCGCGAACAAGAACTCCATCAAGATCATCGGCGACAACACCGATATGTATGCTCAGGCATATTTTGATTACGATTCCAAGAAGTCCGGCGGCGTGACCATGTCCCACCTGCGTTTCGGACATACCCCGATTAAGTCCACCTACTTAATCCGCAAGGCCAACTTCGTTGCCTGCCACAACCCGGCTTACATCCGTAAGTACAACATGGTCCAGGAGCTGGTAGACGGAGGTACGTTCCTGCTTAACTGCCCGTGGGATGCTGAGGGACTTGAGAAGCACTTACCCGGACAGGTTAAGAAGTTCATCGCTGACCACAACATCAACTTCTACACCATCGACGGCGTTAAGATCGGTATCGAGACCGGCATGGGCCCGACCCGTATCAACACCATTTTACAGTCTGCGTTCTTCGAGCTGACCGGCATCATCCCGGCTGAGAAGGCCAACGAGCTGATGAAGGCTGCCGCCAAGGCTACCTACGGCCGCAAGGGCGAGGACATCGTTATGAAGAACTGGGCCGCAATCGACGCAGGCGCCAAGGGCATGCACAAGGTTGAGGTTCCGGAGAGCTGGAAGAACTGCGAGGATGAGGGTCTGGATTACGCAGTTGTGACCGACGGAAGAAAGGATGTTATCGACTTTGTCAACAACATTCAGACCAAGGTCAGCGCTCAGGAAGGCAACTCCCTGCCCGTTTCCGCATTCACGGATTATGTTGACGGCTCCACTCCGTCCGGCTCCTCCGCTTACGAGAAGCGCGGTATCGCAGTGAAGGTTCCGGTATGGAATCCCGACAACTGTATCCAGTGTAACTTCTGTGCGTATGTATGTCCGCACGCTGTTATCCGTCCGGCTGTCCTGAACGCTGACGAGGCTGCCAAGGCTCCGGCTGATATGAAGCTGAAAGATATGACCGGTATGCCCGGCTACAAGTTCGCCATCACCATCTCCGCTCTGGATTGTACCGGATGCGGCTCCTGTGCTAACGTATGCCCGGGTATGAAGGGCAACAAGGCTCTGGAGATGAAGAGCCTGGAGGAGAACCTGGGCGAGCAGGCGATCTTCGATTTCGGCCAGTCTCTGCCGGTTAAGGAAGAGGTTCTGGCGAAGTTCAAAGAGAACACCGTTAAGGGGAGCCAGTTCAGACAGCCTCTGCTGGAATTCTCCGGCGCTTGCGCAGGCTGCGGCGAGACTCCTTACGCTAAGCTGATCACTCAGCTGTTCGGCGACAGAATGTACATTGCCAACGCTACCGGCTGTTCCTCCATTTGGGGCAACTCCTCACCGTCCACTCCTTACACCGTAAACTGCAAGGGCCAGGGCCCGGCATGGGATAACTCCCTGTTCGAGGACAACGCTGAGTTCGGTTACGGCATGCTGCTGGCTCAGAACGCTATCCGCGACGGCTTAAAGGCTAAGGTTGAGAAGGTGATGAACGACGAGCGCGCGACCGACGAAGTGAAGGCTGCCTGCAAGGAGTATCTGGATACCTTTGGTATCGGCGCTCTCAACGGCACCGCCACCGACAAACTGGTTGCGGTTCTGTCCGGCGTTGACTGCCCGATCTGCAAGGATATTGTGAAGCACAAAGACTTCCTGGCCAAGAAGTCCCAGTGGGTATTCGGCGGCGACGGATGGGCTTACGATATCGGTTTCGGCGGCGTTGACCACGTTCTGGCTTCCGGCAAGGACATCAACATCATGGTTTACGACACCGAGGTTTACTCCAACACCGGCGGTCAGTCCTCCAAGGCTACCAAGACCGGCGCTGTTGCTCAGTTCGCTGCAGGCGGTAAGGACGTTAAGAAGAAAGACCTTGCCAGCATCGCAATGAGCTACGGCTATGTGTACGTTGCCCAGATCTGTATGGGCGCCGACATGGCTCAGACCGTTAAGGCCATCGCAGAGGCAGAGGCATATCCGGGTCCGTCCCTGATCATCGCTTACGCTCCCTGTATCAACCACGGCATCAAGAAGGGCATGGACAAAGCCCAGACCGAGGAGAAGCTGGCTGTTGAGTGCGGTTACTGGAACAACTTCCGCTACAATCCGGCTGCTGAGAAGAAGTTCTCCCTGGATTCCAAGGCTCCCAAGATGGAGGGCTATCAGGACTTCCTGAAGGGCGAGGTTCGTTACATGTCCCTGGCTATGAAGAATCCTGAGAGAGCAGCGAACCTGTTTGCGAAGAACGAGCAGGAGGCCAAGGAGCGTTACGCTTACCTGGAGAAGCTGGTTACTCTGTACGGAAACGACTAATCCGGTCCGTTGATATCAATTTAATATTTGCCCAAGCATTGACTGGCCCCCGGGGAGCGCAAGCTCTTCCGGGGGCTTTTCTGAACCCGGGCGTTTGCGCAGCGGTGCGTTCTGCGAGAAAGGGAGGCGCGCGGGGAAGAGCAAGATTGTGGTTGTGCGGCGGGCTTAAATCCGCTATACTGGAAAGTGAGAGAGCGAGGTTGGGAGTTTGAGGCCGTCCTTTTTGTGCGGCGAAGAGAGAATGGAGCGTTCTATGCAGTTTACCTATTTACGGATACAGAACTTCAAATCCATACGGGATATGGAGATTAAGGATATCGAGGCGGCCCTGATTCTGGTGGGGAAGAACAATACCGGAAAAACGTCGGTGCTGGACGCGTTCAGCGCGGTCTGCGGCGGCTACCAGGTGCAGGCGCGGGATTTCAACGAGAGAAAGCAGGCGGTGCGCATCGACGCCAGCCTGTCCATCGGCGAGGAGGATTTGAAGCTGTTCCACCACATGGGCGTGGTCTGCCAGTACCGCCGCTATGAGGCGTGGAAAAAGACCTTCTGCCAGCGCCTTCCCTCCTACCGGGACGGGGTGCTGTCCTTCACGCTCCACGTGAATTTCGACGGGAAACAGCGGTATGAGGATTTCAGCCGCAAAAACAATCCCTACATCCCCATGGTCCTGCCCAGGCTCTACCGGATCAACGCGGAGCGGGAGCTGAACCAGCTGCAGAACGACCTTCTGATGTTCCAGGAGGACGACCAGCTGCGGCAGATTCGCGCCGGGAGCTGTATTTTCGAGCGGGCCAAGAAGTGCCGCCACTGTTTCCAGTGCATCGGCCTGATCAACCAGAAGAAACCGGATGAGCTGACGGCCTTTGAGACGGCCCGGCTGCTGGAGTATAAAATCTACCAGCTGAACCTGAATGATTTCGCCCGGAAGATCAATGAGAATTTCTTTAAGAACGGCGGTTATGAGGAGCTGAGTTACGCTTTGACCTGCGATGTGGACCAGATGTTCGATCTGGAGGTCACGGCATTTAACCGCAAGCGGGGCGTCTCCCAGCCGGTGGAGATGATGGGCAAGGGCATGCGCAGCATCTACATGCTGTCTCTGCTGGAGACCTACATCGGGGAGCCGGGACGCCTTCCCAGCATCATTATGGTGGAGGACCCGGAGATCTTTCTGCACCCGCAGCTGGAAAAGGCATGCAGCGAGCTGCTCTACCGCCTGTCCAAGAAAAACCAGGTGATTTTCAAGACCCATTCCCCCACGCTGCTGTTCAATTTTAACAGCCGTCAGATTCGCCAGGTGATTCTGGACGGGGACCGGTACTCCGTGCTGCGGGAAAAGACGGACATTGGCCGCATTTTAGACGATCTGGGGTACGGGGCCAGCGATCTGATGAACGTGAGCTTTGTGTTCATCGTGGAGGGCAAGCAGGACAAGAGCCGGCTGCCACTGCTGCTGGAGCAATATTACTCGGAGGTCTACGACAGCCAGGGACGCCTGCTGCGAATCTCCATTATCACCACCAACAGCTGTACCAACATCAAAACCTACGCCAATTTAAAGTACATGAACCAGGTGTATCTGCGGGACCAGTTTCTGATGATCCGGGACGGGGACGGCAAGGACCCGGAGGCGCTTGCCGGGCAGTTATGCCGGTATTATGACGAGCGGAACTTAGAGGACGTGGACCGGCTGCCCAAGGTGACCCGCCGGAACGTGTTGATTTTAAAATACTATTCGTTTGAGAACTATTTCCTGAATCCCCAGGTGATGGCGAAGCTGGGGATTGTGGAGAGCGAGGAGGCATTTTACCGGACGCTTTTCCACAAATGGGGGGAGTATTTGGGCCGGATCCGCAGCGGGCAGGAGCTGCAGCGGATTCTGGGCCGGGATTTTACCTCGCCGGAGGATATGCGGGAACACATGGAGGAGATCCGCGTCCACATGAGAGGCCACAATCTGTACGATATTTTTTACGGGCCTTACCGGGAACGGGAGCAGGAGATTCTGAGGGAATACATCCGTATCGCGCCGCGGGAGGATTTCCAGGATATTCTGGACGCCATTGACCGGTTCGTGTATTTTGACAGCCGGAAAATCGACGGGGAGGAAACGGGAAGTAAACAAAATGAGTAAACAAGTAAACCTGATCCGCTATGGATCAGGTTTTTTGTGAGATTAGAGGTAAAAAAGCGAGTAAACAGATTGAAACATAAGATTTACTAAGTAAAAAATAAATGGTTTACTTTTTTGGAGGAAAATAGAGCGGATAGGGAATGGGAGAGAATTTCTAGTATATTCCAAAAATAATAGTTATTTAGCATAAAAATGTAAATAAAATATGGATATAATATACAAAAAATAGGGAGTTTGCAAAAAACGATTGACAGAGGTCGTTAAAAATACTATACTGCAATTATAAGTAAATTGGTTTACTAAATGAGCGGAAGGAGAAACGTGAAAATGATTGGTATTGTGGTGACAGGGCACGGACATTTTCCCAGCGGATTGCTGAGCGCGATTGAGCTGGTGGCCGGAAAACCGGAGAACGTGGCTGCGGTTGACTTCGAGAGCGGGCAGAGTCAGGCGGACTTACAGACCGCGCTTGACGCGGCCATCCGGGGACTTGAGGGGGATGAGATGCTGGTGCTGGCGGATCTGGTGGGAGGCACGCCCTTTAACACGGCCTCCACGATCCGGGAACAGATTCCGGGCAAGCAGGTGAAGGTTCTGGCGGGGATCAACATGGCCGGTATGGTGGAGGCGGTATTTTCCAGAGCCATGGCGGATTTCGGACAGCTGGCAGGCATGGTGGCTGAGGCTGCCCACAGTGGAATCGTAAACCTGGAGAGTCTGGAAGGGCCCGGCGAGGAACCGGAGTTTGAGGACGGGCTGTAAGCCCGGAGCGGACAGGGGAGATTGAAATGATAAAGAAAATTCAGGTTGAACCGGTAAAATACCGGGAAAAATATTTGAGCACAAGCCTCCTGACCAAAGCGGAGGTGGAACATGCCATGGACCGGGTGGTGGAGCAGGTCCGGCAGAACATGATCTGCATAGGAGGCCGCTTCCCCACGCCGGCGGCCAAAGACGGGAGCTACGGCGTAATCGACAACATCGAGTGGACGGACGGCTTCTGGACCGGGCTTTTGTGGCTCTGCTACGAGTACACCGGGGACGGGGCCTTCAGGGAACTGGCGGAGCGCAACGTGGAGTCCTTTTTAAACCGGGTGGAACAGCGCATCGAGCTGGATCACCACGATCTGGGTTTCCTCTACTCCCTCTCCTGCGTGGCCGGATACAAGCTGACCGGCTCCGGGACGGCCAGGAGGGCCGGGCTTCTGGCTGCGGATAAGCTGATGGAACGGTTCCGGGAAACGGGCGGTTTCATCCAGGCCTGGGGAACGCTTGGAGCCAGGGATAATTACCGGCTGATCATCGACTGCCTGCTGAACATTCCGCTGCTCTACTGGGCGTCCCGGGAGACCGGGGATGAGCGGTATGAGAACGCGGCCAGGCGGCATTACCAGACGGCCTGCAATAACGTGATCCGGGACGACGCCTCGGCTTACCACACCTTTTACTTTGACCCGGAGACCGGGGAGCCGGTTAAGGGTGTGACCAGACAGGGCTACAGCGACGATTCCGCCTGGGCCAGAGGTCAGGCCTGGGGCGTGTACGGGCTGCCCTTAAACTACCGCTACACCAGGGATGAGAGCGCGTTTAACCTGTTCGAGGGCATGACCAATTACTTCTTAAACCGGCTGCCGGAGGACGACGTGTGTTACTGGGACCTGATTTTCGGAGACGGCTCCGGCCAGTCCCGGGATTCCTCGGCGGCGGCTGTGGCGGTCTGCGGGATTCACGAGATGGAGAAGTACCTGCCCGAGACCCATCCGGACAAGGAGACCTACCGGTATGCCATGCACCGGATTCTGCGGTCCCTGACGGAGCGCTACGTGAACCCGGAGACGGGAGCAGGGAAGCCGGTTCTGCTCCACGGCGTTTACTCCTGGCATTCGGGCAAGGGCGTGGACGAGGGAAATATCTGGGGAGACTATTTCTATATGGAAGCGCTGGTGCGGTTCTGGAAGGACTGGAACCCGTACTGGTAAACGGCGGCGGTCGCGGGCAGAGCCTGTGGGCGATTGCTGAATGTAATGGGCCGCGGGCAGAGCCTGTGGGCGATTGCTTAACAAGACAAACTATAATATGAGGAGGATTTTATAATGGCAGAGCCAAATATCGTAGCATTCAGAATTGACGAGCGCTTAATCCACGGGCAGGGACAGCTCTGGATCAAAGCCCTTGGGGTGAACACCGTGATCGTAGCCAACGATTCGGCCAGCGAGGATTCCATGCAGCAGACGCTGATGAAGGCGGTGGTGCCCAAAACCATCGCAATGCGGTTCTTTTCCGTGCAGCACACCTGCGACGTGATTATGAAGGCATCGCCCAAACAGAGCATTTTCATCGTGTGCAAGACGCCGGAGGATGCGCTTAAGCTGGTGGCCGGAGGCGTTCCGGTGAAGGAGATCAATGTAGGCAACATTCATCACGGGCCGGGCAAGGAGGAAGTGAGCAAATACATCGCCCTGGGGCCTGAGGACAAGGCGGCGCTGCGGGAACTGCGGGATAAATACGGCGTGGTCTTTAACACAAGAGCAACCGCTTCCGGGGACGACGGCTCCGCGAAAGTGGATTTAAATAAGTTCTTATAATCTAAAGGAGGGGTTTATCGTGACAATCAGTATTTTTCAATGTGTATTAATCGGTTTGTGGACAGCCTTCTGCCTGGCGGGCATGCTGTTCGGCATCTACACCAACCGCTGCCTGGTGATGGCCGCGGGAGTGGGCCTGATTCTGGGCGACCTGCCCACCGGTTTGGCTATGGGCGCTGTAGGTGAGCTGGCGTTTATGGGCTTCGGCGTTTCCCAGGGAGGCTCCGTGCCGCCCAACCCCATGGGCCCCGGTATTGTTGGAACCATCATCGCCATCACCATGAGGGGGTCGGGCATCGACGTGGGCTCCGCCCTGGCGCTTTCCTTCCCCTTTGCGGTGGCCTTCCAGTTCGTGATCACCGCCACCTACACCTTTGCAACCACGCTGACCAGCTACGCTTACAAGGCGCTGGACCGGAAGAATTTTAAGGGCTTCCGCATTGCAGCCAACGCGACCGTGTGTATCTTCGCTGTGGTCGGCTTTGTCATCGGATTCGGCGGAGCGTTCAGCTCCGAGGGCCTGCAGAAGGTGATCTCCCTGATTCCGGCCTGGCTGTCCGAGGGGCTGGGAGTGGCTGGAAAAATGCTTCCGGCAATCGGATTTGCCATGATCCTGAACGTGATGGCAAAGAAGGAGCTGATCCCCTTCGTACTGATCGGCTACATTGCAATCGCTTACTTAAACCTTCCCACCATGGGCGTGGCCGTTGTGGGAACCGCAATCGCGCTGCTGGTGTTCTTCCATATGGGGAAGGGCGGCAGTGAAACTGTAGAAGAAGTGGAGGTTGAATTTGAAGATGGCATCTAATCAGCTGGTAAAAAACGATTATGTGAAAACATCCCTGCGGGCCTATTTCCTGCAGAACGGCTTTAACTATGGAAACTATCAGGGCCTTGGCTACGCCAACGTGATGTATCCGGCGCTGCGCAAGATGTATAAGGACGATGACGACAAGCTCCAGGCGGCGTTAAAGGACAACATTGAGTTCTTCAACACCAATATGCATTTCCTGCCCTTTATCACCAGCCTCCACCTGGTCATGCTGGAGAACAAGACTCCGGCCAAGGAGATCCGCAACATCAAGATGGCGCTCATGGGCCCCTTAGCCGGAATCGGCGATTCCCTGGCTCAGTTCTGCCTGGCCCCGCTGTTCGCCACCATCGGCGCCTCCCTGGCCCAGGAAGGCCTGATCATGGGCCCGATCCTGTTCTTCGTGGCCATGAACGCCATCCTGCTGGCGGTGAAGCTGCTGACCGGTATCTGGGGCTACAAGCTGGGCACCAACATCATTGAAACCCTCAGCGCCAGAATGGAACAGATTTCCAATGTGGCCAGCATGATCGGCGTGACCGTGATTTCCGGCCTGGCGGTGAATTTCGTGAAGATCACGACGCCCATCCAGTACGTGGCCAGCATGCCCGGCGACCAGCAGAAGGTTGTGGCGATCCAGGAGATGATCGACGCCATCGCGCCCAGGCTCCTGCCCGTGCTCTTCACCGGCCTGATCTTCTACCTGATCAAGGTGAAAAAGTGGACCACCTACAAGCTGGTGATCCTGACGATCATCCTGGGCGTGGTGCTGTCCGTGCTCCATCTGATCGCATAACTGAAACAGACACATATTCCGGATATTTGAGGGGGTGTGCGCCCGCGGGGATTGCCGCGGACGCCGCCTCCTTGAGCTGTATGAATGGATAGAGAGAGGAAGAAAAATGGCGGAACAGGGAAGATTTGCCCGGCTTTTGGACCGGGTTAAGGCATGGAGGACGGAGTACGGCCCGGAGGAGGCCGCGGCGTATCTGCGGGAGCGCTGCGGCGGGGAGGCCGGGCAGGTGATCGAAGCGGCGGGGCGGCTGATGGACCAGACCTTTGTGTTCACGGACCCCTGGGATATGGAACCCTGCGGGGAGCCGTACACCTTTCCGGAAATGCGGTGGAACGAGGCGCCCAATGGGGACCCGGAGTGGGTGTACATGCTGAACCGGCACGACAGCCTGCAAAAGCTGTTGCAGGCCTGGCGGCTGACCGGGGACGAGGCCTACGCCGGGAAACTCAAATGGTATCTGTTCCACTGGATGGAGCACAATCCGCTGATACCGGGAGGGGAGACGGTGCGGACCATCGACACGGGGATTCGCTGTATGAACTGGACCATGTTTTTACTGTTTCTTCTGGACGGCGGCCTGGTATCGGAGGAGGAGACAGAACGGGTTCTTGCGGGCATGGGGGACCAGTTTCAGTACCTGAGAGAGGCTTACATTGGGAAATATACCCTGAGCAACTGGGGACTTTTGCAGACCACGGCCATGTGCGCCGCCTACTGCTGGTTTGAGGAGTATCTGCCGGGCGCAGGGCTTAAAACATGGGCCTGGAAGGAACTGGAAACGCAGCTGGAGCTTCAGGTGGGGGATGACGGCTCCCACTGGGAACAATCCATCATGTACCACATGGAGGTGCTGAACAGCTGTATGAAACTGTGGGCGGTTTGCCGGTTTGCCGGGGAGGAAACGCCGGGATGGCTGAGAAGGACCGTGGAGCGGATGAGCCGGTACGTGCTGTTTGCGGCCGGGCCGGATCACCGGCAGCTGGCTCAGGCGGACAGCGACGTCACGGACGTGCGGGACGTGCTGACAAAGGCAGCCGTGTTCTGCGGCAGTCCGGAATTAAAAGGGGGCGGATACAAGGCGCTTGATCTGGACAGCTGCTGGCTTCTGGGGAGCTGGGGGCTGCGGGTGTACGAGAACCTGGCGGAGGGAAGGCCTGCAGAGACTTCCCTGGTCTGCGGGGACACGGGAAATATCTATTTGCGCAGCGGCTGGGAGGAGGACGCCCATTACACCTATCTGCACTGCGGCCCCTTGGGAAGCTCCCACGGCCACGGGGATCTGACCCAGATTTGTCTGTACTTTGAGGGCAGGCCCTTTCTGGTGGACAGCGGGCGCTACAGCTACCGGGAGGACGAGCCGCTCAGAGTGAAGTTCAAGGAGGCCGGGGCCCACAATGTGTGCACCATCGACGGAGCGTCCCAGGCCAGAGCAGAGGGTTCCTGGAGTTACCGCTCTTATGGGGAGGCGTTTCGGAACAGCTGCCGGGAGAAGGGCCCGCTGCATTTTGCGGAGCTGGCCTACCACGGCCTGACGGAACAGGGGCGGCCCTGTCTCGTCAAACGCAAGGTGGCGGTTCATGACAGCGGATTCTGGCTGATCGTCAACGACATATGTTGCGAGGGGAGCCATAGGGTGAAGGAACGCTATCACCTGGACGGCTCGGTTCGGGCGGAGCGGGATGTGCAGGCGGAGGCCGGGGCGGGGGAGGTCCCGCGCTGGCGGCTTCTGTCGGGGGACGTCTGCCTGAACCTGTGGGGACAGCAGGATTTTAGCCTGGAGCCCTGTTGGGTGTCCCCGCGGTACAACTGTCTGGAAAAGAGCGGAAGGCTGACGGGCGTCCGCTGCTTTGAGGACCGGTTTACGGGCTGGACCGCCTTTGCCGGGGACGGGATCCGGGTAAAGTCCGTGCCGGTGCAGAGGGCCGGAGACAGCCGGGAGGTGGGGGAGGAGACGGTCACGGCGGTAGAATTCCTGCTGGGGGAGCGGGAGTCCTGGATCATTCTGATATGGAACCGGGAAATCTGCCGGGGGACCAAGCTTCTCATCTGCCGGGGCGTTCCCGTATACGGGCGCGCGGTGGCGCTGCATGTCCGGGACGGGGAGCTGTGCGAACGTCTGCGGCTGTAAAACGCATTTTTTCCGGAATTAGGATTCCGTTGGAAATCGTTCTGTGTTATGATAAATAGGAGTTGGGATGCGGCTGTCCGGAGCGGTTTAAATGCAGGGCGGCTGCGGCGAGAAAAAGCGGGGCCCGTGGACCGGCGGTTTGTTGCAGCGGCGGCGGAGACGGGCGGAGGTTACGATGAAAAAGTTGACGATCAATGAAATTGCGGAGCGGGCGGGAGTCTCCAAAACCACCGTATCCTTTTATTTAAACGGCAAGACGAACAAGATGTCGGATGAGACAAAGCGCAGAATCCAGCACATTATCGATGAGACGGGGTACGAGCCCAATGCGGCGGCCAGGGCCATGAAGGCCAAGAGCAGCGGAATGATCGGGGTGATTCTGGGGGATTTGGCGGACCCCTATTCCTGCCAGGCGTTAAAAGGCCTGGAGGACGCGGCCGGTTCCCAGAACATCCAGGTGATGGTGGCGGGCAGCGGCATGAATTTCAACAGCGAGAAGGAGATTGTGGAGCGGATGCTGAAGATGGGGGCGGAGGGATTTATCATCCAGTCCACCTACCGGTTCGGCATGATGGCGGGCAGCCTGGAGAAAAAGCGCCGTCCCATTGTGTATCTGGACGCCAAACCCTACGACTACCGGGGCCGCTGTGTGAAGAGCAATCATTACGAGTGCGTTTATCAGGTGATCACGGAGTGCATCGGAAAGGGCTACGAGGATTTTATGATGTTCTCGGACGATTTTTCCACCTCCAGCACGGGATTTGAGAGCATGCAGGGCTACAAGGACGCGCTGCAGGACGCGGTCCGGGACGGGGGGACCTTTTATATGGCGGAGGGACGCCGGTCCGGGGACGTGTACGAGGTGCTGAGCCAGAATCTGAATCTGGAGCGCCGCACCCTGATCTATGTGGCGGACCCGCCGCTGTACCAGGTGGTATACCAGGCGCTGCGCCGTTACCCGGATTACATGGAACTTCTGAAAGGGAGAGTGGGGCTGATCGGCTTTGACTGCGACGGCTGGACCCGCATGACCACGCCGCCTTTGGCCGCGATTATCACCCCCGCCTACCAGGAGGGAGTGAAGGCGGCGGAGGAGCTGATGGATATTCTGGACGGAAAGAAAGCGGAGGGCGACGTGGTGTTCAAAAACATCGTCAAATACCGGGAGAGCGTAAACTGACAAGGAGGGGACATGGAGGTTCGCATTTCGGACTGCAGGCTTCATTATGAGGAGGCGGGAAGCGGGGAACCCCTGGTCCTGCTCCACGGAAATGGGGAGGACTGCGGTTATTTTGCCCGCCAGATGGATTACTTTTCCACAAAATACAGGGTGATCGCGCTGGACACCAGAGGGCATGGAAAATCAGAGCGTGGTTCTGCGCCGTTTACCATCGCCCAGTTTGCGGAGGACCTGCGGCAGGCCCTGGAGAAGATCGCGCCGGAGCCGGTGCATCTGCTGGGGTTCTCCGACGGTGGCAATATCGCCGTGGCATTTGCCCTGCGCTGGCCCGGGCTGCTTCGCTCCCTGATCCTGAACGGGGCCAATCTGCGGCCTTCAGGGGTGAAATTCTTTGTTCAGGCCCCCATTGTGCTGGGTTATGGTCTGTGCCGTCTTTTGAGCCCGTTCTCGTCGCAGGCGGGAAAGAATGGGGAACTGCTGGGGCTGATGGTGACCCAGCCTCATGTGGAGGAACGGGAGCTTGGTGCCATCCGTGTACCCGCCCTGGTGATCGCAGGGAACCGGGATATGATCCGGGAAGCCCACACCAGGAGTATTGCGGCGGGGATTGCGGGGAGCAGACTGGTGATTTTAGAGGGAGATCACTTTGTGGCGTCGAACGAGCCGGAGGCGTTCAACCGGGCGGTGGAGGCCTTTTTGGAGGAAGTGCGCGGCGGTAAGTGAATGGAGAGGAGCTGTTGGGAGCGTTTTGGCGTTCCGGGCAGTTCTTTTTTTGTTTGACTATTGACACGAATGTATGTTCGTGATACTATAAAGATAGATCGAACGCACGTTCTTTTTGGATTATATATTTAACGATTGACGTTGCCGCCGTTGCCGGGATCGGGGCGCAGGAGAGTTGGAGGTGTGTGCTGAGTGAAGATTACAAGGGATAACTTAGATGAAGTCATGTTTGAGAACCATGACGCCAGACTGTTGATTGAAGACGTGGTAAGCCATACCAGCGCGAATCTGTATTATTACCACGATATTGAGATTACCGTTGAGAAGGCGCTGGATATCTGGTACAAGGCTCAGGCCGCCGACGAGGAGGCCCATAGCTTTTACAGCGTATCGTTTCTGGATTTTGGGAAGGACCGGATGCCGGAGATGCTGTGCTCGTGAGGAGCGCCGGGGTTTTGATGTTCTGCGGTCACAGGACTGGCAGAGAGAATGGGTTGACGTAAAACGGATGGTGATATCCGTTTTGCGCCAACCCAAATCGTCGAATGCGATGGGCCGCTGGCGCAGCCTGCGGCCCGTTGCTCTGTGGTTATGCGGAAGCGCCTTCTTCCAGGGTGGGAGCCGCCGCGTTTTTCCCCTTGCCCAGCACGCAGGTGAACACAAAGGTTCCCAGGCAGACGGCGGCGAAAAGGATTCCCGCCGGGTACGCGATGGCGGTGGAGAGCTGGAAGCCTTCCTTGGCGATCAGTATGTAGGTGCAGGACACCGCGGACATGAAGGTAGCCGGAAGAGCGGTGATCCAGTAGAAGCGTTTTCTGCGGAACAGGTAAACGCTCGCGGACCACAGGGCGATCATGGCCAGGGTCTGGTTGCTCCAGGAGAAGTATCTCCACACTACCTGCACGTCGAACTGGGTCAGGATGGAGCCGACGCCCAGCAGGGGGATGGTCAGCAGCAGGCGGTTTTTGATGGGCTTCTGATCGATTTTGAACCAGTCGGCCAGGGTCAGGCGGGCGCTGCGGTAAGCGGTGTCCGCAGAGGAGATGGGGCAGGCGATGACGCCGATCATGGCGATGACCGCGCCCACCGGTCCCAGGAGCTTGAAGCAGATTTCGTAAACCACGCTGGACTGTCCGCCGCCAAGCGCTGTCAACAGTCCGCCGGTGCCGTTGTAGAACGCCACGCCCGCAGCGGCCCAGATCAGGGCGATGACGCCCTCGGCCACCATTGCGCCGTAGAACACTTTGCGGCCGTCGCGCTCGTTTGTCAGGCAGCGGGCCATCAGCGGGGACTGGGTGGCGTGGAAACCGGAGATCGCGCCGCAGGCCACGGACACGAACATCGTGGGCCAGATGGGGGTATTGGCCGGGTGCAGGTTCGCCAGGGTGATCTCAGGGATGGTGTAGCCGCCCAGGAGGATGGCGCCGCCCACGCCCAGGGCCATCACGATGAGGCAGATTCCGAATATGGGGTAAATCTTGCCGATCACCTTGTCAATGGGCACGAAGGTGGCGATAAAGTAATAGATCAGAACCACGGCCAGCCAGAACCTGGTGTTCAGCACATTGGGGGTCAGCATGGCCAACAGGTTGGCCGGGCCGGTGGAGAAGCTTACGCCCACCAGCACCAGGAGTACGACGGAGAATACCCGCATTACCTGCTTCATGGTGGTTCCCAGATAGGTGCCGGTCAGCTCCGATACGCTGGCTCCCTTGTGGCGCATGGACATCATGCCCACCATATAGTCGTGGACGCCCCCGCCGAGAAGGGTTCCGAAGGTGATCCACAGGAACACGCTGGGACCCCAGCAGGCACCTGCCAGAGCGCCGAAGATAGGTCCAAGGCCGGCGATGTTGAGCAGCTGGATCAGAAAGATCCGGGCGGTTCCCATGGGAACGTAGTCGCTTCCGTCCTCCATGGTGATGGCCGGGGTTTTGCGGTCGTCGGGTCCGAACACTTTTTCCGCGATTTTACTGTAAACGGTAAATCCCACAATCAACAGTGCCAAACAAGCGAAGAAACTTATCATACTGAATACCTCCACGATTAATTTTATAACGGCCGTTGTATGCTTTTATTATAGGGGAAATTAGATGAAAGAAAATAGTTTTTGCGTGAAATGCAGTGTATTGTGCACAAACAGTCAAAAAAAGCGCATTAACGTTTTCTTAGCAGACAGACGTTAATGCGTTTTTCGGAAGCACCGCGGCAGAGGGGGAGGGTCAGAGTCCCAGCAGCTGGCGCAGGTTTTTGACCTTCTCCCGGCTGACGGGCAGTATGTTCTTTTCAAAGCCCTGCATTTTCACGGCAAGGCTGTTGTTGGCCCAGGGGAACATCTCGCTGATATAGTTCAGATTCACCAGGTAGCTCTTGTGGATGCGGAAGAATCCCTGGGGGCTCAAGCGCTTTTCGTACTCGCCCAGGAGCTGGTTCTCGGTGTAGTCCCCCTCGGTGGTGTGGATCAGGCAGCTGCGCCCGCAGGTCTCCACATACACGATCCGGGAGATATCCAGCAGGACGATCTTTCGGTCGGAGCTGATGGCCAGGCGGCCGGCGGGCTGGGCCGGGGAGGAGCTTTCCAGATCCTTCCGGCATTTTTCCAGGACGCGGCGCACCCGTTCCGGATCAAAGGGTTTTAAGATGTAGTTGTTGACGCCCAGCTCAAAGGCTTTTACCGCGTACTGGGAGTAGGCCGTTGCGAACACAATCTGGGCCCGTGGCATCATCCGCCGGGCGGCGGCTGCCAGCGTGGTTCCCTCCATATCGTTTAAATTGATGTCGATGAACAGCAGGTCGAAGTCGCCGGAGCTGATAAGCTCCAGGGCGGAGGCGCCGCTGTCCGCCTCCCCGATCTGGCTGCCTGGCAGCACCTCCAGAATCTGATGGATCAGTTCCCGGCGCGCCGGGCGCTCGTCGTCGATAACCGCTATTTTCATAGAAATTTCCCCCTGTATTGATTGTTTCGTTTGAATCTGCAGCGTGTCCGCTCAGACGGCGTCAGACTTTGGAAGACCTTCTGCGGGAACGGTGAAGTAGACGCAGGCGCCTTCGGGCGTATTGACAGCCTGCAGCCCGTTTTCCTCTCCGTAGATACTCTTTAGGCGGCGGTGTACATTCTCCAGTCCCACCCCTCCGTTTCCCGTTCCGGACTGCAGGTTTTCAAGCACGGCGGGCGGAATGCCGGGGCCGTGGTCTGAGACGGAGATTTCCGCCAGGCCGGCCCGGCGCACGGCCCGGATGGAGACGAAGCGGTTGCCGGATTTGTCCGCCCCGTACCGCACGGCGTTTTCCACCAGCGGCTGAAGGATAAAGGAGGGGACCATGCAGTCCAGATCCTCGTCCACATGGATTTCCACGGACAGCTTTTCCTCGAACCGGGCCTTTTCCAGCTCCAGATAGCTGTTCACATGGTAGAGCTCCGTATGCAGGCTCAGCATGTAGCGGTCGTTTTCCAGCGTCTGCCGGTAATAGCTGGACAGGGTCAGAATGAGCTCCCTGGCCCGGTCGGGATTCTCCCGGCAGACATAGGAGATGGTGTTCAGCGCGTTGTAGAGAAAATGTGGGTTTACCTGGGACTGGAGGGCGCGCAGCTCGGCTTTGCGGCGCAGCTTTTTCTGGTATTCCAGGTCCGAGAGCTCCAGCTGGGTGGAGAACAGCCGGGCCAGCTCATCCGCGAAGCTCACGTTGGCCTCGGAGGTGTGCCACTGTTTTTTTACCATGATGGTCAGACTGCCGATGGGCTCGTTGTGTTCGATCAAGGGAGCCGCTATGATGGTGTGGCCTTTTAGCAGGCTGTAAAGCGGGTCCTGCTTCTCGGCGCTCACAAAGGTGGTGGCCTTTTTATCCTGGATGGATTTCAGAATGGGCTCCAGAATCCGGTCTGTTTTCTGGTCCGTGTATTTGGGGTCGCCGCAGAAGGCCAGTATTTTCCGGGTATCGGTGATCATCACCGCGGCGCAGGAGATGGACTGGTAGATGATCTGGGCGGCTGACTCCATATCCGCGGTGCTGTACAGTCCTTTTCGCAGATGGGGCAGGCTCTGGTCCGCGATGCGCAGCGCCAGGCGCATCTTCCCGGCGAACACGCTGTCCTCCTCGATGAACACCCGGTTGAAGGTGCGGATGAATACCACCATACCCAGGGCGTTCATGGTGATCATGGGAAATGCGATCAGCCGCACCAGATCCAGGGCCGCCTGGAAGGGGCGGGAGATGAGGAGGATGATCGCCATCTGGGCCACCTCCGCCGCTGCGGTGATGAGAAAGATGCCGGTTCCGTCCAGGCGGCCCTGCTTGAAGCGTTTGGAAAATGCGGAGCCGATAAGTCCCTCCACGAAGGTGGACACCGCGCAGCTGACGGCGGTGAAGCCGCCGATGTCAAAGAGGTAACGGTGCATGCCTCCGATGATAGCCGCGCCCATGCCGGCGTAGGGGCCTCCCAAAAGTCCGGCGGCCAGCACGCCGATGACACGGGTGTTGACGATTGCGCCCTGGGCCCGCACCCCGGTGTAGGTGGACACGATGCTGATCGCGCCGAAGATCAGCGCCAGGGCGATCTGGCCGGACACAGGATTGTTGGAGTTGAGCAGCAGGCGGCGCACGAAGGGGACATGGGTGAGCAGAGTGGCGATCAGCACCAGCAGTCCGATATTGAGCAGAAGGCTGAAAAACATGGTGTTGGGCATAGGGGCTTCCTCCGATCCGTAAGGGATTTTCGCATGGGCAGGGATACGTTTCTTTGATTATATATTGTCGGCAGCCGCAGGCTGTCGATAAGAGATACGTTTCCTTGATTATACCAGACAATAGGTGAAAATTGCAAAATGTACTTGCCGGAAAATGTGATTTAATGATTATCATTAAATAATTATTGACTTTCATATCCGCCTGCTGATATACTGGAAGAAAGATAGAAAGAAATTGTGAAACAGTACCGGAATGCGCCGGGCCGGAGGCGGAATCCAGATTCCGGATTCCGTTTCCCGGTCCACAGTGGGAATCCACAGGATGGAGGTAAGTATGCAGGAACAGATGGAACGATTGAGAAAGATCAAAACGAGTTGCCGGGTGATCCGGGGTTTTTTATGGATCATGATGGGGTTGATGGCGCTTTTTGCCGTATCCTACGTGTGGTATGGCATCAAGGTGGCCGCGGCTCCGGAGTCGGCCTTCACGGCGGCGGAAAACCGGTTCGGCGGGTTGTCCGTGGACATGGCGGGGCAGAATTTCCAGGTGGGGTCCTCCGTTCCGTCCTACGCCTCACCTGTGGGTATCCGGGGAGCCTATTCCCCGAAGACGTTGCAGATGGTGAACATGGGGCTGGGATTTGTCCTGGTGCTGGTGCCGTTTTCTGCCGTGATCTGGGAGATCCTGCGGATTCTGGGGCGGGTGATGGCTGGAGAGTCTCCCTTCTGCGCGGAGAATATCCGTGCGGTGAAGTTCGTGGGCTTTATCCTGTTGTTTCTGGGGCTGGCTTCCAAGATCCTTTACCTTTTGGGCATCACCTATCTGGTGTTTAAAGGAGAAGTCTCGGGGATGAGCTTTCTCTTCGACTATCTGGTGGCGTTTACTGGAGGTTTACTGCTGGTTCTGGCCCGGATTTTTGAGTACGGCTCGTATCTTCAGAGCGAGTACGACGCCACGCTTTAAGGGGGCTGCCATGGCGATTATACTTCGTTTGGACCGGGTGATGGCGGACCGGAAGATGTCTCTCAACGAGCTGTCCGCCCAGGTGGGAATCTCCAATGTGAATCTGTCCAATTTAAAGACCGGGAAGGTGAAGGCCATCCGTTTCTCCACCCTCGAGGCTATCTGCCGGGCGCTGAAATGCCAGCCCGGCGATATTCTGGAATTTCAAGAGGATTGAGGCCGCACGGGGACTGTTGGGGAAGCCCGGCCCTTGCAGACAGCGCTCCCGCCTCCTGTGAGAAAAATTTATGTGAAAAATTAGATTTTTGACAGGTCGAATCCCCGGTTTTTATGTCGGATTTCCATCAAAAACGGTCTGGGAACCAGGTGCAGATTGCTGTCACGGACCGGGGCGGATTGCCGTATTTTCCATAAAATGCAGGGATTTGGGCGGTTTCAGGGCCGCCCGGTTCACATCGTTACATAAATAACGTTGATTTATTGATCTATTATTTATTATAATTGTACATTATCATTCCTTGCTGTTATACTGGAAGTACATGGCATGAACAGAAGGAGGACAATGGTCAAATGGGTTACAAAGTAAGCTATGAACAAGCGGATAAGATCTTTGAGAAGCTCAGCGAAACATACGAAATCTGGGCTCCCAAGCGGTTTAAGGGAAAGGGTAGGTATTCCCAGACCGATCTGATCCGCTACGACAGAGTCTGTCGCGCGGAGGATATTGAGTACCGGGAGAAGTCGGATATGCCGGCTAAGGAGGTGCTCAGCCCCATCACTCAGTCTCTGTTTTATTTTACCGAAGACGAGTATATCGAGAGCAAGGCTACCAGTAAGAAGCTGCTGATTTTTATGCGCCCCTGCGATATCCACGCACAGCACCACCAGGAGCGGATTTACCTGGGCAACGGCGGTTTTGAGGATCTGTACTACAAGCGCATGAACGAAAAAGTGAAGATCGTGATGATGGAGTGCACAGAAGGATGGGATACATGCTTCTGCGTCAGCATGGGAACCAATAAGGCCGACGACTATGCCGCGGCGGTCCGGTTCGGCGACGGCGAGCTGCTCTTCGACGTGGAGGACCAGGATCTGGCGCCCTATTTTGAGAAGATGGAAGAAAACGGCTTTAAGCCGGATTACATAAAGGAGAACGAGATTTCCCTGACTGTTCCGGAGATCCCGGACAAGGACGTTCTCACCAAGCTGAAATCTCATCCGATGTGGCAGGAATACAACGGCCGCTGCATTTCCTGCGGCGCCTGTACGGTGGCCTGCAGCACCTGTACCTGCTTTACCACCACCGATATCATTTACAATGAGAACTCCAACGTGGGCGAGCGCAAGCGCACCACGGCTTCCTGCCAGGTTGAGGGCTTTGACCAGATGGCCGGCGGCATGGCGTTCCGCCACACGGCCGGAGACCGCATGCGTTACAAAGTACTCCACAAGTTCCACGACTACAAAGCGCGCTTTAAGGATTACCATATGTGCGTTGGCTGCGGGCGCTGTATCGACCGCTGTCCGGAGTTTATCTCCATTGTGGCCACGGTGAACAAGATGGCGAAGGCGATCGACGAGATCACTGGAACTGAAAGCTAAAGAATTGAGGTGGAGGAAAAATGGAAAATATCGTAAAACCAGTTGCATGCAGGATTATGGATGTAAAGCGTGAGAGCCTGCACGAGTATACATTTAAAGTTGAAACCGATATCAAGCCTCAGCACGGACAGTTTTTACAGCTCTCCATTCCCAAAGTGGGCGAGGCTCCGATCTCTGTCAGCTCCTTTGGCGACGGCTGGATGGACTTCACCATCCGTTCCGTTGGTAAGGTGACGGACGAGATCTTTAACAAGCAGCCCGGAGACACCCTGTTCCTGCGCGGCGCTTACGGCAAGGGCTGGCCTGTGGAGCAGTTTGCGGGCAAGCACGTGGTGCTGATCACCGGCGGAACCGGTTTGGCGCCGGTGAAGAGCATGCTGAACATGTTCTACGATCAGCCGGATTTTGTGAAGAGCGTACATCTGATCTGCGGCTTCAAGAACGAGGAAGGCATTATTTTCAAGAGCGATTTGGAGCGCTGGAAAGAGAAATTCAACACCATTTACGCCCTGGACAGGGATCAGAAGGAAGGCTGGAGCACCGGTTTTGTGACGGAGTTTGTTGATAAGATTCCCTTCGACAGCTTTGACGGAAACTACGTGGTAGTGATCGTAGGCCCGCCGCCAATGATGAAGTTCACCGGCTTAAAAGCGGTGGAGTGCGGAGTGCCGGAGGAGAAGATCTGGGTGTCCTTTGAGCGGAAGATGTCCTGCGCAGTCGGAAAATGCGGACATTGCCGGATCGACGAGGTATACGTCTGTCTGGACGGCCCGGTATTCAACTATACCCAGGCAAAATATCTGGTGGATTAAGAAAGGGGCGGATCGGTTATGAATCACGATATTAACATAAAGAAGGTACGGATTAACTGTTTCAGACAGTCCAAGGTCAAGGGCGAGTTCATGCTGCAGATGCGTGTACCCGGAGCCTTGATCAACGCCAAGCACCTGAGCATGGTTCAGGAGATCTGTGAGCGCTGGGGCAATGGAACATTTCACATGGGAACGAGACAAACACTTGACATTCCCGGGATTAAATACGAAAATATTGAAGAGGTCAACAAGTTCATCAAGGGTTACATTCAGGATGTGGACGTGGAGATGTGTAACGTGGACATGGACGTAAACGACGGCGGCTATCCCACCATCGGCGCCCGCAACGTGATGAGCTGCATCGGCAACGCCCACTGTATCAAGGGCAACGCCAATACATATGAGCTGGCCCGCAAGATCGAGCGGATCGTGTTCCCGTCCCACTACCACATCAAGGTGGCTGTGGCCGGATGTCCCAACGACTGCGTGAAAGCGAACTTCAACGATTTCGGCATCATGGGCGTGAATAAGCAGGTCTACGATGTGGACCGCTGCATCGGCTGCGGCTGCTGTGTGGAGGCCTGCCAGCATCATGCCACCGGCGTGCTGAGCTTAAACGCCAACAACAAGATCGACAAGGATACCTGCTGCTGCGTGGGCTGCGGCGAGTGTTCCCTGATCTGCCCCACCGGCGCGTGGAGCAGAGGCACCAAGCAGCTCTACCGCGTGACCCTGGGCGGCCGTACCGGCAAGCAGAATCCCAGAGCGGGCAAGCTGTTTATGAACTGGGTGACCGAGGATGTAATCCTGGCCATGTTCGGCAACTGGCAGAAGTTCTCCGCCTGGGTGCTGGATTACAAGCCCGAGTACCTGCACGGCGGCCATCTGATCGACCGGGCGGGCTACAAGGAGTTCAAGAAGCGCATTCTCGAAGGCGTGGAGTTAAATCCCGAGGCAAAGGTTGCGGACGATATCTTCTGGGCTGAGAACGAGCAGCGCGGCAATATGCACGTGATGCCGGTTTCCCAGCACAAGACGGCAGGACCTCAGAACTAAAGCTGACATCCGGCCCTGGGGCGGCAGGGGCAGAACCGGAAGACCGTGGGGCCGGATTGCAGCCAATCAAGAGAAAGCTTAGGAAACGACCAGTATGTACTGTATCAGTGTAAGTTACAAGAAAGCTCCGGCGGAGATCCGGGGGCGGTTCGCCTTCGACGCCAGGGAGAAGGAGGCGCTAGCCGGAACGCTGCGGGAGAGCGGAGCCGTGGACGGCTGCGTGGTGCTCTGCACCTGCAACCGCAGCGAGGTCTACTTATCCGGCGGAAAGGCGGCCATCCGGGCGCTCCAGGAGGCGGTGGCCTCCATAAAGGCGGTTCCGCAGCAGGAGCTGCTCAAATACCTGAACATATACAGCGGTGAAAGAGCCACAGCACACCTTTTTAAGGTGTGCTGTGGCTTTGACTCCATGGTCCTGGGGGAGGATGAGATCTTGGGACAGGTGAGGGACGCTTACCAGGCGGCCCTGGAGAAAAAGCATGTGGACTATGAGCTCAACGTGCTGTTTCAGAGGGCCATCGCCTGCGCCAAGCGGATCCGTACGGACACCCGCATCTCCACCACACCGCTGTCCGTGGCCACACTGGTGGCCAATGAGGTGTTCCATTTCCCCGCGCAGGGAATCAAGCGGGTGATGATCATCGGCATCACCGGAAAGATGGGAACCACCATCGCCAAGAATATTCTGGCCAAGCCGGGAATCCAGGTGACGGGCACGGTGAGAAGCCATCACGCCGTGCTGGATTTTGCGCCAAAGGGGGACCGGGTGAAGTTGGTGGACTACCGGGACCGTTACCAATATATGGGAGAGATGGACATTGTGATCAGCGCCACCACCAGCCCCCATTACACCATCACCCGGGATGAGCTTGCCCGGGCCATGGCCGGGAGGGAACCAGACCGTCCGCGCCTTCTGATCGACGTGGCGGTGCCCCTGGATATGGACCCCGAGGCGGCCAAGCTGCCGGGCGTGACCCTGAGGGACATTGATTATTTTGACACCCTTTCCAAAAACAACGAGCAGATCCGCTTAAAGGAGCTGGACCGGGCCAGGGCCATTATGGAGGAGGACCTGGACGGGGCGGTGAAGGAGATTCTGTTTCATCCGTACATCGGCCGTCTGGCGGAGCTTCGGACCGCTTTTGCCGGGCGCAGCCCGGAGAGCCTGTTGTTTATGATCCGGGACCGGGTGGACAGCGAGGAGCTGAAGGTGGTCTTAAAGGTGCTGGACGGCCTGGAGACCTGGGTAAAGGAGGCGTAAGGTTGGCGTATTTCCCTTTTTATATGGATGTGGAGGGCATGGTCTGTCTGATCGCGGGGGGCGGTAAGGTGGCTTCCCGCAAGGTTTTTACCATGCTGGAGTACGGGGCAGCGGTGCGGGTGATCGCGCCGGAGGCGGAGGAGGAGATCGCCGCCCTGGCGGAGATGGGACGAATCTCCTATGAGGCCAGGGCCTGCGCGCCGGAGGATGTGGACGGGGCGGATTTTGTGATCGCCGCCACCTCCGACGAGGGTTTAAACCGGGCCATTTCCCGGCGCTGCAAAAGCCTGCGGATTCCTGTCAATGTGGTGGACGTTCAAGAAGAGTGCAGTTTTATTTTCCCCGCCCTGGTGAAGGACGGGGATATTGTGGTGGGCATATCCACCGGAGGGGCCAGCCCAGCCATCGCGCGGATGCTGAAGGACCGGGTCCGGGCCGCCATCCCCGAGGGGGCGGGAGCCGCCGCCGGGTGGATGAAGGAGAACCGGGAAATGGTCAAGGCGCTGGTGGATTCCCAGCCGGTGCGGGAGGAAATCTTTTACCGGCTGGCCGAGCTGGCCATGAGCGCGGGCGGCGGCCTTGAGGATGGGACAGTCAAAAGAATGATCGAAAGAAAGTTGGAAGAGAGCCATGGATAATACCACACATACCATACGCATAGGAACCAGAAACAGCCGGTTGGCCATGATACAGACCGGGATGGTGGCGGATTCCCTGCGGGCCGCGGCTCCGGGCACCCAGGTCCTTTTGGAAGCGCGCCTGACCACCGGGGATAAGATTTTGAATAAACCACTGCAGGAGTTCGGAGGCAAGGGCGTGTTCGTCTCCGAGTTCGAGGAGGGGATTCTGGAGGGACGTCTGGATCTGGCGGTCCACAGCGCCAAGGATATGCCGATGGAATTGGCGGCGGGTCTTTCCATCGTGGGCGTGCCCCGGCGGGAGGACCCCAGGGACGTGCTGGTGACGGCGGCCGGACGTCCGGTTCCGGAGACCGGGGAGATTGTGATCGGCACCTCCAGCCCGCGCAGAAAGCTTCAGATCGAGCTGTTGGGAACAGAACTGTGGCCCGGCGGTTCGGTGCGGTGTGAGAATCTGCGTGGAAATGTGCAGACCCGCTTAGGAAAGCTGGAGAGCGGCATGTACCACGGCATCATTCTGGCCGCGGCCGGACTTAAGCGGCTGGGGCTGCTGGAGGATCCACGCTACAATTTCCAGTTTCTGGAATGCGAGAGCTTCATCCCGGCCGGAGGCCAGGGGATCCTGGCCGTGGAGGGCAGGGCGGACAGCAGGGCGGCCGGAATTTTAAGCGGGATCAGCCACCGGGAAACGTGGCTGTGCCTGAATCTGGAGCGGCAGGTGTTAAAGCTCCTGGACGCCGGGTGCCACGAGCCCATCGGCGTCTACTCCCGGCTGGAGGGCGGTCTGCTGGAAGTATTTGGAATCAGCGGCAGGAACGGCCGGGTATACAAAATCCATCTGAAAGGACAGCCGGAGGAGGCGGGGGAGCTGGCCCGCCGTGCGGCTGAGGGTCTTGGCGGAGCATGAGAAACGGTATGGTAGTATTGGTGGGGGCCGGCCCCGGTGATCCGGGGCTGATCACGGTAAAGGGGCTTTCCTGCCTGAAAGCCTGTGATGCGGTGGTTTACGATTCCCTGTCCTCTGAGCAGCTTCTGGCCGCGGCACGCCCGGACTGCCGGAAGGTATACGTGGGCAAGCGGGCCGGCCGGCATTCCATGAAGCAGGAGGAGATCAACCGGCTGTTGGTGGAGCTGGGAAGAGAGGGCCTCTATGTGGTCCGGTTGAAGGGCGGAGATCCCTTCGTGTTCGGAAGGGGCGGGGAGGAAGCTCTGGCCCTGGCGGTGGAGGGGATTCCCTATAAGATCATTCCCGGAGTCACCTCGGCGGTGGCCGTGCCGGAGTGCGCCGGTATCCCGGTGACTCACCGGAGTTTGAGCCGCAGCTTCCACGTGATTACCGGCCACACCAAGGGCGAGGAAGGCGGATTACCCCCGGAATTCGGCCAGGTGGCGGCGCTGCCCGGAACCCTGGTATTTCTTATGGGCTTAAACAGCCTTCCCGCCATTGTGGAGGGGCTTGTGAAGGCCGGAAGGCCGGAGAGCCTGCCTGCCGCCGTGATCGAGAACGGCACCCTGGAAAATGCCAGAACCGTGCGGGGCTGTCTGGGAGATATCCAGGGCAAGGTGCTGGAAGCAGGGCTTCACACGCCTGCCATCATTGTGGCCGGGGAGGCCGCCGCCCTGGATCTGTCCTGCAAGTCGGGGCTGCCCTTAGGGGGAGTCCGGGTCGGGATTACCGGCACTGCATCGTTTCGGGAACGGCTGGGAGCGCTGCTTGACAGCCTGGGCGCGAAGGTGGAGTGCGCGGGAGCCATGGAGGTGAACTCCCACGCGGACTCCCCGGAGATGGAGGCGGCTTACGGGCGGCTTTCCCGGTATGAGGTGATTGTGTTCACCAGCGCCAACGGCGTTCGGTTGTTTTTCAGCGGCCTGTTAAAGTCAGGGCGGGATTTCCGGGCCCTGGGCCGGGTGAAATTTGCCGTGGTGGGGCCGGGAACCGCCGGGGAGCTGCTCAAATACGGCTTCCGGGCGGACTACATGCCCCAGGTGTACCGGACGCGGGAGCTGGCGGAGCTGTTGGCGCAGGTATGCCAGACCGAGGGCGGTGGGGCAGCCCTCACAGCACGGGAAGGGGCGTCTCCGCGCATTCTGATCCCCCGCTCCCGGGGCGGCTCCCCGGAGCTGACGGAAATTTTATCCCGCGCGGGTGTTGCCTTTGACGACATTGTCCTGTATGATGTAACAGGCGGGCTTCCGGTCCAAGAAGCAGCCGGGCCGCAGACGGGCTGCGACTACATCACCTTTGCCAGCGCCTCTGGCGTGGAAGCGTATTTCGAGCAGATGGGCGGCGAGGCCATGGAACGGCTGGCGGGTATCCGCACCGTGTGCATCGGGGATGTGACGGCGGGAGCCCTTGAAAGCCATGGGCGCCGCGTGGACGTGCTGGCGAAGGAATTCACCGTCCGCGGCATGGCCGAAGCCATCTTAAACGACAGATCAGAAGGAGACGAGAGACGATGAAGCTGGATGAATCAAAAATCTTATACGACCGTTCCCGGGAGGTATTTCCGGGCGGCGTCAACAGTCCGGTGCGGGCCTTCGGTTCCGTGGGCGGGACGCCGGTGTTTGTCAAGCGCGCAAGCGGGTCCCACATCTACGACGAGGACGGCAACGAATATATCGACTATGTGGATTCCTGGGGGCCCTGTATTCTGGGGCACGGCTGCGAGCCGGTGATCCGGGCGGTGCAGGAGGCCTGCGCGGACGGCCTTTCCTTTGGCGCGCCCACCCGCAAGGAGCTCACCCTGGGGGAAATGATCAAGGCCTGCCTCCCATCCATGGAGATGATGCGTATGGTCAGCTCCGGCACCGAGGCGGTGATGAGCGCCATCCGGGCGGCCAGGGGTTATACCGGACGGAATAAGATCATCAAGTTCAAGGGCTGTTACCATGGCCATTCCGACGGCCTTTTGGTGAAGGCCGGCTCCGGCGCGCTGACCGGCTCGGCCCCGGACAGCGCCGGTGTTCCCCGCTCCTACACCAAGCATACGCTGCTGGCGGATTACAACAGCCGCGAGTCCGTGACCCGTCTATTTGGCCAGCATCCGGGCAAGATCGCAGCCGTGGTGGTGGAGCCGGTGGCGGCCAACATGGGACTGGTTCCCCCGCAGCCGGGATTTCTGGAGTTTCTCCGCGAAATCACCACGAGGAACGGCGCGGTTCTGATTTTCGACGAGGTGATCACGGGCTTTCGCATGGGGCTGGGCGGGGCCCAGGGATATTATCATGTGACGCCGGATTTGACCACTCTGGGCAAGATCGTGGGCGGCGGCATGCCCATGGGCGTCTACGGCGGCCGCAGGGAGATCATGGAGTCGGTTTCCCCGCTTGGAAAGGTCTACCAGGCGGGAACCTTGTCCGGCAACCCCATCGCAACGGCGGCGGGCATCGCCACCTTAAAGATCCTGATGGACGGACCCGAGCTGTACGAAGAACTGAACGCAAAGGCCGACCGTCTGACCGCAGCTCTGGCGGCGGCTCTGCCCAAGGCACAGGTGAACCGGGCGGGATCTCTGTTCAGCGTGTTTTTCACCGAACAGCCGGTGACGGATTACGAGAGCGCCCTGACCTCGGATACCGGGCTTTACGGGCGGTATTTTCACTATCTTTTGGAGAACGGCATCTACACCGCGCCGTCCCAGTTTGAGATTCTGTTCCTCTCCGCCGCTCACACGGAGGAGGATATGGAAAAGACGTGCCGCGTGATCGAGGCCGCGGCCAGGGAGGTAAAATGATGGAACTGACCAACAGACCCAGAAGGCTGAGAACCAGCCCCGTGCTGCGCAAAATGGTGCGGGAGACCAGGATGGACAAATCCTCCCTGATTTATCCCATGTTCGTGCGGGAGGGGCAGAACATAAAGGAAGAGATTCCCACCATGCCGGGCCAGTACCGCTACAGCCTGGACCGGCTGCCCCAGGCACTGGCTGAGGTGGCGGATGCGGGCGTGCCCAGCGTGATGCTCTTCGGAATCCCGGACCACAAGGACGAGTGCGGCACCGGGGCCTGGAGCGAGGATGGAATCATCCAGCGCGCATTCCGCCTTGCCAAGCGGGAGGTGCCGGACCTGTACTATATCGGCGACGTGTGCATGTGCGAGTACACCTCCCACGGCCACTGCGGCATCCTGGACGGGGAGTACGTGGACAACGACAAGACTCTGGAGTATCTGGCACGGATCGCCTTAAGCCAGGTCCAGGCAGGGGCGGACATGGTGGCCCCCTCGGATATGATGGACGGCCGGGTGGCCGCGATCCGGGAAAAACTGGATGAGAACGGCTACTGCACGGTGCCCATCATGTCCTATGCGGCCAAGTACGCCTCCTCCTTCTACGGGCCCTTCCGGGACGCGGCCGGTTCCGCCCCCGCCTTCGGGGACCGCAAGAGCTATCAGATGGATTACCATAACCGGAAGGAGGCCGTGAAGGAAGTATTCTCCGATCTGGACGAGGGTGCGGACATCATTATGATCAAGCCCGCCCTGTCCTACCTGGACGTGATCCGGGACGCTGCGGAACAGATCGACGTGCCGGTGGCCGCCTACAGCGTCAGCGGCGAGTACGCCATGGTGAAGGCCGCGGCCAGCCTGGGGTATGTGGACGAGGAGAGCATCATCTGCGAGACGGCCACCAGCATCTACCGGGCGGGAGCCGGGATTCTGCTGACGTATTTCGCCAAGGAACTGGCGAAGTTTATGGACCAGGGCCGGATCGGGTAAATGCGTGTGGGCGGCGGCACTGTTCTGCGTGTCCGCCGCCCGGCAGCTTGCTCATACCGGGGACGGCCCGCCCCTTACGGCGCTTTGCAGCTGAGGTTGTGAAGCGCCGTATTTTTGTGCTATCCGGAGCTGGCGGCGTTGACCCGGGGAAAGTAGAAAAGTCCACAGAATCGTTATTTTTTACACTCCATAACTGCCTCCTCATATGCGATAATAGAAGCAGAAAAAGACGGAGGAGAGACGGAACATGAATTGGATTGCGGACTACATAGAGGGTCATGGGGAGGAATTTTGGCAGCGGGCGTTGAAGATTCACGGCTACGCGGAGCTGGCGGGGGAGGAGCGGCAGTCGGCCGCGGAGCTTTGCGCCATGCTGGAACAGGCCGGATTTGCGGTGGAACAGGGCCTGGGAAGCCAGCCCACGGCCTTCCGCGCGGTTTACGGAAGCGGCGGGCCGGTGATCGGTTTTCTCTGCGAGTACGACGCCCTGCCCAAGCTGAACCAGACGGAGGGAACCTGCTACAACGGGGATGGAAGAAGCGGCCACGGCTGCGGTCACAATCTGCTGGGCGTGGGAGCCGCCGCGGCGGCGATGGCCCTGCGGGAGGAGATGGAGAAGGGCGGACTCTCCGGGACTTTGGTGGTATACGGATGTCCGGCGGAGGAGACGCTGTTCGGGAAGACAAAGATGGCGGAGGAAGGGTATTTTAAAGAACTGGACGTTGCGCTGGCCTGGCATCCGGAGGACCATTACTGCTGCGGGGAAGTCTGCCACAAGGCTATGGATTCCATCCGTTTCCGGTTCCACGGCAGAAGCGCCCACGCTTCCGTGTGTCCGGAGATGGGGCGAAGCGCCCTGGACGGGGCGGAGATGATGAGCGTGGGAGCCAATTATCTGCGGGAGCACGTGCCGGACGGCGTGCGGATTCACTACAGCTATCTGTCCGCGGGAGAAAAGCCCAACGTGGTGCCGGATTTCGCGGAGGTGTGGTATTTTGTGCGGAGCAACCGCCGCCGGATCGTGGACCAGGTGACGGAACGGCTGATCCAGGTGGCCAGGGGAGCCGCTATGATGAGCGGGACGGAAGTGGAGTGGGAATTTCTGGCACGCGGCAAGTCTACCAGAATCAACACCACCCTTGCGGATCTGGCTTACGGCTGCATGCGGAGGGTTCCGCTGCCGCGGTGGGAGGAGCCGGAGCTGCGGCTGGCGGCCGGTCTGGGGGAGAGCCTGGGGCTTCCGGGGACGATCTGCGGGGAGCTCACTCCGCCGGAGGGCAGGGAGCTGGCGGGCAGCGGTTCCACGGACTTCTCAGCAGTCAGCCAGACGGTTCCCTCGGTGGAGATCAACACGGTCTGTTTCACCCGGGGCACGCCGGGGCACCACTGGGCGGTGACGGCCCAGTCCTGCTCGCCCATCGGCAGGAAGGGGATGCTGTACGCGGCAAGCGTGCTGGCTGAGATGGGAAAAGCTTTATTGGAGGACCCCGGGCTTCTGAGCCGGGCCAGGGAGGAATATCTGGCCCGGGCGGAATAGGCGTTTCGGGGCGGGAGGGAATATGCTGAAAAAGCGGCTGTTTATCAGCTATACGGTATTGATCAGCCTGTTTATGATTGTGGTGCTGACGGCGGTGAACCGGGCGGTGTCGGGTACCATCGACACCCAGATGGAGAGCGTGACCCGCGAGGCGGTGGAGGTGGGAGTCCGCGATATCAACAGCCTGTTCAGCGATATGTTTTCCGAGACGCTGAACCTCTGCGTGGACCGGCAGCTTCAGGCCGCGCTCACGGATTTCGCGGACCAGGGCGGCGAAGCCGCCGGACGGGCGGTGCGGGAACAGGGCGAGCGGGCTATCTCCGGGCTGCGGCGGAAGCTGACGGTGGAGAAGGTGAGATTATACCCTGTGCGCAACGGGGAGTTTTACCGGGATGAGGCAGAATATCCCGACGGCGGCTCGCCCGGCCGGGAACCAGTCCGCGGGTTCCTGGCAGCCCCGGATCTGGCCGGGGAGGAGTGGGTTCAGAAAACCCGGGCCGCGGGAGGAAAGTTTGTGCTGACGGAGAACGAGGAGGCGGACCGGACGTTTCTCAGGCTTTCCAAGGTGATCCTAAGCGACGACCGGGACATGCGGGATCTGGCGCTGCTGGAGGTCAACATCGATGTGCAGATTCTGTCTACCCGTCTGAATCAGATCAGCGTCCAGAAGGGGCTGGTGTACCTTCTGGACGACCAGGGCAGGATTATTCTGCCCTATTCCCATTACCACCAGGACGGAAATGAGCGGTTTGGGGAAGGGCGCAGCGGGGCGTTCATTGACCGGAACAAGCACATGGTGATCATCCGGCCCATTCACACGGTTGGGTGGCGGGTGGCGGCGGATGTTCCCATGCGGGAAATCCTGGCGGCCGGCTCCGCACTGCGGGGCCATGTGATGGCGATCAGCGCCGTGGCCATCGTGGCCGTGCTGCTGTTGGCGATCTATTTTTCCACATACATATCCAGGCCGGTCATACACATTTCCCAGGTGATGAACCAGGTGCGGGAGGGGGATCTGGACATCCGCATCGACTCCTCGCGCCAGACCGGGGAGATGAAAACCCTGTACCAGAGCTTCAACTACATGATGGACATGATCGGGGACCTGATTCAGGAGGTATACGTGGCAAAGATCCGGGAAAAGCAGTCGGAGCTGGCGGCGCTTCAAGCGCAGATCAATCCCCATTTTCTCTATAATACCCTGGATTCCATCAACTGGATGGCCATCCGCTACGGAGCCCGGGATATCCAGAAAATGGTAGTCTCCCTGGCCACCATGCTGCGCTATTCCCTGAACAACGGCCAGAATCTCATTGCGGTACAGGACGAGATCAAACAGGTTCAGAGCTACATCAATCTACAGCAGATCCGGTTTGAGAACTGCTTTGAGTCCGAGATCCGCATCCAGGAGGAGATGAACAGCTGCATCATTATCAAGCTGCTGCTGCAGCCACTGGTGGAGAACGCCATCATCCACGGTTTTGACGAGGGGCAGTATGAGAACGGCCATCTGACCATTACCGGGGAGATCGAGAGCGGGCACATGGTGTTCCGGGTGATGAACGACGGGCATCAGGCGGACCTGGAAGTGATTCAAAGGATCCTCTATCCGGCGGAGAATGTGAAGCCCAAGAGTTATGGGATCAAAAATGTCAATGACCGGCTGAGGCACCAATACGGGGAGGAGTATACATTGCAGTACCGGATTCAGGGGGACCTGACGGTGGCCGTGATCCGAATCCCATTGGAAAAAACAGGAGGAGAAGCTTATGGAGGGGGAAATGATTCGGGCGGTGGTCGCAGATGACGAGAAGATCATCCGCGAGGGGATCGCAGAGTGGGTAGATTGGAATAAACTGGGGATTTGCCTTGTGGGCTGCGCCAAAAACGGCGAGGAGGCCCTGGCGGCGGTGCGGGAGCATCAGGCGGATCTGCTGGTCACGGATATCCGGATGCCCGGCATAAGCGGGCTGGAGCTGGCGGAGCAGCTGGAACGCGAGGAAAAACCGCCCCTGATTATTCTGATCTCGGGTTACAGCGACTTCGCCTACGCCCAAAAGGCGGTGAAGTTAAAATGCGTGGTGGATTACGTGCTCAAACCCCTGGAGCTGGAGCAGCTGGAGGCGGTGCTGGCAAAGACCGGGCAGCAGATTTTAAAACGCCGCCATTCCATCCTGGTGCCGCCGGTGGAGCGGACGGAGGAGTCCGCCGGAACCGGGGCGCGCATGGCGGGCATGACCGCCCGGCTGGTGCGCTTTATCAGCGCAGGGGAGGAGAAGGAGACGGCGGAGCGGCTGGGGGAGCTCTGCGAAACCGGGCATCCGGCGGAGACGGTGAAGGCGCTGCCGCCGGAACAACTTCTGCCGTTTATGGAGCGGGCCGTTATGGGCTGCGTCCGCCTCATCGGAGAGACCAGAAACCGCAGCTGTTCCGCGCTGATCAAGTCGGCCCTGGAGGAGATCGACCGGAACTATTACCGCTCGGAATTTACGCTGCAGACTCTGGAGGAGACGCTGATGGTCTCGCCCAATTATCTGTCCGCCAGATTCAAGGAGGAGACGGGAACCGGGTTCGTGCGCTGCCTCAATGAGAAGCGCATGGAGCGGGCCAAGGGGCTTTTGGCCGACGTGAGCCGGAAGATCTACGAGGTGGCCTGTCAGTGCGGCATCGACGACGTGCGCTATTTTACCAGGTTGTTCAAGGAGTACGCCGGGATGACGCCGAAGGAGTACCGCGACAAGATCCTGTAAAAAGTCCACAGAAGCGTTGAATTGTGACGTTGTGAACTTGTGACACATGTTCTATAATAAAGATAACAAAAAACAAGGAGGAAGTAGAACATGAGAAAGAGGATTGCGGTACTGTTGGCTGTAGCCATGATGGCCTCCGTGACGGCAGGCTGTTCCGGGGCAGAAGCCAAGGCTCCGTCGGCGGGAACCGAGACAAGTGGGGGACAGACCGGGGAGAACGCCTCCCAGGAGGCGGGGGAATCCGGGGAGAATCCCATCCGTATCGGCGTTGCAGCTCCTATCACGGGCAACAGCGCGGAGTACGGTAAAGGGTTCCAGGTGGCCACCCAGATGGCGGCAGAGGTGGTCAATGCGGCGGGCGGCGTGAAGGGCCGGCCCATCGAGATGGTGGTCAAGGACAGCAAGGGGGACGCCAAGGAGAGCGCGGACGTGGCCAGAATCTTCTGCGAGGAGGAGGACATCGTGGCGGTGATCGGCGATTTCAGCAGCTCCAGCTGTATGGCCAGCGCGCCCATTTACCAGGAGAAGGGTCTGGTTCAGATTTCTCCCAGCGCCTCCCACCCGGATTTCGCCAAGATGGGCGACTACATGTTCGGCGTGGTGGGACGCCAGGACGACGAGGGGCCCTTTATGGCCAAGTACATGGCCAAGAAGTACATCGGCGCCGAGAGCGTCGGCGTGATTTTCATGAACAACGACTGGGGCGTGGTGACTTCTGAGAACTTCAAACAGGCCTGTGAGGAGAGCGGCGTCGCGGTGACGGCCACCGAGAGCTTTATTGAAGGAGAGAAGGATTTCAACGCCGTGATCAGCAAGGTGCGCCAGACCGATCCGGACGCGCTGTGCCTGATCACCCAGTACAACGAGGCGGCCATCATTTCCAAGCAGGTCAAGCAGGCTGGCTGGGACGTGCAGATCATGGGAGCGGGCGCCATGTACTCGGATCAGCTGATCCAGCTGGGCGGAGCCGACGTGGAGGGCCTGATCGCGGAGTCCCCGTTCATCATCGAGGAGAGCGATCCCAAGGCCATGGAGTTCGCCGAAGAGTTTGAGAAGCGGGCCGGCTTCAAGCCCAACATCCAGGCGGCCAGCGCTTACGACACGGCTCTTCTGGTGGCGGACGCCATCGGTCGCGCGGAGGAAGTGTCCAGAAGCGCGGTGCGGGACGCTCTTGCCGCTACGGACAACTTTATGGGCATCACTGGCCCCATCACCTTCACCGAGGACGGGGACGTGCACCGCAAATACCGGGTGATGGCGATTCAGGACGGCAAGTGGGTGGCGCTCACCGGATACGACTACTACGACGAATAAATTCATCCGGCAACATTTAAAAGGCAATGCCAATGCGCCTTGCCTTTTTTGATACCCTAAAATCGGAAAAATTGTAAAAAAGAGGGGATAATCATGTATCTTTTGGAACAAATTTTAAACGGCGTCTGCCAGGGAATGATCTATGCGCTGATGGCCATCGGCTACAGCACCATCGTGGGCGTGACCGGCCTGGTGACCTTCGCCTACGGCGAGGTGGTGATGATCGGAGCCTTTGCCGCGTACTACTGTTTTGAGTTTTTCGGCGCCCATCTGGTGCCCGCCCTGCTGGCGGGATTTCTCATGGCGGGCCTGGGCGGAGTGGTGATCCACAAGGTCTGCTACGAGCACTTTTTCGACGCACCCCGTCATATTTCCCTGATCTGCACCATCGGCATGAGCATGCTGCTGAAGAACCTGGCCCAGATTCTGTTCGGCAGCCAGGTGAAGGGGATGCCCACCTTTTTCGGGGGCAGGTTCATTTCCCTTGGGGGAATCCGAATTTCCTTTCTCCAGCTTCTGATCTTCGGTCTGGTGATCGGCCTGTCGGCCGCCCTGAGCATTTTCTTAAACAGAACCAGAACCGGCATGACGCTGCGCAGCGTTTCCCAGGACAAGAAGGCGGCCGCCCTGGTGGGAATCGACGTGGAGCGGTCCACCCTGACCGGAAATGTGCTGGGCTGCGCCCTGGGCGGAGTGGGCGGCGTGCTGCTGGGAATCTACTACGGCACCATCGTCCCAACCATGGGCGGCGCGGTGGGAATGAAGGCATTCAGCGCCTCGGTGCTGGGCGGCCTGACGGACGTGGCCGGAGCCGCAATCGGCGGCCTGCTGATCGGAATCTGTGAAAATATCGGCATTATGTTTATGACCACCGGGCTTCGGGATGCCATCGCCTTTGTGTTTTTGATCCTGGTGCTCCTCGTCAAGCCCCAGGGACTGTTCGGCCGAAAAGGAGGTATTAAATTATGATGGAATGGATCAAAAATCACCGGAATATGGTCCTGGCAGCGCTGGGCGTCCTGCTGGTCCTGCTGCCGGTGGTAGTGCACAGCAGCTACCTGCTGGGAATTTTAATCCGCATCCTGCTCTACACCATGCTGGCCGGTTCTCTGAACATGATCAACGGCTACTCCGGGCAGATGAACCTGGGCCATGCGGGCCTGTACTGTATCGGCTCCTACACTGCGGGAATCCTGGCCGTGAAATACCAGGTGGGTTTTCTGCCCCTGCTGTTCATCAGCGGGTTTGTGACCGCGCTGTTCGGCTTTCTGGTCAGCCTGCCCACCATCAAGCTGGCGGGCGTTTATCTGGCGATTGTGACCATCGGTTTCTCCGAGATCACCCGCCTGGTGGCCTTGAATTGGACCGGGCTGACCGGGGGACCCATGGGGATCAAGGGGATTCCCAGACCGGAGATTTTCGGCCTCAGGCTCTCCGAACCGGTGCATTTCTACTACCTGGCCCTGGTGCTGGCGGTTCTGGTGCTGTTTATGATGCGCAGGGTGGTGAGCTCCCGCATCGGCCGGGCCTGGATCGCCATCCGGGAGGATCAGGTTGCTGCTTCCTTTCTGGGGGTGAATACCAGGCGGTTTAAATCCCTGAATTTCAGCTTCGGAGCGTTTATCGCCGGGGTGGCGGGCTGCTTTGCGGCTTACTATTACCAGTTCATCTCCTCGGATATGTTCTCCATGGACGAGGGCTTCAACATTCTGGCCATGGTGATCATCGGCGGTCAGGGCACCCTGATCGGGCCGGTGGCCGGTTCCCTGGTGGTGAACACCATCACCGAGGTGTTCCGCTTCGCGGCGGATTACCGGATGGTGATGTACGCGGTGCTGATCATTGTGATGATGTGGTTCAGGCCCCAGGGGCTGGTGGGCGCGTCCAACAGCGTATTTGCGGTCAAGCGGACGAAGAACAGCGGCAAGAAGGCCGAAAGGAGCGGAAAATGACGATATTGGAGACAAAACAGGTCTGTATGTATTTCGGCGGCTTAAAGGCGGTGGAGCAGGTGGACATGCAGGTGGAGAAGGGGGAGATTTTCGGGGTGATCGGACCCAACGGAGCCGGTAAGACCACGTTCTTTAACGTCTGCTCGGGCAATTACGCCGCAACCCACGGGGATGTGTTCTTAAAGGGCGAGGCCATCACGGGCATCCGCCCGGAGCAGATCGCCGCCAAGGGGATGGCCAGGACCTTTCAGAATATCAAGCTGTTTAACAATATGACGGTGCTCGACAACATCAAAATCGGCTTTCATATGCACACCAAAACCCAGCTGTGGGACGCGATTTTCCACACCAGGGCCTACCGGGCCGACGAGGAGGCGGTGGAGCGTCAGGGCATGGAGCTGTTGGAGATGGTGGGGCTGAGCGAATACGCTCTCACCAAGGCGGGCAATCTGGCCTACGGCACCCAGCGGAAGGTGGAGATCGCCAGGGCCCTGGCCATGAAGCCGGACATTCTGCTCTTGGACGAGCCTGCGGCGGGTATGAACCCCAATGAAACCATGCAGCTGCTCAGCTTTGTCAAGATGCTCAACGGCATGGGTTACACCATCGTGGTGATTGAGCACGACATGAAGTTCATTATGAACCTGTGCAACCGCATTATGGTGTTGAACTACGGCAAAAAACTTTTTTCCGGCACGCCGGAGGAAGTGAAGAACAACGACGAAGTGATCGAGGCGTATTTCGGCAAGCCGATTGCCGTTTAAGGGAGGGAACGTTATGCTGAAAATAGAGAATCTTTCGGTGGATTACGGAAATATCTCCGCGCTTCGGGGCGTCAGCCTGGAGGTGAAGGAGAATCAGATCGTGTCCCTGATCGGGGCCAACGGGGCGGGCAAGACCACCACCCTGATGGCGGTTTCCGGCCTGGCGGCCAAATCGGGCGGCTCCGTTTCCTTCGCAGGGGAGGACATTACCCGGGAGAGAGCCAGCCGGATCGTGCAGCGGGGAATCTGCCACGTGCCCGAGGGACGGCATATCTTCCCGCGGATGACGGTGGAGGAAAACCTGGTGGCGGGAAGCTTCGGCGACCGGGCGATCTCCAGGGTAAAGGTGAGGGAAAAGGTGGAGGAGATGTATGACCTGTTTCCGCGGCTGAAGGAGCGAAAGAGCCAGCTGGGCGGCACCCTGTCCGGCGGCGAGCAGCAGATGCTGGCCATTGCCAGGGGGCTGATGTTCGACCCCAGGCTGGTCATGTTCGACGAGCCGTCCATGGGCCTTGCGCCCATCGTGGTGGAGGAGATTTTCGGACTGATCTTAAAGATCAAGGAGATGGGCAAGACCATCCTGCTGATCGAGCAGAACGCCAGCATGGCGCTTCAGATCGCGGACTGGGGGTATGTGCTGGAAACCGGCGAGATCACCCTCCAGGGCGCGGGGCGCGACCTGCTGGCGGACGAGAACGTGAAGAAAGCATATCTGGGTATATAAGGAGGCGGAGATTTTGAGACAGGAACGGAACATGGTGATACTGGGCATGGGTTATCTCATGGAGTACATTTACCCCTGCTACAAACATATGCTGGGGGAGGCCGCCGGGCGGTGTATGGCGGCGGTGACCGCCGACGGGGCGGATCTGGCCAGAAAGCAGGAAAAATTTGAGTTTCCGGTCATATTGGACGACAATGCGGGCGCGCTGGAACAGATGGAGCCGGAGATCATCCTCTTTGCGCCGCCGCCCGCGGTGGCTCCGGGGCTGATAGAACAGGTGCTGGCCCCCTATTACCGGAAGGTGCGGGAGCGGGGAGGAAAGCTGCCGGTGCTGTACGCATTTCCCCCCAAACCGGAGGGGCGCGACTATCTGGAAATGCTGGGAAACGACATTCTGGTGGCCAATATTCTCCCCAACATGGTGAGCCGCATCGCCGGTGAGACGCTGGCCGGGGAAGGGCTTACCTATCTGACCTTCCCCGATGAGGGGCCGTGGCCGAAAGAGGAGCGGGACTATCTTTTGGAGTTTTTCTCGCCCCTGGGCGGGTGTATCGAGGTGAAGCCGGCCCACGTGATGCAGATGCTGGCCGGGACCGTCACGGTGCACAATATCTCGGAGATCATTCTCACCGTTTCAGACGCCCTGGAGCGCAGCGGAAACCCTGTGGATTTCCACCGCATAGCAGGAGCCATGCGGGCCTACCACCAGAAAAAGTGGTCTTACAGCCCGGCCGGGAGCGCGCCCTGTCGGGAGGACGAGGTGGAGGAGCCGCTGTTTTTGGCGCTGCGCAAGGTGACATACCACTGGTTCATGGGAATTTACCGGTTTTATCTGGACGCGGGTATGGATGAGGACACGGCTTCGCGGATTCTTGTCTCCCTGCTGGATCTCCACCTGCACCTGCACCAGAAGGAGAATCGCAGTGTCATTGAGGCCAGTGGAATCCAGCACGCGACCAAGGGCGGAGTGCTGGAAAAGGGCTGCCTGGTCTTTGCAAGACAGGTGGAGCGGGAGCTGGCCCGGACATTTGAGCAGTGGCCGGATGTGAACTTGTCCGACGAATGGTGTTCCTGGCTGGAGCAGCAGGCCTATTCCATCACCGCCCAGGTCGCGGATCACAGCAAACATCTGACCGGAGCCGGGGAAGGACGTTTTGCGGTGGAGCACCACGCGGTGATGTTCGGGCTTTTGGCGCGGGCGGTCCTGGAGGTGTGCGGGGAATCCGGCCGGGAGATCGTGAAGGCGGGAACCAGGCACTACGCCCACGGCCGGGGACACCGGATGCGCCTGCGCTGCCAACGGGACGGCAACCCCACGGACATGATCCATTACATGGCCTACGGGGAGTGGACGCCTGAGCCTGGAACCATGGAGATCAGAACGAGGCAGAAATCGCCGGTGAACAGGACCCTGGTGGTGAAGTGCCCCTGGATGACGGCCTGGAAGAAATACGGCCTGTCGGACTATGCCAGACATTACTGCGATTATGCGGATTTTGCCCTGGTGGAGGGATTTGACGGCGGGCTGGCGCTGGATATGGACAGCTGGATGGCCAGGGGCGACTCGGGCTGCGGCTTTACCTGGAACGGGGCGGATTTAAACGGGGAAAGCGAGGCGGAGATCGCCAGGGTGAAAACCCTTAACCGGGAAGGCGGGGTGCTGGACTGGGAGTACCATACCGCCCACATGTATTACGCCTTCTGCCAGGTGTTTGAGAAGCTGCTGGATCCGGAGACCCGGGGCCAGGTGGTGTCCGGGGTGAGAGCGGAGTTTGAGGACCGGTTCGGGTCAGGCGCTCTGGCGGTGATCGACCGCTTTGCCGGCGTGGATTTCTTTCGTCTGGAGCGGCCTTAGGTTTCGGGCATAAGCCGGATATCGGGTATGTAACCGTTGCATAACCGGCAAAAATCGGCATTTGACATACCGTCCGCCAATCGTTATAATAGACAGCGGAGGCCCGGGACGGCCTCCGGCAAATAGGAAACAGAATCCAATCAGGAGACGGACGATTATGACATTTACTTACCCCGCGGTGTTTACACCGCATAAAGATGATAAGGGATTCCACGCGGAATTCCCCGACCTGGAGCTCTGCGAGGCGGACGGGCCGGATTTGGAGGACGCCATCGAGGCGGCCCGGGACGCGGCCTACAACTGGCTGAGCCTGGAGTGGGAGGAAGGCGGAGATTTCCCGCAGCAGACCCACGCTGAGGACATGGAGCTGGCAGAAGGGGCGTTTGTGCGGCAGATTATGGTGCGGATCAAGCTGCTGCCGGACAATGACTGAGTGGTTGCCGGGATTAAAGCTTATATTGGTGAAGTGTTAACAGAATCATATGAATTTGAGAAGATTCGAAATGCTGTGCTGATTTGCATGGCATTTCGAATTTTTTGCGTTATATAGAATTTTATTTGTTATTGGATTTAATATTGTGTTGTTAAGGAGAAATGATCAACAAATGAAAGTATATGAAATGCACAAAAAATTATGGTAAATAGGAGGGATATGGGTATTAACAACTAATTGTGTGGTCATAATGCTGAAAAAGAAATAAAGTATAAATTAATATTGATTATTTTAAATTAATTTATTAATATATAATTAATTCAATTAAGCTTTAATTAATTCCTTGCAGGGGGTAATTTCACTAAAGTTTCCAGTCCGGGCAGAATCATGAACTGGCTGGTACTGGGGAAGAGAGGAGCAAATCTATGCTTGATATATTAATTAAGAACGCAAAAATAATTGACGGTACGGGTTTACCAGTGGTAGAAGGAAACGTTGGTATCCGTGGGGATAAAATTGTTTATCCGACGGAAGAACAGGCTGCGAAGAAAGTGATCGACGCGGCGGGGCGGATGGTTAGCCCGGGATTTATCGATGCTCATTCACACGGGGATTTGATTTTGGGAACCGAGAGCGCTCACCTGTTTAAGACTAATCAGGGAGTAACGACTGAGGTGACCGGCCAGTGTGGACTTTCTATTGCGCCTACGAACCCGGCTTATCTGGATTTGGTTCAGCATTTATTGAGTCTGGGGACCGCATCATTCCCTGATGATATGGTGAATTGGAACAATTTCAGCCGTTATCTGGAGTATGCTGACAAGCAACCTAAGACGGCCAATGTGATGATGTATGTGGGACACAGTACATTGCGAATTGCAGTTATGGGATTTGCCAACCGGGTGGCTACAGACGAAGAACTGGAGCAGATGAAGGCTATCTTAAAGGATGCAATGGAGCACGGGGCGGCAGGCTTTTCCACCGGACTTATTTATACACCCAGCTGTTATGCGGATGAGCGTGAGGTAGTAGAGCTGGCTAAGGTAATAAAGCCATACCATGGAATTTATGCTTCCCATATGCGCAATGAATCCTACGATATTATAAAATCAGTGAGAGAAACCATTGATGTGGGACGTAAGGCCGGAGTGACGGTGGATATTTCTCATCACAAAACGCTGGGTAAAGCAAATTGGGGGCTGCAAAAGGAGACACTGAGGCTGATTCAGGAGGCCAGAGACGAGGGGATTAACGTAGTGTGTGATCAGTATCCCTACACATGTAATATGACCCACTTAAACGCCTGCATTCCACCGTGGTATTTTGACCAGGGATTCGACATTATGACAGAGCAGTTAAAGGATCCGGAATTTCGTGCCAAGTTGAGAAAGGAGATGGAGGATCCTGAAACGCCGTATGACAATTACTACCTGAATGCAGGGGGGTGGAGCGGTGTGTTTGTGTCAAGCTCCACGCAGACTCCTCAGGCTGAGGGGAAATTTATCAGCGAATATGCGGCAGAGATTGGTAAGGATCCTTGGGATGCATTTTTTGAACTGATGGTTGAAAACAAATGCAGCAGCGGGGGTGTTTACAGCAGTATGTGTGAGGCTGATGTATGTGAGATTGCAAGCGCTCCATTCTGTATCGTAGGAAGCGATGGACTGACGCGTTCCTGGGAGGAAAAAGGGCATCCAAGAGCCAGCGCCACATTTCCCCATGCGATCACCTATTTTGTTAAAGAGAAGAAGTTATTCACGCTGGAGCATATGATTCGAAAAATGACGGGGCTTACGGCGGATTCTCTGTCCATTAAAAGAAAAGGATATATACGGGATGGCTACGACGCAGATCTGGTGATTTTTGATTACGATAGACTGAAGGATACTGCAACTTATACCAATTCCAATTCTCTGACAGAAGGAATTGATTATGTGTTAGTAAATGGACAGATTGTATATGAGGATATGAAACTGACAGGGATTTATTCTGGAAAAATGATCCGGCATAATGCTTGACAAATTACATAGGAGGGGTGTATATGAATATACTGGTTGCATTTATCATCACGATGGCGGCGCTGTTGGTGGCGTTGATCAAATTTAAAGTGAGTCCGGGCCTGGCGCTCTTTGCTTCTGCGATTCTTATGGGCTTTCTGGGCGGCATGGGTATGACGGATATGTTGGGCTACCTGACCTCCGGCTTTGGTAGTATGATGACCAGCATTGGCTTGATTATTCTGTTTGGAGGAATCTTCGGCATGATGTTGGGCGATGCAGGCGGAATGGAGGAACTGGCAAAAGGTCTGCTGCGCAAAGTAGGGCGCAAAAATGACCTGTTGGCTATGAATCTGGCTGGATTTATTGTATCCATCCCTGTATACTTCGGCTCTGCATATATTATGATGGCGCCGCTGGTCACTTCTCTTCAGAAGCTAACCAGGAAGAAAACCAGCAGCTATGTGGCAGCTCTGTTTACCGGTCTTCTTCTGACCCATTGTATTGTAGCGCCTACTCCTGGTCCCACGGCTGTATGTGGTCAGTTGGGAGCTAATCTTGGGTGGTTTATTCTTTACGGAATTCTGGTAGCGCTCCCGGCAAGCCTGCTCTGTGGATGGCAATACGGAAACGCCTTGAATCGTAAATCTGATCGCAGCGCTGATAGGGCGGAGCGGAAAGAACTGGTGGAAAATGAGGAGATTCTGCGGGCCGATCCGGAAAAACCGTCCGCTTTGAAGATTTTCCTCCTGATCCTGTTTCCCATTGCTTTGATTGTAGTCGGGGCTATTGCGGGAGTGGTTCTGCCGGCGGAAAGCTTTGGATATAAATTCTTTAGCTTGGTGGGAAATAATAACATCGCGTTGTTTTTGGCATTAGTTTTAACTGCAGTTGTATTGCGCAAATACCTAGTAAAAAATACCGGTCTTACGGTGATGCAGTACGTTGACAAGGTTTCCGATAAGCTGGGCAATATTCTGATGGTAATTGGCTGTGGGGGATGTTTTGGAACTGTGCTTCAGAAATGCGGTTTGGGAGATGCGCTGGTAGGATTTATGTCAGGAATGAATATGCCCATTCTGTTGCTGGCATTTTTGTTGGCAATGATTATTCGCGCAGCAGTCGGTTCTGCAACGGTTGCGATGTTGACTACTGTGTCAATTATCGGTACCTCAGCAGTATCCATGGGGTACTCACCAATCATTGTAGGACTTTGCATCTGCGCAGGTACGGTTGGATTGACACTTCCAACGGATGCGGCTTTCTGGCTGCCGGCCAGAAATAATGATCTGACTACGGCAGACGCGTTTGTGGCGACGACTTACAGTACGACAGGGGCCAGCATCATTGCGTTCATAGTTCTGCTCGTACTAAATGCATTTGCGGGTGTATTGCCCGGTATGTTTTAATAACACGTTTGATTATTTGGTTGAAGGAGTTTATTATGCTGCAGAATCAGTCCATTACAAGATTGTTGAAGGAGCCGTGCGTGGCGGACCTGGCAAATCTCAGTGAAACTTTTTGGGTAAATCCCCACAAGAAGCCTTGCCAGGAAGCCCTGGAGGCTGCGGAACTTACTTTGGAGGACGTGTTGGAAGCCTCTGAACGTTTGGAGCGCTTTGCACCTTACATCCGTAGTGTATTTCCAGAGACACAGCCAGCAGGGGGAATCCTGGAATCACCGCTGCGTGAAATACCGCGGATGCAAAAGATTCTCTGCGATCGATCAGGCGAGCGCGTTCAGGGACGCTGGTTCTTAAAATGCGACAGCCACCTTCCGGTTTCCGGTTCCATAAAAGCCAGAGGCGGAATTTATGAAGTGCTCTGTTTTGCAGAAAAGATTGCGATGGAGGAAGGCGGGCTGAGTCTGGACGAGGATTACAGTGTATTGACCCAAGAGCGCTATAGGAAGCTGTTTTCCAGTTACAGTGTGGCGGTTGGATCTACGGGTAATCTGGGGCTGTCCATCGGAATCATGAGCGCGAAGTTGGGCTTTTCTGTGACAGTCCATATGTCGGCAGATGCCCGGCAGTGGAAAAAAGATCTGCTCAGAAGTAGAGGAGTACAGGTGGTGGAATATGAGCAGGATTATAGTCTGGCGGTTACCGAGGGACGCAGGCAGGCAGAGAATAACCCCCGCTGCCATTTTGTAGATGATGAGAACTCAACAACATTGTTTCTCGGATATGCGGTGGCGGCGTTGCGGTTGAAAGCCCAGTTGGAAAAACAGAAAATTGAAGTTGATGCGGACCATCCGTTATTTGTATACTTGCCATGTGGCGTGGGGGGAGGTCCCGGAGGCGTGGCTTTTGGACTGAAGCTGGTGTTTGGTGATTACGTCCATTGCTTTTTTGCGGAGCCGACTCATGCTCCATGCATGCTACTGGGCATGGCTACCGGCCTGCACCATCGGATCTGTGTCCAGGACATTGGGATTGATAACCAAACTGCTGCGGACGGCCTGGCGGTAGGCCGCCCCTCGGGATTTGTAGGGCGATTTATGGAACCTTTCATGGATGGCTGTTATACGGTTTCTGATGAGAATCTGTACCGGATGCTGGCACTTTTAGGAGAGACGGAAGATTTATGGTTGGAGCCCAGCGCGCTGGCCGGTATGTGCGGACCTTTGTGGCTTGCTCAGGACAGTGAAAGAGAGTATCTGGTGAAGCAGGGGGTCGACGGACTAATGGAGCAGGCAGTGCACATTCCCTGGGGAACAGGGGGAAGCATGGTGCCGGAAGAAGATATGCAGCAGTATTACCAAAATGGTAAAAAATTGTTGAATATACAGGAGGGAGGGGAAGAAACGTTCTGACACAACGGCGAATCAGGTAATCCTATCAATATCCATCCACAGAGCAAATGTGGGCGGATATTTTCAGCGTGTTTGATCATTGCGTGCGGGGGAAAATTGTGATAGAGTAATAAGGACAGTCCCTTCAGCGGATCCGTGCTGGTACGGCTGGCAGAATATACTTTTAGGAGAGAACTGATTATGGATGACTTGAACCTTGGGAAAAAATTGCAGATGTACCGCACATCTCGCAGCATGAGCATACGGGAATTGTCGGATGCCACAGGCATTACTGCCTCGATGCTCAGCCAGATAGAACACGAGCAGGTTAATCCCTCAATCAATTCCCTGAATAATATTGCCAAAGCTTTGGGAGTACCGCTATACTGCTTTTTTCAGGAAGAAATCATCAAAGAGCCCGTGGTGCGTCATGACAGCCGTAAAACGATTGGACGTCCGGAAAATGCGGAGGAGGTTTATTATGAACTGTTGACTCCCGATACCAATGGAACCATTGAGTTCTGTATGATGGTTATTCCCTCTCATTCGAACTCTTTTGACAGTGTCCACTGCCATACCGGTGAGGAGGTTGCCTATTTTCTGGGGGATGGCGACCATATCGGCATAACGATTGAAGGACGGACCTTACATTTGAAAAGGGATGATAGCGTACGCATCGCGCCATTTTCCAACCATGTATGGCATAACGATACAGATCAAACGGCCCGGGTCATATTTGCCATTACGCCGCCTAGTTTTTAAGATTTAGGATATTTATATATCATACAGCCGCGAGGGAGCATACAGCGTATCCCTTGCGGCTTTTTTGTGGGGATGCGTGAAAATAAATTCTCCCTCTGCGCCAAGCTGGTTTAGAGATCCATTCCAATAAAGGAAATTGTAAGAAAATCTTCCTTGTATTTCCATCCTCCCTATGATATCGTAAGATACAACAACTGTATTAATAAGATTAGTACAGATAGAACGCCGGCCGACGATACGGGGGCCGGACGAAAAGCAGGAGGGAGGTCAAAGATGATTACATTGGATTACAGGGACAGGCGTCCGCTGTATGAGCAGGTGATCGAGCGGTTTCAGGACCTGATGTTCAAGGGCGTGCTGGTACAGGATGAGAAGATGCCCTCCGTGCGCAGCCTGGCCACGGATCTGTCCATCAACCCGAACACCATACAGCGGGCTTACGCCGAGCTGGAGCGCCAGGGATTCATCTATTCCATCAAGGGCAAGGGAAGCTTTGTGGCGGATACGGGGCGCATGAAGACCGGGCGCATCCAGGAGTGGGAGAGGTCCTTCGACGGCCTGGTGGAGGAAGCCGGGCAGCTGGGGATCGGGTGCGAGACCGTGGTGGAACGGGTGCGCCGGAAGTATGAAAAAACCGGGGAACCGGACGGAGAAAGGGGAATGAGTGATGATTCAAGCGGTAAACCTGACAAAACGCTTTGACGATATCGTGGCCGTGGATCACATTAACGCCACCATCAAGGACGGCTGCGTGTTCGGCCTCATCGGCACCAACGGCGCTGGCAAGTCCACGTTCCTGCGGCTGATGAGCGGCGTGCTGAAGCCGGAGGAGGGCCATGTGACCATCGACGGGCACGAGGTGTTCGAGAACACGGAGGCCAAGCGGCGCTTTTTCTATATATCGGACGAACAGTTCTTTTTCAGCAACGCCACGCCCGAGGAGATGCTGCACTACTACCGGGCGATTTATCAGCGGTTTGACGAGGCCCGGTTCCACAAGCTCATGAGCAGCTTCGGGCTCAGCGAGAAGCGCAAGATCCACACCTTCTCCAAGGGTATGAAAAAGCAGGTGTCCGTGATCTGCGGAATCTGCGCGGGAACGGATTATCTGTTCTGCGACGAGACCTTTGACGGGCTGGACCCGGTGATGCGCCAGGCGGTGAAGAGCCTGTTCGCAGCCGACATGGCGGACCGCAACCTGACGCCCATCATTGCCTCCCACAACCTGCGGGAGCTGGAGGACATCTGCGACCACGTGGGACTGCTCCACAAGGGCGGCATCCTGCTCTCCAGGGAGCTGGACGACATGAAGCTCAATATTCACAAGCTTCAGTGCGTGCTGCAGCCGGGCATGTCCGCGGAGGATCTGGTGGCCCTGGACAAACTGAACATCGAGCAGCGCGGCAGCCTGATCACATTGGTGGTCCGCGGCACACGGGAAGAGGTGGAGGCGATTATGGCTTCTTACAACCCGGTATTCTTTGAGTGCATCCCCCTGTCGTTGGAGGAAATTTTTATCAGTGAAACGGAGGTAGCCGGTTATGACATCAAAAAGCTTATTTTTTAAGCTGCTCCGGGAGAACGTTAAGCGCAGGGCCTGGGCCATCGCCCTGGCGGTGCTGGGATTTTTCTTCTCCCTGCCCATCAACCTGGCTCTGACCATGGAAAACGCCATCAAAACCAAATTCTGGCGTTACAACGACTATGAGCAGCTGGTTTTCGCGGAGGGCGTTTCCGAGGCGGAGAAGCTGGCGAAGATTCTGGAGATCAAGACGCAGATCGTGCTGGACTCCGTGAAGTTCGGCAACGGGCTCATCGCGTTCCTGATAATTGTGGCCGCCGTGGTGATCGGCGTTTCCAGCTTTTCCTATCTGCACAACCGCAGAAAGGTGGACTTTTACCACAGCATCCCGGTGCGCAGGGAGATTCTCTTCGCCGTGCAGTACATGGGCGGATTTTTGATCGTGGCCCTGGCCTACCTGGTCAACCTGGGGATTCTCATGGTGGTGAGCTGCGCTTATCAGGTGCCGCTTTCCGCTGTTCTGGGAACGGCCATGATGGGATGGCTTTTGAACCTGCTGTTCTTCCTGCTCATGTACGCGGTGGTATCCATCGCCATGATCATGACCGGGAACATGCTGGTGGGCATCCTGGGAACCGGCGTGTTTTTCTTCTACATGCCCGGCATGATCACCCTTTTGGTGGGTTATTGCAGCACGTTCTTTGAGACCATTCATTACTATTTTCTGACCGGAGACGGCTCCCCCTTTATGGCAGCCATCAAATGGACGTCCCCGGTATCCGCATACATCACGGCCATCGGCTGGAATATGGGCAATCAGCTGGGCAAGCACATTCCGGCGCTTTTCATCATTCTGTTTGCCGCCATGGCCCTGGCGCTTCTGGCCCTGGAGCTGTACCGCAAGCGCCCTTCCGAGTCGGCGGGAAAGGCTATGGCTTTCAAGTGGAGCATGATGCCCATCCGCGTGCTGCTGGTGTTCGCCTTCGGCATGGGCGGAGCCATGTTCTTCTGGCTGCTCCAGAGCACAATCGTCTGGCTGGTGTTCGGCGCGGTGATGGGAAGCCTGATTTCCCACTGCGTGATTGAGATCATCTACAACTTTGACTTTAAAAAGCTGCTGTCCCACAAGCTCCAGTACGCGGGCTGTCTGGCCTGCGTGCTGTTAGCGGTGATGGCGTTCCGCTTCGACTGGTTCCGCTATGATTCCTATGTGCCGGACGAGGGCAAGGTGGCGGAGGCCGCGGTGGAGATCCGTCTGGACAGCGGCTGGGCCAATTTCCTGGAAATTGAACCGAAGGAGGACGGCACTCTGGGGATCACATATTACGACGGGGTGGAGATCCTTCCGGATCACATGCATATCACCAATCTGGCCCCCGTGCTGCGGATCGCCGAGCAGGGCCGGGATGAGGCATTGGAGCGCCGGGAAAAGCAGATGAGGCGTTTTACGGACCACGAGACGTCAGCCGGCTCCTCCAGCTTTATCATAGGCTATGAGAACGATGGGGACGAAGGGGAGAACGGCAGGTACAACACGCGGGTTTCGGTGGTCTATACCTTAAAGAGCGGAAGAAAGGTTTACCGCCAGTACGATCTCTATCTGTCCCGGGTGATGGACGATTACAGCGCCCTGTATGACAGCCCGGAGTATAAGGACGGACTGTATTACCGGGTGATGGAGTTGCAGCCTTCGGATGTGGCCAAGGTCAGCTATTCGGAGCGGAACAAGCGCGTGAGCGTGAGTCCCGACGGAAACAGCGGCTACGGCGACCTGCTGGCGGCTTACCAGGCGGATTTGGCGGAGCTGACCACGACGCAGCGCCTGGAGGAGAATCCCATCGGGCAGATCTGGTTTGTGAACCGCTATGAGTCCGCTTACGCGGAACAGCAGCTCAAACTGTACGAGCAGCGGAACGCTGGCGTAAAAGCACGGATGTATCAATACGAACTGGACTCAAGCCAGACCTGGCCGGTGTATCCGTCCTTTAAGCGCACCCTGAGCGCCCTTGAGGCCCACGGCATTCAGGTGGGCGATTTGGTGCCGGATGATGAGATCCGCTCCGTGATGCTGGATATGTCCGGCGTCATGCGGGAGCTGGGGCTGCGGGAACTGGAGGACGAGGAGCTGGCGGCACGCTATCCCGTGTCGGGAGACGGGGCCACTCTGGTGTTTGAGGAGCCGGAGAACATCCGCCTGCTGATGGACGCGATGGTGGATGAGGAGTGCCTGAATTTTAACGGGCTTTGCGAAGCCCAGGTGGCGGTGTACGTCACCGCGGATACCGCCGCGCCGACGGGACGTAACGGCGGATACCTGCAGACGAACAAAATTACGCCTGAGATCAAGGCATTGTTCAAGGGTACGCCTCTGGAGGAGTACGATCTGACCGGAGAAACGGCGGACCGCGTAACGGCGGAGGCAGACGGCGTAACGGCAATAGAAGTGCCGATTATGGCAGAATCGGTTGTGGTTGACTGACAAGTTTGATTCAGGGGGCTTTTTCCGGAAATGGAAGAGGCCCCCATTTTTGTCAGGATAATAATTGACATTCCGATCAAGGAAAGCTACAATCATATCAACAAGGCGGGCCGCTTAAAAAGAGGCCGGGACCACAGCGCAGTCTGTTCTGCGCGTTTAAGCTGCAGATGAAGGAGAGGATCGGATTATGATATCAGAAAAAATGAAACCATTGGTGAACAACAACTCGGCTATCCGCGCCATGTTCGAGGAGGGCAAGCGTCTGGCATCCATTTACGGGGCGGAGAATGTCTACGACTTCAGTCTGGGCAACCCCAACGTACCCGCGCCCGCGGCCGTCAACCAGGCTATAAAGGATATTCTGGACGAGGAGGATTCCACCTTTGTCCACGGCTATATGAGCAATTCCGGCTATGAGGATGTGCGCGCAACTGTGGCGGACTCCTTAAACCGCCGCTTCGGCACCCATTTTAATCAGGACAACATTCTGATGACCGTAGGCGCAGCCAGCGGATTAAACATCATTCTCAAGACCATTTTAAATCCCGGGGACGAGGTGATCACCTTTGCGCCCTACTTCGTGGAGTACGGCTCCTATGTGAGAAACTACGACGGCGTTTTGGTGGTGGTTTCCCCTGACACGGAGACTTTCCAGCCCAATCTGGACGAGTTTGAGCAGAAGATCACTCCCAGGACCAAGGGCGTGATCATCAACACCCCCAACAACCCCACCGGCGTGGTGTACTCCGCCGGGACGCTGGAGCGGATGGCGGATATCCTGCGGGCCAAGGAGAAGGAGTACGGCACGGCCATCGTGCTGATCTCCGACGAGCCTTACCGGGAGCTGGCCTACGACGGGGTGGAGGTTCCCTATGTGACCGGATTTTACGACGACACGGTGATCTGCTACTCCTACAGCAAATCCCTGTCCCTTCCCGGCGAGCGGATCGGCTATCTGGTGATCCCGGATGAGCTTCAGGACAGCAAGGAGGTGTTTAACGCCGCCACCATCGCCAACCGGGTGATGGGCTGTGTCAACGCTCCCTCCCTCATGCAGCGGGTGATCAAACGCTGCATCGACGAGCAGGTGAACCTGGAAGCCTACGACAAGAACCGCAACCTGCTCTACAACGGCCTTAAGGATCTGGGCTTTGTGTGCATCAAACCCCAGGGCGCGTTTTATTTGTTTGTGAAATCGCCGGAGGCGGATGAAAAGAAGTTCTGTGAAGCCTGCAAGAAGCATAATGTACTGGTAGTGCCGGGCAGTTCCTTTGCCTGCCCGGGATACGTGCGCATCTCCTACTGCGTGTCCTACGGACAGATTGAGCCCTCCCTGCCGGCCTTTGCGAAGATCGCAGCGGAGTACGGCCTGTAACGGACGGATCACAACACAGGAGGACAAACTTATGAGACCATGGGAAGCCAATATCCGCCGGGTGGTGCCCTACGTGCCGGGAGACCAGCCGAAGGGCAGCCGCCTGATCAAACTGAACACCAACGAGAACCCCTATCCCCCCGCTCCGGGGGTGGCAAAGGCTCTGAGGGAAATGGACCCGGAGGCGTTCCGGAAGTACCCGGATCCCTCTTCCTCCTGCCTGGTGGAGGCGCTGGCCGCCCGGTACGGGGTGGACAAGGAGCGCATCTTCGTGGGCGTGGGCTCGGACGATGTGATCGGCATGGCGTTTTTGACCTTTTTTAATTCTGAAAAGCCCCTGCTGTTCCCGGATATCAGCTATTCCTTCTATCCGGTATGGGCGGACCTTTTCGGGATTCCACACAAAACGCCCGCCCTGGACGGGGAGTTTAGGATCCGGCCCGAGGACTATTATCAGGAGAACGGCGGCGTGGTGTTCCCCAACCCCAACGCCCCCACGGGCATTTTCATGCCGCTCAATCAGGTGGAGGACATCCTGCGCCACAACCGGGACGTGGTGGTGATCGTGGACGAGGCCTACATCGATTTCGGCGGGACGTCGGCGCTGCCGTTGACGGAGAAATACGAGAACCTGCTGGTGGTGCAGACCTTCAGCAAATCCCGGGCAATGGCCGGCATGCGCATCGGTTTTGCCGTGGGACATCCCGATCTGATCCGCGCCCTGAGCGATGTGAAATACTCCTACAACTCCTACACCATGAATCTGCCCTCCCAGATTTTGGGAGCAGAGGCGGTGAAGGACCAGGTATATTTTCAGGAAATTACGTCCAGGATTATAGCGACCAGGGAGCGGGCCAAGGAACGTCTGGGCGCGCTGGGCTTCACGTTCCCGGATTCCATGACGAATTTCCTGTTTGTGACCCATGAGCGGGCCAGCGCAAGGGAATTGTTCGCGGCGCTGAAGCGGGAGCAGATTTACGTGCGCTATTTCGACCAGCCAAGGCTTGACAACAGCCTGCGCATCACCATCGGCACCGACGGGGAGATGGAGGCTCTGTATGCTTTCCTGGAAAATTATCTAAAAACGGTCTGACGGCTGCAGGTCCGGCGGACCGGGAATGGCAGGTGAAGGGAATGGAAGAGAATACAGGATGGAGACATTATCTGAGGCTTGTGCTCAATATTCTGATACCGTTTATGGGGTGGGTGTTCCTGTGTCTTTTGGGGCCGAAGCTTTTGCGGTTTTTTATGCCCTTTGTGATCGGCTGGATCATTGCGCTGATCGCCAATCCGCCGGTGCGGTTTCTGGAGCGGCGGCTGAAGCTGGTGCGCAAACACAGCTCCATTCTCATTGTGGTGCTGGTGCTGGCTATGGTGATCGGGCTTTTGTATCTGCTTTTTTCCCGGACGGCGGCTGGGATCAGCGCGCTTTTTAAGACGCTTCCCCAGCTCTACACCGCGCTGGAGGCGGACGTCAAGACCAATATGGAGGAGATTTCCCACCTGTTCCAGTTCTTCCCGCCCGGCGTGCAGCAGGCGTGGAACCAGCTGACCGCCAATATCGGGGACGCCCTCAGCATGCTGGTGCAGAAGGCCGCCCCGCCCACCATGGAGGCGGCGGGGACTGTGGCCAAGAGCATACCCGGCGCGCTGGTGTATTCCGTGGTGACCATCCTTTCCTCCTATTTCTTTATCGTGGACCGGGACCGGATCATCGCATTCTGGAAGCAGCTTCTGCCGGAATGGTGCACCCGGTATTACCGTTACCTGACCGGGGAGGTCAAACACCTGGTGGGCGGCTATTTCCTGGCCCAGTTCAAGATCATGTTCGTGGTGTGGCTGATCCTGATGGTGGGATTTTTTGTGCTGGGCGTGAGTTACGCTCCGGTGCTCAGCTTTTTGATCGCCTTTCTGGACTTTCTGCCCGTGTTCGGCACCGGGACCGCGCTGCTTCCCTGGGGCGTGGTCAAGCTTCTGGCGGGAGAGTACGCCTTTGCGGCGGGGCTGCTTCTGCTGTATGTCCTGACACAGGTGATCCGCCAGCTGGTGCAGCCCAAGCTGGTGGGGGACAGTATGGGATTAAACCCGTTATTCACCCTGATTCTGCTGTTTCTGGGCTTTAAGATCAGCGGCCTTGCCGGAATGATTCTGGCGGTGCCCATCGGTCTGTTCTTTATGAATTTATATAAATACGGGGCATTTGATTCCATGATCAACAGCTTTATGACGCTGGTGCGGGATATCAATGCGTTCCGAAAAGGAGAATAAGGCCGCGGTTTACGGGTCCGCCCGCGGGCGGGCCGCAGACTGCGGTACAGTGAGGGAGTATTTACCGTGAAGATAGAAAATAGTCTGGATACAGATCAAATCAGAGGGCTGGTGTGGAGGCTGGCATTTCCTTCCATGCTGGCTCAATTTGTGAGCGTGCTATACAGCATTGTGGACCGCATGTACATCGGCAATATCCCGGGCACAGGCGGCCTTGCGCTGGCCGGAGTGGGCGTCTGCGGCCCCATTGTGACCCTGATCACCTCCTTTGCCAGCTGGATCGGAGTGGGCGGCGCTCCGCTTATGAGCATCCGCCTGGGTCAGAAAAATGAAAAGGGCGCAAGGCAGATTGTGGCCAACTGCTTCTGCCTGCTGCTGGCCATGGCGTTTCTTATCACGGTTCTGGCTTACAGCTTTAAGGATTATCTCCTGAGCTGGTTTGGCGCCAGCCCGACGATTTTCCCCTACGCCAACGATTACCTGAGCTGGTATCTGGCGGGCACCGTGTTTGCGCTGCTCTCCACCGGAATGTGCCAGTTTATCATCTGCCAGGGGTTTGCCAAGACGGGGATGTTTTCCGTGATCATCGGGGCGGCGGCCAACATCGCCCTGGATCCGGTGTTTATCTTTGTGCTGGGCATGGGCGTCAAGGGGGCGGCTATCGCCACGGTGATCTCCCAGATGGCTTCCTGCGCCTTTGTGCTGTGGTTTCTTCTGGGAAAACGGCCGTTGGTGCCCATCACCTTCGGAGGTTACCGCAGGCGCGTGATGAAACAGGTGCTGGTGGTGGGACTTTCTCCCTTCCTGATCATCGCCTCGGACAGCGTGCTGATTATTATGATGAACACCATTATCCAGCGCTACGGCGGGGAATTACAGGGCGACATGCTGTTGACCTGCAATACCATTGTGCAGAGCTTCATGCTGATGATCACCATGCCGCTGGGAGGAATTACCGGTGGAACCCAGACGATTATGGGCTATAATTATGGGGCGGGCAGGCCGGACCGGATCCGCAGGGCGGAGAAGCATATCGTGCTTCTGGGGCTGGTATTCACCTCGATCATGTTCCTGATTGCCCATCTGGTCCCCCAGTATTTTGTGGACATATTTACCAGGGATCCGGAGTACACGCAGGTCACCAACTGGGCGATCCGGGTGTATACGCTGTGCATTATTCCGCTGGCCGTGCAGTACACGGTAGTGGATGGCTTTACGGGAATGGGGATTGCCAAGGTGGCGGTGAGTTTGTCCATGTTCCGGAAGCTGGTGTACATGGTGGGGATGCTGGCGTTGCCCGCGGCGGCCGGAGCCCAGGCGATTTTCTATGCCGAACCCATCTCTGACATTGTGGCGGCGGTCACCTCCTTCAGTACATACCTGCTGCTGTCCGGGAAGATTTTAAAAGACGGGCGTCGGTTCTGATACTTACAAACCGTTACATAATTGATAAGGGGATGAAATATGAATATACTGGTAAGCGCCTGTTTGATGGGCGTCAAATGCCGATATGACGGAGGCGGTGAGCTGGCCCCGGGTATCCGGGAGCTCATGGAGCGCTGCCATCTGGTGCCGGTCTGCCCGGAGATCATGGGTGGGCTGGCCACGCCGCGCACACCTGCGGAACGGCAGGACGGCCGTGTGGTGACACAGGACGGGCAGGACGTGACCGGGGCGTACCTCAGAGGAGCGGAGGAGGCCGTGAGGCTGGCAAAGCTCTTCGGCTGCAGGTACGCGCTGTTAAAGGAGCGCAGCCCCTCCTGCGGAAGCGGCAGGATATACGACGGAACTTTTACGAGAAATTTGATTCCCGGGGACGGTGTGGCAGCTGCCCGCCTCAGGGAGGAGGGGCTGACCGTATACGGCGAGTCCTCCATCGGGCAGTTGCTGAAAGACTTAGAAAGGCAGGTATAGATGAGCGAGGATCAGAAGAAGCTGCAGGATTCCGGTCCGGAACATGAAAAAAGGCCTGTGAGGCGCAGCCGCAGCCGGGAGGCCGCCGCGGCACGCAGGGCTGAGAAGGAGAGGGCGGCTGCGGAGCCGGCTGCGGGCGCTCCGGGCGCTGTGGCCGGGGAGCAGGGCAAAGGCGATAGCGGTTTCCCGCAAAAGCCTGCCGGTGGGAGCCGGGAGAAGAGCCGGACTGCCTGGCTGCCGGCCCTGGCCGGTTTTGTGGGCGTGCTGCTGTGCGCGGGGATTGCATTTTATGTGTACGCCGCCCAGGCATACAAGACCGTATTTTTCCCCAATACGGTGATCAATGGGGCGGATGTGTCCGACCGGACGGTGGATGAGGTGAAGGCCGCGTTCTCAGCCGGGGCTGACCGTTACCGCCTGACCGTTGTGGCCAGGGACGGGAGCGGGGAGGAGATCACGGGACAGGACATTGGCCTGCACACCGTGTTTGACGGAGGGCTGGAGAAGATTCTCGAAGCCCAGAATCCGTACCGCTGGGTGTTCCACCTGCGGACGCCCAGGGTTTATCAGATCGGCACTATGCTGAAATGGGATGAGGAGGCGCTGGCCCGGGAGGTAAACGGCCTGGAATGCATGGACGAGAGCGCCATGGTCCGGCCGAGAGACGCCTATCTTTCCGACTACATAGAGGGGCGGGGGTATGAGGTGGTTCCGGAGGAGGAGGGCACGGCTCTGAAGGCGGATGCGGTTCAGACTGCGGCCTCGGCCGCGGTGCGCAGCCTGGACCCTGAGATTTCCCTGGAGGAGCTTGGATGTTACGAGAAGCCGTCGGTGAGGTCCGATGATCCTGGACTGGCGGCTGAGCGGGACGCCAGAAACCGGTATGTCAACGTGACGGTGACCTACACCTTTGGCGACCGGACGGAAGTTTTAAACGGCAGCCGGACCCATGAATGGCTCACCGGCGCGGGAACCGATATCGCTCTGGATGAGGCGCAGATCGCAGAGTATGTTTCAGAGCTGGCAAAAACCTACAACACGGCCTACAAGCCCCGCGCCTTCAAGACCAGCTATGGTCCCACGGTGAATGTCAGCGGCAGCTACGGCTGGCGTATCAACCAGAAGGAGGAGGCGGCCCAGTTAAAGGGCATCCTGGAGGCGGGGGAGAGCGTGACCAGAGAGCCGGTTTACTCCCAGACCGCGGCCGCCCATGGGGACGCGGACTACGGAAATACCTACGCCGAGGTCAACCTGACGGCCCAGCATCTGCTTTTTTACAAGGACGGCAACAAGATTCTGGAGTCCGATTTTGTGTCGGGCAATGTGTCCAAGGGCCACACCACGCCGGCGGGGCTGTACAGCCTCACCTACAAGCAGCGGGACGCGGTATTAAAGGGCGAGGGCTATGCCAGCCCGGTGAAATACTGGATGCCCTTTAACGGCGGGATCGGTTTCCACGACGCCAGCTGGCGCTCCAGCTTCGGCGGCTCCATCTACAAGACCGGCGGTTCCCACGGCTGTGTGAACATGCCCTACGCGGCCGCCAAGGAGCTGTATGAGAACGTGTACGCCGGAATGCCGGTGATCTGTTATAACCTTCCGGGCACGGAGAGCAAAGCCCCCACCAAAGCCTCGGGCAGACCGCCGGCGGGCGGGCAGGCAGCGCAGTCGACGAAACCGGCGACGCAGCCGACGCAGCCAAATGTGCCGGCGACACAGCCGGGCGGGCAGGCGGCGCAGCCGACGCAGCCAAATGCGCAGCCGGCACAACCGGGTGGGCAGGAGACGCAGCCGACACAGCCAGGCGGGCAGCCGACACAGCCGACGCAGCCAGGCGGACAGCCGCCTCAGCCGGAGCCAACCCAGGCAGCCGGAGGGCCGGAGATCACTCCGGTGGAGAACGGGACCACTGCGGCCGGGGGCGGCGACTCCGGTGGAGGGTACGGACCTGCTTTCGGCTCCGCCCAGTCCACGGAGGGCGGCGGGCCGGGGGTATCGTAACCCGGTATAGAGAGAAACGGACAGGAGAATCATCGATGGAAGAGAGAGAAACCCGGAAAAAACAGGGGACGGGAGAGGGAGAGGCCTCAAAAAAGCTGGAATATGTGAGCCATCCCTTTGAGCCGGTATTCGACAAGGAAAGCCGCGTGCTGATCCTCGGCTCGATCCCTTCCCCGAAGTCCCGGGAGAACGGATTTTATTACGGCCACCCCAGAAACCGTTTCTGGCCGGTTTTGGCCCGGGTACTCGGCGAGCCGGAGCCTCAGACGGTGGAGGAAAAGCGTGCAATGGCGCTGCGCCGCCATGTGGCGTTGTGGGATGTGCTGGCGGGTTGTGAGATCCACGGCGCGGACGATGCCAGCATCCGCCGCCCTGCGGCCAACGATATGAGCCGGATTCTGGAGTCTGCGCCGGTGCAGGCGGTTTTTACCACCGGCGCAAGGGCGGGTGATCTTTACCGGCGTTATTGCCTGCCGGTCACGGGCAGGGCCGCAGTTGTCCTTCCCTCCACCAGCCCGGCCAACTGCAGAGTGGGTCTGGAGGAGCTGGTAAAGGCGTACTCCGGGATTTTGAAGTTTCTGTAGACGGAATTGGAAAAAATTAGAAAGAATGTCGTATCTGCGGGGCTTTTCGGGCGATTTAGTTGACAAACGCGAAAAAGCATTTTATAATGCCTTTAACACAGACGGGGGACAGTTGAGGGGTTATGTTGAGTAACTGAACTTAATGTTTTTAAGACAGGGAGGAACATGAACTATGGCAGAACCTAGCAAGACAACAAAGGCAGCAGTAAAAAAAGCGAATGTGAAGGAAGAGGCAAAGGCAGCGCCGGAGACCAAGGCAGCCGTCAATGAGGAAGTTAAGGCAGCTCCGGTAAAGGAAGAGACCAAGGCAGCTCCGGCCAAAGCGGAGGCTAAGGCAGCACCGGCCAAGGAAGAGGCCAAGAAGGCGCCGGCCAGGAAAACGGCGGCGAAGAAGCCGGCCGCAGCCAAGACCACAACGGCAAAGACCACCGCGAAGGCAGCACCGGCCAAGAAGCCGGCGGCGAAAAAGCCCGCTGCGAAGAAAGCGGCTGAGCCCAAGGCGAGCGTGCATTTCCAGTTTGACGGAAAAGATCTGATCGCAAAGGACATTCTGGACCAGGCCATCGCTTCCTACAAAAAGAGCCACAAGGATACCGAGATCAAAGATATTCAGCTCTACATAGTCGCCAATGAGAGCGCCGCTTACTATGTGGTGAACGGCGAGGGCGGAGATGACTTCAAGGTGATGCTGTAAGAAGCGTCAAAATCGAAGCGTCCACAGCGGACTGCGAGGAATTCCCAATCCGCTGGCGGACGCGGGATATCAGGCGCGCATGGCCGTATGAACGGCCGTGTCCGCGGGATAATAAAGGGTAGTGAAGGATGAAGCGGGCTGTCGCGCAGGAGAAGCGCGGCGGCCCATTTTCGAGTGGGCGCGGCGGCGAATCTGTTATTGCACAGTTTGCGGGCGGGCGCCTGACAGGGTGGGGATAAAATCATGGAGAAAAGGACTGAAACTGATATGATACATCTGCCGGAAGCATTTTGTGAACGGATGAGAGGGCTGCTGGGGGACCAGTACGGGGAATTTATCGCCAGCTATGACAGGGATCGGGTGCAGGGGCTGCGGCTCAATGGGCTGAAAACGGCCGGACCGGAAAGCAGTCCCCGGGACCTGGCGCGAAAGATAGAGCAGGAAGCCGGATTTGAATTGCAGCCCATTCCCTGGGTGCGGGACGGTTTTTATTACCGGGAGGAGGACAGGCCCGGAAAACATCCTTACCACGAGGCCGGAGCATATTATATTCAGGAGCCCAGCGCCATGGCTGTGGTGGAGCTGATGGACCCGGTTCCGGGAGATCGGGTTCTGGACCTGTGCGCGGCGCCCGGCGGTAAGACCACCCATATCGCCTCCAGGCTGAAGGGAAAGGGGTTTCTGCTCTCCAACGAGATTCATCCGGCCCGGGCTAAAATCCTCTCTCAGAACGTGGAGCGCATGGGCGTTCAGAACGCGGTGGTGACAAATGAAGCGCCGGAGCGGCTTGCCCCCAGGTTTCAGGAGTTCTTTGACAAGATTGTGGTGGACGCCCCGTGCTCCGGCGAGGGAATGTTCCGCAAGGACCCGCAGGCAGCGGACCAGTGGAGCCCGGACCACGTGGCCATGTGCGCCGCGCGCCAGGGGGACATACTGGACCAGGCTGCGGGGATGCTAAAGCCCGGAGGCCGGATGGTCTACTCCACCTGTACCTTTGCCCCGGAGGAGAACGAGGGCACGGTGCTGCATTTCCTGGAGCGCCACCCGGATTTCGAGGTGGAAGCGGTAGAGGGGTACGAGGGCTTTGACTGTGGAAAACCCAGATGGGCGGGGGTGGATCCGGAGACAGAGCCGGGCGGGCAGCTGGCCCGGACGTTCCGGATCTTTCCACACCGGCTGGAGGGAGAAGGCCATTACATGGCGGTGCTGAAAAAGAAGGGGGAAGCCCCGGAAACAGCGGAGTTTTGGGCCGGTCCGCGGATGGCGGTCCGGAAACAGAAGGAGCTGCTGAAGGATTTTGCGGATTTCTGCCGGGAAAATCTGGCGGAGGCTGAGTGGCTGGCGGATCAGGACAGTTACGTGCTGTTCGGGGATCAGCTGTATCTGACGCCGCGGGAGATGCCGGAGATGGCCGGGCTGAAGGTGGTGCGGCCGGGTCTCCATCTGGGAACGCTTAAGAAGAACCGGTTTGAGCCCTCCCACGCTCTGGCTCTGGCCCTGCGCCCGGAACAGGCCCGGATCAGCCTGAGGCTAAAACCCCAGGAAGGACCGGTGCTGCGCTACCTGAAAGGGGAGACTCTGGACTTAAACAGCCTGGAGGGCGGACTTACTTCCAATGGGGCCGGGAAGGGCTGGGTGCTGGTCTGTGCCGGGGACTACAGTCTGGGCTGGGCCAAGCTCACAGGGCAGATTTTCAAGAATCACTATCCAAAGGGGCTGCGCTGGGTGTAAGAGGAGCGCAGCCTCCCGGTGCCGGGGACAGCGCCTCCCTTGTACCTTCCGGCCGCGCCTGGCCTGCCCCCAGCCATATCGCCGTTTCCTCCGCCCCTTCCGGCAGCAGCGCCGCCATATCCTGGGGCAGGGAAGCGGTGAACTCCATGGGCTTTCCGGTTACGGGGTGGCAAAACTCCAGACGCCAGGAGTGCAGGGGCTGGCGGTTGATTAAGCGGTAGTCTGGGCAGTAGAGGAAATCGCCCGGCAGTGGGTGGCCGACGGAGGCCATGTGGACCCGGATCTGATGGGTTCTCCCTGTTTCCAGGGAGAGGCTGATCAGGGACAGGTCCATTTTTTGATTGTACAGGAGACGGCTGTAGTGGGTGCAGGCAGGCTCGCCCTGTTCCAAATCCACGCAGCGCTGGATCACGGAGCCTGGCGCCCGGCCGATGGGGGCGGTCACGGTGCCGGAGTCCGGCATCAGGCCGCGGACAAAGGCCAGATAGCGGCGGCAGATGCGGCGGTCCTCCATCTGTCCGGCCAGCGAGCAGGCGCTGAGCATGTGTTTGGCCAGCACCAGCAGACCGCTGGTGTCGCGGTCCAGGCGGCTGACGGCCCGGTACACAAAGGGTTCTCCCCTGAGGGCAAAATAATGGGCAACGGCGTTGGCCAGGGTGTTGCCGTGATGGCCCTGGGAGGGATGAACCGGGATCCCGGCCTCCTTGTTGACGACCAGGATGTCGGCATCCTCGTAAACTATGGCCAGGGGCAGCTCGGCAGGGGGAATATTCCGGGACGGCTCCTCCTCGGTCAGAGTGACGGTGAGGACCTGGCCCGGGTGCAGCCGGTAAGTGGAAAATACGGATTCCCCTCCGGCCAGAATGCCGCCGGGGGTCTGTTTCAAATGTACCACCAGGCGGTGGGAGTAGCCCAGGCCGCGCAGATATTCCTCTACGGTCCGCCCGCCCTGGTCCGCGGGTATGGTGTAGGTCAGAACTCGTTTGATCATAGTGTTAACGGATGTCCTCCTGACGGTTTAAGTGTTTGCGTTTGCTGGCGGCGTGGTCCACGATGGAATCTTCCTTCAGAAAGCTGGCGCGCTTTATGCTGTCCACCCCGAATTTGCTGCGAATCTGGTCGACGGCTTTCTCAAGATCCTTCTTTTTCCGGTTGGACGGGCTGTCGAACAGGCTCAGCTGGCTGAAGCTGTCGTCGTCGATCTTGCCGGCCCGGACTCCGATCAGGCGCACGGGAGTGCGGTCCCAGAATTCCCGCAGCAGGCGGCAGGCGTAGCCGTACAGGGCGGAGGTGGAGTCCGTGGGCTCCGGCAGGACCATCTGATGGGACTGCGTGTGAAATTCCCAGTCCTTGAGCTCCACGCACACGTTCCGGCACAGAACCCGGTCCGCCCGCAGTCTGGCGCCCACGGTCTCGCAGAGGGAGAGAATCACCTGGCAGGCGGTCTCGTAGTCCGACACGTCCCGGGACAGGGTGACGCTGTTGCCGTAACACTTGTTGATGGGGTCTTTCTCAGCCACCGGGTCGTCGTCCACGCCGTTTGCGTAACCCCGGATGGTGACGGCGTATTTCTCGCCCAGATGGGCTTTGAGCACCTCCAGGTCGCAGGAGGCCAGCTGGCCGATGGTGTGAATTCCCAGGTTCTCCATCTTGCGCTGGGCGGCTCCGCCCACAAAGAAGAGCTCCCGGATGGGCAGCGGCCACAGCTTGGATGGAATCTCGTGGGCGAACAGCGTGTGGCACTTGTCCGGCTTCTCGAAATCCGAGGCCATCTTGGCCAGCAGCTTGTTGGGGGCCACGCCGATGTTGACGGTGAAGCCCAGCTCGTCCCGGATGCGCTCCCGGATCCGGTTGGCCACCTCCAGGGGCTGCCCGAAGAGATGGATGGTCTGGGTCATGTCGAGGAAAATCTCATCGATGCTGAATTTCTCATGATCCGGGGTGTAGGTCTCCAAAAGCTCCATCATCCGGTGGGAGCACTTGATATAGTAGTCAAAGCGGGAGGGCACCACGGTCAGCTGAGGACATTTGCGCAGGGCCTGAGCCAGGGGTTCGCCGGTGGTGACCCCGTACTGCTTGGCGAGGGTGGACTTGGCCAGCACGATGCCGTGGCGGCTCTTGGCATCGCCGCCCACGGCTGAGGGGATGGTGCGCAGGTCCAGGGCCTGTGGGTCCGCGTTCAGCCGGTACACGGACTCCCAGCTGAGAAATGCCGAGTTTACATCAATATGAAAGATCAGACGTGTATTTTTCAAGGGCTCTTCCATCAAATCGCCTCCGAATTCATTCAGTACCCCTATCATAACAGAATGTATGTTCGAATTCAAGAGGAGAAACTCAAAGAAGTGCGCCGGCGTTCGCGGAGCAGGCTGTGATGCTGAAAAATGCCGCCGGTTCCGGCATAATGGATTTCGATTCCGAATAGGATATTAAACAAAAGCAGCAGGGCGGCTTAAGCGGATGCGAAAATGGATGATATGGATGGTCTGCCTGGGACTTGGCCTGGGGCCTTGTGTCCGGGCTTTTGCCATGGACGGGAGTAAAACGGTGACGGTTTGGGAGGAAGGGCAGGACAGGGCCCCGGATGAGGGGCAGCCGGCCACAGCCCAGCCTCCGGGTGGGGAGCAGCCGGCCCAGCCCGACCCCTTGAAATTAAACGCCCAGTCCGCGGTGCTGGCGGACGGCCTTACGGGCAGGGTGCTCTACGGGAAAGGGGAGGATACGATCCGGCCCATGGCCAGCACCACGAAGATCATGACGTGCATTTTGGCTCTGGAGCTGGGCGATCCCGACGATGTGGTCACGGCCACTAAGGAGGCGGCCGGACAGCCTAAGGTCCATCTGGGCGTCCAGAGCGGGCAGACCTTTTACCTGAAGGACCTGCTCTACTCCCTGATGCTGGAATCCCACAACGACGCGGCCGTGATGATTGCCGAGCACATCGGGGGCAGCGTCCCGGGCTTTGCCAGGCTGATGAACGAGAAGGCGAAGGCGCTGGGGTGTGAAAATACCTATTTTATCACGCCCAACGGACTGGACGCCAAGGAGACGGACGAGGCCGGGGTGGAGCACGTGCATTCCACCACTGCGGCGGATCTGGCCCGGATCATGGCGTACTGCGTGAACCTGTCCCCCAAGCGCCAGGAATTTCTGGAAATCACCCAGACTCAGAATTATTTCTTCACCGATGTCCCGGGCAAACACTCCTACAACTGCACCAACCACAACGCGTTTCTGACCATGATGGACGGCGTTGTCTCCGGCAAGACGGGATTTACGGGGGGCGCGGGCTACTCCTACGTGGCGGCAATGGAGAAGGACGGCCGCCCGTATGTTATCGCAATTCTGGGCTGCGGCTGGCCGCCCCACAAGACCTGGAAATGGGCGGATGCCAGAAAGCTGTTCAATTTCGGCCTGGAACACTATCAGATGAAGGACGTCTATGAAGAGCAGAGGTTTTCGCCGGTTCCGGTGACCGGGGGCCTGTGCTGGGACGACGGGAGCGGCGCGGGAACGGATCAGGTGAGCCTGACGATGGGGCAGGAGAGCGCAGGCCGGGAGTTGAAGCTTTTGCTGGGAGAGGATGAGCAGGTGGAGATTCGCCAGAACCTGCCGGTCAGACTGGCGGCCCCGGTCCGGGCGGGCCAGAAGGTCGGAACGGTGGAGTACCGGCTGAACGGCCAGACCGTCCGCAGCTTTCCGGTATATACGGAAAACGGGGTGGAGCAGATCACGCTGAAGCGCTGTCTGTTGCGCGTGGGAGCGCTTTTTGGAGGCTTGTGGGAGGCGCAGCGGCCTGCCGGGTGAGCCGCCTCCAGCCGGAATCCGACGGAGCGTTTCAGCGGACGCCCCCTGGGGGCTGACAGGATTTTTGTGGGATGCGGCAGTATTTTCCATATTTTTTAAGGTTTTCTTACGAATCGAACTCTTTGTGTGAACTTTCTCCGATTTGGTTGACATACTGTATAAATTGTCATTATAATAGTGGTAATGTCATAAATTAGCAAAATTTACGGATGTTGGATGGCCGTGCAGAGTATAGGAGACGCGGCCGTTCCTGTCAATCGTATCCAATAGGAGATATACATAATGAAGCACACGCGATTTAAACGGGGGCTGGCGGTTGCGCTGGGCCTTCTGCTGACTGCCGCGCAGCCTCTGGCTCAATTCGGCGCCGACGGTCCGGGAGTGTCCTACGCTTACACCGGTTCCGCCACTGTCAAGGCGGCGTCCCTCAATGTGCGCAGCGGCGCAGGGACCAATTATTCGGCGGTGGGAAAACTCTCCAGCGGACAGTCCGTGACGATCCGCAGCGAGCAGACCGGCACCGACGGCAACAAGTGGTATCAGATCCAGTATACCGGCAGTGACGGGACCGTAAAGACCGGTTACGTGTCCTCCGTCTACATCAAGATACCCGTGTCCTACACCACAGATTCTGATTTCGAGGCATATCTGAATTCTCAGGGATTTCCGGAAAGCTATAAAGAAGGCCTGCGCCAGCTCCACGCCCAGTATCCCAACTGGGTGTTTCGGTCGCTGAAAACCGGCCTGGACTGGAATACCGTGATTGAGAACGAGAGCCTGCCTCCGCGCAATCTGGTCAACACGGGGAGCATTTCCTCGTGGAAGTCCGTGGAGAGCGGGGCTTACAACTGGGATAACAGCACCTGGACCGGTTTCGACGGCAGCAACTGGGTTGCGGCTTCGGACGGGATTATCCGTTATTATATGGACCCCAGAAATTTCCTGGATGAGACATACATTTTCCAGTTTCTGTCACAGGAGTACAACGGCAGCACCCAGACCCGCCAGGGCCTGGAAACCCTGGTGAAGGACAGTTTCCTTTCCGGAACCACGGATTCCACGGGCACCGGGGGCGGGGGAGGTACCTCCGGGGGACCGGGGGGAGGCTCCAGCTACGGGCCGGGAGGTTCCGGCACCTCCAAATCCTCCGGCGGCTCTTACGACGACAGCCAGTACGGGCCCGGCGTTCAGGGGAGCAAAACTCCGTCCGGCGGCAGTAGCGCGCCTTCTTCCGGCACGGGCGGCGTCAGCCTGGAGGGACCGCCGCAGGCTTCCGTGACGCCGAGAGATCGGGTATTTGTCAGCGCCACGGTCAGCCTGGAAGGGCCGGGACAGAGCAGTTCGGGCACCGGCGGCTCCCAGAGTCAGGGCCCGTCCTCCGGAGGCGGAGCTTCCAATCAGTCTCCGTCCGGCGGTTCGTCGCCGGGAAGCTCCGCACCGAGCACCGGTTCGCCGGGGACATCCCCCTCGGGAGGCGGATCCACCGGCACGGCTTCCTATGTGGATATTATCATGCGGGCGGGCGAGCAGTCCGGGGTCAACCCCTATGTGCTGGCTTCCATGATCATGCAGGAGCAGGGAAAGGGAACCAGCCCGCTGATCTCCGGAAATTATGCCGGATACAGCGGCTATTACAACTTCTTTAACGTGGAGGCCTACCAGTCCGGCTCCATGAGCGCCATTGAGCGGGGGCTCTGGTACGCGTCCCAGTCCGGCAGCTACGGCCGGCCGTGGAATACGGTGGAGAAATCCATTCTGGGCGGGGCGCTCAATTACGGCGACAACTACGTGAAAGCGGGACAGAATACATTCTATTTGAAAAAGTTCAATGTGCAGGGCAGCAACCTGTACAAACACCAGTATATGAGCAATGTCCAGGCGGCGGCCTCGGAGGGCGCGAAGCTGGCCCAGGCCTACACCCCGGAGGTAAAGAACTCGGCGCTGGAATTTATCATTCCGGTATACAACAACATGCCGGATCAGCCCTGCGCCGCGCCCACCGGGGACGGAAGTCCCAACAACAAGCTATCCGGCCTGGGTGTGGACGGTTTCAGCCTGACGCCCACCTTTAACAAGGATACCGAAGTCTACGACCTGATTGTGGATACCTCCGTATCGGCCGTCAATGTTCAGGCCTCCACGGCCGATTCCACGGCTACTGTCAACGGCACCGGGACGGTGAACCTGGGAGCGGGGACCACGGATGTTACGGTTACGGTCACGGCCCAGAACGGCAGCACACGGACCTACACCATCCACGTGGCGAAACAGAGCGGCGGTCCCACGTCGGCGGGCGGAACGTATTCGCCCGGAAGTCCCGGAACGCAGCCCGGAGGCAATTCCGGAAGTCCCGGAAACTCTGGCCAGGGTCCGGGAAGCTCAGGCGGTCCGGGAGGCGGCCAGAACAATTCCGGCGGCAGCGGCCCGGGAGGCAGCAACGTGACGATTGTAACCGTCAGCCCATAGCGCGGGCGGCGGGCGTCACAGAGAGGGGCTGAGCATGAAGAGACGAGTTTGGCAGACGATTCTGGCGGCGGCCTGCCTGCTGTCCCTGTCCTTAACAGGGGTGGTATGGGCCGCCCCGGAGGCAGCGAAAGAGGCCGTAGTAGGGGAAAACATGGCGGAGGAGACGGCCGCAGAGCAGTCTCCCGTCAAGCTGACAACCAGGGAAATTACCATCATGGTGCTGGAGCCTGACGAGGAAGCGGTTTTTCCGGAAAATGCAAGACAGGTTGTGGTGAATATCGATGACAACCGCGTGACCGGATACCTCCAGGGCGAAAACGACGGGTTCTGTCTGTTTTACGGCATGAACGAGAGCGGGCAGAAGCATGTTTACCGCTATGATCTGGAGGAGAGGACGATTCAGCGCTATGTCCCTGACTCCGACTTTACCCAACAGATGTATGACAATGCGATGAACCGGTACGATCATCTGGCGGATGAATACAGCCAGCTGCGGAGACTGTTTGTGATGTTGGCGCTGGCTTCCGCTTTGCGCTGAGGGCAGTCCCGAAACCGCCGTATAAGGTGGATAAGATTTGAAATATTCTGTAACAGAAAGCAGGAGAATTGTTATGACAGAACGAATGAAACGTGTGGCTGCGGCATTGATGGCGGCCTGCTTGCTGGCGGTTTGCGCGCCGGTCAATATGCTTACATCTTATGCGGCCAATGCGAGGATCGCATTTTCCGATCCCTCCGCCACAGTGGGCGGTCAGGTCAGCGTCAATATGAAGGTTACCACCGCCGGAGGGGAAAGCCTGTCCAGCGCGGATATCATGCTGTCCTATGATGCCAATGCGCTGGAGTTTGTCAGCGGCACGGACGCCTCGGGAGATTCGGGCGCGATTCGGGTTCACGGGGACGCGGGAACACCCAACACGTCCTCCATGACCTTTGTGCTGAAGTTCAACGCCAGGGCGGCGGGGACTACAAAGATTGAGATAACCAGCCAGGAGATTTACGACACCTCCTCCAAACTTGTGACCGTGGATAAGCAGGGCAACTCCACCGTGACGGTGAGCGCGCTGGCCACAGCCTCCAAGGATGCGACTTTAAAATCCCTGCAGGTGTCACCGGGCAGTCTGACTCCTGAATTCTCGCCGGATGTGGACACCTATGCGGTGACCGTCGGCACGGATGTGACCAAGATCATCGTGAGCGCGGAGTGCACGGACGACAACGCCACCAAGATCATTAAGGGCAATGAGGACCTGCAGATGGGCGAGAACCGCGTCACCTGCCGCGTAACGGCGCAGGACGGGGAGACCGCCAAGGAATATGTGATTGTGGTGACCAAGGCCGAGGGCGGCGCCAGCAGCACCGAGGGAACCGGCGGAAACGGCGGGACCGCAACCGGAGTGAAGCTGACGGCCATGAACCGGAGTATCACGATCTTAGAGCCGGATCCGTCCGTGCAGCTGCCGTCCGGATTTGTGGAATCCAGCATCGACATCGACGGCAACAAGGTGAAGGGCTGGACCTGGGGCGTGGACAACAATCCTCAGTATTGCGTGGTTTACGGTATGAACGAGGCGGGCGAGAAGAACTTCTACCGCTATGATATGAACATCAACGAGCACACGATTCAGCGCTATTTCGAGGATCCCGCAACTGCGGATATTTCCGGTAAGTATGACGCGCTGGTGGTTGAGTACAATAACCTTTGCAAGGATTACGAGATGCGCCTGATCGTGATTATCGTTCTTGCGGTGATCGCAGTGATCCTCCTGATTCTGGCGATTTGGCAGATCGTATCCAGGAACAAACCTTCCGATCCGGACAGAGGTCCCAGACGGACAAGCCGCGGCAGAAAGGCGGATGAGCGCCTGGAGGAGGACGACGAGGACGAGTACGGGGAGGAGATTCCCCAGGATTACCCGGAAGAGGACTATGAGCCCTATGAGGAGCAGGAAGCAGGGGAAGGACTGGACGTGGTGGACGTACTGGAAGAAGATGAGGACCCGGAGGCGGAATCCATCCGCTTCGAGCCTCAGGTGCGCAGGGCCAGGGAGGCAGCAGAGGCCGTCAACGCCCAGCACGCAGCCAGGAGCCAGACGTCTGTGACAAGAGAACCGGCGCGTACGCCCGCGCCGGCCAGGGAGCCCCGTGTTCCGGCCGGGAATCCCCGCAGGACTGCCGGGGAGCGCAGAGCAGCCGGAGCACATCCCCAGGCAGGTCCGGAAGCCGGAGCAGGACAGAGCCGCCCCGTAAACCGGGCGGAGGCCAACGGGGGCCGTCCGGCCAGACCGGAGAGCCGCCCGCAGCGCCAGACCGCAGAGCCTTCACCGGAGAGCCGCCCGCAGCGCCAGGCCGCGGAGCCTTCACCGGAGAGCCGTCCGCAGCGTCAGATGGCGGAGCCTTCACCGGCCAGACCGGTGCGCCGGGCGGCGGAGGGCGTTTCCCAGCCCGGGTCAGAGCGCCCCGCGGGCCAGAGCCGTCCCCAGGCGGGCCAGGCGGCCCGGCACCCTCAGGCAGGACCTGAGGTAAGACCGGCGGAGCGGCCGCAGCCAAGACCGGTGCAGACCAGGCCGGTACAGCCAAGACCCGCGGAAGTGGAAGAGGACGAAGAGATTGAAGTATTTGATCTGGATTGATCCGGGTCAACGGATACCGCGGACGGCGATGATATTGCCGTCTGCGGTTTTTTGCGCTCCGCGCGGGTAAACGGCCATAAACAGGCGGATGAAAGTTCCACTTGACGAACGAAATACATCTTGATATAGTTATGGTAGCAGGCATTGTTATATTGCTTGTATAACAGATATAACGAAAGATGGTGGCATTATGGTATTGAAGATCGACTTTAACAGCGATGAAGCAATCTATATACAGCTGCGCAATCAGATTATCATGGGCATCGCCACGGACCGCATCCGCGAGGGGGACACCCTTCCCTCGGTGCGCCAGATGGCCGAGTACGTGGGAATCAATATGCACACGGTGAACAAAGCCTATTCCGTTCTACGGCAGGAAGGCTTTGTGAAGCTGGACCGCCGCAAGGGAGCGGTGGTATCGCTGGATGTGGATAAGATTCAGGCCATGGAGGAACTGCGCCAGAATCTGGACGTGGTGCTGGCCTGCGGAATCTGCAAGAATATCAGCCGCAGCGAGGTGCACCAGCTGGTGGACATGATATACGATACCTACACCAGAGGAAATCCGGAGTGCAGCGGGGATGAGGAATAGAATCCGATTTCCGGCAGACCGCATAAAACGGATTTTTTTGGAATACACATAACCAATTAGACGAAAAGCGCCTGTAGAAGGATGGAGGATTCATATGCTGTGTGAGAGATGTAAGATCCGGGAAGCCAATATCAAATATACGGAGATCATAAACGGCGTCAAGACGGAGCACAACCTCTGTTCCCAATGCGCCAGAGAGCTGGACCTGGGCCAGTACACCGCCCTGCTGGACGGTGAGTTTCCGCTGGGAAAGCTGCTCTCAGGGCTTCTCGGGATTGAGGATGACGAGGAGGAGACCGACGAGCGGGCCAGGGTGGTTTGCCCCACCTGCGGCACCAGCTTTGAGGATTTCGTGGAGAACAGCCGTTTCGGCTGTCCCGACTGCTACGGCGTGTTCGACCTGTTTATCAGCGACAAGATGAAGCAGCTTCAGGGGAGCGAGAGCCATAAGGGCAAGCATCCCAAGTTTCAGAGCCGCTTTGAGCGCGGGCGGGGCGAGACGCGGATTCCGGGCGGCCCCGTGTCCTTTCAGGACCAGGAACAGGCCGGGGGAGCAGGCCGGGGAAGCAGCGAGGAACAGATTATGGCGTTGGATGCCAGGCTGAAGGAGGCGATCCGCCAGGAGGAGTACGAGCTGGCGGCCCAGTACCGGGATCAGATCAAAGCGCTGAAAGAGAGGAATGAGGAGCATGAGTAGATGGTTTGAACAGACGGACTGTACCGGCTCCAATGTGGTATACAGCCGGGTCAGGCTGGCGAGAAACTGGGATGAGTACGCATTTCCGGCCAAACTGGACCAGAAGCAGGCCCAGGAGCTGTTGGAACGCCTGAAGGAAGGCCTCAAAGAGATCGGCGGGCTGGACGGGAACACCTACGTCTGCCGGGATTTGAACCAGATAAAGGACCTGGAGCGGATGGCGCTGCGGGAACGGCGGATTTTGAATTCCGCCACGGTCAGCAAGCGGGAACCGGCAGGGCTTATGCTCTCCGAGGACGAGGCCTCCAGCCTGATTTTGGGCGGGGACGACCACATCCGCATCCAGCTTCTGTCCCCGGGCCTAAATTTAGATGAGCTTTGGGCCAGGATGGACCGGATGGATGATTACGTCAACGAGCGTTTTTCCTACGCATTTGACGACAAATACGGTTATCTGACCTCCTTCCCCACCAACGTGGGGACGGGGCTTCGGGCCTGCGTGGTGCTGCACCTGCCGGTGCTGTCCCAGGTGCGCAAGTTCCAGAGCATCGTGGCCGATATGAGCCGGTTTGGAACGGCGATCCGCGGCCTGTACGGCGAGGGAAGCGACAATCACGGCAGTATGTACGAGGTGTCCAACCAGCGGACCCTGGGTCAGTCGGAGCGGGAGATCATCGAACTGGTGACCAAGGCCGCGGCGCAGCTGAACAATCAGGAACAGCGGGTCCGCAAGGCGGCCTTAAGCTCCCAGCGGCTGGAGCGGGAGGACGAGGCCTGGAAGTCCTACGGGGTGCTTAAGTACGCCCGCAGGATCGCCGAGAAGGACGCCAGGATCTTTTTGTCCCAGCTGATGGCGGGGGAGGCGGACGGCCTGTTGAAGTTTGAGACCCCGTGCAGCATTTACAGCATGATTCTGGGAATCAAACCGGCCAACCTGCGCCTGAGCGCGGACCGGCCGCTGGAGAAAGAGGAATTGGACCAGGCCAGAGCGGCCTATATCCGGGAGCACCTTCCGGAGATTGTAATGAAATAGACAGGAGGAAAACACGACATGATGGATCAATATACACCGCAGGCCAGGGAGGCGTTAAGCCTTGCGGTCAGTGTTGCGGAGTCCTTAAACCACGGGTATGTGGGGACGGAGCATCTGCTGATCGGCCTGCTGCAGGAGGGCAACGGCGTCGCTGCCAAGGTATTGGAGGAGAACGGCGTGGAGGAAACCAGGGTCATCGACCTGGTGAGCCAGCTGATCGCGCCCAATCCCACCCTTCAGACAGCGGATAAAAACGCGTACACGCCCAGAGCCAGACGGGTCATCGAGAACAGCTACCGGGAGGCCGTGCGTTTTAAGGCCAATCAGATCGGCACCGAGCACATTTTGATTTCGATTCTGCGGGAAAGCGACTGCGTGGCCAGCCGCCTGCTCAACACCATCGGCGTGAACGTGCAGAAGCTTTATATCGATCTGCTGGCCGCCATGGGAGAGGACGCCCCCGCCTATAAGGAGGAGCTGCAGAACCCGCGGGCGGGCAAGCGCGGAAACGCCACCCCGACCCTGGACGAGTACAGCCGGAACCTGACGCAGATGGCCAGGGAGGGCAAGCTGGACCCGGTGATCGGCCGGGAGGCGGAAATTCAGCGCTTGGTGCAGATTTTAAGCCGCCGGACCAAGAACAACCCCTGCCTGATCGGCGAGCCCGGCGTGGGCAAGACCGCCGTGGTGGAGGGACTGGCGCAGATGATCGTTTTGGGCGACGTTCCGGAGACGATTCTGGATAAGCGGGTGATGACTCTGGATCTGTCCGGCATGGTGGCCGGGTCCAAGTACCGGGGAGAGTTCGAGGAGCGGATCAAGAAGGTGATCTCCGAGGTGATCGAATCCGGGGACGTGCTGCTGTTCATCGACGAGATTCACACCATTATCGGCGCGGGCGGAGCGGAGGGCGCGCTGGACGCCTCCAACATTTTAAAGCCCAGCCTGGCAAGAGGCGAGCTCCAGCTGATCGGCGCAACCACCATCAACGAGTACCGCAAGTACATCGAGAAGGACTCCGCTCTGGAGCGCCGGTTCCAGCCGGTGACCGTGGATGAACCCACGGAGGAGGAGTCCCTGGCGATTTTGAAGGGGCTGAGAAGCCGTTATGAAAGCCACCACAAGGTGGAGATTACAGACGAGGCCCTGGAGGCCGCGGTGAAGCTGTCCAGCCGCTACATCAACGACCGTTTCCTGCCGGACAAGGCCATCGACCTGATCGACGAGGCATCCTCCCGGACCCGGCTGATCGGCTACACCAAGCCGGAGAGGATCAAGAAGCTGGAGGAGCAGATCGACGCCCTGGAGGAGGAGAAGGAGGAGGCCATCAAGACCGAGGCCTACGAGAAAGCCGGGGAGATCAAGAAGAAACAGCAGAAGCTGCGGGAAAAGATCACCCAGATTCAGAACAAGTGGCAGTCCGAGCGTGATACCAGAAAGCTGGTGGTCGGGGAAAATGAGATCGCGGCCGTGGTGTCCGGCTGGACTAAGATTCCGGTGCAGAAGCTGGCGGAGGAGGAATCCGAGCGCCTGCGCAACCTCGAGGGCATCCTCCACGGCCGTGTTGTGGGCCAGGAGGAGGCGGTGACCGCGGTTTCCAAGGCCATCCGCAGAGGCAGGGTGGGCCTTAAGGATCCCAGCCGCCCCATCGGTTCCTTCCTGTTCTTAGGTCCCACCGGCGTGGGAAAAACGGAGCTGTCCAAGACCCTGGCGGAGGCCATGTTCGGGACCGAGAGCGCGCTGATCCGGGTGGATATGTCCGAATATATGGAGAAGCACAGCGTTTCCAAGATGATCGGTTCCCCGCCAGGTTATGTGGGCTACGACGAGGGCGGCCAGCTCAGCGAGAAGGTGCGGCGCAACCCTTATTCCGTGATCCTGTTCGACGAGATTGAGAAGGCGCACCCGGATGTGTTCAATATCCTGCTGCAGGTGCTGGACGACGGCCATATTACGGACGCCCAGGGCAGAAAGATCGATTTTAAAAATACCATCATCATCATGACAAGCAACGCGGGCGCGGAGAATATCATTTCCCCCAAGCGTCTGGGCTTTGGAATGGCAAGCGACGCCAAGGCGGACTACGATTTCATGAAGGGCCGTGTGATGGAGGAGGTAAAACGCCTGTTCAAGCCGGAATTCCTGAACCGGATTGACGAGATTATCGTGTTCCACCAGCTGAACAAGGAGCACATGAAGGGCATTGTGGAGATTATGCTGCGCAGCATTGTAAAGCGCGCCAAGGACCAGCTGGGAATTGGCCTGACGGTGAGCGAGGAGGCCAAGACCCTGCTGATCGACAAGGGTTACGATGAGAAATACGGGGCCAGACCCCTTCGGCGTACCATCCAGAGCATGCTGGAGGACAAAATGGCGGAGGCCATGCTGGACGGAAAGATCAAGACCGGCTGCAAGGTGGAGGTGGGAGCCTCAGGCGATGCCCTGACCTTCTCCGTCCGCGCGGCCCGCAGGCGCAGTCCGGCGCAGGGGACCGGCACCAGGGCGGCTAAGTCGAAAAAGGAAGAAACGGCCGCGGTATCGCCGTAAACAACTATTTGCGGGACCGGCACCAAGTTGTGCTGGTCAACCGTGAAAATTTGTTGTATAATTTTAGAATAACAGACCGGACGGCGGGAACCTGTTTTTTCATCGGATGTCTGAACTGTTATATTTTAAAAGCAACCAGGTTTAAGTACAAGAGCAGGAGGATAAGAAAGATGCCGGTCATTGAAGAATTAATCCGTGCGGAGCAGGATGGCACCATCAGTTTTGGCAATTATACATTGGGAGCAAAGGCGAAGAAGTCTGATTTTGAATACAAGGGCGACCTGTACAAGGTGAAGACTTACAGTGAGATTACCAAGTTGGAGCGCAATGACATGTTTGTGTATGAGTCTGTTCCGGGCACGGCGGCAGAGCATTTTAAGGTCACCGACACGGCGGTGGAATTCATGGTGGAAGGCGGCCGGGATGCTCAGATTACGGTACAGCTGGAGAACGACACGGATTATGAAGTCTATGTGGACGATATGGCTGTGGGCAGCATGATGACGAATATGAGCGGCAAACTGAGCGTGAGCGTGGAGCTGGAAGAAGGAAAAGCGGTAAAGGTCAGCGCGGTGAAACGCCAGTAAATCCCTGAAGGGCTTATCAGTCAAAGGGCCGGAACGATTCTGTTCCGGCCTTTGCGTATACTTGAATTAAAGGAGAGAACAGCAGCATGGCAAAAGCGAGAACAACAGCATTTTTCTGCAGCGAGTGCGGGTACGAGTCCAGCAAGTGGATGGGGCAGTGCCCGGCCTGCAAGGCATGGAACACCATGGTGGAGGAACCCATCGCAAAGTCCTCCCCCTCCGGGGCGTCCTCGTCCCTGGGCGCAGGCAGGCGGAGTCTGGCTCCGGCGGTGAAGCCTGCGCTGCTGTCCGAGATCGATTTGCAGGAGCAGGACCGGATTTCCACCGGCTTTAAGGAGCTGGACCGGGTGCTGGGGGACGGCATTGTGAACGGTTCCCTTGTGCTGGTGGGCGGCGATCCCGGCATCGGCAAATCCACGCTGCTTTTGCAGGTGTGCCGCCATTTGGCAGGCGCGGGACACCGGGTGCTGTACATATCGGGCGAGGAGTCCTTAAAACAGATCAAGATGCGCGCCAACCGCATCGGCGAGGTGCAGGGCGACCTGCGTTTCCTCTGCGAGACCAATCTGGACCGCATCGACCGGACCATTGAGGCGGAAAAGCCGGAGATCGTGGTCATCGACTCCATCCAGACCATGTACCGGGAGGAGGTGTCCTCCGCGCCCGGCAGCGTCAGCCAGGTCCGGGAGTCCACCAGCATGCTGATGCAGACCGCCAAGACCCAGGGCATCGCCATTTTCGTGGTGGGACACGTGACCAAGGAAGGCGTGGTGGCCGGTCCCAGGGTGCTGGAGCACATGGTGGACACGGTGCTCTATTTCGAGGGGGACCGCAACGCCTCCTACCGGATTCTGCGCAGCGTCAAGAACCGTTTTGGCTCCACCAATGAGATCGGCGTGTTCGAGATGGCGGAGCAGGGCCTGGTGGAGGTGGAGAATCCCTCGGAGTTTATGCTGAACGGCAGGCCCGAGGAGGCCAGCGGCGCGGTGGTGGCCTGTTCCCTGGAGGGCACGAGGCCCATTCTGCTGGAGGTTCAGGCCCTGGTGGCGGAAACCAGCTTCGGCATGCCAAGGCGCACGGCGGCGGGCACGGATTACAACCGGGTGAACCTGCTGATGGCGGTGCTGGAGAAGCGGTGCCGCTACGATCTGGGGCGGCTGGACGCCTACGTGAATATCGCGGGCGGCATGAAGATGAACGAGCCGGCCCTGGATCTGGCCATTGTGATGGCGCTGATGTCCAGCTACAAGGACCGGCCGGTGGACCCGAGAATGCTGATCTTCGGCGAGGTGGGATTATCCGGCGAGGTCCGGGCCGTGTCCCAGGCGGAACAGCGGGTCCGGGAGGCCGCCAAGCTGGGCTTCACCGCCTGCATCCTTCCCCAGGTATGCCTGGAGAAGATGAAACCGGTGGAGGGGATCAAACTCCATGGGGTGAAGAATGTGCGGGAGGCCATTGGGTTGTTGTGAGAGGGAAGCAAAAAAATTGGATAATTTTGTTGACAAGCCCAAAAGGATGTGGTATTATAATTTAGCGCGCTGAGATACAGCGCACTGAAGGGGAATAGTTCAATGGTAGAGCAGCGGTCTCCAAAACCGTAGATGGGGGTTCGAGCCCCTCTTCCCCTGCTGACTATTTGAAAGAATAGCCCAACCCGAAGGAAGTCCAGAAAGCCTTGTTTAGAGGTTTGCTGGATTTTTCTTTTTATTGCGGTAAAAGCCGGGGACACCGGATAAGCCGCGGGGATGACTGGAGATGAGGTAATGTATGGGGGATATTTTTGCAGACAAGCCAGTTTCGATCAACGGGATATTTCTCGGCATGGATTCCGATCATGTGATCCTGTATCAGGCGCGGGAAGGGCGAGCCTTTTTTAAGTCCGCCAGCGATACAGGGGAGATACAGGAGATCGTAAGCGTGCCTTCCGATCTGCTGGCATCCTTCTTTTGGACAAAGAACTATGCCGGAAATGGGATGATTGGTTTTTTGACAAAAGAGGATGAATTTGTTTTATATGAGCAAAATCATAGATTGGCTAAATTTCCGGATATCAGAAGGACTGTGATGCCGCCGTGGTATGCTTATATGCCGGATCGAGATACAATTTTCATGGAGTGGGCCTGTTATGAAACGAGAAGTGGACGGAAAAAGTGGGATTTCCCGCTTCCGGTCGCAGAGCGTGCATATAAAAAATTTCTGGCATGTGAAACCTGGCGTGAATTGCCCAACGGCCTGATTATGACACAGATCAATGTTGATCAGGAGAATATTTATATTTCATTAATGGATCAGTCGGGAAATATTATGCGCTCCGTTTCTCTGCCCATTTTCTATGCGTATCACAATGTGGGCGTTGCACAGAACTATATTTATTTGATTCAACCGATTGAAAACACAAGATTCCCGGCAGAGGTAATACTATTTGATTTCAATTTAAATGAAATTGGCAGATATGATGTGGACTCCAACCGGATTAATTATGAGGTGTGGTTTGATTCCCATAACAAACATTTTTACGTGCTGGGCAATGGAATCGTAACCCGGGTCAATATAATGGACGGACAAAAGCATATCGATCCGATCCCCTTTGATCAAATAGAGATTAGCTCATGGGGAGTATTGCCAAATGACATGCTGTATTTTGTCAAGAAAGAGCGGGAACTGTTTTTTCTGGAACCACAAGAAAATATGGAATGTGTCCTGAGACATAAGATAAAAGGGTACTGTTTAAAATTAGTCCCGTTAAAGAATGGAAATGTACTGCTGGTTTCATTGAACAATCGAAAAAAAGAGCAGGTGATCCTTCAGGTAATCTGCTTTGATAAACAGGCGCCGGTTAACTGAGGCGCTGCGTAGCCGCCCGATGTGCCCATGAAGCGAAAGGAGCTGTCTGATATGCCACTGGTCTCACTGATAATTCCCGCGTACAATGCCGAAAAATATCTCCGCCGCTGTCTCAACAGCGCCATGGAGCAGACTTTTCGGGATATGGAGATAATCGTTATCAACGACGGAAGCACGGATACCACCCTCCAGATCTGCCGGGAGTACGAGCAGATGGACGAGCGGTTCCACGTCATTGACAAGGCCAACACCGGGGTCTCGGACAGCCGGAATCAGGCCATCCAAATGGCGGCGGGGAAATATCTGCAGTTCATGGACAGCGACGACTGGCTGACCCGGGACGCCACGGAAAGTTTGGTTTACGCCGCTGAGAAATATGACTGTGATATGGTGATAGCGGACTTTTACCGGGTGGACGGCGCGGTGTTTACGGAGAAGCAGCACATCCGCAAGCGGGGACTGCTGACCAGGCAGGAGTACGCGGAGAACATGATGCGGGATCCGGCGGACTTCTACTATGGCGTGCTTTGGAACAAGCTGTACCGGCGCAGAATCATCGAGGAACATCAGCTGGAGATGGACCGGGATCTCAGGTGGTGCGAGGATTTTCTGTTCAATCTGAGCTTTATCCGCCATGCGGAGCGTTTCACCGCCATCCAGATTCCCATTTACTACTACATGAAACGCAAGGGAAGCCTGGTCAGCACGGACTGGAAAAAAGCCAACGCGGTGAAGCTTAAGTTCCAGCTCCTGAAAACCTACAAGGAGCTGTATCAGAGCATGGATCTGTACGAGGAGAACAAACTTCAGATCAATGCCTTTGTCCTGGCCATTGCGAAGGACGGGGGAGTGGCCGCACCCATGAGCAGGCGGCGCCAGAAGCTGGATTCCAGGGATTATATCGAGGATGAGCTGCCCGCCGGTTATGAGCGGATGCACAATCCACTGGAACCTGTGTACGATGAAAATTCCCGTATCCTGATTCTGGGAAGCTTTCCTTCTGCGCGCAGCCGGGAGAATGGTTTCCACTACGGAGATCCGAAAAACCGCTTCTGGAAGCTGTTGGCCAGGCTGTTTGGAGAGCCGGTTCCGGCGGATACCGCTGCGCGAAAGGCCCTGCTGCTGCGCCGCGGCATCGCCCTGTGGGATGTGGTGGCGGTTTGCGACATCAAGGGCTCCAGTGAACAGAGCATCCGCAACGTGGTGCCTGCGGACGTCAACCGCATTTTGCGCGCCGCCGAGATTCAGACCGTGATCGCCAACGGGGATACGGCCTACCGGCTCTACCAGAAATACTGCCGTGAGTACACCGGCAGGGAGGCGGTGAAGTGCCCCTCTACCAGCCCGTCCAACGCCATTTTTACCCTGGAGCGGCTGGCGGACCGGTGGGTGGAAGCGGTGGAGCCGGAGCTTTGGGCCGCCGGGGCTGAAAACTCCTCCCAGGGTTCCATCAGGCAAAGCCCTGAATGATCTCACACAGAGTCTGCTCAGGAGCCGACAATTTCCGGCCCCGTTGGTACAGCATGACCACATGGCGCTCCAGGGGAGGATTCCCGATCTGGTAGTAGTGGGGAGACGCCTGAAAGGACAGGAACTTCAGGCATATCTCAGGAACGATGGTGAGGCCGAATCCGGCGGCTGCCAGCCGGAAGGCTGTTTCCACGTTCTTTACCTCGTAAATGACCTTGGGGGAGAGCTCGTAGGTTTCAAATATTTTTCGCATAAACTGCCCGATCCCCTGATGCTCCGTTAGAATAATAAACTGTTCATTTGATAATTTATGCATATCGTCCCTCCCAAGCGTCTGAACTGCCTGGGAGGGATTTTTGCCGAATATCTCGCGGATTGGGTAGCTGGGCGGAAAGACCAGGAGAAGGCGTTCTTTTTTGATGGAGGTGTGGTCCAGATTCCGGGGAATGTCCGGCGAGGTATAGAGTGCAAAGTCAAAGAGGCCGTTCTCCACGTACTCCACCATGGTTTTATTGCTGCACTCTGTGAAATTGATGCGGATATGGGGGTACAGATCCTGAAAGCGCCGGAATACATCGGGCATCAGATAGGAGCAGTGGGTGCTGCCGATTCCCAGGCTGATGGTTCCCGAGCTGTGCTCGCTGATATCGGTAAGACCAGCGTACATCTGTTGTTCCGCGTGCAGAACGGTTTTAATATAGTCGATGTAGCATTTGCCTGCGGCGGTGACGGAAAGCGGCATGTGGTTCCGGTCGAACAGACGGACTCCCAAGTCGCGCTCAATGGTGGACACGACCTTGCTCAGATAGGGCTGGGAGATAAAAAGCGCGTCCGCCGCCTTTGAAAAGCTTTGATATTCCGCTACGGCCAAGATGTATTTATATTTATCATGATCCATATTCTCCCCCTCGTTCTATTATATCTGATTGGTTATAATTTCTATGAAAATCCCACCATGGACACAATACAATAACTGCTATAATATAATTGTAGACGATTTATTCCGGATGTCAAGACAAAAATCATAGGCGCGCATGATAAACAGGTTAAGAGTTATAGCTTAGGAGAAATAGAAGTGCAAATTGCAGAATATCACAAAAAAATAACTTCTCTGGGAAGCCGGGACATCACGGTGAGAGTTATGACGCCGGACGGTTACGAGAGCGGCGCAAAGCGTTACCCGGTGGTGTACATCAATGACGGGCAGGATGTGTTCCGGGATGAGGACATTCTGTGGGGGGAGTGCAGCATGGACTATGAAAATTACTACAGGTCCTATGGCAGGTTCCTGCCCGACATGATTATTGTGGCGCTGGTGTGCCCGCGGGACCGGGAGGAGCGCACTGCGCTCTATTCACCGTTTACCTGTAAGCCGGAGAAGGGGGGCGCAATGATCCGGGGACAGGGTGTGGAGTATCTGAGGTGGATCGCCGAAGAGCTGAAGCCATGGATCGACGGGGCTTACCGGACACGGTCCGGGCGGGAGGATACCGGGATCATGGGGTACAGCACGGGCGGGCTGTTCGCGCTCTGTGCAGGGCTTTTAAGGCCGGATATTTTTACAAGAGTTGCAGCGCTCAGCAGTTCGGTCTATCTCTGGCTGGATCAGTTTCAGGAGCTATTGGACACAGCGTCCTTTGGCCACTTAAAGCGCATTTATATGGATGTGGGAACCAATGAATTCGGGCGCTTTACCACAAAGGAGGAGTTTCTGGAGGGAGCGGAGCTGATCTACAGAACCTGCCTGCAAAAAGGGGTAAGCGCAGACCGCATCAAGTACAATCGTTACCCCGGAGCCACCCACTCACAGTTGGAGTGGAAGTTGCGGTTTCCGGATGCGCTGCGCTGGATTTTTATGGATTGTTAGAGGGGTTGTTTTTCACTGAAGAAATGAGGAGGGGTACAATGGATTACAGTATTTTAAGCGTGATCGGCATCGTTTTCAGCATTGCCATGATGGGAATACTTGTTTACAAAGGACTTAACACCGGAGTCGCCACGGTTATAAGCACCTGCGCGGTTGCGCTGTGCAGCGGAATTCCCGTGGCCACAGCGTTGACGGATTATTACGTTTCCGGGTTTGCAGGCGCGATCCAGAGCTTTCTGTTTATGTTTGCATTGGGAGCGCTGTTCGGCGGCCTGATGGACCGCTCCGGCGCGGCCGACAAGTTCGCCCGCTGTATCATGCAGTACATACACGGAAAATGGTCCCTTTACGTCTGTATGATTGTGAATTTGCTGCTGGTCTGGGGCGGCGTAAACTGTTTTATCATCTGCTTTACGGTCCTGCCCATTTATTTGTCCATTTTCCGCGAGCTGAATATACCGCGCAAATTGCTGCCGGTGTCCATCTGGGCCGGATCGGCCGGCTTTGTGTCCTGCTCGCTGCCGGGGGTGCCGTCCACCATCAATATGATTCCGGCGCAGATCCTGGGCACGGACCTGTTCGCCGGTTTGGATATCTGTATTGTCACCAGCCTGGCGTCCGTTGCGTTCATCTACTTTTATTTTGAGTATCTGCTGAAAAAGGCCAGGAGAAAGCAGGAAGGTTATGTGGAGACGGAAAAGGACAGAAAACGGATGGAGGAGGAGCAGTCCCGTAAGACCAATACCATGCCTCTGCCCATGGCGGTGACACCGATGATTTTCCTCTTTGTGACGTTGAATTTCCTGAAATGGAATCTGGTCTATGCCATGGGGGCCAGCTGCATTCTGGCGCTGGTCATGTTCTGGAACTATATTCCGGACAAGATCAACAGCATCAGCAGCGGGTGGAGCGGTGTTTCCGTGATTTTGAGCGTTGGAGCCTGTATGGCCTTTGGAGCCGTAATTAAAAATACGGTGGGATTTCAGATGGTGCTGGATTGGGTGCTCAACTTTGATATCAACCCGCTGATTACCCTGGGGATTTCCTCCAACGTTCTGGCGGCGGCCATGGCCTCCGGCACGGGGGCGGTGGCGACGGCCACGGAGATGGTGGGCATGCGCTATGTGGCCATGGGGGTGAACCCCAATCTGGTGCACCGGATTATCGCCATCGCCTCCCAGGGACTGGACACGCTGCCCCACAACGGCGGAGTGATCACCTATCTGGGAGCCTGCGATTGCAGCTATAAGGAGAGCTACGGTCCGATTTTCGTCATATCTCTGTTATGGCCGCTTGTGCTGACGGTGATTGCCATTGCGATGGGCATGATGTTCTATTAGGTCGGAAAGGAGCAAAATGGAAATGAGGATGGAGGATTTCGGGCTTTCGCCCAAAACGGTTTTACGTTTTTTGGCGGCCACAGAGGGTATGAAATCGCTGTACAGCCTGACGGTGGTGAAGGACGGAAGGACGCTGCTGGACCGGTATTTCAAACCCTTTCACCGGGAGCTTTACCGGGATCTCTATTCGGTGTCCAAAAGCGTGGTGTCCCTGGCGGTAGGCGTTGCCGTGGATCGGGGAAAGCTGCGCCTGGAGGATCGGCCGGCGGATTTCTTTGGGGAGGAGCTGCGGGGGGAGTATGACCCGAGAGTGAAGGATATCACGGTCCGCAATCTGCTAAACATGTCCGCCAGCTCCGCTTATACCAGCAATACCTTCAGGGGGAAGGACTGTAACTGGAGAACGCTCTACCTGGGTCTGCCGCTGCCGGATGACCCGGGAAAGGCGTTCCACTATGACACGGGCGCGCCGTATATGCTGGCCTGTATGGTGTCAAAAGCCATGGGACAGCCCTGCGGACAGGTTCTCAAGTCGTATGTGTTCGAACCCATGGGGATCAAGGACTGCGTCTGGTCCACTGACCCGGAGGGAAATATCACCGGGGATGGGACTGCTTTATGCGGGCCGGCGATTATGTCAGACTGGGGCAGCTGATTCTCAATCTGGGAAGCTGGAACGGGGAGCAGTTGATCTCCCGGGAATACATGAGCGAAGCAGTGTCGGAGCTGATTCCGACCCTGGATGATCCCGGGGTTGGGTGGTGTTACGGCTATGGATTTTTGTTCTGGAGATGGCCCGACGATACCTTTGGCTGTTTTGGGGCCTTTGGGCAGCTGATAATCTGTTCTCCCCGGAAAAACCTGTATGTGGCTACCACTGCCGGACTGTCCATTGAGGACAACCGCAGGCTGGCGCTGGCGGTAATTGAAACGTTGGTGGGGGAAGCCCAGAGCCAGCCGTTAAAACGGGATGACCTGGCTTACAGGCAGCTTTGTGAAGCCCTGGAGAGCAGGGATATGGAATATCCGCGGGGGGAGAGCCGGATGGAAGCGGGGGAACGCGGCGGATTCGACAGTTTGTGGCGTTTTCCGGACAATGACAGCGGAATTGAAGCGCTCAGCTTTAAACGTTTGGACGACCGAACAATCCAGGTGAAAATGGGCTGGCGCGGCCGGGATGTGCAATTCAGAGCGGGGTATCAGATGTGGACGGAGGAAAAGCTGGATCTGGGTCATGAAATTTTGCAGGACCACGCGTTCGCCTACGCCTGGACGTCCGGCAATACCCTGGTGATCCGCCACTATCTGTTGAATACAGCTTATGTTAAAACATACACGCTGTCATTTGAGGGCGGAAAGGTCCGCCTTACCGTCACCCAGAACGTGGTGATCCCCGGCGCTGAGGCGGGGGTGGAGGTGGAATCGCGGTAAAGGCGCCTGAACGAACACAACCGGAGCCGGAGCGATTAACCGGAAAATTCTCCTTTTTGAGGATTTTTAGAGATAGGGCTGGTAGACTTAGAGTCAGAAAACAGTTAATCACAGAAAAGGAGATTTGCCATGAGACAGATTCGATTGATTTTAATGACCGCCGCAGCGCTGATGCTTGCAAACGCGATTCCCGGTTACGCCGCTGCCTCCCAGAGCGTTGTGACCGTGAAAGGTTCCGGTGCGGAGGAGTATTCTACCCTCCCAAGCGCCGATACCCTGAAGCAGGATGTGGGCTTTGCGCCCAGGCTTGCGGAGACGCTGGCGGGGGACTTCCGGTTTGAAAGCGGTTCCGCCACGGAGTCCTTTGACCTGGATTCCAAGGGAAATCCGGTCAACCGCAGGAAAGGCCTGAACTTCCGGTATGCCAAAGTTCTAAACGGCGTCACGAAGACGGTGAGCCTTTCGGTGGAGCCCTCGGCCACACTGACGGGGACGGAGAATTCCACGGTTGTCACATATGGGGATATTACCCTGTATTGCAGCGACATGCAGGGAAATTCCGTAGCCTGGGTCCAGGAGGAAAACATCTACATTTTGCTGGATATCAATCAGAAGGTGACCATCGATGAACTGACCGCCATGGCCAAGGGGCTGATCGATCTCAGGACGGATTCCACGAAATAAAAATATAGTTTCTTCTTCCTATTCTACAACGTACATAATTTAGAACTTGCCGTTTTGCCCGAGTCCAGTTATAATAAGGAAACGTATTCCTTATCATCAGCCTGTCGGCTAATGACAAAGTATAATAAGGAAACGTATTCCTTATCATCATAAGGAAACACATCACATAGCAAAGCTTATGATTGACAACAGGAGAGCCAATGAAAGAGTACATGAACGAACCGGTTGATTTCAGTTGGAGCGACGCGGATATTGTGGAAGCGTATTCCGGAAATTCGGAGGACAAACGGTCCATTAAGCGGATGTTCTGTCTGACCACAAAAGAACTGAACCGGATCCTTAGAGAGGCCGGGGTGGAATAGGAGGACGGTATGATTGAGTATTGTAATGGGGATATTCTGGATTCAGGAGCGGATCTGATCTGCCACCAGGTGAACTGCCAGGGGGCGTTCGGCCGCGGCATGGCAGGGGCGATCCGGCAGAGGTTCCCGGAGGTTGAGAAAACCTACAAAAAGATGACCAGGCAGTGGGTGGAGAAGGAGAACGGAGACACCTCCAGGCTGCTGGGCCGGATCAGCGCCCAGCCGGTGGAGCAGGACGGCCGGTGGTTTCTGATCGCCAACCTGTACGGCCAGGACGATTACGGCAAAAAGGGACTTTACACGGATTACGCGGCCCTGGAGCAGGCTATGACGGAGATTCGCGGTTTTCTGGACGTGCGGGAAAAACACGAGACTGTGGCGTTTCCCTATAAGATCGGCTGCGGCAGCGCGGGCGGAGACTGGGAGATTGTGGAGGAGATGATCCGCCGGGTATTCGGGGATTACGACGGAACGGTGCAGATCTGGAAGCTGGAGGAACAGACCGGCAGGACAGCCCGCTAGAATGCCGTTAAGATCCGGGTCAACCGGTTGAAAACGGCAGACAATGTGGTATGATTGCAGATGGAAGTCAAGACTTGCGCCGGGAGCGGAAACGCGCTCTGCGGGCGTACAGGCATACGGAATTTGACTCAGGCGGTTTGGCGCGATGCCAGGCCGCCTGATTGAATGTGGAAATGAAAAGAGAAGGAGTGAACGTTCCTTGGCAAGTCAAACGCTGCGGTCCCTTGCGGGCCGTGCAAAGCTGGCGTTTACGGATGCAGCGCCGGTGATTCTGTTTTTTCTGATTGCATTTTATTCGATTCTCTGGCTGTTTGGGGTGAAGTACATCATTGTGGTGTCGGTTCTGGCCACGCTGTTCAAGGTGCGGTGCCGGAAGCGGCAGACCATGGTGAAACTGCTCTCCATGGCCGCGGTACAGCTGTCGCTGGCCGTGCTGGCATTTCTTGCGGGCCACTGGCTGATCCTGTGTGTGATTCTCAATATTCTGGTTCCGTTTCTTTTGGTGTTCCTGCAATCCACTCAATTCAATCAGAAAGGTTATTTCACCAGCGCCATGGGCTTTGTGTTTTTCCAGCTGAACCCGGTGGCTGTTTCGGAGTTCGGACGTTTTCTCTGCGCCATGACCTACGGCCTGCTGCTATTGGCCGGGGCGCTTCTCATCTACTCCCGCGGCAGGGAGCGGGATGTGGATTACGGGCTGGAACGGCGGGGCTTAGAGGTTCTGGCGGGACATCTTTCAGCCTGGGCGGCGGGGGAGGAAAATGCGGAGGCCGGGGAGCTGCTCTCCATCCAGCGCGCGCTCTGCAAACAGGTGGAACAGAGCCGGGGGATTTCCTATGCGGTAAAGCGGGAGGGGCAGATTCACTATATGGCGGCGCTGTTATTTCAGCGCTCCGCTTATTTTCTCACGGTTCTGAGGGAGAACGGGATCGGGGAGGAGGAAAAGCGTTTTCTTCTGCGGTTATGCGCTTTTTTGCGGGAATTCAACGGGTGCTGGCCCGGCACAGGCACAAAGGCCGGAGCGGATGGGGAGGAGAACGGTTCCCGGGCGCTGCGCGAAAACGGGGAGGAGCTGGCCCGGGATGCGGGAATGCGGGAGGATGGAATCGGCCGCTTTGGGGAGCAGACGGTTTCCCTGCTGCTCACCCTTTTAAGCCGTCTGGAGCAGAGGGATTTACCACTTGCAGCCGTAAGAAGGCGTTCCGGGGAAAAGGGGCGGCCGTTGGCCTGGATTCTCCAGCGGTTCCGGCCGGATACCTTTGAGATGCGTTTTTCCCTGCGCCTCAGCTCCGTGCTGACCCTGGGCTTTCTGTTCAGCCGTCTTTCCGGCTGCAATCACGCCTACTGGTTTGTGCTTAACGCATTTCTTTTGCTGCAGCCCATGTACGAGGACAGCGCCTTCCGCCTGAAAAACCGCTTTATCGGCACTGTGGCGGGCTGCACGCTGTTGTATTTTGCGCTGCCGCTGTTTCCAGGGGTCCAGGGGCATTTCGCCCTGGCCTCCGTGATCGTGGCCTTTATGTACTGTACCCTGCCGGGGACCTGGCAGCAGGCCGTATTTTCCACCGCCTTCTCCATCACCCTGGCCTCGCTGGCCATGCAGGAGACCATGGCCATGGAGCTGCGGCTGGTTTACGTGGGACTGGCTACCGTGTTTGTCCTGGCGGTGAACCGGTTCTTCTTTCCCACCAGCATGAGGGGGCAGTTTCAGGACAATATCAGGGCGCTGTTTCACATGCAGCACTCCTATTTGAGAATTTTTGTGGCCAGTCTGCACGTGCCGCTTGACTACGGAGCGGTCCGGGACGGCCTGGTCCGTTTCCAGCTGATCTACGAGCAGGTTGAGGAGTATCTCCAGGCCCATCTCCCGGCGCCGGAGCAGGCGGATTACAGGCGGCTTCTGGAGCTGTTCTGGAAAATGTCCAGCGAGATGGAGCAGATTCTGTTTCTCACGGCGGCGCGGAAACGGGAGATCGGGGACACGGCGGCGCTGGAGCATTTTTCTTCCCTGTGCAGCTATGTGATCCAGGAGGCCGGAAATATGGTCTGCGTCAGGATGAGGCAGGAGCCGGTCACGGCCCGGGCGGTTCCGGTGTCGGCGCAGGTGGAGGGAGCCCCCTACCTGAGCGCGCTGCTGAAAAAGTATTCCCAGGACGTCTCGGCGCTGTACCGTCTTGCGCTGAATCACAAAAAGTAATCATATATAGCCCTTATGCCGCATATATTATTGTGCTGGCAATTTTAAGGTTTGCCGGAAACGGATGAGGGAGTGAGGGTTATGACACATTTGGAACTGGTGGCAAAGATCGGGAACGACTCGCTGGACGTGGCGAAAATGTATCTGAAGGGGCAGCTGACCGTGGGAGAGCTGACCAATATTCTGGGGAAGGACCGGACTATGCTGATCCAGCAGTTTGCAGGCGACAGGGGAGCTGAAAACGGGGGAGGCAGATTAAAAGATTGTTAAAATTATGTTGATTTAATTGGCGCTCAATTTTATAATAGTCCTTATACGAGCCGCTGCTCAGGGGAGCTTGTCCGTGTAATGCGGACATTTTGCGGGCTGAGGAAAGGACAGTGAAATATGGAGCTGAAATGTGGGGCGGTGATCCTGGCCGGAGGCAGGGGATCGCGGTTTGGAGGCGTGAACAAGGCGGAGCTTTCTTATCTGGGGAAAAGCTTTTGCGGCCGGATCAGGGAAGAATTTGACAGACTGGGGATGGACTGCTTTTTCTCCGCGGGGGCCTATCCGCCGCCGGAGGAGCCCGGGTTAAAGGTGATCCCTGACCTGCCCGTGGAGGGAGAGGAGGGTCCCATCGGCCCAATGGGCGGAATCCTGTCCTGTTTTGAGCAGACCCGGTGCGATCTGCTGTTTTTTGTGTCCTGCGACATGCCGCTGTTTCACCGGCGCATGGCGGCGCGGCTGCTGGAGCTGTGGACTCCAGGGACGGACGCCCTGGTATGGCGGACCAGAAGCGGAAGGCTTCAGCCGCTTTGCGGGCTGTACGCCCGCTCCTGCCTGCCGGCGTTGAGAGAATGCGTGGAGCGGAGAGATTACCGCCTGATGCATTTTCTGGGAAAAATTTCATGCACTCAGGTGGAGACCTCTGCGGAACAGATTCCGGACTTCTGGTTCTGCAACGTGAATTCAAAGGAGGCATACGAGGCCTTGTCGGGCTTTTGTCCGCCGGTGCTGGCGGTCAGCGGCGTCAAGAACACGGGAAAGACCACCCTTTTGGAGCGCTTGGTGGAGTCCCTCACGGGCCGGGGCCTGCGGGTGGCGGTGGTCAAGCACGACGGCCACGATTTTGAGGCCGACGTGCCGGGAACGGACAGCCGCCGCATGCAGGAGGCCGGGGCTTACGGAACCGTGGTCTACTCGGACAAGCGGTACCTGGCGGTGAAGGAACAGACGGGTCTGTGCGCCGCGGATTTCTTTTTGCTGTTTCCCGAGGCGGACCTGATTCTTTTGGAGGGACAGAAATATTCCTCCTACCCCAAACTGCAGCTGGTCCGGCGGGAAATAGGCGGGCAGCCGGTCTGTCCGCGGGAGACGGTGCTGGCCTATGTGACGGATTGGACGGACGAGGGGGGCCGCCCGTGCCTGAGGGGGGCGGAGGTTCCGGTCTTTGGCTTCGACGAGGTAGAGCGCGTCGCGGCGTTTGCTGTGGATTTTATGGACGGAGAAGCGCGCAGGGGAGGGCTGGAATTATGACGTGTTCGGAAGCAATCCGGCAGTCCGCGGTGCTTGGCAGCGCATCCGCTTCCGGCCGGGAGGCGCTGGCCGCCTTTGGCTGCCTGAAGAAGTATGGGAGGGGAGAGCACATTTTCCGGGACAAGGAGGAGGCCTCCGCCCTGTACTTCCTGGTGGAGGGCATGGCGTCCCTCTACAAGATCAATTCCCTGGACGAGAAGAAGGTGATCTTCGTCTACGGGCCGGGGAACCTGCTGAACGAGGAGATGCTGCAGAACCTTCCGGCCTCGGTGAGCTGCGAGGCCAAGGAGAATTCCCTGGTGTTCATGATCCCAAGGGAACGGCTCTGGACCGTGATGGAGCGGGACCCGGCCCTGACCCGGGCGGTGGTGCAGTCCATGGCCTTAAAAATCCGCCGCCTGTACCGCCAGCTGAAAAATACCACCAACGCCTTAAGCGGGGAGAAGCGCCTGGCCGCCAAGCTCTTCAAGCTGGGCCGGGACTACGGCGTGGAGACGGAAAAGGGCACGCTGATCGAAATGAACTTAAGCATCACCTATCTGGCGGATATGCTGGGCTCCAAGCGGGAGACTGTATCACGGCAGGCGAAAAAACTGACCGAGCTTCAGCTGATTTCTATGGAAAAGAACCATGTCAGCATCCCGGATATGGAAAAGCTTCGAGAATATTTTAAGCAGCCGTGATGGAAATCACGGCATTTTTTGTGCGTTTCTGCTATAGTTAAAATATTAACATAGAAGGTAACAGTTCAGGACGATGAGCCATCCTGAACGGTTACCATGGAAGGAGAAACGTCTACATGGGATACCAGTTGCAGATTGAGGATATGAAGCGGTTGTTCGACCGGTGGAAAGCGGATTACACCCTGCTCGGCCCCCGGCGAATGGCGGGGGAGGGCATGTACTCCGACACGGACGTGATACGCTACGGCGAGCTGGAAAATTGGGAGGATTTGGAATGGGATCAGCGCTCCCACTACTCCTTCAAGGAGGCGGTGCTGCCCATCACCCAGATTTTATTTTACTTTACCGAGGAAACGGTGACCGAGGCCCAGGCAGAGCGGCGCAAACCGGCCCTGATTTTCCTGCGAAGCTGCGATATCCACGCCATAAAACGGCTGGATGAAATCTATCTGCGCAACCGATTTGAGGACCAATACTACAGGCGTTTGCGGGACAATATTAAGCTGGTGCTTATGAGTTGTCCTTTGTCCTGCGGCAGCGGATTCTGCGTGTCCATGGGCACCAACCGGACGGAGGACTACGACGCGGCCGTGACACCCGGAGCGGAGGGCGTGCGGATCGTCAGCAAGTGGGCGGAGCTGGACCGTGAGCTGGAGCGCCTGGGAGCCGCGCCGGTGGATTCTCAGCCGGACTCCGAGTCAGATTTCCAGCCGGACTTCCCGGAGGAGAACGCCGTGAAGGTGGAGATACCGGAACATCTGGACAGTTCGGTGATCCAGGCGCCGCTCTGGAAAGAGTACGACAGCCGCTGTATCAACTGCGGCCGCTGCAATTTCGTCTGTCCCACCTGCACCTGCTTTACCATGCAGGACATTTACTACACGGACAACGGCCGGGCGGGAGAGCGGCGCAGAGTCCACGCCTCCTGCATGGTGGACGGCTACACCGACGTGGCCGGGGGCGGCTGCTACCGGAAGGCCAACGGGGAGCGGATGCGCTTTAAGGTGCTCCACAAGATTTCGGATTTCAAGAAACAGTTCGGGTATCATATGTGCGTGGGCTGCGGACGCTGCGACGACATCTGCCCGGAATACATATCGTTTTCCGCCTGCGTGAACCGGGTGGCAGCACTGGCAAAGGAGGAGAACTGACATGAGCCGTAATGAATACATGCCTTTTTTATCCAAAATTGTGAAGGTGAGAAAGCACACGGAGATCGAGTACACCTTCACCATGACCTATGAGGGGGAGGTAAAGCCCGGCCAGTTCTTCGAGGTGTCCATCCCCAAATACGGCGAGGCCCCCATTTCCGTCAGCGGCATCGGGGACGGAACCGTGGACCTGACTATCCGCCGGGTGGGCAAGGTGACCAATGAGATTTTCGAGCGCTACGAGGGGGACAGCATATTCATGCGGGGCCCCTACGGCAACGGGTTCGACTATGAGGACTACCGCGGCGGCGAGCTGGTGGTGGTGGCCGGGGGCACCGGGGTCTCGCCGGTCCGGGGCGTGATCCGGTATTTTGCGGACCATCCTGAGGAGCGGGGGGACATGACATTGATCGCAGGCTTTAAGAGCCCCGAGGACGTGCTGTTCAAGGACGATTTCGCGGACTGGGCCGGGAAAATGAACCTGGTGCTCACCGTGGACGCCGCCGGGGAGGGCTACACCGGAAACGTGGGCCTGGTGACTAAGTATATCCCGGAACTGAAGCTCCAGGACGTGCGGACCGCCAAAGCTATTGTGGTGGGGCCTCCCGCCATGATGCGCTTTTCCGTGAAGGCCCTTTTGGAGCGGGGTATCCCGGAGGAGAACATCTGGGTCTCCTACGAGCGGAAGATGTGCTGCGGCATCGGCAAATGCGGGCACTGCCGTATCGGCGACAAATACGTCTGCGCGGACGGCCCGGTATTCCCCTACACCGTGGGCAGAGAACTGGTAGATTAGGAGGCGTAAGAGAATGGATGTCAATACAAAGAAGCTGAAGAAAAATGCGTTCCGCGTCACAAAGGAGCGGGGCCTCACCGCCTCCCGGGTCCGGGTGCCGGGCGGTCATCTGGACGCGAAGTACCTGTCCATGATCCAGGAGATCGCCGAGACCTACGGCGACGGCTCCGTGCACATGACCGTGCGCCAGGGCTTTGAGATTCCCGGAATCCGCTACGAGGACATGGATAAGGTCAACGAGCTTTTGCAGCCAATTATCGAGGGACTGAAGATCAACCAGCCGGAGCCGGGGAAGGGGTATTCCTCCTCGGGCACCCGGAACATTTCCGCCTGCGTGGGCAATAAGGTCTGTCCCTACGCCTGCTACGACACCAGCGGGTTCGCGTTTAAGATCGAGAAGGCCATATTTCCCGACGACCTGCACGTGAAGGTGGCGCTGACCGGCTGCCCCAACGACTGCGCCAAGGTGCGCATGCACGATTTCGGCATTATGGGCATGACCGAGCCCCAGTACCGGGCCGAGCGCTGTGTCAGCTGCGGGGCCTGCGAGAAGGCCTGTAAACGGAAGTCCGTGGGCGCGCTGTCCATGGTGAATTACCGGATTCAGCGCAACCACGAGAAATGCATCGGCTGCGGCGAGTGCGTGATCCAGTGTCCCACCAGGGCCTGGGTGCGCAGTGATAAAAAGTATTACCGTCTGACGCTCCTTGGCAGGACGGGCAAGAAGAACCCGCGGCTGGGCGAGGATTTCATCAAGTGGGCCGACGAGGAGAGCATTTTAAAGATCATTACCAACACCTACGACTATGTCCGGGAATACATCGACCTAAGCGCCCCGGGGGGCAAGGAACACATCGGTTACATCGTGGACCGGACGGGGTTTGAGGAATTTAAAAAATGGGCGCTGAGAGGTGTGGATCTCCCGGAGATCGCCGAGGTTTCGGAGCGGATCTACTGGGGCGGCGTCAAATACTGAGAAGGGGGAAATGAAGATGAAACGGGTACAATCGACCTGCAATTACTGCGCCCTGGACTGCAACATGGACTTCTATGTGGAGGACGGGCGCATCGTCAAGGTGCTGCCCACCAAGGGCTATCCGGTCAACGACGGCTTCTGCTGCATCAAGGGTCTGTCCCTGGACAAACAGCAGACCGTGGTCAAGACCTCTCCGCTGCCGAAGATCCGCCAGGCGGACGGCACCATGAAGGAGGTGTCCTGGGACGAGGGCTTTAAACACGTGGCGGATCAGCTCACAGCGCTCCAGGAAAAATACGGCCGGGAGAGCGTGGCAGGCATCAGCACGGGCCAGCTGACCATGGAGGAATTCGCCATTTTCGGCCATGTGATGCGCAATTACTTAAAGACCAACGTGGACGGCAACACCCGCCTCTGCATGGCCACCGCGGTGGTGGCCCACAAGCAGAGTTACGGCTTCGACGCGCCGGGTTACACCTTAAAGGACCTGGAGCTGTCCGACACCATCGTGTTCGTGGGAGCTAACCCGGTGGTGGCCCACCCCATTCTCTGGCGGCGGGTGAAGCTGAACCCGGACCCCAACAAAAAGGTCATTGTCATCGACCCCAGGGAGTCCGAGACCGCCATGAACGCGGATTACTGGTATCCGGTGCGCTGGAAGGGCGATCTCTGCCTGTTCTACACCCTGGCAAACGTGCTCATCGAAAAGGGCTGGGTGAATGAGGATTACATCGCGGCCCACACCGAGGGGTACGGGGAATTCAAGGAGTTCGTGAAGGATTTCACATTGGAAAAGGCAGAGGAGACCGCAGGTCTTGCGCCGGAGCAGATTCTGGAGCTTGCGGGGCTGATCCATGAGGGCAAACGGGTGTCCTTCTGGTGGACCATGGGCGTGAACCAGGGCTACGAGGCGGTTCGCACGGCCCAGGCTATCATCAACATCGCGCTGATGACCGGCAACATCGGCCGTCCCGGCACCGGGGCCAACTCCATCACCGGCCAGTGCAACGCCATGGGCTCCCGCGCCTACTCCAACACCGCGGTGCTCTACGCGGGCGGCGACTTCACCAACCCGGCCCGCAGGGCGGCTGTGGCAAGTGCCCTGGGCGTGGACGAGAGCGTGCTGGCGGAGAAGCCCACCGCCACCTACAACCAGATCATCGAGGGGATCAACGAGGGCCGGATCAAGGGCCTGTGGATTCTCTGCACCAACCCGCGGCACAGCTGGACCAACAACGAGACCTTTGCGGAGGCGGTGAAAAAGCTGGAGCTGTTTGTGGTTCAGGATATTTACGACACCATCGAGAGCGCGGAGCACTGCACGGTGTTCTTCCCCGTGGTTCCGGGCATCAAGAAGGAGGGCACCTACATCAACCTGGAGCGCCGCCTCTCCGGCATGCGCCCCTGTCTGCCCAGAGGGGAGAACGAGATCAGCGACTACGAGGCCATTCTGGGAGTCGGAAGGGCTCTGGGAATGGGCGATCTGCTCAAGGGCTGGGAGACGCCCAGGGACTGCTTCGAGTTGATGAAGAAATGTTCCAAGGGGATGCCCGGCGATATCACCGGTGTCACCTGGGAAATGCTGGAGAATTCCCGGGGCGTCCAGTGGCCCTTCCGGGAGGGGGAGACCCTGACCGAGGACCAGCGCCGCCTGTACGAGGACGGAAATTTCTTCACCCCCAGCAAGAAGGCCCAGTTCAAGTTCGAGGCGCCCAGGGAGAATCCCCTGCCTCTGACCGAAGAATTCCCCTATGTGTTCAACACCGGCAGAGGCTCGGTGGGGCAGTGGCACACCCAGTCCCGCACCAGGGAAGTCCAGTTCGTGGAGGACGTGTCGGCCAGGGAAGCGTATCTGTATATCAATCCGTTGACGGCACAGGAGAAGGGCATCGGGGAAAATGATTTCCTGCGGGTGCACTCGGCCAACGGGCACAGCGCTGTGTTTAGGGCAAGGATTTCCGGGCATGTGCGGGAGAAGGAGCTGTACGCGCCCATCCATTACATTGAGTGCAACAAGCTGACGCCGTCCATTTACGACCCCTATTCCAAGGAGCCGTCTTACAAGGCGACGCCGGTTTGGTTTGAGAAAGCAGAAGGAGGGAACGGTCATGTATCGGATCAAAATTGACAGAAGCCGCTGTATCGGCTGTCTGACCTGTGTGACGGCCTGCGTGGTCAGCCATGAGTCAAACGACGCCAGAAACCGGGTGGTCATCGACAGCGAGGGCAAATGCGCCCCCATTTTCTGCCGCCACTGCGACCGGCCGGAGTGCGTGTACACCTGCATGACCGGGGCCATGCACAAGAACCCGGAGAACGGTTTTGTGGAGTACGACCAGGAGAAATGCGCCAGCTGCTATATGTGCGTCATGGCCTGCCCCTACGGCGTGCTTAAGAGCGATCGCATCGAGCACAAGGAGATCATGAAGTGCGACATGTGCGTGCACCGCAGTTCGGATGGTTCCCCGGCTCCCATGTGCGTGGAAATCTGTCCCATGAAGGCGATTACGATGGAGGAGGTGGAAGCATGAGATATGTGGTATTGGGCGCCAGCGCGGCCGGAGTGAACGGCGTAAGGCAGCTGAGAAAGCGCTGTCCTGAGGCGGAAATCGTGCTGGTCAGCAAGGATCAGGAGATTTATTCCAGATGTATTCTCCACCATCTGATCGGGAACCTGCGCACCAGGGAGCAGCTCTGCTTCGCGGAGGCGGATTTTGCAGAGCGTTACCGGGTGGACTGGAGAAATGGCGTCGCCTGTACGGGCGTGGACACCGGGAAAAAGGAGGTCGCCCTGTCCGACGGCACGACGGTTTCCTACGACAAGCTGCTGATCGCAACGGGGTCCCACACCTTCCTGCCGCCAGTGAAGGGGCTGCGGGAGGCCAAAGGGGTGTACGGCTTCCGGGATATGGAGGAGACGGAGGCCATCATGGAGGCCGCAAAGGACGCGAAACATATCGTGATCATGGGCGGCGGCCTTACGGGGCTGGACGCGGCCACGGGCTTTATCCATATGGGACGCAGCGTGGAGCTGGTGGAGCTGGCGGACCGGCTGTTGGTGAAGCAGCTGGACGAGAGAGCGGCTTCGGTTTACCAGAAAGCGCTGGAGGCGAAGGGCGTGAAGATGCATTTGGGCTGCGCCCTGGAGGAAGTGCGCTGCGGCGGTGACGGGCGGGTGGTTTCCCTGACGCTCTCCGGCGGCGGAGAAATCCCCTGCGACCTGCTGGTGGTGACGGCGGGTGTGCGCTCCAACGTGGAATTCCTGGAGGGCTCGGGCCTGGAGCTGGATTCCTACGGCCTGGTGATTGATCCCCAGGGGCGCACCAACGTGGCGGACGTGTACGGAGCCGGGGACGTGACCGGGCGTTCCCCCATCTGGCCTGCGGCGGTCAAGCAGGGTATGGTGGCGGCGGACAATATGGCCGGTATTGAAGCCGGAATGGAGGACTTTTTCGCCAGCAAGTCCACCATGAATTTTCTTGACATTCCCACCATGTCCTTAGGTGTGCCGGAGAAGCCGGACGACACTTACGAGGAGATCGTGGAGGATACGGGGGATCAGTACCGCAAGGTGATCCACAAGGGCGGAAAGATCTACGGAGCCATTCTCCAGGGGGATCTGGCCTACGGCGGCGTGCTGACCCAGCTGATCGCCCGGAAAATCGACGTGTCCAGGGTGAAAAAGCCCCTGTTCTCCATCGATTACTCCGATTTCTTCCATACCGGCGACAATTTTGAATTCTACTACGAGGTGACGTAAATGAACGGAAAATTAAAAAATATGCCCATCGCCATTGTTCCCACCATGCTGGGAGCCGCGACCCTTGCCAATGTGTACCAGTCCCTTGGATACGACTGGGTGCGCCATCTGACCATGTGGGTGTCCACGGTGGTTCTGATCTGTTATATCGTGAAAATCATCCGCTTTCCCGGCGTGGTGAACAATGAGTACAAGAACACCATCCCGGCCAGCCTGTACGCCGGAATCACCATGGTGACCATGATCCTGACCAGCTATTACCGGGACTGGATTCCCGGGCCCATGCGGATTCTGCTGATCGCGGCGGTCTGCGTCCATGCGGTACATATTCTGGTGTTCCTCTGGAGAAACGTGTTCCACGGCGTGAATCTGGACACCTTTGTGCCCAGCTGGTTTGTGACCTTTAACGGCATCATGGTGTCTACCGTGGCGGGGGCGGCGGTGCTGCCTCCCATTATGGCGAAGGCCGTGCTCTGCTGGGGCCTGTTCATCTACACCGTCACCATTCCCTTCATGGTGTGGCGTCTGGCCACCCGGGAGGTGAAGCCTGCGGCCTTCCACACCCAGGCCATCGTGCTGGCTCCCTGCAGCCTGTGCCTGGTCAGCTACCTGAATGTGGTGAAGGAGCCGAGCCAGATCGTGGTGGTCATTCTCACGGTCTGCGTGATGGCCTCCCTGGCGTTTATCGTGATCAAGCTGCCCGCGTTTTATGCCGTGCCCTTTGCGCCGGGATTCGCGGGACTGACCTTCCCGATGGCCATCGGCATCGTGGCCTCCAACAAGGCGGCCGCGTATTTTGCGGGAGCGGGGCAGGAGATGATCGGAAATGTGATTAAGCAAATTGCGGGCTTCCAAATTTACCTGACAACTGCTATAATTGGGATGGTACTGTTCTGCTTCTTTAAAATGTGGCGGAATAGCATGAAAGCGGCGGCCTGAGTGTTGCGGGGCGCTGCCCGGAACGCATGAGGATTTAGAATTAAGAATTGAGAATCCGGCCGGCATGGGATTACCAAGCCGGCCGGATTTGTGATGGAATTTGAGGAGGACAGACGAAAGATGAGAGCGGGAGACTTAAAGGTGGAGAGAGAGTTTGGAGAGGGGAGCGTGGATTTCCGCGGAGCCGCGGACCGCGTATCCCTGGAGGAGGCGGCCGGTTCTCTGCTGGCGCACTGCCAGGTGATCCGGGAAACGGAGACGGTGCCGCTGCTGGACTGCACAGGCAGGGTTCTGGCGGAGGACGTGAGCGCCGGTTTTGACAACCCGCCATTTGACCGCTCGCCCGTGGACGGCTACGCGGTGCGCAGCGCGGATATCGCCCAGGCGTCCCAGGAGAATCCCGCCGTCCTCCAGGTCATCGGCGAGGTGGACGCCGGGGGCTGGTCGGATGCTGAGGTGGGGCCGGGGCAGGCCATGCGCATCATGACCGGCGCGCCCATTCCGAGAGGCGCGGACTGCTGCGTGTACCAGGAACAGACGGATTACGGGGAGGAGCGGGTTCAGGTATACAAGCCCTGTGGTCCCTGGAAGAACTACTGCTTCAAGGGCGAGGACATCGAGGCGGGAACCCTGGTCCTGAAGGAGGGAACGGCGCTGACCTATGTGGAGACAGGGATTCTGGCCGGATTGGGCCGGGAGAAGGTGAAGGTGTACCGCAGGACCAGAGTGGCGGTGTTCGCCTCCGGCGACGAGCTGGCGGAGCCGGGCACGGAGCTGGCCCCTGGCAAAATCTACGACAACAACCTGTATTTCCTGGCGGCCCGGCTGCGGGAATTAGGGGTGGAGATCACGGCCCTGGAGCGGGTTCCCGACCAGCCTGAGGTGATGGCGAAGCGGCTGGTCAGTGCCTGCGGTCAGGCGGATCTGATCATCACCACCGGCGGCGTTTCCGTGGGCAAAAAGGACATCATGCATGAGGCCCTGGCCCTGTGTAAAGCCCAGCGCCTGTTCTGGAAGATCCGCATGAAGCCGGGCATGCCCACCATCGGCTCGGTGCTGGAGGGAACGCCCGTCGTCAGCCTGTCCGGGAACCCCTTCGGCGCGCTGGCGGACTGCGAGCTTCTGGTCCGGCCCATGCTGGCCAAAGCGGGCCACAACCCGGCCTTAAATCCCGGGTCCTGCACTGCGGTCATGCCCCAGGGCTTCCCCAAGGCCAGCCCTTCCAGGCGGTTCCTCCGGGGCGTCTGCGAGAACGGCCAGGTGCGGATTCCCGAGGTGAAAAAGCACGCCTCCGGTATTTTGAGCTCCATGAGCGGCTGCAACTGCCTGGTGGACATCCCGGCGGGCACCGAGGCGGTGGAACCGGGGGGAGAGGTGCGGGTGATTCTGCTGTAAGGAAGAATTTTCGGACATAAATATGCAGGGCGCGCCCCGGTGATGGAATCATCGGGATGCGCCCTGCGTCTATTCCGCCTCCCCGGTATACGCGGGGATGTCGAAGTTTTCCGACTTGAAGCTGCTGTAAAACCTGCCCTGGCTGGCGGTGAATTTCAGGACGCAGTAGTCCGGGTCCGTGACGCCGCCGGGATAGTACATGGTGTCCCCGTCCCGCCAGATCATTTCCTTGGAAGCGCTGTCCGTTAAAACCTCCATGGTTCCGGTGAGCATGACCCCGCGGAAGAACCTGCGGTCGCAGAAATAGATGCAGGCTTTGGGATTTTGGCGGTACTGGGAGACCCGCATGGACGAGGTATTTGTGGTGAAATAAAAGGTCTCAATGCCCAGCCGTCTGCGGGGCGGCAGCATGGCCTTGGTGCAGGGCCAGCCGTTTTCGTCCACGGAGCTGATGAAGGATACCCCCTGCTTGTCGATCAGATTGCCGATGGTTTGTTCTGCGTCTCTCATAAAATGCCTCCTTTTCCTCCCATTATAGCCCGGGGCGGAGGAACCGTAAAGAAGGCACTTTTTTGTAACTATAAGAGTCCCTTTTCCCGCAGGAAATCCCCGCGGTTGTCCTCCAGCATGAGCTCGATTCCCACGCTCTGTAAAATGGAGACGGCCTCGAGGATTCTCCGCCCCCGGTCCGTGAGAAAATAATCTACCTTCAGGGGATATCCTTCGTAGGTCTGCTTGCCGACGATGCCGTACTCCGCCAGCTCCTTCAGATGCTGGATCAGCATTTTACGGCTGACGCCCAGGATGGATTTCTCCAGGGAGGACAGGGACGAGGTGCCTTTGCTCAGCTGCCAGAGGATAATGGGCTTCCATTTTCCGCGGATGATGTCGTGGGTGAGCTCCAGCGGACAGGTGTAGTCGGTGCGTTGTTTCATGATGATTCCTCCCTTGTAAGCGGTTCTGTAGTTTATTATAGGGCATGGGATGGAAATGCACAAGCGGGGATGCCGGGAGAATGTTTGTGAAAAATAGATAAAAAGTGACGTTGTATTTTGTGCGCATTTTAAATTGACATTCATGCTGTTTTCTGTTTATACTATACCTAGTTAAAAACAAAACAAAGTGTGTTACTGGTCATGCAGGCATTAGCTATTGAGAACATGGAAATGTTCTTATTAGTTAATGCCTTTTTGTGTGTGGTGGACCGCGGGCTTTACCTGCGGGGACCGCACGGAGTTTCCGGGGAAGATCATTGCGGCCGCAGATCAGGGAGACGGGCATGAAAAGGGCGCACGGAAAGGAATGTGTGAGATGAAAGATAAAATTTTCAGCGTATTACAGCGTGTGGGAAGAAGCTTTATGCTGCCCATCGCGATTCTTCCGGTGGCGGGGCTTCTGCTGGGTATCGGCAGCTCCTTCACCAATGCGACGACCATCGCAACCTATGGATTGGAGGCGTTCCTGGGAGATGGAACCCTGCTTCACAGCCTGCTCACCATCATGAGCAAGGCGGGCAGCGTGATCTTCGACAACCTGCCGATTATCTTTGCCGTGGGCGTGGCCATCGGCATGGCGAAGGCCGAGAAGGAGGTGGCGGCCCTCTCCGCCATGATCGCCTTCCTGGTCATGAACATTTCCATTAACGCAGTGCTTCAGAACACCGGCAAGGTGCTGGCGGACGGCTCTGTAGCCGAGGGCGTGCTGGAGGGGACCATCACCAGCGTTCTGGGGATTCAGACTTTGCAGATGGGCGTGTTCGGCGGTATTATCGTGGGCCTTGGCGTGGCGGCGCTGCACAACCGGTATCACAAGATCGTGCTGCCAAATGCGCTGTCCTTCTTCGGAGGTTCCCGGTTTGTGCCGATCATTTCTACCATCACCTACGTGTTTGTGGGGATTCTGATGTACTTTGTGTGGCCGGTGGTGCAGAACGCCATTTTCGCACTGGGCGGACTGGTGACGGGCACCGGATATGTGGGAACCCTGATTTTCGGGATTGTGAAGCGGGCGCTGATTCCCTTCGGCCTGCACCACGTGTTTTACCTGCCCTTCTGGCAGACGGCGGTGGGTGGCACCATGATGGTGGACGGCAGCCTGATCCAGGGCGGACAGAATATTTTCTTCGCACAGCTGGCCTCCTCCAACGTGGCCCATTTCAGCGCCGACGCAACCCGGTATTTCTCCGGTGAGTTCATTTTCATGATCTTCGGCCTGCCCGGCGCGGCCCTGGCCATGTACCGCTGCGCTAAGCCGGAAAAGAAGAAGGCTGCGGGCGGCCTGCTGCTCTCGGCGGCGCTTACCTGTATGCTGACGGGCATCACGGAGCCCATCGAGTTCTCCTTCCTGTTCGTGGCGCCCATGCTGTTCGGGGTGCAGGTGATCCTGGCAGGCGCGGCGTATATGATCGCCCATATGCTGAATATCGCGGTGGGACTGACGTTCTCCGGCGGACTGCTGGATCTGCTGATTTTCGGCATTTTGCAGGGCAACGCGAAGACCAGCTGGATGTGGATTATTCCGGTGGGCGTGGTTTATTTCTTCCTGTATTACTTTATTTTCAGCTTTTTGATCAAGAAGTTTAACCTGAAAACGCCGGGCCGCGAGGAGGAGGACGAGGAAACGCGCCTCTACACCAAGGCGGATGTGAACGCGAAGCGGACTGGGAACGGTTCGGAGGCGGGGCAGACGGGCGCCGCTGTGGACCAGAGAAGCGCGGATATCGCACGTTTCCTGGGTGGAAAGAAGAATATTACTTCTGTGGACTGCTGCGCTACAAGGCTGCGCTGCTCCGTGGAGCGGCCGGAGCTGGTGGACGAGAAGGGACTGAAGGCCACGGGGGCCGTGGGCGTGATTAAGAAGGGCCAGGGCGTTCAGGTGATCTATGGGCCGAATGTGACGGTGATTAAGGCGGAGTTGGAAGGGTATTTGGAGCAGATGGGGGATGAGAGCGCGGAGGCGCAGGGCGCAGGTCTGGGACAGGATACGGCGCAGGGCAGAGGCGCAGGGAATGCGGAGGATCAGGACGGCGGACTGGGCCAGGGGACGGCGCAGGGCGCAGAGGCAGGGAACGTAAACCGGCAGGGCAGCCAGACGGATGGCCAGGGCGCAGGTGAAGGCCAGGTGAGCGAGCCCGGAGCAGATGCCGCTCAGGAAGCGCCGCAGGCAGCCCAGCAGCCCGCCCGCCACATCCTCTGCTCGCCCTTCAACGGCACGGCGGCCCCCATCACTGAAGCGCCGGACGAGGCGTTTTCCAGCAAGATGATGGGCGACGGGTATGTGGTGAAGCCCTCGGACGGCCAGGTGGTGATGCCAGAGGACGGGGAGATTATGTTCGTGTTCCCCTCCAAGCACGCCATTGGACTGAAAACTGAGGACGGCATGGAGTATCTGCTGCACATCGGCGTGGACACGGTGAAGCTGGACGGAAAGGGATTTGAGGTGTTCGTTCAGGATGGACAGAAGGTGAAGAGGGGTCAGCTTCTCATGAAGTTCGATCTGGATTATATCAGGGCGAACGCGGCTTCGGACGCCTGTATGGCAGTGTTTACCGGCCTGTCCGAGGGACAGTCGGTGCACATGGAGCGCGCCGGACAGGTGAACGCATTGGATGAGATCGCGTGGTATTAATAGAAAAACTCTCTCCGGCCGGTGGCAGTTTTCCGAATTTTCGGGTATAATCAAGGAAACGAATTCATGTTGTCGGTCTGGCGGCCGATGGCATGGTAAAATCAAGAACGCATAATAGCCAGAGAACACATACCAGGGAGGGTTTTTATGTACCGGGTCATCAAGGTTTTAAACAATAACGGGGTTTTGGCCCTGGATATGGAGAAAAAGCAGGAGGTCATTTTGCTGGGAAACGGCGTGGGCTTTGGGAAGAAGATGGGCCAGCGGTTCGGGGGGAGCCCGGACGCGCGGCGCTACGAGCTGGTGAAAAAAGAGACCTCCGCCCTCCAGGCCGTGAACGGCATCGACCCGGTATACATTGAGGTGACGGCCAGAATCATCGAGGCGGCAGAGGGGCTTTTGGGCCCCATCCGGCACGATATTCTCATCGCCATGGCCGACCACATCGCCCTGGCGGTCAGCCGGGCAAAAGAAGGCTGCGAGCTGCCCAATCCCTTCAGCCAGGACATCCGCGCCCTGTTCTCCCAGGAGTACGAGGCGGCCCTTAAGGGGCGGGAGCTGATCCGGCAGGAGCTGGGCGTGGAGATTTCCGAGGACGAGGTGAGCTACATTACGCTGCACATTCACGGCGGCCTCTCCGACGAGAATGTGTCCCAGTCCCTGGAGCTGGCCCGGCTGGTACAGGACGGAATCCGCCAGGTGGAGGAGGGCATGGGAATGAACCTGCCGGCTGCTTCCCTGGGCTACAACCGCCTGATGAGCCATCTGCGTTACATGATCGCTAGAACCCGGAAAAAGGAGCAGACCAACCTGAACATGGGCGATTATGCCAGGGAGAATTTTCCCAGGGCCTATGAGGTGGCGGCGCAGGTCTGCGAGGACATCGGCCGGAAGTTAAAATGTCCCGTGGCCCAGGAGGAGATCGGTTTTCTGGCGATCCATATCCAGCGGGCGGCGGGGCAGGGGTGAGTATTTAAAAATAAAAAACGGCAGTTAAAAAGAGGTGGAGAAGGACGAGGGTTACTGGGATAGTTTGTGCTGATAATTGAATAGACTTTACCCCCTCGATGTGGTACAATCTATCTATAATTAGGCCAGAGTGTGAAGGTGGTGATACTATGACAGATAGCGAAAAGCTTGACTTGTTACTTTCTCAGATACAGGGCATAAATGGTCATATAGGTCATATAGAAAAACAGAATGCGGATACATTCAAAGAATTAATGAATGTGGAACGTGAGGTTTTGAAAAATCAAGATGCCATAAAAGCGCTGAATGCCAAATATGATACGTTACTTTTAAAAGCTGATAATTCTACATTGCTTCTTAAGCTGATCGACAGACAAGCCGAAGAAATGTCAGAATTAAAAGAAAGGGTAACACAGCTTGAAAGCAAGTTAGCATAATCACATAATCAAAAACCATACAGAGTGTAAGCCCATCAAATGATCCGGGTTTACACTCTTTTTATGGTTCAGCGCATTACCCCCAAAAATACCGCTCCAAAAACTCCGCCGCCCCGTCCTCCTCATTGCTCCCCGTCACAAAGCGCGCAGCGGACTTCACATCCTCCTGGGCGTTCCCCATCGCCACGGATACCCCGGCAAAGCGCAGCATCTCAATATCGTTCTGATTGTCCCCAATGGCCAAAACCGAGGACATCGGGATATCCAGGCGCGCGCAGAGGGATTTCAGCGCATTCCCCTTGGAGGCGTGTACGGAGTTGATCTCAATATTACACTCCCCGGTGCGCATGGGCTTCATAGACGGAAGCGGGCTGCCCTCCCGCAGCATCTCCCGAAATGCCTGGTCGCTATGGGGGAACACGCCGATTTTCCACAGGGAGGCATCTGTCCCGCGCAGCCATTGGATCAGGTCAGGTACGGTCGAGGTATCGAATCGCAGGTAGGGGAACCGGGCCGCCAGGCCGCTTTCCTTCCAGCCCTCGGGCCGGATGGGCCCCTGACTGGTGTGAAGATAGAAGAAGAGCGGGCGCTCCCTGTAATATTCCAACAGGCGGATGGCCTCGGGGATGGGGATAGGCGTCTACTCCAGCACGGCCCCGCTTGCCGGGTCCTGGATCGCGGCCCCGTTGGAGCAGATGGCGTGGCAGATGGGTGAGACCTGTAAAATGGTGCCTCGCAGCCCGTCCAGCCCGCGCCCGGTGGCCGGAACCACCCGGATTCCTGCGTCCGCCAGCTTCTGCACCGTCTGTAAGGTGCGCCGGGAAATGTGCTTGTCCTCGTGGAGCAGCGTCCCGTCCATGTCCAGAGCGACCAGTCGGATGTTGTGTGGGTTCATAATCAGTTTCCTCCTTGAATGTTGGGAATTATGAGAGGTATTATACATTGTCGTCATCCGGCACGGGTGACGATAAGTGATACGTTTCCTTGATTATACATTGTCGTCATCCGGCACGGGTGACGATAAGTGATACGTTTCCTTAATTATACCATGTCCGCTCGACTCAGAGTGTCAATTTTAGTGTCGAAACACAAAAGTTTGTTCAAAAAAGTCATATCCTACTGCTGAAATCCCTACATGAGTGGCGGAATGCACAAAAGCCTATTCCCAAAACACAAAAAATTACTATAATGAAACATGTACCAGGTAATTCCCCCAGAACAGGAGAGATGAGTATGCTCAGCACCAAGGAAGAAGTTTACGGATATCTGGAAAAAATCAGCCGGAATTTCTCTACAAAGGAATTGAAGCAGTTTACAGCCAACGACATCAGCGAAAACCTGAATATATCCAGGAACCTGGCCAGCCAGTATTTGAACGAGCTGGTGAAGGAGGCGCGGGCGATCAAGGTCAATTCCAGGCCGGTGTACTTTTTCCATAAGAAAAACGTGGAGCGCAGCGCGCAGGTGACCTTCGACACCTGTATCTTTTCCGGTCTGGACGAATTTCTGATCAAGAGCCGCAGCGGGGAGTCCAAACGGGATTTTCAGAAGGCGGTGGGACATTACCTGAGTTTAAGTCCCTGTATCGAGCAGTGCAAGGCGGCGGTCCAGTATCCGCCAAACGGCCTTCCCACCCTGTTGTACGGCGCCAACGGCACGGGTAAATCCTTTCTGTCCAGACTGATGTTTGAGTACGGGAAGAACGAGAAGGTCATCAAGGCGGACCGGCACTATATTGCGGTGGACTGCGCGGAGTACGCCCAGAATACGGAAGGTTTTGCCCGGAATCTGCTGGGAGAGGGGGACGGGAAGGGATGGCTGTCCAGGGCCGACGGAGGCATGATCTTTTTCGACGAGATCGACCGGCTGCCGGCGGCGGGGCAGGAAATGATCTTTTCCTATTTGGTAAGCGGTCAGTACAGGACCGTGGGCGGAGGCGATGAGCTCTATGAGTCGGGGGCCAGGCTGGTGTTCGCCACCTCCAGGCCGCCGGGGGAAGCGCTGTTCAAGGCATTTGCCAGGCGGATTCCCATTGTGATTCAGGTCCCCTCCTTAAATGAACGGACCATCGACGAGAAGGAGGAGATGCTGGTCGCCTTCCTCAGGCGGGAGGGACAGCGCATGGGGGTGGACGTGAGCATCAGCAAGCGGGCCTTCCACTGCATGCTGGAATACCCCTTCGAGAACAACATCGACGAGCTTTTGTTCTGTATCACCAGCTGCTGCGCCGGGGCCTACCTGGAGCGGGACGCGGGCCAGATCGCCATCCGCACCTACCATCTGCCGGACTACATGATGTCCAGTTTCCGGTTCGGAGCGGAGGAGGAGGACGATAAGCTGATCCGCATGAGCAGCTACAACCGGGACAATTCCTTTGAGCAGGCCATCCAGTATTTCCAGATGATCCTGGACGAGTACCAGGATTTCAAGAGCGGGGATCAGGGCTTTGAGGGAATGTTAAAGGGTTGTCAGCAGCATTTGAAGAATTACTATGATTATCTGATCTACGGGCAGAAGCTGGTCAACAACAAGATCGCCAGCTACGAGCAGATGATCAACCAGATATTTGAGACAGTGGGGGAGACCTATGGGATCAATCTCTCCAAAAAGTACAGCTATCTCCTGGCCCGGTGCCTGTACATCCAGCTCCGGGCGGACCACATCGTGTCCAAGTGGGTAAAGACCAACGGGGACGAGATCGTCTCCCTGTTTGGGGTGATAAAGCAGGAGCTGGCCAAGGAGGCGGCCATCACCGCCCAGATCGCCGGGCTTGTGAAGCAGAATCTGGACGTGGAGGTCAACAGCTTGAACCAGCTGTTCCTTCTGCTCAATGTGAAGAGCCAGAACGAGCACATCGCGGTGGCCTCCACGGCCGGGGTTATTTTGAGCCACGGCTATTCCACGGCCACCAGCATCGCGGACGCGGCCAACCAGATCATCGGAAAGAAGGTGTTCGAGGCCATCGACATGCCCCTGGACGTCCAGAGCCGGGATATCGCCGGGATATTGGAAAAACACATTGAGCGCTACATTACCTGCCGGGACATCGTGCTCATGGTGGACATGGGCTCTCTGGAGCAGATTCACCGGGAGATGCGGAACCTGGCCAATGTGAACATCGGCATCATCAACAACATCAGCACGGCCCTGGCCGTGGATATCGGCCTTGGAATCTGCGGAAACATGGATATGGAGGAGATTTTAAAGCGGGCCAGCGAGAACAATATCTGTACCTACCGGATTATCAACAATGTGCGCAAGGAGGACGCCATCATTTTCAGCGGCGAAAATGGGATCGACACGGCGGAGAAGATCAAGGAGCTGATTCTCCAGAGCTCCGACGCCTGCATTCCGGTCCGGTATATCGCCTACGATTACTACCGTTTGGTGAAAAATGGAAGTCGGGACGAGATTTTCGCCAGATACCGGGTGAAATGCATCATCGGGCTGTTCAACCCGGAGATCGAGGGAGTTCCCTTTATCGCATTGGAGGACATTATCTCCATGGACGGGGCGGAGCAGCTGAAGCGGATCTTTTCCGCCTACCTGGATGAGAAGCAGCTGGAGGTGTTCAATCAGAACATGCTGAAGAATTTTACCCTCCAGAACGTGGTGGAATCCATCACCATCCTGAACCCGGCCAAGCTTCTGGACGAGGTGGAACACTCGGTGACGCGGCTTTCCCGGATCACGGGGCAGAAGCTGGAGGGGAGAATCATCATCGGCCTTTACGTCCACCTGTGCTGCCTGGTGGAGCGGCTGGTGACCAAGACCTCCATCGAGAATTACCAGGATCTGGAAGGGTTCCAGAAAAAACACGGAGATTTTATCGGCTGGGTCCAGGAGTGCTTCCAGGATATTTCCAACCACTACAAGGTGGACCTGCCGGTCAGTGAGATCGCGTACATTTATGACTATATCCACTTGAATTCTAAGAATAAAATGACCGGGCGGCCGGCTTTTGACCAGGGCCGCGAGGACGAATAGGAGGAATGAAACTATGGGAATCACATTGGCTAGAATCGACAACCGTCTGCTGCACGGAATCGTGGCCACCCAGTGGGCGGGGCGCTCAGGGGCCCAGCGCATCATGATCATCGACGACGGGGTGGCGAACAACGAGCTGACCAAGGCCAGTATGAAGCTGGCGCGCCCCACTGGTATGGCCATCTCCATCATCACCCTGGAGAAGGCGCTGAACAATTTTAAGGCCGGGAAATACGAGGATCACAACGTGTTTGTGATCGTGAAGAGCCCGGTGACCCTGGAAAGCCTTTCCGAGGCCGGGGTGAAGATCCCCGAGCTGGTGGTGGGCGGAACCACCCACCCGGACGAGTCCGTGCACAGCGTCAAGCTGTACCAGAGGGCCTACGCCACGGACCGGGAGATTGAGGCTTACAAGGTGTTGAAGGGAAACGGGACCAAAATTTACGCCCAGTACGTTCCGGCGGACTCGGTGGTAAATCTGGATGAGTTTTTGAGATAGCAGGAGGGAAAAAGAGATGACATTAGCTGTATGGCAGATAATTGCACTGATACTGGTGGCCGCGGGGATCAACCTGGACCGCCGCGGACTTTCACTGACCCACGCCCGGCCGGCCATTGTGGGCCTGATCTGCGGCCTGATTCTGGGCGACGTGAACAGCGGGCTTTACATCGGCGGTACCTTTACCCTGATGTCCCTGGGCGTGGCGGCCATCGGCGGCTCCTCGGTGCCGGACTACGGCGTGGCGACCATCATCGCCTGCGCCTTTGCCCAGACCACGGGCCAGGGACCGGAGGTGGGCCTGACCATCGGCCTTCCCGTCGGTATGCTGGGCGTGCAGATGGACGTGCTGTTTAAGATCTGCAACTCCTTTATCGCCCAGAAGGCCCAGCGCTACGCAAACGAAAAGGAATTCAAGAAAATGTACACCATCATGCTGCTGAGCCCGGTGATGGTGGCGGTGTTCATGTCCTTCCCCACAGCGGTGGCCCTGACGGCGGGCGCGCCTCTGGTACAGGCGATCCTGGACGTGCTTCCGGCCTGGGTGACCGGCGGACTGTCCGTGGCCGGAAAGCTGCTGCCCGGACTTGGTATCGCGATGCTGCTGCACTACATGCCGGCGAAAAAGTATTTCAACTACATTCTCATCGGCTTTGTGGTCAGCGCGTACATAAAGGTTCCGGTTCTGGGCGTAGCCCTTTTGGGAACGGCGCTGGCGTACAAGTTCTACACAGATAATGAAGCGAGAGCCACAGTTGGATTTGCAGGAGGATTGGAAGATGAATAGAGAACCGGTATTGACAAAAAAGGATTGTGTGAAGGGAGCCTGCAGATGGTCCCTGATGGCGGTAACCACATTTAACTATGATACGCAGCTGGCCCCGGCCGTGGTATTCGGTATCGGCCCCCTTCTGCGCAAAATCTACCCGGACGACGATGAGTACGTGGAGGCGTTAAACAACCATTTCCGGTATTTCAACACCCATCCCTGGGTGGCGAACCTGGTATTGGGCGCGACCCTGGCCCTGGAGGACAAGGAAGGAATCTCCGCGGCCGACGCGGTGCAGAACATTAAGGTCAGCCTGATGGGCCCGCTGGCCGGTATCGGAGACACCCTAATCTGGACCCTGCTTCCCACCATCTTAGGCTCCATCGCCGGATACATGGCCCTGGAAGGCAACCCGGTGGGAACGATTCTCTGGCTTTTGACCAACGTGTTCTTCATCGCGGTCCGCACCCAGCTCATGTGGGTGGGCTACCGCGAGGGCACCAAGCTGATCACCAAATTCGGCGGAAAGATCGCCCAGATCACCGACGCGGCTTCCGTGCTGGGATTGACGGTGGTGGGAGCCCTGGCCGCCACGGTGGTGACGGCGAAAACGCCTCTGACCTTCCAGATGGGAGCGGTGAACATGGCGCTGGCAGATCTTTTGGACAAGATCCTTCCCTCCATGATCTCCGTGCTCACCGTGTGGGCCCTGTACAAGCTGATCGGCCGCAAGGGCATGAAGGTGACCACTATTATCCTGCTGGTGATTCTGTTCTCCATGGTCTGCTCCGCCTTCGGGATTCTGGCGTAAAGGCGGGTGAGTGCAGATGGTAGAGGTAAGCGCGGCAAAATATGACATAACGCCGGAATTTCCCATGTACATGCGGGGCTACGCCATGCGGACCGGGAAATCCATCGGCGTGCTGGACCGGTTGTACTGCAGGGCCCTGTGCCTGCGGGTGGACGGGGAAATCTTCGTGTGGGTGACGCTGGATTTATGCCGCCTGGAGGAGCTGATCAGCGATTACGTCCGCGGGGTGGTGGCTGCGAAATACAGCGTGCCCGTGGAGCACGTCATCCTGTCCACCATCCACACCCACTCCGGCCCGGACATCAGCTTCGAGGACGAGGGGGAGGACCGGAACCGGAGAAAGGCGGACTACCGGAGCTTTCTGGTGAACCGTGTGCTGGCTGCGGTGGACGAGTGCTTTGACCGGGGATTCCTTGAGGTTACCCCCAGCGTGGTCCAGGGGACCATAGAGGGCGTCTACGGGAACCGCAACTACAAGGACAAGCCCAGCGACAAGGACGTGAATCTGATCCTGTTTCGGAACGAAAACCATGTGGTGGCGGGAATCGCCAGCCTGACCTGCCATCCCACGGTGCTGGGCATCCACAACATGAAGATCAGCTCCGATTTGCTGGGAAATATTGGGAAGGCTCTGGATGAGAAGTATAATACCATTTTCCTGACCATGCAGGGGGCCTGTGGGGACATGGGCAACCGCCAGTACCGCCGGGGGAACGACGAGGCAGAGCTGTGGCGGGTCCGGGATGAGATCATGGACCAGATCGGCGGCTTCGGGGCGGAGGAACGGCCGCTGGAGCTGAAAGCCGTCAGGGTAGGTACCTCCCGGTACACCGTGCGCCACCGCTACGACACGGAGGCCCTGAAGGCCCAGATCGCGGACAGCGAAAAGCAGCTGGCGGCCGCGGTGGGGCAGGACGAGAAAAAGCTTTTGTGGTCCGGGCTGCGGCACATGAAGCGCAAGCTGGAGGCAGGGGGCGTGGACGTCACCCTGAAATCTGTGATCTTCCGCCTGGGAGACCTGGAGATCGTGACGATTCCCGGGGAGCTGTTCTCCACCTTTGGGCTGCGGATCAAAGCAGCCATGGAAGGGCCGGTTCGGATTGTCTGGGGCTACGCCAACTACAGCGCGGGCTATATCGTGGAGCGGCAGGAGTTCGGCAAGGGCTATGAGAGCATGCAGACCCCATTTCCCCAGGGGGAAGCGGAATTGTATGTGGATCAGATAATCGAGGATTTGCGAGGAGAGAGCTTATGAGAAGATTCGTAATTGCATCCCATCACCGGATGGCCCGGGGACTGAAGGAAACCCTGGAATTTCTCACCTCCAGGTCGGATATCGTGGATATCAGCGCCTATGTGGACGAGCGCGACCTGGACGGTCAGATCAGGGAAGCCCTGGCGGGATTCGGGCCGGAGGACGAGGTGGTGATCATGACGGACATGCTGGGCGGCAGCGTGAACCAGAAGTTCTGCCAGTACATGAGCGACCGCTGCCATCTGATCTGCGGCGTCAACCTTCCCTGCGCTCTGAGCCTGGTGCTTCAGCCGGAGGACGTTCCCCTCACGAGGGAGGCGGTCCGGTCGGTGGTGGAGGAAGCTAAAAACCACCTGATCTATGTAAATGAATACGAGACGGGGGAAAACCAGGACGACGAGTAGGCCGTCCGGCCGTCCCCATAACCTGCGGGCTGACGCTTTTAGAGGTCAATCCGCAGGTTTTTGTAGTAATACACCCGGTCCCGCTCCCCGATTTCCCGCAGTACCCGGCAGGGATTACCCGCGGCCACCACGCCGCCGGGCACGTCCTTTGTGACCACGCTGCCCGCGCCGATCACAGAGCCGTCCCCCACGGTCACGCCGGGCAGTATAATGGCTCCCGCGCCGATCCACACGTTGTCCCCGATGTGTACGGGAAGGTTGTATTGCAATAGCTGGCAGCGAAGCTGGGGCAAAATGGGGTGTCCTGCGGTGGCGATTGTCACGTTGGGGCCCACCATGCAGTTGTCCCCGAAGCTGATTTCAGCGTCGTCCACCAGGGTGAGGTTGAAATTGGCGTAGAAATTATCCCCAAGGCGGACCCGCGCGCCGCCCCAGTTGGCCCTGAGGGGCGGTTCGATATAGGCGTTTTTTCCGACGTGGGCGAACAGTTCCTCCAGCATGCGGGCCCGCTTTTCTCCCTCCGAGGGGCGGGACTGATTGTATTCCCAGAGCCGTTCTATACAGGCGGTCTGCTCCGCCATCACGGCTTCGTCGGCCGAAAAATAGAGCTTTCCGCTCTCCATGCGCTCCCGGTTCTGTTTTGAATCCATAACCTTACCTCCTGATTGTTTCATTTCCTCATCACTATAACACAACTTGACTTATATTCCAATCTGATCTAGTATTACAGATGAGGCCGCGGCGGACCGGCTGCAGGGCAGGGCCGCGGTGCGAACGCACAGAACAGGAGACATGCCATATGAATAAGAAAGAAGTCAGCGAAATCAAGAAACTTTTCACTCCCGCAGGCTGCGCCATCACCAGAATCTGCGGCTGTTACGTGGACGCGGAGAAGGAGAAGCGCACGGAGCTAAAGGAGGCCTTTCTCTCCCTTCCCGAGGAGGAGGCGTTTAAATATTTTACCATTTTCCGGGGAGCCATGTCCGGCACCCTGGGGAAGAATCTGATCAACATGGAATTTCCCTTACATACCGAGGCGGAGGGCGGAACCCAGGAGTTTTTGCTGCGGCTGCGGGACAGCGAGCTGAAGGACGACGCGCTGCTGGAAGAATTTTACGACAAGGTCATCGCCAACTATGATTACGGCGAAAACTACTATATTATACTCATCCACTGCGCCTACGACATTCCGGCCAAGTCCACGGACGGTATCGAGATGTTCGACGCCTCGGACTACGTGTACTCCTTCATCCAGTGCAGCGTCTGCCCGGTGAAGCTCTCCAAGGCCGGGCTCAGCTACAATCCTATGACCAACGCCATCGAGAACCGCAACCGGGACTGGCTGGTGGAGGCCCCGGACCTGGGATTTCTCTTCCCGGCTTTCAATGACCGGAACACAGACCTGCACAGCCTGCTGTACTATTCCAAGAACCCGGAGGAGCTGAGCACCCAGCTGATCGACGAGGTGCTGGGCTGCACCATCCCCCTGTCCGCCAAGAGCCAGAAGGAGACCTTCCAGGCCATCGTGGAGGAAACGCTTGGGGAGAACTGCGATTTTGAGACCGTGAAAAATATCCACGAGAGCTTAAGCGAGATGCTGGAGGAGCGCAAGGAGGACCCGGAGCCCCTGACCCTGGACAAGTACCAGGTGAAGCGCCTTTTGGAGAACAACGGCGCGGACCCGGAGAAGCTGCAGGAGCTGGACACGATCTATCCCACCGACGAGAAGAGCCGGGAGGCCAGCTTTGTGGCCACCAACGTGGTCAGCACCCGTGGCTTTGAGATCAAGACTCCGGACGTGAGCATCAAGGTGGCCCCGGACAAGACCTACCTGGTGCAGACCAAGATGGTGGAGGGCCGCTCCTGCATCGTCATCGAGGTCAACGAGCACGTGGAGATCAACGGCATTTCCGTGAAACCCATCCGCTCAAAGCAGGACGAGGAGTAGAAATCTGGGAATCTTTTCCGCCGCCGTCATAATTTTTCCAAAATCCGCATATAATGTAACCAGTGGTACAAACCATGGAATATTGCGGAGATAAAGGAGAGAACTGGATATGGCACGTGGAGTTCGGAAAACGCCCCTGGAGAAGCTGAACGAGGAGCTGGCACAGGTGGTGGAAGCGCTGGAGCAGTATAAGGATTGTATGGAGACTCTGAAAGAGAAGGAGCGGCAGTTAAAGGAGCAGATCGAGCTGGAACAGCTCAAATCCGTGATGGCGCTTCTGGATGAGCAGGGGATGACGGTTGCGGATTTAAAGGAAATGCTGGAGCAGGGCCGGGATACACAGCAGAGCGCTTAGTCGCTCTGCTTTTTTCGTGGGCGGGACCGGCAGCGCTTCAGGCGCAATTTGCGCGGGCAGGGGATTTTCCGGGCCGCTCCCAGCGAACCGGCAGAAAAAATAATGGCTGTTAAAATCATGACAAAATAATCAAAACCTTATTGTAGGTATCAGGTTATTTTGGTATAATCGGGTTATAAAATATGGAAAATATTCAGAAAATTTATCCAAACTACACAAAGAAAGGTCGGGAAATACTGTGAAAGAACTGACAATCGGACAGATGGCGAGACTGAACGGCGTGTCGGAGCAGACCCTGCGCCTGTACGACCGGACCGGCCTGTTTTCCCCGATGTACCGGGACGAGGAGAACGGTTACCGTTATTACGACATCCGCCAGAGCGCCCAGCTGGACATGATTCAGCACATGAAGTCCCTTGGCATGTCCCTGAAGGATATCCGCAGCCAGTTACAGGACTTCGATCTGGAGCAGTTTAAGAAAATTCTGATGAAGAATTCCCGGGCCATCGACGAGCAGATTCAGGAGCTGCACTACCAGAAGCGGGCTATCCGCCGGACCCTGGAGAGCTACGAGTGGTACGAGAACGCGCCGCCGGACGGCACCATTATTCTGGAATATATTCCCAGACGTCTGACCTACATGGTGGATTCCGGGATCAATTTCTACGCCTACGGCATCGACGTCTACGAGAAAATACTCCGGGACCTGAAGAAAAACCTGCTGGCCCACCGTTTGTCGCCCATCTACTTCTACAATGCGGGCACGGTTTTGCGCAAGGACAAGCTGCTGGCCCGGAACTACGACTCCACGGAGATTTTTGTGCTGGTGGACGAGGGCGCGGTGGAGGAGAGTATGATCACCGTGATTCCGCCCAGTCCCTACCTGTGCATTTACTGCAACAGCTTTGACAAAGAAAAGGAATACATAGACAGGCTGCTGGAAACCATAGAACAGAGAGGGTATCAGATTACCGGGGATTACATCTGCGAGGTGGTGGCGGAGGTGCCCATGGACATGCAGGAACGGGGCATGTTCCTGCGCCTGCAAATCCCGGTGCGGCTTTGAAATTGTCTGAAAATAAAAGTGGATTTTCCCCGTTGACTTGATACCTTGTATAAGCCTTATAATTAACTCACAAGGCAATACAAAACCATCACGAAAGGGGTTATTAATAATGATGAATTGTGAGAAGATCCGTGTTGTGCAGTATGGCTGTGGAAAGATGGCAAAGTACATTCTGCGTTACCTGTATGAGAAGGGCGCGGAGATCGTGGGCGCCATCGACGTGAATCCCGAGGTAGTTGGAATGGACGTGGGCGAGTTCGCCGGACTGGGCCAGAAGCTGGGCGTGGTGATCCGGAACGACGCGGACGCCGTGCTGGACGAGTGCGACGCGGACATCGCCGTTCTGACGCTGTTCAGCTTTATGGACGATGTGTATCCCCACTTTGAGAGATGCGTTTCCCGGGGAATCAACGTGGTGACCACCTGCGAGGAGGCCATTTATCCCTGGACCACCGCTTCCGCCATCACCAACCGCCTGGACAAACTGGCCAAGGAGACCGGCTGCACCATCGTGGGCGCGGGCATGCAGGATATTTACTGGATCAATATGATCGGCTGCGTGGCGGGCGGCGTGCACCGCATCGACCGCATCGAGGGCGCCATCAGCTACAACGTGGAGGATTACGGACTGGCGCTGGCAGAGGCCCACGGCGTGGGACTGACGCCTGAGGAATTTGAGGAGAAGATCGCTCATCCCACCACCCTGGAGCCCAGCTACGTGTGGAACTCCAACGAGGCCCTCTGCAACAAGATGGGCTGGACCATCAAGTCCCAGACCCAGAAGTGCGTTCCCTATTTCTATCCCGAGGACCTGTACTCCGAGACCATGGGCCGGGTGATCCCCAAGGGCCAGTGCATCGGCATGAGCGCGGTGGTCACCACCGAGACCTTCCAGGGGCCGGTGATCGAGACACAGTGTATCGGCAAGGTGTACGGGCCGGAGGACGGCGATATGTGCGACTGGAAGATCATCGGCGAGCCGGACACCACCTTCTTCGTACAGAAGCCCGCCACGGTGGAACACACCTGCGCAACGGTTGTGAACCGTATCCCCACGATCATCAACGCGCCCGCCGGATATATTACGGTGGAGAAGCTGGACGATGTGGAGTATTTGTCCTATCCCATGCACCTGTATCTGGATTTATAAGTATTTGTGATTTAGTCTATTAGAAAAAGTAAACAGAGAGCCGCGGGTCCCGCCTGCGGCTCTTTTTCGACTGCAAAACCTACAGTGTTGGATAAAATTGGCAGCGGGGGCTTTGTGAATATTTTCCCGATGCATATGGACAAATACTTTTGTAGTTGCTATAATGACTATATTCGAAATTTAGCAGAGGAAGGACGTACATATGAGTCGGACATCGAATGTAGGATTTGTGTACCGCCAGTATACGAAAGATGGCATTTTCATGGCGGATTATAAGAGCTCCAGGGAGGCCGCTGAGGCGGCCGGCACATCGTCCGGAGCTGTGGTCAGAGCGGCGCACGGAGAGCGCAAGACCGGAGGAGGCTTTATCTGGAAAAAGGTGAAAGAGGAGACCCCTCAGGACAACATTGAGATCAGCGGGGAGAGCTGCATCGGATACCACGACAAGCGGCCGGTACTCCAGATGGATCTGGAAGGAACGGAGATTTGTCAGTTCAATTCCATCGCTCACGCCAGCCGTGCGACAGGCATCAGCCGGCGCAGTCTTTCCTGCGCGCTGAACGGAGCACAGAAGACGGCGGGCGGGTACCGCTGGATGCTGAAGGAGGAGTAGAAGGAAAACGGAACAAGAATGACTGGGATGGCAGCCGTTTGATACCGCGTGAGATTTACAGGGCGGGCGCAGAGAAAATTATCTGCGCCCGCCTTTTTAATGAATGCATCGGGATGCCGGCGCAGCCTGCGGGCATTTGTATCCATCCACAGCCGGGAATGCAGCGAGTGCCGCTTAAAGCCGGACAACCGCTTATAGCGCGGACTTATCAGGAAAAGACCTCATCCCAGTCAAAGTCCGCGGATTCCTCTGAACTGCGGGGCCAGTGGCTGCACCACGCGGGAACGCCGGGATGTTCGATGCGGTCAAAGCTGGGGGTGTAGGGCTTGATGTCCAGCACCGGCGTATTTTCCTCCGCGTCGATGAAGGCCAGCCGGATGATGCCTGCTTCCGGGTCCAGCCCGGTGACCTGGGAGGCGGTCAGAGCCAGGGGATTGGGGCGCTGGGGGGATCGGGTGGAGAAGATCCCCATGACGGCGGGTGCGCCTTTATACGGCTGCTCCGTCTGCAGCAGGGAGCGGGACTTCTGGTCGTCCAGGCGGTCAAACCACCAGATGACGTTTATGTGGCTGAAGCCTTCCAGGGCCTTCAGGGCGGGAATGTAGGCGTTGTCCACCCGGATACAGGGGCCCTCTTCGCTGTGGTGAATGGTTCCGATGGGATTTACCTGAAAATGGTTCATGATGTTTTCCTCCGTTTCGTTTGATGTGAGTTCATCATAAGACCTCACACCGTGTGAGAGTCAAGCCATTTCCAAAGGAATCTGCAATTCCGTGAGATAATGATCCGGATCGTCCTCATTCCACGGCCCGCGGTGGACGATCTGGCGGGTCAGTCCCGCCATCCGGTAAACCTCATTGTCCTGGAGCCACCGGGCAAACGCCTGGAAGGCCCCGGCAATGTTGGGGAAATCTCCGCACACCATTGTGGAAGCCATAAACGGCACCGCCTCCACCGTCCGGCAGGTGAAGCCGTCCCTGTCAGCAACAGACTCTTTGATCGGAACGCACAGCTCCACATCCACCTGTTTTTCCCGGTAATCCGGATCATGGTAGATGGAAAATGGTTCGCCGGTGAGGGCGATCCGCCGCTGTCCGGCGAAACCGGCCAATTCCTTCCACAGAAGTCCCTCGCCGTAGTAATCGGGGATTGTCCGGCGCAGGCTCAGCGCAAGGCATTCTGCGACGGGTTTGACTGAGATATCAAAATGGATCCCGCCGCCTCCGTTTAAAAGCGCTCTTCTGGCTGTCTCCAGCTTCCTGAGTTTTTCGCGGCAGGCTTCGATTTCCGCCCCGATTTCCGCAGACTTCCGGTCCAGCTGTTTTGCCAGCAGGCCTTTTTCCTCCGCATCCAGGGCGGCGGCGATCTCCGCCACGTTGAAACCGCTGTCCCGCAGATAGATGATTTGATTCAGACGCGGTATCTGCCGGGTCTCGTACAGGCGGTACCCGGTCCGGGGGTCAACCCTCGCCGGTCTCAAAAGCCCCGTCTCATCGTAATACCGCAGCATCCGGACCGTCACCTGGGTCAGCCGGGAAAATTCTCCAATTCGAAACACAGAATCACCTCCATGTCCTCATTATACCGGACTGTGATTACACTTCAAGGGTTTTATATCCGTCTGTTTCCGTCCCGTTCCTCATTTTCTCCGTTCCCCCCACATATACATACCTTAAGACTACCCCTGCGGAGGGTATCCTATTTAATGGAAATTTACACTGTGAAACCCAACGACAACATCGATCAGATTGCCCTCACCTATAAAGTCCCTGTGGACTCCCTTATCTATATCAACCAGATGGTCTATCCCTACGCCCTTGCGCTGGGCCAGGCCCTCTTGATTCCCACTGCAAATTCCGCAAAGTCCCGCGTGCCTGCGGAGACTCTGGGTTACGCCTACCCATTTATCAGCCCCTGGGTTCTCTCCGAGAGCCTTCCCTACCTCTCGTCCCTGTACGTCTTTTCCTACGGCTTTACCGAGGAGGGGGAACTGGTGGAGCCTGTGCTGGACGACGCCTGGATGATAGAGGCCGCAAAGGGGCAGAGAACCCGTCCTGTGCTCACCTTTACCTCCATCGGACCGGACGGGCGTTTCCACAGCTCCCTGATCCACACGCTGCTGGGGGATTTACAGCTGCAGCAGCGCATCATCTGGCAGCTGGGCCGGACCATGCAGGAGAAGGGCTTTCAGGGCATTGACATCGACTTTGAGTACATTCCCGCGGAGGACCGGGTGCCGTTTGCGGAGTTTGTGGCTTTGGTGCGGCATATTCTCAGCCCCTTCGGCTACCGGGTCTCCGTGGCGCTGGCCCCCAAAACCTCCAGCGACCAGCAGGGACTGCTCTACGAGGGAGTGGATTATCGGCTGCTGGGCGAGGCGGCGGACCAGGTGATGCTGATGACCTACGAGTGGGGGTATACCTACGGGCCGCCCATGGCCGTTGCGCCCCTTAACATGGTGCGCAGGGTGGCGGAGTACGCCCTGACGCAGATTCCCAAAGAGAAGATCATCCTGGGAATTCCCAATTACGGCTACGACTGGCCGCTGCCCTATGTGCGGGGCACCACCAAGGCCCGGACCATCGGCAACGTGGAGGCCGTGCAGTTGGCCATTTCCCACGGGGCGGCGATCCGGTTTGACGAGCAGGCCCAGTCCCCCTATTTCCACTACGCCCAGAACGGCGTCCGGCATGAGGTGTGGTTCGAGGACGTGCGAAGCTACCGGGCCAAGTTCGCGCTGATCCGGGAGCTGGGGTTAAAGGGGGCGGGGTATTGGCAGATGATGCAGCTGTTCCGCGCCGGACTCATACTCATGGCCGATACCTTTGAAATCGCGAAAGAAGTTTAAGAAAAATGAAATTTTGGGGCAGGTATCTGGTAATATTCAGAATCTTATAGTACAATGAACGTAACTGTGAGGAGACGAAAGGGTTGCCTGCGGCACAGTGACAGAATTTGTAGTTTACCATAGATCAACAGAACAGCGAGGATGATTCCATGAAACGAGAAAATATGATTTGGAGCGAACGTAAGAGAAATGCCCTGGGCCTGCCCTGGACGTTCACCGTGTACGGCCTGGCGGAGGATCGCCTCTTTGTGAAATCCGGCGTGCTGACGGTTCATGAGGACGAGGTGAGACTCTACCGGATTCTGGACCTGACCCTGAGCCGCAGTCTGTGGCAGCGCATGCTGGGCCTGGGAACGATCCACGTGGTCAGCAGCGACAAGACCCTGAAGAATTTCGATATCACCAACATCCGCCGCAGCGCCGACGTGATGGAGCAGATTTCCGAGTTGGTGGAGAAGGAGCGGGACCGCAAGCGGGTGGCCTCCAGAGAGTTCATGGGCGGCGGATATGACGACGACGGACAGGATGACGACGGTTACGACGACGACCTAAACCAGTGATCTTGCGGGAGGCTCGGGATGAGGACGTGCCCGGTGGGAGACCGGGGACGAGGCCGCATGTGCGCCCGGCGGGACTCGGGGATGAGGCCGCATGTGTGCCCGGCGGGAGGCCCGGGATGAGGCCGCATGTGCGCCCGGCGGGAGAGCGGGATAAGGCGGCGCATCACGCCCGGATCGCCGCGCCGCTGCGCCCCGGACAAGCCGGAAAAACCGCTTAAAACCGCGTTTTCATCGCCGTTTTCACGGCTTTGCTGAAAAAATTTCGCACATTCCATAAATCCGAGATCAAGAAAAATCGGGGACCGGTGGGGGAAATCCGCCGGTCCCCATATTTTTGGAAATAGCACCGGGAATCTGCTTAAAATGCGATCGGAATCATCGGGGAATCAAGACAGATTGCACAAGAAAATTCGCCATAAATGGACAATTCTTCCATGAAACGAAATTTGACAACTTTCGTTAATCGTGATATAAGTATTCCAACGGCGAACAAACAGCCGGCGGCCCGGTTCATGTGACCGGGTTTACAAAAAAAGGAGTTTTGAATATGAAACAGAGAAGAATCATGTTACCGTCATTGGCCGAGGCAAAACGTTTTGTCGAGGAGGCCACCAAGTGTGACTTTGATATCGATGTTTTCTATAACCGGATTATTATTGATGCAAAGTCCATTCTGGGAGTGCTGAGCCTGGACCTGACCCGTATTCTGACTGTACAGTTTAACGGCGACAGCGCGGAATTTGAGGCCTACCTTGAGACCATTGACCCTCAGAATGCGGTTGCAGTTGCATAACTGAATTGAAAACCAACGCTTGAACGAGCAGGACAGGGCGGATTGTGAACGTGTGTTTGCAATCCGCCCTGTTTTGTGTTATCATGAAAAGACGGCATAAATGCAAGAACTGTGAGGAGGCCCGCTGTGGAGGAGAGATCGCTGTCAGTCATTCGAATATCGGTGCGCAATCTGGTGGAGTTCGTCCTCAGGAGCGGGGACCTGGACAGCCGTCGGACCGCAGGGGCCAAGAAGGAGGCCATGCAGGCGGGCGGACGCCTGCACCGCAAGATTCAGAAGCGTATGGGCAGCGAGTACCGGGCCGAGGTGAGCTTAAAGCACACCGTGGACGAGGAAGAGTTCAAGCTTCTGGTGGAAGGGCGGGCCGACGGCGTGATCGAGGAGGCGGCCGGCTGCGTCATCGACGAGATCAAGTGCATTTATATGGATTTAAAATACCTGGAGGACGCGGACCCGGTTCACCTGGCCCAGGCCAAGTGCTACGCCTACTTCCTGGCCTGCGACCGGGAACTGCCCGCCATGGGCGTGCAGATCACCTACTGCAACATCGAGTCTGAGGAGGTGCAGCGGTTCCGCTTCGATTATTCCTTCGAGGAGCTTGAGGAGTGGTTTCTGGGATTGGTTCACGAGTATGTGAAGTGGGCCAGATTCCAGTATCTCCACGGGCTCAGGCGGCAGCAGTCCCTGAAGGATTTGCAGTTCCCCTACGCCTACCGGGATGGTCAGAAGGGGCTGGCCGCTGCGGTTTACCGCAGCATCGACCAGGGACGCAACCTGTTTATTCAGGCGCCCACCGGTGTGGGCAAGACCTTGTCCACCGTATTTCCCAGCCTCAAGGCCATGGGGGAGGGTATGGGGGATAAATTGTTCTATCTGACGGCCAAGAGCATCACCCGCAGCGTGGCCGAGGACGCCTTTCGGGTGATGCGGGAACTGCAGCAGCTCTATTTCACCACCGTGACCATCACGGCCAAGGAAAAGCTGTGCGTTCTGGACAAGCCGGACTGCAACCCGGAGACTTGTCCGGTTGCCAAGGGGCACTACGACCGGGTGAACGACGCGGTGTACGACATTCTCCACGAGGAGATGGGGATCACCCGGGAGCTGGTGCTGGAGTATGCAAAGCGCCACAACGTGTGTCCCTTTGAGTTCTGCCTGGATATCACCAACTGGGCGGACGGCATCATCTGCGACTATAATTACGTGTTCGACCCCAATGTGCGGCTCAAGCGGTATTTTGCCGAGGGCAGCACGCCGGGGGAGTACCTGTTCCTGGTGGACGAGGCCCACAATCTGGTGCCCCGGGCCAGGGAGATGTTCAGCGCCGGCCTGCTGAAGGAGGATTTTCTGCTGGTCAAGCGGATTTTAAAGGGCAAGGACGGAGCGGAGCGCACGGTGCGGCAGCTGGAGCGGTGCAATAAGGAACTGCTGAACTTAAAGCGGGCCTTTGCGGCCGAGGAGGGCGGCGAGGAGGGAGTGCGGCAGCGCTCCGTGCTGGGCAGGGACTACCAGCTTCTGGAGGACGTGAACCTGCTGTATCTGGAGCTGTCCGGTTTATTCAGCGAATTGGAAGCCTTTATGAACGAACACCTGGAATTCGGGGACCGGGACCTGGTGCTGGATTTCTATTTCCAGGTGCGGGACTTCCTGTACGTTCACGACCGGCTGGACGACAACTACCGGATCTATTCCCGGCTGCTGGAGGACGGCAGCTTTCTGGTCAAGCTGATGTGCATAAACCCATCGGTGAACCTGCGGGAATGCCTGGACCAGGGCCGATCCACCCTGTTTTTCTCTGCCACCCTGCTGCCGATCCAGTATTACAAGGAACTGCTCAGCGGGGACCAGTCGGAGTACGCGGTCTACGCCAATTCGCCCTTTGATTCGGAAAACCGCCTGATCGTGGCCGCCTCCGACGTGAGCAGCATCTACCGCCGCAGGAACCGCCGGGAATACGAGCGGGTGGCCGGTTACATTGTGGAGATCGTGGGTGCGAGAAAGGGGAATTACATGGTGTTCTGCCCCTCCTACCAGTACCTCCACGCCGTGGAGGAGGTGTTTGCACAGCTGGAAGAGCGGGGAGAGCTTCCCTTTGCCTGGATCTCCCAGTCCAGCCACATGCGGGAGGAGGAGCGGGAGGAATTTCTGGCGCGGTTCGCCAGGCCGGGCGGGACATCGCTGGCCGCGCTCTGCGTGATGGGAGGGATTTTTTCCGAGGGAATCGATTTAAAAGAAGAGCAGCTCATCGGGGCCATTGTGATCGGCACCGGGCTGCCTCAGGTGAACGTGGAGCAGGAGATTCTGCGGGAATATTTCGACGAGCACGGCGGCCAGGGCTTTTCCTACGCCTACCAGTACCCGGGTATGAACAAAGTGATGCAGGCGGCCGGCCGGGTGATCCGCACGGCCACGGACCAGGGTGTGATCGCCCTGTTGGACGACCGCTTTCTGAAATCCGACTACCAGGCCCTGTTTCCCAGGGAGTGGGAGCGATACACCGTGGTCAACCGGCGCAACGTGCGCCGGGCTGTCGCCGATTTCTGGGAACATTTGGGAAATGAAGCACCCGGAGCTCCGAAAGGCGATCTGCAAACTGATCTGCAAACACCCTAAAGCAGTTCCATAAATTGTCTGGCGGCCTGGGAAACGGGCAGACTCTCATTGTAGGCCACCACCATCTGACGGGTGGGAAGGCTCTCGGTGAGCTCCAGGATGAACAGGTCCGGGTCGTCCTTCGGGATACAGAAGTCCGGCACAAAAGCGATGCCCAGGCCGATGCGGGCCAGGTCGATCAGCAGGTCGTTGCTGGAGAGCTCGATCTCCGGCACCAGGTCCAGCTGGCTCTTCTGGAAGATCTGGTGGAGGAACTCGCTGGTGGTGCTCTTGCGGTCCAGCATCATGATGGGATAACCTAAAAGCTCGTCCAGGGAGATGGGACGCCCCGTGAGAGGGAACGCCGCGGCGTTTGCCACGAATACATCGGAGAACTCGTTGATCACCCGGATGTTTAAATTGCCGGTCAGGGCGGAGTTGGGGTAGTTGGTCACGATAAAGTCCGCCTGTCCGTTTTCCAGAAAACGGGCGCACTCGATGGAGGTCTGGTTGGTGACCTTTATGTGGATGCCCGGATATTCCTTGTGAAACTGATTCAGATAGGGAACCAGGTAGTAGCGGCAGATGGTGTCGCTGGCGCCGATGCGCAGCTGCCCGCCGTTTAAGGTGTGGGCCTCTAAAAGCTGATTCTCGCCCTTGCGGATCAGATTCATGGCGGGCTCCACGTGCTTTAACAGAATCTCGCCCTCAGGGGTGAGCTGAACCTTTTTCGTGCTGCGGATGAAAAGGGGCTGACTCAGCTTCTTTTCCAGCACCTTGATGGACTGGCTGACCGCGGACTGGGAGATAAACAGCTGCTTGGAGGCTTCCGAGAAGCTGAGCGTGGTGGCAACGTGGTAAAATACCTTATATAGTTCATAATTGATATCCATTATTAAGCCCTCCTTATAAACTAGCTCTATATTATCACGTTTACGGAAGCTTTGTAAAGATGTTCCCAGGGTATTTTCGCAAATTATCCTGAGATGCGGCGGCTTAGGTCAGAAAGTGGGAGGCACCGGCCTCCGGGTTTTGGAATATCTTGACTTATGCAGTCGCATCGATTATCCTTAATAATAGTTCAAAAGGCGGTGCGGCGAGTGTCCAAAGCGGCGGGATTCCCGTTTCTTTGGACATATTGCTGGTACCGACAATACTTACAAAGGTGGAAGAGAGATTATGGTGGAGACTGTGGTCAGCGTGGGCCTGGCCGTCCAGGAGCATTTGAAAATCCGCAAGCAGGTGATTCGCCCCCTGACCCCTTCGGGAGCGGAAAAGCGCTTCTGCGTGGTGACGGGCATCCACGGGGACGAGCTGGAGGGGCAGTATGTGTGTTACGAGCTGATCCGCAGGATCCGGGAGCGGATGGAGGACTTAAAAGGGGTGGTGGAGCTGTATCCGGCGTTAAATCCCCTTGGGCTGGACTCCATCACCCGCGGCGTTCCGGGCTTTGACCTGGATATGAACCACACCTTTCCCGGGGAAGCGCAGACCTCCATGCCCGAGCATGTGGCCCACAAGATCGTCATGGATCTGGCGGGCGCGGATCTGTGTCTGGACCTCCACGCCAGCAATATTTTCCTGCGGGAGATTCCCCAGGTGCGCATGAGCGCGGAGACCGCGGACCGCCTGCTGCCCTACGCAAGGAAGCTGAATGTGGACTTTGTCTGGGTGTACGAGGCCGCAACGGTGCTGGAGTCCACCCTGGCCCACAGCCTAAACGCCATGGGCGTGCCCACCCTGGTGGTGGAGATGGGCGTGGGGATGCGCATCACGGAACATTACGTTTTTCAGCTGGTGGACGGAATCTTCGCCCTGATGAAGGAAATGGGAATCTGGGAGGGGGAGGCCGTAAAACCCAAGGAGCCTATTGTGTCCCGGGACGGGGAGGTGGGGTTTGTAAACGCAGGCCGCCCCGGTATCTTTGTGCCCTGCGTTCAGCACTGGATCAATGTGGAGAAGGGGGAGCTGATCGGCCGTATTTTAAATCCCCTGGAGGGAACCGTGGAGGAAGAGGTGTTCTCGCCCCTTAAGGGGCTGCTGTTCACGCTGCGGGAATACCCGGTGGTGTCCCCGGGTTCCCTGCTGGCCCGGGTGTTGGGAGGTGATTACCGGTGAGAAAGGAACTGATCTGGTCCCTGCCCGGCCTGTACCGGGAGGATATGGAGGTCTACGGCTACCATTTCGGCAGAGGGGACAAGGCTGCCTGCGTGGTGGGAGCCCTGAGAAGCAACGAGGTGCAGCAGATGTACGTCTGCTCCCAGCTGGTGAAGGCCCTGACCGAGCTGGAAGCCAAGGGGGCCATTGTGAACAACAATGAAATCCTGGTGATCCCAGCGGTCAACTACTATTCCATGAACATCGGCAAGCGGTTCTGGGCGGCGGACAACTCGGACATCAACCGTAAGTTTCCCGGCCGCGCCGGGGGCGAGACCACGGAGCGGATCGCGGACGGCGTGTTCGCCCGGGTCCGGGAGTACAGCTACGGCGTGCAGTTCACCAGCTTTTACATGCCCGGCGAGTTCGTGCCCCATGTGCGGATGATGGAGACGGGGCGGCAGAGCCCCAGCCTGGCCAACTTATTCGGCCTGCCCTACGTGGTGATCCGCACGCCCCAGCCCTACGACACCACCACCCTGAACTACAACTGGCAGCTCTGGGACACCAGCGCATTCTCCGTGTACACCAGCGCCACGGACCGGATCGACCAGGCCAGCGCCCGCCAGGGAGTGGCCAGCGTGCTGCGTTTTCTGACCCGCATGGGGATTTTGCGCTACACCAGCCACAGCGGTTATATCGCCAGCGTGGTACGCGAGAGCGACATGACGGACGTGCTGGCGGACCGGCCGGGTATCTACTGCCAGGGCTTTGCGCCGGGCCAGGAGGTGCGCAGAGGGGATGTGCTGGCAAGCGTGGTGGATCCTCAGGTGGGGGAGACGGTGAGCCGCATTTTGTCCCCAACGGACGGCATCGTGTTTTTCGCCCACTCCTCGCCTCTGGTGATGGAGGGGACGGTTGTATTTAAAATTATCCGGCGTCTCCACGAGTAGAAGCCGGAAGCAAGAGAGATCAGGAGAATCGAATATGGCACAGGATTTTTATGAAATGTATCTGGAGGAGATGGGGCAGATCGCTCCCATGAGCACAGAGGAGGAAGCCCGGATTTTGGAGCAGACGGCCGCGGGGGAGGTTCAGGCCCGCAAGCGCCTGGTGGAGGGGAATCTGCAAAAGGTTCTCTCCATCGCCAAAGAGTACGAGGAAAGCAGGCTTCCCATGGCGGACATTGTGCAGGAGGCCAACACCGCCCTCACCCTGGCTGCGGTGGAGTACGACGGCGCCACGGAGTGGGAAACTCTTCTGGACCGGAGAGTCCGGGAAGCGGTGGAGGAAGCCGTCCGGGAGCAGGAAGCCGAGCTGGAGGTGGAGGAGAACATGGCGGCCAGGGTCAACGCGCTGCAGATCGTTTCCCAGCATTTGGCCGGGGAACTGGGCCGGGAGGCGACCGTGTCGGAGCTGGCGGAGAAGATGAAGATGACCGAGGAGGAGATTCGGGACATTATGAAGCTGGCGCTGGACGCGCTGACGGTCAGCGGGGACACGGCTGCGGCGGGAGGGGAGACGGAATGAAGCTCTACATCATACGCCATGGACAGACGGACTGGAACGTGCTTGGCAAGATCCAGGGCCGTCAGGACATCCCGTTAAATGAAACCGGCCGCCGCCAGGCCGCCTGCCTTGCAAAGGGAATGGAGCACAGGCCGGTGACCATGATCTTTTCCAGCCCCCAGAAGCGGGCGCTGGAGACGGCCCAGGCCATTGCGGACAGCCAGGCGGTCCAGGTGACCCAGCTTTCCTGGCTGGTGGAGATCGGCTACGGAACCTGGGAAGGGCGCACCGGCGAGGACATCATGACCACGGACCGGGAGCTGTACAACGCCTGGTGGGAGCACCCGGCCACGGTGGCGCCTCCGGGAGGCGAGACCTTAAACCAGGTGGACGGGCGCTGCGCTGCGGCCTGGGACTACATCAAAGCGCATATGACCGGGGATGCGGCGGTGGTGGCCCACGGCGGCACCCTGGCCCATTTTATCGTGCATCTGCTGAAGGGTCAGCCGGACGCGGAGGAGATCGTGGTGGGAAACGCCAGCATCACCACCGTGGAGTACGACCCGGAGACCGGGGTCTGCCGGCTGCTGGAGCTCAACGATTGCAGCCATCTGGAGGCGCTTTTGCAGTGAACCATTGGCTGCGCCGGCGGCCCATACCATTCAACCAGAGAAAAGCAGGCGGCTTTGCCCTTTGTGGACAAAGCCGCCTGCTTTATGTTTCGGCGCGCCTTTTGAAATCTGTGTTTACTGTTTTGCCAGAGCGTGCATCAGCTCAACCGTAGCCGGGTACAGCTTGTCGTACACCTCCTGGAACGCCTTGTACTGTTCGTGGGCCTCGGGGTTGGGGGAGAAAGTGCAGCCGGGCTTGATGAACTTGGTCAGGGCGGCGAAGTCCTCGAAGCCCGGGTATTTCACAGCTGTTGCGGCCATCATGGCGTCGCCGAAGCTGGCTCCGATGGTCACAAGGGGCGTGTTGATCTCCTTGCCGGTGACGTCGGCCACGATCTGCATCCAGTGGGGGTTCTGTACGCCGCCGCCCACTGCGAAGATCTGGTCGATGTCCACGTTGTCGTGGGCTTCCATGATGCGGATCTGCTGGTTCACCGAGTAGGCCACGGACTCCAGGGCGCTGCGGTAGAGATGGGCGCGGGTGTGGGCCAGGGTCAGGCCCAGCAGGCAGCCGCAGGCCAGGGGATCGTTGATGGGGGTGCGCTCGCCCGCAAAATAGGGCAGGGTGATCAGGCCGTCGCTTCCGGGGGCGATCTGCTCCACGCCCTCCATCATGGTCTGGTAAGCGTCCGGTCCGCCGTCCTTCTCGATGGCCAGGGCATCCGGGAACAGGTTGTCGCGGTACCACTTGGTCAGGGAACCGGCGGCGTTGGTTCCGGCGGAGATGTCGCAGAGCCCGGGAACGATGAATTCCTCGCGCCACAGGCGGTCGTCGTCCACCAGCTCCTTGGTGCCCAGAATCATGTAGATGGAGGAGCCGAACTGGATCATCATCTTTCCGGGGGCCACAACGCCGATGCTGATGGCCTCCGCGCCGGAGTCGTCGGTGCCGGTGATCACCGGAGTACCCTCGGCCAGGCCGGTCTCGGCCGCGGCTTTGGCGGTGACGGTGCCTGCGATGTCATTGGCCTCCTTGATGGCGGAGAGCTGGTCCGGACGGCAGATGGGCTTGCACAGCTCGGGGTTGGGGGTTCCGTCGCTGTTGTAGAGCGGGTTAAAGCTGGCCAGTCCCAGGAAACGGTCCACCACATACTCGCCGGTGAGCTTGGCGGTGATGAAGGTGGAGGCGGTGATGAATTTGTGGGCCCTGGCGTAGACCTCCGGCTCGTTGTTCTTGATCCAGAGGATCTTGGGCATCACGTCGGAGGAACATAAGGGGCGGCCGTACCATTTCTTGATCTGCTCTTCCCCGTAGAGCTCGGTTAAGTCCGCCATCTCCTTGGTGGCGCGGGAGTCGATTCCGTAGAGAATGGCCTTGCGCAGGGGACGGCATTCCTCGTCCACGGGCAGGCAGTCCGCTCCCAGGGCGCTGGCGCCCACGGCCAGAATGTCGTGGGGGTCCACGCCGCTGTCCGCGATCAGCTTGTTGCTGATCCGGCAGAAGTCGCCCCACCAGTCCTCGTCGGCGTCGTGCTCATAGTGGCCCGGCTTGGGGTTGGTCATGGCGTGCTCCGCGCTGGCGGTGGCGATGATGTTACACTCCTGGTCGATGATCACGCCCTTGCTGGAGTTGGTGCCGGTGTCGATTCCCATAAAATACTTTTTGTTGTTCATAGTAACCCTCCAAATTTGTTGTTACGGTTGTATTGGCCGTTTTCCCTATTTTCCTGCCTTGCCGGGCGTTTTCCGCAGATCATAGCTGTGGAGAAACTTGATGGCGATGATCAGGCAGGCGAAGGAGACGGACAGTGTCAGGATCACGTTGGAGCCGGAAAGCCCCGCTGTGATATAGCCCACGAAACAGCAGCCCGCCACGGTCATGGCGTAGGGCAGCTGGGTGGTCACATGGTCAATGTGGTTGCATTCCGTCCCGGCGCTGGACAAAATCGTGGTGTCCGAGATGGGGGAGCAGTTGTCGCCGAACACGCTGCCTGCCAGGGTGGCGGACAGGGAGACGGTGAGCAGCTGCGGGGCCAGGGCGTAGGCCACCGGCGCGATGATCGGAATCAGAATGCTGAAGGTGCCCCAGGCGGTTCCGGTGGAAAAGCTCAAAAACGCGGCGATCACGAACACGATGGCGGGCAGCAGGAAAATGGGAAAGCTGGCCTTTGCCAGGCAGTCGCTGACAAATTCCGGCGTCTGCAAAATGTCGCGGCACACGGAGCCGATGGTCCAGGCCAGAAACAGGATGCAGCAGGCCGGGATCATGGTCTTGAAGCCCTCGGTGACGCCGTTCATAAACTGACGGAAGGTCATGAGCCTCCGGGGCACGAACATGATGAGAGCCGCGGCCAGGGCTCCGAAACCTCCCCATACCAGGGATTTTGAGGTCTCGCAGCTGCCGAAGGCGCTGCCTAAGTTCATGTAGGACTCACCGCCCGGTACGAAGAAACCGCCGGTGTGGAGCATGGCCGTGATGGCGAAGAAGATCAGGAGCACGATGGGTAAAAGCATATCCGCCACCGTGCCGCGGTCGGAGGATTCCGAGAGCATCTCGTTCTCCGATTTCACGGCGCCTAAGTATCCCCTGGCTGCCATGGCCTCCGCATCCACCATAGGGCCGTAGTCGAGACCGGTCAGAATGATGATGAAGATCATGGCGATGGACAGCAGGGCGTAGAGATTTAAAGGAATTGTGGAGAGGAATACTTCAAATCCGTTTTGGTAGTATCCGGTGGCCTCCAGGTTGCTGCCCACTGCGGCGGCCCAGGAAGAGATGGGCGCGATGATGCACACGGGCGCTGCGGTACAGTCGATGATGTAGGCCAGTTTGGCGCGGCTCACCTTGTATTTGTCGGTCAACGGTTTCATGACGGTTCCCACGGTCAGGCAGTTGAAATAATCGTCGATGAAAATGACGATGCCCAGCATCGCGGTGGCCAGCAGAGAGAGCCGTTTGGACTTGATTTTGGTCGCAGCCCATTTCCCGTAGGCCTTGGAGCCGCCGGCCATGGAGATCACGAACACCAGGCCCCCCAACATGCAGACGAAGAGGATGATATACAGGTCCGCGCTGCCCACCATCAGGTCAAATGCGGTGCCCACTGTGCCTGCGATGGGGTTGAGCCCTATTCCCATGGAATAGATAAAGGTTCCGGCCATGATGCCGACCAGCAGTGACGATACAACTTCTTTTGATACAAGCGCCAGAGCGATTGCCAGTACGGGCGGTACGAGAGAGAGCCACCCAGCGTAATATGGTTCCACGATTCCAGTCTCCTTTAATTCTTTTTAGGGGGCGCTTCCGGCGCGGCTGCCCGTGGGCGCCCCTGTGCATTGCTAATTTGTGGGGTAAACCACGCGGCCGTTCACAAGGGTCATAAAGACCTTCATTCCGCGGGCCTTTGCCGGGTCGACATCGAACAGGTTTCCGTCCAGAACGGCGATGTCCGCCAGCTTTCCGGCTTCCAGGGTGCCAAGCTCCTTTTCGCGGCCCAGATTGTACTGTCCGCCGCTTGTCCAGGCCTTTAACAGCTCGGCTACGGTCAGGGTGTTTTCCTTATTAAAGGGTTCGCCGCCCTCGGGGAACAGGCCGCCCACGGTGTGGTAAACAGATTCCGGAATGTCGTCGTAGAGCAGGGGCAGGTCAGTGCCACAGGAGATCGTCACGCCGCTGTCCGCCATTTTCCTGCGGTTCCAGTAAAAACGTCCGCGGTCCATGCCGATTTTCTCCTCGATCATGGCGATTTTGCCGGCGCGGTCCGCGATGGACATGATCTGCGGATAGACCTCCGCGATGATGCCAAGTCTGCCCATGCGCTCCAGATCCGCGGGATCGGAGCACTCCAGGTCGGTGATGGCCTGACGGTTCTTCATCTTCCCGTTCTCATCTCTCTGGCATTGCTCGAAAATGTCCACGGTTTTGCCGATGGCGCCGTCGCCCTGAGCGTGCAGGGAGAAGCGGAAGCCCTCCTTGTCGGCCGCTAAAGCGTCCCGCTTTAAGCCTTCCCAGTCAATGTCCTTGGCGCAGCAGGTATCAGCGCAGAGGTAGGGCTTCTTCATCTCGCCCTCCAACTGGCTGATGGAGCCGTCGGTCATCTGGTTGTAGCCGGAGAAGGCTACAAAATCGCCCTGGAATTTGTCGCGCATGGATTTTCCGTATTCCAGATTCATGGGCGCGCCCACGGGCTGGCTCATAAAATGAACGCGGGCGGTCAGCTCCTGGCCCTGTTCCAGCTCTGCTAACGCCTCCGTGAAACCGTAGAAGTCGTCAAAGCCCATCTCCTTCACCGAGGTGATGCCCCGGGAGTTCATCATGGCCAGGTATTTCTTGAATTCCGGCACGGAATAGCTGTGATCGCTGAGAATGTAGCGGAGCAGCTTCCAGTAGCTCTCGGACCAGCAGGTGTCCGGGGTGAAACCGTAGGTCTCGCCTGCCGCGCTGTTCATATAGCAGGTCTCCCCGCCTTCCATGAACAGGATCGCCGGGATGGAGCCGAATTCCTGATCCAGCTTTTCCCGGGTCAGGCCGCCGAAGCCGGGTCTGACGTTACGGGCCAGCACGGTGGCGCCGGGCTTTAATGTATTCTGGTACGCTTTAGCCGCCGACAGAACTTCCTCCTCCGTGGCGCAGCCGCCTAAGTCGGCGCCTGTGATGGTCAGAAGATAGCCGGTGAAGAAGCAGTGCACGTCCACGAAGCCGGGACAGATCAGGCGGTCGCCCAGCTCGTGAATCTCGGTTTTTTCCCCGGCGTACTCGGCTCCGTCCGATGGGCCGGCGGCCAGGATCCGGTTGCCTGCGACGGCCACAAAGCCGGGCTGGGGTTCCCTGCCGGAGCCGTCGAAAATGGCGTTGGAGCGCAATAAAAGGTCTGCTTTCTGCATGTGAATTCCTCCTTTGATAGATGGATAAGGTGAATAAGATAAAAGATATTTCATACCAATTCTGTGCAAATCATAACACAGACCAGCTTTAGATTCAATAAAAAAAAGCCTGTTGGCGGAAGAATTGTAAAAAAGGCCGAAAAACGACTGATAATTTGTGCAATATGTACATTTGACAATGAGAAGCGGTTGAAAAAGGCCGATGGTCATTGACAAGAAACGGGGATCATGGTATGCTCGAAGCGGATCGGAAAATTATGTAACATGTATAATAATAGAAGCACTTGAAACTTCGGACGGAAATCTTACAGGGATGAGGAGATGAATGAGATGAGACGGAAGCTGATCGCAATGGATTTGGACGGCACGGCGGTGGACTCGGAGGGCAGGCTGGCTCCGGGCGTGAAGAAAGCGATTGTGGACGCCAGGGCGGAGGGACATATGGTCGCCTTTGTGACCGGGCGGGCGGACACGGATATGGCGGCGCTGGACTGCGGATACGAGTTCGTGGACTATCTTATATTAAATAACGGAGCCAAGCTGGTCCGCGGGCACGACCGGACCGTGCTGGAGAACGAGGTTTTAAACCGGGACGAGGTGGAGCGGCTGATCCGTTTCTGCCAGGAGCGGGATATCCAGGTGTATGTGATCTGCGGCCGGGAGTGCTACGCCAGCAAGCGCGGCGAGCGCCTGGAGCGCTATATGGATTCCATCGGCTGCCGTCCCCATTATTTCGAGGATATTTCCCAGGTGCCCACGGACCGGGTGGAGGGAATGACCATCCTGGGGGAGGCGGCTCCGGTGTGTTCGGCCATCAGGGAGCAGGGCTTCAACCTGCGCGCCGTGATCTCCGAGCCGTTCTGTGTGGATGTGATGAACCCGGAAGTCAACAAGTGGAACGGTCTTAAGGAGCTGCTGCGCCGGATCGGGATGGAGCGGGAGGACGTGGTGGCCGTGGGAGACTACGACAACGACCTGGAGATGATTCTGCAGTCCGGGATCGGCGTTGCGGTGGGCAATGCCAGGGAGTGCGTGAAAGCCCGGGCGGATTACGTGACGGTCCGGGACAACGAGGCCGGAGCGGTGGCGGACATGATCAACGAGCTGGTGTTGGGCAGAACCTCCGGGCTCTGTCTGAGGAACGCAGTGTAGGCGTTCGGATTATTATAGAAGCTGAAGTGAGGGGATCCCAGAGGAAAGCGGATCGATTGATGCCGCCATCCTGCTGGAATCCCTTTTTTGGTATAAAAATTTCGGGATCCTATTTAGATTATAAAGGATTGCTGAGAAAATATGGAAAAAACTATGTGCAATATGCATATAAATAAAATTCAAATATGTAGAAAATAATAAATTGACACAAGGAAGTGAATCTGCTATACTTCAAGTGGTATAAAAAACTGAATAACATATATAAGGCAAGGAGGAAAACGATGAAAGTTGCAGCAATAGGCGATAATTGCATCGACGTATACGAGCGGATCGGCAAAAAGTATCCCACCGGCAATGTAGTGGATACCGGCGTCAACATTCAGAAGCTGGGAATTCCGGTTTCCGTGATCAGCACCACCGGGTCGGACGAGAACGGCGTCTGGATGGTGGAGGCGCTGACAAAGGAAGGCCTGGATTTAAGCCACTTCAAGGTGGGGGACGGAGCCACCGCCATTACATACATGGATATGGACGGCCTGGACCGGGTTCACGGCGATTACGTGGAGGGCGTGCTGGAGAACATCGTTTTTGACGACGAGGACATCCGCTTCGCTGCGGAGCACGATCTGGTACATACCGCGCTGTGGGGAAAGGCGGAGGACACCCTGCCGAAGATCAAGGCGCTGTCCGGCGCGAAGATCAGCTTTGACTATGCGGACCACCTGGACCATGAGCTGGTGGAGAAGACGCTGCCCTACGTGGATTATGGATTTTATTCCTACCACAAGGAGCGGGATCCCTTTATCGAGGGCTACTTAAAGGACAAGGTGGACCGCGGGATGAAGATCGCGGTGGCGACCTTCGGCGATAAGGGAAGCCTGGCCTACGACGGCAAGCAGTTTTACGAGGGCGGCATTTATCCGGCCAAGCTGGTGAACACCGTGGGCGCCGGAGACAGCTTTATCGCCGGTTTCCTGTACGAGATTCTCAAGGGCTCGGATATTGAGAAGTGTCTGGACACCGGAGCCAGGGTGGCGGCCAAGGTTGTCAGCACCTTTAATCCCTGGGAGGATTAAATAGATGAAGAAACGGATTCTTTGTTACGGGGATTCCAACACCTGGGGCTACAAGCCGGTGACCGGGGAGCGTTACGACGAGGATGAGCGCTTTACCGGGGTTCTGGCCCGGGAGCTGGGAGAGGACTACCGGGTGGTGGAGGAAGGCCTGGTGGGCCGTACCACTGTTTTCTCCGACCGGATGGAACCGGAGCGGTGCGGAATCGAGCACCTGCTGCCATTTATCCTCTCCCAGCTTCCGTTAGACTATATGGTCATTATGCTGGGCACCAACGACACCAAGACCCATTTCCATGTGAATGCAAAGGAGATCGGGTACGGGATGGAGGAGCTGATCATCAAAGCGCAGCACATCCTGCGTATCCGCGGCTCAAAGGCAAAGATCCTGCTGGTTGCGCCGGTTCCCATCTGCCCGGAGGACGACCCCATGTTCGGTCCCGAATCCGCAGCGAAGAGCGAGGAGCTGGGCGACGTGTACCGGGAGCTGGCCGCGGCCTGGGACTGCCTGTACCTGGACGCCAAAACCGTGACCAGGGAAGTCGGAGGGGACAAAATCCATCTGACTGCCGACGCGCACAGCGCCCTTGGAAGGGCGATTGCAGCAATTATAAAAGAAAATGAATAAAGGGGGTAATTTATTATGAAACTCGGTATGTTTACATCCGGCTACCAGCGCAATCCGCTGGAGCACTGCTTCCAGGACGCCAAGCGTTTTGGTTATGATTTCATCGAACTCTGGGGAGGAAGACCTCACGCCTACGCGCCGGACTTAAAGGCCGGAGAGCTGGACGACGTGAAGCGCCTGATCGACAAGTACGAGATTCCGGTGCTGGGCTACACGCCGGAGCACAACGGCTATCCGTACAACTTCATGATCGGCAGCGAGCTGCAGAGAAGAGACGCGGTGGAATACTTAAAGCTCAGCCTGGATATGGCCAAGGAGCTGGGATCCGACTATATGCTGATCTCCCCGGCCCACGCGGGATATGAGACCACCTACGAGGAGATCTGGAACCGTATGGAAAAGACCGTCCGGGAGCTGGGCGACCACGCTGAGAAGGTGGGCGTGAAGCTGGTGGTGGAGACGCTGACTCCCTACGAGAGCAACGCGTTCAAGAGCGCCAACGACGCGGTGGAGTTGTTCAAACGCGTGAATTCCCCCTACGTGGTGGGTATGGTGGACATCGTTCCGCCCTTCGTGCAGCACGAGAGCATCATGGCGTACTTAAGCAAGCTGGGCGACAAGATGTACCACATGCACATCATCGACGGCGATCAGGGCACGGACAGCCACATCGTTCCGGGCGAGGGTTCCATTCCGCTGCCTGAGCTGTTCAAGGAGTTAAAGGAAGCGGGCTATGAGCGGACCGCAACCCTGGAGCTGGTGACCGGCTACATCAACGAGCCGCGCCTGTACGCCAGAAGGGCCATCGACCGGGCCAGAGAGTACATGAAAGAGGCCGGTTTTTAGTTTCATACAATAACAGTACAGCTTGGAAGGGAGACATACGATGTTTATTGATATTCACGTGCATCCGGCCTTTTATGATCCCATAAACGGGGATGAAGCGGTGGAGGAGATGCGCCACAGCGCCCTGGATATCCACAAAAACGGCACGGCGCCCCTGGAACATATTTTCAATCAGATGCGCTGCGCCGGACTTGACAGGCTCTGCCTGCTGCCCGAGGATTACACCACGGAGCTGGGCAGGCCGGTGGTGACCAACGAGGAGGTAAAAGCCCTTGTGGACCTGGCCCCGGACAAATTCATCGGATTTGCCAGCGTGGACCCGTTTTTGCCAGACGCGGCACAACGGCTGGAACACGCCTTCGGCGACCTGGGCTTAAAGGGGTTGAAGCTCCATCCGTCCAGACAGCATTTTTATCCCTGCGATGAGCGCCTGAACGCGGTGTACGACGTCTGCGAGGCCTACAAAAAGCCCATTATTTTCCACAGCGGGCTTTCCTGGGAGCCCAACACGCTGACCAAGTATTCCAGACCCACGGAGTTCGAGGAGCTGGCGGCCACCCGCCCGGGCCTTAAGATCTGCCTGGCCCACTTCGGCTGGCCCTGGGTACAGGAGACGGCCATGCTGATGCTCAAGTACCCCAACGTTTACGCGGACACGGGAATCCTGTATTTTGACAACGCCTGGGAGTTTTACCGCCGGGTGTTCACCCAGGATCTCCCCGCAACCTGGATTGACCGCAGCCTGCGCCACCAGGTGATGTTCGGCAGCAACAATCCGCGGTTCGAGCAGATCCGCATGGCGGACGCCATCGGCAAGCTGGGATTCAGAGAGAGCACCCTGGAACTGATCAAGGGCGAAAACGCCATCGAGTTCCTGGGCGGACTGTAGGGAGGTGATTCGGAATGGTCGTTTTAAAAGAAATTACGGTGCTGACAACACAGTACAACCAGTGGATCCGGATCACGGACGAGATCGAGCGGGTGATGAAGGAGAGCGGAATACAAAACGGCATCGTCAACGTGATCAGCCGCCACACCACAACCGGTGTCACGGTCAATGAATCCCTGGAATGCCTGGAGAGCGATATGTCGGAATTCCTTTCCCGGCTGGCTCCTGAGGACTGGCCCTACGCCCACGCGCGGATGCTGCGGGACTACGGTTCCACGGCCGGCAACCCAACGGGCCATCTCAAATCCCTGATGACCGGGAACCACTGCCACCTGGTGGTGAGCGGCGGCGAGCTGGAACGGGGCGGCGCCCAGGAGGTCTATTTCTGTGAATTCGACGGTCCGGCCAAGCGGACCGTGATGGTACAGATCATGGGCGAGTGATTGCCCCCTGCAATGATGAAGCATACGCGCCCAGCGCGATGTGATATGGTTAAGGTTCCTATAAACCAAATACAAAAAAAGGAGATATGAGTATGTCAAATCCAAAAACTCCGGAACAAAGTGCAAATGAACTGAAGAGGAAACTGGGGCTGGGAGCGGTTATCGCGCTCGGCGTTGGTACCACCGTGGGATCCGGTATCTTCTCCTCATTGGGAGAGGTGGCAAACGCCGCCGGAAGCAGCCTGTTCCTGGTGCTGGCCTTCCTGATCGGAGGTCTCTTACAGATCCCGGCAAACTTCTGCTACGCAGAGCTTGCCAGCGCCTTCCCTGAGGACGGCGGACAGTATGTTTATTTTAAAGAAGCGGGTTCCAGACCCCTGGCCTTCCTCTGCGGATGGATCAGCTTCTGGGCCACCGATCCGCCCAGCATCTCCATCATGGCTCTGGCAATCGCCAACTACCTGGCATTCTTTATCCCGGTACACGGCATTATCCTGCGCCTGGTGGCCGTGGCCTTTGTACTGATCTTTATGATGATGCATCTGCGCTCGGTGGAGGGCGGCGGTAAGTTCCAGACCGTCATCACGGCTCTGAAGATCATTCCCTTCGTGCTGATCATCGGAATCGGTATCTTCTTCATCAAGGGAGAGCTGTTCCTGTCCTCAGCGCCGCTGGCTACCGTGACCGCAACCGGATTTACCGCTCTGATGGCCGGTATCTCCGCTACCACCTGGTCCTTCGACGGTATGGCCGCAGCCTGCTACATGTCCGGAGAGATCCGCGAACCCAAGAAGAATCTGCCCAAGGGCCTGATTCTGACCGCATTTATCGTGCTTGGCCTGTACGTTGGCCTGACCGTAGTCGCTTCCGGTCTGCTGAGCGTGGATGAGCTGGCCGCTTCCGAGGCACCCATCGCCCTGCTGGCATCCAAGATCCCGGTGATCGGCAACTACGCCGGAACCATCGTGGCGATCATGGCCGTTATCGTGGTAGTTGGTTCCCTGTCCAGCTGTATCATGTTCCAGCCCAGAATTGAGTACGCAATGGCAAGAGACGGACTGTTCTTCAAGTCCTTCGGCAAAGTACATCCCAAATACGAGACTCCGTACTTCTCCATCCTGGTACAGTGCGCTGTGGCAATCGTTCTGATCTTTGCAAGTTCCCTCTCCGATCTGCTGGGATATTTCACCCTGGTAGCTCTGCTGAAGAACTTCCTGACCTTCGGCACCATCATCGTGCTGCGCAACAAGGAGCACTACAAACCGGCGTACCGTATGCCCGCCAGACCTCTGATGGTCGGCATCGCCATGATTATCACCGGAACCCTGATCTGGTCCACCTTTATCTGGGCTCCTCTGGCTGGCATCGCCTGCGCAGTGATCGCAGTGGTCACCGGTCTTCCGGTTTACTATTTCTGGGAGAGCAAGAATAAGAAGGCAGCCGGTAAATAACAGGTTTTTAACCGCGGCAAGGTTGACACTTTGTGGCAGATGTTCTAAGATGAGTTGTAGGAATACGTTTAACAAATGTAGTATTACATGATTTTCGACTGAAAAAGGAATGTCTGCCATGAATATAGAACGCCAGAAGCCTCGGGACGAGGCCATTGAAAAAATTGAAAATTATATCATTCAAAACCATTTAAAACCGGGTGACAGGCTTCCCTCTGAGCGGAGCATGTGCGATATGTGGGATTTCAACCGTTCCACCTTAAGAAGCGCGATCAAGCAGCTGATTCTCGAGGGAAAGATTTATAATAAGAACGGATCGGGAACCTACGTGTCCGGTGAAAAGCTGGTGCGAAACCTGCAGGATACGGACGGATTTTACCAGACCGTAAAGCGTTCGGGCCGTGAGATCACCACCAAGGTGGTGCACATGGATTTCTGTGAGACTCCGAAGAACATCGGGCGGAAGATGAAGCTCCCGCTGGGACATAAGCTGTTCCGCCTGGTGCGTATCCGGTATCTGGACGGGATTCCGGTGATGATTTCCACCGCCTTTCTGGACGCGGAGCGTTTTCCCGGCCTCGAAGCCCTGGATTTTGAGAGCAATTCTCTGTACAGCCTGCTGAAACAGCACTATAACGTGGAGATTTCAGGCGGTCATGAGAAGCTCAGCATCACCTACTGCGATGCCCAGGAAGCCGGTTATCTGGAAATGGAAGAGGGCGCCCCTGTGATCTATCAGTCCGGTGTGACCATGGATGAGCAGGACGTTGTATTTGAGTATTTTAAGGAGATTACCCGTTCGGAGTACATCTGCTATGCCAGCGAGCTGACGAGGCGGTAACAGAGCCACGTGGATTGCCCGGCAGGGCGGAATTAGGGAGGTATAAACATGAAGTTAGCTGCAGTTGGCGATAACTGTATGGACGTTTACGAAAATATCGGAAAAGCATATCCCGGCGGAAATCCCGTCAACGTAGCCGTATATTTTGTGCGGCTGGGGGGAGAGTCCTCCTATACGGGAGTGGTCGGAACCGACCAGTACGGAAAACTGATGAAGGAAAAAATTGCGGAGAAGGGCGTTGACGTGTCCCACATCCGCTTTATGGAAGGCAGCACGGCGATCACCCATGTGGAACTGGTGGACGGAGAGCGCGTGTTCGGAGAGTACGAGGAAGGCGTTCTGGCGGACTTCAAGCTCACCGACGAGGAGATCGATTTCCTCTGCAGCCATGATATGGTGGTGACCGGCCTCTGGGGGAATGTTCACGACGATCTGGCGAAGATCCAGGCCAGAGGTGTGAAGGTTGCCTTTGACGCGGCTACCCGCCCGGAGGATCCGGCGGCTGTCACCGCAATCCCCTCCGTGGATTACCTGTTCTTTGCCACGGACGACGGGGACACGCCTGAATTGCGTGAGACCATGAAACAGATTAAGGCCAAGGGGCCCAAGCTGGTGATCACCACCCTGGGCGAAAAGGGCAGTATTGTCTACGACGGAGAGAAGTACACCACCTTCGGAATCATTCCCTGCAACGTGGTGGACACCATGGGAGCCGGGGACAGCTTTATCGCCGGGTTCTTAAAGGGGATTCTGGAGGAGAAACCGGTTGAAGAGTGTATGAAAATGGGCGCGACCAATTCCAGCGTGACGCTGGAGTACAACGGCGCCTGGTAAGAAGCGTAAAGGGGGTTATTGCGTTGGCAAAACCGGCAGAGGTTTCCTACAATGCACCGATCTATCTGCAGCTCAGAGAGGTTGTGCGTTCCAAAATTGAGGATGGGGAGTATGCGCCCGGAACGGCGATCCCCTCCGAGAATCTATTGGCCAGCACCTATGGCATCAACCGCCTGACCGTTCGCAGCGCCATCGACGCGCTGGTGAACGAGGGCCTGCTCAAGCGCGTGCAGGGCAAGGGCGTGTACGTGGTGGCGCAGATCGAGCGCGATCTGGAGGTGTTGGGCGGATTCACACAGACCATGAACGCCAAGAACGTGGAGACCAGAAGGAAAATTTTGTCCAAAGGCCAGCGCAGAGCCGGGGAGAAGTACGGGGCGATTTTTGGGATTGAACCGGACGACATGCTGTATTTTATCAGGCGTCTGGACTATGCGGACGAGGAACCCATCGCCATCCAGGAGATTTACATTCCCTACAATCTTGTTCCCAAGATGGAGGGGATCGATCTGTCGGTGTTCAGCATGTACGAGATTTACAAGTTTTACGGCATCAATCCGGTGCGGGCCTGGCAGACCCTGGATTTGGTACAGCTTACCCAGTCCGACGCCCGGCTGATCAACATCAACAAGGATCAGACGGTATTCCTGTTCGGCTGCACCACGTACGACGACCATAACCGCGTGATCGAGTATTCCAAGTCCTATACGCGGGGGGACAAATGCAACTTTACGGTACATTTTCATAAATAGAGGAAGGAAATATCAGCGATGTTAAAATTTGACGAGCAGAAACAGATTGACAGTGTAAACGGCGCTCTGGCCCTGAGACCGGAGATTGAAAAGGTAGTGGACGAGATTCAGAACCGCGGATTTGATGCGATTTTCTTCATCGGCATCGGCGGAACCTGGGCCTCCAGCATGCAGGTTGAGGTTTATATGCGGGGCAGAAGCTCCATTCCGGTATATGTTGAGAACGCGGCGGAATTTCTGACCACGGGCAACAAGCGTTTCACCAAGGATTCTATCGTGATCTTCTCATCCGTGACGGGCAGCACCTCCGAGATGGTGAAAGCCGTTGACAAGGCTCACGAGATCGGCGCAAAGGTGTTCGGTTTCATCGACAAGCCCGAAGCTCCCATGGTAAAGCAGTGCGACTGGTGCATCTCCTATCCCATGAACGAGCAGCTGAAGTTCTATATGGTAGCCAACCGCCTGATGTACAACAACGGCGAGTTCCCGGAGTATGACAAATACAATGCTGAGATGGAAGCTCATCTGGCCCAGGCTCTGGTGGACGTGGAGAAGGAAGCCGACGAGTGGGCGGCAGATTTTGCCAAGAAGAAATACGAGTATTTCAGAGCCAACCCGGATATGCCCCATTACTTTGTGGGCAGCGGCAACCAGTGGGGCGCAACCTACTCCTACGCGATGTGCTACTGGGAGGAGCAGATGTGGATCCGCACCAAGTCCATCACCTGTCCGGAATTCTTCCACGGCATGCTGGAGATCGTGGAGGCCGAGACCCCGGTAACCCTGTTTATCGGCGAGGATGAGCAGCGTCCGCTGGCAGAGCGGGTGAAGAATTTCCTGCCCAGAATCTGCAAGAACTACACCATCATCGACACCAAGGACTACGAGCTTAAGGGAATCAGCGAGGAGTTCAGAGGTTCCATCTCCCACCTGGTGATGCACGCAGTGAACAACCGCGTGGACGCCCACATGGAAGCGGAGCTGTGCCATCCCCTGGAGATCCGCCGCTACTACCGCCAGCTGGATTATTGATAACGAGCGCAACAGAGCAAATAGTGAATGAAAAGCGAAAAGCGGGAAGTGCAGGTCTTTGACTCTCCCGCTTTCGCTTTACAAAAATATGGAAAATATTGGGTGATAAATGGCCCGCAGGTAATGCCGGCGGCCCGTTCCATTCAAGCAAAAAGGAGAAAAATTATGCTTTGGACTGAAAAAATGTTTGGGGTTAAGAAACCGATTATTACGATGCTGCACCTGGATCCGCTGCCCGGAGATCCCCGGTTCCACTACGGCGACACCATGGAGCGCGTGGTGGAGCACGCAAGAGCGGACCTGCACGCGCTGCAGGAGGGCGGCGTGGACGGAATCATGTTCAGCAACGAGTTCAGCCTGCCCTATGAGCGCCACATGAGCTTTATCACACCGGCCGCCATGGCCCGCGTGATCGGCGAGCTCAAATCCGAGATTCGCGTGCCCTACGGCGTGGACTGCATCTCCGACGGCCAGGCCAGCATCGAATTGGCGGCGGCTGTGGACGCGAAGTTTATCCGCGGAACCTTCTCCGGCGTGTATGTTGGGGACGGCGGCTTCTACAACAACGATTTTTCCGCTCTGCTGCGCCGCAAGGCAGCGCTGCACCTGGACGATCTGAAGATGCTCTATTTCATCAACCCTGAGTCCGACCGCAGCATGGACACCAGACCTCTGGTGGATATCGCCAAGTCCACCATCTTCAAGGCTCATCCCGACGGGCTTTGCATCTCCGCCAACGCCGCCGGTCAGGACGTGGACGACGAGCTGATCGCCAGCGTGAAATCCGGAGCTCCCGACGTGGTGGTGCTGTGCAACACCGGCTGCCGCCCGGATACCATCGAGCGCAAGCTGACCACGGCGGACGCCGCGGTGGTGGGAACCTACTTCAAGGAAGGCGGAAAGCTGGAGAACGACAAGCTGGAGAACGTGCGGGTGGATGTGAACCGCGTGAAGGAGTTCATGGAAGTCGTGCGCAGATTCCGCGAAACCCTGTAATCCGGAGCTGACGGTAGAGCAGATTGCCGGCGAACCGGCTGAGCGGGGCTTATGACCAGCCGGATGAACCATAAAACGAATCAGGAGGTATTTTGATATGTCGAAGATTACGATGGACAATTTTGCGGTGATGAGCGTGCAGTATGTGCACTATTCCCTGGAGTATTATCTGGATTCCATGGTGAAAAACGGCTTAAAGCACGTTGACCTGTGGGGCGGCATTCCCCATTACTGCCGCCTGGACTATCCGTTCGCCGAGGACGCCAAAAAGAAGATCGGCTCCATCCGGGCTATGATGGAGGAGAGAGGTCTGGACGTTTCCGTCTACACGCCGGAGACCCTGGCCTATCCCTACAGCTTCTCCCATCCCGAGGAGGAGGTGCGCAAGCGCACGGTGGACTATTTCAGCATGGCCATGGACGACGCCCTGCTCTTTGGGACCAACAAGGTATTCTTAAACTCCGGCTGCGGCCTGTTGGATCTGCCACGGGAGGAATCCTTCGCGCGCCTGGTGGACACCTACAAAAAGATCGCGGCCATCGCGGAGCAGAAGGGCATCGAGCTGGTATTGGAGCAGCTTCAGCCCTATGAGAGCAACCTGGTGTTGAACCTTCAGGACATCAAGCGGGTGCTGGACGAGGTGGATTCCCCGGCGATGTACATCTGCGTGGACGTGGTAGCCATGGCAGTGGCGGGAGAGGAGTTAAAGGATTACTTTGAGGTGCTGGGCAGAGACCGGATCAAACTGATCCATTTTGCGGATACCTGCCACTATATCCTGGGAGACGGGGAGCTGCCCCTGAAGGATTACTTAAAGACTCTGGAAGAATACGATTATGACGGGATTGTGGACCTGGAGATCAACGACTCCATCTACTGGGACGATCCCCACGAGTCCATCCGCAAGTCGGTGGAATGGCTGAAGGCTGAACTGTAAGAGCGGCTTCATGAAAAAAGACATTTAAAAAAGAGCTGGCGCCGGAAATTCATATTTCCCGGGCGTCAGCTCTTTTTCACTTTATAGGAAACTTCTCAAATCAGCGAAGATGGTGTATAATAGATTGGAAATAAAAAAGGCATAGCAAAAGAGCGAAGGTGTGACTTCGCCATGACGTTGTCTATGTATTTTTTGTTTTTGGTTTAGGCTGCACTATCTGACGGTAGAGAAAGAATAGGGCATATGGAACTATCCATATCCCATAACCTTTCGATAGCGTTCAAATAGTGCAGTTTTTTTGTGGTAAACTTCTAAAACCAACATAGAAGTGCCACACTCCGGGCATCTGAGCGGATCATAGCCAAAGGTCAGAAGAATCAAATTCCGCCAATCTAGGAGCTTAGAAAGATAATGCTGCTTCTGCTTGGATAAACATTTCCGGAGATTTTTTTCCTGTTTGTGGTGCTTTGCATAAATGCCGTAGTAGCGGACCATTTTAAAATGCTTGTCAGGGATATGCAGGATCAGGCGTTTGATAAAGTCAATGGCGGGGATGCATTCTGTGATCGTTTTATGGTCCTCATGTCGCTGATAATGGAACGTCACAGAATCCCCGTCATAGGCATCCATCCTGGAAGTGGCAATGACAGGCCGTCCAAGGTATCTGCTGATGTATTTAATGGTGATATCAGGAGAACACAAATTAGGTTTGGCTCTCACATAAAAGCCTTCGGGATGGTCTTTGTAGATTTGATTTTTAAGCTTCTTAAAAGGCGGTCCCAGTTTAAGAGAGAGCTGATCCAAAAGGACTTTCCGAAAAGCCAGGCGCAGGAAATCATAATCAAAATGGGGATTGGGTCGCCAGGGAGTAATGTTGCCAGCACCGCCTTCCGAAATCAGGGCATGGATGTGAGGATTCCACTTTAAATCTCTACCGAAGGTATGAAGGACGCAGATAAAACCAGGAGTAAAGAGTTCGGACTTATTCATCTTGAAGAACATGCGTAGGACGACATCCCTGACAGAATGGAACAGGCAGTTAAGGAGTGAGTGGTCCTTAAGAAAGAAGATGCGCAGTTCCTCAGGAATGGTAAAGACACAGTGTCTGTGGATACAGGAAACGAGTTTACAAGACATACGAAAAGCACGTTTCTGGTTATAGACGTTGCCGCATGAGGGACAGAACCGGCTTTTACAGGAAAAGGGAACAAATTTAAGGTTACCACAATGAGGACAGCCAAAGAAAGCTCCGCCATAAGAAGGATCATGGCAGAGGATCATCCGGTTGATGTTATCCAAAACATTTTTATCAGGTCGAATAACATATTGGATATATTCAAAGTGGTCAGAAAAAATAGTTTGGAGGATGTTCTTATGCATAAGAACATTTTACAATAAAGCAGCAAAAAAGGAAATCCCCTAAAACCCCTCATGAGTGAGGGGCAGGGGAGTTGAGAGTGCCGAAGGCACTTTGTTCTGTCATTTTCGCAGCAGCGGCGGACCGGCGGCGCGATCTGCGGCGGTCTGCGCCGCCGGTCCATTGCGGTAAGGATCAATGATACAGTTTTTTGTGCTCGTAAACCGGCTCGGAGGTCAGCTCCGCGCCCAGCTTCTTGAATACCTTGATGTCCACGTCGGAGAGCATCACCGAGGTGTGCACCTGGCAGCCGCGAAGCCTGGGCAGCTGGTCCAGGGCCTTTTTGGCGATGGGATCCGTGGCTGCGCTCATGGACAGGGCGATCAGAACCTCGTCGGTGTGCAGCCGGGGATTGCGGCTTCCAAGGTAGTTGGTCTTTAAGGTCTGGATGGGTTCAATGGCCGAGGGCGCGATCAGGTGAAGATCGTGGGGGATGCCGCCTAACATCTTGATGGAGTTTAGCAGCACGGCGGCGGAAGCGCCCAACAGGTTGCTGGTCTTGCCGGTGACCAGGGTGCCGTCGCCCAGCTCGATGGCCGCGGCGGGGGCCTGGATCAGGTTGGCCCGCTCCATACAGGGGGCGATGACCCGGCGCATACCGGGGGTGATCTTGGCCTGCTTCATCAGCAGCTCCAGCTTATACACCTCGTCCTCGGAACCCTCCTCCTTGGCAAGGCGGTTGAGGGCGTGGTAATACCGGCGGATGATCTCTTGGTAGGAGGCCTCCCGGCACACCTCGTCGTCCACGATGCAGAAGCCGGCCATATTTACGCCCATATCCGTGGGGGACTTGTAGGGGCTCTCGCCGTAGATTCCCTCAAAAATGGCGTTTAACACCGGGAAAATGTCCACGTCCCGGTTGTAGTTGACCGCGGTCTTGCCGTAGGCTTCCAGGTGGAAGGGATCGATCATGTTCACGTCGTTCAAATCAGCGGTAGCCGCCTCGTAGGCCAGGTTCACCGGATGCTTTAAGGGCAGGCTCCAGATGGGGAAGGTCTCGAACTTGGCGTAGCCCGCCTTGATGCCCCGCTTGTTCTCGTGGTAGAGCTGGGAGAGGCAGGTGGCCATCTTGCCGCTGCCCGGGCCGGGGGCGGTGATGATCACCAGCGGGCGGGTGGTCTCGATGTAATCGTTTTTGCCGTAGCCCTCGTCGCTGACGATCAGGGATACATTGCTGGGATAACCCTCGATGCAGTGGTGGCGGTACACCTTGATACCCATGTGTTCCAGCTTGGTCTTAAACTGATCCGCCCCGCTCTGGCCGCTGTACTGGGTAATCACAACGCTTCCCACGTAGAGGCCCTTGTCCTGGAACTCCTGGATCAGGCGGAGCACGTCCACGTCGTAGGTGATCCCAAGGTCGTGGCGGACTTTATTTTTCTCGATGTCCGCGGCGTTGATGGCGATGACGATCTCCGCCTGGTCGGCCATCTGCAGCAGCATCCGCAGCTTGCTGTCCGGGGCAAAGCCGGGAAGAACCCTGGAGGCGTGGAAGTCGTCGAAGAGCTTGCCGCCGAATTCCAGGTACAGTTTGTCGCCGAACTCGCCGATGCGCTGTTTAATGTGCTCTGATTGGAGCTTCAGGTATTTTTCGTTGTCAAATCCGGTTTTCATCTTTTTGTAATCTCCTGTTTTAAAATTGACCATAAGTAATACATTTCCATAGTATACCATAAATCCGGCGGGTGTGCTATCAGTTTTCACATCGGCTGCCGGAACGGATGCGAATTTCCCGGACGCTTCCGCAGAGAACATTGCAATCGTTGCCTGTCCCGGCTATAATGGAATAAAATGGATGAAAATGTGGGGCCGTAGGCGGCAGGAGGAACGACGGATGTGGAGAGAGATCAGCGGGCGGGAGCGCAGGCACGTTCAGCGCATGGAGATGAAACTGTGGAAAAGGAGGCGGATCGCCGCATTGGGGTACACGGTTCTGACTCTGGGATTTCTTGCGCTGGTCACGTCCGCCTGCTATGAGCAGGAGAAAAGCGCCCAGTGGGAGAGGGAATTTCTGCTGGAGGTGCTGTACGATCTGGGAAACGGCGGCAAGGACGACAATCCGGTCAGGCAGCAGAAGCTGGTGCGGGAAGCGTGCATGAAGCTGAAATACCGGAGGATCTATTGGATCGAGTGTATCCTGGCGGCGGCGGGCTATGGGGGTTATTATTACGTTGCCGTATGGCGGACCAGGAAGTATCTGTCGGGATCGCTAAAGGTCCGGACGGCGGTCTGTACGGGGACAAAGGGGGTCCGCCGCAGGTCCTGGCACAACTTTTACGTCAATCTCAAAACAGAAGACGGGGAGAAGCTGCGGGAGCTGTGGGTACCCTGGAGGCTGGGGGAGGAGATCGAGAGCGAGACCCCTCTGCTCCTGGTCCGGGAGGACGAGGAATCGGAGCCGAGAGTTTACCCGGCCAGGAGCAGCCGCGGAATCTGAACCCCGCAGATTCCGCCCGCTGGAGCCTGGCCGGGAAGCGCCGCAGCTTCAATCAACGGATTTTCGGGCGGTAAAACACTTCGTTTACATTGTAGACCGTCACAAACGCGCTGGGGTCCGTTTTGGAGATATAGTTCATAAGCTGTATATATTCGTTTTTATCGACGATTGTGATGATCTTCCGGCGGATCTGATGGTCATAAGCGCCCACCGGCTCATATATGGTAGCGCCGCTGTGGAGCGTGTGGAGTATAAACGCCTCAATGTCGGCTTCCTTGTTCGACAAGATGCAGACCCGCCTCCTGATATTGAATCCGAAAATGAAATGATCCAGCACAATCCCGTTCAGATACGTTCCCAGGATACTTAACAGCACAGTTTTTGCATCGTACACCAGGGCCGCCGTAAGGGCGGTACAAATGCCTGCCAGCGACATGGCCTTTCCCAAATCCATGCGCAGATATTTATTTAACAGCTTCGCAATAATATCCAGACCTCCGGAGGAAGCGTTCCGGTTAAACAGAATCGCCAGACCGATGCTGACCGTAAAAATGTAAAGCAGCATATCTAAAAAACCATCGCCCATAATGGACTGCATGTCCGGAAACAGGATTTCCAGAACCGCCAAAACCACAGGCATCAGAACCGATGTGTAGATTGTTTTGATCCCAAAGTCACGTCCGATAAAAATCAAGCCGACCACCAGCAGAGCGACATTCAGCCCCATCGTAATCGCGGATATTTTCAGCGGTATAAAGTTCGCAAGAATGATTGCAAGCCCGGAAATGCTGCCGACTGCCAAATGGCTTGGGATCAGAAAGAAGAAAACAGCTGATGCCGCGACCACTGTGCCAAATGTAATGATAAGCCATTCAGATAATATCTTTTTAGGATTCATGACGGACTTCCTCCATAGACCGGTTTCCGGTTTGATGTAATACCGCCTACATTATACCCGGTTTTGAATGGGTTGACAACCGGGCCGACGGTCTGACACGGAGGGAACTCCTGTATATAAGCCGCGATATTCAAATATTTATAAGTAAATAACAAAAAAGAAATTAAATATATTAATTTTACTAATTTATCTTTCCTGTGATATGATAGGGGACAGATGGTTTAGACTTTTTAGACTTAGGGTTTCTATGGAAAAGCAGGAGGTTTGTAAATGAGCGTAAGACGAATTTTTGTGGAGAAAAAGCCGGCGTATGCGGTAAAAGCCGGGGAGCTGCGGGAAGAGCTGGAGAGCTATCTGGGCATCGATACTGTGGAAAATGTGCGGGTTCTGATCCGTTACGATATTGAAAATCTGTCTGAGGAGACTTATGGGAAGGCGCTGGTGACCATTTTCTCCGAGCCGCCGGTGGACGAGGTGTACGAGGAGGAATTCCCGAAGAACCCCGGTGATCTGGTGTTCTCCGTGGAGTACCTGCCCGGCCAGTTCGACCAGCGGGCGGACTCCGCCGAGCAGTGCGTGAAGCTGTTAAAGGAGGATGAGGAGCCGGTGATCCGCTCCGCAACCACCTACGTGATCACCGCGGCCCTGACCCCGGAGCAGGAGAAGGCCATCAAGGCCTTCTGCATCAACCCCGTGGACAGCCGGGAAGCGGGGGTGGATAAGCCCTCCACCCTGGTGGCGGAGTTTGAGGTCCCGGAGGACATTAAGACCTTTGAGGGCTTTGCCGCCGCGCCGGAGGCGGAGCTTAAGTCGCTCTACGACACCCTGAACCTGGCGATGACCTTTAAGGACTTCCTTCATATTCAAAGGTACTTCCGGGATGAGGAGCGCCGCGATCCCACGGTGACGGAGATTCGGGTGTTGGACACCTACTGGTCCGATCACTGCCGCCACACCACCTTTTCCACGGAGTTAAAGAATGTCTGCTTTACCGACGGGGATTACAGAAAACCCATCGAGGACACCTACAACCGGTACCTGGCGGACCGGGAGGTGATCTACAAGGGGCGGGACGACAAGTACGTCTGCCTCATGGACCTGGCCCTGATGGCCATGAAGAAGTTAAAGAGCGAGGGAAAGCTGGAGGACATGGAAATCTCCGACGAGATCAACGCCTGCAGCATCGTGGTGCCGGTGGAGATCGACGGCGTCACCGAGGAGTGGCTGGTGAACTTTAAGAACGAGACCCACAACCACCCCACGGAGATCGAGCCCTTCGGCGGCGCGGCCACCTGCCTGGGCGGAGCCATCCGCGACCCGCTGTCCGGCAGAACCTACGTGTACCAGGCCATGCGCGTTACCGGCGCGGCGGACCCCACCCGGCCCTTAAGCGAGACCTTAAAGGGCAAGCTGCCCCAGCGCAAGATCGTAAACGGAGCCGCCCAGGGTTATTCCTCCTACGGCAACCAGATCGGCCTGTCCACCGGCTATGTGAAGGAGATTTACCATCCGGGTTATGTGGCCAAGCGCATGGAGATCGGCGCGGTGATGGGCGCGGCTCCCAGAAAAGACGTAATCCGTGAAAATTCCGACCCGGGCGACATCATCATTCTTCTCGGCGGGCGCACCGGACGGGACGGCATCGGCGGGGCCACCGGCTCCTCCAAGGTGCACACCACGGCCTCCATCGAGGTCTGCGGCGCGGAGGTGCAGAAGGGAAATGCGCCCACGGAGCGCAAGATTCAGCGCATGTTCCGCCGCCCTGAGGTGAGCCGGATCATCAAGAAGTGCAACGACTTCGGCGCGGGCGGCGTGTCCGTGGCCATCGGCGAGCTGGCGGCCGGACTTCAGATCGACCTGGATAAGGTTCCCAAGAAATACGCCGGTCTGGACGGCACGGAGATCGCCATCTCCGAGTCCCAGGAGCGTATGGCCGTGGTGGTGGACCCCGGCGACGTGGACAAATTCCTGGCCTACGCCGGGGAGGAGAATTTGGAGGCCGTGACCGTGGCCGTGGTCACAAAGGAGCCCAGGCTGGTGCTCAACTGGCGGGGTAAGACCATCGTGGACATCAGCCGCGCATTTTTGGACACCAACGGCGCACACCAGGAGGCGGACGTGACCCTGGAGGTGCCGGGCCGTGAGAACAGCCCCTTAAAGCGCGCAGAGGTGGAAGATGTAAAGAAAGCCTGGACCGGCATGCTGGCCGGACTCAACGTGTGTTCCCAGAAGGGACTGGTGGAGCGGTTCGACGGGTCCATCGGCGCGGGCAGCGTGTTTATGCCCTACGGCGGAAAATACCAGCTCACCGAGACCCAGGCCATGGTGGCCAAGCTTCCGGTGCTGAAGGGCAGCACGGACACCGTGACCATGATGAGCTACGGCTTTGACCCCTACCTGTCCAGCTGGAGCCCCTACCACGGGGCCGTGTACGCGGTGCTCACCTCTGTGGCCAAGATCGTGGCCGCGGGCGGAGACTACAGCAAGATCCGTTTCACCTTCCAGGAATATTTCCGCCGGATGAACGAGAATCCGAAACGTTGGAGCCAGCCCTTTGCAGCGCTTCTGGGGGCCTACAGCGCCCAGATGGGCTTCGGACTGCCCTCCATCGGCGGCAAGGACAGCATGTCCGGGACCTTCGACGACGAGCACGGCGAGGTCAATGTGCCCCCCACCCTGGTTTCCTTTGCGGTGGATGTGAACAGCTACAAGAATATCATTACCCCCGAGTTCAAAAAGCCGGGCAGTAAGATCGTAGTGTTTAAGGCGGAGCGGGACGGTTACGACCTGCCGGTGTACGGACAGGTGATGGACGGCTACGGGAAGCTGTTTGAGGATATCAAAGCGGGCAGTATCATTTCCGCCTACGCGGTGGAGGGCCACGGCATGGCGGAGGCGGTCAGCAAGATGGCCTTCGGCAACAAGCTGGGCGTAAAGATCGAGCACAGCCTGGATCCCAGGGATTTCTTCGCCCCGGGTTACGGCGACATTGTCTGCGAGGTGCCGGACGGCCTGGTGGGAGAGCTCTCCATCTCCTACACCGTGATCGGCGAGGTGACGGACCGGGCGGCGTTTGAGTACGGCAGCGTGTCCATTTTCCTGGACGAAGCGCTTGAGAGCTGGACCAAAACCCTGGAGGACGTGTTCCCCACTGCCACGGGCAGAGAGAAGCGCGGGGAGGAGGCGGTGCTTCCGGAGCGCCTCTACAAGACGGACGCAATCTACATCTGCGACCACAAGATCGGTAGCCCCACGGTGTTCATCCCCGTGTTCCCGGGCACCAACTGCGAGTACGACAGCGCGAAAGCCTTTGAGCGGGCCGGCGCCAGGGCCGTCACCCGGGTGTTCCGCAACCTGAGCGCTGAGGACATCCGCCAGTCCGTTGAGGTCTACCGGCAGGAGATCGCAAAGGCCCAGATCGTCATGTTCCCCGGCGGCTTCTCCGCAGGCGACGAGCCGGAGGGTTCCGCCAAGTTCTTCGCCACCGTGTTCCGCAATGCGGTGATGAAGGAGGAGATCGAAAAGCTGTTAAATGAGCGGGACGGCCTGATGCTGGGCGTGTGCAACGGCTTCCAGGCGCTGATCAAGCTGGGCCTGGTGCCCGGAGGCGAAATCGCCGACCAGGGGCCGGATTCCCCCACCCTGGCCATGAACACCATCGGCCGCCACGTGTCCAAGATGGTCTACACCAAGGTGGTGTCCGACAAGTCCCCCTGGCTGGCAGAGGCCAGACTGGGCGGTGTGTACTGCAACCCCGCCTCCCACGGAGAGGGCCGCTTTGTGGCAAATGAAGCCTGGCTGTCCAGACTCTTTGCCAACGGACAGGTGGCCACCCAGTATGTGGACGACCAGGGCAACGCCACCATGGACGAATACTGGAACCCCAACGGCTCCTACATGGCCATCGAGGGCATCACCAGCCCCGACGGGCGAATCCTGGGCAAGATGGCCCATTCCGAGCGCCGCGGTCAGGCGGTTGCCATGAACATTTACGGGGAGCAGGACATGAAGATCTTCGAGTCCGGCGTGAAGTATTTTAAGATTTGATAAAAACAGATTGAGATAAATTTCCCGGGCAGGGCCGGACAGGATAACGAATATTCTGTCCGGCCCTGCTTTTGGCAAGGGGCCCGGCGGCGCGCGTTTTGGTTCAGCGCAGCCGGGCCAAATAAAAAAGATTAAAAAATTTTAAAATAATTAAAACCGATGGGCGCTCCGGATCGTCTTGTAATCAGATGGCGGTAGAAACCGGCCGGAAAATCAAACGAAAAGGAGAAAGAATTATGAGTAACAACAGTGGAATGGGAAGAAGCGTGGTGGACAGGATCGATGGGAACGGACTGGTGATGAGAGGATTTCAGTTGTCTCTTGTGGGACTTGCGGGGGTTACCCTGGGGGTTGCGTCGGAGAATGCCTGGGGCATCCTCCAGTGGATCGGTTCGGCGCTGGGGCTTGTGTTGTTTCTCGCCTATCTGGTGGGCCTGGCGGTTCTTTACAGCAAGGCGGGCGTGTGGAAGTTTATCGGCGTCCTGGCGGTCAAGGGGGCGGTTTTCCCGTGGAGAGTGACCAGAATCATCGTGTTTTCCTGGGTATTCTTCTTTGTCTGGGCCTCCATCTCCATCTGCCTGGTGTGGCTGGTGATGATGATTGCGGTGGGCGCCCCCTGGCTCCTGGTGCTGCTGGCGAAACACTTTGGATGAGCGCGCGGCTCAGGACGGATCAGCCGCGAGGCTGCGCCAGCTCCCTGGCCTCCCGGGTGATTTCCTCCGGAAAACCCATGTACTCCAGCAGGCGGATGGCGTTTTTGGAATCCGCGGGGCCGGAATGGATCTTGTAGGAGAAAGTGATCCCGCCGTCCGTGATCTGCTCGCTGAAATGAAAATTGTCGTACTGTCTCTCCAACAGCTGCGTCAGCTCGATGTCGTGGGAGGCCACGATGGCCAGGCAGTTATGCTTTGCCAGGTAGCGAAGCACCGCGCAGGAGGCGGCGATGCGCTCCTGGGTGTTGGTTCCCCTCAGAATTTCGTCCACGATGCAGACGGTGGGCGTTTCCGGGGTCAGGCTGTCGATGATGCGCTTCAGATAATGAATCTCTTTAATATAGTAGCTTTCCCCGGACAGAATGTCGTCCCGCAGCGCCATGGAGGTGATCAGGCCGGTCCGTGGCAGGGTCAGACGGGCTGCGGAGCAGGTGAAAATGCTCTGGGCCAGCAGAACGTTGACCGCCACGGCCTTGATGAAGGTGGATTTGCCGGAGGCGTTGGAGCCGGTGACGATGCAGCTGCGGCGGATGGATGCAGAGTTGCTGACCGGATGGCTGAGAAGGGGATGGTACAGCTCTTCCGCCTCCAGCCGGCAGGGGGCGTCCTGCTCTGCGAAGGACGGTTCGCACCAGTGGGGCAGGCTGGCCCGGAAGGAGGCCACGGAGATGGCCATGTCGATCTCGCCCACACGCTGGTATAAGGCCAGCAGGTCCTCTTTCCGGCCGTCCAGCTCCCGGAGCAGCTTGTTGTACCGGATGAAGTCGCTGAGGGTGACGCCCACCAGGTAAGCATTTAACAGGCTGAAGAGATCGCCGGACAGGCCGCTCTGTTCCCGGGTGTTCAGCCTCATGATTTTGCGGGCGGAGCGGGAGAAGCGCTGGGCCAGCTCCCCGAGGTCGGGGAAGGGTTCCCCGCCGCCGGACTTTCCGGGGTCCGACAGCAGCCTGGCGGTGCGGATGACCCCCAGGGTGGCGCGCAGCATGGACAGATTGGCGCTGTACTTGTATTTTTGGAAGGAGTAGATCACCAGGTTGGCCAGGGCGGTAAAGAGCGGGAACACCAGATAGCGGGTGTCTAAGAGCAGGGCGCTGGGGAGGAAGGAGCAGAACAGCAGCCCCCTCATAAACCGGTAGAACTGGATGTTGGGGATTTCAAATCCCTTCAGATTGCGGATGAACACGGGCAGATAATAGCTGCCGTGCTCTTTCCCCAGGCAGTGGAGCAGATACGTTGCCCGCTCCCGCTCGGTTTCGTGCTCCCCGAAATAGCGGATCTTCCCGCGCAGGGATTCTTCCGCCTCCCGGTCCTGGCTAAGACGGTGGAGAGCCGTGTACAGCGCCTGTTCCCCGGCAAAGGAACGGCAGTTGTTGACGCGCAGGTACACGGCGTCCATTTCCAGATCATTCCAGGTGATTTCGTCGATCTGTTCCTGTTCGGAGAGATTCGTCTGCTCAAAGTCCCAGTCATATTCAATTCCGCCATAGTCCCGGTTTTCGCGCTGGGGAATGGCGCCGAAGCTCTGCCGCAGCAGGGCTTTTTTTCCGTTGCGGGAATCCCGGCGGTTCTCCAGGCGGATCAGAATGTAGGCCATTACTAAAATGCACAGCAGGATCAGTGTGTACGGTTCCATGGCGCTCCCTCCTTTGTTTCTTTCATTCTATCACAGTTCCCGGTGATTTATCTTACGATTTCCATAAATCAGCGGAGGTTTTCCGGATCAATTTCTTAAAAATAGAACGGAAGGTTATAAAAAAATATAGACGGTAAGCAGAAAAAAAGAAAGATATGATAGAAAAAAATATATATGATAATCGTTTGAAATGGTAAAAAAGCCAATATTTTCTAATTAAACCGGGTAAGATAGGAGAAAATGTATAAATTATTATTGACATGACGTAGAAAATATTCTATAATCAAGATAACAACAGAAAGGAGGAGCAGACGGTGATGGAAATAGTCGAGACAAAGTTCTCCGTCCGCGACGGCGGCCACTACGTGCCTGGTGTAAAGCACAATCAGGTGCTGTACATATCCGGCCAGCTGTCCATTGACCCGGAGACCGGGAAAGTTCCCGAGGGAGGGGTGAAGGCGGAGGCCAGACAGGCTCTGGCGAATCTGGATCTGGTGCTTCAGGAGGCCGGAGCCAGCCGGGAGGACGTGCTGCACTGCCGCGTGTACATCCCGGATGTGGCGTACTGGCCGGACTTGAATCAGGTGTACGCGGAATTCTTCGGGAGCCACCGCCCGGCCAGGGTCGTGGTGCCCACCAACAGGCTGTATAACGGCTGCCTGGTGGAGGTTGAGGCCATAGCGGCGTGCGGAAAGGAATGAGTTTATGAATTACATGGAATTGGACACTCCGGCCCTGATCATTGACCGGGAAATCATGATGGATAACCTGCGCTTCATGCAGGAGTACGCAGACCGGCGCCATGTGGCGCTGCGCCCCCATACGAAGACCCATAAGATGCCAAGACTTGCTCTGATCCAGGAGGAGTTAGGAGCCAGGGGCGTCACCGTGGCCAAGGTGGGCGAGGCGGAGGTCATGGCGGAAGCGGGGCTGCGGGATATCTTTATCGCCAATGAAATCGTGGGCGAATCCAAGCTGGCCCGGATTCGGGAACTGGCGAAAACCGTGGACATCTCCTTCGGCCTGGACTCCATTCCCCAGGCGGAGATGATCGAGAGGGCCTTTGCGGGAGCCCAAAAGCCCGCCCGGGTGCTGATCGAGATCGAGGTGGGGGAGGAGCGCTCCGGCGTCATTGAGGAGGCGGACTATCTGGAGCTGCTGGAATACTTAAAGGGGTGCAAAAACATTTCCCTGAAGGGGATTTTCTCTCACGACGGCAATTCCTACCAGGCCGCGGATATCCGGGAGTGCCGGGAGATCCACCTGACCGCCCAGAGGCGGACCCTGCGTTTTGCCGAACTGGCAAAGGAAGCGGGCATGGAGCTGGAGACCGTGAGCATCGGGTCCACTCCGTCCATGATGCACGACTTCCCCATTCTGGACGGCGTCACGGAGATCCGGCCGGGAACCTACATCTTTATGGACGCCTCCCAGGCCAACGCCTACGGAAGCCTTGCGCGGAACGCGGCCACGATCTTAACCACCGTGATCAGCCGTCCCACCCCGGAGCGGGTGATCACCGACGTGGGGGCCAAGGGTATCACCGCCCAGACCCGGAGCAAGGGCTTTTGCGCCACCAGAGGGCTGGGGCTGATCAAGGGCTGGCCCGAGGTAGAGATTTTCGACGTGTACGACGAGCACGCCATTATCTACAACAAGGCCTTCCACGACGGAGTGCGGGTGGGCGACAAGGTGGAGATCATTCCCAACCACATCTGTCCGGTGGTGAACCTGCACGAGACGGCCTATCTGGTAACGGACGGGGAAGTGGTGGAGGAGATCCCGGTAGCCTGCAGAGGCAAGCTGAAGTAAAATACAATGCCGGAGTTTCAGGGCGGGTTTGGCGCTTACAACCACGCCGCCGATTGCTCCGGGGAAAGGCAGGAATCCGATGACAAAACTGAGAGCAGCCATGCTGCAGACGCGGGTGTATGCGGACAAGATGGAGAATATCCGGGAGGCGGGGCGCAAGCTGGAAGCCCTGGAGGCAGAACAGGTGGACCTGGTGACCCTTCCCGAGATGTTCAACTGCCCGTATCAGACCCCCAATTTTCCGGTCTACGCGGAACCCCAGGGCGGCCCGGCGTGGACGGCCTGCGCCGAACTGGCGAGAAAGCACAAAATCTATCTCTCCGCAGGTTCCATGCCCGAGGTGGACGAGGCGGGCCGGGTGTACAACACGGCCTATGTATTCGACCGCCAGGGCAGGCAGATCGCAAAGCACCGCAAGGCCCACCTGTTCGACATCGACGTGAAGGGCGGCCAGTGCTTTAAGGAATCCGACACCCTGACCGCCGGGGATCAGGTGACGGTGTTCGACACGGAATTCGGGAAAATGGGTCTGTGCATCTGCTACGATTTCCGGTTCCCGGAGCTGGCCCGCCTGATGGTGGAGAAGGGGGCGAAGGTGATTTTGGTGCCTGCTGCCTTCAACATGACCACCGGCCCGGCCCACTGGGAGATTCTGTTCCGCTGCCGGGCGCTGGACAACCAGGCTTTTGTGCTGGGCACGGCCCCGGCCAGGGATCCGTCCAGCGGCTACACCTCCTGGGGACACTCCATCGCCGTGTCGCCCTGGGGAGACATTCTGGGACAGATGGACGAGCAGGAGGGGTGTATGATCCACACCCTGGATCTGGAGCGGACCGGGGAGGTCCGGGACCAGCTGCCGCTGTTAAAGCACAGAAGGACGGACATGTACCACCTTGAGGAGTGCTGAGGGGATTAGGAACACACAGGAAAAAGAAAATGTGAGAACGGAGGTTACACAATGTCAAATACGAATCAGAAGGCGGAGACCGTGGATCCTGTATTGAGCACAAAGGACGGCCGGTGGCCGATTTTTATCAAACTGTTTATCCTGTTGATCGCGGCCAGCGTGCTGGCGGAGCTGATCGGCACCGTCACTATCCCGTTGGGACCCATCGGAAAGATCAGCATCATTCCTATGATCTTCTCCATGATCATCGCGGTGCTGTTTACGCCGGACGCCCTTGGCCGGGTGATCGAGCCCTTAAAAAAGCTGTGCAGCGAGAAGGAAGTCCAGCTGGCCGAGAACGCGATCATGCTCATGCTGCTGATCCTGGGCGTGAAGCTGGGAACCAGCGCCGGGCCCAACATCCTTAAGATCGTTCAGGCCGGACCGGCTCTGATCTTCCAGGAGTTCGGTAACCTGGGAACCATGCTCATCGGCCTGCCCTTCGCTATGATCCTGGGTATGCGCCGTGAGGCCGTGGGCGCCACGGTCAGCATCTGCCGCGAGCCCACCCTGGGACTGATCAGCGAGAAATATGGAATCAACTCCCCCGAGGGCCTGGGTGTCATGGGAACCTACATGGTGGGAAACCTGTTCGGAACGCTGTTCTTCGGCCTTCTGGCCTCCCTGGCCGTGAACACGGGAATTCATCCCTACGCCCTGGCCATGGCCAGTGGCATGGGCTCCGGCTCCATGATGACCGCGGCCAGCACATCCCTTGCGGAGATTCTTCCCAATATGAAGGACGAGATTCTGGCCTACGCGGCTACTTCCAATATTATGACAAATGTGACCGGCCTGTACATGGAGTGCTTTATCGCCATCCCGCTGGCCAATAAAATGTACCGGGTTTACAGCCGCCTGCTGCGGCGCAAAGAAGCGTAAAGGGAGGGAACGGATATGTCGGCAAAACTTGAAAATATGTTAAATCAGCTTAAGGTATTGATCCTCTGCGGCCTGGCGGTTCTGGCCACACAGGCGGTGAACTTAAAGGGCGAGTTGGACATTCTGCCCGCCATCCTGGGTATGCTCATCATTATTGCGGTGTCCATCGTGGCGCTTAAAATCAAAGAGGCGCTGCCCCTGCAGATTCCGGCCTTCGCCTGGGCCTCCCTGCTGTCGCTGCTTTTGACCACCCCCTGGAGCCCGGTGCAGGGCCTGATCCTGGACCTGACCAAGCAGATTTCCGCGGGCCAGATCGGCACCGTGATCTTGGCCATCGCAGGCGTTTCCATCGGCTGCAAGCTGGACGACATCAAAAAACTCAGCTGGAAGATCATTCTGACGGCCTTTGTGGTGTTCATCGGCACGTTCTTCGGATCGGCTCTTGTGGCGGAACTCATTCTGAAACTGCAGGGAATTATTTGATGAGGGCCTGACAGGCCTCACGGGAGAGACGGATATGAACATCGAGGAATTAAAACAGAAAGCCATCCAAACCATTGACCAAAGGCGGGAGGTTTACCTGGCCCTTGGAAGGAAAATCTACGAGAACCCGGAGACCGGCTACCGGGAGGTAAAGACCACACAGACCCTGGCGGAAGCGCTGGAAGCGCTGGGGCTTGAGACGGAGCGGGATATCGCGGTTACCGGGTGCAGAGCCCGGGCAAACGCCCACAAGGAGGGGCCGAAGGTGGTGGTGATGGGGGAGCTGGACTCCGTGATCTGCCTGGACCACCCGGACTGTGACCGCCGGACCGGAGCGGTCCACGCCTGCGGCCACAATATTCAGACCACGGTGATGTACGGGATCGCGGACGCGTTTACCCACGCGGGCCTGTTTGACGAGCTGGACGGAAAGATCGACTTTATGGCGGTTCCCGCGGAGGAGTACATTGAGATGGACTACCGGGAAGGGCTGCGCAGGGAGGGAAAGCTTCACTATTTCAGCGGCAAGGCGGAGCTGACCTACCGCGGCGCTTTTGACGACGCGGACATGTGTATGATGGTCCACAACTTCCCCATCAGCGCCGGGGGCTACCGCCTGGCGCCCTGCAACACGGGCAACGGATTTATCGGCAAGAACACCGTATTTATGGGCAGGCAGTCCCACGCTGGCGCGGCGCCCTGGGACGGCATCAACGCCCTTAACATGGCCAGCCTGGCTATGAGCGCCATGGCTTATCAGAGAGAGACCTTTAAGGAGGAGGACACGGTCCGGGTCCACCAGATTATCAACAAGGGCGGCGACATCGTCAACGCGGTTCCGGCGGACGTGCATCTGGAGACCACGGTGCGGGCCGGGAACTTAAAAGCCCTGAAGGAGACTAACGAGAAGATCAACCGCTGCATCGAGGGCGCGGTGATCGCCCTGGGAGGCGAGGCCCAGGTGACCGACATGCCGGGCCAGATGCCCCTGAAGGCGGACCCGGGCCTGGCGCAGTGTTTCAAGGAAAATGCCCTGCGCTTTTACCGGGAGGAGGAGATTCTGCCCTGCTTAAAGAGTACGGCGTCCTTTGACATGGGCGATTTATCCCTGTTTATGCCGGTGCTCCACGGCATCACCTCGGGCATCGAGGGCGGCCTGCACTCTAAGGATTACCGCATCGTGGACGAGGAGGACGCCTACATCACGCCCATGAAGATCATGGCCTGCACGCTGATCGACCTGCTGGCAGGCGGCGCGTCCCGGGCGAAGGAAATCTGCGGACAGTTCCGGCCGGTGATGAGCAAGGAGGAGTATCTCCAATACCTTGTGGACACCCAACAGCAGCATCATTACGGGAACATGCAATAGACAGGCACAAAAAGAGAGCCCGGACGGCAGTGAGTGGATCGCTGCCGCCCGGGCTCTCCCTCGGCGGGGCGCCTGCGCGCCGCATCAGCCCCCGTTTTTGCGGATTTCGTCCAGGTAGCTGTAAACAGTGACCTTGGAAATCTTCATCCGCTCCGCCACCTTGTCCAGGGTGCCCTTGATGGTGAAAATTTCCCGGTCGTTCATAAAGCGGATCAGGGCGATTTTCTGGTCCCGGCTCATGGACTCCACGTCCTGATCGCCGATGGTCCGGTCGATGATGTCGTCCACGATCTCGCGGATGCTGGACACCACGTCCACCTCCTCCGCGGGGGGAACGATGGCGTCCGGCATACCGAGCAGCGTGCTGATATCCCCCATAAACTGGACGATGCGGGAGAGGTCAATGTTGACGCAGAGGGCGCCGATCACCTTGCCGTTTAAGTCGCGGATCAGGGCGGTGGAGGATTTGATCTTTTTGCCGTCCTTTCCTTCCATAATATAGTTGGCGCAGCAGTCGTTGTTGAACTTGCGGGAGAGCAGGACCTCCTTCACAAAATATTCTGTGAAGCTCTCGCCTACCGCGCGGTTGGTGACGACGTTGTTTTCCGTGTACACCACGGAATTCTGTGGCCTGTCGAAGTCGTGGATGATGACCTCGCAGTGGCTCCCAAAGGTCTGGGAGATCAGTTTGGCTACCGGAATATAATTTTCTAAAATGGGATGCATGTGTTTCTCCTTGCACCAGTGATTGATTTTCACACCGGAATGTTTTATACTACCAGTATATAGAAAAAAATTTATGAATTCAATGAGAAAATGCAGTATTTAGAAAAAGTTTAGGAATTTGCAGTAACAGTTCAGACGGCGGGGAAAATGGCGCGGGAAGCCGCGTCAAGCTCGCTTGTAAGCGGCTTCCCGCCCCATTTTTCACATCGGATGGATACCCGATGCTTCTTGACCGGTCTGAACTGTTACAATATGCATAGAAAAAATTATGGAGGAAGCGATGAGAGAGAAGCGAGTTGCAGTGATCGGCTACGGAGCCCTGGGGAAAATCCTCACAGGGGGGATCCGGGAGAAGCTGAACGGGATTTACCGGGTGTCCGGCGTCTGGGAGCTTCGTATGGATTTGGTCCGGGAGGCCATAGAGAGGGAAGGATTTAAGGCTTACGGGTCTTTTGAGGAGTTGTTGGAGGATTGCCCGGATTATGTGGTGGAGATCGCCAGCGCCCAGGCGGTGGCGGCCTACGGAACCAGGGTGCTGGAGGCGGGCTGCGATCTGGTCGTCACCTCGGTGGGAGCCCTGGCGGACGACGGCCTGTACCGGCTTCTGAGAGACGCGGCCCGCAGCAGCGGAAGAAAGGTCCATCTGACCTCCGGCGCGGTGGGTGGTTTCGATGTGTTAAAGACCATCGCGGCCATGGGTGGCGCCAGTGGCCGCATCGAGAACTACAAAGCGCCCGCCAGCCTAAACGGCGCGCCCCATCTGGAGGGACGTGAGCTGCCGGAGGACCGGCAGGAGCGGATCTTCGACGGCACGGCCAGGGAGGCCATCGTGGGCTTTCCAAAGAATGTAAACGTGGCGGTGGCCTCGGCCCTGGCCAGCGTGGGGGTGGACCGGATGCAGGTGACCATCGACAGCTGTCCGGGTATGGAGGACAATGTGCACAAGATTGTGGTGGAGAACCACAGCGTGACGGCGGTGGTGGAGATCGCCTCCAGACCGGACGCGGACAACCCCAAATCCAGCGTCATGACGGCCTGGAGCGTGGTGGCCCTGCTGGCCAACCTGGCGGATCCGGTTCAGTTCTTTTAAGAGCGCGCCTGCAGCGTTTTCTGATAGGCGATCCTGAGCTCTCCGTCCTCCGAGCCTCCCGACAGACGGATCAACCCGCAGGACCTGTAGCCGCTTTTTTCAAGGGCGCGCTGCATGGACCGGTTGTCCGGGTGGGTGTCGATGCGGATATCCTCATACCCGAGGCTGCGGCTGTAAGCCTCGGACTCGGAAAAGAGCCTGGCGGCAATGCCGCGCCCTTTTAAGTCTTCCGCAATGCAGACGCGGTGGAAGCCCACATAAGGGCGGTCGTTGAGCCAGGCTCCGTCGATTTTGGCGTAGCTGGGATCCCGGCCTTCCAGCAGGGTGATCATGCCGATGACCCGCCCGTCCTCCTCCAGCACGCGGATCTGTCCCTTTGCCGCGCCGGCGGCCAGGCCCTCGCGGTTTGGCTCCCCCTTCTGCCACTGGTCGATGCCCCGGGCTTTGAAGGAGGCCTTGGCCTGGTCCACCATGGCCATCATCTGATCCAGATCCGCGTTCACTGCCAAACGGTATATCATGTAAGTTTCCTCCCGATTCGGATGTTTTTAAGCCCGCGCTATTTTGCGGGCGCTTTTTAAGTATACCGGGGAAGAGCGGGAGGCGTCAACTGTTTTCCAGCGGAGGACGGCCGCAGAAGGTGATTACGGTCTCAGGGGTGGTGATGGCCGGCACGCTCCGGGTGGAGCTGGAGTAGACGGCCAAGAGCACCTGCTTTCCCAGAGGACCGTAATAGAGCTGGCCGTTGGGGGTCAGAAGCTTGGTGGAACGGCTGATATTTAAGTGCAGCGTGTTGTCCTCGTCGGTCAGCTGCTCGTCAAAATAGGCCAGCAGCGCGGTCTGGGCGGGATTTAGGCGGGCCGCCGCCAGGATGTTGTACCGGGGCGGATAGATGAGAGGCATGGGGGCGTTGGCATCGTAGAAGGCGGTGATGCGCTGGCCGGGGTGCAGGGGTTCGCAGCCCAGAATATAGGTGTCGGCGAAAATCACCAGGTCCGCGGGGCCTTGTTCCGTGTGAAGGGAGATCAGGGAAGCGCAGTTGCACCACTCCCGGGAACAGGACTGCATGGGGCCGATGTGGTTGATTGTGCCTGTGACAGAGCGAAAACGGCTCATAAGTAACCTCCAGAATGTGAGCGTTCGCCGCAGGCCCGGCCCATGGGGGGCTCGGCTGCGGCCATATGGTACAGTATATTCCGGCGGAGGGCAAAAAGTACCGGTTTTGCGGCATTTGCGGACACTTTTCCGCCATGGACTTGATTTTTTCCGCCGCGATGCTATACTGGATTTCATAATGTTTTAAATGATGACAAAAGGAGAGCGAACCATATGAAAACGCAGTTGACGAGAGAGAAAGCTCTGGAGCTTTTAAAGACTTACAATCAGGAACCCTTTCACATTCTTCACGCCCTGACCGTGGAGGGAACCATGCGCTGGTACGCGAAGGAACTGGGCTACGGCGGCGAGGAGGACTTCTGGGGGATCGTAGGACTGCTGCACGACATCGATTTTGAACAGTATCCCGAGGAGCACTGCCTGAAGGCGCCGGAGCTTTTAAAGGCCGGAGGGGCTGAGGACGAGTTGATCCACGCGGTGTGCAGCCACGCCTACGGGATCATGGTGGACGTCAAGCCGGAACACACGATGGAGAAGGTTCTGTTCGCCGCCGACGAGCTCACCGGCCTCATCGGAGCCGCCGCCCGCATGCGCCCGTCCAAGAGCGTGATGGACATGGAGGTGTCCAGCCTGAAAAAGAAGTTTAAGGACAAACGTTTTGCCGCCGGATGTTCCAGGGACGTGATCAAAGATGGGGCGGAGGCCTTGGGCTGGACCCTGGAGGAGCTGATGGACAAGACCATCCAGGCCATGCGCTCCTGTGAGGCCCAGGTGGCCGCCGAGATGGAGACGCTGGGTTGAGACGGTGGGAAGCCGTTAACCGCACACGCTTTTGATGAAAAGTACGCCTGCGACGGACAAATGTCGGTCGCAGGCAAATTTTTTTGCCCGAAACCTATTGACATCCCCCGGGAAATACGGTATTATTTGCACTTGTAACGCCTTAAAGCAAACGCGGTTCGATTTCAAGGCGCATGTACGGTTTTAAGAATGGAAGAGGGAGACTTAAGAGATGAAAAAAGTGGTGAAATTCGGCGGCAGTTCGCTGGCCAGCGCCAGACAGTTTAAAAAGGTGGGGGAGATCATCTGGTCGGATAAGAGCAGACGGTATGTGGTGCCCTCCGCGCCCGGAAAGCGCAACGACAAGGATGAGAAGGTGACCGACCTTCTGTACCAGTGCTACGATGCGGCTTCCCAGGGCAGGTCCTACAAAAAGATCCTGGAAAAGATTAAAAACCGTTACAACGACATCATCGACGGACTGGGGCTGGATTTGAACCTGGACCACGAGTTCCAGCGGATTGAGGAGAATTTTGTGGCCGCGGTGGGCCGGGACTACGCGGGCTCCAGAGGCGAGTATCTCAACGGCCTGGTGATGGCCTGCTATTTAAACTATGAATTCATCGACGCCGCGGAGGTGATCTTCTTCGACGACAACGGCAACCTGGAGGCCGAGTACACGGACCATGAGCTGTCCGAGCGCCTTGCCAATGTGGAGCGGGCCGTGATCCCGGGCTTCTACGGGGCCAAACACGACGGCACCATCAAGACCTTCTCCCGGGGCGGCTCCGATGTCACCGGCTCCATTGTGGCAAAAGCCATTCACGCCGACATGTACGAGAACTGGACCGACGTCTCCGGCATGCTGGTGACCGATCCGCGCATCGTAGAGAATCCGGAAGTAATCGAAACCGTTACATATAAGGAGCTGCGGGAGCTGGCCTACATGGGCGCCAGCGTGCTCCACGAGGATGCCATTTTCCCGGTGCGAAAGGAAGGCATCCCCATCAACATCCGCAACACCAACCGCCCCGAGGACAAGGGCACTCTGATCGTGGAGAGCACCTGCCGCAAACCCCGCCACACCATCACGGGCATCGCGGGCAAGAAGGGCTTCTGCTCCATCAATATTGAGAAGGCCATGATGAACTCCGAGGTGGGATTCGGGCGGAGAGTGCTCAGCGTGTTTGAACAGTACGGCATCAACTTCGAGCACATGCCCTCCGGCATCGACACCATGACCATTTACGTGCACCAGTCCGAATTCGAGGACTACGAGCAGTCCGTGATCGCGGGTATCCACCGCGCCGTGGAGCCGGATACCCTGGAGATGGAGTCTGACCTGGCCCTGCTGGCGGTGGTGGGCCGCGGAATGCGCAGCGCCCGGGGAACTGCGGGAAGGATTTTCTCCGCCCTGGCCCACGCCAGAGTCAACGTGAAGATGATCGACCAGGGGTCCAGCGAGTGGAATATCATCATCGGCGTGAAAAACGACGATTTTGAGACCGCCATCAAGGCGATCTACGATATTTTTGTGACAGCGGAGCTGTAGAAAACGGCCCGGTGTCATTGCGTCCAGCGAACGTCCGGCCGGAGCGGCGAAACCTTGCCCTCCGGCCTTTTTGTGTTCGTTTTCCGGCGGCGCGGACGTCCTCTTGCAGTCCCAAATTCAGGCCGCGCGGCAAAAAATATGGTAAATCCCTTTCATTCGTGGTACAATATGAACACTTGAGGAGGTGCCGCGGGCGTCCGGCGGGAATCTGTGCCCGTATCCCGGGCGGGATCCATGTGGCCCGCTGTGTGCGGCGGTACTTTTTGGGCAGACTGATCCTTAGAAGGAGGCAGGGACTATGTTGGAAAAAATTGATTTATCCAAACGAGTAGCGAAAGATACTTATAAGAAGGGAATGGAGGAAGCCGGTGAGAAGCTGGGCCTTCTGCAGCGGGAGTTAAAGGCCGCCGGGATTCCCGTGATTCTGGTGTTCGAGGGTATGGGCGCAGCGGGAAAGGGCGTGCAGATCAACCGCCTGATCCAGGCGCTGGACCCCAGGGGTTTTGACGTTTACGCCTGCAACCGCCCCACGGAGGACGAGCAGATGCGCCCGTTTCTGTGGCGTTACTGGACCAAGACCCCGGCTAAGGGCCGCATCGCCATCTTTGACCGCAGCTGGTACCGCAGCGTGCAGGTGGACCGCTTTGACGGCCTGACGCCGGAGTCGTCCCTGGCGGACGCCTACCAGGACATCCTGTCCTTTGAGAAGCAGCTGAACGACGACGGTACGGTGATCATCAAGCTGTTCCTCTACATCGACAAAAAGGAGCAGGACAAGCGCTTTAAGAAGCTGACCGGGTCCCGGGAGAATTCCTGGCGCGTCACCCCGGAGGATTTAAAACGCAACGAGGAATTCGACCGGTATCTGCAGATGAACGAGGAGATGCTGGAGAACACGGACACGGACTACGCGCCCTGGACCCTCATCGAGGCGGTGGACCGGGACTACGCGGCCTTAAAGATTTTGACCACGGTGGCGGACCGGCTGGAGTACGAGCTGAACCGGCGGAACGGGGCGGAGGCGGGAGCGCAAAAGCAGACGGAGCTTCCCGGCAGGCAGCGCTTCAAGAACGGCGTGCTCTCCGGCATCGACCTGAGCAAGAAGCTGGAAAAGGACGACTACAAAAAACAGCTGAAAAAGCTGCAAAAGCGTCTGGAGGAGCTGCACAGCGAGATCTATCTGCTGCGCATCCCGGTGGTGATCGGCTTTGAGGGCTGGGACGCGGGCGGCAAGGGCGGCGCAATCAAGCGGCTGACCAGCCATCTGGACCCAAGGGGCTACCGGGTGAATCCCACCGCCGCGCCCAACGACATCGAGAAGGTGCACCACTACCTGTGGCGCTTCTGGAACGACGTGCCCAAGGCGGGCCACATCGCCATCTTTGACCGCACCTGGTACGGGCGGGTCATGGTGGAGCGCATCGAGGGCTTCTGCACCGAGGCTGAGTGGCGGCGGGCCTACCAGGAGATCAACGAGATGGAGTCCCACATGGCCAACGCCGGGGCGGTGATCCTGAAGTTCTGGCTGCACATTGACAAGGACGAGCAGGAGCGCCGCTTCACGGAGCGGCAGAACAACCCGGCCAAGCAGTGGAAGATCACGGACGAGGACTGGCGCAACCGGGAAAAGTGGGATGAATACGAGGAGGCGGTCAACGAGATGCTGGTGCGCACCTCCACCACCTACGCGCCGTGGATCGTCGTGGAGGGCAATGACAAGTATTACGCCAGGGTCAAGGTCTTAAAGACCGTTGTGGAGGCCCTGGAACAAAAGATAAAGGAAGTAAACGGTACGGCAGAATGAGTAATGTAGTGGTAGTGGGCGGTGGAGCCGCCGGAATGACGGCCGCCATGGCGGCAGCGGGCAGCGGACACAGCGTCCTGCTCCTGGAAAAGAATGAAAAGCTGGGGAAAAAGCTGTTTATCACCGGCAAAGGGCGCTGCAATGTGACCAACGCCTGCGATATGGAGGAGCTGATGGCCGGGGTGGTGACCAACTCCCGGTTCCTCTACAGCAGCTTCTACGGTTTTACCAATCGGGATATGATGGACCTTCTGGAGCGCTGCGGTTGTCCCCTAAAGGTGGAGCGGGGAAACCGGGTATTTCCGGTCTCCGACCACTCTTCGGACGTGATCCGGGCGCTGGCCGACGGTATGCGGGACCTGGGGGTGCAGGTGCGGCTGAACACGGAGGTGGACTCCCTGATTCTTGCGGACGGCTGCGTCAGGGGCGTGCGCATACGGGGTGGCAGGGAGGAACTGCCGGCGGACGCCGTGGTGGTGGCGACGGGCGGTCTTTCCTATCCAACCACCGGCTCCACCGGGGACGGACTGCGCTTCGCCGGGGAGGCGGGACACAAGGTGACGGAGCTGTCGCCCGCCCTGGTCCCCTTCAACGTGAAGGAGGCGGAGCTTGCCAGGGAGCTTCAGGGCCTGGCTTTAAAGAACGTGGAGGTCACGGTTCTGGACGGCAAGCGGGAGCTGTACCGGGAGTTCGGCGAGATGCTTTTCACCCATTTCGGGGTCAGCGGCCCGGTCCTGCTCTCCGCCAGCAGCTTTTGCGCCAAGGCGATCCGCAGGCATCCCCTGACTATGGAGATCGACCTAAAACCGGCCCTGTCGGAGAAGCAGCTGGACGAGCGGATTCTCCGGGATTTCGGGGAGGCGAAGAACCGCCAGTTCAAGAACACCTTAAACCACCTGTATCCGGCTAAGCTGGTCCCGGTGATGATCCGGCTCTCCGGCATTTCCCCGGAAAAGCAGGTCAACGAGATCACCAAGGCGGAGCGGGAGCGGCTGTGCGGGCTGACCAAGCATTTCACCATGACGCTCACCGGCCTCAGGGATTACAAGGAGGCCGTCATCACCCAGGGCGGCGTGTCCGTGAAGGAGATCAACCCCTCCACCATGGAATCAAAGCTGGTGAAGGGTCTGTATTTTGCCGGGGAGGTCCTGGATCTGGACGCGGTGACCGGAGGGTATAACCTTCAGATCGCCTGGTCCACGGGCTGGGCGGCCGGCAGCAAAATCGAATTTTAACAGGAGATCAGAGACAATGAAGCATTTCAATATCGCAATCGACGGTCCGGCTGGGGCCGGAAAGAGCACAATCGCGAAGGAGGTGGCCAGGAGACTGGGGTTTGTGTATGTGGACACAGGAGCCATGTACCGGACCATGGCGCTGCATTTTATCCGAAGCGGGATCGATCCGAAGGACGAGCAGGCGGTGGCGGCGTCCTGCCGGGATGTGGACGTGTCCCTGCGCTATGAGAACGGCGTCCAGCAGGTTCTGCTCGGCGGGGAAAATGTAACCGGCCTGATCCGCACCGAGGAGGTGGGCAACATGGCCAGCGCCACGTCGGTGTACAAGCCCGTGCGGGAGAAGCTGGTAGAGCTGCAGCAGGCCCTGGCCAGGCGGGAGAACGTGGTCATGGACGGCCGCGACATCGGCACCTGCGTGCTTCCGGACGCGCCCGCCAAGATCTATCTCACGGCCTCCAGCGCGGTGCGGGCGGGACGCCGTTACAAGGAACTGGTGGAAAAGGGCGTGGAGTGCGATCTGGCGGAGATCGAGCGGGACATCATCGACCGGGATTACCGGGATATGAACCGGGAGAACTCCCCACTGCGCCAGGCTGAGGACGCGGTGCTGGTGGACAGCTCCTGCATGACGGTGGAGCAGGTGATCGCGGCCATTCTGGAAGCGGCCAAGAGCCGCGGACTTGAGGTGGAGTGATGAGCCGGGAGGTAATTGTGGCCAGGACCGCGGGATTTTGCTTCGGCGTGGAGCGGGCCGTGGATCAGGTCTACGAGCAGATTGGGCTGGTGGAGCAGGGCAGGGCCTCGGGGCCGATTTACACCTACGGTCCCATTATCCACAATGAGGAGGTGGTGGGCGACCTGGCGAAAAAGGGCGTCACGGTGCTGGAGACCGAGGAGGACTTAAAGGCGCTTCCCCCGGGACAGGGCACGGTGATCATCCGCTCCCACGGCGTCAGCCGCCACATCTACGACATTCTCGAGGAGCGGGGCGTCGCGGTGGTGGACGCCACCTGCCCCTTTGTAAAAAAGATCCACCGCATCGTGGATGAGCACTCCCGGGCCGGGGAGGCCGTGGTGATCATCGGGAACGCTTCCCACCCGGAGGTGGAGGGCATCCGCGGATGGGGCAACCGCGATACAAAGGTGGTGGAAAACGAGGCCGAAGCTGAAGATTTTAATCTTTCAGAGGGCCAAAAGCTATGCATCGTGTCCCAAACGACATTTAATTACAACAAATTTAAAGAATTAGTTGAAAAATTTTCGAAAAAGGGTTATGATAGTAGTGTTTTAAATACGATTTGCAATGCAACACAGGAAAGACAAGTGGAGGCGGCGCGTATCGCTTCGCAGGTGGAAGCCATGATCGTCATCGGCGGCAGGCATTCTTCCAACACCCAGAAGCTGTACGAGATCTGTCTCAAGGAATGTAAAAACACCTTTTACATTCAGACACTCGGCGACTTAGATCCTGATAGTGTATCTTCTGTGCGCAGCGTAGGTATTACAGCTGGGGCATCCACCCCAAAAAAGATTATTGAGGAGGTTCATACCAGAATGGCAGAGCAGAGTTTTGCAGAGTTATTAAAAGAAGAGGAAGAATCCACCAAACCAATACGTACAGGAGAGATAGTTACCGGTCAGGTCATCGAAGTCAGCAAAGATGAGATTATTCTGAGTATTGCAGGAAACAAGTCCGAGGGCGTTATCACCCGGGACGAGTACAGCAACGACAACAATGTAGACCTGACCACCAAGGTACAGGTTGGTGACGAGATGGAAGCGAAGGTCATCAAGCTGAACGACGGCGTGGGCATGGTATCATTATCCTATAAGCGTATGGCTGCCGACAGAGGCAACCGCCGTCTTGAGGAGGCGTTTGAGAACCAGGAAGTGCTGACCGCAAAGGTCACCCAGGTTCTGGACGGCGGCCTCAGCGTGGAAGTGGAAGGCGCACGGGTATTCATCCCCGCAAGCCTGGTTTCCGACAGCTACGAGAAAGACCTGTCCAAGTATGCCGGACAGGACATTGAGTTCATCATCACCGAATTCAACCCCAAGAGAAGAAGAATCATCGGCGACCGCAAGGCCCTTCTGGTTGCTCAGAAGGCCAAGATGAAGGAGGAGCTGTTCTCCAGAATCCAGCCCGGCGACGTGACCGACGGCGTTGTGAAGAACGTGACCGATTTCGGCGCGTTTATCGACCTTGGCGGCGCGGACGGCCTGCTGCACATCTCCGAGATGAGCTGGGGCAGAGTTGAGAACCCGAAGAAGGTGTTCAAGACCGGCGAGCAGGTGAGAGTTCTGATCAAAGACATCCAGGGCGAGAAGATTGCCCTGAGCTTAAAGTTCCCGGAGGCCAATCCCTGGGTGACCGCTGCTGAGCGTTATGCGGCCGGCAATATTGTAGTTGGACGTGTTGCCCGTATGACCGACTTCGGCGCATTCATCGAGCTGGAGCCCGGCGTGGACGCACTGCTTCACGTATCCCAGATTTCCAGAGAGCACGTGGAGAAACCCTCCGACGTTCTGAGAATCGGCCAGGAGATCGAGGCCAGAGTCGTGGACTTTAACGAGAACGACCACAAGATCAGCCTGAGCATCAAAGCCCTGATGGGCGGCGGCCAGGAGCGTATGGAAGATTCCGACGTGGCGGATGTGGACATCAACAATTATTAATTGCAAAAGACAGTAGGAAACGAAAGAGGCAGTTCCCGTTGCGGGAGCTGCCTTTTTAAGACCTGACGCCCAGATTTAGAAAATGGGATGGTGCGGGGAAAAGGAAGAGCGGCGGGAGACAAAATCGTCAGCCGCCGCTTATGCCGTCGTGTAAATGTTTGAATTGGTAATCCGCGTACTGCTGGTGGATGGCAAGGCGCATGCTCCGGGAGATGGGGATCCGGTCCCCGGAGGCCAGAAGAAATTCGTTCCTCTCCATCTCCACAACCCGGTCCATGTTGATGATGCAGTTGCGGTAGCAGCAGAGAAATTGCGGATAGCATAAAAGAAGTCTGGAAAAATCTTCAAACCGCATGTAGGTGCGGTACATCCGCCGCGGTGTGTGAATCTGTATGTAGTGGTTGGAGTAATCCGCGTAACAGATATCGTCCAACAGAATCTTGACCATGATACGGCTCACCTTGACCTCGATGTAGCGGCCGGTGTTCTCCAGCTCCCGGTGGGCGTACTCCATGGCGCGGCAGAAACGGTCGTAGCCGATGGGCTTGAGCAGGTAGTCCAGGGCGCGGACCTCGTAGCCTTTGAGGGCGAAATCGCTGCTGCTGGTGGTGAAAATGATGATACAGCTCTCATCCTCCCGGCGTATTTGCTCCGCGATTTCAAGTCCCAGGGTTTCCTGACCCAGGTAGATATCGATGAAAACCAGCTGATAGGAATCCTTTTTCCAGACCTGCAGAAAATCCGCCGCAGCGGTAAAGAGCTCGGTCCGCTGTAAGATGTGGACGGAATGGAAATAGGTTTGAACGTAACCGGATAACTGGCGCGCTTCTTCCACGGAGTCGTCTATAATTGCGATATTCACGGCATTTATCCTTTCGTACAAAAGTCCGCTGCGGCATAGCCGCCATATGGAACGATATTGGGTATAATATGTGAAACATTATAGTATAGAACCTATGAAAAAGCAAGGATTATCGGGAAGACCTGTATACATGGGGTAGGCCTGGGCATACTTGGGGTAGGATTCGTTGGGCCTTGTTTCACGGCCTGCGAAGGACCATGAAAGGAGTATTTGAATTATGCCGAAAGCGAAGAAAAACGAACCATTTAACCCCAAGGATCTGACCCCTCAGGAGCAGCTGAAATTTGAGATTGCCCAGGAGCTGGGCCTTGGCGACAAGGTGATCGCGGGGGGCTGGAGAAGTCTGACCGCCAAGGAGAGCGGCAAGATCGGCGGCCTGATCACCAAGAAAAAGCGCGAGATGAAGCGGGAAGCCCTGGAGCAGGAGCAGGGGGCCTGAGCGTTTGCGGGGCTGTGATTGAAAACTGCGGCCAAATCGCGTATACTTAGATGAGAAATGAACCCGGCCGTCAGGCCGGGGACGGAGGAGATACAACATGGAATTGGGAATAATCAGCTTTACGGCCCGGGGGACCGGGCTTTTGCACCGGCTTTCCGGGCTGTTGCGCGGGAGGGCGGACTGCGTCTGCAGGGCGCCGGAGCGGTTTCTGACCCCTGAGATGGAGGCGGAGGGCATAAGCCGGACGCCCGAGGGGGGAGCTGCCTCGTTCGCCCGGGAAATGTTCGCCGCAGGGAGGCCCATGCTGTTTGTGGGAGCCGCAGGCATCGCGGTGCGGGCCATCGCGCCCCTGGTGAAGGACAAGCTGACGGACCCGGCCGTGCTGGTGATGGACGAGGCGGGACAATTTGTGATCCCGATTTTATCCGGCCACGTGGGCGGGGCCAATGAGCTGGCCCGCCTGATCGCAGAACTCTGCCGTGCTGTGCCGGTGATCACCACGGCCACGGATGTGAACCGGGTTTTCGCGGTGGATGTCTTTGCCGCCAAAAACGGCCTGATGATCGCGGACCGGGAAGCGGCCCGTCATGTGGCAATGGATCTGCTGGAGGGCAGGGAGGTGGGGTTCCTGAATACCTGCCAGGTGGAATGCGGCACAACGCCGACGGACGGCTGGACGCCGGAGGGCTGCATGGCGCGGACCTGCGGGCGCAACATCTACATTGGCGTGGAGAAGAATCCAGCGGTGTCCGGGGAGACGCTGCGTCTGGTACCGAAAGCTGTGGTTGTGGGACTTGGCTGCCGCCGGGGAACGCCGGTTCAAACGCTGCGGGAGCAGGTGCGGCTGGCCCTGGAGCGCGCGGGAGTCATGGAGCAGGCTGTGGCCTGTGTGGCCTCCATCGACTTGAAACGGGAGGAGCAGGGGATTTTGGAGCTGGCCCGGGAATATAACTGGGAATTTATTACATATTCTGCGGAGGAGCTTATGCAGGTGCCGGGAGAATTTTCAGAGTCCGGTTTTGTGCGGGAGACGGTGGGCGTGGACTGCGTGTGTGAGCGGGCCGCCGTGGCTGCGGCTGGGGAGGGGCGTCTGATCCTTGGAAAGCAGGCGGCAAACGGCGTGACGGTGGCGCTGGCTGTGCGGGAGGTGCGGCTGCGGGCGGAGTGATGGGGCGGAAGAGATGGGGAGGTGGGAACTCCGAACCGGATGTTGGACCGATTTGGCCCCCTTCTTTTACCGCACAAAAATAGCGGCAAACCCTTGAAAACACAAGGTTTTACCGCTATTAAATAAGTGGAACCGAAGGGACTCGAACCCTCGACCTCCTACATGCGAAGCAGGCGCTCTCCCAACTGAGCTACGATCCCGTAACCACCGTTTGATATCATAGCACAAATTTCCAAAAAGGTAAACACTTTTTTTGAAAAGATTGAGATTTTTTTTTTGATATGGTATAACTTACTGGTGAGATTAGAATGGTCAGAGGACAGGAATGGAAAATACATATATTTACAAGCAGCAGAAAAAGTTAAGGTGCGGATACACCACAGGCACTTGCGCGGCAGCGGCTTCCATGGCAGCTGCCGCCATGTTGTTGGGGGAGGAGGCCGTGGAACAGGTTTCGGTGGAGACGCCGGGTGGGGTGCGTTTCCTTCTGAGCGTGGAGGAGATACGGCGGGCCTCCGGCTGGGTGAGCTGCGCGGTCCGCAAGGACGGCGGGGACGACCCGGACGTGACCCACGGCATGCAGATTTGCGCCCGGGTGGGAGTTGCGCCTCCTGAGCCGGAAACGCCTGGTGGGTGGTATGAATATAAAAATGGCGGTTTGACGCTGAAAATAAAGGGTGGAGTGGGGATCGGACTCGTCACAAAGGCTGGACTGAGCTGCGAAGTGGGGAAATATGCCATTAACCCGGTGCCCAGGGACATGATCTTTAAGCATGTGGAGCGGGTCTGCGCCGGCCGGGATTTTGCGGGGACGCTGTGGATTGTGATTTTTGCCCCGGAGGGGGAGGCGCGGGCGTTGGATACCTTTAACAGCCGCTTGGGAATCCGGGGAGGAATCTCCATACTGGGCACCACGGGCATCGTGGAGCCCATGAGTGAGGCGGCCCTGCTGGCCACCATCCGCCTGGATATCCGGCAGCAGGCGGCCGGGGGACCGGGAACGCTGGTGCTGACCCCGGGAAATTACGGCGAGACCTTTGTGCGGGAACGCCTGGGGCTGGATCTGGACCGGGCGGTGAAGTGCAGCAATTACATCGGCGCTTCCATCGACATGGCGGTGGAGGAGGGGATCCGGGAGGTGCTTCTGGTGGGGCACGCCGGAAAGCTGGTCAAGGTGGCCGCCGGGATTATGAACACCCACTCCTCGGTGGCGGATGGGCGCATGGAGGTACTGGCCGCCCACGGAGCGGCCTGCGGGGCGGGACCGGAGCTGGTGGAACAGATTCTGGAGTCCATCACCGTGGACCAGGCCCTGGAATATATGGAGCAGGTCCCCGGCCTGGGGCAGGCGGTGATGGATCGGGTGATCCGCCGCATGGACGGCTGCCTGCGCCGCAGAGCCGGAAAGGCCATGAAAATAGAGGCGGTGGTCTTTACCAACGCCAGAGGGCTTTTGGGCCGCACAAAAGGCGCGGACGGGCTGATTGAGAAGATAAAGGCAGGAGGATAAAGGATGGTACATATAGTGGGAGCCGGGCCGGGAGCGCCGGATCTGATTACGGTTCGGGGACAGAAGTTGTTGGAAGCGGCGGATGTGGTGATTTACGCGGGTTCTCTGGTGAACCCGGAGCTGCTGGCCGGTTTGAAGGCAAATTGCCGGGTTTACAACAGCGCCCTCATGACGCTGGAGGAGGTTCTGGAGGTGATCCGGGAGGCGGAGGAGCAGGGACTTGACACCGTACGCCTGCACACCGGGGACCCCTGCCTTTACGGGGCGATCCGGGAGCAGATGGACGCCATGGACCGGTTGGGAATTTCCTATGATCTCTGTCCGGGGGTCAGCTCCTTCTGCGGCGCGGCCGCGGCGCTCGGCATGGAGTACACGCTTCCGGGCGTCTCCCAGAGCGTGGTGATCACCCGGATGGCGGGGCGGACCCCGGTGCCGGACCGGGAGTCGGTGTCCTGCTTTGCGGCCCACGGCGCTACCATGGTGGTGTTTCTCAGCGCCGGCCTGTTGGACGGGCTGCAGCGGGAGCTGCTGGACGGGGGCTATCAGCCTTCCACTCCGGCGGCCATTGTCTACAAGGCTACCTGGCCGGAGGAAAAGACGGTGATCTGCCGTTTGGACCAGCTGGCCGATACCGCCGGGCGGGAGGGCATCTCAAAGACCGCGCTGGTGATCGTTGGGGACAGCGTTTCCCAGGCGGGATACGACCGGTCCCTGTTGTATCACCCGCAGTTTACCACGGAATTCAGAAAAGGGGAGGAATCGTGATGGCCGGAATTTTATATGTGGTGGGAATCGGACCAGGGGAAGAGGCGCAGATGACGCCCCAGGCGGACGAGGCGGTCCGGCAGAGCCAGGTTCTGGCCGGATACACGGTGTATGTGGATTTGCTGCGGGAGCGTTATCCGGACAAGGAGGTTCTGACCACCGCCATGACTCAGGAGGAAAAGCGGTGCCGCCTGGCCTTCGAGTGCTGCGCCGGGGGCCGCAGCACCGCTATGGTGTGCAGCGGGGACGCAGGGGTTTACGGCATGGCCGGGCTGATTTTAGAACTGGCCCCGGAGTATCCGGAGGTGGCGGTGCGGGTGATTCCCGGCGTGACGGCTGCCTGCGCCGGAGCCGCCGTGCTGGGCGCGCCTCTGATGCACGATTTTGCGGTGATCAGCCTCAGCGACCGGCTGACCCCCATGGAGACCATCTGGAAGCGCCTGGAGCTGGCGGCGGAGGGGGATTTTGTGATCTGCCTCTACAATCCCTCCAGCAAGGCCAGAGAGGATTACCTGGCCATGGCCTGCGACCGCCTGCTGGCCCGCTGCGGCGGAGAACGGATCTGTGGGATTGTGCGCAACATCGGCAGGCAGGGCCAGGAATACCGGGTGATGACGCTGCGGGAACTGCGGGACTGGAAGGCGGATATGTTCACCACGGTGTTTGTGGGAAATTCCCAAACCCGCCGCATCGGGGACTATATGGTGACGCCCAGGGGATACCGTCATGGACAGCGCGGTTGAGCGCCTGCGGCCTGTGCTGCTGTTCGGCGGCACCACGGAAGGGCGGGAGCTGGCGGCCCGCCTGGCGGGCAGAGGGCAGCGGACGATCCTCTGCGTGGCCACGGACTATGGCCGGGAGGTGCTGGAGCCGGAGCTTTTAGCCAACCCCTGCCTGAACGTGCGGATCGGGCGGATGGACGCGGAGGAGATGCGCCGTCTGATTCTGGAGGAGGAGCCGGGCCTGGTGGTGGACGCCACCCACCCGTACGCGGACCAGGTGACCCGGAATGTGCGGGAAGCCTGCGAAAAGACCGGCCGGGAATGCCTGCGGTGTCTGCGCCCGACGTCGGGTGCGGAGAATCCTGGAGATATGGGGCTGCGGTCCGGTGCGGAAAGCCCTGAGGGCGGCATGGTGCGGGTGCCCTCCGTGCAGGCGGCCGTGGAATGGCTGGCGGCCCGGGATGGGAATATTCTGGTTACCACCGGCAGCAAGGAATTGGCCACTTTCTCACAACTTCCGGATTTCGCCACACGGGTTTACGCCCGGGTGCTGCCCACGCTGCCGTCCCTCAGCGCGTGTCTGGACCAGGGGCTTTCCGGCCGCCATATCATCGCGATGCAGGGGCCGTTTTCCGAAGAGACCAACCGGTCCCAGCTGGCGGAATTCAACTGTCGTTTTCTTGTGACAAAGGACACGGGGGACAACGGCGGTTTTCGGGAAAAGGTGCGGGCCGCCGGGGAGGCGGGAGCGGTGGCGCTGGTCATCGACCGGCCGGAGACGGAGCGCGGCCTGAGCGCAGCGCAGGGTTTGAGCGCGGACCAGGTGATGGAGCGCTATGAACAGTGGAGGAGGAGACAGCATGTGTGATAAGAAAATTTCGATTGTGGGCGCAGGGATGGGCACAGCGGAACAGCTCACGGGTCTGGGAAGCCTCCGCCTGCGGGAGGCGCAGGTGGTTGTGGGCGCGCCCCGGCTGACAGAGGGACTTTCGGGGGAGCTCTCCGGCCATGCGGTTCTGGCCTCCCACCGCACCGGTGAGATCGTGGAATTTTTGAATAAGGAAAAATGGACCCGGGCGGTGTTTCTGGTTTCCGGGGACACGGGATTTTACAGCGCCGCCTCCGGGGCCGCCGCCGCGTTTGAAGAACAGGGCTGGGAGACTGAGCTGGTGCCCGGAATTTCCAGCATGTCCTGGTTTACAGCTAAGCTTGGAAAAAATTGGCAAAACATGGCGGTTTTGAGCTGCCACGGCAGAGATGTGGACCCGGCGGACTGGGTCCGCTGTCATAGGGAGAGTTTTTTGCTTTTAGGCGGGAAAATCGGCGTGCGGGAGCTGTGCGCCGCCCTTTTGGAAGGCGGGCTTTCGGACTGCCGCCTCTGGATCGGGGAGAATCTCGCCGCGGCAGAGGAGCGGATCGAGGCGGGAAGCCCGGAGCAGATTTTATTGAGCGATACAAACCGGCCGTTCGGCAGTTTATGCTGCGCGGTGGCGGAGAATACCCGGGCGGTAAACGCGGCGTTCTGCTCCTTCGGCCTTCCCGACAGCGCGTTTGTCCGCGGAAAGGTTCCCATGACCAAGTCCGAGGTGCGGGCACTTTCTCTCACAAAGCTGGGGCTGTGGCCGGGAGCGGTGTGTTTTGACGTGGGTTCCGGTACCGGCTCGGTGTCCGTGGAAATGGGGCTGGCCCTGAAAGCCTGGGGCGCGGGCCAGGTCTACGCGGTGGAGAAAAAAGAGGAGGCCCTGGGGCTCACAAGAGTCAACGGGGAGCGGCTGCTGGGAAACTGGAAGGGATTCCACGTGGTTCCCGGTAGCGCGCCGGAGGCATTTGCCGGCCTGCCGGCCCCCACCCACGTGTTTGTGGGCGGAAGCGGGGGAGCGCTCCTTCCGGTGGTGGAGCAGATACTTGAGAAAGCGCCCGGGGCCAGAATCGTGGTCAACGCCGTTACTCCGGAGACAATGGCGGAGCTTTTGCAGTGCCGGAAACGCTTCCGGTTCGCGGTCTGGGAAATGATTCAGGTCCGCGTGGACACATTCCGCACAGCGGGGAATTACCATATGCCCTGCGCGGGCAACCCGGTCTGCATCGCGCTGATGCAGAACCCACAGCCCGGGGAGGGCGCGCTGTGAGAGGCGTGCTGATCGCCGCGCCCTCCAGCGGCAGCGGCAAGACGGTGGCGGTCATGGGGCTTCTGGCGGTCCTGAAGCAGAAGGGCGTGGGCCTGGCGGCGTTCAAGTGCGGGCCGGATTACATCGATCCGCTGTTTCACCGGAAGGTGCTGGAGGTGGAGAGCTGTAATCTGGACAGCTTTTTTCTGCCCGCGGACCAGGTGAGGGCTCTGGCGGAGCGGACTCTGGCTGAGACCGCCGGGCCGGAGGGGTTCGGCGTGGTGGAAGGCGTGATGGGGTATTTCGACGGCCTTGGGGGCGTCTCGGTCCGTGGGAGTTCCCGGGAGATGGCGCAGATTCTGGAGCTTCCGGCCATTCTGGTGGTGGACGGGCGGGGCGCCAGTTTATCCCTGGCGGCCCTGATCCAGGGCTTTTTGAACTATACCCCGTCGGATGGAACGGGCCGGGGAAACCGCATTGCCGGGGTGATTTTCAACCGCGTGGGCGGCGGGATGTATGACATGTTAAAAAAGACCGTTGAGGCGGAGCTGCCGGTCAAGTGCCTGGGATATATGCCGAAAATGGACTGGCTGAACATTGAGAGCCGTCATTTGGGGCTGGTGCTGCCCGATGAGATTGCGGACCTGAAGGGGGTGGTGAAGCGCCTGGGGGAGGAACTTGAGCGGACGCTGGACTGGGAAGGAATTCTGGCACTGGGAGCTGGGGAAGGGGAGGCTGATAAAGGGGGCGGTTCCGGCTCTGAGAAGTCGGCTGAACCGGCAGAGGCCGTAAACTTCCGGAAGAATCCTCTTAACGACGCCTCCCCCCGTGGAAGCGGGATCGCCCGGCCTTCCTTCCGCCTGGCAGTGGCCATGGACGAGGCGTTCTGCTTTTATTACCGGGAAAATCTGCGGGCGCTGGAGGAGGCAGGGGCGCAGCTGTGTTATTTCAGCCCCATCCATGACCGCAAGCTGCCAGAACAGGCGGCGGGCCTGCTGTTGGGCGGCGGTTACCCGGAGCTGCACGCGGGGGAGCTGGCCGCGAATCAGGAGATGCGCGAACGCATCCGCAGTGCGGCGGAGTTTGGCATGCCCATTCTGGCCGAGTGCGGCGGGTATCTGTATCTTTTGGACGAGCTGGAGGGGGACGACGGAGCGGTTTATCCCATGGCCGGGGTATTTGAAGGGGCCGGACTGCGGGAAAACAAGCTGCGGCAGTTCGGCTATATCACGGTTTCCTCCGGGCAGGACGGGCTTTATCTCAAACACGGGGAAATGGTCCGCGCCCACGAGTTCCATTACTGGCACTGCGCCCGGGACGGCGAGCTGGCGGTTATGAGGGCGGTCAAGCCCACGGGCCGTAGGAGCTGGCCGGCCATGCGGGAGAAAAAGCGGGTGCTGGCAGGATTTCCTCATCTGTATTACCCCTCCTGCCCAGAGTTTGTCCGGCGTTTTGGGGAGCAGTGCAGGCAATATTATAATGAAAAAAACGGAAAGCTGGTAGAGAAAAATGCTGACATTGCAGAACGTGATTGATTCCATAAAAGAACCGGATCAGGCGGCGGCGGACCTGGCGCGGCGGCGCTGGGACAGCGTGGCGAAGCCGTTAAACAGCCTGGGCGCGCTGGAGCGGGATCTGGTCCGCATAGCGGGGGTTCAGGGAACGCCCCGGATCACCATCGGCAGCAAGGCCATTGTGGTCATGTGCGCGGACAATGGAATCGTGGAGGAGGGCGTGACCCAGACCGGACAGGAGGTGACCGCCATCGTGGCGGAGCACATGGGGGACGGCACCTCCTGTGTCTGCCGGATGGCCGCGGTGGCCGGGGCGGAGGTGATCCCTGTGGACATCGGCATCGCCGGGGAGACGTCCTCTCCCGGCATCCTGCGGATGAAGGTAGCCCGCGGAACCCGCAATTTCCTGAAGGAACCGGCCATGAGCCGCCGGGAAGCGGTACAGGCCCTGGAGACGGGGATCGCCGTGGCGGGGGAAATGAGCCGACGGGGGTTTACGCTTCTGGGATCCGGTGAGATGGGCATCGGAAACACCACAACCAGCAGCGCGGTGCTGTCGGTGCTTCTGGAGCAGCCGCCCAGCCGGGTGACCGGCCGGGGCGCCGGATTGGATACAACCTCCTACCGCAGGAAAATTTCCGTGATCGAGGAGGGAATCCGCCTCCGCCGCCCGGATCAGGGGGATGGAGTCGATGTTCTGAGCAAGGTGGGGGGACTGGATCTGGCCGGGCTTGCGGGGCTTTACCTGGGCTGCGCTTACTTCGGTATTCCGGCGGTTCTGGACGGTCTGATCTGCGCGGCCGCGGCGCTGGCGGCGGTGCGCATCTGCCCGGCTGTGAGCGGATACCTTCTGGCCTCCCACGTGTCGGCGGAACCGGCTGGGGCTATGGCTTTGGAGGCGCTGGGGCTGGAACCGGCCATTAACGCCGGTATGTGCCTGGGCGAGGGCACCGGCGCGGCGGCGCTGTTTCCGCTGCTGGATATGGCCTTTGCGGTTTATGACGGAATGAGCACCTTCGGGGAGATGCAGGTGGAACAGTACCAGCCCCTGAAATAAAGACAGAGAGATTACGGTTTACAGGTAATATCCCGCGAGGCGTTTTTGCGAGTGGAGCATAGCGGAAGCCGCAGAAAACCCGGGGGATAGCGGCGCGAAACGGCGTTTTTAGCTGTTTCTGTGCATCGCGTAGCGTGTTACTGGGAACGGAGTGAGCAGTAACACAGAGAGGAACAGGAGTACATGATCACACTGGTGACTGGGGGCTGCGGAAGCGGAAAATCGGAGTATGCGGAGAATCTTGTGGCGGGCAGCGGCTGCTCCTGCAAATGGTATGTGGCCACCATGGAGGTCTGGGGGGATGAAGATCGGAGAAAGGTGGAGCGCCACCGGAAGCAGAGGGCAGGGAAGGGCTTTCACACGATTGAGCGCCCCAGGGGGCTGAACGCGCTGCGGATTCCCGGCAGCCCGGAACAGACGGCGGTGCTTTTGGAATGCGTGTCCAATCTGGCCGCTAATGAGATGTTTGGCGGGGGAACGCTGCCGGACTGCGCGCCGGAACCGGCAGGTGCCGCCGGGGAGGCGGTGGTGGACGGGATCGCAAGCCTGGCCCGCCAGGCCGCAGAGCTGGTTGTCGTCACCAACGAGGTGGGACTTGACGGGATTTCCTATGAGGTAGAGACGATGGAGTATATCCGGCTGATGGGCTGGGTTAACCAACGCCTTGCAAAGCTTGCGGACCGGGTGGTGGAAGTGGTTTACGGAATTCCGGTGGTGCTTAAGGAAAACGGCAGCGCCGGGCAGGGAGGTGGGATATGAACGGATTGTATTCTCTTTTAATCGCTGTTTCCATGTACTCGAAATTCCCCGTTCCAACGGTCAACTGGACCAGGGAGCGCATGGGCTACGTGATGTGCTGGTTTCCGGTGGTGGGAGTGATCGAGGGGCTGGCGCTGTGGTTCTGGCAGTGGGCGGGCGGGAGGCTTGGATTTACGGCTGCGGGCAGCGCTCTGGTGGCTGCGGCCCTGCCTCTGATCGTCACCGGGGGAATCCACATGGACGGATTTCTGGATACCATGGATGCCATCCACTCGTACGGGGACCGGGAGAAAAAGCTGGAGATTCTCAAGGATCCCCATGTGGGAGCCTTTGCAGTGATCGGCTGCGGGGGATATCTGCTCCTGTATACGGCCGCGGCGTATGAGGTCACGGCCCTGGGGATCTGGCCGTTAGCCCTTCCGGTTTTTGTGATGGAGCGGGCGCTCAGCGGCTTGTCGGTGGTATTTTTTCCGTGTGCAAAAAAGAGCGGCCTGGCCGCAACCTTCTCGGACGGGGCCAAGCGCCGGGCGGCGGGAATCAGCCTGAGCCTTTGGCTGGCCGCGGCCCTGTGCCTTGGCGGCACAGTGATTCCGGGCGGAAGCGCGGTTACGGCGCTCGGTCTTGTGGCGGTGCAGCTATTGGTATTCGCCTATTACCGCCGGATGGCGGTTGGACAGTTCGGAGGAATTACCGGGGATTTGGCCGGGTATTTTCTGCAAATCTGTGAACTGGCCGGGCTGTTTTGTCTGGCGGTGGCCGGACATATGGGCTTTGCCGGATAGGGCGGAGCGGAAATGAAGATATTGGAAAGGCGGAAATGATATGATTCTGGTGACAGGCGGAATGGCCCAGGGGAAGCGGGGGTTTGTGGAACGGGAGCTGACTGGAGAACTGGCCAGCGGGCAGGCTGCCGGAATGACTGGAGAGCCGGACGACGGGCAGGCAGGCGGAATGACCGGAGAGCCGGACGACGGGCAGGCAGACGGAATGACCGAGGAGCGGGACGGCGGGCGGGCAGGTGGAATGACTGGCGAACTGGCCGGCGGTTCCCCAGGCGGCCGGACTGTGGCATGGGTGGACGGTGCGGCCGCGGAGCCGGAGTGCTTTTTGTCCGCTCCATTCTGCCATAACTTCCAGGCTTTTGTGCGCAGGATCGTGTCCGGGGAGGTGGCGGTGGATCTGGCGGAGCTTGCGGAAGTGATGCGGCAGGCCCGGCCGGACCGCGTGATCGTCACCGATGAGATCGGCGGAGGTATTGTCCCCACAGACCCGATGGAGCGAACCTGGCGGGAGGAGACGGGGCGGGTCTGCTGCCGTCTGGCGGCAGAAGCAGAGCAGGTCTGGCGGGTAAACTGCGGGCTGGGACAGAGAATCAAATAGCCGGATGCCCGGCGGCGATACAGAACAGAGGACGGGAGAGATTGACTGCATGTTTGGACTGGAATCAGGTTGGTTTGGATTGTTTGTATTTCATGGAGGCGCCCTGTTGGGGGGCTGCGCGCTGGACTGGCTGTTTGGCGACCCGCGCTGGCTGCCGCACCCGGTGCGGCTGATGGGGCGGATGATCGCCTGGCTGGAGGGCTTGCTGCGGCCGCGGTTTTCGGGCCGGGAGCGAACCGCGGGGCTGCTTTTGGCGGCCCTCATGTGCGGCTTCTGGACTGTGGTTCCCGGGCTGCTTCTGGCGGCCCTGGGTGGGTTTGCGCTGCATCTGCCGGGGCGGGCGGGCGCGTGTTTTCTGCTGGCGGCGGAGAGTCTGATGTGTTACCAGCTTTTGGCCGCTAAGGACCTGTGCGCGGAGAGCATGAAGGTCTGCCGTTCCATGGAGAAGGGCGACGTGGAGCAGGCCAGGAGAGACGTTTCCATGATTGTGGGCCGGGATACTGCGCCTCTGGACGGCAGCGGCATCCTGCGGGCTGCGGTGGAGACGGTGGCGGAAAACGCCTCCGACGGCGTGATCGCCCCCATGCTCTGCATCGCTCTTCTGGGACCTGTGGGCGGCTACCTCTACAAAGCGGTGAACACGATGGATTCCATGGTGGGCTATAAAAATGACCGCTACCGGGAACTGGGCCGGGTGGCGGCTAAACTGGACGATCTGGTCAATCTGATTCCTTCCCGGCTCACTGGGCTGTTGTTTTGCGCCTGCGCCGCGCTGCTTCCGGGATTTGACGGCCGGGGGGCGTTTAAGGTGTTTTGCCGGGACCGGTTTAATCATGCCAGCCCCAATTCCGCGCAGTCCGAGGCGGCCTGCGCCGGAGCTTTGGGCCTGAGGCTGGCCGGGGATGCCTGGTATTTCGGCACGCTTTGTTCCAAGCCCTATATCGGGGATGACAGGAGGGCCATCGAGGCGGCGGACGTGCGCAGAATTAACCGGCTGATGTTTGGCGCGCAGCTGTTGTTCCTGGTATTGTGGGCGGGAGTTCTGGCGTTGTGGGCAGCAGCGCTGGCATTGTGAGCGAGAGTTCTGGCGTTGTGGGCGGCAGCGCTGGCATTGTGAGCCGTAATCTTGGCGCTGTGGGCGGCAGCGCAGCCGCAGTTGTCGGAAATTCCCGCGCTGCGGGCAGTTTTATGAAGGAGGACAGGACCATGGAATATCAGCACGGAGGAGATATCTATAGCCAGGAGGTGGATCTGGATTTCTCGGCCAATTTAAACCCGTTTGGCCTGCCTGAGGCGGTGCGGCGGGCGGCGGCGGACAGTCTGGGGGACTGCACGGTCTATCCGGACAGCAGCAGCCGGAAGCTGACGGCGGCCCTGGCCGCGTATCACGGCGTGCCGCAGGAGCAGGTGATCTGCGGAAACGGGGCCGCGGACCTGATCTTCGGGCTGGCGCTGGCGCTTAAGCCAAAGCGCGCCCTGGTTACGGCCCCGGCTTTTTCCGAATACGAGCAGGCATTGGCCGCCGTGGATTGCCGGGTATCCTGGCTGGATTTGCGGGAACAGGACGGGTTCCGGCTCAATCCCAGGGAGCTTTTGGAAAAGCTGTCCGGGGAGCCGCAGCTTCTGTTTCTCTGCAATCCCAACAATCCCACCGGCGTGTCCATCCCGCGGGAGGACATGGAGTGGGTGGCAGGTGTCTGCCGCAAACAGGGCGTCCGTCTGGCGGTGGACGAGTGTTTTTGCGATTTTCTGGACGCCCCGGAGTCCTGTTCTCTGATTCCGTTTTTGGAAAAATACCCTAATGTATTTGTGCTCAAGGCGTTTACCAAGCTCTATGCGATGGCGGGGCTGCGCCTGGGTTACGGCCTCTGTGCCGACGGGGAACTGATGGAGCGGTTAAAGCAGGTGCGCCAGCCCTGGAGCGTTTCCAGCGTGGCACATGCGGCCGGGCTGGCGGCTCTCGGCGAGACCGGATATGTGCGCGCGTCCACAGAAGCTATTGCGCGGGAGCGCAGGTGGCTGTCCGGGGAGCTGACCCGCCTTGGACTTACGGTGTACGGCTCGGAGGCCAACTACATTTTCTTCCGCGATCCGGCCGGGGCGGACCGGTCCGTGCGGGGCAGGCTGTATGAAGCGCTTTTGGAGCGGCGTATTCTGATCCGGTCCTGCGCCAATTACCGGGGACTGGACAACACCTATTACCGCGTCTGCGTCAGACTGCATGAGGACAACGAAATTCTCATCCGGGAGCTGGAGCGGATTCTGGCGGGCGCAGATCATTTGGAAAGGCAGGAATAAAACGATGGCAAAAGCGATAATGGTGCAGGGAACCATGTCCAATGTGGGCAAAAGCCTGATCGCGGCGGGACTCTGCCGCATCTTCCGGGAGGACGGCTACCGCGTGGCCCCCTTTAAATCCCAGAATATGGCCCTCAACTCCTTTATCACCGGGGACGGCCTGGAAATGGGCCGGGCCCAGGTGGTTCAGGCGGAGGCGGCCGGAATCCGGCCCACTGTGGATATGAACCCCATTCTGCTCAAACCCACCACGGACGTGGGCAGCCAGGTGATCGTGCGCGGTGTGCCCCTGGGAAATATGAAGGCCCGGGATTATTTTGCGTACAAAAAGGAGCTGGTTCCGGTGGTGATGGAGTCCTACCGGCGTCTGGCGGAGGAGTACGACATCATCGTGATCGAGGGGGCCGGAAGCCCGGCGGAGATCAACTTAAACCATGAGGATATCGTGAACATGGGCATGGCGGCCATGGCGGACGCCCCGGTGCTGCTGGTGGGAGACATCGACCGGGGCGGCGTGTTCGCCCAGCTCTACGGCACCGTTTCCCTTCTGAAAGAGGAGGAGCGGGCCCGGGTGAAAGGCCTGGTGATCAACAAATTCCGGGGGGACAAAACGATTCTGGACCCGGGCGTTTCCATGCTGGAGGAGCTTTGTAACATTCCGGTGGCCGGGTTGGTGCCCTACATGCAGGTGGAGCTGGAGGACGAGGACAGCTTAAGCGGCGCGCTGGAGGGCAGGGCCGGGAACGCGGCGGAAGTCCCGCTGGACGGCAGAGCCGGGAACACAGAGGAAGCTCTGACGGATGGCGGGAGGACGGCGGCAATGGACGCGCAGGACGGCAAGGCCGGGAACACAGCGGAAGTCCGGCGGGACGGCGGGACGGCGGCAATGGACGCGCAGGACGGCAAGCCGGAGAGCACAGCTGCGGCCCCGCTGGTAGATATCGCCGTCATCCGGTTCCCGCGGATCGCCAATTTCACCGACTTTAACGCCTTAAGCGCCATCCCCTGCGTGCGGGTCCGCTATGTGGCGCGGCCCTCGGAGCTTGGGGCGCCGGATCTGGTGGTGCTTCCGGGGACGAAAAACACCATAAGCGACCTCCTGTGGCTGCGCAGCAGCGGGCTGGAGGCGGCGGTATTAAAATTGGCCTCCCGCCGGGTTCCCATCTGGGGAATCTGCGGCGGTTTCCAGATGTTGGGAGAGGAAGTGATCGACGAGGCCGGAGCCGAGGGCGCGTCTGTCCATCGTGCGGCCGGTCTGGGCCTGTTGCCCCTGACCACATGGTTCGAGGCAGAGAAAGTCCGCACCCAGGTCACCGGCTCTCTCGGGGAGCTGGACGGACCCCTGTCCGCCCTGTCGGGGAAATGCCTCACCGGCTATGAGATTCATATGGGCCGCACCGCAATCTCCGGAGGGCGGGGGCCAGAGGATACGGGACGGCTGGTGGATTACCGGGCGGAGCCGGAAATCTGCCGCCCAATGGCCTATCTCCTGGAGACGCAGTCGGATTCCAAGCAGGTCAAAACCGACGGCTGGAACCGGGGAAATGTGTACGGCTCCTACGTTCACGGCATATTCGACGATCCCGGCATCGCCAGGTCCCTGACGGAGGCGCTGCTGGCGAAAAAAGGGCTTTGTGCGGACCTGGCCGGTACGGCGGATTTCGACTATGCGGCGTTCAAGGAGATGCAGTTTACGGCCCTGGCAAAAGGGCTGCGGGAGAGTCTGGATATGGATCGGATTTACGAGATTATGGGAATAGAGGGAGGGAACAGCCGTGAAAATTGAGTTGGAGCAGGTGCTGCCGTCTCAGATCGAGACCAGAAGCTTTGAGATCATCGGCCGGGAACTGGAACAGATGGGAAAGGTCCTGGACCCGGAGCAGGAGCCGGTGATCAAGCGGTGTATCCACACCACGGCGGATTTTGAGTACGCGGACAGCCTGGTTTTCTCAGACCGGGCGGTGGAGCAGGGCCTTAAGGCCCTTAAGGCCGGGGCGCACATCGTGACGGACACCCGGATGGGATTCTCGGGCGTGAACAAAGGGCGGCTGGAGAAACTGGGCGGGGAAGCGCTCTGTTTCATGGCGGACCCGGATGTGGCGGAGATTGCCGCCGGGGAGGGCTGTACCAGAGCCACGGCCAGCATGGACAAGGCGGCCGGCCTGTACGGAACGGGCGGCCCCAGGGAGCGGATTCCCTGCATTTTTGCGGTGGGAAACGCGCCAACGGCATTGGTGCGGCTGTACGAACTGGTGACGGAGGGACGTTTGAAGCCCGCGCTGATTATCGGGGTGCCGGTGGGATTTGTCAACGTGGTCCAGTCCAAGGAGCTGATTCTGACGCTGCCTGACACGCCTTATATCGTGGCCAGGGGCAGAAAAGGCGGCAGCAATGTGGCGGCCGCCATCTGCAACGCGCTGCTGTACCGCATATAGAGGGGATAGAGAGGCCCCCTCATTCCCACCACAACCGTGGAAACAGTTGCCGCAGCCGCCCAAATATTGTATACTGATCAGTAAATAAGCTGCAAATCAAATGGCGAATCATGATGGAGAAGAGGTTTTGGATATGGACTTATATCGGATTATCCTGGTGGACGACGAGGAAGAAGTGCGCAAGAGCATCATCAAGAAGATCGACTGGAACGCGGCCGGATTCCAGGTGGTGGGGGATGCGGAGAACGGCGAGGAGGCCCTGGAGCGCATCGAGGCCCTGGAGCCGGACGTGGTTCTGACGGATATCCGCATGCCCTACATGGACGGACTGACCTTGGCGGAAAAGGTCCGCCAGCGTTTCCCCTCCACCAAGATCGTCATTTTCTCCGGCTACGATGATTTCGAGTACGCCAAGCAGGCCATCAAGCTCAACGTCACCGAGTACATTTTAAAGCCGGTCAACGTGGAGGAGCTGACCGCCATTTTAAAGCGGATCAAAGCAAACCTGGACGAGGAGATCGAGCAGAAGCGCAACGTCAGCCTGTTGCGGGAGAACTACCGCAAGAGCCTGCCCATCCTGCGGGAGCAGTTCTTAAACGACCTGATCAACCGCCGGGTGAGCGGCGATCTTCTGGCGGGCCGCCTCTCGGAGTACGATATCCCCATCGCGGGAGCCCAGAAATGGGTGGTCGCGGTCATCGACATCGAACCGGCGGAGCAGAAGGAGGGCAAGGAGCTGCCCCTGCACCAGGAGGCCGACTTGATCCCCATTTCCGTCATGCAGATCGTGGAAGAAAAGCTGAAGGACTACTGCCGTTTCACCCTGTTCACCTCCAATCTGGGGCCGGAGTCCGGCATGACGGTGATCGCCGCCATCGACCAGGAGAACACCCAGACCGGCCTCATCGACGTGCTGGGCGATATCTGCAAGGAGACGCGCAAGATCCTGGAGGTGCCCATCACCATCGGCATCGGCCACCGCTGCACGGACCTGCTCCATATCAGCGATTCCTACAAGGCGGCGGTGGACGCCCTGGGCTACAAGGCCATCGTGGGCATCGGCAGCACCATCTACATCAACGACGTGGAGCCGGGGGACGGGGGCAAGCTGGCCTTTGACAGCCGGGACGAGGCAGACCTGATCGCGGCCGTGAAATTCGGCCCCCAGGAGAAGATCGAAGCCGCGGTCAGGCGGGTGGTAGACCGGATGAGCGACGCAAAGGTGCATTTCCGGCAGCATCAGGCCTACATGCTGAGCGTGGCCAACTGCATCGTGCAGCTGATTCAGCAGTACGATCTGGACATGGCGGAAATGTTCGGCGAGGGCCGGGATTATGCGGACACCTTCAGCGTGATTCCCAAGATGCAGAAGCAGGAGGAATTCGGCCAGTGGCTGCTGCCCATCGCCCTGCGCATGAACCAGGCCATGAACCAGGAGCGCGACAACACCATGAAGCAGGTGATCAAGGAGGCCAAGCAGTACATCCAGGACAATTACCAGGACCCGGACTTATCCGTGGAAAAAATTTGCCGCCACCTGCACATGAGCCCCGCCTATTTTTCCACCATGTTCAAGAAGGAGACAGGTCAGGCCTATATCGCCTACCTGACCGAGGTGCGCCTGGACAAGGCGGTGGAGCTTCTGGGCAAAACCGACGACAAGACCTATGTGATCGCGGCAAAGGTGGGTTATCAGGAGCAGAACTATTTCAGCTATGTGTTTAAAAAGCGTTTCGGCGTATCGCCCACCAAATTCCGGGGGGCCAAGTAAGCGAGGAGGGCGGCCATGCCTTTGAAAAAGCGCCGGTATCCGTTCCAGAATACCAGCATCCGCTACACCATATTCATCTATTTCACCGTGTCCGCCCTGGCGGCCAGCATCTTCATCGGGCTGTCCATGTACAGCCGCATGTCCGGGCAGATGTCCGCGGCCATCCAGGAGGAGAACCAGATCCTGATCAACCAGCTCTCCCGGACCACGGACACCTACCTGCGCACCATCATGAAGTTGTCCGACTCCCTGTACTATGGGGCCGTCAAGAACGCGGACCTATCCGACAGCTCCATCAACCGCGAGATCACGCTGCTCTACGACAACAACAAGGACAACGTGGAAAATATCGCCCTCCTGTCCAACGACGGCAGGCTTTTGGAGGCGGTTCCCGCCGCCCGCTTAAAGACCAATCTGGACGTCACGTCGGAACCCTGGTTCCGGAACACCCTGGAAAAGACGGAGAACCTGCATTTCTCCATCCCCCAGGTCCAGTACATCTTCGACGCCAACGAGAACCAGTACCGCTGGGTCATCTCCGTGACCCGGGCCGTGGAGATCACCCAGGGCCCCTACACGGACCAGGGAGTGCTGCTCATCGACATCCGCTACAACAGCCTGGAACAGCTCTTTGACAGCGTCAGCCTGGGAAACGGCGGCTACGTGTACCTGATCACCAGCGGCGGGGATATCATTTACCATCCCAGGGCCCAGCTGCTGGACTCCGGCATCGCCAGGGAGAACAACGTAAAGGCGTCGGAGTACCGGGACGGCAACCACGAGGAGCTGTTTGAGGGGAAAAAGCGCCTGGTGACGGTGAAGAGCGTGGGGTACACCGGCTGGAAGATCGTGGGCGTCACGCCCATGGACGGGGTGTCCTTAAACAATCTGAAAACCAAGCTGTTCGTGGTCTTTATCATCGCCTTTATCCTGTTCATCCTGTCCATCATCAACTCCTACATCTCCTCCAGGATCACGGATCCCATCAAGGAGCTGGAGAAGTCGGTGAACGAGATCGAGGAGGGCCATCTGGAGACCAACGTGTACGCGGGCGGCTCCTACGAGATCCAGCATCTGGGCAATTCCATCCAAAACATGGCCCGGCAGATCAGGCGGCTTATGGACGACATTGTGGCGGAGCACGAGTCCAAGCGAAAGAGCGAGTTCGACACCTTGCAGTCCCAGATCAACCCCCATTTCCTCTACAACACCCTGGACATCATCGTGTGGATGATCGAGAACGAGCGGCAGTCCGAGGCCGTGAAGGCGGTGACCGCCCTGGCACGGTTTTTCCGCATCAGCCTGAGCAAAGGCAAGAGCATCATCCCGGTGCGGGACGAGCTGGAGCATGTGCGCAACTACCTGATGATCCAGTCCATGCGCTATAAGAACAAATTCACCTACTCCATTGAGGCGGGGGAGGGCGTGGAGGAGCTGGCCAGCTTAAAGCTCATGCTGCAACCCCTGGTGGAGAACGCCATCTACCACGGCATGGAATTCATGGACGGCGACGGCGAGATTCTCATTAAAGCGTGGCGGGAGGGGGACGACCTCTACATGAGCGTGGGGGACAACGGCCTTGGCATGACGCAGGAGCAGGTGGAGAACCTGTTTGCGGCCGCTGAGCACGTGCCCTCCAGGCGCGGCTCCGGCATCGGCGTGCGCAATGTGAACGAGCGCATCAAGCTGTACTTTGGCAAGGAGTACGGGCTTGTCATCGACTCGGAGCCGGACGAGGGGACCACGGTAACGGCCCACCTGCCTGCGGTTCCCTATGAGCAGGTGGCACAGAAGGTCACGTAAACAGCGGGGCGGAGGGGATTGAAACATGAATGTTATGTCAAAAAATGAGAAAATACTGTGGGCCCTGTCGGCCTGCGCCCTGGTCCTGCTGTTTCTGATGTCGTCCACCAACCTGATCATCAAGGAGAAAAAGGTGGAGATACACCCTATCTCCGTGATCATTGAGGATTCCAACGACGACTTTTACGGGAATTTCCGCAAGGGCATGGACAAGGCGGCTCTGGAGTACCACGCGGATATCAGCTTTATCACCTTATACGAGCGAAATGACCAGGAGCAGCAGCTGGAGTTAATCAACCGGGAGATCAAGGACGGGGCCAAGGCCGTGATTCTGACCCCGGTAAACGAGCGGGAGACGATCCGGGCGCTGGACCGCACCAGTTTAAACAGCCCGCTGGTGGTGCTGGGCTCCCAGGTTCCCAATGAGATCGTGGTGGCGAACGTGGCGGTGGACGGCTATGAGATGGGAGAGAAGCTGGGAAATGCGGTGGCGGCCCATGAACCTAAGGAAAATCCGGTCTACCTGTTCACCGACGGGCTGGAATACGGGCTCAACCTGCGGGTGTACGACGGCGTGCGGACTGTTCTGGAACAGGCGGGCTTCACCTGCACGCTGGTGGAACGCCGGGACGGAGACACCTACCGCGGAGTGATCGAGGAGACCGTCTATCCGGGCAGCGGCAGGGCGGCCATCGTGGCCCTGGACACGCCGTCCCTGGGGGAGGCGGCCCAGATTCTGGAGGACAGCAGCGTTTACCACCAATACATCACCGGACTTTACGGCGTTGGCGGCACCACGGCCCTGCTCAACCAGCTGGACCAGGGGATCATCACCGGGCTTGTGACCTACAACCGGTACGACGAGGGATATTTGAGCGTGGAGCGGGCCGTGGAGGCCATCGAGGGAAGCCGGCAGAGGGAACAGATTCTTCTGGACTCCTATTACATTGAAAAACCGCAGCTGCGGGACAAGCAGTACGAGAAGATGCTCTACCCCATGGATTGATGGGGAAATGATAGAATATCGGGGAGGAAACCATATGGAGGTCAACAAAAAACGCTGGCTGTGCGGCGGGACCGCGGCAGCCCTTGCGCTGGCTCTGGCCGTGGCCGGGATTGTGTGCTGGTTCAGAACCAACCGGGTGCCGCCGCCTAAAACCTCGATCCGCATCGGGGTGGCCCTGTACCGGGGCGACGACACCTTTATCAGCACGGTCCGGGCGGCCCTGGAGGAGCGGGCCAAGGCCTATGAGCAGGAGACGGGAATCAAAGTGGTTATGGACATTGTGGACGCCAAGCTGAACCAGAATACCCAGAACAGCCAGGTGGAACGCTTCATCTCCCTGGGCTACGACGCTCTGTGCGTGAACATCGTGGACCGCTCCGCGGCGTCCATCATCATCGACAAGGCCATGGACGCGGGCATCCCCGTGGTGTTCTTCAACCGGGAGCCGGTGGAGGAGGACATGAACCGGTGGGAGAAACTGTATTACATCGGAGCGGACGCCAAGGAGTCCGCGGTGCTCCAGGGGAATATTCTGGTGGACGCTTACAAAAAGGACCCCTCCTGCCTGGACCGGAACGGGGACGGCATGGTCAGCTACGTGCTCCTGGAGGGGGAGAGCAGCCATCAGGACTCCCTGATCCGCACCGAGTGGTCCATCCAGACCTTAAAGGACGGCGGAGTGCCCCTGGAAAAGCTTACCGGCGGCATCGCCAACTGGGAGCGCAGCCAGGCGTCGGCCTGGATGGAGCAATGGATCTCGGAATATCCGGAACAGATCGAGCTGGTGATCTGCAACAACGACGACATGGCCCTGGGCGCCATCGACGCCATCAAGCGGGCGAATATCTCCAGGGGCGCCATCAAGGTGGTGGGCATCGACGGCACGCCGGTGGGCAAGGAAGCCCTGGCGGCAGGGGATCTGTTCGGCACGGTGGAGTCCGACCGGGAGCAGTACGCCAGGGTGATTTTTGACATCGCGGCGGCCCTTGCCCTGGGGAAGGGCGTGCCGGAGGACATCCATTTAGACGGCGGAAAATACTACCGCTGCCCGCAGATTGCGCTGACTGGTGAGAAATAGAATGAAAAAGAGCGAAAGCCTTGTGCAAAATGGAGCAAAGCTCCCTGGCACAGGGCTTTTTTGCTTTATAGGAAACTTCTCAAATCAGCGAAGATGGTGTATAATAGATTGGAAATAAAAAAGGCATAGCAAAAGAGCGAAGGTGTGACTTCGCCATGACGTTGTCTATGTATTTTTTGTTTTTGGTTTAGGCTGCACTATCTGACGGTAGAGAAAGAATAGGGCATATGGAACTATCCATATCCCATAACCTTTCGATAGCGTTCAAATAGTGCAGTTTTTTTGTGGTAAACTTCTAAAACCAACATAGAAGTGCCACACTCCGGGCATCTGAGCGGATCATAGCCAAAGGTCAGAAGAATCAAATTCCGCCAATCTAGGAGCTTAGAAAGATAATGCTGCTTCTGCTTGGATAAACATTTCCGGAGATTTTTTTCCTGTTTGTGGTGCTTTGCATAAATGCCGTAGTAGCGGACCATTTTAAAATGCTTGTCAGGGATATGCAGGATCAGGCGTTTGATAAAGTCAATGGCGGGGATGCATTCTGTGATCGTTTTATGGTCCTCATGTCGCTGATAATGGAACGTCACAGAATCCCCGTCATAGGCATCCATCCTGGAAGTGGCAATGACAGGCCGTCCAAGGTATCTGCTGATGTATTTAATGGTGATATCAGGAGAACACAAATTAGGTTTGGCTCTCACATAAAAGCCTTCGGGATGGTCTTTGTAGATTTGATTTTTAAGCTTCTTAAAAGGCGGTCCCAGTTTAAGAGAGAGCTGATCCAAAAGGACTTTCCGAAAAGCCAGGCGCAGGAAATCATAATCAAAATGGGGATTGGGTCGCCAGGGAGTAATGTTGCCAGCACCGCCTTCCGAAATCAGGGCATGGATGTGAGGATTCCACTTTAAATCTCTACCGAAGGTATGAAGGACGCAGATAAAACCAGGAGTAAAGAGTTCGGACTTATTCATCTTGAAGAACATGCGTAGGACGACATCCCTGACAGAATGGAACAGGCAGTTAAGGAGTGAGTGGTCCTTAAGAAAGAAGATGCGCAGTTCCTCAGGAATGGTAAAGACACAGTGTCTGTGGATACAGGAAACGAGTTTACAAGACATACGAAAAGCACGTTTCTGGTTATAGACGTTGCCGCATGAGGGACAGAACCGGCTTTTACAGGAAAAGGGAACAAATTTAAGGTTACCACAATGAGGACAGCCAAAGAAAGCTCCGCCATAAGAAGGATCATGGCAGAGGATCATCCGGTTGATGTTATCCAAAACATTTTTATCAGGTCGAATAACATATTGGATATATTCAAAGTGGTCAGAAAAAATAGTTTGGAGGATGTTCTTATGCATAAGAACATTTTACAATAAAGCAGCAAAAAAGGAAATCCCCTAAAACCCCTCATGAGTGAGGGGCAGGGGAGTTGAGAGTGCCGAAGGCACTTTGTTCCCCCCTGCGCGGCGGAAAAATGCTTTGAAAGTTTAGAGAAAATCATGGAAAAATATCATTTTAGACAGAAAATCAAAGAAATTTCATAATGGACCGTAAAAAATCATATGGAAAAATGCATAATTCGGAACTATAATAACCTTGTCGTTAAGATAAAAGTAACAAATACGACAGAAAACCGAAAACAAAGCAAAGGGAGGAATACAAACATGAGAGTATTAAGAAAAGTTACTGCAGTTGCAATGGCTTCCGCAATGGTAGTTTCCATGGCAGGATGCGGCGGTGGCGCGAAAGAGACCACAGCGGCAGCGACCGAGGCTCCGACCACAGCGGCAACTGAAGCGGCGACCGAGGCGGCCACAGAGGCAGCGACCGAGGCGGCAGCGGCAGCAGCGACCGAGGCAGCAGCAGCGACCACGGGTGACTATGCGGACAAGAAAGTCGGCATCAGCATTTACAAATTCGACGATAACTTCATGACCCTGTACCGCACCGAGTTAGAGAGATATCTGACCGAGGACCTGGGCTTCAAGAAAGAGAACATCACCATCATGGACGGCAAGAACGATCAGGCTGAGCAGACCAACCAGATCGACAACTTCATCAACCAGGGCGTAGACGTTCTGATTCTGAACCTGGTTCAGTCCTCCTCCGCTCCTTCCGTTACCGACAAGTGTAACGAGGCCGGAATCCCCGTTGTTTACATCAACCGTGAGCCGGATGCCGCTGAAGAGCAGAGATGGAAAGACGAAGGAATCAAGGCTACATACGTTGGCGCTGACGCAAGACAGTCCGGCACCTTCCAGGGCGAGGAGATCGCAGAGCTTGAGAACCACGGCGATGCCAACGGCGACGGCGTTGTGTCCTACATCATGGTTCAGGGCGATCCCGAGAACGTAGACGCTCAGTACAGAACCGAGTATTCCGTGAAGGCTCTGACCGACGCAGGCGTACAGGTTGAGGAACTGTTAAAGCAGAGAGGCGACTGGGATCAGGCTAAGGGCCAGCAGATCGTGCAGGATGCCCTGACTCAGTACGGCGACAAGATCGACGTTGTGTTCTGTAACAACGACGCTATGGCTCTGGGCGCTCTGGCCGCTATCCAGGCAGCTGACAGAAAAGTGGGCGAGGACATCTACATCGTAGGCGTTGACGCTCTGACCGAGGCCGTTCAGAACGTAATGGAAGGCAAGATGACCGGTACCGTATTTAACGATCACATCAGCCAGGCTAAGACCGCCGCTGACATTGCCTGTGATTTCTTAAACGGCAAGGATGTTGCGAATGTAAACATGGTTGACTATGTAAAGGTTACCAACGAGAACGCGCAGCAGATCCTCGATATCGTGAAATAATCGGTTCGCAGAGTAGAAACTTTTCAGGTGTGTCTGTCCGGCACACCTGATTTTATGAAAGGAGATAACGGGATGGCAGAGTACAGATTGGAAATGCGGGGTGTCAGCAAAAGCTTCCCCGGCGTCAAGGCTCTGGACGGGATCAGCCTGAAAGTCCGGCCGGGCTCCGTACACGCTCTGATGGGTGAGAACGGCGCCGGCAAATCCACGCTGATGAAATGCCTGTTCGGAATTTATAAGATGGATGAGGGGGAGGTCTACCTGGACGGGGAAAAGATGAACATCATAAACCCCGACGACGCCCTCCACAAAGGTCTGGCCATGGTGCACCAGGAGCTGCAGCCCATACCGGAGCGTTCCATCGCTGAGAACATGTACTGCGGCAGGTTTCCGACCAGAAATTATGGCCCGCTGAAGGTAATCGACCATAAGAAAATGAATGAGGAAGCGCAGAAGTGGCTGAGGGACGTGAAGATGGATTTCGACCCCAAGGCCAAGCTGGGAACTCTGTCCATCTCGCAAATGCAGTCCGTTGAGATTGCCAAGGCAGTATCCATGAACGCCAAGGTGGTGATTCTGGATGAGCCCACATCCTCCCTGACGGACAATGAGGTGGAGGCCCTGTTTCGGATTGTGCGCGATCTGCGGGACCGGGGCGTTTCCCTGATTTACATATCCCACAAGATGGCGGAGATCCGCGAGATCGCGGACGACATCACCATCATGCGCGACGGCACCTACGTGGGCAGCTGGGCCGTGAAGGACATCAGCGACCAGGAGATCGTAAAGCAGATGGTAGGCCGCGAGCTGACCAACATCTACCCGCCAAGGGACAACAAACCCGGCGACGTGATCCTGGAGGTGAAACACTTATCCAGCATCCACGAGCGCTCTTTCCAGGACTGCAGCTTTGAGCTGCACCGGGGTGAAATCCTCGGCTTCGGCGGCCTGGTGGGCGCCCAGAGAACCGAACTGATGGAGGCCATCTTTGGCATGCGCCATGTGGCAAGCGGCGAGATTCTCATGGACGGCAAGCCCATCAAGGTGGTGCGGCCTCAGGAGGCCATCCGCAACAGCATCGGTATGATCACTGAGGACCGCCGCGGAACGGGCATCATCGGCTGTCTGTCCATTGCGGACAACGTGTCCATTTCCTCGCTAAACCAGTACCTGGATATGGGAATCGTGCTGAACCACGGGAAGATTGAGCAGCTGGTCAAGGACAACGTGGCGAAGCTGAGCATCAAGACGCCCAGCAGCAAGACCACAATCCAGTCCCTGTCGGGCGGCAACCAGCAGAAGGTAATCATTTCCCGGTGGCTGGCCAACAACCCGGATGTGCTGATCATGGATGAGCCCACCCGAGGCATCGACGTCGGCGCCAAGTACGAGATCTATCAGATTATGATCAATCTTGCGAAGCAGGGAAAAGCCATTATCATGATTTCCTCCGAGATGCCGGAGCTGATCGGCATGTCCGACCGCATTATGGTAATGTGTAACGGCAGGATTACCGGCGAGGTGTCCGGTGAAGAAGCAACCCAGGAGAATATCATGAGCCTGGCTACCAAGTTTTAGCCGAAGGAGGACGTAGGGATGGATAAGAAGAAAATAAATGTAAAAGATTTTTTGATTAACAACGGAATTATCATGCTGCTGGTCATCATGGTGGCATATGTGAGTATTACCAAGGATAATTTCTTCAGCTTCAACAACATGAAGGGTATCGCCTTAAACTGCGCGCCCCGTTTCATCATCGCCTTCGGCGTCAGCGGCTGTCTGATCACCCGCGGAACCGACCTTTCCGCAGGACGCTGCGTGGGCTTAAGCGCCTGTATCGCAGGCACCCTGCTTCAGGACCCCAACTTTGCGGGCCGTTTCTGGCCCAACCTGCCGGATCTCCCGGTGATCCTGGTACTGCTGATCTGCGTGGCGGTCTGCTGTATCTTCGGTCTGATCAACGGCCTTGTGATCTCCTTCCTGAGCGTGCCCGCATTCATCGGCACCCTGGGCATGCAGCTGATCGTTTACGGCGTTGTGCAGGTTTACACCAAGAACGTACCCCTGGGCGGCTTCCGCAAGGACTTCGTGAACGTCGGTACCGGCGCTCTGTTTAAAACCGCGAATTTCCCGGGTATTCCCTACCTGTTCATCATCGCAGCCATCGTAGGTCTGATCATGTGGTTCGTCTACAATATGACCCGCCACGGCAAATATATGTACGCCATTGGCGGTAATGAGAGCGCTGCCGAGGTGTCCGGCGTAAATGTGAAAAAGACCAAAATCATCATCTACATGACCGCAACCGCTCTGTACGCGCTGGCCGGCTTCCTGTTGGCGGCAAAGACCGCGGGCGCCAGCACCAACATGGGCCAGGGTTATGAGCTGGAGGCAATCGCAGCCTGTACCATCGGCGGCGTGTCGGTAAACGGCGGTATCGGTAAAATTTCCGGCGTTATCGTCGGCGTGCTGGTGTTCGAGCTGTTAAAATCCACCCTGCAGTTCCTGGGCGTGGACCCCAACTACCAGTACATCCTTCAGGGCGTGGTAATCGTGGTAGCAATCGCTCTGGATATCCGCAAGTACATCGTGAAGAAGTAAACGCCTATGGAAGAGAGAGAAAAACTTCCGGAGGAGCGCCTGCGGGAGCTGGAGGAGGAAAACCGGCGGCTTTTGGAGGAGAACACGGAGCTCAAATCCAAGCCGCTCAAGGAGAGCTTCTACGACCACATCCACGTCTCCGTGCGGACCATGGATATCATCATCGGCTGCCTCTGCGTCCTGTTTGTGGTGGTGCTGATCTTAGGGATGTCCAACCGGTAACAGGGGGCGCGCCGCCGGCCCATTCCATTCAATAAAAAAACGCTGCTGTCTGTGGGACGGCGGCGTTTTTTGACGGACGGATGAGAGTGCGGGCAGCGGCGGTCCCGGGAAGGAACGCCCCGGACCGGAGATCGGAATCAGCAGAAATCCACTTTCCCGCTGCTGAGCCTGCTGTTCTGGTATTCGCCGGACATGGTCACGTCCTCGGTGAACCACTCCGGGGGCACGAAGGCTTCCGCCTCCTCCACGGTGGGAAATTCCACCTCGGCCAGAATCAGGCCGCTGTATACCCCGGAAAATACGTCCAGCTCGATGGTCAGGTGGGCGTACGTTCCGGTCATGGGGATCCGGTAGCGGTCCTTGGTCAGCACGATGCCGTCGGCTTTTTCCAGCAGATGCCTGTAGGCCTGTTCGTTTAAGGGCAGGTTGTATTCCTCCCTGGCAAGCAGACCCCGGCCCTTGTAGGTGAGATAGTATTCGCCGCCGTCCCGGCGCACGCGCACCACCGGGTCCGTGCACAAATAGGCCTGCTCAATGGCCCGGACCGGGTAGGACCTGTAATGTTCCGGCAAAACCGCAATCCGATATTTTCGTTCAATTTCCATTCTTTTCCTCCTGGATCATATGCATTCTGACAGTATCATAACACGTAGTTTTTCGTTAGAACAGCAAAATTATCAAAAATAAAAAAAGGACTGGCAATTTTCCTCAGCCATGCTAGAATGTTCTATGAGATTAAGTAACTGTTCGGCAGGTCTGCGCACTTGCTGCGCTGACCGTACGAAAATCTGGGCATGCAAGCAAAAATCCTATCGACGAAGTCGATTTTAAATGGATTTTTGCTCGTATCTGTGAAGGTACTGAACAGATATGAGATTAAGTACAGGGAAGGAGATTGTCATGGCAAAGGTGTTTGCATTTTTAGCGGAAGGTTTGGAAGAGGTGGAATGTCTGGCCGTAGTGGACGTGCTGCGCAGAGCCGGGGTGGAGACGCGCCTGGTGTCCGTTACCGGGAACCGCATGGTAACCGGGTCCCACAATATCACCATTCAGGCGGACGCTCTGTTCGAAGAGGTGAATCCGGACGAGGCGGACCTGCTCTTTCTCCCGGGCGGCGTTCCGGGGACTCCGAATCTGAAAGCCCACGAGGGGCTTGCAGCCGCGCTGGTGAAGGCCAACAAACAGGGCCGCCGGGTGGCCGCAATCTGCGCCGCGCCCAGCGTGCTGGGAGAACTGGGACTGCTCAAGGGCCGTACCGCCACCTGTTACCCGGGCTACGAGGACCGGCTCCATGGCGTCTCCTACACCCTGCAGGGCGTGATTACGGACGGAAACATCACCACGGGCAGAGGCCTGGGCTACGCGCTGGACCTGGGGCTGGAGCTGGTGCGCCTGCTTCAGGGAACCCAGCAGTCGGCCAAAATCAAGAAATCCATCCAGTACGACCAGTGCTGAGACGTCTGCGCGGGTGAGACTGCGCAGGCTTTCCGGAGATGGAATTAATTTTTTGGAAAAGCTGCGCAGTTTCGCAAAATAATACTGGAATTTTGCGAACGGGCATGCTATAATGGTAAATTGAAGTGTAGCGCCCTCGGGATATGGGCGAATCACATATATTTTAAGGAGGAACCCATAGAATGAGTTTACAAGTAGAAAAATTAGAAAAAAACATGGCGAAGCTGACCGTGGAGGTGCCGGCGGAGCAGTTTGAGAAGGCAATCAAGAAAGCATTCAATAAGAATAAGAACCGTTTCAACATTCCCGGCTTCCGCAAGGGCAAAGCTCCCCAGGCCATGATCGAAAAGATGTACGGCGTGGGCGTTTTCTATGAGGACGCTGCGGACGAGGCCATCAACGAGACCTACGCCGACGCCATGAAGGAGAGCGAGCTGGACATCGTTTCCAGACCCGCCATCAGCATCGAGCAGATCGAGAAGGGCCAGCCCTTTATCTACACCGCTACCGTGGCTGTGAAGCCGGAAGTGACGCTGGGCGAGTACAAGGGATTAGAGGTCGAGAAGGCCGACATGACCGTGAAGGCCGAGGACATCGAGGCTGAACTGAAAAAGGTTCAGGAGCAGAACGCCAGACTGCTGACCGTTGAGGACAGACCCGTTGCCGACGGCGACCAGGTTGTGATCGATTTCGACGGCTATGTGGATGGCAAAGCGTTTGACGGCGGCAAGGCTGAGGACTACAGCCTGACCATCGGCTCCCACTCCTTCATCGACACCTTCGAGGAGCAGCTGATCGGCAAGAACATCGGCGAGGAGTGCGAAGTAAACGTAACCTTCCCGGCTGAGTACCATGCGGCCGAGCTGGCGAACAAGCCCGCTACCTTCAAGGTGACGGTCAAGGAGATCAAGGTCAAGGAGATCCCGGAGCTGAACGACGAGTTCGCCGGAGAAGTTTCCGAATTTGAGACCCTGGATGAATACAAAAAGGATATCGAGGCGAAACTGTCTGAGAAGAAGCAGAAGGAAGCCGCCACTGAGAATGAGAACCGCGTGGTTGAAAAGGTAGTGGCCGGAGCCACTATGGAGATCCCGGAGCCCATGATCGACGGACAGGTGGAGAACATGCTTCAGGATACCGCCCGCAGAATGCAGAGCCAGGGCCTGAACCTGGAGCTGTACCTGAAATACACCGGCATGACCCTGGATCAGATGAAGGAGAACATGCGTCCCCAGGCTGTGAAGCGCATTGAGACCAGACTGGTTCTGGAGGAAGTGGTAAAGCAGGAGAACATCGAAGTTTCCGACGAGCGTCTGGACGAGGAGATCGCCAAGATGGCGGCCGCTTACCAGATGGAGGCTGACAAGCTGAAAGAGTACATGAGCGAGCAGGATAAGAAACAGATGAAGGAAGATCTGGCCGTTCAGGAAGCGGTTGATTTCCTGGTAGCAGAGGCCAAGTTAGTTTAAACACGTTTTGAGAGCAAGGGGGATTCCTGGTGTCCGAATGGCCTGCTGGGAGCCTCCTTGGTTTTATGAGACGGAATGTCAAGTGAAAACAACATGACAGACAGGAGGATCTGATTATGAGTTTAGTACCCTATGTCATTGAACAGACCAGCCGCGGGGAGCGCTCCTACGATATTTACTCCCGGCTGTTAAAAGAGAGGATCATTTTCCTGGGCGAGGAAGTGAACGATGTGTCAGCCAGTTTGATTGTGGCCCAGCTGCTGTTTCTGGAGGCTGAGGACCCGGGCAAGGACATCAATCTGTACATCAACAGCCCGGGCGGGTCTGTGACCGCCGGCATGGCGATCTACGACACCATGAACTATATCAAGAGCGACGTGTCCACCATCTGTATCGGAATGGCGGCCAGCATGGGCGCGTTCCTGCTTTCCGGCGGCGCAAAGGGCAAGCGCTTCTCGCTTCCCAATTCCCAGATTATGATTCACCAGCCCTCAGGCGGAGCCCAGGGCCAGGCGACGGAGATCAAGATCGTTGCCGAGAACATTTTAAAGACCAAACGGAAACTGAATGAGATTTTGGCGGCCAATACCGGCAAACCGCTGGAGATGATCGAGCGGGATACGGAGCGCGATTACTACATGAGCGCTGAGGAGGCCAGGGAATACGGCCTGATTGACCAGATTATCACCAACCATTGACCGTCGCCCCAAACCTGTAAATGAAAGGTAAGGAAAAATATGCCAATTAGGACAGATGACACGATCCGCTGCTCCTTCTGCGGAAGGACCCAGGATCAGGTGCGAAAGATGATTGCCGGAGCAGGCAACAACAATGTCTATATCTGTGACGAGTGCATTGAGCTCTGCTCGGAGATTCTGGAGGAGGAACTGGACGGCATCGAGGAAGAGACCGCTCCGGGCCTTTCGGATATCCGGCTGTTGAAGCCCAAGGAGATCAAGACGTTTCTGGACGAATATGTAATCGGACAGGACGAGGCGAAAAAGGTGCTTTCCGTGGCGGTTTACAACCACTACAAGCGCGTGACCGCCTGCCAGCATGTGGACGTGGATGTTCAGAAGAGCAATATTCTGATGATCGGCCCCACGGGTTCCGGAAAGACCTATCTGGCGCAGACTCTGGCCAAGATTTTGAATGTTCCCTTCGCCATCGCGGACGCCACGGCGCTGACCGAGGCCGGATACGTGGGCGAGGACGTGGAAAATATTTTGCTGAAACTGATCCAGGCGGCGGATTACGATATCGCCCGGGCGGAGTACGGCATTATCTATATCGACGAGATCGACAAGATTACCAAGAAATCGGAGAATGTCTCCATTACCAGGGACGTTTCCGGTGAGGGCGTGCAGCAGGCCCTGTTAAAGATTCTGGAGGGAACTGTGGCTAGCGTGCCGCCCCAGGGCGGAAGAAAGCATCCGCACCAGGAGCTTTTGCAGATCGACACCACTAACATCCTCTTCATCGTGGGCGGCGCCTTCGACGGACTGGAGAAGATCGTGGAGGCGCGTCTCTCCGCCGGTTCCATCGGCTTTAACGCTGAGATCGTGGATAAGAACGACATGAACATCGACGAGCTGTTAAAGAAGGTGGAGCCCAAGGATCTGACCAAATTCGGCCTGATTCCGGAGTTTATCGGCCGTGTGCCGGTGAACGTGTCCCTGCAGTCTCTGACCAGGGATGCCATGGTGAGAATCCTCTCCGAACCCAAGAACGCCCTGATCAAGCAGTATCAGAAGCTTCTGGAGCTGGACAATGTGAAGCTGGAATTCACGCCGGAGGCCCTTGAGGAGATCGCCCAGCTGGCGGTGGACCGCAAGATCGGCGCCAGGGGCCTGCGCTCCATTATCGAGGGCGTGATGATGGATCTGATGTACGAGATTCCCTCAGATGAGAGCATCGGCATCTGTACGATCACCCGGGATGTGGTGAAAAACAGAGCCCAGCCGGAGCTGGTATACCGGGATGTGCCGGCAAACCCGCGGAAGGGCCGCGCGGACCGGAAACGCGGGGATAGCAAGACTGGAGAAATTGCATAGAACAAGTGAAAAAAAGGCCGCTGCAAACAGGATAGAAACCAGTTATCCCAAAGGTTGCAGCGGCCTTTTAAAGGGTACAAGAGGTGAACGAACAAGTATGGAAGAACAAATTAAGACAATGCCTGTGGTGGCATTACGGGGGCTGACCATACTGCCCAAGATGGTGATGCACTTCGATATCACCAGGCCGCGGTCCATGGCCGCGGTGGAGAAAGCCATGATCGGGGACCAGAGAATTTTTCTGGTGACGCAGAAGCATCACGAGGTGGTGGAGCCGGAACTGGACGACCTGTATCAGGTGGGAACCATCGCAGTGGTCAAACAGATGGTGAAGCTTCCCAAGCATGTGGTACGGGTGCTGGTGGAAGGGATGGAGCGGGGAGAACTTCTCTGCTTTGACAGCGAGGAGCCGGCGCTGATCGCCCAGGTTGGCTCCATGGATAAGGAAGATGAGGATCTGGACAGCCTGACCAAGGAGGCCATGCTGCGGATTGTGAAGGATAAATTGGATGAGTACGGACAGGTGAACGCCAAGTTCAGCCAGGACGTGCTGCCGGGACTCAAGGTGATCCCCAGCCTGGAAGAACTGCTGGATCAGATCGCCATTCAGCTGCCCTGGGACTACACGGTGCGCCAGGGCGTGCTGGAGAGTAACTCCCTGGAAGCGCGCTACGAGGTGATCCTGCGGACGCTGATGTCCGAGATGGAGATTTACCGCATCAAGAAGGATTTCCAGGAAAAGGTAAGAGCGGACATTGACCAGAACCAGAAGGAGTATATCCTGCGGGAACAGATGAAGGTGATCCGCCAGGAGCTTGGGGAGGACAGTTCCATGTCCGACGCGGACGAGTACCAGAAAAAACTGGGACTTTTGAAGGCGGACAAGGAGACCAAGGACAAGCTGCGCAAGGAGATCGAGCGTTTTCGCGGGATGCCGGCCGGAAGCCAGGAGGCCAACGTGCTGCGCACCTACATCGAGACGCTTCTGGAGCTGCCCTGGAAAAAGACTTCCAAGGACAACGACGATTTGAAACACGCCCAGCAGATTCTGAACGCGGACCACTACGGTCTGGACAAGGTCAAGGAGCGCATCCTGGAGTATCTGGCCGTGCGGACCCTGACGAAGAAGGGCACCAGCCCCATTATCTGTCTGGTGGGCCCGCCCGGTACGGGAAAGACCAGTATCGCCCGCTCCGTTGCCAGGGCGTTAAATAAAAAGTACGTGCGCATCAGCCTGGGCGGCGTGCGGGATGAGGCGGAGATCCGCGGACACCGCAAGACCTATGTGGGCGCTATGCCGGGCCGCATCGTGGAGGGCCTCAGACAGGCCGGGGTCAGCAATCCGCTGATGCTTCTGGACGAGATCGACAAGGTCAGCAGCGATTACAAGGGGGACACCTCCTCCGCGCTGCTGGAGGTGCTGGACAGCGAGCAGAACGTGAAGTTCCGCGACCACTACGTGGAGCAGCCCATCGATTTATCCCAGGTGCTGTTTATCGCCACGGCCAACACTACCCAGACCATCCCCGGCCCGCTGCTGGACCGCATGGAGCTGATCGAGGTGAACAGCTACACGGAGAATGAAAAGTTCCACATTGCCAAGGATTACCTGGTGGGCAAGCAGCTGGAGCGCAACGGCCTGAGCCGGGAGGAGGTTTCCTTCTCTGACCGGGCGCTGGAGAAGATCATTCACAATTACACCCGGGAGGCCGGAGTCCGCAATCTGGAACGGCGCATCGGGGATATCTGCCGCAAAGCGGCCAGGGAATTTCTGGAAAATAAACGCAAGTCCATTAAGATCACGGAGATCAACCTGGAAAAGTACCTGGGTAAGGAGAAGGTGACCTTTGAGGACGCCAACGAGGAGGACCAGGTGGGGGTGGTACGCGGCCTGGCCTGGACCAGCGTTGGCGGGGACACCTTGCAGATCGAGGTCAACGTGATGCCGGGCAAAGGGAACCTGCTGATGACCGGCCAGCTGGGCGATGTGATGAAGGAGTCGGCCCAGACCGCCCTGACCTTTGTGCGGTCCATCTGCCCGGACTATCAGGTGCCCAACGATTATTTTGAGAAGCACGACCTGCACATCCACATCCCGGAGGGCGCGGTGCCCAAGGACGGCCCCTCCGCGGGCATCACCATGGCCACGGCTATGGTCAGCGCGGTGACGGGCAGGAAAGTGTTCGCCAAACTTGCCATGACCGGCGAGATCACCCTGAGAGGCCGGGTCCTGCCCATCGGGGGGCTGAAGGAGAAGATTCTGGCGGCCCGGATGGCCCACATCGAGAAGGTGCTGGTGCCGGAGAAGAACCGGCCGGATATGGCGGAGCTGTCCCGGGAGATCACGAAGGGCCTGGAGATCGTGTACGTCAAGGACATGTCCCAGGTGCTGAGCCAGGCTCTGGCCTCATAGAGAAAGGAATTCACCGATATGATTATCAAGACTGTAAATCTGGAGACCGTGATTGGCGTGACCAGCAAGCTGCCGGAGAACCATCTGCCGGAGTTCGCCTTTTCCGGCAAGTCCAATGTGGGCAAGTCGTCCCTGATCAACGCGCTGATGAACCGGAAAGCCTACGCCAGGACCTCGTCCCAGCCGGGCAAGACCCAGACCATCAACTTTTACAACATCAACGACGCCCTGTACTACGTGGACCTGCCGGGCTACGGATATGCCAAGGTGGCGTTAGCGGCCAAGGAGAAGTGGGGGAAGATGATCGAGCGCTACCTGCGCCAGTCCCCCATGCTGAAAATGGTGTTTCTGCTGGTGGACATCCGCCACGAGCCGTCGGCCAACGACAAGTCCATGTACGACTGGATCGTGTACAACGGCTACCACCCGGTGATCATCGCCACCAAGCTGGACAAGATCAACCGCAGCCAGATCCAGAAACAGGTGAAGCTCCTGCGCCAGGGCCTGGGCATGGACAAGGACGGAATCCTGATTCCCTTCTCCGCTGAGACCAAACAGGGCAGGGAGGAAATCTGGGACCTGATCGAGCGGGTCATGGCGGAGACGGTTCCCGGCGAGGAGAGCGCGGACGGGGAGTAGGGTTCGCTTCCAGGGAGAGACGGCCTGAACCGGCAGAAAAAATTAATATGCGCATCCGTGAAATGTAAAGATTTTTTTGAGCGGATTTGTTATACTGTAGATGACAGAGCAGATTAATTGGATTCGGGGGAAAGGAGCGGCGTTATGATCACCATATTCAACCGGAAGGAAGTGTACAGCACATACTCCATAGAGAGCCAGGCGAGGGCCAGGGCGGCGCTGGAGCATCACGGCATCGACTACGTGATTTGTACCACGGCCGGCATGGCCCGCAACTACGGTTCCGGTCCCATTGCGACGAGCCGGTTCGGGACTGATCCCAGAAGCAGCATTCAGTACCGCATCTTTGTGAAGAAGAAGGATATCGATCTGGCCGCCGCGGCCATCGAGGGGAAATTGGACAGATTGTAATAAAATGGAAATTTATGAGCTGCCAAAACTGGCAGGAATCATAAAAGGAGCAGGGCCGTTGATCGGGGTTCTTGATCAGCGGCCCTGCTCCCTGAGGTTTCACAGACGGTTCAGGACAGCAGAGTTTTCATAGCAAAGGAGTAGATCTCCTGGCTTTTTTCCTTCCAGTTGCTGCACATGGCCTCGGCCTGCTCCTTGTCCGGCAGGGCCAAGTCCAGGCGGATCAGCACGGTCTTGCCCTCGCGGACCTCGCAGTGGACGATGTAGTCCTGGCCGGTGGCCTTGTAGTAGTCGGCGCTGGTGCCCACCTCCTCACGGAGGCGGAACTTGTTCTCCTTCAGGTACTGGTCCATATCGTTTACGATGGCGGGGGAGATGTTCTTGCCGAAAAAGTTCAGAGTCTCCTCGCCCTCGCGGGTGATCTCGTAGCGGGTGCTGTTGTGGCTGGGCTCCTTGTGGATCAGCCCCGCGTCCTCCAGCTCGTTTAACGCCTGCTGGAGCGTGAAGTAGGTGGTGTACTCGTGCTCGGTGAAAAAATTGGTGAGCTGGGCGTTGGTCAGCGGAAAGTTAACCTGTTTCAGCATATACAGATTCATCAATTTGTATAGGGTCATAGGTTCATTCAGCATAGCGCACTCTCTCCATTGTCGTTCCATTTTCCTCTATCATATCAACTTTTGACTTTTAATTCAAGATGAAATGTGGTATCATAATACATTATGAGCGAAGGATAAAGATACAGGTGGTACTATGAGAGAACGGATCAACCGGCTTGCCAAGGGAATCATTGACAGCGAAGTGCCGAAGCTTGTGATCACTCCGTCCGCACTGGAAGGAAGCGTGCCCGCGGGCACCACGGCCAGGGGGGAACTGATGGTGGTCAGCGGCAACGGCCTGCACATCAAGGGACTGATTTACTCCGGCAATCCGCGGGTCACGGTTGCAAACAACGCCTTCGGCGGCCTGCGCAACCGCATTGTGTACGAAGTCAACAGCAAGTATTGCGAACATGGGGAAGTTATCAAGGGATCTTTTTATCTGGTCACGAATGGCGGTGAGAAAGAGATTCCTTATTCTTTGCGCATTCAGGCCGGCAGTGCGGGGGAAATCCTGGACAGCCTGGCCACCCCGGACGACTTCGGGCGGCTGGCCAAGCGGGATTTGGAGCAGGCTCTGCAGCTCTTTGAGTACCAGGATTTTGTGGAGGCGCCCTTTATGCAGGACGCCCGCTGCAGGACGCTCTACGACGGCCTCAGGGGCAGGCCCGGGAGGCGCAATCTGCTGGAGGAGTTTCTGGTGGCCCTGGGGGTCAAGGAGCCCGTGGAGCTGTCGGTGGACACCCAGTCCAGAGTTTATGAGAATCCATTAAATACCATTGAAGATAAAATCGAGATACGGGTGAACGGATGGGGGTATGTGTCGGCCCAGATCGAGGCGGACGAGCCCTTTATCGAGCTGGAGGCGGATCATATCACGGACCGGGATTTCTCCGGCGGGCGCTGCACCGTTTCCTACCGCATCCGGCCCAGACATCTGCACCGGGGGAAGAACTTCGGGCGGATTCAGATCGTTTCCCTGAAGGAGCGCTTCACGGTGACCGTTGAGGCCGAGGGGGACGAGACGGTGGATATCACCCACCGGGACCCGGAGGAAGAAAGCCGCATCGACAAGGACAGTCTGCTGCGGTACCTGTCTCTGCGCTTAAACTACGAGACCGGCGTTTACGAGCCGGCCCTGCTGCGCAACCAGATGGCGGCGGAGGTGGAACAGCTGCGGGAGAATTACCGGGAGGACGACCTGGTCCGGCTTTTGCAGGCGGAGCTGTTTCTGGAGGGCGGCAGGAAGGACGCGGCGGCCTCCGTACTGGAGGAATGCCGGGACCACGTGATGGAGCGGCGGGAAAAGTACGTGGAAAACTACTGCTTTTACCAGTATCTGAAGATGCAGCTGTCGCCCTCGCAGTCCCAGCGGGAGTCGTTAATCCGCCTGATCGGAAAATATCTGGAGGAGGGGGACTCTTCCAGGGAATACCTGTTTTTCCTGCTGTTAAAGCTGGACCCCACCTTAAAGCAGAATCCGCTGGAGCTGTATCTGCGCATGAAAGCCATGCACCAGGAGGGCTGCCGCAGCCCCTTCCTGTACACCGCGGCCTGCCGCCTGCTGGAGGACCATCCGGATCTTATGGCCTCCCTGGGGGATTTTGAGGTCCAGGCGCTGTACCTGGGAGCCAGAAAGGCCATGGTGAGCCGGGAACTGGCTGAAAAGGCCGCCCACCAGGCCCTGTCCCTGCGCCATTACCGCAGGATGTACGAGCGGCTGATGACGCGGCTCTACGAGCTGTACCCCAGGGTGGAGCTTCTGACCGCGGTCTGCAGCATCCTGATCAAGGGGGACCGCAGGGGAGCGGGCGCGTTCCAGTGGTACAAGCTGGCCCTGGAGAGCGGCGTGAATCTGACGCGGCTGTACGAGTATTTTCTCTACTCCCTTCCCGGGGATTACGGCCATCTGCTGCCCAGGGAGGTGCTGCTGTACTTTTCCTACGAGAAGGATCTGGACGAGCACAGCCGGAAGGTGCTGTACAAGAACATTCTGCTGTACATGAACCCATCCCTGGAGCTGTACCAGACCTACACCCGGCACATGGAGAAGTTCGCAATGGAGCAGCTGTTTGCCTCCCGCATCGACAGCCGTCTGGCGGTGATTTACGACCACATTATCTACCGGGACATGATCGACCGGCGGGTGGCCCGGGTGCTGCCCGGGATTCTGCGGTCCTACCGCATCAAATGCCGGGACAGCCGGATGAAATACGTGATCGTGCGCTATGAGGAACTGAATGAGGACTACGCTTACCTGTTGGAGGACCAGGCGGCCTATGTGCCCATCTACGCGGACAACATTGTGCTGCTGTTCCAGGACGCCTTCGGCAACCGGTACGCGGATGTACAATATTGGAAGGTTCCGGTGATGGATAAGCCGGAGCTTCTGGAGAAATGCTACCAGGTCTACCCGGAGCACACCATGCTGCGGCTGGCGGAATGCCGCCGGATTTTGGAGACCGGCATCGCGGACGACGATCAGGCGGAATTTGTGGAGCAGATTCTGCAGGGATTGGATTTAAACCCGGTGTTCGCCCGCAGGCTGTCCACCGTGGTGACGGACTACTACTGCCGCAAGGCCGAGGATGAGAGCGGGGATGGGGCGGCCTTTGACTGCGCCTATCTGGTGCAGATGGACAAGGAGGAGCTGACCACAGAGCAGCGGCAGAAAATCTGCAGCACGCTGATCAGCCAGAATTATTACCGGGAAGCCTACGAGATGATCCGCCTCTACGGAAGCGGCCAGATCAGCCCGGGGCGGCGGATGAAGCTCTGCGCCAAGATGATTTTACAGAACTTATTCGACCAGGATGAAATCCTGTTAAACCTGTCCTACGGCGTGTTCCGGGAAGGGCGGTACGACAGCGTGATCCTGGATTATCTCTGCGAGCACTATAACGGCACGGTGAGCCAGATGTACGAGGTGCTGATCCGGGGCGTGGAGGAGCACGTGGAGACCTACGACCTGGAGGAGCGGCTTCTGGCCCAGATGATGTTCACCGGAAGCACGGACCAGATCGACTCCGTGTTCCAGCTCTACGTGAACCGCAAAAAGACCCGGGAGAGCGTGGTGAAGGCCTATTTCACCGAGAAGAGCGTGGCCTATTTCCTGGAGCGCAAAAAGGTGGACGGGCGGGTGTTCGAGTACCTGGAGAGCGCCGTGAACCAGAGCATCGAGAAGGACAAGGTGCCCACCATCTACCTGCTGGCCCTGACCTACTACTACGCGGGCTGTCAAAAGCTCACGGAGGAGCAGTCAAGGCTTTGCCGCCTGATCGGAGGGCTGTTGATCGCGGAGGGATTGGTGTTCCCCTATACCCGGGAGCTGTCCCGGCACATGGCGGTGCCGGAGGACATCATGGACAAGGCCATGGTGGAGTACATCGGCAGACGGGACGGCAGGCCGGAACTTCTGGTGCGGATTCTGCCGGACGAGGAGCAGTTCCACAGCGAGGAGATACGCCGGGTTTACCAGGGGATTTTCGTCAAACAGAAGATACTGTTTGAGGGCGAGTCCATGGAGTACCGGATTTACGATTATGAAGAGGGAAAACGCGTTCTGGCGGCCGAGGGCCGGGTGGCCTGCGACCACAAGCTGGACGGAAAGGAAAACAGCCGTTTTGCCCTCTTAAACCAGATGGGAGCCGCCCAGGGCAAAAAGGACGAGGAAGCCTTGAAAAAGGCCATGGAGGACTACCTGAAGAAGGCTGCGGTTCTCTCGGAGCTGTTTCCCATTATTTGATTGTCTGAGGATTGACAACCGGGCGGAGCCTTGTCCGGTTATGAGGAATATATTGTGAGGAAAGGGGCTGTCTATGGACGGGCTTGTGATTGGGCTGGACCTGAATGACGACTATACCAGGATCAGCTGTTATGATGAGGAAAAGTCATGGACGATTCCGACGGTGATATGCCGCAAGAAGCAGGAAGAAGTCTGGCTGGCGGGGGAGGAGGCCTACGCCTGCACCCTGGTCGGCGAGGGTGTGATTGTGGACAAGCTTCTGAAGATGGTCCGCAAGGACGGAACCTCCACCATCGGGGGGATCCGTTACACGGGCCGGGAGCTGTTAAACCTGTTTGTCCGGAAAATGTTAGAGTACCCCATAAAGGAATTCGGGGAGAATGAGGTGGACCAGCTGGTGATTTCCCTTCAGCAGGTGGACGCCAAGATGACGGATACGCTGATGTACTGCGCCGATTTTCTGGGCATTCCCAGGGAGAAGGTTCACGTGATCAGCCATATGGAGAGCTTTGTCTACTATGTGCTGAGCCAGAAAAAGGATCTGTGGACCAACCAGGTGGGGCTGTTTGATTTATCCAACCAGCGTCTCTGCTACTATGAGATGAAGGTGCAGCGGGGGCTGCGCCGGAACATGGTTCAGGCCGACAGCGAAAATATGGAGGAGGCGTTCAATCTGGACATTCTGGATTCCCCGTCGGGCAGCCGTCTGGCGGACCGGATTCTCTGCTCCTGCGGGGAGCGGCTGCTGTCCAAGAAGCTGTTTTCCTCCATCTTTCTGACGGGAAAGGGGTTCGACCGCACGGATTGGGCGGGTGAGTTTATGAAGCTGGTCTGCCACCGCAAGAAGGTGTTCGCGGAGCCGGTGCTCTTCGCCAGGGGAGCGGCCTACAAGGGCGCGGACTGCCGGCAGAGCGCCACATCCTACCCCTATATTTTCATCTGCGAGGGCAGGCTCAAGACAGAGGTGTCCATGCGGGTGGTGAGAGGGCAGAAGGAGGGTTCGCTGGTGCTGGCGTCCTACGGGGACAACTGGTACGAGTCCAAGAGTACCATGGATTTTATTCTGGACGACCAGAACGAAATCGAGTTTACGATCACGCCGTTAGATTCCAAGAAAAAGAAACTGGTGCGGATTCCCCTGACCGGATTCCCCAAGCGTCCCCCCAGAACCACCAGGATTCAGATGAGCCTGGCCTTTCTGGACGAGCGGACCATGGTGACGGTGATCCGGGACAAGGGCTTCGGGGAGTTGTTTCCGGCCTCGGACGCGGTGATTAAGCAAGAGGTGACGCTATGAGTTTGCTGTTGTGCCGGTATGAGCCGGTGAAACATCCTTACTATATTGAGATTTTGGGAATCCACATCCACTCCTCCCAGGAATTGTGTTATGTGATCTACAATCACCCGCTTCTGGTGATGGAGGACTTTGTGGACGAATCCCTTCTGGTCTTTATCCGGGAAGAGCTGGACATGGCCTATCTGGCGGACAAGCTGAAGGTGCTGATGGACGGCAAATCAAAAAGCGACGATCTGCTGTTTTTGATCCTGTCCGAGTGCGACTATTACACGGACCAGGAGCAGAGCCGCTTCCGCCAGACCGTGGCGGGCTTAAGAAAGCTTCACCCGGCCCAGTACGCCAAGGCCAGGGCGGACGACCTGTTCCACAAAAAGCAGTACGGCAAGGCGGCCCAACGCTACGAGCGGCTTTTGGAATATCCCAAAGACAAGGTGGTGGACGACGGTTTTCTGGCCGGAATCTACCATAATCTGGGAGCTTCCTACGCCCAGATGTTCCAGTTTGACCGTGCCTTCAAGGCACTGGACAAATCCTACAACATGAACAAGGACATGGGCACCTTAAAGCAGATTTACTACCTGACCGTGTTCGAGCCGGCGCTGCCCATAGGAGAGCGCTACCACGCCCTGTTTACCAGGGAGCTGATCGAAGAGTGGGAGAAGGAGCTGGAGACAGCCCGCCAAAGCGCGCTTGTGAACGAGGACGTAGTGCGATTGCGTGAGCTGTTTAAAAAGGACCCTGTCAAGCGAGCCGAGGGATCCGCGAAAATGATCCAACAATGGAAGCAGGAATACCGGGTAATGATATAACGAAACAGAATAGACGGCGGGAAAAATGCTGGAGAAAGCCGCGTCAAGCTCGCTTGTAAGCGGCTTTCTCCAGCATTTTTCCCATCGGATGGACATCCGATGCTTCTTGACCGGTCTTTTCCGGTCAAGAAGATAAGCCGTCGGGCGGCCGGAACACCCCCATCCCTAACCCCAGGAAACACAGTATCGTGCGGTCAGAATATATCACCCCCAACATCATAAAAATGGAGGAACCAAACATGGCATTTAACATAGCAAAAGATCACTTAAACCATTTCAATCTGGGCGGACGCGTCCAGGTATTCGACGTATCCAGCGCCACGGTAGATCTTGCGGCGCAGGCAGTAGGCTGTGAGCCGGCCCACATCGCCAAAACCTTATCCTTCATGGTAGACGGAGCGCCCGTCCTGGTAGTAGCCGCCGGGGACGCCAAGGTAGACAACCGCAGATACAAAGATGAGTTCGGAACCAAAGCGAAGATGCTCACCCCCAGGAGGCCGAGGACCTGGTAGGCCACGCAGTAGGCGGCGTCTGCCCCTTTGGCGTAAAACCCGGCGTCCGGGTATTCCTGGACCAGTCCCTGAAACGGTTTGAGGAAGTATACCCGGCCTGCGGCAGCGCCAACAGCGCCGTGCGCCTGAGCATCCCGGAGCTGGAGCTGTCCTCGGGCTGCGAGAAATGGGTGGACGTGTGCAAGGGCTGGCGGGAGCAGGAGCAGGTGAAAGAAACTGCTTGACAAAACGGCAGATTATCATTATCATGAGAAAGTATATATCTGAATAATGGCAGTGAAGAAGAGGAGTACGCCGGCGCCGCCGGCAGAGAGGACGGCTCACAGGCTGAAAGGCCGTCCGGGAGAGGCGCAGCGGAAGGTAGCTTCGGAGCCGGAACACTGACACGCTTTTTTACCGGCGGATAGGCGTTCCCGGGCGGCCCCCGTTAACAGCCGCAATGAGGCCGGGAATTTCCCGGTGAACAAAGGTGGTACCGCGGTTACGATCGCCCTTTGCAGACAATAGGGGTTTGCAGAGGGCGTTTTTATATGTAAAAAAACCACCCCGCAGGCCCGGCAGAAAAGGAGATGTGAGATCAATGAAAGAATTGGAAAAAACTTACAATCCGGCGGACATTGAGGACCGCCTGTACCAGAAGTGGCTGGACGGAAAGTATTTCCACGCCAAGGTGAACAAGGACAAAAAGCCCTTCACCATCGTGATGCCCCCGCCCAATATCACCGGACAGCTGCACATGGGACACGCCCTGGACAACACCATGCAGGATATCCTGATCCGCTACAAGCGGATGCAGGGCTACGAGGCCCTGTGGCAGCCGGGCACGGACCACGCGGCCATCGCCACCGAGGTCAAGGTCATCGACAAGCTGAAGCAGGAGGGCATCGACAAGCACGATCTGGGCCGGGACGGCTTTTTGGAGAAGTGCTGGGACTGGAAAGAGGAGTACGGCACCCGCATCGTGAACCAGCTGCACAAGATGGGCTCCTCCGCGGACTGGGACCGGGAGCGGTTCACCATGGACGAGGGCTGTTCCGACGCGGTTCTGGAGGTATTTGTCAAGCTGTACGAGAAGGGATACATCTATAAGGGCTCCCGGATCATCAACTGGTGTCCGGTCTGCCAGACCTCCATCTCCGACGCCGAGGTGGAGCACGTGGAGCAGGAAGGAAAGTTCTGGCACATCAACTACCCGGTAGTAGGCGAGCCCGGACGCTTTGTGGAGATCGCCACCACCCGTCCGGAGACCATGCTGGGCGACACCGCCGTGGCGGTGAACCCGGAGGACGAGCGCTACAAGGACATTGTCGGGAAAATGCTGGAGCTGCCGTTGACCGGCCGCCAGATCCCGGTGGTCGCCGACGCGTACGTAGACCAGGAGTTCGGTACTGGCTGCGTGAAGATCACCCCCGCTCACGACCCCAACGATTTCGAGGTGGGCAAGCGCCACAACCTGGAAGAGATCGTGATCTTAAACGACGACGCCACCGTGAACGTACCCGGTCCTTACTTCGGCATGGACCGCTACGAGGCCAGAAAGGCCATTGTGAAGGATCTGGAGGACCAGGGCCTGTTGGTCAAGGTGGTTCCCCACTCCCACAACGTTGGCACCCACGACCGCTGCAAGACCACGGTGGAGCCTATGGTGAAGCAGCAGTGGTTCGTAAAGATGGAGGAGATGGCAAAACCCGCCATCGAGGCGCTTAAGACCGGCGAGCTGAAATTCGTGCCCGAGAGCTTTGGAAAGACTTATCTGCACTGGCTGGAGAACATCCGCGACTGGTGCATTTCCCGCCAGCTGTGGTGGGGCCACCGGATTCCGGCCTACTACTGCCAGGACTGCGGCGAGATCGTGGTAGCCAAGGAAGCGCCCTGCAAGTGCCCCAAGTGCGGCGGCACCTCTTTCGTGCAGGATGAGGACACCCTGGACACCTGGTTTTCCTCCGCCCTGTGGCCCTTCTCGACCCTGGGCTGGCCGGAAAAGACCGAGGACCTGGAGTATTTCTACCCCACGGACGTGCTGGTGACCGGTTATGACATCATCTTCTTCTGGGTCATCCGCATGGTGTTCTCCGGGTTGGAGCAGACCGGGAAGTCACCGTTCCACACCGTGCTGATCCACGGTCTGGTTCGGGATTCCCAGGGCCGGAAGATGAGCAAGTCCCTGGGCAACGGCATCGATCCCCTGGAAGTGATCGACAAGTACGGCGCCGACGCCCTGCGCATGACATTGATTACCGGAAATGCGCCCGGCAACGACATGCGTTTCTACTGGGAGCGTGTGGAGAACAGCCGCAACTTTGCCAACAAGGTGTGGAACGCCTCCCGCTTCATTATGATGAACATCGAAAAAGCGCCGGATGTGGCCGGCGTTACCCTGGACAGCCTGACCATGGCGGACCGCTGGATTCTCTCCAAGGTCAACACCCTGGCTAAGGACGTGACGGAAAATCTGGACCGCTACGAGCTGGGAATCGCCCTCCAGAAGGTTTATGACTTTATCTGGGAAGAATTTTGCGATTGGTATATTGAAATGGTGAAGCCAAGGCTGTACAATGAAGATGACGCCACCAAGGCAGCGGCGGTATGGACCTTAAAGACCGTGCTGATCAACGCGTTAAAGCTTCTCCATCCCTTTATGCCCTTTATCACGGAGGAGATTTTCTGTAACCTCCAGGAGGAAGAGGAGACCATCATGGTGTCCCAGTGGCCGCTTTACCGGGACGACTGGAATTTCAAGGAGGAGGAGAACGCCACCGAGACCATCAAGGAGGCGGTGCGCGCCATCCGCGGCGTGCGTTCCGACATGAACGTTCCGCCCAGCAAGCGGGCCAAGGTGTACGTGGTCAGCGAGGACGAGGCGCTGTTGGGAATCTTCGAGCACAGCAGAAGCTTTTTCGCCTCCCTGGGTTATGCCAACGAGGTGGTTCTGCAGAAGGACAAGGAGGGCATCGCCCCTGACGCCGTGTCCGCGGTGATCCCAAGAGCGGCCATCTACATGCCCTTTGCGGACCTGGTGGACATCGGCAAGGAGATCGAGCGCCTGCGCGGCGAGGAGAAACGGCTGGAGGGTGAGCTTGCCCGCTCCTATGGCATGCTGAACAATGAGAAGTTTGTCAGCCGTGCGCCTCAGGCTAAGATCGATGCGGAGAAGGAAAAACTGGAAAAGTATTCCCAGATGATGGAACAGGTGAAAGCGAGGCTGGCCCAGCTGCTGGGATGATTGTAACATTTGGTTTTGACTAATAAGGGGGAAGATAAGACATGAATTACACATCAGAAGAACGGCCGGTGATCCAGGTCAACACATTGGGGGGATTCTCCCTTACCCTTGGGGAGAAGAATATGGGGGACAACGACAACCGTTCCCGGAAGGCCTGGAGCCTGCTGTGCTTCCTGATCATGAACCGCAAAAAGGAGCTGGGAATCGGGGACCTGTTCGCCGCCATCTGGCCGGACGAGAGCCAGGACAATCCTTACGGCGCTTTGAAAACCCTGGTATTCAGGGTGCGCAAGATGCTGGAGGCAGCGGGATTCCCGGCCCAGGAGCTGCTGGTGAACCGGCACGGCACCTACGCCTGGAGCTCGGAAAGCCTGGGCTGCCGGGTGGACGCAGAGCGATTTGAGGAGCTCTGCCACCTGGTGCTGGACCCGGGAAGGCCCATGGCCGGGGTGTACGATGAGGCCATGGAGGCGGTTGCGCTTTACCGCGGCTATTTCCTGCCAAAGTCCGGGGACGAGTCCTGGGTGATCCCCATCAGCGCCTATTATCATTCCCTCTACCAGAAGGTGGTGTGCCGGACGGCCACCTACCTGACCGGGGAGAAGCGTTATGAGGAGACCGTGGACCTCTGCCGGAGAGCGGCGGACATCGACCCCTACGACGAGCATTTTTACTACCACCTGATCTACGCCAGTTTTCTGGAGGGACGCCAGGAGGAGGCCTTAAAGCTTTACAATGAAACTACGGAAATGTTTTACCGCGACAAGCTGATCACGCCGTCCGAGTCCTTTAAGGAGCTGTACCGGGTGATCAGCAGCAGGGAGCGGCCGGCCTTAGCCCAGCTGGATCAGATCCAGAGGGAGCTGGGGGAGGCGAACTCCGGGCAGGACGGAGCGTACCTCTGCGAGTACGCGGTGTTCAAGCGGCTGTTTCAGATCGAGCAGCGGGGCGTGGAGCGCAGCGGGGATTCCATCTATCTTTGCCTTCTGACGGTCAGCGACCGGCAGGGGCGGATGTTGCGGCCGGAGATTCAGTCCCGGGCCATGGAGCGGCTGAAACAGTCCGTCAAGTGCTCCCTGCGCTCCAGCGACGCCTTCTCCCGCTACAGCGTCAGCCAGTACATCATTCTTCTGCCCACCACCACCTACGAGAACGGGGAGCGGGTGGTGCGCAGGATTTTGGGGAATTTCAACCGCAATTACGTGCGCAAGGACGTTGCGATCAATTACAGCCTGAGCCCGATTTTGCCGGGATAACGGATTATAAAGGACGAGGAAAACATGAGACTGAAAAATTCACTGCTGTTACTGTTAACCGCCACCATCTGGGGCGTGGCCTTTGTGGCCCAGAGCGCCGGAATGGATTATGTGGGGCCCTTCACCTTCAACTGCGCCCGCTGCCTGATCGGCGCTCTGGTTCTGGTTCCGCTGATCATTGCGATGGACCGGGGGAAGAGACGGCAGAAGGAGGTCCCGGCGGAAAATAAAAAAGTCCTGATTCTGGGCGGCATCTGCTGCGGTCTGGCCCTGTTTCTCGCCAGCAACTTCCAGCAGTTCGGAATCCAGTACACCACGGTGGGAAAGGCCGGATTTATCACGGCCTGCTACATTGTGATCGTGCCGCTTCTCGGATTGTTTTTCGGCAAAAAGTGCAGCCCCCTGATCTGGGGGGCCGTGGTTATGGCCGTGGTAGGCCTGTACATGCTGTGTATGACGGGCGGCAGCGGAGGGATCAACCGCGGCGACCTGCTGATGCTGGTGTGCGCGGTGCTGTTCTCCGTGCACATCCTGGTGATCGACTATTTTTCGCCCATGGCGGACGGGGTCAAACTCTCCTGCATCCAGTTTCTGGTAGCCGGAGTGCTCTCCGGGCTGTTCGGTTTTCTCTTTGAGGAGCCGAAGCTCAGCCAGCTTCTGGCGGCCTGGGTGCCGGTGCTCTACGCGGGCGTGATGAGCTGCGGCGTGGCCTACACCCTGCAGATCGTGGGGCAGAAGGGAATGAATCCCACCGTGGCCTCCCTGATTCTGAGCCTGGAGTCCAGCATCGCGGTGCTGGCGGGCTGGTTCCTGTTGGGCCAGCAGTTAAACGCAAGGGAGATCACCGGCTGCGTGATCATGTTCGGCGCCATCGTGCTGGCGCAGGTGCCGGTGGGAAGCAAGCGGGAAAATACGGTGGCGGAAAATTGACAGCGGGGGGCCCGGGAGGGGACGGCGGGAAAGTTGGCCGGCCCTCCGGGCTCCGCGTGCATGAAAGGGAGGCCCCTCGGACTCTGTGCATATGAATGGCCGGGTTCCGGGCCTTGCGCCTACAGATGGCCGGGCTCCGGGCCCTGCGCCTACAGATGGCCGGGCTCCCGGGCTCTGCGTCTACAGATGGCCGGGCTCCCGGGCCCTGCGCCTACAGATGGCCGGGTTCCCGGGCTCCGCACCTACACATGGCCGGCCCCACGGCTCCAGTGTCGAAGTCTGTCGGGAATATCCGGTTGCGCTTCGGGAAATTTTGGGGTAAACTGATAAAGGTCCGTGAGACGGACTGGAAAGACGGGTAGATTTATGGTGAATGCGGAGGAATATCTGCTGGAAATTCCGATGTGGACCAAACAGAAAAATTCACTTGAGGATGTGCGCGCATATCTGGAGGCCATGGGCAATCCGGACCGTGCCCTGAAGGCCGTTCATGTGGCCGGGACCAACGGGAAGGGCTCCGTATGCGCGTTTCTGACATGCGCGCTTAAAGAGGCGGGCTACCGCACGGGCACTTTCGTCTCACCCCACCTGGAGCAGGTGCGGGAGCGTTTTCTCATCAACGGGGAGATGACGGACCGGGAGAGCTTTGAGCGGAGCTTTTCCACGGTGTTAGCCGTGACGGAGCGTATGGTGGAGCAGGGGAAATGCCACCCCACGTTTTTTGAGTTTCTGTTTTATATGGCGATGGTGCTGTTCCGGGAGAAGCAGGTGGATGTGGTGGTGTTGGAGACCGGCATGGGCGGCCGCCTGGACACCACCAATGTGATCGAGTCCCCACTGGCCTGCGTGATCACCTCCATCAGCCTGGATCACACCCAATATTTGGGAGATACTATCTCCGCCATCGCGGCGGAAAAGGCCGGTATCATCAAGGCGCGGGTGCCGGTGATTTTCGACGACGGACAGCCCGAGGCCTCCGCTGTGATCGAGGGCCGGGCCTATTTTCTGGACGCGCCCCGGTATCCGGTGGGGGAGGACGATTTTGAGATTCGCGGCAGTCTGGACGATGGGACAGGCTTCCTTATGAGCGCCCGGATGAGGGACGGCCGCAATCTGGATTTGGCGGTGCCCTTTGAGGCCCGCTATCAGGCCCGCAACGCCATGCTGGCGGTCCGCACCCTGGAGATCCTTCGGGGAACGGAGATCACGGCGGACGACGGGGCTGTGCGGCGCGGCATCCGGGCCACCCGCTGGCCAGGGCGCATGGAGCAGGCCGCGCCTGGGCTTTATCTGGACGGCGCCCACAATCCCGGCGGCATCGCAGCCTTTCTGGAGGCGGTACGCGACGTGACCGGGCGGAGGGAAAAAGAGCCGTACCTGCTGTTCGCCGCCGTGGCGGACAAGGATTACCGGAGTATGGCGGAAGCGATCTGCCGGGAAATTCCCTGGCGGGGCATTGGAATCGCCCGCATGAAGAACAGCCGGGGACTGGACACGGAAAAGCTTGCCGGGATATTCCGGGACTTTGCGGACTGCCCGGTGTGGGAGTATGAGGACGCCGGAACCGCCCTTCATGAGATGCGCAAGGCGGCCGGGGAGCAGCTGTTGTTCTGCGCCGGCTCCCTGTATCTGATCGGAGAACTGAGAGAATGTAACAGTTCAGACGGCTTATCTTCTTGACCGAAAAAGAACGGTTAAGAAGCATCGGATGTCCATCCGATGTGAAAATTGGCACGAAAACCCGCTTACAAGCAAGCTTGACGCGGCTTCCCGCACCAATTTTCCCGCCGTCTGAACTGCTACGAGAGAATTGCTGAATACATGAGGAGTGAAAAATAGTGATAGACTTTGAAGAGGAAATCGAGCGTTTTAAACCCAGCCTGGACGTAGAGGACGTTGAGGACGCCATTGTCAAGAGCGATCTGACGGATATGACGGACATCATGATGGAACTGATCAAGGAGAATATGAGCGACAAATAGGCGGTGACTATGGACATACAGAAAAGAAATGCCCAGATAGCCAACAGCTATTACAATCTGGGCCTGGAAAAGGCAAAAATGCGCGACCTGTCCGGGGCGGCCCAGTCGCTCAAGGACAGTTTGTATTTCAATAAATATCAGACGGATGCCAGAAATCTTCTGGGGCTGATCTACTATGAGAGCGGGGAGGTATCGGACGCCCTGGTCCAGTGGGTGATCAGCCTGAATCTGCAGCCGGAGAAAAACCTGGCGGACCACTACCTGGACGAGATTCAGCGAAAGCCCGGACAGCTGGAGATCGAGAGCCAGAACATCAAGACATTCAACCAGGCGCTGTGGCACGCCCAGAACGGCAGCGACGACCTGGCAATCATGCAGCTGGCCCGGGTGGTCCAGGCGAAGCCCCATTTCGTCAAGGCCCATCTGCTTTTGGCCCTGCTGTACATGGGCCGGGAGGACTACACCAAGGCGGGGCGCTCCCTGTACAAGATCCTACAGATCGACAAGAGCAACCCCAAGGCCCTGTACTACATGTCCATCGTCAAGCAGAACACGGGGCGGGCGGAGGCGGAGAAAAAGCGTATGGCCAAGGCATTTTCCCACCGCCAGATGCAGGACGACGACGTGATCATGCCGCCCACCTACAAGGAAAACACAGGGCTGTCCACGGTGCTGCACATCGTGATTGGCCTGGTGATCGGCGTGGCCGCATTCTTTTTCCTGGTGCTGCCGGCCAACGAGAAGGCGCTGAATGAGAAACACAACCAGGAGATGATCCCTTACCTGCAAAAGCTCAACAACGCCAGCCAGCAGTACGAGACCTTAAAGAACCAGTACGATGAGCTGGACGAGAGCGCCGCCAAGGTGCAGGCCCAGCTGGACGAGCTGGTGAACGGCAACACCTCCGTTATGGTGCAGTACCAGAGCCTGATCGGCGTGCTCCAGGCCTACCGGGCCGGGGACATGATCACGGCGGCCAAATCCTTTGCGGACGCGGATTTCTCCCTGATCACCGACGAGGCCGTCCAGGCCATTGTGAGCGACGTGCGGGCGGATATGACAGCCAACGTGTACCAGGTGCTGGTGACCAGGGGAACGGAGCTGTGGAACGCCGGAAATACGTCGGAGGCTATGGAATACTACCAGGCCAGCTTAAAGATCAAACCGGACAACCCGGAGGCCATGTTCTACGTGGGCCGCCTGTATCAGATCGCCGGGGATACGGACAACGCCAACGCCATGTTCGACCAGGTGGTGGGCAATTATCCGGATTCAGACTACGCCTCCAGGGCCCAAAACGCCAGAGGCTACTGATAACAGCAGCAAAAGACGAAATTGGAATGAAAAGACACTACAAGAGATGAAACAGATCTTTTGTGGTGTCTTTTTTTTGAAGACAATGGGCCGCTGGCGCTGCCTGCGGCCCATTGTCTGAACATAGAAGGAAAAAGGAGTGACAAAAATGGAGCAGAAAACATTTGCCTATGAGGCCGCAGGGCAGACGCTGGTGATACACCTGCCGCGTGAGATCGACCATCACAACTGCAAGAAGTTAAAGATTGAGACCGATCTGCTGCTGGAGGAGAACTATATCCGGCGCATTGTGTTTGATTTCTCGCACACACAGTTTATGGATTCCTCGGGCATCGGCGTGCTGCTGGGGCGCTACAAACAGATGAGAGCCAGCGGCGGCGCGGTGACCTACTACGGCGCGGGCGCGCAGGTGGCGCGCATCCTGACCGTGGGCGGGATGGCGAAACTGATCCGCGGATTTGAAGATAAAGAGTCAGCCATTAATGGATAGGAGGAAGGAAAAAATGGAGGATAAGAGGATGGAGACGAAGAAGGAACATTTGCGGCTGGAGCTGGACAGCCTGTCGCAGAACGAGGAGTTTGCAAGGGTGGTGACCGCGGTGTTTATGAGCCGCTTAAACCCCACCCTGGAGGAGATCGACGACGTGAAGACCGCGGTCAGCGAGGCGGTGACCAACGCGGTGATCCACGGCTACAAGGGAGAGGCGGGAACCATTTACATGGACTTCACGGCCCAGTCCGGCGAGGAGACCAGCCTGACGGTCTGCGTCCGGGACGCGGGAATTGGAATTCCCGACGTGAAACAGGCAATGGAACCCATGTACACCACCGACACTTCGGGAGAGCGGTCCGGAATGGGCTTTTCCTTCATGGAAGCATTTATGGACCAGGTGCAGGTGGAATCCGAACCCGGCCGCGGAACGCTGGTGACCATGAAAAAGTTCATCGGCAGGTGACGGCCATGGATGAGACCTTAAAATTAATTTTGCGGGCTCACGAAGGGGATAAAACGGCCAGGGATCAGCTGGTGATGGATAACGTAGGATTGATCTGGAGCATCGTCCGCCGGTTTGCCGGGCGGGGTTATGAGATGGAAGACCTGTTCCAGATCGGCAGCATCGGCCTGATGAAGGCCATCGACAAATTCGACACCACCTTTGAGGTGAAATTTTCCACCTACGCGGTGCCCATGATCACCGGGGAGATCAAGCGCTTTCTCCGGGACGACGGTATGATCAAGGTCAGCCGCTCCATCAAGGAGCTGGGGTTAAAAGTAAAATGCGCGAGGGAGGAAATGACCTACGAGCTGGGCCGGGAGCCGACCATCGAGGAGATCGCCGGGTCGGTAGGGGTCAGCCGTGAGGAGGTGGCGGCCTCCATGGAAGCCGGGGCGGAAGTGGAATCCTTATACCGCCCGGTGGGAGGAAGCGACGACAACCAGCTGTGTCTCATGGACCGGCTGGAGGAGGAGAACAACGAGCACGAGGCCCTGATCAACCGCATGGTGTTAAAGGAGCTTTTATCCTCCCTGGAGGAAGGGGAGCGGGAGATCATTGTGCGGCGCTATTTCCACAACCAGACCCAGACGCAGATCGCCCAGGACCTGGGAATTTCCCAGGTGCAGGTGTCGCGTCTTGAAAAACGAATTTTAAAAGCAATGCGGAAACGTTTTGAGTCGTAACGCTTGATGTAGAAACGGTTCGTATAAAAAAATAAAAAGCCAACCATACTAGTTTCAGAAGCCAATTAACCGAAACCGCAGAGCAGGTCTTTGGGAAACCGGACCACCGTCTCTGCGAGACCAACGAAAGGATGTGAAGTCAAATGATGGGCTTTGGAAAACATGTATGGAGTCTGCTGGCCGTGGCGGCCGTAATGGTACTTGCGTGCGCAGCCGTCTGGTACTGCCTGTCCGGATTTGGCGGACGGGATGTGGAGCAGGAAGGCACCCTGGTGCGGATGGAAGCGCCCCTTGAGAGCGGTTTGGTTCCCGCCTTTGTGACGAACCCCGCATCCATTGTGGTGGACGAGGCGTTATGAGCAAGACCGTCTATTTAAAGCTGAACCAGATCACGGAGATTCACCGCAAGGATGTGGTGTTAAAGGACGTGGCGGAGGTTTACTGCGAAGATAAGAACATTCAGAATAAATGCAGCGCCATGAAGGTGAAGCATATCACCGGAGACCGGAAGCACCGCTATGTGATGAGCGCTCTGGAGGTCATTGAAAAGCTGGAACAGCTGGATAGCGCCATACAGGTGAACAATGTGGGGGAGGTGGATTTTATTATCGCTTACCAGCCGCCAACTCCCCCCATGTACGCCTGGCAGTGGGCCAAGACGCTGTTTGTCTGCGCCGTCTGCTTCTGCGGCGCGGCCTTTGCCATCATGTCCTTCAACAATGATTCCGGCGTCACCGAGGTGTTCGGCGAGGTGTACCGCCTGGTTATGGGACAGGAATCAAACGGCTTCACCGTTCTGGAAATCGGCTATTCCATCGGGCTGGCACTGGGAATCGTCATCTTTTTCAACCATGTGGCCGCGTTTAAGCTGAACACCGATCCCACCCCTCTGGAGGTGGAGATGCGCCTGTATGAGGACAACATCAGCAAGACCCTGATCGCGGAGAACGGGAGAAAGGAGTCGAAGATTGATGTTACTTAAACAGATATTTCTCGGTTTCACGGGCCTGTGCGCCGGCGGCATCATCGCGGCCGGCGTTTACGCATTTCTGGCGATCATCGGCGTGTTTCCGCGCCTGATGGGCCGGACCGGGACCAGAAGGCACCTGATCCTCTATGAGACGGTTATCGTGGCGGGAGGAGTCCTGGGAAATGTGTCGGATCTGTACGAAATCCCCATCCCCCTGGGCAGTTTTTTCGGCCCGCTGTTTCTGGGTATTTTTGGGCTCACCGCGGGCATCTTTGTGGGCTGTCTGGTGATGAGCCTGGCGGAAACCCTAAAGGCCCTGCCGGTGATCAGCCGGAGAATCCACCTGGCGGTGGGGCTCCAGTACATGATTATATCCATCGCAGCCGGAAAGCTGATCGGATGCCTGACCTATTTCTGGAACGGATTCGGGGCGCAGAAATGATGTGCCGCCCATTGTAGAAAGGAGTTTTGAAGTGGAAGTTGACAAACAAAAATACGACCAATACGTCAAGGAAGTGACACCTGTCCACAGCCTGGCAAAGAGCATGGCCTGCGCATTTTTAGTGGGCGGAATCATCTGCTGCCTTGGCCAGTTTTTTAATACGTTTATGACGGACAAGATGGGGATGGAGAAGGAGGCAGCGGCGGCGTGGACCTCCCTGGAACTGATTTTCCTCAGCGTGATCCTCACCGGGCTCAATATTTACCAGAAGCTTGTGAAATTTGGCGGCGCCGGGGCGCTGGTGCCCATCACCGGCTTTGCCAACTCCGTGGCCGCTCCGGCCCTGGAATTTCACGCCGAGGGCGAGGTGTTCGGCGTGGGCTGCAAGATCTTTACCATCGCCGGGCCGGTGATCCTCTACGGGGTGTTGACCAGCTGGGTGTTGGGGCTTTTATATTGGCTGGGAAGCCTGGTGGGAATTTTTCAGATTTAAGAGAGCATGTGCTAACATGATTGCCAAAAGCAGAATGATGAGATGGGAAGTCCATGTCATGGTTCTGCTTTTTATTGTGCTGTTTTCCGTGGTGGAGTTCATCGCTTTTGTACAAAAGCCCGGAACTGCTCCATCAGCTGAGTTCGTTTCGTAACCTCCGCTTTCTGCAAAATATTATGCACATGGGTTTTCACTGTACCGAGAGAGATTACCAGCTCCCCACAGATCTCCTGATTTGTCCGATCCTTTAACAGCAGATCCAGGATTTCCCGTTCCCGCTTCGTCAGACCCAGCTTCTGTGCAAATTGGGGCTGTTGACAAAGTCCCCTTAGCGCCGGAAATATGATATAATGAAAAAAAGAGCGGAGAGGGGGATGGGAATGCAACTGAAGCTGCACATGGTAACGATAGAAGATTTGGTCCCAGAGGGACACTTTCTGCGAAAACTGGAAGCCACGCTGGACTTGTCCTTCATTCATGAAGAAACAGCCCATCTGTACAACCGCAGATACGGCCGCCCACCCATTGCCCCTGTTGTGCTGGTAAAATATCTGCTGGTAGGATACCTGTACGGGATCCCATCGGAACGGCAGATCGAACAGCGTATCCAGACAGATGTGGCCCTGCGGTGGTATCTGGGCCTGGATCTGTTTGACCGGGTACCGGACCACAGCACCATCTCTCAGCTGCGCCGTCGCAAGCCTTCTTTCCGCAAGGTTTTCCGTCGGCTGTTTGAGGAAGTGGTGCGGCAGTGCATTGAAAAAGGTCTGGTCAGCGGGAAATTGGCAGCTACCGACTCTACCCATGTAAAGGCCAATGCCTCCCGTGCGTCGGAGCATCTGGTGGAAATGCCCGAGGAACCGGGCGTATACTGGGAACGGCTGGACGGCTACGAGGAAGAAGGACTGCAGAAACTGGAGAAACGGACCGGACACCGCCGGAAGAAGCGGACAAAGCAAATCAAGCGGGACAGCCGCCGCAGCCACAAGCGTGTGAGCCGGACTGATCCGGAGGCAGGGCATATGAAACGGCCGGGGAAGCCGGAGGGCCAGTACTACCTGAGCCATCAAACCCTGGACACGGACCACGGTGTGATCCTGGGTGTGACGGTGACACCGGGCGATGTGCATGATTCCGTGCCATACCTGGACCATCTGGAGCAGATCCATCGAAATGTCTTCCCCATTCAGGCGGCCACAGCGGACGCCGCTTACGATTTTCCTCTGGCCCACCGTGTGCTGGAGGAGCAGGGAATCTCCTTTTATGTCAGGCCGCAGCCTTCTGCTGATAGGACCAAGGCGGAATTCAAACGGGATGCCTTTTCTTATGATGCGGAGAAAGATGTTTATCAATGCCCCAATGGGAAAGAGCTTCGAGTGAAGGGGCTGTACCGCAGCGCCAGCGGTGTGTACTGGGAGTATTGGGCAGACCGCGGAGACTGCCGGAGCTGTCCTTTCCGGGAGAAATGTTTGAGCGAAAATGATAAACGCGGCGCACGAAGGCTGCTGGATACCTACTTCCGTCCCACAGTACGGCGGCATCTCGCCCGGCAAAACGAGCCGGACTATCTGGATGCGCTGCGCAAGCGGCAGATCTGGTGCGAGGGCACGTTTGCCGCCCAAAAGTGGGGACATAACTTAACACGCGTCTTACGACGGGGTTTAGAGGCAGCGGAGGACCACTGCCTCCTCTCGGCGACCGCTTTGAACTTAAAAAGGATGATAAGATGTATGGGATGACGCCGGTAGGCGTCTTTTTTATTGCTTTTTTCCGCTCGTAATAAATGATCAGGCACTTTGTCAACAGCCCCAAATTCTTCCTTGGCGCCTTCATACCGGTCTTTAGGCAGAGCGGAGGAAATATTGACTGGCAGGACAGCTGCGTTCAGCTTGTTTTTAATCACATCATAGCACTGGGTGAGGCACCAGCAGGACAGGGCAACAGAGTAAATATCCTCGCAGAAAATCCGTTCGCTGAGCCTGGGCGCAAACGAATTCAGCCAGCCGGAGTATTCGTCCCAGTACATAGTGGTTACTGTGTTTTCTACAAAGGACAGACACATAAACGCCAGTATAAACAGATTCAGCTGCAGGGCCAGGGCCTTGCGCTGCACGTCAATCCGGTCGCCGCAGGCCCGGATCTGGATCCGCAGCAGAAGGAGCAGGCTGATGATGGTGATATAGCGAGTGGGAAAGTACATCCAGTCAGCCGCAATGGAATTGCGGATGGTGCTGAACACAGCTATACAGGCTGCGTAGATCAGAAAGGGGATCAGGTTCAGCAGCTCAAAGGGGCGTTCCATCAGGCACAGGAAGAAAAAGGTATAGATAATCAGCCCGCTGAAGAAGCCGGCATTCCGAAGCAGCGGAAAACTGACGGATGGAACCGGAGAAATCTGTCCCGGCGTATGGTATACAAACTCAATAATGGAGATAACAGACAGATCAAACAGAAAGAAAACAAACATTGCAATCAAATGAAGGTACAGTTTATGCCCCGTATTCATCCACGCATAAAAGCAGCTGCTGATGACACAGGCATACAGGAGCAAAAGAAAAATTGTGTAGAGAAATGAGATGACGTCCATGGCTTCGTCCCCTTTTGGAGTAGTGCCCCTATTATATCATTAAATAGATGGAACTGCAAATTGAAATTCCGCCTTGAACTTCAAAAATATAGAAGATATGCACAAAAGATTAGGCGGGATTATGGATATATATAATAATTATAACGAAAAATACACCCTGGGGATTAGGCAGAAATCAATCCCGGGATGATGGAAAACAGCCGTTCCGGGTAGTAGGATTGTGTCATCCGGTGACGGCGTACCAGGTATACGCCGCACCGGCCTCAGAAAATAAAAAATAAATAAAGGGGGTTTGGAAATGGCCAAACGAATGATAGGGTCAACTCCGAAAGAAGACGGTTACAGGATGCCGGGGGAATTCGAGGAGCAGAAGCAGGTATGGATGCTCTGGCCCGAGCGGCAGGATAACTGGAGGAACGGTGCCAAGCCGGTGCAGAAGGCCTACACGGATGTGGCGGAGGCGATCAGCCGGTTTGAGCCGGTGACCATGTGCGTATCAAAGGAACAGTACGCCAACTGCCGGGCCAGGCTGCCGGAAGAGATCCGGGTGGTGGAGATGGCAAGCAACGATTCCTGGATCCGGGATTGCGGTCCTACCTTTATAAAGGGAGAGGACGGCACTGTAAGAGGAATTGACTGGACCTTCAACGCCTGGGGGGGTCTGGTGGACGGACTGTATTTCCCATGGGATGCGGATGACGCGGTGGCCCAGAAGGTGTGCGAGATCGAAAATGTGGACTCCTACCGCACAGAAGGTTTTGTGCTGGAGGGCGGTTCCTTCCATGTAGATGGTGAGGGCACCGTGATGACCACGGAGATGTGTCTGCTGAGCGAAGGGCGTAACCCGCAGCTGACCAGGGAACAGATCGAGGAGATGCTCTGCAGCTATTTAAACTGTGAGAAGGTGATCTGGATTACGGACGGAATTGACCCGGAGGAGACCAACGGGCATATCGATGATGTGGCGTGCTTTATCCGTCCGGGGGAGGCAGCTTGCATTTACACGGAGGATGAGGAGAATCCCTTCTATGAGGCTTCCAGAAGGGCCTACGACCAGCTCTGCCAGGCAGTGGACGCCAAGGGCAGAAAACTGAAGGTACATAAGTTGTGCTTGCCCAGGAAGCCGGTGCTTTTAGAGGGCGCTGAGGGCATTGACCAGATTCAGGGAACCATGCCAAGGGAGGACGGAGACGTGTGCATCGCTTCCTATATGAATTTCCTCATTGTAAACGGCGGCGTGATCGTGCCCCAGTACGGGGATGAGAACGACGCGGCAGCCCTTGCCCAGATACGGGAAATGTTCCCGGACCGGGAGGTAGTGGGCGTCAAGACAAAGGAAGTTGTATTCGGCGGCGGAAACATCCACTGCATCACACAGCAGCAGCCAAAGTAGGAACATATAAACCATTATAAATCAAAAAGCAGGAGGAATTATCATGAAAACATTGAGACACTTTATCGACACGAACGACTTCACAAAGGAGGAACTGCTGGACATGATCCATCTGTCCCTGGAGATCAAGCAGTGCATCAAGGCAGGCTACAATCCGCCGCTGATGAAGGGAAAGACCCTGGGGATGATCTTCCAGCAGTCCTCCACCAGAACCCGCGTGTCCTTTGAAACCGCAATGGAACAGCTGGGCGGCCATGCCCAGTACCTCGGTCCCGGCATGATCCAGCTGGGCGGTCATGAGACCATCGGCGACACGGGAAAAGTGCTTTCCAACCTGATCGATATTGTGATGGCCCGCGTGATTGAGCACAAGAGCGTTGTGGAGCTGGCGGAGGCCAGCAGCATCCCCGTGTTAAACGCTATGTCCGATTACAACCATCCCACCCAGGAGATCGGCGATCTCTGCACCATCATTGAGAATCTGCCTAAGAATAAGAAGCTGGAGGACTGCAAGGTTGTGTTTGTGGGCGACGGCACCCAGGTGTGCGCGTCCCTCGGCTTTATCACCACCAAGCTGGGCATGCATTTTGTACACTACGGGCCCAAAGGCCACCAGCTGCTGGATGAGCACAAGAAGATCATGGAGGAGAACTGCAGGGTATCCGGCGGAACCTGGGACGTGACGGACGACAGGGAGAAGGCCCTCACCGGAGCCGATTTCATTTACACAGACGTATGGTACGGCCTCTACGAGAACGAAATGCCCAAGGAGGAACGGGTGCGTGTGTTCCATGACTACCAGGTCAACCGTGAGATGCTGCAGATGGCTAACATTGGCTGCAAGTTCATGCACTGCCTGCCTGCAACCAGGGGAGAGGACGTGACGGACGAGGTGCTGGACAGCGAGTGCTCCCTGGCGTTTGAGGAGGCGGGAAACCGTTTGACCGCAATGCGCGGCCTTCTGGTGTATTTCACTCAGTACCAGAGAGAGCAGGCGCCCAGTAAGCTGAAGGCAGAGGCCGCCAGGGAGGAGCTGGAGCGCTTTATGGAAGAGAGAGGCCTCATTTAACCGGAAAGGAGAGGGGATTGATATGGGAGATCAACAAGAGCTGCAGGAAGGGCGGGAGCTTGGGACGAAACCGATTCTGCCGTTATTTACAAAATACAGCTTTCTTACATTTGTGGGAATGATTGCACAGTGCATCATGGTGCTGTGTGAGGGGATTATCATTGGAAATGGGCTTGGCACCGAAGGTCTGGCCTGCGTGGAACTGATTATGCCCATGGAGTACCTGATGCTTGCACTGGGGGGATTCTTCGCCATCGGTATCTCCACCATCGCCGGAATCCGGTTGGGGAACGGGGACCCGGAGGGGGCCAGAAGGGTATACGGACAGGGAACTCTGTTCACGCTGTTCGTTATGATCGCCCTGTCCGCGATTATCTTTTTATTCGCAGGTCCTGTGGCGGATCTGATCGGTACTCCGGCGGAATATAAGGACATGATGATCATTTTCCTGCGCATATTCATGGTGGGTTACCCCTTCTGTGTTATCGGACATATTGTGGTCTACATGGCCAGAGTAGATGAGAAGCCGGCCATCGCCACCTGGGCCATGACCAGCTCCGCGGTAATCGCACTTGCCTGGCTGTATGTAAGCACCTACATATTAAAACTGGGGATTCCCGGGAGCGCGGTATATTACGCTATCTCCATCGGAATCTGGGGGCTGTTTATCGTTTACTTTATCTTCAGCAAGAATACACTGCTGAAGATCCGCAGGGAGGATCTGCATTTTGATAAGGATCTGATCATGGAGATCATGAAGATCGGTTTCCCGTTCCTGCTGGTTCAGGCCTCCAGTACGGTGTTCGGTATTGTGATCAACAATTTCCTTGGAGCCTACGGGACGCCTATGGATCTGGCCGCCTATGCGGTGATCAACGGCTATGTGATCTACATTCTGATGATGATCACCCAGGCTATCACAGGAGGTATGCAGCCCATTGCCAGCTTTAACCTGGGCGAGAAAATGTATGGCCGGATTCGTCAGCTGATCAAGGTCAGTATGATTGGAAATGTTCTGGTAGTGGGCGTGTTTACCCTGGCCTTCTACGTGAGCGCACATGTGGTCTGCGATATATTCTGCGGAGATGCGGCGCTGGTGGAGGTTGCGGTGCCTGCCCTGCGCATGGCAATTATCTGTTCATCCCTGGGTCTGTGCGCCAATGTGATGTCCTGTTACTTCCAGTACGTGGAGCGGGTGGTTCCGTCCACATTCCTGGGAATCTGCCGCTACATCCTGTTCTGTATTCCGATTATGCTGGTTCTGACCAGGACCTTCGGCGTGAACGGCGTGTGGTATTCCCTGCCCGTGGCCGATATACTGGCCTTCGCAGCAGCGGCAGTCATGGCAGTGTATGAAATGAAGCGGTTAAAAAATATGGAAGGGAAGAAATGTGATGAGAAAAGCGGATTATATTTTAAAGAGCAGCCGGATTTATAAAGGAACAGGCAGAAAACTGATAGACGGCTTCGTAGCGGTAAAGGGAGAGAAGATTATGTTTGCAGGCGCCTGTGACCAGATGGAAGGGGTCATTGGGCCGGAAACCAAGGTACTGGATTTCGGGGATCAGGTGATCATGCCAGGTATGCACGATGCCCACATCCATCTGTACATGTCCGGGCTCTATTCCTCCCCATTGGTACACGCCAGCTTTACCGACACCTCGGAGCAGCAGTGCGTGGACGGCTTAAAGGAGCTTGCTGCGCGCATTCCGGAGGACCGCTGGCTTATTGGCGCGGGCTGGTATCATCCTCTTTGGGACAATCCTGTGCTGCCCAGCAAGAAGTCACTGGATGCAGTATACCCCAACCGCCCGGTGTGCATGGTCAGCGGAGATGGCCATACCATGTGGTTTAACACCAAGGGCATGGAAGTGCTGGGGATTGACAAGGACACTCCGGCGCCTCCGGGCGGCACCATTGACAAGGACGAGAACGGTGAGTTGACGGGCATTTTCCATGAGAGCGCGGCCGCCTGTCTCAGCAGCAGGGTCTACTGTTTCACCCAGGAGGAAGAAGACCAGTGCTACAAGAAGCTGATTTCCAATTTAAACAAGTTCGGGATCACCTCTGTTTGCGATGTATCCATGATGGCGGTGCCGGGAGCGGACTTTGTGCGGGACGACATCTATTCCCGGCTGCTGGACAAGGGCGAGTTAAATGTGCGTGTCCACATGTATCCAACCATGACCGATGAGATGACCAGGCCCATGGAGATGCGGGACCAGTACAGAAGCCCCATGTTAAAATGCACCGGCGTGAAGCATTTCTTTGACGGAGTGTCCAGCTGCCATACCGCCTATTTAAAGGAGCCCTACGCAAATGCCTACTATGAAGGCGACTGCGGTAAGCTGTCCACCAACCCCGATGATATGCGCCGTCTGGTGTTAAAGGCAGTGGAAAATGATCTGAGTATGAGAGTCCACACCATCGGCGACCAGGCTATCCATCTGATGCTGGACTATTTAGAGGAAGCGGAGATGGTCTATGGGAAGAAACCGTATCTGCAGCACACCTTGGAGCATCTGGAGAATCTGCAGTACGAGGACATTGCCAGGCTGAGCAAATTAAATGTGGTCGCCTCCGTGCAGCCGCCCCACCTGATGATTGATCCCAACGGCATTGAGCGTGATCTGGGGCAGGACAGAATCCAGTTGATGTGGCCCTTCCGCCGCTTCCTGGATGCAGGCGTGACCCTGGCCTTTGGAACGGACAGCCCGGTAGCTGAGATCAACCCCTTCAACGGCCTCTACAATGCGGTAACCCGTCGTTCGGCATTTGACGGCAAACCGGACGGAGGATGGATTCCCGCGGAGCGGATCAATGTATATGAGGCAGTCAGCGCCTATACCTACGGCTCCGCCTGCGCGGCCAACAGCGCAGATGAGATCGGCACGCTGGCTCCCGGCAAATTCGCGGATATATGCGTTCTTGACCACAACATCTTTGAGGGCGAGCCGGAAGTGATTCTGGAGACGAAAAATGTGTTCACTATGGTAAACGGACGCATTGTTTATGAAGGCTAAAGAAGTAGTAGGAGGAAATGCAGCATGTCAAGAATCGTAATTGCCCTGGGCGGAAACGCCCTGGGCAACAACCCAAAGGAGCAGCAGGAGATGATTGAGGCGGCCTGCCCCTCTCTGATCGGCCTCATCAGCCAGGGCCATGAGATCATCATCAGCCATGGAAACGGCCCACAGGTGGGAATGATCAGCAAAGCCTTCGAGATCGGCGCACAGCACGATACGGGCATCTGTCCCATGGAGCTGATGGAGTGCACGGCTATGAGCCAGGGGTATATCGGCTACCATTTACAGAAGGGAATTAAAAAAGAGCTGAGAATCCGAAATATGCCCTGGCATGTGGCCAGCGTAGTAACCCAGGTGGCCGTAGATCCAGGAGACCCCGCGTTTTTAAAGCCAACCAAACCCATCGGCAGCTTTATGACAAAGGAGAACATGGAGGCGCTTAAGAAGGAGCGGCCGGAGCTTCAGTTTGTGGAGGATTCGGGCAGAGGCTACCGAAGAGTCGTTCCCTCCCCTAAGCCCGTGGCTATTGTGGAGCGGGAGTCCATATTAAATCTGCTGGACAATGAGTATATTGTCATTGCCTGCGGAGGAGGCGGCATTCCTGTCATCAGGGATGAAAACGGGGATTACACCGGGGTTCCGGCTGTGATCGACAAGGATTTCGCCTCAGCCAAGCTGGCGGAGATGGTGGATGCGGACTATCTGTTTATTCTCACCGCGGTGGATCACGTGGCTGTGAACTTCGGCAGGCCGGACCAGAAGCAGCTGACGGAAATGACCGTGGACCAGGCCAGGGAATACTGCAGTCAGGGACAGTTCGGGGCGGGAAGCATGCTGCCCAAGGTTCAGGCGGCCATGGCGTTTGCGGAGAGCAAGAAGGGGAGGAACGCAGTCATTGCCTCCCTGGAGAAAGCCCCGTTAGCGATGGCGGGACAGAGCGGCACCAGAATTTATCAGGGATAAAAAAGCGGTGGATCACTTAATGATAGGGTGATCCACCATTTTTTAATTGGATCACAGTAAAATGATCCGGATGGAATTTTCAGAACAACCATAAATTGGAATATGTTTTTAGTTTCTTTTTGTCAATAATAAGCTTAAGAGAGAATAAAAACGAGGTGAATGTTAATGGGAGAAATGAAAGGAAAGGCCAGTCTGGAATTTGAGCATCCGCCGGTGATCGTCAGCGCGGCCTCCGTGGTTGGCAAAAAGGAAGGGGAAGGACCTCTGGGGCCGCTCTTCGACCAGGTGGAGCAGGACGACATGTGCGGCAAGGACAACTGGGAGCAGGCGGAGAGCGCCCTGCAGAAGCAGGCTGCGGACAAGGCCATTGAGAAGGGCGGGCTGCGAAAAACGGACCTGCGCTACCTGTTTGCCGGAGACTTACTGGGGCAGTTGATCGCCACCTCCTTCGGAACGGTGGATCTGGAAATCCCCCTGTTCGGGCTTTACGGGGCCTGCTCCACCATGGGCGAAGCCCTGAGCCTGGGAGCCATGGCCGTGAACGCGGGTTATGCAAACCAGGTTCTGGCCATGGCATCCAGCCACTTCGCCACAGCGGAGAAGGAGTTCCGCTTCCCGCTGGCGTACGGCAACCAGCGCCCCATGTCCGCCACCTGGACGGTCACCGGGGCCGGGTGTGTGGCTCTGGCCGGGGACCGGAAGGAGGGGCTTGCCAAGATCACGGGAATCACCACGGGCCGCATGGTGGACATGGGGACCAAGGACTCCATGAACATGGGCGCGGCCATGGCTCCGGCGGCGTTCCACACCATCGAGCAGAACCTGGAGGATTTCCAGGTCAACGAGACCTGGTATGACAAGATCATCACCGGGGACTTAGGCGAGATCGGGCGGACCATTTTGCTGGATTTTATGAAAAATAAAGGGCGGGATCTCAGCGAGCTCCACATGGACTGCGGAATGGAGATCTATGACAAGGAGCAGCAGGACACCCACGCGGGCGGAAGCGGCTGCGGCTGTTCTGCGGTGACGCTGTGCTCCTATATTCTACCCAAAATCCAGGACGGCACCTGGAAGCGGGTGCTGTTCGTGCCCACCGGGGCGCTTTTGTCCAACATCAGCTTCAACGAGGGACAGAGCATACCGGGCATCGCGCACGCGGTTGTCATCGAGCATATCGACGGTTAAGGAGGCAAAACGATGGATTATGTGAAAGCATTTCTGGTGGGCGGCATCATCTGCGCCCTGGTGCAGATCCTGATGGAAAAGACAAAGCTGATGCCGGGCCGAATCATGGTGCTGTTGGTGGTCAGCGGCGCGATCTTAGGCTGCATCGGCTTATACCAGCCCTTTGTGGAGTGGGCGGGAGCGGGAGCCTCCGTACCCCTTCTGGGCTTTGGAAACGCCCTGTGGAAGGGCGTGATGGAGGGCGTGGCCAAGGACGGGCTCTTGGGCGTGTTCAAGGGCGGTTTCACCGCCGGTTCCGCCGGAATCTGCGGAGCCCTGGTGTTCGGCTACCTGGCCAGCCTGGTGTTTAAGCCGAAAATGAAATAGAACGGAAAAATATTCATTGAAACAGACGGCGAAAGCCGTTATAATAGAGAATAGCGCGGCCCGCCCGGAAAGCAAGAGCGGGCTGTTTGTCTGCCGCGGCCTGGTTGGGAAAGGGGCGCGGCAGGCGGGATTTGCCAAATGATAAGGGGATATGGGAGGAACAATGAGTATCAGAACAGTGATCGTGGACAATGATCCGGAGCTGCTTGACAAGCTGACCGGCATTCTGGAGGACACGGAGGAGATCGAGCTTCGGGGAAGGTTCGAACACCCGGCGGAGGTGCTTGCGATTGTGGAGCGGGAGCCGGTGGACCTGGTATTTTCCGACGTGGTGATGCCGGATATCAGCGGGATCACCCTGGCGGCCCGGCTGGCAGAGACCGCGCACCCGCCCAAGGTGGTGCTGCTGTCGGACATCCCGGGGCTGTCCATCAAGACCTGGAATATCAAGGCCTTTGGGTTTGTGCCCAAGCCGTATACCAGGGGGGACATCGCGGGTATGGTCAGCCTGTACCGGGAGAGCGTGCAGGGGAGATGAATTCAGGGGAGGGCTTGCCCTCCTCTTTTTGAGATACCCGGCCCTTCGCCACCCACCCTGTCCGGGTCCTACCGCGCCTTGTCCAGCAGCCCCATCAGCTGTTTGCCAAAATGCCGTTGTGTCACCTGGCCGATGGCGATCATAATCAGGCTGACGGCGATCACCACACTGCGGCGGGTGGAGTCCGGAGCGATCAGTGCACCTACCAGAAGGCCGCTGCCGGCTCCGGTGAAAAAGTCAATCAGTTTATATTCCCGGCGCATTCGCTGCGCCTGGTCCAGAGAGAGCAGCAGGTTATTGTCCGCCTGTTGCCTGAAATCCGCCTCGTCCAGCGGCCTGCCGCTGATCATCTCATTGATACTCACATTCAATACGGCGCACAGGGACTGAAGGACCGCCAGATCGGGCATATAGTTGCCGTTCTCCCATCTGGAAACAGTCTTGTTGGTCACGCCCACCAGCTCCCCCAGCTGCGCCTGGGTCAATGATTTTTCTTTTCGCAGTTCTGCGATAAATTTTCCGGTTTGTATTTGATCCAAGAAATCACCTCCTTGAGAGAGATCGTACCACAGGGAGCGCTTTTTGTATTCCCCACAGATGGCGAATTGCAGAAAAATACTGCTCTCAGCAATCCGCATGGAATTTCTGAGAGCAGTTGAGTTGTCTACTGGATTCCGGGTCCGTACTCGGAGGAGGTCTCCTTGGAGGGCTGATAGCCCGGCCCCAGGGGGATCTCATAACCCGGCGATTCGCCGCCGTTTGATTCATTGGGCGGAACGATAATGGTGGAGGCATCCGTGTGGATCGGGCACTCCCCGGGGATTGCGAAGTAGGAATCGTCCGTGGTCCCGTCCTCGCCGCTTGGAAGAACCATGCAGATCCGCGTGGTTTTCTCCGGACAGAAGGGGGTGGGGCGCATGCCGGACTCGGCGCACACTGTCACGGCCACGTGCTTGTCGCAGACCTCCGTGGGCGCGGTTCCCTTGGCGAAATACTCGGTGTACACCGCGTTGCCTCTGGGATCGTGGTCGCAGACGCCGGAGACGGCGCGTTTGCCGGATTTACGGCAGATCTGCGCGGTCTCGATGCTGTCGGGGATCACAAAACCAGGATCGGAAAGCCCCTCGTGGATCCGGTTCATGATTTTGCGCCAGATCGCTTTGTGGAAGGAGGTTCCGCCGTTGTTGACGCCTCCGTCCTTTAACTTCTGGTTGCTGTCGCAGCCGCCCCAGATGCCCGCCGTGTAGTAGGGCGTGAAGCCCTCAAACCAGACGTCCACGTTGTTGGTGGTGGTGCCGCTCTTTCCGGCGGTGGACATATTGTTTAAAGCCGCCGCCGTGCCGGTCGCGCTGATGGGAGAAACGCCCGGGCGCATAAATTTTCGGTTGCCTTTCATCACGTCGGTCATGGCGTCCGTCAGCAGGAAGGCGGTGGAATCCTTTAACACCTGGCGCGTCTCCGGCTGATTGTCGATAAGCACCTTGCCGTTGTGGTCCAGAATCTTGGTGTAGAATCTGGGACGGATGTAGGTGCCGCCGTTGGCGATGGAGGCGTAAGCTGCCGTTAAATCCAGGTTGGTGGTGCCGAGAGTCAGGCCGCCCAGGGCGGTAGCCGCGCCCAGATCGGTCTTGGTCATGGTGGAAATGCCCATGTTTTCCGCGTACTCCACACCCAACTGGGGCGTCACGGTCTCCATCAGGCAGCGCACGGCCACGATATTCATGGAGTAGACGATGCCGTCCCGGATACTGGAGTAGCCGGTGTAACCACGGCTTTCACCCCACCAGTTGCGGAAGGACTTGGTGCCGACCGTGTAGGGGGCGTCATAGTAGACCGTTCCCAGAGTGGCGCCGCAGGCGTCCAGGGCAGGCGCGAAGGCCGAGATCACCTTGAAGGTGGAACCGGGCTGCCGCGGCACGTTGGTGGCGCGGTTTAAGGTCAGGCTGTCTTTTTTCTCGCCGCGTCCGCCGCTTATGGCGATCACCTCGCCGGTGTGCTGGTCGATGAGCACAAAGGAAGCCTGGGGCTGAAGCGTGGTGTTCAGGCGCTCGCCGATCACCTCGTCGCCCTCCTTTAACAGCCATGCCTTGTACTGGTCGATGTCCTGTTGAAGAGCGTCGGTGCTGGTGTAGAGCCCGTTGAAGTTCTTGTCTCCCAGCACGGATTTGCGCCACGCCTCCACGTTCTTGTTGGAGTAGTGCTGGGTGTCGCCGTTTGCGTGGGTGACGGAGAGGCGGTATTCCATGGAATACTTGGCCGCGTCATAGTTGTCCGGGTTGTTGATCTCCTCGTCCACAATGGCCTGGATGTCCGGGTCCTGGGTGGTGTAAATCTGCAGGCCGCCGGAGTAGAGCAGGTTGCTGGCCTGGCTCTCCGTGTAGTCCAGCTTTTCCATCAGGTCCTGTATCACCTGCTCGATCAGCTCGTCCGTGAAATAGCTGTAGGGATTGACGCTCTCTTTCTTCACCGCGTCCACATTCTGGATGCGGCTGTAGACGTCGTCGGCCAGAGCCTCCTCCTGCTGGGCTTTGCTGATTTTTTTCTGCTCGTACATGTACTGCAGCACGATGGCCCGGCGCTCCGCATTGGCCTCGGCCCCGGTGATGGGGTTTAGGCGGGAGGGGTTTTTGGTAATGGAAGCCAGCACCGCACACTCCGATAAAGTCAGGTCGGAGACTTCTTTATTAAAATAGCGCCGGGCCGCCACCTTCACGCCCAGGGTGTTGCTTCCCAGGTTGATGGTGTTTAAGTAGCTGGTGATGATCTGTTTTTTGGTGTCCTCCTTGCTCATACCGGAGTTTTTCTCCAGCTGCACGGCAAGGTACTGCTCCTGAAGCTTTCGCTCGATGCGGGGCCCCCAGCCGGACTCCATACCACCGGCAAATACGTTGTTTTTGATCAGCTGCTGGGTGATGGTGCTTCCGCCTCCGGCGTAATCGTCGCTGATCAGACCCTTGGCCGCGCGGGCGATGGAACGGATGTCAATGCCGTTGTGGGACCAGAAACGAGAGTCCTCGATGGCCACGAAAGCGTTGACCAGGTCCGGCGGAAGCTCGTCGAAGGTGGCGGCCTCGCGGTTGGAACCGCTGGTCACCAGGGTATCGGTCAGATTGCCCTTTGCATCGTAGATGGTGGTGGCAAACCGGTCCGGCTGTATGTTCAGGATGTCCACGGTGGGCGCATTGTCGATGATTCCCTTGACCATGCCAAACCCGATGCTGGCCCCCACCACCACACAGAATAAGAACAGCACAAACAGCGCCTTGAATATGTTTAAAAACAGCTTGGACGTATATTTGGCTGACTTTGAGTGAAGAGACTTGAGCCTGCGCTCTGTCTCATACTTCCCATAGTTCATGAAACTGCTCCTTTTATGTTCGTTCTTGGAGGCGTGTCCGCAAATGGTCCGGGCCGGGACTGTGCCGGAATGTGGGTTTCCGGACGGCCAAAAGACCTCGCCAAGTGGTCAGGGATATATTCGCACTAGGTTCGTGAGGGACCTCACCAAGTGCTCATATTATACAACAGTTTATCGGAAATGAAAAGGATTAAATAAGCCCTTGTCATCCGGGGTTATCTATATTATGATTAAATTTATGAGTATTTAGACAAAAAGTGGGAAAATAATACCTGAAAATGTAAAAAGGAGCGGAATAAGTGGAAGAAGCCTACAAAATTCTATACAGGGGCGGAAGCGGGGAGATTACGGAGAAGAAGTCGCGGTTTATCGCGGATTTAAAGCCCGTGTCAAGCGAGGAGGAAGCCCTTGCATTTATCGAAGAGATACGGAAAAAATACTGGGACGCCAGACACCACTGCTACGTCTACCGCATCGGGGAGCGCAGCCAGACGGTTCGGTTCTCTGACGACGGGGAACCGGCTCAGACCGCGGGAAAGCCCATGCTGGACGTGCTGGCAGGCCGGGATATCCACGACGTGTGCGCGGTGGTCACCCGGTATTTCGGGGGCACGCTGCTGGGCACCGGCGGCCTGGTGCGGGCGTACTCCCAGGCGGTCCAGGCGGGCCTGGAAAACTGCCTGGTGGTGGAGAAACGCCCGGGCGTGCGGCTGAGCGTGGACACGGATTACAACAGCGTGGGAAAGATCCAGTATATTGCCGCCCAGATGGGCATCACGGCCCTGGAAAGCGCCTACACGGACCGGGCCAGCTTCACCTACATGGTGCCGGAGGAGCAGGCGGAGGACTTTGAGGCCAAGCTCACCGAGGCCACGGCCGGGCGGGCCGTTCTGCACAGGTCCGAAACGGTTTATTACGGTTTGGCGGAGGGAGAGCTGGTTCTGTTCGAGAAATAGAGGAAAATACAGGCGCGGGCCTAATTTTTCCTTGCAATCCGGGAATACCAATGTTATACTAGTAAACCGTGACAAATGTGTATATAAATAAGTAGATACCCGATTTTATCTGTAAAGTGAAGGAAGAGTACGCAGTATGAAAATGAAAAGAGAAGATATTCGTAACATTGCAATTATCGCCCACGTAGACCACGGCAAGACCACCCTGGTGGATCAGCTGCTGCGTCAGAGCGGCGTGTTCAGGGCCAACCAGGAGGTGCAGGAGCGCGTGATGGACTCCAACGACATCGAGCGGGAGCGCGGCATCACCATCCTGTCCAAGAACACGGCGGTGTATTATAAAGACACCAAGATCAACATCATTGACACCCCCGGACACGCGGATTTCGGCGGCGAGGTGGAGCGCGTGTTAAAGATGGTGAACGGCGTAGTCCTGGTGGTGGACGCCTACGAAGGCCCCATGCCCCAGACTAAGTTTGTGCTTCAGAAGGCTCTGGAGCTGGACTTATCCGTGATCGTCTGCGTGAACAAGATCGACCGCCCCGAGGCAAGGCCCGAGGAAGTGATCGACGAGACCCTGGAGCTGTTCATGGATCTGGACGCCTCCGACGAGCAGCTGGACTGCCCCTTTGTATTTGCCTCCGCCAGAGCCGGTTTTGCAAAGAAGGAGTTAGACGACCCGGAAGTGGACATGAGTCCGCTGTTTGAGACCATTATCAACTATATCCCCGCTCCTGAGGGCGACCCGGACGCGGAGACCCAGGTGTTAATCAGCACCATCGACTACAACGAGTACGTTGGCCGCATCGGCATCGGCAAGGTGGACAACGGCGGCCTTAAGGTCAACCAGGAGTGCGTGCTGGTGAACCACCACGACCCGGACAAATTCAAAAAGATCAAGATCGGAAAACTCTACGAGTTTGACGGGCTTAACCGGGTGGAGGTCCAGGAGGCGAAGATCGGTGCCATCGTGGCCATTTCCGGAATCGCGGATATCCACATCGGAGATACCATCTGTTCCCCGGCAAAGCCTGAGGCCATTCCCTTCCAGAAGATTTCCGAGCCCACTATCGCCATGTATTTCATGGTCAACGACAGCCCCTTAGCCGGTCAGGAGGGCAAGTTTATCACCTCCCGCCATCTGCGGGACCGCCTGTTCCGGGAGCTGAACACGGACGTGAGCCTGCGGGTGGAGGAGACGGACAGCGCGGACTGCTTCAAGGTGTCCGGCCGCGGCGAGCTTCATCTGTCCGTGCTGATCGAGAACATGCGCCGGGAGGGCTTTGAGTTCGCGGCCAGCAAGGCCGAGGTGCTTTACAAGTACGACGAGCGCAACCGCAAGCTGGAGCCCATGGAGATCGCCTACATCGACGTGCCGGAGGAGTTTACCGGCGTGGTGATCCAGAAGCTCACCAGCCGCAAGGGCGAGCTGCAGGGTATGAGCAAGGCGGCGGGCGGCTACACCCGACTGGAGTTCTCCATCCCCTCCAGAGGACTGATCGGATACCGCGGCGACTTCATGACCGACACCAAGGGCAACGGCATCCTGAACACCATTTTCGACGGTTACGCTCCCTACAAGGGGGATCTGACCTACCGTCCCACCGGCTCTCTGATCGCCTTTGAGGCGGGCGAGGCCATCACCTACGGCCTGTTCAACGCCCAGGAGCGGGGCGCTCTGTTTATTACGCCCGGCACCAAGGTCTACGCCGGAATGGTGGTGGGACAGAATCCCAAGGCCGAGGACATTGAGATCAACGTCTGCAAGACCAAGAAGCTGACCAACACCCGTTCCAGTAGCGCAGACGAGGCCTTAAAGCTGACGCCGCCCAAGATCATGAGCCTGGAACAGTGCCTGGACTTCATCGATACCGACGAACTTCTGGAGGTCACGCCCAAGAGCCTGCGCATCCGCAAGAAGATTCTGGACCCCACCATGCGCAAGCGCGCCTCCTTTAACAAATAATTTACGTTTCATCGCACAATATGGCGAATCCTGTCGAAATGTTTTTCAGGATTCGCCAATTTTTTTGGTCTATTATCCGGAATCGCCTCATAAACTATTTATGTGCCGCAGAGGGACTGCTGCGGCGAAACGAAAACGGGCGGACCTCTGTCCGCGAACAAAAATAGAATCGAAGCGAAGAGGAGAAGTACAATGTCAGAAAAAATGATTGAGAACAACAAGGTAAGCGTGATCGGAAAAATCGTATCGGGATTTACATTCAGCCATGAGGTATTCGGCGAGGGCTTTTATATGGTGGATGTGGCGGTAAACCGCCTCAGCGAGCAGGCCGATATCATCCCCTTAATGGTGTCCGAGCGGCTCATCGACGTGCATGAGGATTACATAGGCTGCACCATTGAGGCCCTGGGCCAGTTCCGCTCCTACAACCGCCATGAGGGCGTGAAAAACCGCCTGATGCTTTCCATCTTTGTGCGGGAAGTTCATTTCATGGAGGAATTCACGGATTACACGAAAACCAATCAGATTTTTCTGGACGGGTACATCTGCAAAGCGCCCATTTACCGGAAAACCCCGCTGGGCCGGGAGATCGCCGATATTCTGCTGGCGGTGAACCGCCCATACGGCAAGTCCGACTACATACCCTGCATCTCCTGGGGAAGAAACGCGCGTTTTGCCTCCAGCTTCACCGTGGGCACCCGGGTGAGGATCTGGGGCCGGGTTCAGAGCCGGGAATACACCAAAAAGATCAGCGAGACAGAGTGCGAGAAGCGCATCGCCTACGAGGTGAGCATCAGCAAACTGGAGTGCGACGAGGTGGAATAAGTTTGGAAAAACGTAGTAAAAAGTTAAAAAAGATGTAAGAAAAGTTTGCAAAAACAGAAAAACTGTGCTATTATGAGCCGTGTTCGCTAAGAATGATCTTTTAGTTTGAAAAAAGCTGTTTATCAGCATACGAGGTGCAATACGATGAAAGAAAGCATGATACAGGTGATCTGCGGACCGGGAAGAGGAAAGTCTACCGGAGCGCTTGGCCGGGGCATCAGCGCCCTGAACAAAGGCCAGTCGGTCATCATGGTGCAGTTTTTAAAAGGATCGCTGGATTTGCAAAACGCGGAGGTGATCAAGCGGCTGGAACCGGAGTTCAAGTTGTTCCGCTTTGAGAAATCCTCTGTCATTTTCGACCGCCTGACGGATGAGGAGAAGAACGAGGCCTGCATCAATATCCGCAACGGCTTAAACTTCGCCAAAAAGGTGCTGGCCACCCGGGAATGCGACGTGCTGATCCTGGATGAGATTCTGGGCATCCTGGACGAGGGGATCATTTCCCTGGAGGAGCTGATCAATGTGATCGAGCAGGCGCGCCAGGTGGAGATCCGCCTGATTCTCACCGGCACGGTTTATCCTCAGGAGCTGGACGGCCGCGTGGACGAGGTTACCCGCCTTCAGACCCGCTACGAGGAAGTGAAGCCGGAAGAATAATTGTTGACAAGAAAAAGGTTCAATGTTAATATAGTACCAACAATCATAGAGTAGAGGTTGCGTCAATCATCAGTAACAAGCCGGATGTGGCAGGCACAGAAGAAGGTTTGGGAAAGGGAACGACGCCGAAGAGAGGATGCGCCTGCGCGGCATGCTGCTCTGGGGATATGGCGAACAGCCATATAACTGTCATCCCGAGCGGATGGTGAGCTACCTGAAAGACGATGCGGATTTATGGATCGAACGTATAAGGGCTGACTGACCGTCAGTCCTTTTTTGTTGAATGTAATGGGCCTCCGGCGCAGCCGAAGGGCGATTGCGGAGTGTAATGGGCCGCAGGCGCAGCCAGCGGGCGAGACAAAAACGTAGATCCCGACATATACGGCAGAAGGGGCAAGCCCATGATTGATTCAAGAAAAAGGAGAGAAGGATTATGGCAATTTTTGAAGGAGCAGGAGTCGCGTTAGTCACCCCGTTCAAGGAGAACGGCGAGGTCAATTATGAGAAGCTGGAGGAGATCGTGGAGGAGCAGATCGCAGGGGGAACCGACGCGATCATTGCCTGTGGCACCACCGGCGAAGCGTCCACCATGTCCCATGAGGAGCATCTGGACGTGGTCCGCTATGTGTGCCAGGTGACAAAAAAGCGGATTCCCGTGATCGCAGGCACCGGCAGCAACTGCACGGAGACCGCGGTCTACCTGTCGGTTGAGGCGGAGAAGTACGGGGCGGACGGACTGCTGCTGGTTTCCCCCTACTACAACAAGGCCACCCAGAAGGGCCTGATCTGCCATTTCAGCGCGGTGGCGGAGGCCGTTAAGATTCCCATCCTGCTGTACAACATTCCCGGCCGCACCGGCGTGACGATCCAGCCGGAGACCATCGCCTCCCTGTGTAAGAACGTGGACAACATCGTGGGCGTCAAGGAGGCCAGCGGCAATTTCTCCGCCATGGCCACCATGATGAACCTGGCGGACGGCCAGGTGGACCTGTACTCCGGAAACGACGATCAGATCGTTCCCCTGCTGGCCCTGGGCGGCAAGGGCGTGATCTCCGTGCTGAGCAACATCGCCCCGGCTCAGACCCACGCCATCTGTCAGGCCTTCTTTGACGGGAATCCGGCGGAGAGCGCCAGGCTTCAGCTGGCGGCCATCCCGCTGATCACAGAGCTGTTCCGGGAGGTAAATCCGATCCCGGTGAAGGCAGCCATGAACCTGATGGGCAAGGGCGTAGGCCCTCTGCGCCTGCCTCTGACCGAGATGGAACCCCAGAACCAGGAGAAGCTGAGAGCCGCCATGACGGCTTACGGGCTCCTGTAAAGCGACGAGAGGGCGGAGGAAGAATCATATGGTAAGAGTGATAATGCATGGGTGCAACGGCGCCATGGGACGGGTGATCACCGGCCTGGCCGCCGAGGATCAGGAACTTGAAATTGTGGCGGGCATCGATGTGAACCCCGGCCCGGACCAGGGCTATCCGGTGTTCCCCTCCCTGAACGACTGTGACGTGCAGGCGGACGTGGTGGTGGATTTCGCCTCCGCCAGGGCCGTGGACGGACTTCTGGACTACTGTGAGGCCCACGGCATGCCTCTGGTGCTGTGCACCACCGGGCTGTCGGAGGAGCAGGTCCGCCGCGTGGGATCGGCGTCTGAGAAAACGGCGATTCTGCGCTCCGCCAATATGTCCCTGGGCGTGAACCTGCTGATGAAGCTGGTGCAGGATGCCGCCAGGGTGCTGGCGGGTGCAGGTTTTGACATTGAGATTGTGGAAAAGCACCACCGGCGGAAAAAGGACGCTCCCAGCGGGACCGCCCTGGCCCTGGCTGATTCCATCAACAGCGCAATGGAGGATCAATACCGCTACACCTATGACCGCAGCCATAGAAGCGAACCCAGGGATCCCGGGGAGATCGGCATCTCGGCGGTCCGGGGCGGCACCATTGTGGGCGAGCACGACGTGATTTTTGCGGGCACCGACGAGGTGATCACCTTCAACCACACGGCGTACTCCCGGGCGATTTTTGCCAAGGGCGCCCTGTCCGCGGCTAAGTTTCTGGCCGGCAAGGAGCCGGGTCTGTACGATATGGCGGATGTGGTCGGCCTGTAGCAGGGCATGAAGCTCCGACGGACCCGATAACGGCTGTTCCCATTAAAAAAATTAGAAAATATTCCCACCATAATCCATTCTCCCGGCGCACATAATAAGGGTAGAAATCGAAAGGAGAATGCGATTATGAAAAAAATCAGACCTATTATTTTCACAATGCTGCTGATCGCTATGGTGATGACCGCCACAGCATGCGGCAGCTCCAATAACAATTCCGGCCAGTCCAGCAACAGCACCAGCCAGTCCGCTACCCAGCAGTCCGGCACTGCCGCTCAGGAAACCAGCCGGGTAGGCGAGTCCGGTTCCGCTGCCGTTGACGGCACCTCGGAGGACGGCGGGATCATCGACGGCGTTGTCAACGATATCGAAAAAGGCGCCGACGACGTGAGAAACGGCATGGACAACATGGAGTCCACCAGTGCCGGCGACAACGCCAACACCTCCAGCAATGGAGCCAATGAATAAGCTGGTTTCACATGTACGGGGACCTTTGCTCCTTTTAGCGGGAGCGAAGGTCCATTTTCTGCTTGTGCCCGGGGCGTCCTTCCGCTATAATGGGGGTGTGGCGGGAGGAGATCGAAGGATGATAACTGCGGCGGTTTACGGAATAGAGCGGAGAAGGTGGCGCAGGGCAGGGGTGCGCCGGTGGAAAGAGGCCCGAGGCCGGGGAATTTGGCGAAGAAGCATTTCCCTGCTGTTTAAATTCTGTCTGCTGGCCGCCCTTTTGGCTGAGAGCTGCTGGTTCGCGATTTCCTTCATCACGGTGGAGCGGGTGGACGAAATGCAGGGGATTTACGAGACTGATCCGGGGCCGGCGAGAACCGGGCGGGGCATCCGCCTGCGGCTAAATGACGGGGAGGTCAGCCTGTTTGAGGTGGAGGAGCGGGCGGTTCCCGGGAGTGATTAGCTTTCGTGTATACAACTCATTAGGAATTTTAATGATTGTCCGGCTTGTATTCACTGATGGATTGTATTATAATTTCTACTGAAAAGGCGCTCTTTTATAGCGTCAACTTATAAGTCAATGGAATACATAGAAAAGGACAGGTGGATACCCATGGAAAAGAAAGAGATGCTTTACGAGGGAAAGGCTAAGAAGGTCTACACAACGGAGGATCCGGATGTTTTAATCGTTTCCTACAAGGATGACGCGACCGCGTTCAACGGACTGAAAAAGGGAACCATCGTCGGCAAGGGCGCAATCAACAACCGCATGACCAATTTCATTTTCAAGAAGCTGGAAGAGCAGGGCGTGCCGACCCACCTGGTTGAGGAATTAAACGACCGCGAGACCGCTGTGAAGAAGGTTGAGATCGTTCCCCTTGAGGTGATCATGCGCAACTATTCCGCGGGCAGCTTTGCCAAGAAGATGGGCATGGAGGAGGGCGTGAAGTTCAAATGCCCCACCCTGGAGTTCAGCTACAAGAACGACGATCTAGGCGATCCCTTTATCAACAGCTACTATGCGCTGGCTCTGGAACTGGCGACCCAGGAGGAAATCGACGACATCACCAAGTACGCCTTCAAGGTAAACGAGGTGCTTCAGCAGTATTTTGACGCCTTAAACATCGATCTGATCGACTTCAAGATCGAGTTCGGCCGCTACCACGGCAAGATCATTCTGGCGGATGAGATTTCCCCGGATACCTGCCGTCTGTGGGACAAGGACACCCACGAAAAGCTGGACAAGGACCGCTTCAGAAGAGATTTGGGCGGGGTTGAGGACGCTTATGAGGAAGTGTTCCGCAGACTGGGAATCCAGTAAAAACCGTATAATGAAAAGACCCATTCCCCCCTGTCGGACCGGCAGAGGGGATTAACCAATCCTACAGGCAGAAAGGACATGACCGGATGAACGAGCTGGATTTTGACATTGGAGGGGACAAGCTGCGGGAAGAATGCGGGGTTTTCGGGATCTACGACCTGGATGGCGGGGATGTGGCCTCCACCATCTATTACGGGCTGTTCGCCCTGCAGCACAGGGGGCAGGAGAGCTGCGGCATCGCAGTCAGCGATACGGAGGGACCCAAGGGGAAAGTTTCCGCGTACAAGGGAATGGGGCTTTGCAATGAAGTGTTTGAGACGGAGCATCTGGAGCAGATGCACGGCAATATCGGAGTGGGCCACGTGCGCTACTCCACGGCGGGCAGCAGCACCCGGGAAAACGCCCAGCCGTTGGTGCTCAACTACGTGAAGGGCACCCTGGGGCTGGCCCACAACGGCAATCTGGTGAACGCGCCCCAACTGCGGAAGGAGCTGGAGTACACCGGCGCCATTTTCCAGACTACCATCGACTCCGAGGTGATCGCCTACCACATCGCCAGGGCGCGTATCGGCACCCCCAATGTGGAGAGCGCGGTGGCCGCCGCCATGAAAAAGCTCTCCGGGGCTTACTCCCTGGTGATTATGAGCCCCAGAAAGCTGATCGGGGCCAGGGATCCTTACGGTTTCAAGCCCCTGTGCATCGGCAGGCGGGACAACGCTTATATCCTGGCCTCCGAGACCTGCGCCCTGGAGACCATCGGCGCGGAGTTTGTCCGGGATGTGGAGCCGGGCGAGATCGTGGCCATCACCCGGGAGGGCATCGCCTCCAACCGGGAAATGTGCCTGCCGGATCCGGCCGGAGAGGCCCGTTGCGTGTTTGAGTACATCTATTTCTCGCGGCCGGACAGCGCCTTTGACGGCGTGGGCGTGTACCGGGCCAGGCTTCAGGCCGGGCGCTTCCTGGCCATGGATTCGCCGGTGGAGGCGGATCTGGTGGTGGGCGTGCCGGAGTCCGGAAATGCGGCGGCCCTGGGTTATGCCATGGAGTCCGGGATTCCCTACGGCACCGCCTTTGTGAAGAATTCCTATGTGGGCCGGACGTTTATCAAACCCAAGCAGAGCAGCCGGGAGTCCGCGGTGCGGGTGAAGCTCAACGTGCTTAAGGAGGCGGTGGCCGGAAAGCGGGTGATCATGATCGACGATTCCATTGTCCGCGGCACCACCAGCGCCCTGATCGTGAACATGCTGCGGGAGGCCGGGGCCAGGGAGGTGCACGTGAAGGTCAGCGCGCCGCCGTTCCTGCACCCCTGCTACTTTGGCACCGATATCCCGGACGAGGACCAGCTCATCGCCCATGGACGTTCTGTGGAGGAAATCCGGCGGCTGATCGGCGCGGATTCCCTGTCTTATCTGCGGATGGAGCGGCTTAAGGAGATGGCTGGGGGGAAACCCATCTGCACCGCCTGTTTCAGCGGAATCTACCCAATCGAGCCGCCCCAGGAGGATATCCGGGGAAGCTACGAGCGGTGAGGAGACACCTATAACAGGGCTGTCCCTGGGGACTTGTGAGCATTAGAGAGAATCAGGACCGGCGGCGGGCCATAAAACCGGCCCGCCGCCGGCCGGAAAATAGAAGAGAGGACGAACTATCCCATGAGTGAATACAACAAATATGTAAGCCCGCTGTCCGAGCGCTACGCCAGCAAGGAGATGCAGTACATTTTCTCGCCGGACAAGAAGTTCAAGACCTGGAGAAAGCTGTGGATCGCCCTGGCGGAGACTGAGCGGGAGCTGGGCCTTTCCATCACCCAGGAACAGATCGACGAGCTGAAGGCCCACGCGGAGGAGATCAACTACGAGGTGGCCATTGCCAGGGAGAAGGAAGTGCGCCACGACGTGATGAGCCATGTGTACGCCTATGGCGTACAGTGCCCGGCGGCCAAGGGGATCATCCATCTGGGCGCGACTTCCTGTTATGTGGGGGACAACACGGACCTGATCGTCATGACCGAGGCATTAAAGCTGGTGCGCAGCAAGCTGATCAACGTGATCGCCGAGCTGGCCAAATTCGCGGATCAGTACAAGTCCCAGCCAACCCTGGCGTTCACCCATTTCCAGCCGGCCCAGCCCACCACGGTGGGAAAACGGGCCACCCTGTGGATGATGGAGCTGAAGCTGGATCTGGACGATCTGGACTACCTTATCGGTTCCATGCGCCTTTTGGGCTCCAAGGGAACCACCGGCACCCAGGCCAGCTTCCTGGAGCTTTTTGACGGCGACCAGGAGAAATGCCGACTTCTGGACCAGCGGATCGCGGAGAAGATGGGCTTTTCCGGCTGCTACCCGGTATCCGGGCAGACCTATTCCCGCAAGGTGGACAGCAGAGTCCTGAGCGTTCTCGCGGGTATCGCCCAGAGCGCCCACAAATTCTCCAACGACGTGCGGCTACTGCAGCACTTAAAAGAGGTGGAGGAGCCTTTTGAGAAGAAGCAGATCGGCTCTTCGGCTATGGCCTATAAGCGCAATCCCATGCGCAGCGAGCGCATCGCCTCCCTGGCCAACTATGTGATGAGCGACATGATGAATCCCATGCTGGTGGCCTCCACCCAGTGGTTCGAGCGGACCCTGGACGACTCCGCCAACAAGCGTCTGTCCGTGCCGGAAGGATTTCTGGCGGTAGACGGCATTTTGGATTTGTACTTAAACGTGGTGGACGGCCTGGTGGTGTACCCCAAGGTGATTGAGAAACACATGATGGCGGAGCTGCCGTTTATGGCCACCGAGAACATCATGATGGATGCGGTGAAAGCCGGAGGCGACCGGCAGGAGCTGCACGAGCGCATCCGCGAGCTGTCCATGGAGGCGGGGCGGAACGTGAAGGAGAACGGGCTGGACAACAATCTGCTGGAGCTGATTGCCGCGGACCCGGCCTTCGGCCTGTCCTTAGAGGAGCTGAAGCAGGCGATGGATCCCTCCCGCTACGTGGGACGCGCGCCCCGGCAGGTGGAGGAGTTTTTAAGCGAGGTGATCAATCCGCTGCTGGAGGAGAACCGCGGCCTTCTGGGTATGACCGCGCAGATTAACGTATAAAAAGCGTGACAGAAATACAGCCAAAGGGCGTTCCGGTTTTGACGGGGCGCCCTTACCTGTGGTATGATGGGAAATATGGCGTGAGAGCGGAGGAACGAATGATCGGGGGGAATGGCGATGACCATTAATTTTGAGTATTACAAGGTGTTTTATTATGTGAGCTGCTACGGCAGCCTGACCGCGGCGGCAAAGGAGCTGTGCATCTCCCAGCCCGCGGTGAGCCAGGCGGTGCGGCAGCTGGAGAAGGAGGCGGGTACGCGCCTGTTTTCCCGCACCTCCAAGGGCGTTTTGCTGACCCGGGAGGGGGAACTTTTGTACCGCTATGTGAAGAGCGGGGTGGAGAGTCTGCTGGAGGGGCAGCGGATGTTGGAGCGGATGCTGGGCATGGATATGGGCGAAGTGCGCATCGGGGCCAGCGATATGACCCTCCAGTTTTTTCTGCTCCCGTTTTTAGAGCAGTTCCACCAGCAGTTTCCCAACATCAAGGTCAATGTCTCCAACGCGCCCACGCCGGAGACCATTGAGAGCCTGACCGAGGGAAGAATTGATTTCGGCGTGGTCACCACGCCCTTTGAGGCGGGAAAAGGAATCCGGCAGATTCCGGTGATGCCGTTTCGCAACGTGTTTATCGCGGGCAAGCGTTTTGAGTACCTGAAGGGAAAGGAGCTGGACTACAAGGTGCTGTCCGGCCTTCCCTGCATTTTTTTGGAAAAAAATACCAGCACCAGGACCTTCATGGACCGGTTCCTGGAGGAACATTCCATCCGTCTGACGCCGGAGTTCGAGCTGGCCATCAGCGACATGGTGGTCCAGTTTGCCAAGCGCAACATGGGGGTTGGCTGCGTGATGGAGGGATTCGCCAGGGAAGCCCTGGAACGGGGGGAAGTGTTCGAGCTGAAATTCCGCCGGGAGATGCCCCTGAGGCAGATTTGCGTGGTGACCGGAGATGAAAATCTGATTTCCCTGGCCGGGCGGAGCCTGTTTCAGATGATCACCGGGGGAGAGCAGAGGAACTACGGGAATGATACAGAGGAGAATGGGAAATGATATTGCATAACACATACCGCTGGCTGGACAAGAACCGGGGGAGAATCCGCACGGCCGTAGGCATGGCATGGCCGTCGGTGCTGGAGTCCTTTTTCGTGGCACTGGCGGGCATGGTGGACACCATGATGGTCAGTTCCATCGGGGCCTACGCGGTGGCGGCCGTGGGCCTGACCACCCAGCCCAAATTCATCGGCCTGGCGCTGTTTATCGCCACAAACGTGTCGGTCTCGGCCCTGGTGGCCCGGCGGAAAGGGGAGATGGACGCTTACGGGGCCAACGAGACCCTGCTGACCGCTCTGGTGTTCACCGCCATCGCCGGGACAGTGGTCAGCGCGGTTTGCGTGTATCTGGCGGACCCCATTATCCGCCTGTGCGGCTCGGGGGCGGATACCCACGAGGGGGCGGTGCTGTATTTCCGCATCATCATGGGCGGCATGATGTTCAACATCATTTCCCTGGTGATCAACGCGGCCCAGCGGGGGTCCGGTAACACCCGCATCGCCATGACCACCAACGTGACCTCCAACCTGCTCAACATTGTGGGAAACTACCTGTTAATCGGCGGCCACTTCGGTTTCCCGGCCCTGGGGATCAAAGGGGCGGCCATCGCCACGGTGTTCGGCACCGTGGTGGCCTGCGTTATGAGCATCGCCTCCCTGCTGCGCAAGGACAGCTTTGTGAACATCCGAACCATGGTGCGGGACAAGGTGCGGCTGTCCCTGCGGCCGGTGAAAGCCATCGCAAAGCTCAGCTCCAGCGTGTTTCTGGAACAGCTGCTCATGCGGGCGGGCTTCATGTCCACCGCGGTGATGACCGCCAGGCTGGGGACCGAGGCGTTTGCGGCCCATCAGGCGGCCATGAACATTTTAAGCATCTCCTTCTCCTTCGGGGACGGCATGCAGGTGGCGGCCGTGGCCCTGATCGGCCGCAGCCTGGGGGAGAAACGGCCTCAGCTGGCCCGCCTCTACGGGCAGATTTGCCAGCGCATCGGCAATGTGATCTCCCTGGCGGTCTCGGTGTTCTTTCTTCTGGGCGGGCGCTTTTTGTACCAGATCTATTTCGACGAACCGCACATCGTGGACATGGGTGTGACGCTGGTGCGCGTGATTGTGCTGATCGTGATCGTGCAGATCGCCCAGGTGATCTACATGGGCTGCCTGCGGGGCGCGGGGGACGTGATTTTCACCACCATCGCCTCCACCGTCAGCGTCACCATCATCCGGACTGCGGTCTCCTACGGCATGTGTTACGTGGCGGGGCTGGGCCTGGTGGGAATCTGGCTGGGCATTCTGGCGGACCAGATCAGCCGGTTTCTGTTTACCAGCTGGCGCTTCAAATCCGGAAAATGGACGAGAATCCGCATTTAGGACTTGCAGTACGTTGTACTGGGGCATGCTTGCCGTATGCCCCGGACCGCCTGCAGTTGGAACCTGGCTGATACAAATGATATAATCCTTACTTATGGAAAATATAATAAAGACTGTCTTTACTTATGACATTTGCTGTAGTAAAGTATAGAAGGATTTGGTCCGGCTGTTTGAGACGGTCCAATGACAAGCGATACGGTTACACGACAAGGTTTGCGGGCTTTGCCCAAAGGAGGATTATCAAAATGGTTCAAGCGATTGTAGGAGCGAACTGGGGAGACGAGGGAAAAGGCAAGATCACGGACATGCTGGCCAAGGAATCGGACATCATCATCCGCTTTCAGGGCGGCAGCAACGCGGGCCACACCATCATCAACAACTACGGCAAGTTTGCGCTTCACCTGCTTCCGTCCGGCGTGTTTTATCAGCACACCACCAACATCATCGGAAACGGCGTGGCGCTCAACATCCCCTATCTGGTGAAGGAGGTTCAGTCTCTGGTGGAGAAGGGCGTGCCCCAGCCCCACATCCTGGTTTCGGACCGGGCGCAGATTCTGATGCCTTACCATGTGCTGTTCGACACCTATGAGGAAGCGCGCCTGGCGGGTAAGTCCTTTGGTTCCACCCAGTCGGGCATCGCGCCGTTTTATTCCGATAAATATGCCAAGACCGGCTTTCAGGTAAGCGAGCTCTACGACGAGGAGAGCCTGAAGGAGAAGGTATACCGCATCTGCGAGATGAAGAATGTGCTGCTGGAGCATCTGTACCACAAGCCGCTTCTGGACCCGCAGGAGGTATTTGAGGAGATGCTGGAATACCGCGCCATGGTGGATCCCTATGTGTGCGATACCTCCGCTTACCTGTACGAGGCCATCCGTCAGGGCAAACGGATTCTGTTGGAGGGGCAGCTGGGCTCCTTGAAGGACCCGGACCACGGCATCTATCCAATGGTCACCTCATCCTCCACGCTGGCGGCTTACGGCGCCATTGGAGCCGGGATTCCGCCTTATGAGATCAAGGACATTATCACCGTGGTGAAAGCGTATTCCAGCGCCGTGGGAGCGGGCGCTTTTGTCAGCGAGCTTTTCGGAGACGAGGCGGAGGAGCTGCGCCGCCGCGGCGGTGACGGCGGAGAGTACGGGGCCACCACCGGACGTCCGCGCCGGGTGGGCTGGTTCGACGCGGTGGCCACCCGCTACGGCTGCCGCATCCAGGGAGCCACCGAGGTGGCCTTCACGGTGCTGGACGTGCTGGGCTATCTGGACGAGCTGTCCGTGTGCGTGGGTTATGAGATCGACGGACAGGTCACGAAAGATTTCCCGACCACAGGCAAGCTGAACCGGGCGAAACCGGTTTACGTCAAGTTGCCCGGCTGGAAGTGCGACATCCGCGGCATCAAAAATTACGGGGATCTGCCCGGGAACTGCCGGAGCTATATCGAATTCGTGGAGAAGGAGATCGGAGTGAAGATCACCATGGTCTCCAACGGACCGGGGCGCGAGGACATTATTCTGCGCAGGTAATACTGCGCACAGGCAATACTCTGCGCAGGCCCTCCGCAGGCAATACTTTCCGCAGGTAATACTCCCCGCGGCAGGGGTGCAAAGGGTCAAAAAAGGACGTCCCGCAGGCTTGGGTTTACAGCCTGGGGGCGTCCTTTTTTGCAGCGCGCCATGCGGGCGGTTGCTGAATGTAATGTGCCGCAGGCGCAGCCATGCGGGCGATTGCTGAATGTAATGGGCCGCTGGCGCAGCCATGCAGGCGATTGCTGAATGTAATGGTCCGCAGGCGCGGCCTGTGGTCGATTTTAAGAGCGGTCCTTACCGTCCGGGTCCTCGTCCCGTTTTAACACCTTTCCGATCAGGCTCATGGCGTAGAAGAACACCGGCACCAACACCAGGCAGAGCAGGGCGGCCATGAGGTAGTTGGCCGGCGCGCCAGTGACGGCCAGCACCAAAATGGCGATGGACAGGGCGATAAAGAGCAGGGCGGCGATCAGAGCCGCCAATCGTTTTAACTTCATTTGGTTCTCCTTTCAGCGGGCCGGATCAGACCTCCTCGGCCAGCTCCTCCCAGCGGGCATAGAGCTCTTCCAGGCGGGCGGCGCCCTCCTCCTTCTCCTTGTTCAGCTCCATCAGCCGGGTCACGTCGGTGTAGACCTCCTCCAGAGCCAGGAGGCCGTCGATCTCGGCGTCCCGGGTTTCCAGGCGGTGGATCTCGTCCTCGGTCTTTTTGAGATCGTTCTGGAGCTTGCGGATCCTGGCCTGCTCTTCCTTCTGGGCCTTCCATTCCAGTTTACCCGCGGGAGCGGCGCTTGATTCCTTCTCGGACAAAGCCGGACCCGCCTCAGGGGCGAAGATGGCGGCCGCCGCCTTGCCGCCCGGGATCAGGACAGAGCTGGGGGCGGATCCGGGAAGGACAGTGGCCAGGCGCTGGAAGTGAGCGGCCTCCACATCCTCCTTTTTCTCCAGATAATAGTCATAGTTGCCAATATAGTTCACAAAGCTGCGCCCGGTCAGATCCAGAATCCGGGTGGCGGTGCGGTTGATGAAATAGCGGTCGTGGGACACGTACAGCACGGTGCCGGTGTAGCGGTTTAAGGCGCTCTCCAGAATCTCCTTGGAGGTGATATCCAGATGGTTGGTGGGCTCGTCCAGGAGCAGGAAGTTGGCGTCCGAGAGCATGAGCTTGGCTAAGGATACCCGTCCCCGCTCGCCGCCGCTCAAATCCCGGATCAGCTTGAACACATCGTCCCCGGTGAACAGAAAAGAGGCCAGGGTGTTACGGATCTGGGTGTTGTTCATGGTGGGGTAGGTGTCCTGAATCTCGTCGAACAGGGTCTTTTCCATGTGCAGCACCTGGTGCTCCTGGTCGTAGTAGCCGATGTGCACCTTGGAGCCCAAACGGATCTCGCCGGTATCCGCGGGGAGCATCCGGTTGATGATCTTTAACAGGGTGGTCTTGCCCGTGCCGTTGTTGCCGATGATGGCGATGCGCTCGCCGCGCTTGACCTCAAAATCCACGTGCTCGAACAGGAGCTGGGAACCGAAGGATTTTCTTAGGTCCTTGACAGTCAGCACGTCGTTGCCGCTGACCACGTCCGGCTCCAGGCGGATGTCCATGGAGTCGTTGACCTCCACCGGCTTGTCGATGCGCTCGATTTTCTCCAGCATCTTCTCGCGGCTCTCCGCCCGGCGGATGGATTTCTCACGGTTGAAGGATTTGAGCTTGGTGATCACAGCCTCCTGGTGCCGGATTTCCTGCTGCTGGTTTAAGTAAGCGCGGATCTGGGCGTCCCGGAGCATGGCTTTCTTGTCGGAGTAGGCGGAGTAGTTGCCCAAAAACACGGTGCCAACGCCGTTGTCCAGCTCCACGATCTTGGTCACCACCCGGTCCAGAAAATAGCGGTCGTGGGCTACGATCAGCACGGCTCCGGTGTAGCTCTTTAAGTAGGTCTCCAGCCAGGCGATGGACTCCATGTCCAGGTGGTTGGTGGGCTCGTCCAAGAGCAGGATGTCGGGCTTTGTCAGCAGCAGCTTTCCCAGGGATACCCGGGTTTTCTGGCCGCCGGACAGGGCGGTGATGGGCTTGGCAAACTCGTCCTCCTCAAAGCCCAGGCCCTTTAAGACGCCTGTGATCTCACTGCGGCAGGCGTAGCCGTTGGCCATCTCAAACTCGTGGTTTAAGCGGCCGTACTGGGCCAGCTTGGCCTCCAGCTCGTCACCGGAGGCGGATTTCATCTCCAGCTCCAGGCGGCGCAGCTGTTCCTCCATCTCCAGGATGGGGCGCTTTACCTCCAGCAGTGCGTCGTAGATGGTTTCGGCGCCCTCCAGGTCCTGGTGCTGGGCCAGATAACCGATGGTGGAGCCCTTGGAAACGGTGACGCTGCCCTCGTCGGGCGCAAGCTCGCCGATCATAATTTTGAGCAGGGTGGACTTGCCGGCGCCGTTTATGCCGACCACGGCCGCTTTTTCATGTTCCTCTATATGAAAGGATATGTGTTTTAAAATATCGTTGTCCCCGAAGGATTTGGTTATGTTGCTGCACGACAAAATCATGGTGTTTCTCCTTTACAAAGCCCCGGATCAGATTGGGGTTGGGGGCTTTTTGCGGCTCCTTGGCCTATTCAAGTATAATATAGGGTCATATTTTTTTCAAGAACATCATGAAACGTGTTTGACATTTTTTTGACACGTGCGTATAATAGAACTATTAAAATCTTACAACGGATGACTATATTTTTTCAGGGAAGGTGACAAGATAAATGGAACGGAAAGAAATCTCCAAGGCAGTGATCGGAAGGCTGCCGCGCTACTACCGATATTTGGGGGAACTGATCGAAGAGGGCGTGGAGCGGATTTCTTCAAATGAGCTGAGTGCCAGGATGAAGGTGACCGCATCGCAGATCCGTCAGGACCTGAACAATTTCGGAGGATTCGGCCAGCAGGGATACGGATACAACGTGAAATATCTGTACTCGGAGATCTCAAAGATCCTGGGAATCGACCAGCAGCACAACGTGATTATTATCGGAGCCGGAAATCTGGGACAGGCGATCGCCAACTACACCAATTTCGAGCGCCGCGGTTTTGTGATCAAAGGAATGTTCGACATCAACCCCAAGCTGATCGGCCTGGTGATCCGTGGAATCGAGATCCGTTCCGTGGACGATCTGGAGACATTCATCAAGGACAACGAGATTCAGATTGCAGCCCTGACCATCCCCAAGACAAAGGCTCCTGAGATCGCGGACCGTCTGGTGAATGCGGGAATCAAGGCGATCTGGAATTTCGCCCACACCGACCTGGTGGTGCCCGACGACGTGGTGGTGGAGAACGTGCATCTGTCCGAGAGTCTGATGCGCCTGTCCTACCGCGTGTGCAGCATGCAGGACCAGGGCGACGGCAAGGGTGAAAAATCATCCAAGTGACGGGGTGCCGTGAGCTATGATACTGGGTGTTGGAACGGATTTAGTGGAAATTGACCGCGTCCGGAAGGCCTGTGAGCGGGATTCTTTTGTGGTGCGCACATTTACGGAACTGGAACGCCGGCAGGCGGGGGATAAAATCTCCCGCTTTGCCGGCAGTTTTGCTGTCAAGGAGGCTGTGGCCAAGGCGCTTGGCACGGGCTTTCGCGCGTTTATGCCCATCGATATCGAGGTGGCGCGGGATGAGCTTGGGAAGCCTTATGTGAATCTGTACCGGGGTGCCAGAGCGCTGGCCCATGAGCTGGGCGTGGAGCGCATCGAGGTCTCCATCAGCAATACGGCGGAGCACGCCATGGCCTTCGCAGTGGCGGAGGGCGCGCTCCGGACAGGTGAAAAGGAGGTTGGCGGATGAGAACATTGGTGACCGGAAAACAGATGAAGGCTGTGGACGCCCACGCTATCACAACCATCGGCATACCGTCCATGGTGCTCATGGAGCGGGCGGCCTTTGCGGTGGCGCGGGAGGTCAAAGGGATTTTGAAGGAGGAGGCAGGCCGTCTGGCCCCTGGCGCCTCGGTCTGGTCCGTCTGCGGCACCGGGAACAACGGGGCCGACGGCATCGCCGCGGCGCGGATGTTGTTTTTGGAGGGCGTGAGCGCCGGTGTGGTGCTCATTGGCCAGCCGGAGAAGGGGACGGAGGAATTTCTCCAACAGCTGAAAATCGCCCGGAATCTGGGGATGGAGATTCTCTCCCGGGAACAGTGGGAGGAGCTTTGCAGCCAGGGCGGGATGCAGTGCCGGGTTTTGATCGACGCTATCTTTGGCGTGGGTTTAAGCCGTCAGGTGCAGGGCGCGTACGCGGAGTGCATCCGGCGGATCAACGGCCTGCGCCAGGAGGGTGCCGTGGAATGCGTGGCGGCGGTGGATATCCCCTCGGGTGTCCACTCCGACACGGGGCAGGTGATGGGGGAAGCGGTGAGCGCAGATTTGACCGTGACCTTCGGCTGGGAGAAGCGGGGCACGGTGCTTTATCCAGGGCGCAGCCTGGCCGGCCGGGTGGTGGTGGAGAACATCGGATTTCCGCCCCTGGATTCCCTGAAGCCGGAGGTACGGGACGGGGAGGACGAGGAGGAAATTCCATACGCCTGCACCTACGGTCCCGGGGATTTGGAGCGTATTCCTGAGCGCGCGGCCTACTCCAACAAGGGAACCTTTGGCAAGGTGCTGATCGTTGCGGGCTCGGAAAATATGTGCGGCGCAGCCTATCTGAGCGCTCTGGCCGCCTACCGCACCGGCGCGGGGCTGGTGAAGCTTCTGACTGTGGAGGAGAACCGGCTGATCCTCCAGTCCAGGCTGCCCGAGGCCATTTTAGTGACCTACACCGCGGGACAGCTGATGGAGGGGCGGGAGGAGTTCCGCAAGCTGATCGACGAGCAGTGCCGGTGGGCCGATGTGGTGGTGCTGGGGCCCGGCCTGGGCTGCGGCGCTTACGTGGAGTACCTGGTGGAGGATATTCTCACCATGGCCTGCTCTCCGGTGGTGGTGGACGCGGACGGCCTCAACACCATCGCGGCCCATCCCTACCTGACCTCCTACTACACGGAAAACATTATCATTACCCCGCACCTTGGGGAGATGGCCCGGCTGACCGGGCAGAGCATCCCGCAGATCCGGGAGAATCTGGTGGAGACGGCCGCCGAGTACGCGGCCCACTACGGACTCACCTGCGTGCTCAAGGATGCGGCCACGGTGGTCGCTTCCCGGGAGGGCGGCATCTATATGAACACTAGCGGCACCAGCGCCATGGCCAAGGCCGGTTCCGGCGACGTGCTCACCGGGATTATCGCGGGCCTTCTGGGCCTGGGCATGGATGAGACGGAGAGCGCCAGGCTGGGCGTTTATATCCACGGCCGGGCGGGCGAGCTGGCGGCGAAGAAAACCGGCTGCCACGGCATGCTGGCCTCGGACCTGGCGGAGGCCATCGGCAGCGCCATGGACGGCAAAAAGGCCGGGAATGCGGCGGAGTCCGTTTGGCAGAGCAGGGATTCGGAGGAAAAAAGATGAGACCATATAACAGAGTGTACGCCACCGTGAATCTGGATGCGGTGGCTGACAATATGAAGGAGATGGCGGGCAATCTGCCCTCCGGCACCGGGATGATCGGCGTGGTGAAGGCAGACGGCTACGGCCACGGCGCCGTCCCGGTGGCGATGGCCGTGGACCCATACGTCAGGGGCTTCGCCGTTGCCACGGTGGAGGAGGGGGTGATCCTGCGGCGCCATGGAGTCGGGAAAATGATCCTGGTCCTGGGGGTCACCCATCCGGACCAATACGGGGAGCTGATCCGTTATCAGATCCGCCCCACAGTGTTCACGCTCCGGCAGGCGGAGCGCCTCTCTGAGCTGGCTTGCCGGGAGGGCGTGCGGGCTAAGCTCCATCTGGCGGTGGACACGGGCATGAGCCGCATCGGCATGGAGCCGGACGAAGCTTCGGCGGACATGGTGTTGTCCATGAGCCGCCTGCCCGGGATCGAGATCGAAGGCATGTTCACCCATTTTGCCAGGGCCGATGAGTGGGATAAGGAATCCGCCCGGGCCCAGCTGGCGGCATACCTGAACTTCTCGGAGATGTTAAAGCGCCGGGGGATCGAAATTCCGCTTAAGCACTGCAGCAACAGCGCGGGTATCGTGGAGGGGCTGCCCTCCAACAGCCTGGATCTGGTGCGCGCGGGGATTTCCATCTATGGGCTATATCCCTCGGACGAGGTGGACCGGGAGACCGTCCATCTGACCCCGGCCATGGAGCTTAAGAGCCGTATCTCCTACATAAAGACCATCCGTCCGGGCACGCCGGTGAGCTACGGGGGCACCTTTGTGGCCGGCCGCCCCACGCGCATCGCCACCATTCCCGTGGGTTATGGGGACGGATATCCCCGCAGCCTTTCGTCCCGGGGAAGCGTGCTCATACGCGGACGGCGGGCGCCGATCCTGGGGCGGGTCTGCATGGACCAGTTCATGGTGGATGTGACGGACATCCCGGAGGCGGAGGAAGAGGATGAGGTGACGCTGATCGGCCGGGACAGCGGGGAACAGATTTCCGTGGAGGAGCTGGCCCGTCTCGGGGGAGGATTCCACTATGAGCTGATCTGCGACCTGGGCAAACGGGTGCCAAGGGTTTATCTGCAGGGCGGGCGCATCGCCGGAACCAAGGATTATTTTCAGGATGTCTATGAGGGCTTTCGCCGCCCGTAGTTCCCGGGCGGTTCCGTTTTCACGTTTGAATCATATGTTAATAGTAGACCGCCGTTTCCGGGCGCAGACAGCGCCTGAAACGGAGTGAATATATGGTCGGAGAGTGTCAATACTAATGGTAAATATAGATTGACGGAGTGTGAAGACTGTGATAATCAAACGTGGTGATATTTATTACGCGGATTTAAGGCCGGTGGTGGGATCCGAGCAGGGCGGAGTCCGTCCGGTGCTGATTATACAGAACGATGTCGGGAACAAACACAGCCCCACGGTGATCTGCGCCGCCATCACCTCGAAGATGAACAAGGCGAAGCTTCCCACCCATGTGGAGCTGAACACCAGGCGATGCGCCATGGTGAAGGACTCGGTGATTTTGCTGGAGCAGCTGCGGACCATTGACAAGCAGCGGCTGAAAGAGAAAATATGCCATATCGACGATGAACTGCAGCAGCGGGTAAACGACGCGCTGCTCATCAGTCTGGCGCTGAATACATAGGAAAAAACAGCGCTTGTTAAATTTCTGCTTTTCTTTTGCGGCTCTTTGCTATATAATGTGTTTGATCATTTTACAGGAGGAAGAGAAGAGAGATGGCAGACAATTTGGAGTTGCACGAGGGCGAGGTTGTGGAGAGCGAGGTAAAGGGAGACTACTGGGAGAAAACGCTCTGTATGTACAGCCAGAAGTCGGGGAAATACTGGTTTACCAACCAGCGCATCCTGTTCCGCGGAGGGTTTACCGCTTCCCTTGACCTGCCCTACGAGGAGATCGACGACGTGAGGACCTGCAGCGTGGGCCCCTTTATCCCGTTCATGCCCACCGGCGTCAAGGTGACGATGAAGAACGGTAAAAGCTACAAGCTGTCGGTTCTGGGCCGCAAGAAAATTGCGGAATATATTCAGTCAAAGCTGTCATAACCGGGAAGTTCCCGGCCATTGACGAAAAGTGGTAATAATGTTATGATAAACAGAGTTATGCCGCGGATTACAGGGCAGAGCTCTGTTTTTCTGTGAACGGGCGGGGAAACCGCCGGCGCAGGCTGCGGGAATTTTGGATCGTTTCGTGAACGAAGGGAGTGTTTTTTACATCTATGGACGATGGTTATTCGCCTGTCGGTATTTTGGTATTGATCGGCCTGATCTTTCTGGAGGCGGTGTTTTACGGTTTCGGTTCCGCCATCCAGAATGTGAACGAGGGAAAGCTGGAGGAGGAGATGGAGAACGGCAATGAAAAGGCCGCCCGTCTGCTCCGGATCGTAAACCGGCCCACCCGTTTTGTGAACACCATCCAGATTACCACCCATTTGGTGGGAATTATCACCGGTATTTTTATTCTGCCCGTTGTGGTGAACGCGGCGGCCGGTAAACTTAAGACCATGAACCTGCTTAACTCAGCTCGGACCATGGAAGCGATGGGGGGAACGGCCCCCGCCTGGTATGCAGACCCGCTGTGGTGGATGTGGGCGGGGCTTATGGTGCTGTTTACCGTGGCCGCGGTGGTCCTGATCGTCAGCTTCGGCATCATTATCCCCAAGCGTCTGGCCGCCAAGGAGCCGGAGAAATGGGGCTACCGTATGATGCCCATGGTGCTGTTTGTGGCGGCCCTTCTGCTGCCGCTCACCAAGCTGATCAGCGCAATGGCGTGGCTGGTGCTCAAAGCCTTTGGCGTGGATATGACGGCCGACGATGAGAATGTGACGGAAGAAGACATTATGTCCATGGTAAATGAAGGCCATGAGCAGGGCGTTCTGGAGGCCGGAGAGACGGAAATGATTACCAATATTTTCCAACTCGGCGACAAGGAAGCCTGGGATATCATGACCCACCGCACCAACATGGTGGTGCTCTCCGCGGATACCACGCTTCGGGAGGCGGTGGACTTCATTCTGAAAGAAGGAACCAACACGCGGTATCCCGTGTATGGGGAGGATATCGACGATATCGTCGGCATCCTGCACCTGCGGGATGCCATGGCGTATTTTGAAAAGCCGGAGAACAAGGACCGGCAGTTAATCGAAATCCCCGGGCTTCTCAGGGAAGCCAGCTTTATTCCGGAGACGCGCAGCATCGACACGCTGTTCAAGGAGATGCAGTCCAACAAGATACATATGGAGATCGTGGTGGACGAGTACGGACAGACGGCGGGCCTGCTGACCATGGAGGACATTCTGGAAGAGATCGTGGGCAATATCATGGACGAATACGACCAGGAGGAGGAGTTTATCACGCCTCTGGAGGACGGCAGCTTCAGCATGAGCGGAATGACTCCGCTGGAGGACGTGACGGATGCCCTCAGCATCCGCTTCTCCGAGGAGGACAGCGATACCTACGACACATTGAACGGTTTTCTGATCTCCCGGCTGGACCGCATCCCCCAGGAGCACGAAAAGCCGCTGGTGGAATTTGCGGGCTACCGCTTCCAGGTCACCAAGGTGGGCAACAAGATGATCGAGTCCGTCCATGTGAGCAGAATCTGCGGTCCGGAATCCGGCAAAGGGGAAACAGGAAAGGAAATAAAGGATTCGGATGATACAGATCGCACAGAACACAAAGGAGATGTTCCGGGATAAAATTTTTCTAAAAAAGGCCGTGCAGATAGCCTGTCCGGTGGCCCTGCAGGGGATGTTAAACACCGTGGTCAACCTGGTTGACACGCTGATGATCGGCACCCTGGGGGCCACGGCCATTGCGGCGGTGGGACTGGCGAACAAGGTCTTTTTTGTGTTTTCACTGCTGGTGTTCGGGATTGTCAGCGGCAGCGGCATCCTGGCGGCCCAGTTCTGGGGCAGCGGCGATGTGAAACACATCCGCAAGGTGCTGGGCTTGTCCGTGGTGTTGTCCATGGTGGGCGCAGCGTTTTTTGTGATCCCGGCGGTGGCCTTCCCGGACCAGGTGATGCGCATCTTCACCACCAGCGAGGCCAGCATCTCCCTGGGCGCGCGCTACCTTCGGGTGGCGGCCCTCACCTATCCCTTTATCGCGCTGACCAACGTGTTTGTGGCGCTGCTGCGGGCGGTCAACAAGGTGCTGGTGCCCGTTTGCACCAGCTGCATCGCCATTGTGATCAATATTATCCTGAACTATATCCTGATCTTCGGCGCCTTTGGAGCGCCCAGGCTGGGGGTGGTGGGAGCCGCTCTGGCCACCATGATCGCCCGCCTGATCGAGGTGGCGTTGGTGGTGGGTTATGTGTACGGAACAAAGTCGCCGGTGGCCGGGACGTTTCGGGAGCTGTTCGGCTGGCCGGGGCCGTTTATCCGCCGTTTCCTGGACACCGCGGCTCCGGTGATCGCTAACGAGTTCATGTGGGGGCTGGGCACCACCATGTACTCCCTGGCCTACGGGCGTATGGGGGATAACGCGGTGGCCGCAATCACCATCGCAACTACCATCCAGGACATCGTGGTGGTTTTGTTTCAGGGGCTTTCCGCCGCAACGGCCGTGATCCTGGGAAATGAAATGGGCGCGGGAAAGCTTAAGCGGGCGGAGCGGTATGCGGTGAATTTCTTTATATTGCAGTTTATCGTCACCCTGGCCGCGGCCGCGGTGGTGGTGGGAATCCGCTGGCCGCTGATCGGACTTTACCGCATCACGCCGGAGGTGGCCCGGGACGTGAACCTCTGTATTTTGGTGTTCGCCCTGTACATGCCGGCCAAGATGTTCAATTTCGTGAACGTGGTGGGCGTGCTCAGAAGCGGCGGGGACACGAAAATGTGCCTGTTTCTGGACACCAGCGGCGTGTGGTTCATCGGCGTTCCACTGGCCTTTTTGGGGGCGTTGGTCTGGCGGCTGCCGATTTACACCGTATACGCCCTGGTGATGTTTGAGGAGGTCTACAAGATGATTCTGGGGTACATCCGGTACCGGCAGAAAAAGTGGCTGCGAAACCTGGCGGTGGAAATCCGCTGAAGGGTTCCGAAATGGGGGATTCCCGGTGAAAACCCTGTAATTTCCCCTTGTCAGGGGCTAAAAATCGTGCTAAGATGGAAAAGATGTTTACATGCCAGGGACAAAAGGCCCGCCGGTTTGCGCGGGGCCGATGTTGTGAAAAACAGAATTTAATGAAGAAAGGGTGTTATACGAATGTCAGGACATTCAAAATTTGCCAACATTAAGCATAAGAAAGAGAGAAACGATGCGGCGAAGGGTAAAATCTTCACCGTGATCGGGCGTGAGATCGCCGTCGCCGTCAAGGAGGGCGGAGCGGATCCGGCCAACAACAGCAAGCTGCGCGACGTGATCGCCAAGGCTAAGGCCAACAACATGCCCAACGATACCATTGACCGCGGGATCAAGAAGGCCGCCGGTGACGCCAACGCCGTGAACTACGAGGTGCTTACATACGAGGGCTACGGCCCCAGCGGTGTGGCCATCATCGTGGACACGCTGACCGACAACAAGAACCGCACGGCCGCCAATGTGCGCAGCGCGTTCACCAAAGGCAGCGGAAACGTGGGAACTCCCGGAAGCGTTTCCTACATGTTCGACAAGAAGGGACAGATCATCATCGACAAGGAAGAGTGCGAGATGGATCCCGATGATCTGATGATGCTGGCTCTGGACGCAGGAGCTGAGGATTTCTCCGAGGAGGAGGACAGCTACGAGGTTTACACCGCGCCCGAGGATTTCAGCAAGGTGCGCGAGGCCCTGGAGGCTGAGAACATCCCCATGCTGGAGGCGGACGTGACCATGATCCCCCAGACCTGGGTGGAGCTCTCCGACCCGGAGGACATCAAAAAGCTGACCAGGATTCTGGACCTGCTGGACGAGGACGACGACGTGCAGGCGGTGTACCACAACTGGGACGAATAGGATTAAACAGATGGAGCTCTTCCCTGTTGTGCCGTAACGGCGCGCGGGGAGGAGCTTTTTGGTGAATTGCAGCAAGGGGCCGGCGCAGGCTGCGGGTGATTGCGGCGTACCCGGACGGCCGCAGCCTCAGTCGGCAGGTGATTGAGGCGTACCCGGACGGTCGCGCCTCTGCGGCAGTATAAAAGCTGGGGATATAAAGGAGAGCAGAAGATGAAGATTCAAAATGAGAGCAGACAGTTTGAAGCGCAGTTTGAGGAAAAGACGGAGGAACTGCTGTTTTTGACCGGTCCAAACGGTTTTGGAGGGGGAAGGGTGCCGGGGGAGAAGCTCTGGTCCGCCTCCATCGGATTGGCGGCGTACAAGCGCCCCGGGGAGGAGGCGGTGCAGCAGGACGGAACGTTGACGCTGAAAGCGGACGACGATCTGCTTCACCGCCTGCAGGCGCAGGTGAAGCCGTACAGTGTGATCCGCGCGGCGGTTCGTGCCGGCCGTGAGCGCCAGGCGCGTTTTATGCTGGTGGGAGAAACCTCTCCGGCCCGGGACGGGGAGCTTGAGGCGATCCTGGAGGAGCTAAAAAAACCGGTGTACTTAGAGGACGAGGTGTTGGGGCGCTTTACCCTGGACCGGCAGGTCAACTGGTTTGAGGCGGACGTGGACTGGCTGGGGCAGACGGTGCGCCTGTCCTTTGACTGGGATGAGGACGAGGCAATGGAGGACTCTCTCAGAACGGCTAAGACCCTGATGGCGGATCAGGAGGAGTGGAACCGCCGTGTGCTGGCCCGGGCCTCGGAGGACCTTCTGGAGCTGAAGAATGACAGCTGGCTGGAGGAGGACGAGGAGGAGCTTGACGCAGAGAAATTTGAGGCCCGTCTGGAGCTGGAGAGCATCGAAGTGCGGCCTGATGGAGAGTTCTGCTTCTGGTTTGAGGACGGGGATCTGTTCTGGGGTCACTCCATTACGGTGGAGGGGACGCTGGAGGGCGGTCCTGAGCAGGCGGATATTCAGGGGTAAGAACAGATGAAAATGGGTTCGGATGGGCAGTCGGAACCGGCAGGGCGGCTCTCCGGGAAGGATAGGGAGTATGAAGCGTATTTTTGCATTTTTGATTGATTATATGATTTTGCTGGCCGTTCTGATGGGACCGGTTTTTCTGGCGATTAACAGCGGCATATGGACAGGGGGAAGCTTGTCCCGGATCGGACTCCCGGCGGCGATGGCGGTCTATCTGGTATATTTTTTCTCTGCTGATTACTGGTTTCAGGGCATAACGCTGGGCAAACGTTTCCTGGGACTGCACCTGATCTGGGACCAGGGAGAGGGAAATACCAGGCTGGTCCGATCCATTCTGCACACGGTTTTTAAATGTCTGCTGATCATCGTCTGGCCCGCGACCCTGATCCTATACCTCTGCCTTGGCGGTCGGATGCCCTATGACAGACAGCTGGGTCTCTGTTACGTGCAGGGCCCGAAGGCTCCGCTCTGGAAAACGCTGCTTAAAATTGCTGCGGGTGTGGTGATTTTCTTCGCGCTGGTGTTCTCCGCGGCCTCCCTGATGTTAAGCAGTGTGAACAAAGAGGCCTATTATACGGTGAGAGACGAGAAGATTCCGTCTGTTTACACGGTTTTGGGAAAATATCGTCTGGCTGGATATTCCTCCTCCAGCAGCTCCGGCGTTTACGAGGTGCAGTACCAGTATGTGGTCCGGGGGAATGGAAATGAACTCCTGGAACAATATATGGAGTACCTGATCCAAAACGAGGGATTCGCGCGGCATGAGGAGGACGAGTCCGGATACAGGGGCAACGTCCGGGTTCTGAAGCGGCTGGCCCGGGACGGGTATGAGACGACCGCTTTTCTGGTTTCATCCCGGGACGCCCTGACGGTGAAGCTGGTCTGTGCGCAGGCTGAAAACTGAATCATCCAGACCGCGGCGGGCGGCTGCACCGATGGGTGCGGCCGCCTGCTTTTTCCCGGATGGAACGGGCCGCTGGCGCAGGCTGCGGCACACTGCCTGCCGGAATCCTTAAATTTGTGTAAAAAGTTTTTTCAAATCTTCTATCTGTTCAAAATGCACGTCAGGCTTTATGATATCCCATGTAAGAGATAAACAGTTCTTCTTCAAGCGCTTGAGAGAGACTTTTTAAAGATCCGGCGAGGCCGGGCAGGAGGTTATCAGATGGGTAAATTAATCAACAAGAATTGCATCGTGTTTGACATCCGGGGAGAGAAAAAAGATGTGATCCACAGACTGGCCGTGGAGCTTGGAAAGGCCGGGACGATCACGGACACGGAGGAATTTTACAAGGACGTTCTGGCCAGAGAGGCCATTTCCCCTACCTTCGTAGGGTTTGACATGGGTCTGCCCCACGGCAAGACCGACCACGTGCTGGAGGCCAGCGTGTGCTTCGGCCGCACCGCGGAGCCGGTGGTCTGGAATGAGGAGAGCGGCGAGACTGCGGACCTGATCATCCTCATCGCCTGCCCCCTGGCGGAGGCCGGAGACACCCATATGAAGATCCTGGCGAACCTGTCCAGAAAGCTCATGCACGAGGAATTCCGGGAATCGCTGAGAAACAGCGATGAAGAGCAGGTATATCAAATTTTAACGGAAGTTTTGGAGGGATAATGAGATGAAAGAGCAGTTAAAAACACTGAAAAAGCACATTTTGACGGGCACGTCCCACATGATCCCGTTTATCGTGGCAGGCGGTATCCTGTTTTCCCTGGCGGTTATGTTAAACCCCGCGGGAGCGGCTACCCCGGAGACCGGCTGGCTGGCCGGGCTGGCGCAGATCGGTCTGGGCGGACTGACGCTGTTTGTTCCGATCCTGGGCGGCTACATCGCTTACTCCATCGCCGATAAGCCCGGTCTGGCGCCCGGCATGATCGGAGCGTACCTGGCAAAAGAGATGGGCGCGGGCTTTTTAGGCGGCATGGTGGCCGGCCTGATCGCCGGTGTAGTGGTAAAGCAGTTAAAACGGATCAAGCTTCCCATCGCGCTTAAAACGCTGGGTTCCATTTTCATCTATCCCCTGGTGGGCACCTTTATCACCGGCGGAATCATCGTCTGGGGCATCGGCGGACCCATCGCGGCTGTGATGAACGGCCTGACGAGCTGGCTGTCCGGCCTGGGCGACGTGGGTAAGGTTCCGCTGGCTTCCATTCTGGGCGCAATGACCGCATTTGACATGGGCGGCCCGGTCAACAAGGTTGCAACGCTGTTCGCACAGACTCAGGTAGACACCCTTCCCTATCTGATGGGCGGCGTGGGCGTCGCCATCTGTACGCCTCCCATCGGCATGGGCATCGCCACACTGCTTGCGCCCAAGAAATACAACGCTGAGGAGAAGGAAGCAGGCAAGGCGGCCATTCTGATGGGCTGCGTGGGTATCACCGAGGGCGCGATCCCCTTTGCCGCCAACGATCCGCTGCGCGTGATCCCCTCCCTGATCGTGGGAGCGGTGGTCGGAAACATCATCCCCTTCCTGACCGGCGTGTTAAACCATGCGCCCTGGGGCGGCCTCATCGTGCTGCCGGTGGTCGAGGGCAGGATCTGGTACTTTATTTCCGTGCTTGCAGGTGGATTTGTGACCGCGATTATGGTAAACTTACTGAAGAAGAACAACATGGACGACGCGGTGGTCAAAGCCGTGGAGGAAGACGATCTGGACGAGATCACATTTGACGATTTATAAGATCCGCCGTCAGCCGGGCAGAAGGCGCCGGGGGCGGTACACACAATGAATATGGAACTGTAAAACAGCAAACGTTTAGGAGGAAAAAACATGAAGGTAGTCGGTATTACATCCTGCCCGTCGGGCGTGGCGCACACTTATATGGCAGCGGAGGCTTTAAAGCTCTCCGGAGAGAAGCTGGGAATCGAGGTTCTGATCGAGACTCAGGGCGGAGCGGGCGTGGAGAACCAGCTGAAGCAGAAGGACATCGACGAGGCGGCCTGCGTGGTTCTGGTCAATGACGTGGCGCTGGAAGGTCTGGACCGCTTTAAAGGCAAAAAAGTGCTCAAGATGGGCGTTTCCGATCTGATCAAGAAGTCCGACGCAGTGATGAAGAAGATTCAGGACACGTTCCAGTAAGCGCTGGTCAGGGGAGTATCAGAGCGATAAATGTTACATATGGGAATCAGGACGAGGGGAGAGGGGAGCATCTCCTCTTGTCCTGTTGCAGGTAAAAGCCGCAGGCGCAGCCCCCAGTGATTGCGCCGGCGAACGGGGGAGGCAGATATGTTTAATGGAAGAATGCTGAACATCATCCGTTACCTCAAATCCCACGGCCAATCCTCCTACAAGGAGGTGGCCAGGGATTTGAACGTCTCCGAGCGGAGCGTGCGCTACGATGTGGACCGGATCAACGATATTCTGTCCCTGGAGCGCCTGCCGGAGATCGAAAAGCATTCCAAGGGCGTGCTCGTTTACCCGGAGCACCTGGATCTTAAGGGGATGGAGGATGGTAACGAGGTCATATACACCGGTAAGGAGCGCATGTCCATCCTGCTTCTGATCCTGATGATCCGCAACGAGGACCTGAAAATCAACCAGCTGAGCGAGCAGTTCCGGGTTTCACGGTCCACGGTGAAGAACGACATGGCGGCTCTGGACGAGGAGCTGAAAAAGGACGGGATGGGCATCGGCTATTCCGGGCATTTCTACCTGGCCGGTCCAAAGATCAAGCGGGCCACCCTGCTGAACCAGGAGTTTCGCAAATACATCGAGTATCTGATCAACCCCTTCACCAGCTACAATTCCCATGAATTTTACTGCATCCATATCATTCACAAGGCATTTGAGGGCGTGTCCGTGGCTAATGTGGTGATGGCGGTGGACGATCTTTTGGAGGAGCTTCAGTGCACGCTGACCAGCAGCTCCTACCTGTGGTACATGTCGAACGTGGTGGTTCTGGTCTGGTATATTCTCCACGGCAAGGTCTACCCCCTGGACATTACCGTGGCTCCGGACTTCAACCGGGGGGCCTTCGGGCGCTTCGGGAAGCGGCTGGAGGAGATTATCGGCCGGGAGGTCTCCGAAGAACACATCCGTATGATGGCGAAAATGTTCGATTTCACCAACAAGATCGCGGGGGGAAATGCGGACGTGGACCCGGTGCAGGCGGAAGCGGTGACATTTTCCCTGATCTCCGCCATGTCCAAGCGGTTGAATATGCCCTTTGACAAGGACCGGACGCTGGTGGAAGGTCTGTTAAACCACATGATCCCCCTGATCCAGCGCATCAACAACCACGTGAGCATCCGGGACAACATGATCTCCCTGCTGCGGCCACAGGACCGCCAGATGTACAACCTCATGGCCCAGGTGTGCGCGGAGACCGATATTTTAAAGGAGATCAGCAATGAGGACGAGATCGTCTACCTGACCGTCTGCTTCATGGCCAGCCTGAAGCGGATGAAGAGCGTGCCCTACAAGCGGGTGCTTCTGGTCTGCGGCCACGGCTACGGCACCACCACCATGCTGAAGGAGTCCCTGCTCAGCGAGTATCAGATCCATATACTGGACACCATTCCCATTTATAAGGTCTCCTCCTACCCGGACTGGGCGTCCATCGATTATGTGCTCTCCACCATCAAGCTGAACAACAGCCTGCCCAGGCCCTGCCTGGTGGTGAACCCCATCCTGCAGCCCGAGGACCGGGCCGCCATCGACCGGCTGGGCGTTCCGCGCAAGACAATTCTTTCCAGCTACTACGCCATTGAGGAAAAGCTGGGGTTTCTGGACGAAGCCACCAGAGCCAGAGTGCTGGATGTGATCGAGAAGGAACTGGGATACCAGACGGTCAAGCCCTTCACCAACCCCAAGAGCTTCAGCAGCTTTTTAAAGTACGACTGCATCCGCCTGTGCCGGGAGGAGCCGGATTGGAAAAACGCGGTGCGTTTGAGCGCGGAGCCGCTGTTAAAGCGGGGATTTATCGAGGAATGCTATGTGGAGAACATGATCGGCTTTATCGGGGAGCAGGGCTTTTACGCGGTGTCCGACGACTCCTTCGCGCTGCTGCACGGCAAGGGCGTGGAGGGGATTCACCAGACCAGCTTGAGCCTGTTGATCACCGAAACGCCGGTTCATTTCGGGGAGAAGAAGGTGCGGGTGATTTTCTGCCTGGCAAGTAAAGATTCCAAGGAGCACATCCCGGCGGTGGTGACCCTCATGCGCATGGTCAAGACCACGGGCCTGATCCGGGAGCTGGAGGCGAGCCGGACCGAGGAGGAGGCGTACCAGAGCGTGTTGAACTGCGAGTTTGAGGTGTTGTAAGCAGGCGGAAACCGGGCGGATGCGAAGGGGCATCGGCCCGGTTTTTGACAGATGGTGCGGAAATAAAATTCTATTATTATGGAGAAATTTATGGTATACTACCCTTGATATGCATTGGGAAAAACAGGACGATAAGGCGCGGCAGCGGGAAATGCCGTGACCTGCGGGAGGATTATCCGGATGTTTTTAAAAGAGGTAACGATTAAAAATTACAGAGCGGTTCAAGAACTGAATTTGGAATTCAAACCGGGATTTAACCTGCTGATTGGGAATAACGGAGCGGGAAAAACGTCGGTATTGGAGGCGATTTCAGTGGGTTTAGCGGGATTTCTTGCCGGTATTGACGGGGTATCCGCGAAAAGCATTCTTCATGACGACATCCATTTTGTGTTGAATCGGGCGGGGGACGCCTCAGGCGGCATCCAATATTTTACTCCGGTGGAGATCGGCTGCGTTGCGGAAATCGGAGGAAGGGAATGGACCTGGCGGCGGCGCAGGGTGGACGCCAGCGGAAAAGCCAGAACCACCGTTGAACCGTCTGATATCCGCAGAATCGCGGGCAATATGGCGAATGATATGAATGTAAACCTGCCGCTGCTCAGCTATCAGAGCGAGGCGAGAGTATGGCAGCAGAAGCGGGGAGATTTCGGCAATGAATTAAAGAAAAAGTTAAATGACCGCAGGTGCGGATATATTGGCTGTCTGGACTATTCACTGGACATCAAGGGAATCCGGGAGTGGTGCCTGAAAATGGAGCTGGCCGCATTTCAGCAAAAACGCGAGATTGGGGAGTATGAAGCGTTTAAAGGTCTGGTATCGTCTGTGATGCAGCGGATGAGCGGTTTAGAGGAACGGCCGGTGTTGTATTACGACACTCAGGTTGGCGATATTGTGTACGTGGAAAAAGGCGAGGTGATGCCGGTTGCCCATCTGAGCGCCGGATATCAGTCTGTTATGTGGATGGTGATGGATCTGGCCTACCGCCTGGCACTGTTAAATCCGGATGCCAAAGAGCAGTTAAATACCATACCGGGCATCGTGCTGATCGACGAGTTGGACATGCATCTGCATCCGCGATGGCAGTGGAATATGATCAGCGCCCTGGAGGAAACATTTCCCAGAATACAGTTTATCGCGGCGACCCATTCCCCGATCATCATTTCCTCCTGCCGCCATGAAAACCTGATCTCCATCAATGAGGCCAGAGATATCGTCTATCTGCCATCCGCATACGGATTTTCGGTCAACGATATTTTAGACCTGCGCCTGGGCAGCGTGGAGAAGCCGGAATGGGTGAGGAAGCTGAACCGGCAGTTCGACGAAGCGATGGACCGGGAGGATGAGGAAACGGCCGGGATTATTTTAAGCAGGATGAAGGAAGCATTGGGAGAAGATCACGCGGATGTGCGGAGCGCGGAAGCGGAGCTGCAGCTGGAGGATATTTTGGGAGGAGCGGTCTGAGTGCTGTACATTAAGAAGCAAAGTCCCCCGGCGCTTGTGGCAGGCGAAGTGAGAAAGATTCAAAGATCGCCGGAGTGGAGGCGGCTTAAGGGGACGGATACAAGAGCGGTCCGGGCGTATTTTGACCTGCTGCCGAAAGAGGTGCTCCGGCAGGCCTTGTCGAAAGAGCAGAACGGTTTGTGCGCGTATTGCATGAAACGCATCACCGGCGGCCAGAGTGATACACGGATCGAACACTGGTATCCACTTTCACTGAGTAAAGAAGGGGCGCTGGATTTTAAGAATATGCTGGGCGTGTGTTACGGCGGTGAAAAAAGCGACCATACGAAGTCCTGCGTGCTTTGCTGTGACGCCCAGAAAGGCGAACAGGAGATATATGTTGATCCGCTGTCTGATGAACAGATGGAAAAAATTTCCTATCACCGGGACGGTACGATTTATACGTCGCTGTTCAATGCGAAAATGGATGACGATATCAATGGAATCCTCCATTTAAACGGTATTTTAGATAAGACCACGGGAAAGCGGCTGTCTGATACGAATACGGAGATCGTAAAAGGCAGAAGGGATACATATGAGCGGTGCAGCCGTCAGTTTGAACGGATGGCGGCTAAAAAATCGCTGACATCGTCGAACTTGAAAGGTATGATTGAAGAGATTGAAAACGCTGCGAGAAGGGGGAAAGAACTGCCCGAGTTTATCGGGGTGACCTTGTATCGCTACAAGAAGAAATATCAATGGCTTTTAAAGCATGGCCGTTGATTGATTTGACAGCACGGCTGTCCTGTTCGGTTGGAAGAACGGGGCAGCCGTATTGTTGTTAATGGGCCGTAGGCAGCGCCTGCGGGCGATTAGCTTGCGTCAGTTGGACACCACCATAGTCCTCAACCCATCCGTGGCGTTTGCCGCGTTGAAGATGTAGAGGGTGTAGGAGGTGTTGGCGCTCATGTTGGCGGCTGCCGTGGCGACGGAGACGTTGGGCAGGGAGCCGGTTCTGGAAATGTAGAGCTGGTACCAGCCGGGATAGAAGCTGGTGTAGGGTGTCACTTCACGGTAGCGCACGTTGGTGAAGGGCGTGTAGTTGCTGTTCTGATTGCCGATGGACACGTCGAAGGGCCCAAGGTTCAGAGAGAGGTTGCTGACCCGCAGACAGCTGGTGCCGATGGGCGCGTTGCAGGAGATGTCGGAAATCTCCATGATGTCCAGGCCGCTGGCCGTGTTGATGATGGCAACGGTCATGGAGCTGCCCGCCCGCACGGTGATCTGCTTCTGCACGTAGACATATCCGTTGGAGCCGGAGATGGTCACGGTCTGGCTGCCGGAGGTGGCCTGGAGATAGGTGGTCATGTCTCCGTTGCCGAAACGGCTGGCCACAAGCCAGTTGCCCAGGTAGACGAAGAAGGGCTGATAGCCGTTGCTGGCGTTTAGAAAGCGGACCCGCCCGTAGCTGTTATTGTTGCAGGAGAAGCAGGGGAAGGTGACTCCGGGGATGATGGTTACACCGCCGCCCACGCCGGGAATGATGGGACGGTAGATCGGGGGATTGCCGTCGGCAACGGGACCTCCTTCACCGGGATTGGGGAGGGGGATAACCGGAACATTAGCGTCCGGTATGGATGTATTGCCGTCGGCGACAGGGCCGCCTTCGCCGGGATTGGGAAGCGGAATAACAGGGGTCCCGGCTTCGTTGTCCACTGCGGCGGTGCTGACGATGGGTGCATCGTCATAGTTGTCGGGGTAATAGGACTGACGATTCATGTTTACCTCACTGTGTTTGATTGATTCAGTATAGTGTATTCAGGGGAGTGGGGAATTGTGAGTGAGGGAGGTGAAATTTTTTTCGCAGGGGGTACGCGCTGCCGCCGCGGGAGGGGTGCACCGGACTGCGAAGCGAAGCGCAGGATCTAATGTCCGGGGGACGGCAAAACCGCGGCACCGGCTCAATTCGCGGAGAAATCCTGAAGGCTTTCTCCGCTCAGGTCGCCTGAAATCGGGGCTTTGAGGCCCCGATTTCTCCACGGTTTTGCCGCCCCCCGGACATAAGATCCTGCGGTCCGCTTCGCAATCGCCCGGTGCACCCCTCCCGCGGCGGCAGCGCTGGGGCCCTATGGCGGAGTGAGGAAAAGGAGTCACCTTTGAAGGGGGAAATAAAGGGTATTTTTGGGAGGAGGGTGCATATAATAAAGGGAACCAGTGTGTCGGGAGTGAGGGCTTATGTTAGGGGAATCGAAGGCGGCGGCGGTGTCTGCGCTGGGGCTTCCGCGGGATGTGTTGCTGGGGGATGTGTTGGTCAGTTTTGTGGGGCGCAGGGAGGTCTGTATTGAGAATTATCGCAGCATCCTTTTATATACGGATACCATGGTGAAGGTGCAGGCCAGGACCTGTAAGGTGATTGTGCATGGGGCGCGGCTTGCCATTGCGTATTATACCAGCGAGGAAATGAAGATTACGGGCCAGATCCAGTCTCTGGAGTTTGAATCTTGACGGCCTGAGCGTGGAGAGGAGGAGGCTGCAGTGGTGGAACGGCTGCTACATAACTGGCACGGATATGTGAAGCTGAGGCTTCACGGTTATTCGCCGGAGCGTTTTTTGAATCTTTGTAATGCGAGAAAGCTGGAAATTTGGGGCATTCTCTGTAAGGATGGGGATTATGAGTTTTTTATGACGGTTCCGGGATATCGGAAGGTGAAACCGCTGGTGAGAAAATCCAGGGTGAGGCTTAGGATTCTGGAGCGGTACGGATTGCCTTTCTTTTTGTACCGGAACCGGAAACGCAAATTGTTCGGAGCCGGTCTGGCCGGCTTTTTTGTGTTTTTGTATGTGATGAGCCTGTTTGTATGGGATATCGAGTTTGAGGGAAATTATCATTATACCTATGATACGCTGATCCGGTATCTGGCGGACCAGGATGTGGATTATGGGATGTATAAGAAACGGATCGACTGCGAGGAGCTGGAGAGCGGATTCCGGGCGCATTTCCCGGAGATTACCTGGGTCTCGGCCAGGGTTTCGGGCACGCGGCTGCTGATCCATATCAAGGAGAACGAGGTGATTTCCACGCTGCCGGAAAAGGATGAGACGCCCTGTGATCTGGTGGCGGCCAAGCCGGGGGTGATCACGTCCATGATCGTGCGCCAGGGGATCGCCCAGGTGGCCATCGGGGATGAGGTGGAGGCGGGACAGGTGCTGGTGAAGGGCATCGTGCCCATTGTGAATGACGCGGAGGAGGTTGTGAATCAGTATACAGTAAGGGCGGATGCGGATGTGACGGCCAGGACGGTGAACGGGTACAGCAAGTCGTTTCCGCTGATGCACACGGAGCGGGTGGCGACGGGACGGACGCGGCGGGGGTGGTATGTGAAGGCGGGAAATGCCTCGTTTACGTTTCTTGTGCCTGCCTGGGGGGAGCAACAGTGGGATTATGTGATGGAGGAGCGGCAGCTGAAGCTTTTTTCCAATTTTTACCTTCCATTTTATCTGGGGGATATTAAGGGGAAGGAGATGTCGGCTTACGACAGGAAGTACACGGATGAGGAGCTTAAGGACATCGCGGGGCGGGAAAAAGAGTTGTTTGCGGAAAAATTAACAGAAAAAGGGGTACAAATTCTTGAAAATAATGATAGAATAGAAACGAGTGCAACCAAATGTACCATTACCGGGCAGTTCGTGACGCTGGAGCAGATCCAGAAGGCGGCGCCCCTGGCACAGGAGGAGATCATTCCCAATATCGAACCAGAGGAGACGAAAGCGACGCAATGAGTGTTATCGAGACTATGATCGACATCCCGGTTGAACATGAACGCAATGTATGCGGCCAGTTTGACTCATACTTAAAGAAAATAGAACGCACCCTGCATGTGACCATCATCGCCAGGGACGGGGAAATCAAGTTAATCGGGCCTGAGCAGACCATCCGCCAGGCCAAAAGTGTTTTCAGCAATCTGGTGGAGCTGTCCAGACGGGGCAACGCCATCACGGAGCAGAACGTGGACTACGCCCTGTCCCTCTCCTTCACGGAGAGCGACGGGCAGATCCTGGAGATCGACAAGGACATTATCTGCCGCACCATCACCGGTAAGCCGGTGAAGCCCAAGACCATGGGACAGAAGCAGTACGTGGACGCCATCCGCAAGAAGATGATCGTGTTCGGCATCGGCCCCGCGGGTACGGGCAAGACCTACCTGGCCATGGCGATGGCGATCCAGGCCTTTAAGAACGGGGAGGTGGGGAGGATTATCCTGACCCGCCCGGCCATTGAGGCGGGGGAGAAGCTGGGCTTTCTGCCCGGGGATCTCCAGAGCAAGATCGATCCCTATCTGCGGCCCCTCTACGACGCCCTGTATCAGATCATGGGGGCGGAGAGTTATCTGCACAATTCGGAGAAGGGGTTGATTGAGGTGGCGCCTCTGGCCTACATGCGCGGCCGGACTTTGGACAACGCCTATATTATACTGGACGAGGCCCAGAATACCACTCCGGCTCAGATGAAGATGTTCCTGACCCGGATCGGTTTCGGCTCCAAGGTGATCGTTACGGGAGACCAGACCCAGAAGGATCTTCCCAGCGGGGCGACCTCGGGGCTGGACACGGCCATCAAGGTTTTGAGGCGGATCGACGACATCGGATTCTGCTACCTGACCAGCTCCGACGTGGTGCGCCATCCCCTGGTGCAGAAAATTGTACAGGCCTACGATGATTTTGAGCAGAAGGGGAAGGCCACGTCCCACGCCCGCCGGACCAGGGAGCGGGACCGTTCTTAGGGAGAGCCGGGAAATGAGGCCGGGGCCCCGCAAAGGCCAAAGAACCGGCCGGACAAAGGAGAAGACAAGCTATGACCATTACCATTGAATATGAGGCGGAGAAACAGCTGGACCTGCCCTATGAGGAGATTATCCGGGATGTGGTGAACGAATCCCTGGATTACGAGAAATGCCCTTATGAGGCGGAGGTCAATGTGATTCTGACGGACAACCAGGCCATTCAGGAGATCAACCGGGAACACCGGCAGATCGACGCGCCCACGGACGTGCTGAGCTTTCCCATGGTGGACTACGAAGCGCCCTCGGATTTCGATCACGTGGAGGACGCGGTGGAGGACTATTTTAACCCCGAGACGGGGGAGCTGATGCTGGGGGACATTGTGATCAGCGTGGACAAGGTGGAGGAACAGGCGGAGAAGTACGGCCATTCCCAGACCCGGGAGCTGGCCTTTCTGGTGGCTCACAGCATGCTTCATCTGTGCGGTTACGACCACATGGAGGAGGAAGAACGGCTGTTGATGGAAGCCAGGCAGAATGAGATTCTGGAGCGCAGGGGGTACACGAGATGAGAAAAGCAGGGTGGAAGCGGATAACGGGAATTCTGTTTGCGGCCGCACTTTTGAGCGGCTGCGCAAAACAGACCTATGTGGAGGTCACCACGGCGGAGGAGACCACGGTCGCCGCCACGTCGGCTGAGATCCACATTGAGACCGCGACCACGGAGGCGGAGAAGGTGGACCCGGATCAGCCTCCCTATTACCTGCCCGAGGAGCGGGTGGAGGAGAACGGCCTCATCCGCAGCTATCTCACTGGGGAGATGACAGACGCCGCCAAGGCCAACCGCCGTCCCGTCGCGGTCATGATGAGCAACGACAAGCAGGCTCTGCCACAGTACGGCATCAACCGGGCGGGCGTGGTCTACGAGGCGCCGGTGGAGGGGGACATGAACCGTTATATGTCCATTATCGAGGATTTTGACGATCTGGAGCGCATCGGCTCGGTGCGCAGCTGCAGGACCTATTACACCTATTTTGCCAGAGAGTTCGACGCGATTTACGCCCACTACGGGCAGAGCACCTTTGCCAAGCCCTATCTGAACAATGTGGACAATATCAACGGCCTCGAGGGCATAGGCAGCGTGGCCTACTACCGGTCCAGCGACCGGAAAGCGCCCCACAACGCCTACACCAGCGGACCGCGCCTGCAGCAGTCCATCGAGAATCTGGGGTATTCCCAGGTATTTGACACGTCCTACCAGGGCCACTATCTCTTTGCGAGAGACGGTGTGACGGATCTTTTGGCGGACCGTCCCGGGGTGATGGCGGCTGATACGGTGAAACCGGGGTATACTATGAACAAGGCGTATTTCCAGTACGACCCGGAGGACGGACTCTATCACCGCTATCAGTACGGCGGCGTGCACCAGGGGAATGAAGGCCCCATCACGGTGAAGAACGTGATCTTCCAGTGCTGCCAGATGGGCCATTACGCTACCACGGAGTATCTGAACATCAACGTCCACGCGGCGGAGTGCGGCTTTTTCATCACCGGCGGACAGGCCATCCCAATCAGCTGGGAGAAGGACGGGGAGTTCGGCACCACCCACTACTATGACCTGGAGCACAACGAGATCGTGCTGAACCAGGGCAAGACCTGGGTCTGCATCATTCCCACGCGGGATTTTGATAAAATTGAAATTACAGGAAAAGAGTAACCATACATGAGCGCAACGACGAAAGAACAGACCGGAAACAAAAAGGCTTCAACGCCGGGCGGCAAAAAGGCGGCCAATTTCGTGATCCAGGGCAGCATCCTGGCCATCGCGGGCATTGTGGTCCGCCTGATCGGGATGCTCTACCGCATCCCCCTGATCAACATTATCGGAAAAAAGGGAAATGGATACTATACGTCCTCCTACGGCGTCTACAATATCCTGCTGATCCTTTCCTCCTACAGCATGCCGGTGGCCGTCTCCAAGATGGTGGCCACCAGGATGGCCAGGGAGGAACACCAGAACAGCCGCAGGATCCTGCGGGCCGCACTGGTTTACGCCACGGTGATCGGCGGCGTCGCGGCCGCGGTGCTCTGGTTCGGGGCGGAGACCTTCGCCCAGCTGATCAAGACGCCATTTTCCATGTACGCCTTAAAGACCCTGGCCCCCACCATCTGGATCATGGCCTATCTGGGCGTGCTGCGGGGGTATTTCCAGGGCACCGGTTCCATGGTTCCCACGGCGATTTCCCAAATTCTGGAACAAATTGTAAATGCCATTGTCAGCGTCGGCGCTGCGGCCCTGCTGTTTAGGATCGGAACCTCCATGAACCAGGCCACGGGCGCGACGGAGTATTCCTACGCCCTGGGAGCGGCGGGGGGAACCATCGGCACGGGAGCGGGAGCGCTGACCGCGCTGATCTTTTTTATGTTCCTGACCATGTCCCGTGCGCCGGAGCGGCGCAGGCTGGCGGAGGCGGATGTGAGCGGCAGGCGGGAGTCCTACCGGCAGCTGGCCCACACCCTGACCCTGACCATTCTGCCCATCGTGCTCAGCAGTACGGTGTACAACATCAGCAATGTGCTGGACAACTACTTCTTCGGCCAGGGTATGGATTACCTGGGCAGCTCCGAGGCGGCCATCGCCACTCTCTGGGGAATTTTGGGGCAGTACCAGCTGCTCTTTAATATCCCGGTGGCGGTTTCCAACGCGCTTTCCTCCTCTCTGATCCCCTCCTTAAGCCGTGCGGTGGCCAGCGGGAACCGGGAGCAGACGCTGGAGCGCATCGACGCCGCGGTGCGGTTTTCCATGGTGATCGCCATCCCGGCGGCCGTGGGCCTGACCGTGCTGTCCGCGCCCATCAACAACCTGCTGTTCGGCAGCGAGGACAACCTCACCGTGATCCGTCTGACCATGGCCGGTTCCCTGGCGGTGGTGTTCTATTCCCTGTCCACTGTGACCAATGCCATTTTGCAGGGACTCAACCACATGAACGTGCCCCTGCGCAACGCCTGTATCTCCCTGGCTCTCCACGTGGCGGCCCTGGAGGCCATGCTGCTGGGGGCAAAATGGGGCATCTACAGCGTGGTGTTCGCCAATATTTTGTTCGCATTTTTTATGTGCCTGCTCAACGGCGCGGCCATCGCGCGCATCGCGGGTTACCGCCAGGAGTACCGCAGGACCTTTGTGGCGCCGGGGGTCAGCGCCCTGTTTATGGGGGCCGCCGCCTACGCGGTTTACCGCCTGATCCGCCTGGCGGTTCCGGCCGGAGCCGCGGACCGCAGGTTGTGGCTGGTGGTGCAGGTTCTGCCCGCCATTCTGGCCGCGGTTGTGGTTTACGGCGTGCTGCTTGTGAAGTTTAAGGGCGTGGGCCGAAAAGAGCTGTCGGCGATGCCGGGCGGAAGGCGGCTGATTCCGCTTCTGGAGCGGGCGCGGCTGCTGTAAATATTTCTCAGAAAAAACCGGATTCATGATTAAAAACAGAACAGAAAGCAGATACTAATACTGGATTCTACAAGGAGGACTTATTCCATGAAGAAGTATATGTACTGCTTTCTGTTATTTATTGCCACGTCCATTGTCTGCCTGATCGTGGGCTACGCCGTGACCCGCTACAGCCTCCGCCAGGAACAGGCGCTGCCGGGAACCGCGGTGGAGACCGAGACGGTTAATGAACTGGAAAACCAGGTGGCTGTGAACCAGGACGAGGTCAAACCCATCCTGGAGACAGGCCCTGAGAAGGAGTTTTATCTGGTGGCGGAGTCCGGTTTTCTGCTGGTGTTCAGCAAGGACCAGAGCACCATCTGTCTTTACACCCATATTCCGGTCACGGATTTTCCGGAGACGGAGCGGGAGCGGCTGATGGAGGGAATCTGGTTTCCCACCATGATGGACGTTTACCATTATCTGGAATCCTATACCAGCTGACCCGCCGGGAAATGAGGCCCCAGGCGGCGGATTGGGGCCCGGGTGTGAGAATTATGTGAAAAGTGTTGAAATGTACGGCGAAAACAGATAAAATGTACTTCGAACATCAGACGGGACCTGCAGTCCCAAGTAAGGGATGGGAAGTGACAAATGAAACGGAAAATTATCATCATCGGAGGCGGAGCCAGCGGTCTGGTTGCCGCCATTTGCGGCGCCCGTGAGGGTGCCTGCGTGACGATTGTGGAACATATGGACCGGGTGGGGAAGAAGATTCTCTCCACCGGAAACGGACGCTGCAATATGACGAACCTGGATATGAGGCCGGAGTGCTACCGCTGCGGCCAGCCCGCGTTTCCCATGAAGGTGCTGGAGGGATTCACGGTGGAACAGACCCTGGAATTTTTCCGGGAGCTGGGCATCGAGACCAGGAGCCGGGGCGGCTACATTTACCCTGCCAGCGACCAGGCCAGCGCTGTGCTGGATGTGCTCCGCCGGGAGGTGGAGCGGCTGGGCGTCGTGGTGCTCACCGGCTGCGAGGTCAGGGAGGTGAGCGCTGTGGACGGCTTCCGCCCCGATGGCGCGGAAAAACGGAAGGCGGGGGACTGCCGCCCCGGGGGTGTCGGAAAAAACGGCGGGGAGGGCTGCGGCCCCACGGCCCCGCACTTTGTGGTGAAAACCAGCCAGGGCGATCTGACGGCCGACGCCGTGATTCTGGCGGCCGGTTCCAAGGCGGCGCCGAACACCGGCTCCGACGGCAGCGGATATGAGCTGGCAAAAGGGCTGGGACACAAGGTGATTAAGCCCTTGCCCGCCCTGGTGCAGCTGCGCTGTCAGGGAAGGCACTACAAGCAGCTGGCAGGCATCCGCACGGAGGCCCGTTTGAGCCTGTACGCGGGCGGTTCGCTGCTGGCGGAGGATACGGGGGAGCTGCAGCTGACGGATTACGGTTTGTCCGGCATCCCCACCTTCCAGATCAGCCGGTTTGCGGCCAGGGCCCTGGACGCGGGCCAGAAGGTGACGGTCCGGGTGGATTTCCTGCCCTCCTGGCCGGAGCATGAGGCGTTCGAGCGCCTGCGGGAACGGGTCTCGCGCCTGGGCTACAAGACCGCGGAGGAGATGATGGTCGGGCTGTTGAACCGGAAGCTGGCGGCGGTGCTGCTGCAGGCGGCCGGGATCGATCCCTCCCAGCCGGCGGGCGGACTGAGGAACAAGCAGATTTCCAGGCTGCTGGAACAGCTCAAATCCTACCAGGCCCTGGTTATGAGCGTGAACCCCTTTGCCAACGCTCAGGTCTGCTGCGGCGGCGTGGACACGCGGCAGGTGGACCCAGCGACTATGGAGTCCCGCTGCCGGCCCAACCTGTATCTGGCAGGGGAGATTTTGGATGTGGACGGCATCTGCGGGGGATACAATCTGCAGTTTGCGTGGTCCAGCGGAGCCGTCGCGGGGAGAAATGCGGCCCGGGGCTGCGGATCACAGGAATAAATGGTGACAGGAGAGAACAGACAGTCGATGATTCGGATTAATCAGTTAAAAATGCCCTTGGGGCACAGCGCGGACAGCCTGAAGGCCAGGGCCGCCAAGACTCTGCGGGTCAGGGAAAACCGCATTGCGGACTTAAAAATCGTGAAGCGGTCGGTGGATGCGCGCAAGAAGCCGGATATCTGCTACAGCTATGTGGTGGACGTGGCGGTGAGCGGTCTGGATATGGCCGGTGAGCAGCAGCTGGTACATAGACTCCGGGACCGGAACGTGGGAATTTCCCAGGAGAAGGTTTACCGCTGTCCGGAGTGCGGCGGGGAGCGGCTGGACCACCCGCCGGTGGTGGTGGGAGCCGGTCCCGCGGGTTTGTTCTGCGGCCTGCTGCTGGCCAGAAAGGGATACCGCCCCATTTTGCTGGAGCGGGGGCAGGACGTGGACGCCCGCACCCGGGAGGTGGCCGCCTTCTGGGAGGGCGGAACATTGAACCCGTCCTCCAACGTGCAGTTCGGCGAGGGCGGAGCGGGTACATTTTCCGACGGAAAGTTAAATACGTTGGTGAAGGACGCCTCCGGGCGCAACCGGGAGGTGCTGCGCCTTCTGGTGGAATTCGGCGCGGACCCGTCCATTCTCTATCTCAACAAGCCCCACATCGGGACGGATGTGCTGAGCCAGGTGGTGAAGGCCATCCGAACGGAGATTCTGCGCCTGGGCGGACAGGTCTGTTTCATGAGCCAGGTGACGGATGTGGAGCTGGAGGAAGGTCGTCTGCGCGCGCTGATGGTGGACGGCTCCAAACGGCTTAAGGCCGAGGCCGCAGTGCTTGCCATCGGCCACAGCGCCCGGGACACCTTTGAGATGCTGTGCAGCCGCGGCATTCCCATGGAGGCCAAGGCTTTTGCGGTGGGGCTGCGCATCCAGCATCCCCAGTCCATGATCAACCGGAGCCAGTATGGACAGGACGAAGTGGAGGAGCTGGGAGCGGCTGACTACAAGGTGACCTGGAAGGCAGCCTCCGGGCGCGGGGTGTACTCCTTCTGTATGTGCCCGGGCGGCTATGTGGTGGACGCCTCCTCAGAGCCGGGGCGTCTGGCGGTCAACGGAATGAGCTATCACGGCCGGGCGGGGGAAAATGCCAACAGCGCCCTGATCGTTACCGTGACGCCGGAGGATTTCCCGGACCGCACGGCTCTGGGCGGAATGCATTTCCAGCGGCAGCTGGAGGAGCGGGCTTACGCTCTGGGCGGCGGGAAAATCCCGGTTCAGCTCTACGGAGATTTCCGGGAAAACAGAGCAGGCGCGGAGAACTTTGGCCAGGTAAAGCCCCAGTTTAAGGGGGGCTATGCCTTTGCCAACCTGCGGAAGCTCTGGCCGGAGGAACTGTCTAAGGCGCTGATCGAGGGCGTGGAGGCGTTTGAGGGAATGATCCGGGGCTTCTCCCGCCCGGACGCCATTCTGGCGGGTATCGAGAGCCGCACCAGCTCGCCGGTGCGCATCCCGCGGGACGAAGGTCTGGAGAGCCCGGTGCGGGGAATCTATCCCTGCGGCGAGGGCGCGGGTTACGCTGGGGGAATCACCTCGGCGGCCATGGACGGCCTCAAAACGGCGGAGGAGATTATCCGCCGGTTCGCCCCGCCGGTTTATCGCAGCGATTCAATATTTACTGACAGAGAGGAATCCAACCATGCAGAATAAAGAGCGGCAAATGCTGAAGCAAAAGAAGCGTGTTGTGATAAAGATCGGCTCCTCATCCCTGACCCATCCGGAGACGGGAGCCTTGAATTTACTGAAAATCGAGCGCCTGATCCGCCTGATCAGCGATTTGAGGGGCGAGGGGCGGGAGGTGGTGCTGGTGTCCTCCGGAGCCATTGCGGCCGGACGCCAGGCCCTTGGACACACGAGAAAGCCGGACAGCCTGGCCCAGAAGCAGGCATACGCCGCGGTGGGGCAGGCGCGGCTGATGATGGTGTACCAGAAAATTTTTGCCGAGTATAACCAGACCGCGGCCCAGGTACTTCTGACCAAGGATACCATGGTCAACGACGCCTCCCGATACAACGCCCAGAATACCTTTGAGGAGCTGCTGAAGCTGGGAACCATCCCCGTGGTCAATGAAAACGACACGGTATCCACCTCGGAGATTCCCTATGTGGACAGCTTTGGCGACAATGACCGGCTCAGCGCCATCGTGACGGCCCTCATCGGCGGGGATCTGCTGATCCTGCTCTCCGATATCGACGGCCTGTACACGGACGACCCGCGGAAAAATCCCCAGGCCCGGTTTATCGGCCTGGTTCCGGAGATCACCCCGGAGTTTCTCTCCATGGGGAAAAGCACCTCGGGCAGCAGCGTGGGCACCGGCGGCATGTCGGCCAAGCTGGCCGCGGCCCGCATCGCCACGGACAGCGGGGCGGATATGGTGATCGCCAACGGCGACCATGTGGAGGTGATCCAGCAGATTATGGCCGGGGAAGAGAAGGGCACCCTGTTTCTGGCCCACCCCAACCTGGATTTTGACCTGATGCATTATCTGAACAGTGAATATTGACGACAGGAGGAGACGGAGAAAATGGATTCGACACGCATTGACCGGATCAATGAACTTTACCATAAATCCCAGTCCGTTGGGCTGACGGAGGAAGAGAAGGCGGAGCAGGCGGCGCTGCGGCAGGAGTACATAGCGGCGATCCGCGCCAGTTTGAGGGGAACGCTCAACAACATTTCCATTCAGGAGCCGGATGGGTCCATCACGGACCTGGGCAGGAAGTACGGCAAAATACAGGGGGAATGATGGGAGAGCAGAGGACGGCGGAGGAGAAAAAACAGCTGCGGCGGGAAATGCTTGCGCGGCGTGACCGGATGGAACCGGCAATGGCCGATGCGTTAAACCGGCGGCTCTGGGAACAGATGGAGCGGTGTCAGCAGCTTTGGAGCGGCATGCCGGTCTACACCTATATTTCCTACCGCTTTGAGGCGGACACCCGCAGGCTGGTCCGGGAACTTTGGAAGAGAGGGATTCCGGTGGCCGCGCCCCGGGCAAAGGACGGGCGGATGGAATTTTACCGGATCCGCAGCGAATCGGACCTGACGGCCGGGTACCGGGGAATACCGGAGCCTGTCTGCGGGTGTGAGAAAGCCTCAAAGGAGCGGGCGTTGGTGATCGTTCCGGGAGCTGTTTTTGACTTGCAGGGATACCGCATCGGCTACGGCGGCGGGTATTACGACCGGTTTATGGCCCGGGAACCCGGCCATGAGACTCTGGGGCTGGCCTATGATTTCCAGGTGATATCCCGGCTCCCGGTGGAGGAATATGACCTCCCGGTGGGGAGGATTCTCACCACTTCCGGCCTGGTAAAATGCGGCAGCGGTCCGGAAATTGACCTGAAACGGTAGACTTTTGGCTTGCCTCTGTGGTATCATGTACTGTAAGTTCCGGGCGGGAGATCCCGGCCGGGCTTTGGCGCTCTTTGATCTTTGTGAAAATGGGTGAGGGAGATTCTTATGACATTAAATGAAATCGGCCGTCAGGCCAAGGAAGTATCGAGGCTTTTGGGCATCCTGGGATCCCGGGAAAAGAATATGGGCCTGGAGGAGGCCGCCAGATCGCTGCTGGAAGGGGAGGAGGAGATCCTTTTAGCCAACCAGGAGGACTATGAGAAGGCGAAAAACGGCGGAATGAGCCAGGGACTGCTGGACCGCCTGATGCTGACGCCGGCCAGGGTTCAGGCCATGGCGGACGGCCTGTTGCAGGTGGCGGCGCTGGAGGACCCGGTAGGGGAAGTGCTCTCCGTGAAGCTGCGCCCCAACGGGCTGCAGATCGGCCAGAAGCGGGTGCCTCTGGGCGTGATTGGAATGATCTATGAGGCGCGGCCCAACGTGACGGCGGACGCCTTCGGGCTGTGCTTTAAGAGCGGAAACGCGGTGATTTTAAAGGGGGGAAGCGACGCCATCCGGTCTAACCAGGCGATCGTGCGCTGCCTGCGGGAGGGGCTGGTTCACGCCGGGCTGCCTGCGGATGCGGTACAGCTGGTGGAGGACACCAACCGGGACACCACCCGGGAGCTCATGCGCCTGAACCAGTACGTGGATGTGCTGATCCCCAGAGGGGGAGCGGGCCTGATCCGCGCGGTGGTGGAGAACAGCACCGTGCCCGTGATCGAGACGGGAACCGGCAACTGCCATATCTATGTGGATGAGTCCGCAGACTTCAATATGGCGCTGGATATTATTTACAATGCAAAGACTCAGCGGATCGGGGTTTGCAACGCCTGTGAATCCCTGGTGGTTCACCGGGCCATAGCGGAGCGTTTTCTGCCGCTTTTAAAGCGCAAGCTGAAGGATAAGCAGGTGGAGATTCGCGCCGACGAGGCGGCCTGCGCCATCGAGCCGTCCTTTACTCTGGCAGCGGAGGAGGATTGGGGAACGGAGTATCTGGACTACATTCTGTCCTTAAAGCTGGTGGATTCCCTGTACGAGGCCATTGCCCATATCAACCATTACAACACCGGCCACTCCGAGGCGATTGTGACCAGCGACTATTTTAATGCCCAGCGCTTCTTAAATGAGGTGGACGCGGCGGCCGTGTATGTCAACGCCTCCACGCGGTTTACGGACGGCGAGGAGTTCGGTTTCGGAGCGGAGATCGGCATCAGCACTCAGAAGCTGCACGCCAGAGGTCCCATGGGGCTCAAGGAGCTGACCACGACCAAATATATTATTTACGGAGACGGACAGATCCGTTAGTCTGCCGTTGTGGAAAAGAGGAATGTTTCATGTCAGATAAAGAAAAGACAGAGAATGAACCGTTTAGCTGGAAGGCGGAGATTATCAGCTGGATTCAGATCATTGTAGCCGCTGTGGCGATTGCCTTTGTGCTCAACAACTTTGTGATTGCCAACAGCCGCGTTCCAACCGGCTCCATGATCCCCACCATTATGGCGAAAACCCGGGTGATCGGCTCCCGCCTTTCCTATATCAACAGCGATCCAGAGCGCGGCGACGTGGTGATTTTCCATTTCCCGGACGATCCTACGGGGAAGACTTACTATGTAAAGCGTATCATCGGATTGCCGGGGGAGACGGTGGACATCGTCGACGGCAAGGTTTATATCGACGGTTCGGACACCCCGCTGGAGGAACCGTATTTGGCGGAACCCATGGAGGGGTCCTGGGGTCCCTATGAGGTGCCGGAGGGCAGCTATTTCATGATGGGAGATAACCGGAATAATTCTCTGGACGCCCGCTACTGGGAAAATCAGTACGTGAAAAAGGATAAGATTATCGCCAAAGTGCTGTTCTGTTACTTCCCGAAATTCAAGAAGGTGGTATAGACCGGCGCCCGGCGTCAGTAAATGTGATACAGGCCCGATTTTCAAGACAGGATATTCCTGGATTTGGAAATCGGGCCTGTTCTTTCTACGAAAATGTAAATATATGGGAAAATAGTGGTCACATAAAGCTGGAAAATATAAAAAACATTTGAATGTTATTAATTTGTAACCGAAATGTAACCGGATTATGTTATAGTTGGCGTAGCAAATAATGGATAAGGTGGAATTTTATATGATAAATCGGTTGGAAACGAAATTGAGAAAGGGAGCCGCTGCGATACTTGCGTTCTGTGTCGCCTCCACGTCCTGCATGGGGAATGCCTTTGCTGCGGTGCGCGAGGCTGAGGAGGACGACGAGATCGAGCTGGTAGAGTGCGTCATCGATCTGGATTGGGAAAAACTGGAGACATCCATTGAGGACGCCATCCGCAGCAATCGCATTTTAAAGGATGAATCGGATTTCTTTTTTGTGAGCGACGATGCCGACACGGTGGCTCAGTACCGTCAGCTGTTGGCGGCCAGCAAGGAAAATCCGCTGTACACGGTGGATTACAAGTTCAAGAAAAAGGATCTGCCGGACAAGACGTCCATCCAGCTGTTCGTGCGCCGGGACGGAAACGCGGAGGTGGCATACGACGACAGAAGCTGGGAAGCGGAGCTGATGGACGGGGACGAGGACCAGGAATTTCTGACGGCAACTCCGGCCCAGGCAACTGCTGAACAGGGGAATGATGTGAGCGGCGGTACGGAGGAGGGATCTGAGGCTGAGAATCGCGATGAGGCCGTGGACCTGGCTGATGATGAATGGAAGGAACCGGCGGCTGACGGCGCGGAGATGGAGGCCGGGAGCGCAGAGACGGGGGTTGAAGCGGAAGCGGATGTTGTAGCCCCGGTTGAGGGGAATGAAGCGGAAACGGGTGTTGTAGCTCCGGTTGAAGAGAGTAAAACGGAAGCGGGGGTTTCGGCTCCTGTTGATGAGCATAATGTAGAAGCGGAAATGACGGTTCCGGTTGAGAAGAGCGAAGTTGAAGCGAACGCGGCAGTTCCGGGTGAGGAGAGCGGCGAAGAAGCGGAAGCGGCGGCTCCGGTTAACGAGAGTGGGTCCAGGATAATGGATTCCACAGAGACAGGCGCGGAGGAGGCAGACCGCGGTTATGAGCTCACAGGAAATGAGCAGCTGATCGTCCTGTTCACCAACAAATCCAACAAAGATGTGGCGTATCAGTTTAATATCAATGGATATCTGACGGAAAAGACCTATGTCTACTGTGCAGATACCTTGAAGGAAGAGATGAGGGACGCCCTGGAGCCTGAGCAAAAGGTTCCAGAGTCCACGGCAGCAGTAGAAGTTGTTGAACCGGTCCAGCCGGGAGCGGCCGGCGGCGCAGGTGGCGGCACCGGTGAGAACGCCGGCGTTGAGAAAGATCCCACAGCCGGAGAGGTCATGGATCAGACAGAAGCTCCGGGAACGGACGGGGAACAGGAGATGACCGGCGGCACTGAGGATCAGACGGAAGATAAGACCGTATCGGATGAAACGGCCGGGGATTCCGGGAGTTCTGAAGAAATCGGCGAAACAGGCAAAGCGGAGTCCGATAATGACAACACCGGTTCCGGCAGCCAGAGCGGCACGGATATGGGAGACGGAAGTGGAAACTCCGAAAACGGAAGCGGCGCAGGCGAACATGAAAGCTCTGACGGCGCAAACAATCCGGATGGCAGCGGAAGCTCCGACAATGGAAGCAATGCAGGCGGCAGCGTAGACTCCGGCAGTACAGATAGTGGCAGCACAAGTGAAGATTCCGGCAGCATAAGCGGTTCTGGTTCCGACAACAGTACCGGTTCCGGCAGCAGCACCGGCGGAAGTGGAAGTTCCGACGACAGTACCGGCGAGTCGGGCGACAGCGGAAGCTCCGGCAGCAACAGCGGTTCCGGCTCCGACAGCAATTCCGGCTCCGACAGCGGCTCCAGCACTGACAGCGGCTCCGATAGCGGTTCCGGTTCCGGTTCCAGCGCCGACAGCGGCTCCGGCTCCGATAGTGGCTCCGGCGGCATGTCCCTGTCTATGTCCAGGCGCGATGTGCCGGTTGTGGCGGCAGCGGAGGACGATACCATCGACATGGTGGAATGTCTGGATCCCGTGCTGTTAAAACATCCGCGAGGAGCACAGCGGCCAGCGCGGCAGTCGGATTGACGGCGTTCAGTCTGAACAGCCTTCCCTTTGGAATCCGCAACGGAAACAAAGTGACATTTACGATCAAGAATGTGCGCAGCGAGGGCAGCGGTACCACAAGCAATCCCTACGAGTATGCAGTGACGTTCTCCAATGCGGAGAATATCAGCATTCCGGAGGATGAGCGCTGGGAGATCACGGACAATGGGGATACCCTGGAGCTGACCGCAGAGCTGGCTCAGGGCGGCAGCGTTCAGATTCCGGTCACACTGCTGGATCTCACGCAGCCGGTCACCTATACGATTGTGCAGCGGGAGATGGAACACAACCACTTTGTGGATATTGTCTATGACCACACCAAGGTTTCCGGATCGGTTTCCGGTGAAACGGAGGACGGAGACAGCGAGGTGACGGAGACGGTTCCCTACGGTTATCAGTACGACCGGGAATGTTATGGTTCCCTGATCGAGATGGCCGAGGATTTGGCGAGGGCCGCGAACAAATGTAAAAACTGGGGTGAATTGCAGGAACTGCTTCATGCATCCAATATCAATTCCATTAAAAATGAGGAATACAGAGCCTGCTTGGCAGAGGGGCTTGGCCTGGACGGTAAGTGGCCGAAAGCCGCAGACGAAGGTTTGAGTGAACTTCTGTACAAGTCCAACCGCTATGACAGGGAAAAGCAGGAATTCTACGGAATTGGATATCAGAACAAGACAAAGGTTTATCTGGACAGTTATTATTTAAATGTTTATGTGAAACCGGCGCAGTTTGATAAAACCGGCGCAAAGACCCAGCGCGCCCAGGCAGTGCCCTATATCTCCCTGGAAAGCACCTTGAATGGCGGAAACAAATGGCGCGCGTTTATTCTCTATGATCAGGAGACCGGGAAATGGTATGAGAATCCAAACTCATCGGATAATCCCCAGTCCCTGGCCGGTTTATTAAAAATGACGGCGCTGCAGTTTGTCCAGGAGTACGGATGGACGGAATTGATGGACGGCACAAGCACGGGAGTTACCGACAACGATAACAACAGCGCTTCCGGGTCCTTCCAGAGCAATGGGTTCCTCTACAACGTAGCGGTTTCCTTCATCAATAATTACAGCGTGCCCCAGCCTGAAATGTACACCGTAACCTTCTACCAGGAGGACCGGACCAGCGTGGTGGACACCCGCCGGGTGGAGGCCGGAGCGGCGGTTGAAAATCCGCCCATCCCAGCGCAGCTGGAGGGAAAGAACTTTGTAAAATGGGATCAGGATCTGACGGATATCACCTCAGACCTGGATGTTTACCCGGTATATGAGGAGGCGCAGGAGCCGATTCCTCCGGAAAGCACAGAGACGCCGGAAGAGCCGGATACACCGGTCAAACCGGATACGCCTGCCAATCCTGATACGCCGGAAACGCCGTCTACTCCCGAGACGCCGGACGCGCCGGTTACCCCCGACACGCCGGAAACTCCCGACAGCCCGGATTCCGGAAACCACCAGGGCGGCGGAAACGGCTCTTCAGGCGGCAGCGGTTCCTCAGGCGGCAGCTCGGGCGGTCCTGGGAACAGCGCAACGTATGTGTCCAATGGCCCGGGTCATGAGGTGAAGGAGATTGCACCCGGCGAGACGCCCCTGGCGGTTATGCCCGCAAACGCCTCATCGGCGGCACAGCAGGCCATGACAATGATTGACGACGGGGAAGTTCCCCTGGCAGCCATTCCCAAGACCGGAAACAGAAGCGCGGCAGCGGAGCTGACCATGCTGGTGTCCGGGGTGCTGCTGGCAGTCTACATGGCATTGGGAAAAAACAGAAGAAAAGAACAATAGCTTAACAGATAAGAGTAGCCGGCGCATACGTCCATTAAAAACGTGTGCGCCGGCTTTTTGCAGCTGCATTTCCAAAATGAGACAGTCATTTACAAAAACAAGATAGATGTCTGCAAAATGAGAGTTTCATTTACAAAACGGGAATCCTGCGAAAAGCAAAGAAAACCGGGAAAGATCATTACAAAATGGGATTTTCGGTTTTAAAACGGGATTTTCGGTTACAAAATTGGGCTGTCATTTATAAAACAGGAATTTCATAGTACAAACGGGATTCTCGGGTTACTATTTACGGATTCTCGGGCTACAATTCAGCCAACCGCATTTTACACTAAACAAAATACAAAATATAATTGACATTTAGAATTATATATATTATAATATGCAATATAGAGGAGGTGGCAGCCATTTGAAGAATCTGAAATTAAAATCCGCCCGTGCGGCGCTTGACTTATCCCAGGAGGAGTTGGCGGAAAAGGTTGGGGTGACGCGGCAGACCATCGGCATGATCGAGGCGGGGAAGTATAACCCCACGCTGAATCTATGTGTTGCGATCTGCAAGGTATTGGGAAAGACACTGGACGATTTATTTTGGGAAGAGTGAAAGGATGGAACGATATGAAAGATGAGAGAGTAATGCAGTCGACGAATAAAATCTGGGGAGAGATCGGACGTTTGGCCTATTATCTGGCGGCGGCATCCTTTGTTGTGAAGTGCCTGTTTTTCGGTTTTAAGCTGGAGGACTGTATCCTGGAATACGTGATCATGATTGGAGCGCCGATCTACCAGCTCTTCCGCATGCACCAGCTGAAGCTGGCGTACAGCATGATGACCGACAAACGCAGATACTGGAAGCGCGAAGCGGTGGTGATGCTTGTCGTTGTGGTGGTATACATTGCGGTGATGCTCACCCGCTCGGAGCTGGATGTTAAGGAAGCGCTGATTTCACTGGTGGCCTTTATCGTATCCTTCCAGGCGGTCCGCCTGCTGATCGTCACCCGGGAGGAAAAGCGTGCCAAGCGGCTGGAGAAGGAATTTGAGGAGGATTCACAGGACTGAGGGCGTTCGTCGGGCCGTCAGGGCGGGAAGAGAAATTGCAGACTGAGATTGTGACGGGCGCCGCGGCAGAGGGCGCCCGTTTTTTGCTGTGTCCATGGCGGAATAAACCGGAATGGGCGGCGGCAGCCAAGGACCGCAAAAGGCAAATCGCGAAAACCGGCAACCTTTCAGTTGAAAATCCCAGGCAAATGATCTAAAATAGTAAATTATGATTACGGCTCACCGGTAATAGAACGCCAAGCGCGCTGCTTGCCTCAGACTGAACCGTAACAAATCTTGTGTGAGGGTGGACAGATGGGGCGGTTGCAAATATGGAATCCGAATAAGGTGGAGCGCAGATGAACGTATCGATTATTGCAAATCAAATGATGGTCCTGTTCCTGATGATGGTGGCAGGATATGGAGCATACAAGCGGGGAATGGTGAGCAGGGAGGGGACCAAAAGCCTTTCCTCCCTGATTGTGAACATCCTGAATCCCTGCCTGATTTTGAGCGGTGTGATGAATAAAGAGGTGACCTATGGGCCAAGGCTGATTTTAGAAAATCTGCTGCTGGTGTTTTTGATGTTCGCCCTCCTCATTGTCCTGAGCCTGCTGTTCGTGCGGCTGGCGCGGCCGGGGAAGGATCGTGAGAACACGTACCGGCTGATGGTGATTTTCCCGAACCTGGGTTTTATGGGGATTCCGCTGATCACCAGCGTGTACGGCCAGGCGTCGGTGATTTTTGTGGCCTTCTACATCGTGGGCTACAATCTTCTCATTTACTCCTACGGGATTCTGCTGAGTACCGGAAATGGCGGAAGAACGGAGCATTTTCCGCTGCGCCGCCTCGTCAACCCCGGCATGGGGGCCAGCGTCCTGGCGATTCTGATATTCGCCCTGCGCCTGCGCCTTCCTGATGCGGTGGGCTCCTTTTTCGGCTACATGGGGAACGCGGCGGTGGCGCTGTCCATGATGACCGTGGGTATGACCGTAGCTCAGGCGGATTTAAAGTCCATCTTCATGGACCGCTGCCAGCTGGGATTTACAGCGTTCAGCCTGCTGCTGGTGCCGCTCGTCTGCATTCCCTTTCTTCACCTGCTGCCCATCGATCCCATGTCCTACGGCATCTTTATTCTCCTGATCGCCATGCCGGTGGGAAGCACGGTGACGCTGATTGAGATGGAGTACGGGGGCGGGGACGGGCGGGTGTCCGCCGGCGGCATCGCCCTGACCTCCCTGGTGTCCATGGTGACCATCCCTCTTATTTCCTTTATCGCGTGAGGTAGAACATGAAACGCATTGTGACGCAATATCTGCGGCCTTATTACGGCCGCATGCTGGTGGGGTTTGCCATCAAATTCAGCGGGACCTGTCTGGATCTCTGTCTGCCCTGGGTTCTGGCACGGATGATCGACGTGGTGATCCCTCAGGGGGAGAGGCGCGCCATCTTTGCCTGGGGCCTGGTGATGCTGGGGCTGGCGGCAGGGGCGGCGATCTGTAATATCACGGCCAACCGCATGGCCGCCCGGGTGGCGGCCGGGTCCACTCAGGCGGTGCGGGCCGATTTGTTCAGCAAGGTGATGTATCTGTCGGACAGCCAGTCCGGAGAGCTGGGAAAGCCGTCCCTGATCTCCCGGCTGACCACGGACACCTACAATGTTTACAACGTGATCGGGAGAGTCCAGCGCCTGGGGGTGCGGGCTCCTCTTTTGCTGATCGGAGGTCTGTGCATCACCATGACATTGGACGCCCACCTGGCCTGCATCCTGCTGGCCGCCCTGGCGATCCTCGCCGTGGTGGTGGTGACGGTGTCGCGCAGGAGCGTGCCCATGTACGGGCAGCTCCAGAAGGCCCTGGACCGCCTGGTGATGTCCGTCCGGGAAAATATCGCAGGCATCCGCGTGATCAAGGCCCTGTCCAAGGAGGACTGGGAGAAGGAGCGCTTTGCCGGAATCAACGATCAGGTGGTGCAGCGGGAAAAGGCCGCGGGCCTGACCATGGCGGTGATCAATCCGGTCATGAACCTGGTGCTGAACGTCGGCCTGGTGGCCGTGGTGGTGGCCGGGGCCTACCGGGTCAACGCCGGGGATACGGAGATCGGAAAAATACTGGCCTTTCTGACCTATTTTACCATTATCCTGAATGCGCTTTTGTCCATTTCCAAGATGATCGCCATCATCTCCCGGGGAATCGCTTCCGCGGACCGCATCGAGGCGGTGCTGTCCATGGAGGACGTGCTTCCGGTGACGGAGGAGGCGGAGGGGGAGCCAGAGAGGGAGCCGGAGAGAGAGCCGTCCTGGCACATCTGTTTTTCTCATGTGGACTTCTCCTATACGCCGGGAAAGAAAAATCTGGAGGACATCAGCTTTTGCCTGAAGCGCGGGGAAACCCTGGGAATCGTTGGGGCCACCGGCGCGGGTAAATCCACGCTTCTTAAGCTGCTTTTGCGGTTTTACGACGCCACCGGCGGCACGGTGAGGATCAGCGGCCGGGATATCCGCTCCTACGGCCTGACAGAACTGCGGGAGAAGTTCGGCGTGGTGTTTCAGAACGACGTGATTTTTAAGGACAGTATCCTGGAAAATATACGGCTGAGGCGGGACCTGACCCCGGGAGCGGTGGACAAGGCCTTAAAGACGGCCCAGGCGGAGGAATTTGTGCGGGGCAAGTCCGGGGAACTGGAGGAGGCGTTAAATATCCGCGGAGCCAATTTGAGCGGCGGACAGAAGCAGCGCCTGCTCATCGCCCGGGCTCTGGCCGGAGCGCCGGAGATTCTGATCCTGGACGACTCTTCCAGCGCCCTGGATTACCGAACGGACGCCAGGCTGCGGGCTGCCCTGGCCCGGCTGTATCCGGGAACTACCAAGGTGATCGTGGCCCAGCGGGTCAGCTCCATCCTCCACGCGGACCGCATCCTGGTGCTGCAGAACGGAAGGGCCGCGGGACTGGGAAATCACGAACAGCTTTTGGCGGACTGCGAGGTTTACCGCAGGATTGTCCGCTCGCAGATGGGAGCGTGACGGGCATGGGTGAACGAAAAAAACGGGAACGAATCAACTGGAACACCTTAAAAAAGCTGGGACATTATCTGGCGGCGGAGCGGTGGTACCTGCTGGTTGCGGTCTGCCTGGCGGTGGCGGGGAACCTGCTGGCCCTGGCCGGCCCCATGCTCAGCGGTTACGCGGTGGACGCCATCAGCCCCGGCCCCGGACGGGTGGACTTCGAACGGGTATTTTACTATGCAAAATGGATGATCGTCTGCTACGGGGCCGCCTTTGTCTGCTCCTACAGCCTGGCCGCCCTGATGATCCATGTGAGCCAACGCATCGTGCGGCGCATGCGCAGGGATGTGTTCGACCATCTGATGGAACTCCCGGTGGGGTATTTTGACACCAGAACCACCGGGGATGTGATCAGCCGCATCTCCTACGACATCGATACCATCAACGGCTCCCTGTCCCACGACGCGGTGCAGATGATGACCACGGTCATCACCGTGGTGGGCGCGCTGTCCATGATGGTGCGGATTTCACGGCAGCTGGTGCTGGTGTTCGCGTTCACGGTGCCCCTGTCCATTTTCATGACCCGTCAGATCACGCGCAGGACACGGCCCCTGTTTCGGGTGCGCTCCGCCTCCCTGGGAGAGTTAAACGGGTACGCGGAGGAGATGGTCACCGGCAAGGAGACCCTGGCGGCCTACTGCCGGGAGGAGAGCACCATCCGCACCTTTGAAGAAAAGAACGGGGAAGCCACAAAAGCCGGCTACCGCGCGGACTATTATGGTAATATTGTGGGCTCCTGCATCAATTTCATCAACAATCTGTCCCTGACGCTGATCAGCGTGTTCGGCGCGCTGCTGTATCTGGGCGGCTTCCTGACGGTGGGACATATTTCCTCCTTTGTGCTGTACTCCCGGAAATTTTCCGGGCCAATCAACGAGTTCGCCAATATCATCGGCGAGCTCCAGTCCTCCCTGGCGGCTGCGGAGCGGATTTTCCTGCTGTTGGACGAGCGGGCGGAGACCGCGGACGAGGCGTTGGGCGTGGAGGTATTGGACTGCCGGAAGGGGGAGGTGGACTTTGAACAGATCACCTTCGGTTATGAGCCTGGGCGGCCGGTGATCCGGGACCTGTCCCTTAAAGCGCCTTCCGGGGCGCTGGTGGCCATCGTGGGACCGACGGGAGCGGGAAAAACCACGCTGATCAACCTGCTCATGCGTTTCTACGATGCGAACCAGGGGCGGCTTTTGGTGGACGGCAGGCCGGTGAAGTCGGTGTCCCGGGCCAGCCTGCGGGCCAATTTCGCCATGGTGCTCCAGGACAGCTGGCTGTTTAACGGGACGGTATACGAAAATCTGGCCTATGGGAGCAAAAACGCCACCCGGGCGGATGTAAAGCGGGCCGCGCAGATGGCCATGGCGGACGAATTCATCGAAAAGCTGCCCCAGGGCTACGACACGGTGCTGACCGAGGACGGGGCCAGCCTGTCCAAGGGGCAGAAGCAGCTCTTGACCATCGCCAGGGCCATGCTGCTGGACGCGCGCATCCTGATTTTGGACGAGGCCACGTCCAATGTGGACACGGAGACGGAGCTGCAGATCCAGGCCGCCATGCGGCAGCTCATGCAGGGGAAGACCTGCTTTGTCATCGCCCACCGGCTTTCCACCATCCGCAACGCGGACACGATTCTGGTGGTGGACCAGGGGCAGATTGTGGAGCAGGGCCGTCACGGGGAGCTGATGGAGAAGAAGGGATTTTACTACCGCCTGTACCAGGCGCAATTTCAGATATAGAGACCGGAGGGCCGACAAGATGGAGAGAGCGCATGAACGGGAATACGATCTGCTGCGGGTGATCTGCTGCGCCGCGGTGGTGGTGCTGCACACGGGCAGCATCTACCTGGCCGGGTGGCAGCCGGGCATGCCCGCGGCGAACCGCACGGCGGCGGCTCTCATGCAGAGCCTGACCCGGGACGCGGTTCCGCTGTTTGTGATGCTCAGCGGAGCCTTTCTCCTGCCGGACCCCAAAAGCCGGGACTTCCGGCAGTTCTACCGGAAATCCTGGAAGAAAATGGGGATTCCCACGCTGGTATTCAGCGCGCTGTACGTGGCCTACGCCTACACGGTGCTGCTGGCAAAAATCTACATCAAGCACACCGCCGGGACGGACCAGCTGGGCCAGCCCCTTATCATGTGGCTGAACGGAGTGCCGTACTTTCACATGTGGTTTATGTACATGCTGGCGGGGCTTTACGCGGTGACGCCGGTTTTAGCTTCCCTGAAGCAGCGGATGGGAGAGCGGGCGTGGCTGGCCGCCGGAGTATTCTGCACCCTGGCCGGGATGGCGCTGTCGGCGCGCACGGCGCTGCCCTGGTATCTCCAGTGGCTGCTGTACCTGGGATACTTTATGATGGGAGCCTATATCCGCTGCCACTTCCGGAAAAAGAGAGGAAATCCTCTGAGAAACGGATATCTTTGCGCGGGCCTTCTCTGTCTGGCCGCGGCCGCCTGGCTGTTTCACCGCAAGCTCTGGTACGGGATTCTGCCTCGGTATGAGGTGATCCATCCCCTGTCCGGCCTGATTGTGTTAAGCAGTATGCTGGTGTTTGCCGGCTTTGCCGGGCGCAGGGTGACGGTGGATTTGAGCCGGCAGAGCCGCCTGACCTTTTATCTCTACCTCTTTCACGGCGGAGTGCTGTCATTTCTGGACATTCTGATGAGAAACGTGTTTTCGTGGGAACCGAGGATTCCCCAGATGCTGTTTGCGGCGCTTCTCACCTGGCTGATTTCCCTGGCCCTTTCCGCGGCGTGCGGGACCTATATCCGGCCGGGAGCGCGGAGGACGGGGGAAGGGCGGGCGCACCGGCGCTAAAACCGGTTGCCCCCGCCCGAAAATCCGCTTATAATAGCTATAACCGATAACCATCAACCGAGGACAAGCAGACTATGGAGCCCAGCGTTTTTCCGCAAAAAGCGTCAGAGAAAAATCACATCCGTTTTTCGATCAATAAAAAAATCCTGATCCTCTCGGCGGCGATTGTATTACCGTTTCTTATTTTCGTGGCGGTTCTTCTGGTTTCCATGACCAGATACAACCGCAGATTCGATAAAATCGTCAGCAACATGACCGTGGCCAACAATTACAACTTAAACTTCAAGGAGGAGATGGACGAGAGCCTCTACAAGCTGGTGGTAGGATATGTGGATTACGAGGAGATTTCGGAAAATGGATCGCTGAAGGATCCCTACGCGCTGATCGGCGAGCTGCGGGGCGAATTCACCACCCTGCGGGACATCACCACGGAGGCGGAGAGCAGGTTGTGGCTGGAAAGCCTTCTGCGCAACATCGACACCCTGGAGAAGCGGGTGGACGACATCATGGAGAACATCCGCATCGGCGGCCGGTACGACGAGAACATAGAGGAGCTGGACAACAACATTTACATTCTCACCGAGCTGATTCAGGACAACATCCAGTATTACATCTATTACCAGACAAAGAGCATGGAGGCGGTGACCACGGACTTAAACCGCCAGATCCACAACTTTGTCATCGCCTGCGGCCTGCTTGGCATGGTTTTGCTGGTCCTGACCGTGCTGGTCACCTACCTGATCACCGCGGATATTCTGCGCCCCATAAAGGTCCTCTACGACGCCACCCAGAGGGTTTCCCAGGGAGACTTAAGCGCCAGGGCCGACGTGGCTTCCAGGGACGAGATTGAGATTCTGGCCCGGGGGTTCAACGACATGGCTGGAAACCTGGAGCTTTTGGTCCAGAGGACAAAGGAGGACGAGCAGAAGCTGCGCAAGCTGGATCTGCGCCTGCTGCAGGAGCAGATCAATCCCCATTTCCTGTACAATACGCTGGACACCATTGTCTGGCTCATCGAGGACAACAAGGCCGACGAGGCCGTGAACATGGTGGTGACGCTGTCCAACTTTTTCCGCCTGGTGCTCAGCCGGGGAAGGGAGCTTATTTCCCTGAGGGAGGAGGAACAGCACATCAGGAGCTACCTGGAAATCCAGGAGATGCGCTACCACGACATACTGGAGTACGACATCCGGATCGATCCGGCGCTGTACGATTACCAGATTCTGAAGCTGACGCTGCAGCCCCTGGTGGAGAACGCGCTCTACCACGGCATCAAGTACAAGCGGGCTAAGGGGTACATCCACGTTTCCGGGGAAAAGGACGGGGATGTGCTCCGCCTGTCGGTCAGGGACGACGGGGTGGGGATGGACGAATGCGAGCTGGAACAGCTTCGCCGCGAGATACGGCGCCCCTGCCGGGAGACGGAGAAGGGGTTCGGCCTCGCCAATGTCAACGAGCGGATTCACATGTACTTCGGCCCCGAGTACGGGATGGAGATTCAATCCCAAAAGGGCGGGGGAACGGTTGTAAGTCTGACGATTCCGGCGGTCAAAGAGGAAACGGAACCGGCCGGGATCGGGAAAAGGTGAGATGAGAGATGAGAGTTCCAGGAAAAAACGCAGGAATGAAAGCAGGCCGGATTGTGATTGCGGCGCTCCTTGTGCTCCTTTTGGCAGGCTGTGCCGGAACCCACGGGGTGGAGCAGCCGGAGGACACCCGCACTCCCGTGGACGACAACCTGATCGTGGTAGGCGTGTCCCAGGTGGGCAGCGAGTCTGTCTGGCGGACCGCCAACACGGCGTCCATCCAGAATGTTTTCACAAAGGAAAACGGATATTTTCTGATCTTTAACAACGCCAGGCAGAAGCAGGAGAATCAGATCAAGGCGCTGCGCAGCTTTATTTCCCAGCGGGTGGACTACATCGTATTCTCGCCCATCACGGAGGACGGCTGGGACACGGTGCTCCAGGAGGCAAAGGACGCGCAGATTCCCGTGATTCTGATCGACCGCAAGGTGGACGTGCCGGACGACTCGCTCTACACCACCTGGATCGGCTCAGACTTTTACAAGGAAGGCCGGATGGCCGCAACGGCGCTGGACGAATGTTTAAAGCGCCAAAACCGCGGTGAGGACAGGATTAACATTGTGGTGCTCCAGGGCACCCGGGGGGCCACGGCCACAATCGGCCGCACCAGCGGGTTCAACGAGATCGCCGGGGAGCATAGGAACTGGGTGATTCTGGACCAGGTGGACGCGGAGTTTACCACCGCAAAGGGCCAGGAACAGATGGAGCGGCTGCTGCGCCTGCATCCGGACATCGACGTGGTGATCTCGCAAAACGATGATATGACCTTTGGCGCCCTGGAGGCAATCCGCGGGGCCGGGCTGACGCCGGGGGAGGAGGGGGACGTGATCGTCATCTCCTTTGACGCCGTGAAGGCGGCCCTGGAGCTGGTGGAGAGCGGGGACATCACCGCGGATGTGGAGTGCAACCCCAATCAGGGCGAGTACGCGGAAACGGTAATCCAAAAAATGGAAAATAACGAGGCGGTGGCGAAAATGTACGTTGTCCCGGAGACGGTGTTTACCAGGGAGAATGTGACAAAAGCCCTGGAGGAGAGAACTTATTGACAGGAAAGAGGAAGCGGTATGTTAAAAGTATTTCTGGTTGAGGACGAGCGCGTCATACGGGAGGGATTCCGGGATCGAATACCATGGGAACAGTACGGCTTCCGGCTGGTAGGGGAAGCAAACGACGGGGAGATGGCCCTGCCGCTGATCCGGAAGTTGAAGCCCGACGTGCTGATCACGGACATCAAGATGCCCTTTATGGACGGTTTATCCCTGCGTGAGATCGTCAAGGAAGAATTTCCTAAAATCAAGATCATTATCATCAGCGGGTACGACGATTTTGAGTACGCCCGCCAGGCGATCAAAGCGGGGGTGGACCAGTATCTGTTAAAGCCGGTGACGCGGATGACCCTGCGCAACGTGCTGCTGGAGTTGAAGGAAAAAATCGAGCAGGATATGGAACAGAAGGATTATCAGACCCGGTACCGGGACGAGGTGCGGGAGTTCGAGCAGTTTTCCCTGCGGAGGTTTTTTGAGAAGCTTCTGGACGGAACTCTCTCCGTGAAGGAGATTTACGAGGAGGCGGCCGCCCGCTCCCTGCAGCTTACAGCCCCCTGTTACAACCTGCTGCTTTTCTCCATCTACGAGAAGGGGGAGCGGCCGGCCAGCGGGGCCGGGGAGCAGCTGATCCGCAGGCAGGAGGAGGTGTTTCACTTTTTCCTGCGGCACCCCCAGTATATCCTGTTCCGCCTGAACATCGACAGCTACGGGGTTCTGATCAAGTCGGAGCCGTGGCAGATGGAAGAGTTGGTGGAGAACAGCCTGGCCCATTTCAAAAAGGTCTGCGGGCCGGAGGAGTCCCGGCTGGAGTGGTACGTTGCGGTGGGATCGGCGGTGGAGCGCTTAAGTCTGCTGCCCCAGTGCTACCGCGGGGTGAACCACTATTTTGCCTACCTCTTTATCCTCCCGGGCCTGCACATTCTATCGGGCACCACCCTGCCGGACCATCTGCCGGAGCAGGAGGAGACGAGCATTGGGTCCGTGGACTTTCTGCAGATGGACCCGGAAATTATCCGGGATTTCCTGGCACGCGGAGGTGAGAAGGAAATCCACGATTTTGTGGAGGCCTACCTTGAAAATATCCGAAACGCTTTAAAATCCAGGATGTTCCGCAGCTATGTGATCCTCAACATCCGCTTTGCGGTGGTGGCGTTTCTGGAGTCCATCGGCGCAGAGCAGGCGGAATATCTGGAGGAGATTGAAAACGCCGTGCGCCTGATCCGCAATGAGGACACGGAGGTATTTGAGTATTTCGTGGACATGCTGGGGACCGCTATGGGCATCCGCGACCGGATCAACAGCTATCAGGGCGGGAAAATGCTGAAAAAGGCTCTGGAATACATTGACGCCAACTACGACAGGGACGCTCTGTCCCTCAATCTGGTGGCCGAGCAGACCGGCATGAGCGCCAACTACCTCAGCGCCATCTTCAGCCAGAGCATGCAGAAAACCTTTGTGGAGTACGTGACGGAGAAGCGCATCGAGAAGGCCAAAAAGCTGTTAAAGCAGACGGACAAGACCTCCGGCGAGATCGCCAAAGAGGTGGGGTACAAGGATTCCCACTATTTCAGCTTCGTGTTCAAAAAACTTCAGGACTGCAGCCCAAGGGAATACCGCGGGGAAAAGAAGCGCTGAGGTTTTCTGTGACGTTTGCTGCGCTCCGCTCACAAACAACACCTCGCGGGATATTACCTGTGAACAGTGAGGCGCTGAGCGCTACGCCTGCGTCTGCGTGCTCTCCTTCAGATTCAGCTTCCAGCGGGCTTCCTGTGATGAGACGGGTTGCCCGCTTAACTGACGGATCATCGCCTCCGCGGCCCGGGTGCCCATCTCGTGGGGCTGGTGGGAGAGGGTGGTCACCGTCAAAATGTCGGAGTTGCTGAAATAGGTGTTGTCGAAGGCGGTGATGGCCATGCCGGAGGGCAGCTCGTAGCCTGCCAGGAGCAGCTCGTCCACCAGATAATAGGCGATGATATCGTTGTAGCAGACCACGGCGGTGCAGCCGGATAAGCAGTCCGCTACCATGTTCCGCAAAAACCGCGTGTCCCTGCTGTGGAGCAGCCGGTCCAGCTCGCGGGAGCCGTACCAAAAGACCCGCTCATCGGAGAGGGGCAGGCCCAGATCCCGCATGGCCTCCATGTAGCCCTGATACCGCTCGACGCCCTGCATGTCGTCCGCCTTGAAGATACCGCCGATTTCCCGGTGTCCCTGGGCGGCCAGATACTGGACTAAAAGGGTGCTTCCGTAATAATTGTCGTCCTTGACGCACAGGCAGTCCGGCAGGGCTGGGTAGTAGTTGAACAGGAACACAATGCGGCAGCCGGTTTTCATCAGCCTGCGGTACAGGTCCAGGTTCGGATTGGGCAGCGCGCTTTTGGAGCCCTCCACGATGAGGCCGCGCGGGGGATTTTTCAGAAGGGACAGCAGGATTTCCCGTTCCCTGGAAACGCTGTTGTCCGTGGTGAAAATCCGGTCGGTAAAGCCTGCCGGGGAGAGGATGCCGCGGATATCGGTGATCACGCCCGGGTAAATGTACTCCTGGTCGCTTGAGATCAGGATGCCGATGACATTTCCCTGGGGCTTGGCCGAGCGGCCCGTGATGTAGTAGCCGCTTCCCTGTTTTCCTGCAATCACCCCCTTCTGCTCCAGCAGCTTTAGTGCCGTGCGCACGGTCTGCCGGCTCACGCGGTACCGGTCGCAGAGCTCCTGTTCCGTGGGCAGCTTGTGAATTCCCTTCTGAATCTGCCGTTCTATCATCAGTTCCAAACGTTCCGCAACCCAGCGGTATTTAATCGCCATGGGGCACCTCCTCATTCATATTAAAAAATCGCACAAATTCTCCCTGGTTCAAACGTAAAAATTGTATACCTGTCATAAAAAAACTGCGTTTCCGGCCGGAAACGTCAAGATGCACAAGGGCAAAATTCCTCGTTTCCGCGGTAAAACCGGCGGAAATCTAAAAATTTTCAACCATTCCGGTAAAAAAATCACACCAGACCTAAATTTGTATTTTAATTGAATTATATCATGCTGAATTTGTATTGTAAAGAACTTACAAACCGCGTATATAAGGGAAAAACTGAATTGAAACAAGTGCTCCTCCCTGCTAAGATTGAGTCATAAGGAAACAGCAGTTTTAAGTCAAAAAAATATAAAAGCGGAGGTAGTAAAATGAAAAAGAAAGCTCTTGTTACAATGTTGGCAGTATCCATGATGGCGGCAGGGCTGGCGGGCTGCGGCGGCTCCACCACGGCGGCTACACAGGCTGCGGCCACCACCACGGCAGCGGCTGCGGAGGCTGCGGCCACCGAGGCCACTGAAGCCAAATCCGAGGCGGCCACCGAGGCCGAGAAGGCTCCCGCGGCGGCCGACGGAGAGTTGATCCGGGTGGGAATCATCAACAACGACCCCAACGAGTCCGGATACCGGACCGCCAACGACGCGGACATGAAGGCGATGTTTACCAAGGAAAACGGCTATGACGCCTCCTTTGCCTACAGCCTGAAAAACGACGAGCAGATTACGGCGGCTCAGAAATTCATCCAGGACGAGGTGGATTACCTGCTTCTGTCTGCGGCGGATACCTCCGGCTGGGACAGCGTGCTCAAGGATGCCCAGGACGCAGGCATCGGCGTGATCCTTTTTGACCGCACCATCGACGCCAGCGACGACCTCTATCTGGCCTCCATCGTGTCCGACATGAACAAAGAGGGCGAGACCGCTGTGAACTGGCTGGCCGGACAGGGCCTGGAAGAGTACAACATCATCCACATCCAGGGCGTGATGGGCTCCGCCGCGCAGCAGGGAAGAACCGGCGCGCTGGACGCCAAGGTGGCTGCCGAGGCTTCCTGGAATCTGGTAACCCAGCAGACCGCTGAGTGGAACTCCGAGAAGGCGCAGCAGATCGTGCAGTCCGTCATCGATTCCGGCACCAGCTTCAACGTGATCTACGCTGAGAACGACGACATGGCCAAGGGCGCTGTGGCGGCTCTGGACAAAGCCAACATCTCCCACGGCGTGGGCAAGGACGTGATCGTGATGGGATTTGACTGCAACAAGTGGGCCCTTCAGGAGCTGCTGGACCAGAACTGGAACTACGACGGACAGTGCAACCCCTTCCAGGCCTCCTATATCGATGAGATCATCAAGAAGGTGCAGAACGGCGAGGAACTGACCGAAAAGACCATCATCATGGATGAGAAGGGCTTCGACGCCACCACCATCACGGCGGACGACGTGGAAAAATACGGGATCTAGGAACCAGTTATCCGGGAGTTTCTGTGATCGAAAACTGAAAGAGCGCGCTTACGCGCTCTTTCCCCATAAAAAGGAGTGAATATCGCTGGTGAAAGAGAATTCTGTACTGGAAATGAGAAATATACACAAGAGCTTTCCGGGGGTGCGCGCCCTGCAGGCGGTGGATTTTACACTGTGCGAGGGGGAAATCCACGCGCTGATGGGCGAAAACGGCGCGGGCAAGTCCACGCTGATCAAGGTGCTCACCGGCGTTTATGAGAAAGACGAGGGCGAGATCTATCTGAAGGGCCTGGACAAAGCGGCGGCGATCAAGTCCCCCAAGGATGCCCAGAACTTAGGGATCAGCACGGTGTACCAGGAAATTACCCTGTGTCCCAACCTCACGGTGGCGGAGAACATGTACATCGGCCGCGGAAAAAACCGGATTATGGACTGGAAGAAGGTCAACGAGGATGCGGACCGGATTCTCCAGAATCTGGGAATACCGGCGCGGGCGCAGCAGCAGCTGTCCGACTGCTCCATCGCGATCCAGCAGATGGTAGCCATTGCCCGGGCGGTCGATATGGATTGCAAGGTGTTGATCCTGGATGAACCCACCTCCTCCTTAGACGAGTCGGAGGTGGAAAAACTCTTCGGGCTCATGCGGGACCTGCGGGCCAGAGGCGTGGGCATTATCTTTGTCACCCATTTTCTGGACCAGGTCTACGAGGTATGCGACAAGATCACGGTCCTGCGGGACGGCCAGCTGGTGGGAGAGTACGTTATCGAGGAGCTTCCGCGGGTGAAGCTGGTGGCGAAGATGCTGGGCAAAGAGCTGAACGACCTGGAAAATATCAAGGAGAAGGCAGAGGGGTATTCCGGAGCAAAGGAGCGCGTGCTGGAGGTTTCAGGCCTGCAGAGCGACGCCGGGATCAAACCTTTCGACTTCTACATCAACAAGGGCGAGGTCAACGGTTTTACCGGGCTTTTGGGGTCCGGGCGCAGCGAATGTGTCCGCGCCATTTTCAGCGCAGACAAGGTGACGGGCGGAACGGTTAAGAAGAACGGGAAGACGGTGAAAATCACAAAACCCCTGGACGCCATGAAAAACGGGATCGCCTATCTGCCGGAGGACCGCAAAAACGACGGCATTGTGGGAGATCTCTCGGTGCGCGAGAACATTATCCTGGCGGCCCAGGTCCTGAAGGGATTTTTCAAGCCCTTCTCCAGGGCAGAGGCCAACCGGCTGGCGGAGGAATACATCAAGCTGCTGGAGATCAAGACCGCTTCCGCGGATACGCCCATCAAATCCCTTTCCGGCGGAAACCAGCAGAAGGTTATCCTGGCGCGCTGGCTTCTGACCCACCCGGAATACCTGATTCTGGATGAGCCCACCCGCGGCATCGATATCGGCACCAAGATCGAAATTCAAAAGCTGGTGCTCAAGCTGGCCGCGGAGGGGATGAGCGTGACCTTTATCTCCTCGGAGACGGATGAGATGCTCCACACCTGTTCCCGGCTGATCGTCATGCGGGACCGGAAGATGGTGGGAGAGCTCTCGGGGGATGACCTCAATCAGGTGAAAATTATGGAGACAATCGCAGGAGGTGAGATGGGATGACGGACAGGAGAAAAGCGGATGCATCCGGTGCATTTGCAGATTTATTCAGAAAACAGATTTTTATTCCCATCGCCGCGCTACTGCTCTTGACCGTGTTTAATCTGGCGGTGGACCCATCCTTTTTCAAGGTGACGCTGGGGACCAACAGCGCCGGAAATCCGGTTTTGACCGGCTATCTGATGACCATTTTGGACTACGGCTCCGAGGTCGCCATCCTGGCCATCGGCATGACCTTAGTCACAGCCGCTTCCGGGGGGGCAGGACATCAGCGTGGGCGCCGCGGTGGCCATCGCAGGTTCCGTGATCCTGCGGGTCCTGGTGGGCCTGGGCGGGGACGGCGCGCTTAAGGCCCCGATTATCGTGGGATTCCTGGCCGCCTGTCTGGTGGCGATGTTCTTCGGCGCGTTCAACGGCGTGCTGGTGGCGATCTTTAAAATCCAGCCCATGGTGGCGACCCTGATCCTTTACACGGCCGGGCGCTCCATCGCGGCCTGGATCAACAACAACGAGCTGCCCATCGTGACGGACAAAACCTTTACCTATTTCGGCGGCTTCATCCCCGGGATTCCGGTGCCCACGCCCTTTTTCCTGGCGGTGGTGTGCGTGATCATCACGATGCTGGTGCTAAAATTTACCAACCTGGGCCTGTACACCCAGGCCGTGGGAATCAACGCCAGCTCCTCACGGCTCAACGGGCTGAATCCCACCTTTATCAAGTGGCTGAGCTTTGTGATCCTGGGCCTGTGCGTGGCGGTGGTGGCCCTGATCAAGACGAGCCGCCTTTCCACCATCAACTACTCAGTGATCGCCAAGGACATCGAGATGGACGCCATCCTGGCGGTGGCCCTGGGCGGAAATGTGCTCAGCGGCGGCCGGTTCAACATTATGGCCTCCATTCTGGGCGCCTACGTGATCCAGTTTTTGACCACGACCCTTTACAAGTTCAACGTGTCCTCGGACGCGCTTCCGGCCTATAAGGCCGTGGTGGTGATCGTGTTGGTGGTGATCAGCGCGCCGGCGGTAAAAGAGAAACTTTCGGGCCTTGGGAAGAGACTTACAAAGCAGAGGGAGGTCGCTTGATATGGTAAAAATGAAAAATGCGGGCGGCGGGGCGCAGCCCGGCCGGACCAACCGGCTGACGGACACGAATTTGCTTCTGGCCATCACGGTTGTGGTATTCCTGGTCATGTACATCGGAGCGATGCTGTTTCTGAAGAAAGGCTTTTTGAAGCCCCAGACGTTCTTTAACATTCTCAACGCCAACGCGGCCCTGATCATCACCTCCTGCGGCATGAGCCTGGTGATGATCACCGGCGGGATCGATATCTCCGTGGGCGGCGTGGTGGCCCTGGTCAGCATGAGCTGCGCCGTGTATCTGGACTATCACGGGGGCAGCCTGATCACATCGCTGCTTATCGCCCTGGGAATCGGCCTGGCCTTTGGCGCGGTGCAGGGCTTTCTGGTGGCGTACCTGGATATTCAGCCCTTTATTGTTTCCCTGGCAGGCATGTTCTTTGCCCGGGGCATGACGACCATCGTCCACACGGCCCCCTTTAACGTGGCAAATGAGGCCTTCGTGGGGTTAAAGGACACCCGGATCAATGTGCCGGGTCTGGGTACGGTCAACAAACTGGGAAAATATGTAAATGCCTATGTGGAAATCGGCGTGATCGTGGCGCTTTTGATTGTGGTGATCCTGTTCTGTGTGTTAAAATGGACGAAACTGGGCCGCAATTTCTACGCGGTGGGCGGCAACCGGCAGAGCGCCCTGATGCTGGGCGTGGACGTGAAGAGAACCCGGTTTTTATCCCATCTTTTCTGCGGGCTTCTGGCCGGAATCGGCGGATACGTCTATTTCCTCCACGTGGGGTCCGGCTCCGCCTCCCACGCCATGGGCATGGAGATGAACGCCATCGCCTCCTCCATCATCGGCGGGACCCTGCTGACCGGCGGCGTTGGCAATATTTTCGGAACCTTTGTGGGCGTGCTGTCGCTGAGTACGATTCAGAACATCGTATCCTCCATCGGCCTTGACCAGGCCTGGTGGACGGGAATCACCGTGGCGGCCATGCTTTGCCTGTTCCTTGTGATCCAGAGCGTCATTCTGGCCCGCAAGCGCTGAAATGAGATCGAAAAGGAGAATCTATCATGCTGAATGCGAAAAAATATGAATTTTGGTTTTGCACCGGGTCCCAGGACCTGTACGGGGACGAGTGCCTGGCCCATGTGGCGGAGCACTCCTGGATCATCGTGGATGAGCTCAACCGTTCCGGCAATCTTCCCTTTGAGGTGGTCTTAAAGCCCACGCTCATCACCAACGAGCTGATCCGCAAGACCTTAAACGAGGCCAACAACGACGAAAACTGCGCGGGTGTGATCACCTGGATGCACACCTTTTCCCCGGCCAAATCCTGGATTTTGGGACTTCAGGAGTACCGCAAGCCCCTGCTGCACCTGCATACCCAGTTCAACCGCGAGATCCCCTACGACACCATTGACATGGACTTCATGAACGAAAATCAGGCGGCCCACGGGGACCGGGAGTACGGCCACATCTTCACCCGGCTGGGTATGGAGCGCAAGGTGGTGATGGGCTACTGGGCGGACGCGGATGTTCAGGGCAGAATCGCGGCCTGGATGCGCACCGCGGTGGGCGTGATCGAGAGCAGCCACGTCCGGGTGATGCGTATCGCGGACAATATGCGCAACGTAGCCGTCACCGAGGGCGACAAGGTGGAGGCTCAGATCAAATTCGGCTGGGAGGTGGACGCCTACCCGGTGACGGAGATCGCGGAGGCGGTCGCGGCGGTGTCCCAGAGCGACATCAACGCCCTGGTGGATGAATATTACGGAAAGTACCAGATTCTCACCGAGGGGCGGGACGCCGGGGAATTCAGGCGGCACGTGGCGGTTCAGGCGGGCATCGAGCTGGGTTTTGAGCGTTTCCTGGAGGAGAAGAACTATCAGGCTATCGTGACCCACTTCGGCGACCTGGGCAGTTTAAAACAGCTTCCGGGGCTGGCGATCCAGCGTCTGATGGAAAAGGGCTATGGCTTCGGCGCTGAGGGCGACTGGAAAACGGCCGCCATGGTGCGCATCATGAAGATCATGACCGGCGGAATGAAGGAGACCAAGGGCACCTCCTTTATGGAGGATTACACCTATAACCTGGTGCCCGGCAGGGAAGGCATTTTGCAGGCCCACATGCTGGAGGTGTGTCCCACCATCGCCGACGGAGCGGTGGGCATCAAGGTGCAGCCCCTGTCCATGGGCGACCGCGAGGACCCGGCCCGCCTGGTGTTCACCGCCAAGGAAGGTCCGGCCATCGCCACCTCCCTGATCGACCTGGGAGACCGGTTCCGCCTGATCATCAACAATGTGGACTGTAAAAAAACGGAAAAACCCATGCCCAAGCTTCCGGTGGCCACCGCCTTCTGGACTCCGCAGCCGGATCTTCGCACCGGAGCCGAGGCCTGGATCATCGCCGGAGGCGCCCACCACACGGCCTTCACCTACGATCTCACGGCGGAGCAGATGGGCGACTGGGCCGGGGCCATGGGCATCGAGGCGGTTTACATCGACGAAACGACCACCATCCGCCAGCTGAAGAACGAGCTGCGGTGGAACAGCGTGGCCTACAGAAAATAGTTGAAGGAGAGAGACATGAAAACGCAGAGAGAAATCATTGAAAGCGGAAACGCGGTCCTCGGCATCGAATTCGGTTCCACCAGAATCAAGGCGGTTCTGATCGGAGCGGACGGCGCGCCCCTCGCCTCCGGCAGCCACGAGTGGGAGAACCGGCTGGAAAACGGCTTCTGGACCTACCCGCTGGATGCGGTCTGGGCGGGGCTTCAGGACTGTTACGCCGGCTTAGTCCGGGACGTCCGCTCCAAATACGGCGTGGGAATCAAGCGGCTGGCCGCCATCGGATTCTCCGCCATGATGCACGGCTACCTGGCCTTTGGCGGGGAGGGAGAGCTGCTGACGCCCTTCCGCACCTGGCGCAACGGCACCACCGGACCTGCCGCCTCTGCGCTGACGGAGCTGTTTCACTACAACATCCCCCAGAGATGGAGCATCGCCCACCTGTACCAGGCCATCTTAAACCGGGAAGAACACGTGCCCGGGATCCGTTACATGACGACCCTGGCCGGTTACGTCCACTGGCGCTTGACCGGCCGCAAGGTGCTGGGCGTGGGCGACGCCTCCGGCATGTTCCCCATCGACACCCGCACCCAAAACTACGACGCTGTCATGCTGGAGAAATTTGACGCCCTGACCGCGCCCGAAAACTACCCCTGGAAGCTGCCGGAGATTCTCCCGCAAGTCCTTCCGGCCGGAGCTCCGGCGGGCCGCCTCACCGGGGAGGGGGCCCGGCTCCTGGATACCAGTGGACAGCTGGAAGCCGGAATCCCCCTGTGTCCCCCCGAGGGCGACGCGGGAACCGGCATGACGGCCACCAACAGCGTGGCCAAATGCACGGGCAACGTGTCCGCCGGAACCTCCGCCTTCGTCATGGTGGTTCTGGAGCAGGAACTGAAAAAAATCCACCCGGAGATCGACCTGGTGACCACGCCGGACGGCAGCCTGGTGGGAATGGTGCACGCCAACAACTGCACCTCGGACATCAACGGCTGGGCCGGTTTATTCCGGGAGTTCGCCGCCGGGCTGGGCGTGCAGGTGGACCCGGACCAGCTCTATTCCACCCTCTACACCAAGGCCCTGGAGGGAGAGGACGACTGCGGAGGCCTGCTGTCCTACGGCTATCTGTCCGGTGAAAACCTGGTGGACGTGTCCGAGGGCCGCCCCATGGTTCTTCGCACGCCGGAGAGCCGTTTCACCCTGGCCAACTTCATGCGCGCCCACCTCTACGGAGCCGTGGCAGCGCTGAAAATCGGAATGGACATCCTGGTCAAGGAAGAGCAGGTGCAGGTGGATCAGATTTACGGCCATGGCGGCTTCTTCAAAACGCCCCTCGCAGGCCAGCGCATCATGGCCGCCGCCATGGGCGCCAAAATCTCCGTCCTGGAAACCGCCGGCGAAGGCGGCCCCTGGGGAATGGCCCTCTTAGCCGCCTACATGAACGGCAGGGAGGAAGGCCAGAGCCTCCAGGACTACCTGGCCTCCCGCATCTTCAAAAACAGCCATAGCGTAACCGTGTCCCCCCTGGAAACCGACATGGAAGGCTTTGAAACCTATATCGAACGTTTCAAAAACTGCCTCCCCCTCCAGCGGGCGGCCGCCCAATACCTCACCACCCCAACCCCCTGAAAGGAGGCCCCCAATGCTAGAATCCCTCAAAAAGCAAGTCTACGAAGCAAACATGCAGCTGCCCGCCCACGGCCTCGTCACCTTCACCTGGGGCAACGTGAGCGCCATTGACCGCGAGAGCGGCCTTTTCATCATCAAACCCAGCGGAGTCGATTACGACAAGCTGACGCCCGAGAGCATGGTGGTCATGGACCTCAACATGAACAAAATCGAGGGCGACTTAAACCCGTCCCCCTGCCTCTCACGAACGGAATCCCAAACCGAATCACCCCCCAAAACCAGTTGACTTCCACCCAATTTTAAAGTAAAATTCAACTGTCAATCCAAAATTACACTTGGCTGGACCGTGTGGTCCAGCCTCCTATACGTTAAGGAGCATATAAATGGAACCAACCACTATCACGATAAATGGGACGCCTGAGTCCCCTGCCGCAGCCCCGATTCAGGAACCCCAGCGCCAGCAATACTACATGGAAAAAGCCCGCAAACAGCTGTCCGCTTTTTCTACCGCCCTGGGCCGTCCCCTCACCTGCTGTATCAATACCTTTGGCTGCCAGATGAACGCCAGAGACTCCGAAAAACTCCTCGGCATCCTGGAATCCATCGGCTACCAAGCCACGGACTCCGAGCACGCCGATTTCGTGCTCTACAACACCTGCACCGTGCGCGAAAACGCCAACCAGCGCGTGTACGGCCGTCTGGGCCAGCTGGGGGCCTACAAGAAGAAAAATCCCCACATGATGATCGCCCTGTGCGGCTGCATGATGCAGGAGCCGGAGGTGGTGGAGCGCATCAAAACCAGCTACCACTTCGTGGATCTGATATTCGGCACTCACAACATTTTCAAGCTGGCGGAGCTGGTGAGCACCTGCCTGGACACCCGGCAGGAGAAAAAGCACCGGACCGTGATCGACATCTGGAAGGACACGGACAAGATCGTGGAGGACCTGCCGGTGGAGCGCAAATACCCCTTCAAATCCGGCGTCAACGTGATATTTGGCTGCAACAACTTCTGCAGCTACTGTATTGTCCCCTACGTGCGCGGCCGGGAGAGAAGCCGCAGGCCGGAGGAGATTTTAAAAGAAGTCAAAAGGCTGGCGGCCGACGGCGTGGTGGAGATCATGCTGCTGGGCCAGAACGTCAACTCCTACGGCAAAAACCTGGAGGAGCCCATGACCTTCGCCCAGCTTCTGCGTGAGGTGGAGAAAATTGACGGCATCGAGCGCATCCGCTTTATGACCTCCCATCCAAAGGACCTCTCCGACGAGCTGATCGAGGTGATGTCCCAGTCCAAAAAAATCTGCCGCCACCTGCATTTGCCCCTGCAGTCCGGCAGCAGCCGCATCTTAAAAGAGATGAACCGCCGTTACACCAAGGAGCAGTACCTGACGCTGGCCGAGAAGATCAAGGCCGCTGTGCCGGGGATCTCCCTGACCACGGACATCATTGTGGGCTTCCCCGGGGAGACGGAGGAGGACTTTTTGGAGACCATGGACGTGGTGCGGCGGGTGGAATTTGACAGCGCATTTACGTTCATCTACTCCAAGCGCACGGGCACCCCTGCCGCTTCCATGGAGAACCAGGTGCCCGAGGACGTGGTTAAGGAACGTTTCGACCGGCTGTTAAACGAGGTCCAGTCCATCTCCGCTAAAATCTGTGGCCGCGACGTGCACACGGTGCAGCAGGTTCTGGTGGAGGAGGAGAACGACCACACGCCTGGTTACATGACCGGGCGGCTTTCCAACAATACGGTGGTCCATTTCCCGGGGGATCCGTCCATGATCGGAAAGCTGATGGATGTGTATTTGGAGGAGAGCAAAGGATTTTACTACATGGCCCGTCCGGTTTAAAACCGGTCCGGCAACCGATAAAATGGAAAATTACGAGAGAAGAGAGGCATAAAGTTGGTACAGTCACAATTATCCCCGATGATGCAGCACTACATGGAGACCAAGAAACAGTATCCGGACTGTGTTCTGTTCTACCGTCTGGGCGACTTTTACGAGATGTTTTTTGACGATGCGCTGACCGTATCGAAGGAACTGGAGATCACGCTCACCGGGAAGGAGTGCGGCCTGCCGGAGCGCGCGCCCATGTGCGGCGTGCCCTTCCACGCGGTGGACTCCTATTTAAACCGCCTGGTGCAGAAGGGCTACAAGGTGGCAATCGCCGAGCAGATGGAGGACCCCAAGCAGGCCAAGGGTCTGGTGAAGCGGGAGGTCATCCGGGTGGTGACGCCGGGAACTATCACCAGCGCCCAGGCTCTGGACGAGACCAAGAACAACTACCTGATGGGCATCGTGTGCACGGACGGCGGCTACGGCGTGTCCACGGCCGACATCAGCACCGGGGATTTCCTGGTGACCGAGGTGTCCACGGACCGGGAGCTGTTCGACGAGATCAATAAGTTTTCGCCCTCGGAGATCATTTGCAACAACGCCTTTTACGTGTCCGGCGTGGACATCGAGGAGCTGAAGAACCGCTACCACGTGGCGGTTTCCGCTCTGGACAGCCACTTTTTCGGGGAGGAGTCCTGCCACAAGGTGTTAAAGGAGCATTTCCGGGTGGGATCCCTTTCCGGGCTGGGACTGGAGGACTACGGCACCGGAATCATCGCCGCCGGAGCGGTGATGCAGTACATGTACGAGACCCAGAAGAGCACCCTGGAGCACATCACCACCATCAAGCCCTATTCCACCGGCCAGTTCATGATCATCGACACCTCCACCAGGCGGAACCTGGAGCTGGTGGAGACCATGCGGGAGAAGCAGAAGCGGGGGACCCTTTTGTGGGTTCTGGACAAGACCAAGACCGCCATGGGCGCCCGCCTGCTGAGAGCCTACATCGAACAGCCCCTGATCCACCGGGAGGAGATCATCGCCCGCCAGAGCGCGGTGGAGGAGCTGAACATGAATTACATTTCCAGGGAGGAGATCCGGGAGTATTTAAACCCCGTCTACGATCTGGAGCGCCTGATTGGGCGCATCAGCTACAAGACCGCCAATCCCAGGGACCTGATCTCCTTCTGCAATTCCCTGGAGATGCTGCCCTACATCAAACACCTTTTGGAAGAATTTTCCAGTCCGCTGTTAAAAGCTCTGGCAGATGACATGGACCCCCTGGAGGACTTATTTGAGCTGATCCGTTCCGCCATTGTGGAGGAGCCGCCCATCACCCTCAGGGAGGGCGGAATCATCCGGGACGGTTACAACGAGGAAGCGGACAAGCTGCGGGCCGCCAAGACCGAGGGCAAGACCTGGCTGGCCGAGCTGGAGGCCAGGGAGCGGGAAAAGACCGGAATCAAGGGCCTGAAGGTCAAGTTCAACAAGGTGTTCGGCTACTATTTCGAGGTGACCAACTCCTTCAAGAACATGGTGCCCGACTATTTTGTGCGTAAACAGACCCTGACCAACGCGGAGCGCTTCACCACCGACGAGTTAAAGCAGCTGGAGGAGATCATCATGGGGGCCGAGGACAAGCTGGTGTCCCTGGAGTACGATCTGTTCTGTGAAGTCCGGGACCACATCGCCTCCCAGGTGGTGCGCATCCAGAAAACCGCCAAGTCCATTGCGGGCACCGACGTGTTCTGCTCCCTGTCCACCGTGGCATCGCGGCGGAATTACGTGAAGCCCGCCATCAACGAGAAGGGCACCATTTCCATTAAAAATGGACGCCATCCGGTGGTGGAGCAGATGATGCGGGACGATTTGTTTGTGGCAAACGACACCTATCTGGACAACGGCAAGAACCGGCTGTCCGTGATCACCGGCCCCAACATGGCCGGAAAATCCACCTACATGCGCCAGGTTGCCCTGATCGTGCTCATGGCCCAGCTGGGCAGCTTCGTGCCCGCGGACGAGGCGGATATCGGTATCTGCGACCGCATCTTCACCCGGGTGGGGGCCTCCGACGACCTGGCCAGCGGCCAGAGCACCTTTATGGTGGAAATGACCGAGGTGGCCAATATTCTGCGAAACGCTACCCGCAACAGCCTGCTGGTGCTGGACGAGATCGGACGGGGAACCAGCACCTTCGACGGGCTGTCCATCGCCTGGGCGGTGATCGAGCACATTAGCAGCACCCGCCTTTTAGGGGCCAAGACGCTGTTCGCCACCCATTACCACGAGTTGACGGAGCTGGAGGGCACCATCGCCGGGGTGAAGAACTACTGCATCGCCGTCAAGGAGCAGGGGGACGACATCGTGTTCCTGCGCAAGATCGTCCGGGGCGGCGCGGACAAGAGCTACGGTATCCAGGTGGCTAAGCTGGCCGGAGTGCCGGAGTCGGTGATCCTCAGGGCCAAGGAGATCGCCGAGGAGCTGAGCAACGCTGACATTACCGCCCGGGCCAAGGAGATCGCCGAGGTCAGCGCCAACATCGCCCAGCGCAAGGTGGTGCCCAGGCCCGACGAGGTGGATATGCAGCAGCTCACCTTCTTCGACACGGTAAAGGACGACGACATTATCAAGGAACTGAGCGAGCTGGAGATCAACAGTATGACTCCGGTGGACGCCATGAATACGCTGTACCGCCTGCAGAACAAACTGAAAAACAGGTGGAAGGACAGCTGACAATCAGGAGATGCCATGAACTTTCATATATTGACACTGTTTCCCGAGATGGTGATGGGGGGCTTAAGCACCAGCATCACCGGCCGGGCCATGGAAAAGGGAATCATATCCGTGGAGGCCGTAAATATACGGGATTATTCCAAGGACAAGCACCGCCATGTGGACGACGCGCCCTACGGCGGCGGGGCCGGCATGGTCATGCAGCCGGAGCCCATCTGTGACGCCTACGAGGACCTGTGCGCCCGAACGGGCCGCAGGCCCCGGGTGATTTACATGACGCCCCAGGGCCGGGTGTTCACCCAGCAGATCGCCGAGGAGCTGGCCAAGGAGGAGGAGCTGGTGTTTCTCTGCGGCCACTACGAGGGAATTGACGAGCGGGCTCTGGAGCTGGTGGCAACGGATTACCTGTCCATCGGGGACTACGTGCTCACCGGTGGGGAGCTTCCCGCCATGGTGATGATCGACTGCATTTCCCGGCTGGTGCCCGGAGTGCTCAACAACGAGGTCAGCGCCGAGGTGGAATCCTTCCACGACAACCTGCTGGAATACCCCCAGTATACCAGACCTGAGGTGTTCAACGGGCTGGCGGTGCCGGAGGTGCTACTCAGCGGACACCACAAGAATATCGAAAAATGGCGCAGGGAGCAGTCCATAAAGCGCACCCTGGAACGCCGTCCGGACCTGCTGGAAGGGGCGAATCTCTCGAAAAAAGAGCAAAAATACCTGGAAGAGCTGATCCGGGAGCGGGAAACCGGGGAAAACGAGCCGGATAGCCATTGACAGAAAAGCGCAAATGTTGTAGAATCGGATGAAAACCACCGCCTCCGGGCGGAAAAACCTTCCCGGAAGGCCGGGATTAACAAAAATTTTGAGAATAACAGGAGTTGATGATGGACTTGTCCAGTGACACAGTAGGCATACGATTGTTTGTGATTTTGATTCTTTTGGCGCTGTCCGCCTTTTTTTCTTCCTCGGAGACAGCATTGACCACGGTCAACAAAATCCGCATCCGCAATCTGGCGGAGGCGGGAGATAAGCAGGCCGGGTACGTGATGAAGTTGGGAGAGAACCAGGCGCGCATGTTAAGCGCCATTCTGATCGGCAACAATGTGGTAAACCTGTCGGCCTCCTCCATGGTGACCGTGCTGGTGACGGACGTGTTCGGCAGCCGCTTCGCGGGGATCGCGACAGGCGTGCTGACCCTGTTGATTCTCATTTTCGGAGAGATCACGCCCAAGACCGTGGCGACACTGGAGTCCGAGCGCAACGCCCTGCGCTGCGCCCATGTGATTTATACGCTGATGATCGCCCTGACGCCCCTGATTCTGCTGGTAAACTGGATGTCCTCCGGGGTTTTAAAGCTGCTGCATGTGGATCCCAACAAGCGCAACGACGACATGACCGAGGACGAGCTGCGCACCATTGTGGAAGTGGGCCACGAAAAGGGCGTGATCGAGTCCGAAGAAAAGGAAATGATCAACAACGTGTTCGATCTGGACGACAGCGTGGCCAAGGACATCATGGTGCCCCGCATCGACATGGTGTTTGTGGACGTGGACGCCACCTACCAGAAGGTGATCGAGACCTTTCGGGAGGAGCACTACACCCGTCTGCCCGTCTACGAGGAGACTACGGACAACGTGATCGGCATCATCAATGTCAAGGATCTGCTTCTGGTGGAGGACCGGGAGCACTTTCACGTGCGCGATTATCTGCGCCAGCCCATCTACACCTACGAGTCCAAAAAGATTTCCGACCTGCTGCTGGAGCTGAGGAAAACCTCCAACAACATCGTGATCGTGCTGGACGAGTACGGTGCCACCGCGGGCCTTGCCACCCTTGAGGACATCCTGGAGGAGATCGTGGGCGATATCCGCGACGAGTACGACGGGGACGAGGAGGAAGAACTGGTGGAGGTGGCTCCCGGCGAGTATGTGGCCGAGGGCGCCATGAAGCTGGACGATTTAAACGACCGCCTGAACCTGGAGCTGGACTCCGAGGACTACGACTCCATCGGCGGCTTTATGATCGAACAGCTGGATCACCTGCCGGAGGCCGGCGAATCCATGGAATACGAGGGAATCCGCATGGTGGTGGACGCTGTGGACCGCAACCGCATCGACAAGGTCCGCATTTACCTGCCGGAAAGCGAAAAACAGCAGCAGGCTTCTTAAAAAACGCTTGCTTTTTAAGACAAGATATGGTAGAATTAATCGTTGTGACTAAGAAAGAGATGGTCCTCTGTTACAGATTGGGCGGTGAATGGGAAACTTACCGCCGGACGTATTAAGAACATCCAATATAATAAGGAGGTTCACACGATGAACGAAATTATCAAGAAGATTGAAGCAGCTCAGTTGAAGGAGAGCGTGCCGGAGTTCCACGTAGGCGACACCGTGCGCGTTTACAACAAGATCAAAGAGGGCGCTCGCGAGAGAATCCAGGTATTTGAGGGAACCGTGATCAAGAGACAGAACGGCGGCGCAAGAGAGACTTTCACCGTCCGCAAGAACTCCAACGGAATCGGCGTTGAGAAGACCTGGCCCTTACATTCCCCCAACGTAGACAACGTAGAGGTTGTCCGCAAGGGTAAAGTAAGACGCGCGAAGCTGAACTATCTGAGAGACAGAGTTGGTAAGGCTGCGAAGGTTAAAGAGTTGGTAAAATAATTGTAGTTCAGTAGGTCTGCGCACTTGCTGCGCTGACCGTACGAAAAACTAAGCTTGCAGGCAAAAGTCCCATCGACGAAGTCGATTTTAAATGGATTTTTGCTCGTATCTGTGAAGGTACTGAACAGATACAAATAATTCAGCAGTGCAGTACAAGGGACAATGAAAATTGTCCCTTTTTTGAACAGAGAACAGGTGGACGCGGTCACAGGCAGGTGGTGGTTACGTGGAATATTTTATGAATGAGGATACGGCGTGGCTCAGGCGGATTGTGCACTGGGTCGTGGACCTGGTGGTGGCGGTGGCGCTGGCGTGGTTTCTGGTGTACGGCTTCTGTGGCCAGGTGCGCATTTTAGGCAACTCCATGCAGCCGCTTCTGGACGCGGAGGACGTGGTGCTGGTCAACCGGCTGGCCTATGACCTGGGGAGTCCCCAGCGCTTCGACGTGGTGGTATTTGAGCGCGAGGACCAGCAGAAGAATGTCAAGCGGGTGATCGGACTGCCCGGCGAGACCGTACAGATCAAGGGCGGCATGGTGTTTATCGACGGCGAGCTGCTCCCCGCCGAGGACGGGCTGGAGCAGGTGTCCCTGGCCGGAATGGCGGACACGCCCATACGCCTTGGGGAGGACGAGTATTTCCTTCTGGGCGACAACCGGGACAGCAGCGAGGACAGCCGTTTCGCCAATATCGGCAATGTAAAACGCGGACAGATTCAGGGAAAGGTGTGGTTCCGAATCCTGCCCCTGCTGAAGCTGGACCTGATCCATTCCTAGTACTACAGCCGTTTTAAAGAACAGGAGAATTCAGAATGAATATACAATGGTATCCCGGACATATGACAAAGGCCAAACGGGCCATGAAAGAGGATTTAAAACTCATTGACCTGGTGATCGAGCTGGTGGATGCCCGGGTGCCGCTTTCCAGCCGCAACCCCGACATCGACGATCTGGGGGCCGGAAAGGCGCGCATCGTGCTGCTGAACAAGGCCGACCTGGCGGACGAGGCTTTAAACCGCCGCTGGGCCCAGTGGTTTACGGAGCGCGGCATGCACGTGGTGAAAATCGACGCCAGGAACAAGGGGACCTTAAAGCAGATCCAGGCGGTGGTTCAGGAGGCCTGCAAGGAGAAGATCGAGCGCGACAGGAAGCGGGGTATTTTAAACCGTCCCATCCGCGCCATGGTGGTGGGAATCCCCAACGTGGGCAAGTCCACCTTCATCAACTCCTTCGCCGGAAAGGCCTGCGCCAAGACCGGCAACAAGCCCGGCGTGACCAAGGGAAACCAGTGGATCCGCCTGAACAAGACCCTGGAGCTTTTGGACACCCCGGGAATCCTCTGGCCCAAGTTCGAGGACCAGCAGGTGGGACTGAAGCTGGCGCTGATCGGCTCCATTAACGATGAGATTTTAAACCGGGACGAGCTGGCCCTGGAGCTGGTAAGCTTCCTAAACCGCCGGTATCCCGGTGTGCTGGCGGAGCGCTATCAGCTGGAAAACGCCGGGGACTGCGACACGACCCAGGTGTTGGAGCAGGTGGCCAGACAGCGCTCCTGCCTGGCAAAGGGCGGCGAGCTGGATCTGCCCAAGGCCGCCAGACTGCTGTTGGATGACTTCCGCAGCGGACGGCTGGGACGGATCACGCTGGAGGAGCCGGAGACTGCAAAGGATAAAGGAGAGAAGGATCAGGATGGCAAGGACGTTAAGCGGTGAAAAGCTGGAAAAAGAACTGGCGCGCCTGGAGCAGATGCGGGAGTATGAGAATACCTACGCGGCCTGCGCCATGATCTGCGGCATCGACGAGGCGGGCAGAGGCCCCCTGGCAGGCCCTGTGGCCGCCGGAGCGGTGATTCTGCCAAAGGACTGCACTCTGCTGTATTTAAACGACTCCAAGAAGCTCTCGGAGAAGCGCAGGGAGGAGCTGTTCGTGCAGATCAAGGAACAGGCCGTGGCATGGTGCGTTGGCATCGTGGGGCCGGAGCGCATCGATGAGATCAACATCCTGCAGGCCACCTACGAGGCCATGCGCCAGGCTGTCGCGGGCCTCGGCGTAAAGCCGGATCTTCTGTTCAACGACGCGGTGGAGATTCCCGGCGTGGACATTATGCAGGTCCCCATCATCAAGGGGGACGCCAAGAGCGTGTCCATCGCCGCCGCCAGCATTTTAGCCAAGGTCACCAGGGACCACATGATGGTGGAGTACGACCAGCTGTTCCCGGACTACGGCTTTGCCAAACACAAGGGCTACGGCACCGCGGCCCATATCCAGGCCATTCAGGAGCTGGGGCCCTGTCCCATCCACCGACGCAGCTTTATCCGGAATATTTGGAGCGAAGAGGCTGAATCAAAAGAATAAAAAAGTGATTGACAGATTAGGATTGAGATGCTATATTCCCGTCTTTGACAGTTTGTAAATAAAAAAACTGCTGTAACCCCTTTGTTTATGGGCTTTACGGCAGTTTGTTTCCTTGTTTTATTATATAGTAATGTTTGTAGAACTGTGAATTTTTCTTAAAACACTGATACTATAAGGCTTGAGAGATTGAATGATCATGAATCAATCTCTTATGAAAATAAGTATACCACAAATTTAGAAATATCCAAGAAGTTCTAACATTACTATATATCAAAACGAAATGTTTGACACAGAAAACATAGGTTATATAAGGGGTTGAAAGACTTTTTTATTAATGCAACTGTCAAACTCCCGGCCATTCAGGAGCTGGGGCCCTGTCCCATCCACCGACGCAGCTTTATCCGGAATATTTGGAGCGAAGAGGCTGAATCAAAAGAATAAAAAAGTGATTGACAGATTAGGATTGAGATGCTATATTAATACCAGATAAAGGAAGTGCCTGTCCGGTATCTACGAGATGTTCGTAGATTTTCGTGCAGGCTTTTTTATTGCATCAATTCAGAAAACCCCGGCGCAGCCCGCGGGTTTCCGATGATAAAATTAGGGAAAGGATCATGGTGATGAGCACAAGGACAATGGAACTTACGCAGAAACAGACGAAACGCTTATGGAACAATCCGGACGCCAGATTGTTTGATTTGTCATGCCTGCGCGCAGGAGCTGTCATGCTGCTCTCTGGCGCATCTCTGTACCCTTTGGTGGATTATAATTGTTTCGCACGCAGACGAAATCCGTTTGCTTATCCGGGTCCCGGCACAGGCACGCCGTGATTGGTTAAGGAAAGGGATATTGGATCAATGCCGTCTGTCGCGAAATGAGCAGACGGCATTTTTGTATCCAAAAATAATTCCAGGCGGCTCAGGCGGCAGAGCGGCGGACAGCAGGTTCAAGTCCTGCCCTGGGAGTTCGCGAACCGGCAGAACCTGATTCTGCGGAGCGCAAAGCATGGTGGGCGATAATGCTCACACCATTTACGATATTTGGGAAACAGGCACTTCCTTGATACCGTTGACCGGGAAGAATTACCGGGCCGGACGATGCAGCCGCATAATCCGGATACTGTATGCAATGGGCGGGCAATCGATCTGCCGCCCCTATTGCGCCCGATCTGCCGGGGATACCCGGCGGATCAAATGATCGAGGAAAAATCATTTATAACTTGTGCAGGAGAGTGGAACGGAATGACCATACCAGGTTCATACCCTGTCTGTGATAGCGGGTTCGACTCCCGCTCCTGCAATGTATTAGTCTCCCTTCAGGGCGCGCGCGGGATGGACCTTCGTCTGTCCCACGCATTTGATCCGGATGACGGAATGGAATACGTCCCGCACTCAGGCTGCGGGTTTTGTGGGTTCAAATCCCACTCCGGATATTTCCTGTTGCAGCTCGAAAGACAGAGCTCCCGCCGGATCGGCGGGTGGAAGTTCGATCCTTCCCTTCAGGGTTCGCCGTTGCAGCGCAGCGGAGAACGCAGGCGTAGCCAAGCGGAATGGCAACCGGCTTTTAACCGGTATATCACAGGTTCGAATCCTGTCGCCTGCATTTGACAAAAAACGCAAAGAACCATCCGGGTATGGCCAAATGGATCAGGTCCCGTCTGTTTATCAAAAAGTAGTTGCCCTGCCGCAAAAGATACAGTAAACTATTAAGACAAAGAATGCGCAGGAAAACGGAGGCAGTGATGAACAATCGCCGGACGGGAAGCGAATATGAGGCCAGGGCGGCGGAATATCTGACCGCCAAAGGCTACCGGATACTGGAGAAAAATTTCCGCTGCCGCCAGGGGGAGATCGACCTGATCGCCCGGGACGGCAGCTACCTGGTTTTTGTTGAGGTGAAATACAGAAGCAGCCTGGCAAAGGGAGCGCCGGCGGAGGCCGTGGGGCCGCTCAAGCAGAGGCGCATCCGCCAGACCGCCGTATTTTATCTGTACAGCAGAGGTCTGGGTCTTGACTCGCCCTGCCGTTTTGACGTGGTTTCCATCACGGGAAATGAGATCCTTTTGATTCAAAATGCATTCTGAGCGATCGACGAACATAAAGGAGACCGGACAATGAAAATACAGTGGAATTATAAAAACGACCTGGAGATATTTGAAACCAGAGGTGAGGAGAGCACCCCCTATCTTTCCTTCCGAGCCCTGGACGACCTAGGAATGGTAAAAAATGGGTTTTCCACCCGCATGGGCGGAGCCAGCCAGGGGAAATTCGCCACCATGAACTTTTCCTACAGCCGGGGGGATGATCCCGATCACGTGCTGGAGAATTTCACGCGCATGGCGGCCGCACTGGGGGTGGAGCGGGACCGGATGGTGGCGTCCTACCAGACCCACACCACCAATGTGCGCCGCGTGACGAAAGAGGACCTGGGTAAAGGCGTGGTGAGGACCCGGGACTACCGGGATGTGGACGGACTGATCACGAACCTGCCAGGTGTCACCCTGGTGACCTTCTATGCGGACTGCGTGCCCCTCTACCTGGTGGACCCGGTGAAAAAGGCCATCGGTTTAAGCCATTCCGGCTGGCGTGGCACCGTAGCGCGGATGGGCCGGGAGACGGTGGAGGCCATGAAGCGCGAATTCGGCACCGATCCCCAGGATCTGGTGGCCTGCATCGGCCCCAGCATCTGCGAGGACTGTTTTGAAGTGGGCGGGGAAGTGGTGGAGGCCTTCTGTCAGGCCTTCGCGCCGGAGCATCACCAGACGCTTTTCCGGCCGGGTGTGGGGCCAGGCAAATACCAGCTGGATTTGTGGGCTGCCAACCGGATTATTCTTGAGGAGGCGGGTGTGCCCGCAAAACAGATTCACACCACAAACATTTGCACCAAGTGCAACAGCGACTATCTGTTTTCCCACCGCACGGTGGGGGAGGAGCGGGGGAACCTGGCGGCCTTTTTGTGCCTGAAGGGAGACGCGCTTTCAGACGGGAAATAAACGGGCCGGCGGGGGAAATGTCCCCGGCCGGTAAAAAACGGGAGATACCGGATTTTTGTGGTCCGGTATCTCCCGTTTTATGAAATTATCTGATTTTTATACCAATTTCTGGAAATACTCATAACCGCCGGCCTGATATTTTGCCACCAGGCGCTGAATCTTCTCCGTGGGGGAGAGGGTGGCGCTGATGGAGCGGTCATGGTTCAGAGAGTTAATGATGGCGGCGATGTACTTGCTCATATCGGCCTCCAGATACCACTCGCGGTTCAGCAGCTCCGCGGGGCGGTAGTTTAAGTTGGTGGTGATCACGTAGTCTAAGTAGCCCTTGGCGTGGAATTCGTCGAACTTGTCCAGGCCGTTGGTGAACAGGCCGAAGGTACAGCAGACGATCACCTTCTTGGCTTTGCGCTCCTTCAGCTCCTTGGCGGTGTCCAGCATACTCTCGCCAGAGGAGATCATGTCGTCGATGATCAGCACGGTCTTGCCCTCCACGGAAGACCCCAAAAACTCGTGGGCCACGATGGGGTTGCGCCCGCCGATCACCTGGGAGTAGTCCCGGCGCTTGTAGAACATACCCATGTCCACGCCCAGGTTGTTGGCCAGGTACACGGCGCGGTTCATGGCGCCCTCGTCCGGGCTGATGATCATCAGGTGCTCCTGGTCGATCTCGATGTGGGGATCGTGGGCGAACAGGGACTTCACGAACTGGTAGGTGGGCATGAAATTGTCAAATCCGATCAGGGGAATGGCGTTCTGTACACGGGGATCGTGGGCATCAAAGGTGATGATGTTGTCCACGCCCATGTTGGCTAACTCCTCCAGGGCCATGGCGCAGTCCAGGGACTCGCGCTTGCTGCGCTTGTGCTGGCGGCTCTCATAAAGGAAGGGCATCACCACGTTCACCCGGTGGGCGGTGGAGACGCAGGCTCCCACAATCCGTTTCAGGTCCTGGAAATGGTCGTCCGGGGACATGTGGTTGGTGTATCCGCTGACCGTGTAGGGGATGCTGTAGTTCATCACATCCACCATCACGTAGATGTCCGTGCCGCGGACCGACTCGTTGATCACCGCTTTGGCCTCACCGGTGCCGAATCTGGGGCAGCGGCAGTTTAACAGGTAGGAATCCACATCGTAGCCGCGGTAGTGGAGATCCTCCTTGCGGCGCATTAATTCCTCCATATCATTTCTGCGGAAGCGGACGATGTGGTCGTTGACCATACCGGCCAGCTCCTTGCAGCTTTCCAGGGCGGCGATTTTTAAGGGCGCCACGGGAAGCGAATCATTGAAAACAAAATTGTTTGTCATGAGAGCGTGCTCCTTTATGTGAATTGTAAAAAAGTTTGTGTTCCGACAATAAGCCATAATCACATATGATTTATACCATCGATCAATCGCAAACGTCAAGTGGTTGTAATAATTTTCTCAAAAAATACAAAAGCTTTTCCCATGGAACCCGATATTTTGGCGGAATTCGGCCAGTGGGAGAAAGCGCAACAATTTTGACGGCTTATCTTCTTGACCGAAAAAGGCCGCCGTCTAAACTGTTACGAAAAATCAGGCATTTACAAAAATGTGCGGAATTGGTATGATAGAAGTTACGACAGCACGTTCCAATATCGGAAGAGGAACGCTGCAACCGGCCGGGCGTTTGTGGAAAAGGCTTTACAAGTAAGGCGCAATATAGTAAAATCAAGCGGATAATGCCTGGCAGACGGAGGAAGATGCCGGATATGAAAAAACAGAGTGCGAAGAAAAACAGTTGTGAATACTGCGGCAATTACGCGTACGACGAAGAAAATGACTATTATGTCTGTGAAGTGAACTTAGACGAGGACGAGATGGTGCGGTTTTTGAGCGGAAGGGATTTCGCCTGCCCGTACTACCAGCCGGGCGATGAGTACCGGATCGTGCGTAAGCAGATGTGATGGACCGAGAAATTGGAGGAAGATTAGAATGAGCAAACCAGTGGTAGCAATCGTGGGACGCCCCAATGTGGGCAAATCCACGTTGTTTAATGTTTTGGCCGGGGAGACGATCTCCATCGTGAAGGACACGCCCGGCGTGACCAGGGACAGGATTTACGCGGACTGTACCTGGCTGAATATGAATTTCACGCTGATCGACACCGGCGGCATCGAGCCGGACACCAGCGATGTGATTTTGTCGCAGATGCGGGAGCAGGCGGAGATCGCCATCGCCACCGCGGATGTGATTGTCTTTATCGTGGACGTGCGCCAGGGGCTGGTGGACGCGGACACCAAGGTGGCGGACATGCTGCGCAAGTCCCGCAAGCCGGTGGTTCTGGCCGTCAACAAGGTGGACAGCTACGAGAAGTTCGGCAACGACGTCTACGAGTTCTACAATTTGGGCATCGGCGATCCGGTGCCGGTGTCCGCGGCCTCCCGCCTGGGAATCGGCGACCTGCTGGACGAGGTGGTCAAGTATTTTGACTGCGCCAAGCTGGAGGAAGAGGAGGATGAGCGCCCCCGCATCGCCGTGGTGGGCAAGCCCAATGTGGGCAAATCTTCTATTATAAATAAGCTGCTGGGAGAGAACCGCGTGATCGTCTCCGACATCGCGGGAACCACCCGGGACGCGGTGGACACTGAGATCATCCACGACGGCACGCCCTACGTGTTTATCGACACCGCGGGCCTCAGGCGCAAGAGCAAGATCCACGAGGAGCTGGAGCGCTACAGCATCATCCGCACCGTGACCGCGGTGGAGCGGGCGGACATCGTGGTGGTGGTCATCGATGCCAAGGAGGGTGTCACCGAGCAGGACGCCAAGATCGCCGGAATCGCCCATGAGCGCGGCAAGGGAATCATTGTTGCCGTGAACAAGTGGGACGCCATTGAGAAAAACGACAAGACCATTTACGAGTACACCAACAAGCTGAAGGAAATCCTGTCTTTCATTCCCTACGCGGAGTACCTCTTTGTCTCCGCCGCCACGGGACAGCGGCTGCCAAAGCTGTTTGAAGTGATCGACGCGGTCAGACAGAACCAGAACCTGCGGGTTTCCACCGGTGTTCTCAACGAGATTATGGCGGAGGCCGTCGCCATGCAGCAGCCGCCCTCCGACAAGGGCAAACGCCTGAAGATCTACTACATGACCCAGGTGGCTGTGAAGCCGCCGACCTTTGTGGCTTTTGTCAACGACAAGGAACTGATGCATTTTTCCTATGTACGTTATCTGGAGAATCAGATCCGAAGCGCCTTCGGCTTCCGGGGAACTTCCTTAAAGTTCGTCATCCGTGAGCGCAAGGAAAAGGATCAATAAAATGTGAGGTGTGTATTTATGGAGCGAATCATTTGCCTGGTGGTGGGATATGCCTTTGGATTGATTGAGAGCGGTTATCTTTACGGGAAAATGAACGGGATCGACATCCGCCAGCACGGCAGCGGCAACTCCGGCACCACCAACGCGCTGCGGGTGCTGGGCAAAAAGGCCGGCCTGGTGGTGTTTATCGGCGACGTGTTAAAGACCATGATCCCCTGTGTGGCGGTGCGGATCCTGTTCCGGGACGACCCGCCCATGGGGTATCTTCTGACTCTGTACACCGGTCTCGGCGTGATCCTGGGCCACAACTACCCATTTTACCTGAAATTTCAGGGCGGAAAGGGAATTGCGGCCACGGCCGGGATTCTCACCTCCCTGGACTGGCGGCTTATGGTGATCTGCCTGATCAGCTTCGTGCTGGTGGTGGCGGTGAGCCGGTATGTGTCCCTGGGCTCCCTGGTGGTGGCGACGATCTTTCTGGCCTGGAATTGTGTGATGGCTGGGTCCTACGGAATTCCTGAGGCCGGGCTGACGGACTACTACATAGTTGCGGCGGCCATATCGGCTCTGGCGTTCTGGCGGCACAAGGCCAATATTGTCCGCCTGGCCCACGGCACGGAGAACAAACTCTGGGGCAATAAAAAATAATATCACAGCAATGTTTTGACGCCGGGGCGCAGAGGGCCTTCCGAAGGGTGATGGACCGGACGGAAGGCGCGGAAATCACAAGCGCCGCGGCGTATGTTATATCAGGAGAGGAGCGAGCGTATTATGGCAAAAATCAGCGTAATCGGAGCGGGAACCTGGGGAACGGCCCTGGCCATCCTGCTGCACGGCAATGGAAATCAGGTAACCATCTGGTCGGCTCTGCCCGGGGAGGTGGAGGAACTGAACAGCACCCGCGTTCACCGGAACCTTCCCAAGGCCAGGATCCCGTCGGAGATTGAAATCACCGGGGATTTAAAATCCGCCATGGAGGAGCGGGATCTTCTGGTGCTGGCGGTGCCCAGCGTGTTCGTGCGCTCCACTGCCCGCCGCATGCGTGAATTTCTGCGCCCGGGCCAGATTGTGGTCAATGTGGCCAAGGGAATCGAGGAGGACACGTTAAAGACGCTCACGGAGATCATCGAGGAGGAACTGCCCGGAGTCCAGGTGGCGGCCCTGTCCGGCCCCAGCCATGCGGAGGAGGTGAGCCTGGGACTTCCCACCACCTGCGTGGCCGCGGCTCACAAGCGCCATGTGGCGGAGTATGTCCAGAGTCTGTTTATGAGCCGGATCTTCCGCGTCTACACCAGCCCTGATTTAAAGGGGGTGGAGCTGGGAGGTTCCTTAAAGAATGTGATCGCCCTGGCGGCCGGTATGGCCGACGGGCTGGGTTTCGGCGACAATACCAAGGCTGCTCTGATCACCCGCGGCATCGCGGAGATCGGACGCCTGGGGATTGAAATGGGAGGCCGGGCGGAGACGTTCGCGGGGCTCACCGGCATCGGCGATCTGATCGTAACCTGCGCCAGCATGCACAGCCGCAACCGGCGGGCCGGTATTCTGATGGGGCAGGGACATACCATGGAGGAGGCCATGAAGGAGGTCAACATGGTGGTGGAGGGCGTGCACAGCGCCAAGGCGGCCCTGGCCCTCTCCAGGCGGTACGGCGTGTCCATGCCCATCGTGGAGCAGGTCAACGCGGTCCTCTTTGACGGGCAGCCCGCCAGGGAATCCGTGACCGAGCTCATGCTGCGGGATAAACGCATCGAGAACGCGGGAATGGACTGGGAAGAGGACTGAACCTAAATTTTAAAGAATGTGCAGAAAAAAAGACAATAATTTTCCTGTAATGCACGCAAAAAGCCAAAAAATTTCTTTTTTCTCCCCGGGAAGTGGTTGACAATCCTTCCCGGACTTTCTATAATATAGAAAGCTTTATATTTTCCCGCCACACTTTGCGTTTATTTTGTTTTAACGCGGGGAAGCTGGGAAGCAAAAAAGCAAAAAGAGGAGGATCACAGTTATGAAGAAGAGAATTTTAAGTCTTGGCCTGGCAGTTATGATGGCTGCATCCTTAACGGCGTGCGGCGGCGGCTCCAAGACCGAGACCAGTGCAGCGGCTGAAAAGACTGAGGACAGCAAGGCAGCGGATACCAGCGCGGCAGCGGAGGGCGACACCACCGCAGCAGCAGAGGGTGAGACTGCGGCGCCGGCGGAAGGCGAGGCATTTATTATCGGAGGAATCGGTCCGATCACCGGAGCTGCGGCAGCTTACGGCAACGCTGTTAAGAACGGCATCGATCTCGCGGTAAAAGAGATCAACGCGGCCGGCGGCATCAACGGCTACCAGGTTGTGTATCAGTTCCAGGATGATGAGAACGATCCGGAGAAATCCGTGAACGCTTATAATGCTTTAAAAGATGTGCATATGCAGATGTTAGTCGGCACTGTTACCTCCAAGCCCTGTATCGCAGTGGCTGCGGAGACCGTGAACGACAATATGTTCCAGATCACCCCCTCCGGTTCCGCAGTGGAGTGTGTTGCCAACGACAACGCCTTCCGCGTATGCTTCTCCGATCCGGATCAGGGTAAAGCTTCCGCCCAGTATATCGGCGCAAACAAGCTGGCGACCAAGATCGGCGTGATCTACGACAGCTCCACCGAGTATTCCAGCGGTATCTACGAGTCCTTCCTGTCTGAGGCTCCCGCACAGGGCCTTGAGGTTGTAGCTGAGGAAGCCTTTACCGCCGACAGCAACACCGACTTCTCCGTACAGCTGGACAAGTGTAAAGAAGCCGGCGCAGAGCTGGTATTCCTGCCCATCTACTACCAGGAGGCATCCATCATCTTAAAGCAGGCTTCCGACAAGGAATTCGCACCCATCTTCTTCGGCTGCGACGGTATGGACGGAATCTTAAGCGTTGAGAACTTTGACACCAGCCTGGCCGAGGGCCTGATGTTACTGACCCCCTTCTCCGCTGACGAGGCGGGAAGCCAGGATTTCGTAAAAGCCTACGAGGCTGCTTATGGCGAGGTTCCGCTGCAGTTCGGCGCCGGCGCATATGACGCGGTTTACGCCATCAAGGCGGCTGCTGAGAAAGCCGGAATCACCCCGGATATGTCCGTTTCCGATATCTGCGACGCTATGAAGACCGCGATGACCGAGATCACGGTGGACGGCCTGACCGGCGCTCAGATGACCTGGAACGCAGCAGGCGAGCCCGAGAAAGCTCCCAAGGCTGCGAAGATTGTAAACGGCGTTTACGTAATGCAGTAAGTTCATTCACAATAGACCCAAAAGAGGGTTGTCGCAACGGCAACCCTCTTGTTGAATGTAATGGCCTGCCGTTTGAACGGTTACGGTAAAATAGAAAAAGTTGAGAGGTGTTGCACTTATGAGTTTTCTGTCCTATTTAATCAATGGCATTAGCCTGGGCAGTGTATATGCGATTATCGCATTAGGTTATACGATGGTGTACGGTATTGCCAAGATGCTGAACTTCGCCCACGGCGATATTATAATGGTAGGAGCGTTTTCCGCCTTCACCGTGATCAGCACCCTGGGCATGCCTCCGGTGCTGGGAGTGCTGGCGTCGGTCATCGTCTGCACGCTGCTGGGCGTCACCATTGAGCGGATTGCATACAAGCCGCTGCGCGGCGCCTCTCCGCTGGCCGTTTTGATCACCGCCATCGGCGTCAGCTATTTCCTTCAGAATCTGGCGCTGCTGATTTTCGGCTCCAATACCAAGCAGTTCACCTCCGTGGTGAACCTGCCCACCTTAAAGCTGGCCGGTGGCGCGCTGTCAATCTCCGCCGTGACCATTATCACCATCCTCACCTGCGTGGTGGTTATGGTGGCTCTGACCTCCTTCATCAACAAGACGAAGATGGGTCAGGCGATGCTGGCGGTTTCCGAGGACAACGGCGCGGCCACGCTGATGGGAATCAATGTCAACGGCACCATCGCCCTGACCTTTGCCATCGGCTCCGCCCTGGCGGCCGTGGCCGGCGTGCTGTACTGCTCCGCGTACCCCAACCTTTCCCCCTACACCGGCGCTATGCCCGGAATCAAGGCTTTCGTGGCCGCTGTGTTCGGGGGAATCGGCTCGATTCCGGGGGCGTTTATCGGAGGCATTATTCTGGGTGTGATCGAGGCGCTGTCCAAGGCCTACATCTCCTCCCAGCTCTCGGACGCCATTGTATTTGCCGTTCTGATTGTAGTGCTTCTGGTCCGTCCGACCGGAATTCTCGGCAAGAAGATCAACGAGAAAGTGTAGGTGCGCGAGATGGATAGCATGAAGAAGAAAAAACTGATTGACAACTCTCTTACATACGGTCTGGTGATCGCCTGCTGGGCGGTGGTGCAGATCATGATGGCCACAGGCCATATGACCAGCCTGATGAAGGGCCTGCTGGTGCCGCTGTGCATGTATGTGATCCTGGCCGTGTCCTTAAACCTGACGGTGGGTATCCTGGGCGAGCTGAGCCTGGGCCACGCCGGATTCATGTGCGTGGGCGCGTTCAGCGGAGCGTTTTTCACCAAGCTGACCGCGGAAGCGATTCCCAACCTGCAGGTGCGCTTTATCCTGGCGCTGATCATCGGCGCTCTGGTGGCGGCTTTGTTTGGAATTCTGATCGGGATTCCGGTGCTGCGCCTGCGCGGCGACTATCTGGCCATCGTGACCCTGGCTTTCGGCGAGATCATCAAGAACGTGATCAACGTGCTGTATGTGGGAGCGGACGCAAACGGCATCCACATCGCCATGAAAAAGGCTGATTTAAACCTCCAGGAGGGCGGCCAGGTGATTATCGAGGGAGCCAAGGGTATTACGGGCACCCCCAAGGCAGCCACCTTTGCCATTGGCATTATCCTGGTGCTGCTGACCCTGTTCATTGTGCTGAACCTGATGAATTCCCGCTCCGGGCGGGCTATCATGGCCATCCGCGACAACCGCATCGCCGCGGAGTCCGTGGGAATCAACATTACAAAATACAAGCTGATGGCATTCAGCATCTCCGCCTCCCTTGCAGGTGTGGCGGGCGTGCTGTACGCCCACAACCTTTCCAGTCTAGCGGCCACGCCTAAGAGTTTTGGCTACAACATGTCCATCATGATTCTGGTGTACGTGGTGCTGGGCGGTATCGGCAACATCCGCGGCTCCATTATCGCCGCCGTCATCCTGACTCTGCTGCCCGAACTTCTGCGCGGACTGAACAACTACCGCATGCTGATCTACGCGGTGGTGCTGATCGTGATGATGCTCTTTAACTCCGCGCCCAAGGCCATCGCCATGCGGGAGCGGATTATGGAGAAATTTCACAAGAAGAACGCAAAGGAGGCCGCTTAAACATGAATATGCTGGATGTAACCCATTTGAGCATCTCCTTCGGCGGACTGAAGGCGGTGGATGATTTCCATATCAATGTGAAGAAAGGGCAGCTCTACGGCCTGATCGGGCCCAACGGAGCCGGCAAGACCACGATCTTCAACCTTTTAACCGGTGTGTACAAGCCAAACGCCGGAAGCATTGTCCTAAACGGCAACAATATCACGGGCAAGCGGTCCATTGACATTAACAAGGCCGGCGTGGCCAGAACCTTCCAGAACATCCGTCTGTTCAAGGACCTGACCGTGCTGGACAACGTAAAGGTAGGGCTTCACAACAACAATCCCTACTCCACCATCGAGGGGATACTGCGCCTGCCCCGTTACCACAAGGTGGAGCGGAAGATGGACGAGAGGGCGATCGAGCTCTTAAAGGTGTTCGATCTGGACAAATACTGCCATTACAATGCCTCAAACCTTCCCTACGGCCAGCAGCGCAAGCTGGAGATCGCCAGAGCGCTGGCCACCGGTCCCAAGCTGCTGCTCCTGGACGAGCCTGCCGCTGGCATGAACCCCAACGAGACGGCGGAGCTGATGGACACCATCCGCTTTGTGCGGGACAATTTTGACATGACCATCCTTCTGATCGAGCACGACATGAAGCTGGTGAGCGGCATCTGCGAGGAGCTGACCGTGCTGAATTTCGGCCAGGTACTCTGCCAGGGCGAAACCGCCGCCGTTCTCAACGACCCGGAAGTGATTAAGGCATATCTTGGTGAATAAGGAGGAGAGGAACGAGATGGCTATGTTGGAAGTCAAAGGTCTGGAAGTCTACTACGGCGTAATCCAGGCCATAAAAGGGATCTCCTTTGAGGTCAACCAGGGGGAGATCATCGCGCTGATCGGCGCCAACGGAGCGGGGAAAACCACCACCCTGCACACCATAACCGGTCTGATCGCGGCGAAAAGCGGTTCCATCGTGTACGAGGGGACGGACGTGACCCGGATACCCGGTTACAAGCTGGTGGGCATGGGCATCGCCCACGTGCCGGAGGGCCGCCGTGTATTTTCCAGCCTCACGGTGCTCCAGAATTTAAAGATGGGCGCATACACCCGCAAGGACAAGAATGAGCTGGACGAGACTTTGAAAATGATCTACCGCCGTTTTCCGCGGCTGGAGGAGCGCAAGAATCAGCCTGCCGGAACCCTGTCCGGAGGCGAGCAGCAGATGCTGGCCATGGGCCGGGCATTGATGAGCCACCCGCGGCTCATCGTCATGGACGAGCCCTCCATGGGACTCTCGCCCATCTACGTGAACGAGATCTTCGACATTATCCAGAAGATCAACGGAGACGGCACCACCGTGCTTTTGGTGGAGCAGAACGCCAAGAAGGCCCTCTCCATCGCCAACCGCGCCTATGTTCTGGAGACGGGAAATATTGTGCTGAGCGGCGACGCGGGAGACCTGTTAAACAACGATCAGGTGAAGAAAGCTTACCTAAGTGAGTGATAGCCGGTGTTGAGGCAGTTCAACCGGATTAACCGCTGGACTGTTAAAAAAATGTTATAAAAAGTCGACCGATTTTTGGAAATTCAATAGATTTTTATGCGCCCCGCTGGTATAATAAAAGTACACCTGCGGGGCGTTTTTCTGCTGAGTGTAATGGTCCGTCGGCGCATCCTGCGGGCGATTGCCCCCCTGGGTGTGAGGTCCCCATGAACCGGGAGGAGGTTGCAAGTATGCTAAAGCGTGCAATGGAAATCACAAAAGAAACCTTGGGCAGCATGACCGGACCGGACGGCAAGCCGTATCTGGATCACGCGCTGCGGGTGATGGAGCAGATGGAGACGGAAGATGAAAAGATGGTGGCGCTTCTGCACGATGTGGTGGAGGACGGCGACATTTCCCTGCGGGAATTAAAGGACGCCGGTTTTCCCTACCGGGTGGTGCAGGCGGTGGGCCAGCTGACGAAGCGGCCGGATATCACGTACTTCGATTACATAGAGGATATCAGCTGCAACCCTTTGGCCGCCAGGGTCAAGGCTGCTGAGATCCGGGACAATCTGGATGCGGTCCGGGTGAACAAGATGAGTTTCTGTACGTTTTCCCTGGAAGAACGGGCCCAAAAGGCGTTGAAGCTGCTGGAACATTGTTAGCCCCGCATTCTTTACAGCATATGGTCATACCCTCTTGCATATACTATATCAGCATAGCAAGGGGGTATATTTATGGACAATTTTAATGTATACAAAGATATCCAGGCCAGAACAGGAGGGGAGATCTATATCGGCGTTGTGGGACCGGTCCGCACCGGCAAATCCACCTTTATCAAACGCTTTATGGAGCTCCTGGTGCTTCCGGCCATGGAGGACGAGAACATGCGCAATCTGAGCCGCGACGAGCTGCCTCAGAGCGCTGCGGGAAAGACCATTATGACTACAGAGCCCAAGTTCATTCCCAAGGAAGCGGCCAGCATCAGCCTGGCGGACGGCATCGAAGCCAAAGTACGGCTGATCGACTGCGTGGGCTTCATGGTGGACGGCGCTGCGGGACACATTGAGAACGGCGAGGAGCGGCTGGTCAAGACGCCCTGGTTCGAGAACGAGATTCCCTTTACCCAGGCGGCGGAGATCGGCACCCGCAAGGTGATCAACGACCACTCCACCATCGGAATCGTGGTGACCACCGACGGCTCCATCGGCGAGCTGAAGCGGCCCGGGTACATAGCGGCGGAAAACCAGACCATCGATGAGTTGAAAAAGCTGGGGAAACCCTTCATCGTGCTGTTAAACTCCGTCAAACCCTACTCCGATGAGACGGCGAAGCTGGCCAGGGAAATGTCTGAAACCTACCAGGTGTCCGTGCTGCCGGTGAACTGTGAGCAGCTGAAGAAGGACGATGTTTTCCATATTCTGGAACGCGTTCTGAAGGAGTTCCCGGTGACGGAGATTGATTTCCATATTCCCAAATGGCTGGAAATCCTTCCCTCCACCCACTGGTTGAAGGCCCAGGTGATCCAGGCCGCCAAGGGCGTGGTCCAGAAGGTGGCCCACATGAAGGACGTGGCCGGTGAGCTGGCCGGGCAGGGCGCGGAGGCGATCCGGGGAATGTCCATCAAGAACATGCGCATGGCGGACGGCAGCGTTGCCGTTCAGGTGGATATGGACGACAGCTACTATTACCAGATTCTCAGCGACTATGTGGGCCTGCCCATCGAGGGCGAGTACCAGCTTATGCAGACCTTAAGCAGCCTGGCCGCCATGCAGAAGGAGTACGAGAAGGTCCAGAGCGCCCTGGCCCAGGTGCGTTTAAAGGGCTACGGTGTTGTGACGCCGGAGCGCTCAGAGATCGTGCTGGATGAACCCCAGGTGATCAAGCACGGCAACAAGTACGGGGTGAAGATGAAGGCCGAGGCGCCGTCCATCAACCTGATCAAGGCTCATATCGAGACGGAGATCGCGCCCATTGTGGGCAGCGAGCAGCAGGCCGAGGACCTGATCGCCTACATAAAGGAAAATGCCAAGGACAGCGACGACGGCATCTGGAACGCCAACATTTTCGGCAAATCCGTGGAACAGATCGTGGAGGACGGAATTCAGGCCAAGATCTCCCAGATGACCGAGGACTGCCAGCTGAAACTGCAGGATACGCTGCAGAAAATCATCAACGACAGCAACGGCGGCATGATCTGCATCATCATTTAATTGGTCCGCTAAATGACACTTCACGGTGAATTGTTCAAAATTATTTTTCACAAAAGAATGTTTGCATTATTCTCAGTGATTATGCTATACTAGAACCAGAATTGACAGAAAATTCAAATGTTACCGTTGTTGATCCTGGAAAAATGTAAATAGAGGGGAGAATGCAGATGAAGTTGACATTTATTGGGGCGGACCATGAGGTTACCGGCAGCTGTCATTATCTGGAGGTTGGGAATACAAAGCTTCTGGTGGACTGCGGCATGGAGCAGGGGAACAATGTGTATGAAAACGCACCCCTGCCCGTGCCTTACAACCAGATCGATTACGTGCTGCTGACCCATGCCCATATCGATCACGCGGGACTGCTTCCCTGGCTGTACGCCAAAGGCTTCAAGGGGCGTATCATCACCACCTACGCAACGGCGGACTTGTGCAACATTATGCTGGTCGACAGCGCCCACATTCAGGAGATGGAGTCGGAGTGGAAGAACCGGAAGGCGCGCCGGGCGGGCCGTTCGGAGGTGGAGCCGTTATACACCATCGACGATGCGCTGGGCGTGCTGAAGCTGTTTGAAGGGGTGGCTTACAGCCAGATGTTCAAGCTGAACAGCGATATCACCCTGCGTTTCACGGACGTGGGCCATCTTCTGGGCTCGGCGTCCATCGAGGTCTGGGCCACCGAAGACGGCGTGACGAAGAAAATCGTCTTTTCCGGCGATATCGGCAACCAGAACAAGCCCCTGATCCGCAATCCCCAGTACATTGACGAGGCGGATTACGTGATCATGGAGAGCACCTACGGAAACCGCCATCACAAGAAACACGTGGATCACGTGCCGGAGCTGGCGCAGATCATCCAGGAGACCTTAGACCGGGGCGGCAACGTGGTGATCCCCGCCTTCGCGGTGGGCAGAACCCAGGAACTTCTGTATTTTATCCGCCGCATCAAGGAAGAGAACATGATCCAGGGCCACGACGGCTTTGAGGTGTATGTGGACAGCCCGCTGGCGGTGGAGGCCACCCACGTGTTCAAGCTGAACATGGCGGAGTGCTACGACGACGAGACCAAGGCTCTGGTGGAGCGCGGGGTCAACCCCATCGACTTCCCGGGCTTAAAGCTTTCCATCACCAGCGACGAGTCCAAAAACATCAACTTCGACACCACGCCCAAGGTGATTATCTCCGCGGCCGGAATGTGCGACGCAGGCCGGATCCGCCACCATTTAAAGCACAACCTGTGGCGGCCTGAATCCACCATCGTGTTCGCAGGCTACCAGGCCGAGGGCACTCTGGGCCGCCTGCTGGAGGACGGAGCCCCGGCGGTAAAGATCTTCGGCGAGGAGATCGACGTGCGCGCCCACATCGCCCACATGGAGGGCATCAGCGGCCACGCGGACAAGGACGGGCTTTTGACCTGGCTGCTTTCCTTTAAGGAGCGGCCGCGGTATGTGTTCACGGTCCACGGGGATGAGGAGAACTGCACGGAGTTCACCCGGGTACTGGCGGAGGAGATGGGATACCAGGCCAAGGCCCCCTATTCCGGCTCTGAGTTTGATCTGATCCGCGGCTGCTGGATCAAGGAGACGACGCCGGTGCTCATCGAGAAGGAGACGGCAAAGCGCCGCAAGGCTACGGGCATCTACACCAGGCTGGTGAATGCGGGCCAGCAGCTGATGGACGTGATCCGGAACAACGAGGGCGGCGCCAACAAGGACCTGCAGAAGTTTACCGATCAGATCCTGGCGCTCTGCGAAAAGTGGGAGCGCTGAGCGGAGATGACAGAATTTTAAGCATAGAACAGACAGGAGAGAAAACACATGACGAACGTACAGATCTACACCGACGGATCAGCCAGAGGCAACCCGGACGGCCCCGGAGGCTACGGGGTGGTCCTGCACTTTACCGACAGCCAGGGGCAGCTCCACGAAAAGACCATGTCAGGGGGCTATGTGCGGACCACCAACAACCGGATGGAGCTGATGGCCGCCATTGTAGGGCTGGAAGCGTTAAACCGCCCCTGCGCGGTAGAGCTGTACTCCGATTCCAAGTACCTGACGGACGCCTTCAACCAGCACTGGATCGACAGCTGGATCGCGAAGAACTGGAACCGGGGAAAGAGCGGGCCGGTGAAGAATATTGATCTTTGGAAACGGCTTCTGAAAGCAAAGGAGAAGCATCAGGTGCGGTTTATCTGGGTAAAAGGACATGCCGGGCATCCCCAGAACGAGCGGTGCGACCAGCTGGCCACCAGCGCGGCGGATGGGGGAGAGTTGATGGTGGATGAGGGAGTGGAGGCGTAAAGAGTACGCGTCGGATGGGGGAAAAATGAAAAATGAGTTTAGGGGGCAAATCTTTACAGAAAAAAGCCGGGGATTGGTTTTGCGATTGTCTTATCTAAAAGCAGTATACCAGACGAAAGGAAAAAGAATGCGGCGATTCAGGAAAATCATAGTTGACGGTGTTGAGTATAAATGGCTTTTTCGATATGATGATTACGATTACTGCAATGCCCCCTATCTGTTAATCATAATGAAATCCACACCAAAAGCAGCACTGCGCATAAACTTTCCGATAGCGGAACATTTTTTATTAAACAGCGGCTTACCGGCAGCGTTTCAAGGCAAAAAGGTTGAAATCAATCTCAACTGGCCCTCCTATGTATCCCAAATCATTCACCACTGCCGTGAAACAGAAAACGAAATTCCGCAGGACGGCTATAAACGTTTAGACGGAATCGAAATCCTAAAACAAATCGGCTATGAAATCCCTCCCATCTTTTTAACTTAATAGAACCGTTCACAAGTAAAAAACGAAAATTGATTGTCCAAACAACGGGAAAACAAATAAGCTACTGGATGGACTATGACAATTTCTTATCATTATCGCAAAAAGCGCTGGATTTAGGATGTACGATTGTAAAAGAATACCTGGATCAGGGAAGAGTCTATAATTCCCTAGCCCTCTCCACCAAAATCCCCCCCTGTCTCACCCTCGTCAATCAATCCGGCTACAAACTATCCTAACCCCCCTTTTCCCTCCAACGCGGGCAACATTTCCCTAAAAACGCGGCACCAACCGATACCCAGCGGGTGAGGGGGCGGGAGGGGGAGGTGGGTATGCGTATGCAGGGAGTTAGGGAGTCTTGCGGGTTGGGGAGCGGCGTTAAGAGGGAAATTGCGTGTGTCTGAGCGAAGCGAGTTGAGCAATTTCCCTCTTGCATTTAGCCGTTCCCCAACCCGCTAGACTCCCTTACGACTGAATCCAGCATACCTGCCTCCCCCTCCCGCCCCCTCACGAACGGATGCCTCCCCCTCCTCCTCAAAACAAGGAAATTCCCTTCCCGCCTCCCCCTCCTTTTCTTACATATCTCTTACAATCTATTACTCCTTTTTCAACGCTATTCCCTTTCCCATTTTTTTATGCTAATGTAGAGTTATTGAAGTGCGAGAATAGGAATGAGGCATATGAAAAATAAACGAATATGGCTGGTGATCGTATGCATTCTGGTCGTGGGAGTGCTGGTTACCAGGTATACGAGCTCGGTGGTGAACCGTGAAGAGCCGTCGCAGGAGATGGCGGCTGGCGGCGCTGAGATGAGGATGACAGAGGTTGAGGCTGAGGCAGCGCCGGCGGCGGGAGCAGGGGCTGCGCCGGAGAGCACTGCCGGATCGCCCTCTCCGGCGGTTCAGGAGAAACACTCAGTGCCGGACGCGCCGGCGACTCAGGTCGAGGAGAGCGGGCAGACCGGCGCTTTGGCGGATGAGGCGTCTGCGGAGGCGGCGCCCGCCATGGTTGCTGAGACGCAGGCAGCCGGGACCGCAGTGGGGCCGGGAGCAAGGGCAGCGGCAGATCCGGCTGCAGCGGCAGCAACGGGATCCGCCGGAGCCGGAGCGGCAGCAGCAACCGGAGCAGCCCCAGGCCCCGGAGCAGCGGCGGGAGCCTCCTCCGGAACGGGAGCTTCCACGGGCACCGGAAACGGCCCGGGAGCCGGACCGGGGGCCGCGGCTTCGACCACAACCTCCATGCCGGCCTCTCCCCTGGAAGGCGTCGGCGGCCGTGCTGAGAATACGACCCTGGTGCCGGACACGGATTACCGGCAGCGCCTTGTGGATCTGGACAATCAGATTCAGAAGCTGCGGGAGGAGGATAAGGACTCCAGCGCCTATTCGCTCAAAGCCTCGGCGGAGTCGGAGTTGAAGCTCTGGGAGGGCGAGATGAACACTGTCTACAACGCGCTTTTGGATAAGCTGAACGAGGAGGACGCCGCTACACTGGCTGCGGAGCAGCAGGAGTGGATGAAGAGCCGGGAAGCACGGGCAGTGGAGAACAACGCCAAAAACAACGCGGGCAGCCTGGAGGGCGTGGGTGTCACCACCTCCCTGACGGCGCTCACCAGAGATCGGGCCTACGAGCTGGTGGACCGCTACGAAGAACTGATGCAGAGCAAATGAACAACGGACCGAGCGTCCGGAAAAAGCCTGGGGAACCGGGCTTTTTTGCTGCCTTCACGGATCAGCAGCCGGAGGGACCGGGCCTGAAATCGTGAAAAACATCGCCAAAAAGGCCTTGAAACCGGGATTCTTTCTGCAATTCCCGCTTGATTAATACATAACGATATGGTAAAATGACGGTTATGAAATACGGCGTATGTCCGGCGGCCGGCGGCAGAAGATTCGCGGCCAGGCTGTGGCTTGCGCCAATTTATGATGTAAAGATATGGAGGAAAATAAAGTGAAAGAACCACAGTACCGCGGCGTGAACGAGCTGCGCCGGATGTTCCTTGAATTCTTTGAGAGCAAGGGCCATCTGGCTATGAAGAGCTTTTCACTGGTTCCGCATAATGATAACAGCCTGCTGCTGATCAACTCCGGCATGGCCCCCTTAAAGCCCTACTTCACGGGCCAGGAGATTCCGCCGAGAAAGCGCGTGACCACCTGCCAGAAGTGTATCCGCACCGGAGACATCGAGAACATCGGCAAGACCGCCCGCCACGGCACCTTCTTTGAGATGCTGGGCAACTTCTCCTTCGGCGACTACTTTAAGGACGACGCCATCCGCTGGACCTGGGAATTTCTGACCGAGGTGGTGGGACTGGATCCGGACCGGCTTTATCCCTCCGTCTATCTGGAGGACGACGAGGCTTTCCGCATCTGGAACGAGAAGATCGGCATCCCGGCTGAGCGCATTTTCAAGTTCGGCAAGGAGGACAACTTCTGGGAGCACGGCTCAGGTCCCTGCGGCCCCTGTTCCGAGGTTTACTATGACAGAGGCGAGAAGTACGGCTGCGGCAAGCCCGGATGTACGGTGGGCTGCGACTGCGACCGCTTCATCGAGGTTTGGAACAACGTGTTTACCCAGTTCGACAACGACGGCAAGGGCCATTACACGGAGCTGGAGCACAAAAATATCGACACCGGCATGGGCCTGGAGCGTCTGGCGGTAGTGGTTCAGGGGGTGGACTCCCTGTTTACCGTGGACACCAACAAGGCGCTGCTGGACCGCGTCTGCGAGCTGGCTCACACGGAATACCAGAAGGATCATGAGACCGACGTTTCCCTGCGCATCGTGGCCGACCACGTGAAGTCCTGCACCTTCATGATCTCCGACGGCATCATGCCCTCCAACGAGGGCCGCGGCTACGTGCTGCGCCGTCTGCTGCGCCGCGCCGCGCGCCACGGCAGAAAGCTGGGCATCGAAGGCCAGTTTATGGCAGGCCTGGCCGCCACTGTGATCGAGCTTTCCAAGGACGGATATCCGGAGCTGGAAGACAACAAGGCGATGATCTTCAAGGTGCTCGAGCAGGAGGAGGACAAGTTCAACAAGACCATTGACCAGGGACTGTCCATCTTAAACGACCGGATCGCGGACATGCAGGCCAAGGGGGAGAATACCCTGGCCGGGGCAGACGCTTTCAAGCTGTACGACACCTACGGTTTCCCGCTGGATCTGACCCGGGAGATTCTGGAGGAGAAGGGCTACGGAGTGGACGAGGACGGATTCGCCGCCGCCATGAAGGAGCAGAAGGACAAGGCCAGAAAGGCCAGAAAGACCACCAACTATATGGGCGCGGACGTGACCGTTTACCAGTCCATCGATCCCGCCATCACCACGGAATTTGTGGGATATAACAATCTGACGGCAGAGTCAAAGATCACGGTTCTCACCACGGAGGACGAGATCGTGGAGGCTCTGACCGACGGCCAGAGAGGCACCGTGATTACGGAGCAGACTCCGTTTTACGGCACCATGGGCGGCCAGCAGGGGGATGTGGGCGTGATCACCGGCCAGAACGGCGAGTTCAAGGTTGAGGACACCATCCATCTCCAGGGCGGCAAGGTAGGCCATGTGGGCGTGATGACCCGCGGCATGCTGCAGAGCGGCAACACCGTGACCCTGTCCGTCTGCGCCAGAAACCGCGCGCTCACCTGTCAGAACCACAGCGCCACCCACCTGCTTCAGAAGGCGCTGCGCCTGGTGCTGGGCGAGCATGTAAAACAGTCCGGTTCCTACGTGGACGCAGGGCGCCTGCGCTTTGACTTCACCCATTTCTCCGCAATGACTCCCGAGGAGCTGGAGAAGGTGGAGGAGCTGGTAAATCAGGAGATCCGGGCCGGACTTCCGGTTGAGACTCAGGTGATGACCCTGGACGAGGCCAAGAAGACAGGTGCAATGGCGCTGTTCGGCGAGAAGTACGGCGACTCCGTGCGCGTTGTAAAGATGGGGGATTTCTCCACAGAGCTCTGCGGCGGAACCCATGTGGCCAACACCGGCAGCATCGCCTCCTTCAAGATCCTTTCCGAGACGGGAATCGCCGCCGGAGTGCGCCGTATTGAGGCGCTGACCTCCGAGGGGCTGATGAAGCACTATGAGGAGGTTGAGAAGGAGCTTCATGAGGCTGCCAAGACCGCCAAGACCACACCTGCCGGCCTTTCCGCCAAGATCGAGGCGCTGCTGGAGGAGATCAAGACTCTGAGCGCTGAGAACGAGAAGCTTAAGAGCAAGCTCGCCAAGGATTCCCTGGGTGATGTGATGAACCAGGTGAAGGAAGTAAACGGCGTCAAGGTCCTGGCCAGCCAGGTTGCGGACGTTGACATGAACGGCCTGCGCGGCCTGGGCGACCAGTTAAAGGACAAGCTGGGAGAGGGCGTGGTTCTCATTGCATCCGTGATGGACGGCAAGGTAAACCTGATGGCCACGGCCACCGACGGTGCCCAGAAGAAGGGCGCTCACGCCGGGAACCTGATCAAGGCCATTGCGGGCCTGGTGGGCGGAGGCGGCGGAGGCCGTCCCGGCATGGCACAGGCGGGCGGAAAGAATCCTGCCGGCGTGGAAGAGGCCCTGAAAAAGGCGGTTGAGGTAGTGGAAGAACAGACAAAATAACGCCTGTTTCCCTTAAAAAACAAAATAAATGAAAGTTTTATTAAATTATTCTTGACGTACGGTATTTTTATGCTATAATCATAGCAGTGCTAAAAATACCCAAACAGTTGTATTATGCACAATTACACAACTGGAGGGAGGTTAGGTGTGAGCGATGTCAAACGTAATTGTTAAAGATAACGAGAGCTTAGACAGTGCATTACGCAGATTCAAAAGAAACTGCGCAAAGGCTGGCATTCAGCAGGAAATTCGTAAGAGAGAGCATTACGAGAAGCCCAGCGTAAGACGTAAGAAAAAGTCTGAAGCTGCTCGTAAGCGCAAGTACAACTAATCCGGCTTATCAAGCCGTATTGGTTAGTCAGCTATGTTATGATGTCAAAATAGCCGGCTGTCATATTGAACATATGACGGTCCGGCTATTTTTGCGTCCGCTTGGGAGAGAGACGCGGCTTCCAATTTGGTAAAATACTGTGCCCGGTTCTGCCGGGAATATATTCCGTTTCCCAAAGCAGCAATCCCCGCAGGCTGAGCCAGCGGCCCATTATATTCAAATCAAAAAGACCGGCAGCGAGCGATGCTGCGCGGTCTTTTTGAATGAGCCGGGGTTTGCTGCCCGGGGGACGGGGCGGTCAGCCCTCCGCTTCCGGCAGATTACAGCGGGGTTCGGCCACCAGGGAATAGTTGGTGTGGTAGATGACAAATCCGGGGGCTGCGCCAGCCACTTTTTTGATGTGCTTGCGCTGAATGTAGTCGATTTCCACCTTCTCGTTGTCGCGACCCTTGGAATAGAAGGCGGCCAGAGCACCGGCCTCCTCGAAGAGCCGGTCCGGCAGGTCCTCGCGTCCGCCGGTTTTGGCGATCACGTGGGAGCCGGGGATTCCCTTGGCATGGAACCACCAGTCGCCTCCGCCAGCCACTTTGAAGGTCAGCTCTTCGTTCTGGTAGTTGTTTTTGCCCACGTAGAGATGGAAGCCGTCTGAGGAGATATAGTGGAAGGGTTTGCTGGTGATCTTTGGCTTTTTATCCCCGGCGCGGCGCTTTTTCACATAGCCGTACTCCATCAGCTCCTCCTTGATCTGAACCAGATCGTTTTCGCTCAGGGCGATGTCCAGAGCGGCGCTGATGGATTCCAGATGGTCGATCTCGCGCCGGGTCTCCTTGGTCAGATCCACCAGGGCCTCGTAGGTGCGCTTGAGCTTGTTGTACTTGTCGAAATGCTTTTTGGCGTTGTCCTTGGCGGAGAGCTGAGGGTCCAGGGGGATGGTGATTTCCTCGTTGGTGTAATAGTTCAGGCAGCGAAATTCCTTCTCGCCGCCGGAAAGCTCGTAGCCGTAGGTGTTGAGCAGCTCGCCGTAGATCCGGTATTTTTCGCGCTTCTCCGTGTCCTTTAACTGTTTGAGCTGGAGATCGTACTTCTTGTAGTTGCGCTCCAGGGCCGTCTGCACCACCCGGCGCAGGTCCGAGGATTTCTGGCGGATGCGGGTGATGTCGCTACGGGATTTGTAGTAATGCTCCAGCACCTGGCTGATTGAGGAGAAGGGCACGGCCTTAAAACGCCCCGCGTCGCTGTAGCAGGTCAGGGGCAGGGCGGAGAATTCCACCGGCGTGTCGCCCTCGTAAACGATATTGGGGGAGAAATTTCCCTCCGCCACGTCCTCCATCGTCAGGGTGAAGGTGCGGTAGAGGTGGGTCAGCGCCGCCTCCGAGAGGTCGGCGGCAGGCAGGTCCGCGTCTACGCTGGCCAGATAACAGATTTCCTCGGCCATGATGGGGCTTATGCCGGTAAAATGGTTGTACAGGGCTTTCTGCACCTTCATGGGGGCGGAGGTCAGCACTTCCTTAAACACGGACTCCTCCACGGTCAGGGGATCTTCCTTGGCCATGGTCTGGGGGATAAAATAGCTGCGGCCGGGAAGCACCTCGCGCACGGAACTGACCTGAGCGGACACGTGCTTGATGCTGTCGATGATGGTGCCGTCCTCCTTGCAGAAGATGATGTTGCTGTGCTTGCCCATGATCTCCACGATCAGCCGTTTCCGGCAGAGATCTCCCAGCTCATCCAGGTGTTCCAGGGAAAATTCGATGATGCGCTCCAGACCGGGCTGGCTCACGGACACGATCCGCGCGCTTCCGATATGCTTGCGGAGTAGCATACAAAAATTGGGGGCGGTGAGCGGGCCCGGCTTGTTGGTCTGGGTCAGATAGACCAGGGGCAGGCTGGCGCTGGCGGACAGGAGAAGCCGCACATTGCCCCTGGGATGTTTAATGGTGAATAAAAGCTCGTCCTTCTCCGGCTGCGCGATCTTGGAGATGCGCGCTCCCTCCACGGTTTCCTTCAGCTCTTTTACCAGATTTGCCACTGTAATTCCGTCAAATGCCATTGTCGTATACTCCTATCTACTATAACCGTTAAAATGAAACAGCGCAGGCGGTTCCCCTTCCCGGCCGGAAAACGGCCCGGAAGTTTCAGATATTTCCGCTGACTGAACAGTACCATTAGAATGTCGCTGTTCACTCCGTTCCCAGTAACACGCTTCGCGAAGCACAGAAACGGCAAAAAGCGCCGTTTCGCGCCGCTATCCCCGGGTTTTCTGTGACTTCCGCTGCGCTCCACTCACAAAAAACGCCTCGCGGGATATTACCTGTGAACAGTACCATTAGAATACCACAGTTTACAAAAATAAGAAAGACTTAGTTGACTTGATTCGGCAGATGAATTATAATACAAACTAACTATGTGATCAGACCTGACGCATGGGATGAAGAGCTACTAAGGTGAAAGAGAGGCTGTCATAATGTTAAAAAGCATGACTGGTTTCGGCAGATGCGAGAACGTGACCAACGAGTACAAGATCTCTGTCGAAATGAAAGCCGTGAACCACAGATACCTGGATTTGAGCATCAAGATGCCCAAGAAATTCAATTATTTTGAGGCTTCGATCCGCACGCTGCTGAAGGAATATATCCAGCGCGGCAAGGTAGATCTGTTTATCAACTACGAGGATTACACGGAGGGAAACCTCTGTCTGAAGTACAACTCCGTTCTGGCCGCCGAGTACATGGACTATTTTCAGAAAATGTCCGAGCAGTTCGGCATTGCCAACGATATGACCGTTTCCGGCCTGTCCCGGTGCCCCGAGGTGCTGACCATGGAGCAGGTGCCGGACGACGAGGAGCACCTGTGGGAGATTCTCTCCGAGGCTCTGGGCGAGGCGGCCAAACAGTTTGTGGAGTCCAGGCAGATCGAAGGCGAGAACTTAAAGCGCGATCTGTTGGGCAAGCTGGATTATATGGACAGCCTGGTGGATTACATCGGGGAGCGTTCCCCCCAGATTCTGGCGGAGTACCGCGCCAAGCTGGAGGAGAAGGTGAAGGAGCTTCTGGCAGTGGCGGCCATCGATGAGAGCCGCATCGCCGCAGAGGTGACCATCTACGCGGACAAGATCTGCGTGGACGAGGAGATGGTCCGCTTGAAGAGCCACATCGAAGCCACCAGAGCAGAGCTTTTGGCCGGCGGAAGCGTTGGACGCAAGCTGGACTTCATCGCCCAGGAGATGAACCGGGAGGCCAACACCATTCTGAGCAAGTCCACGGACCTGGCCATCGCAGACAAGGCTATCGCCTTAAAGACCGAGATCGAGAAGGTCCGGGAGCAGATACAGAATATTGAATAAGGACTTTGAAAACGGATGGGAGAACTGCCATGAACCAGCGTGGAATATTAGTGGTTGTCTCCGGTTTTTCCGGAGCAGGTAAGGGAACGTTGATGAAGGAGCTGCTAAAGCGGTACGACAACTATGCGCTGTCCATTTCCGCCACCACCAGAAGCCCCAGGGAGGGCGAACTCGACGGGAGAGAGTATTTCTTCGTGGACAAAGAGCGTTTCCAGCAGATGATCGCGGAGGGCGAACTGATTGAATACGCCCAATATGTCAATCATTACTATGGAACCCCCAGGGAGTACGTGGAGCGGCAGATGGCTTCCGGCAAGGATGTGATCTTAGAGATCGAGATCCAGGGAGCGCTGAAGGTGAAGAAGCGTTTCCCGGACACACTGCTTTTGTTTGTGACCCCGCCCAGCGCCAGGGAGCTGAAAAGCCGCCTGGTGGGCCGTGGGACGGAGACCATCGAGGTGATCAACGCCAGGCTCAGAAGGGCCGCCGAGGAGGCAGCCGGTATGGAAGCCTACGACTACCTGCTGATCAACGATGAGATCGAAACCTGCGTGGAGGAGATGCATCAGCTGATCCAGCTGCAGCACTGCAGGACTTCCTACCATCTGGATTTCCTGAACCAGATGCGCGAGGAATTATACCATCTGGACGACTGAGAACCGGGACCCGCTGCGGCCGGTCCATTCTATCACCATGAATTCTATTTTTGAAAGGGGAATGTAATATGTTACATCCATCATACACCGATTTAATCAATGCCGTAAACAGCGAGGTGGAGCTTGGCGAGCAGCCGGTGGTTCAGAGCCGCTATTCCATCGTGGTGGCCACTTCCAAGCGCGCCAGACAGCTGATCGACGGGGAAGAGCCCCTGGTGGCCGGCAGCAACGGCAAGAAGCCGCTGTCCATCGCCATCGACGAGCTGTACCACCAGAAGGTGAAGATTCTTCCCGAAGAAGAGGAAGTGTCGGAGGACGATCAGAAATAACACTAAGTATAAGCCGTCTCCGCAGACGGCTTAATCTATTGAATGCAATGAGCCGCCGGCGCAGCCTTCGGGCGGCTGCTGGAGGTAATGGACCGCCTGAGCAGTCAGCCGGCGGTTACGGTTAAGGAGTGTTTATGGAAAAAATAAAACTGTTTTGCGTTTCCCTGGGCTGCGACAAGAACCTGGTGGATACGGAGAAAATGCTGGGTCTCTTGAACAGCGAGGGATACGCGTTCACGGACGACGAGGGAGAGGCCGACGCCATCCTCATCAACACCTGCTGCTTCATCGGAGATGCCAAGGAGGAGAGCGTAAACACCATCCTGGAGATGGCCCGGCTGAAGGAGGAAGGCCGGTGCAGGGCCCTGGTGGTGGCGGGCTGCCTGGCCCAGCGCTACAAAGAGGAGATTCTGGAGGAGATTCCCGAGGTGGACGGAATTTTGGGCACCACCTCCTGCGATGAGATCGTGAACGTGTTAAACGGCATTCTGGGACGGGAGAAGGCAGCGCCGGTGTCCTGTTTCCACGATCTGGCCGAGCCGCCCACCGGCGGAGAGAACCGGGTGGTCACCACCGGCGGCTACTACGCACATCTAAAGATCGCCGAAGGCTGCGACAAGCGCTGTACTTACTGCATTATCCCCTACCTGCGCGGATCGTTCCGCAGCGTTCCCATGGAACAGCTGGTGCAGGAGGCCGGACAGCTGGCCGAACAGGGGGTGAAGGAGCTGATTCTGGTGGCCCAGGAGACCACGCTCTACGGGAAGGATCTTTACGGCGGGAAAACCCTGCCGAAGCTGCTGCACGAGCTGGCCAAGGTGCCGGGGATCCAGTGGATCCGCCTTCAGTATTGTTATCCGGAGGAGATCACGGACGAGCTGATCGAGGCGATCCGGACGGAGGAAAAGGTCTGCCACTATCTGGACATCCCCATCCAGCACGCCAGCGACAGGATTCTGCGGCGCATGGGGCGCAGGACCAATCAGGCCCAGCTGCGGGAGATGATCGCAAAGCTCCGTCGGGAGATTCCCGATATCGCGCTTCGAACCACCCTGATCTCAGGTTTTCCCGGGGAGACCCAGGAGGACCACGAGGAGCTTATGACCTTTGTGGACGAGATGGAATTTGAACGGCTGGGTGTTTTCGCCTACTCGGCGGAGGAGGACACGCCGGCTTACTCGTTCCCGGACCAGGTGCCCCAGGAGGTCAAGGAGGAGCGCCGGGACGAGATTATGCAGCTGCAGCAGGAGATCGCCTTTGAGAAATCCGAGGACATGGTGGGCCGGGTGCTCACCGTTCTGATCGAGGGTAAGGTTGTGGATGAGCCGGCCTACGTGGGGCGGACCTATATGGATGCGCCGGGCGTGGACGGACTGATTTTCGTGAATGCGGATGTGGAGCTGATGAGCGGGGATTTTGTGCGCGTCAGGGTGACCGGTTCCGCGGAGTATGATCTGATAGGAGAGATATACGATGAATCTGCCCAATAAATTGACAATTTTGCGCGTTTGCATGATACCGTTTTTTGTGGCTGTTCTTTTGTGCCAGGGCGGCGAGAACCAGACCCTGCGGATCGTGGCGGATGTGATCTTTATCGTGGCCAGCCTGACGGATTTGCTGGACGGCAAGATCGCCCGGAAATACCATTTGGTCACCAATTTCGGCAAGTTTATGGACCCGCTGGCGGACAAGCTTCTGGTGTGCTCCGCCCTGATCTGCCTGATCGAGCTGGGCCAGATTCCTGCCTGGGTGGTCATTATCATCATCAGCCGGGAGTTCATTATCAGCGGCTTCCGCCTGGTGGCCTCGGACAACGGCGTGGTCATCGCGGCCAGCTACTGGGGAAAGTTTAAGACCGTGTTTCAGATGACGGCGGTGATTCTGCTGATCCTCAACCTGGAGCCTTTAAAGCTGGTGGCGGACATTGTGCTGTGGATCGCCGTGGCGCTGACCGTGATCAGTCTGGCGGACTATATTTACAAGAACCACAAGGTGCTGACGGAAGGGAGCATGTAAACATGACGGTAGAGCTGGTTTCCGTGGGAACGGAAATTCTGATGGGAAATATTCTGAACAGCAACACCCAATATCTGGCGGAAAAATGCGCCATGCTGGGATTTAACATGTACCACCAGGTGACAGTCGGCGACAATTACGGCCGGATGAAGGAGGTCGTCGCCACGGCGGTGAACCGCGCGGACATCGTGATTCTCACCGGCGGCCTGGGGCCCACGGAGGACGATTTGACCAAGGAGGTCTGCGCCGAGGTTATGGGCATGGAGCTGGTGGAGGATCCGCACACGCGGCAGCACATTGAGGAGTTTTTCCACAACAATATCTACCGGGAAATTCCGGCCAACAACTGGAAGATGACCACGGTTCCCCGGGGGGCCAGGGTGCTGGACAACCACAACGGCATGGCTCCGGGCCTGATTCTGGAGAAGGACGGGAAGACGGCGATTCTGCTGCCCGGACCGCCCGGCGAGCTGTACCCCATGTTTGAGCAGCAGGTGTTCCCGTATCTGGAGACCAGGGAGAATGCCAGCCTGGTGTCAAAGACTTTAAAGATCTGCGGCCACGGGGAGAGTCAGGTGGAGGATCAGCTGATCGATCTCATCGACGGCCAGACCAACCCGACCCTGGCCACCTACGCCAAGGTGGGTGAGGTGCATCTGCGCATCACGGCCCGGGCGGATGAGCCCGGGAAGGCCGCGGCTCTGGTGGAGCCGGTGGCGGCGGAGGTGAAGCGGCGCATGGGCGACGCGGTCTACACGGAGGATGAGGGGGAAACCCTGGAAATGGCGGTGGTGCGGCTCTTGACAGGGCACGGGCTGACCATTTCCACCGCGGAATCCTGCACCGGAGGCATGGTTTCCGCCCGGCTGGTGAATGTTCCCGGGGCGTCCCGGGTCTTTATGGAAGGGTATGTCACCTACTCCAACGAGGCTAAGATGAAGCTGCTTGGCGTGCGGGAGGAGACTCTGGCGGCCTGGGGCGCGGTCAGCGCCCAGACGGCGGGGGAGATGGCGCTGGGCGGAGCAAAGGCGGCGGGCACGGATGTGTGCGTGTCCATCACGGGGCTGGCCGGACCCGACGGCGGCACGGCCGAGAAGCCGGTGGGCCTGGTGTATATGGCCTGCGCGTTAAAGGGACAGGTGAGTCTTGCACGTTACCAGTTCAAGGGAAATCGCGGCAAAATCCGCGAGCAGTCGGTGATGAAGGCGCTGGATCTGGCGCGCCGGTGTATTCTTGCTTACGGGCGCGGGGAAGAGCTGCCCGGACAGGAGGCTTAGAATTTGAAGTTACAGAATGTGAGCAGGCAGTTGACGGCGGCGTGCCGCTATTCCTACAACCGCCTGGCTTTGAATTACGATATGTATTACGAGATCTGCGGGCGGGAGAACGGGCCGGGGGAACCGCCGGTGCGGGATCTTGGCAGCCGCTTCCACCCGCTTTTGGAAGGGCTTCTGCGGGGAGAACAGCCGCTTGAGGAGCTTTACGGGCTGCGTCAGGCGGTGATCGAACGGATGGAGCAGGCTACCGCCTACACGGACTGCTTCCAGGCTTATGAGTATGTGTTAAACCGGCTGGAGGGCAGGTTTATTCCGGCTGGGGATACCGCTGGGGACCGGGAGACGGACGAGGAGCGCCTGGCCTGGATTATGCGGTATATCACGGAAACCGGGGAGTCCGCCGTGGTCAATGAGCGGATTCAGACGGTGGTGGGCCAGCTGCCGGTCCGGCTGACCAAACAGAAGTTTTTCGCCCTGGTGGGGGAGGGCATGGCGGTTTACGCGGGAAGCCCCCGCAAAAATGTGGAGGACATGCTCTACATTCTGCGGTCCGAGGCGCTGTTAAACCAGCCTGCCGGCATGACCCTGGCCTTCCCTCAGCTGGCCGGGATGCTGGCGCCCTTTGAGCGCGCGGATTACAGGCAGATGACGGAGGCGGAATATTCCCTTTTGTCGGAGCAGATGAAGGAAGCGGGAGAGATTCTGACCGATTACACCAGCGAGCTTATGCTGCTCATGGATCTGATCAACGATCTCTGCGTGGTGTTTCTCTCGCGCACGGGCGCGGTGATGGACGTGGCGGAGGAGGAGCGGCTGCAGGCGGTTCTGCGGGCGGTGCGGGAGGCATTTTCCACCGGCGCAGAGCTGGACGCAGAGCTTTTGCGGCCGCTGGAGGGCCGCCAGGAGGTCTGCTGCGACCAGTGGGAGCGGTACTCTTCTCCCATGGACATTCTGGAGCAGGAGGCGCAGGGGGATCCCCAGGCGGAGACGCTGCGCAGGATCAGCCTGCTGCTCTCGGGCAGCTCCTTTGTGCCGCTGGAACCCCGGCAGGAGGGCGGGAATCCGGTGGACCGGGCGGAGCTTGACCGGATCATTGAGGATTTGAACAGCCGGATGGCGGAGGGCTTTGCAGGGCGTTCCCGCCTGGTGGTCAGAGCGCTGATGGCCAAGGTCCTGTCCAGTCTGCCGGTGTTTTTCGGCTCGCTGGAGGAAGTGCGCGATTATGTCAGGGGCTGCCTGGCCAGCTGCGCCGACGAGGCGGAGAAGGCCGTGTGCATGCGGCTGCTGCGGGAGCTGGCCGGATAAAGGGAAGGCTGTTGAGACGGAAGCGGAGGGCGGATATGCGCTGGTGGACACATCTGTATATGGGAGACCGGGCGGCGAAGCGCGGGGCTGCGGTTTTGCGGAATATCCGGGAACAAAAAATTTTGTCGGACACTTATGTGATTACTCCGTCCAGCTATGGGCATCATTTATTTGATATCCGTCCGGTGATGTTACTCCGGCCGGAGGAGCGGACGTCGGAGGATTTTCTGGTGCTGGGCGTGGCCTGTGGCTACGGCGAGGCCGGGGAGGTGGTGCGCCGCATGGTGGACGACATGTACCGGGTTACCGGAGCCTTTGACTGGAACGCTTATATGGAACGCGTGGAGGCGGACGGGCAGGATATGGAAGAGCAGATGGGAGAGTAGAATGGTTCATATACTGCTGATGATCTTAAAAATAATCGGGATTCTGCTTCTGATCATCCTGGCAATCGCTCTTGCGCTGGTCCTGGCGGTGCTCTTCGTGCCCCTGCGTTACCGGCTGAAAGCCGATTATCACGGAACGCCCCGGGGTTATGCCAGGGTTTCCTGGCTGCTCAGCCTTTTGACCTACCGTGCGGAGTACGGGCAGTCGGGACTGGTGCAGAAGGTCAGAATCTGCGGGATCTGCCTCTGGCGCTCGGATAAGAGCAGGGAGGAGGCGGACGAGGCCGTTGAGACGGTGCTCTCGGACGAGGAGCAGGCGCTGTACGAGGAGATGAGGGCGGACGACGAGGAGCGGTACGGAGCGCTGAGCGCCCAGGAGATCGGTGGGCCGGAAACGGCGTCAAAGGCGGGAAGAGAGAGCGCGCCGGAGACCGGAACAGAGACTTCACCGAAGCCAGAAACGAGGCCAGAGGTCAGAGCAGAGACCGCGCCGGAGCCAGGAATGGCGCCTGAGTCCGGGACAGGGACGATACTGGAAAACGGTGCCGGAGGGGCCGGGAAGCGAGGGAAAGAAGCTGGTGAGGCCAAGGCGGGGAAGGATCATTTCCAGACCGGGTCCCAGGGAAATCCGGAGCCGGAGGCCGCCCCCAAGGCCGGGCTGTTTTCCGGGATAACTGCAAAAATTAAGGGAATCATCCAAAAACTTCGGTTTTCTTTTCGCGTTTTCTGTGATAAGCTGAAAAGCGTGAGAGAAATGGCCGGTACGGTCCGGGAGTGGGTCGGCGATGAGAAAAACAAAGCCAGCGTCCGCCTGCTGCTTCGCCAGGCAAAGCGTATGTTAAAGCACGTTCTGCCCAGAAAGGGCCACGCGCAGGTGACCTTCGGCTTTGACGATCCCAGCACCACCGGACAGGTGCTGACGTTTCTTTCCCCCTTTTACCCGCTGTACGGGCGGGTGCTGGAGCTGCACCCGGTATTTGACGGGAGCGTGCTGTCCGGGGAGGCGGATATCCGGGGAAGGATCCGGCTGGCAAGCCTGCTTTGGCTGTGCTTTGCAGTTTACCGGGACAAGCATACATGGAATATGATTCGTAAACTCCGAAGGTAATCGCCCCCAGGCGTTGCCTGCGGCCCATTACATCCAGTAATCGCCCCCAGGCGTTGCCTGTGGCCCATTACATCCAGTAATCACCCCCAGGCGTTGCCTGTGGCCCACTACATTCAATCATTACCCGCAGGCTTCGCCGGCGGCTCATTGCATCCAATAAGAGAGAAGAGGATATATTATGGCAGATAATCATTTTTCGTCCACAATGGAAACCCTGTTTAAGGGGCTGGAACAGTTTGTGACCACGAAAACCGTGGTGGGGGAGCCGGTTCAGGCCGGCGACGTGACCATTATCCCGCTGATCGACGTGACCTGCGGCATGGGAGCGGGTGCGTTTTCGGAAGGGACGAAGCAGAAACAGAACGGCGGAGGCGGTATGAGCGCCAAGATGAGCCCCAGCGCGGTGCTGGTGATCCAGAACGGCGTGACCCGGCTGGTAAATGTGAAAAATCAGGACGCCATCACCAAGGTGATCGATATGGCACCGGATTTTATCAACAAGTTCCTGGGCGGCAAACCGCCTGTGTCCGAGGAGACCGCCCAGGCGGCCCAGGACGCGGCGGCCGCGTACGACACGGGGACGGCCGAGCACATCGATGTGAAATAGTGAGACAGATACGGCATAAGCGCCGGCGAATGGAGAAATCCTTGCGCCCGGCGCTTTTTGCATGTTGCGGCGGGTTAACGGCCGGTCCCGCTGTCTTTGCCTAACACCCGGATCAGCTGGCGCTCCAGCGCCAGCGCCGCTTTGGAACGGTAGTGGCCGGGCGGGGAAGCCAGGGCCAGGTCCAGAAAAACGCCCTCCTTCCCGATGGAGAGGTAGCGGGCCCCCTTTAACGGCTCCCGGCAGGAGGCGTAGGTGAAGGACAGTCCCAGACCGGCCAGGGCCATGGCTGCGGCGAAGGGGGCCGTCAGGTTGCCGTTCACCACCCGGGGGACCAGCCCGCGCCTGGCGAACTCCCGCCGCGCCATGGCGCCCATGATGGTGTCGTAGTCGCTGAGTATGTAGTCGAACTGCATGGTGTCCTCCAGTTCCACGTAGAGCACGGTCTCGCCATTTCGCACCGTCTCCCTGGCGCATTCCAGCACCGGGTGGTCCGCCTCCGCCGTAATCACCAGCTCGTCCCTCATGAGCAGACGCACGTCGGATTTCAGCTTGGTCAGCGGCAGCACCACAAGCCCCAGATCCAGCCGCCCCTCGATCAGCAGCTGTTCCAGGGCCATGCTGTTGGCCTCTGTGATTTCCACGTGAATCTGGGGATACAGGCGCTTGAAGCTGCGCAGGGCTCCCGGCAGCAGGTAGCTGCCCCGGAAGGTGCTGATACCAAATTCCACCTGTCCGGCCTTCAGCTCCTCCATGTCCTGTATAATATCCCGCACCTGCCGGTAATCCACCAGCATTTTCCGGGCCCGCTCCAGCATGATCTCCCCGGCCTGGGTGGGGCGGACGCCCGTGGAGGTGCGGATGAACAGCTTTCCGCCCAGCTCCGCCTCCATACTCTGGAGGGATTGGCTCAGACTGGACTGGGCCATAAACAGTTTTTCGGCCGCTTTGGAGATACTGCGCTCCTCAGCGATTGTGATCAGGTAGTTCAGTTCTCGGAATTCCATCGATTGTCTCCTAACTGCCATCGGTTTTGCCGATGTACCCTATAAGGATTTCTGCATTTCCAGGATGGCAAAGACAGTATATAATAAATTTGCTGAAAAAACAACCGGAGAATACCGGTAAAGCGACAAAACTACTCAACCATAAAAAGGGGGATATGCAGACCTATGTCAAAAGTATCATTAAAAGGTGTCATTGACATGCACGTACACACCAATCCGGACATCCGCCGCCGCGCTTACGACGATTTTGAGCTGACGGATGCAGCGATCCGCGTGGGCGCAAGAGCCATTGTGATCAAAACCCACCAGGGCGTGACCATGGACCGGGCCTACTTGTGCAACGCCTACAATCAGAGGATGTACCACGGTGGCAACGACTTTACCATGTTCGGCAGCGTGACCATGAACCGGGTGATCGGCGGGATCAATCCCACGGCCGTTGAGACGGCCTTCAAGCTGGGAGCCAAGGTGGTCTGGCTGCCCACAGCTTCCGCCAAAAACCATCTGGAGAAAATGCACCTGGACACTTCCAAGTGCGTGGAGGTGGTGAGGGACGGCAGGGTGGTGCCGGAGCTGCTGGACGTGTTCCGCCTGGTGAAGGACTATGACGGGGTGCTTGGCACGGCCCATGTGTCCCCGGAGGAGTGTAAGATCGTGGTGGAAGCCGCCAGAAACGCCGGTGTGAAAAAGCTCGTGGTGACCCATCCGGAGTGGTGGCTGGTGGGCATGAGCGTGGAGGACCAGGTGCGGCTGGTGAAGGATTACGACGTGATCCTGGAGCGCTGCTACGCCCAGAATCTGGGCGGAGGCAAGTACAAGAGCAACCTGCCGGACAACCTGGAGATCATAAAGACCGTGGGCTACAAAAACGTCATGGTGGACACGGACGGAGGCCAGGTGGAGAATCCCCACTGGGAGCTGGCCATGGAAGAGTACATGCAGTATCTTTTGGATCACGGCATCCCGGAGGAGCAGGTCCGCTACATGACCCACGATATCCCGGCCGGACTGCTGGGCATTGAGAACTGATGAGAAAATAAGGGGGAAACTACTATGTTAAGTGCACTGATTATCGCCTCCATCGCCATTTCCGTGGCGATCGGGTACAAGACCAAATACAACACAGGCCTGTTTGCCATCGTGTTCGCCTATCTGATCGGCTGCTTTGCCCTGGGAATGAAAACCAAGGCTGTGATCGGCACCTGGCCGGTCAGCACCATGTTTGTGATCTTTTCCGTGTCCCTGTTCTACAATTTCGCTCTGGTGAACGGGACCCTGGAAAAAACAGCCCGCTATCTGCTGTACGCCTGCCGCAGATTCCCCGGCCTGCTCCCCTTCGCCATCTATCTGGCGGCGGCGGGCATCGCGGCCCTGGGAGCCGGTTTCTTCACGGTGATGGCGTTTATGGCTCCCATCACCCTTCTGATCTGTGAGGAGGCCAAGATGGACAAGCTGGTGGGCGCGGTGGCCGTGAACTGCGGCGCGCTGTCCGGCGCAAACTTCATGACCAGCGGCAGCGGCATTATTTTCCGGGGCCTGATGGACGAAGCGGGGCTGAGCGACGTCTCCTTCAACTATTCCGCCGTGATTTTTGTCACCAGCGTGATCTTTTCCCTGCTGCTGATTGCTGCGTTCCGCTACATACCCAAGAGCAACCGCAACATCGGAAAGGGCGTTACCTTTGAGAAACCGGAGCCGTTTACCAAGCAGCAGAAGACCAACCTGCGCCTGATCATTCTTATGATCGTGCTGGTATTAATCTTCCCCATCCTGCACATCATTCTGCCCGGAAACGCCGTGATCGCCAACATCAACGGCAAGATCGACGTGGGCCTGGTGGCAATCATCTTCTCCGTGATCGCGCTGCTCTTAAAGCTGGCGCCCCAGAAGGAAGTGATCGCCAAGATTCCGTGGAACACCATCATCATGATCTGCGGCGTGGGAATGCTGATCGGAGTTGCCATCGAGGCGGGCACCATCGATATGCTGTCCACCTGGGCGGGGTCCAATCTGCCGGTATGGGTGGTTCCCATTGCGTTCAGCATCATTGGCGCCATCATGAGCTTCTTCTCCAGCACCCTGGGTGTGGTGTGTCCGGCCCTGTTCCCGCTGGTACCGGCTCTGGCGGCCGGAACCGGGATCAATCCCATGATCCTGTTCACCTGCATCGTGGTCGGATCCCAGAGCTCCGCCATCTCGCCGTTTTCCTCCGGCGGAAGCCTGGTACTGGGCTCCTGCGCGACGGAAGAGGAGCGCAATGCGATGTTCCCACGGCTGCTGTTTTTGGCAGTGCCTGCCAGCGTGCTGGCCGCCACCGCTTACAACTTTTTCCTTTCTCTGTTCCTGTAAGAGAAAAAACGTCCCGCAGACATGATTTGCCTGCGGGGCGTTTTTTGGATTGCAGGGCGCTTCGGCCGCGGCGCTGGCCGCGGGCTGCGGCAGGGTAGCGTGGTCGGCACCTGAGCCCATTGCATCCAAACAAAAAAGACAATCCATAAAAGGATTGTCTCTCAGTGGAAGCAAGGAGGCTCGAACTCCTGACCTCTCGCGTGTGAGGCGAGCGCTCATCCCGGCTGAGCTATGCTTCCATATATGTATTTACCAATTTCATACAAATAGTAGTATACCACAACTTTTCGATATGTCAAGCAGTAATGAAAATTTTTTTTCCGCATATGATAAAATATAGTATCCGTTCAGACGGCGGGAAAATGGGTATGCAACATCGGATGTCTGGACGGTTACGAAACATACAACCGGCCGCAGGAGCGCTCCCGGCGGGGGCCTGTTGTGGCCGGTGACAAAACGATAGCTTTTTGCAGACGGGAGGATGCTATGAGAAGGATATGCGGCCTGATGCTGTTTTGTTTTGCATCCGGGATGGCGGTGTTGCTATTTATTCCGGAAACAATTTTTACCATCCTGTTTATCGTGGGCTGCTTGGTGCTGGGATATAATCTGTTCTGCTGCTGAATGCCCCTGTAAAAATGCAGGTGGACGGCGGGCGGAACAGAATTTGTATAGATGATCGGGACAAGGCGGCTGCGCCGGTGCCGGGAAAGCGACCCGGGGAGACGAAAACGCCGGGAACAGGCAGGAAAACGAGAAGGAGAGAGAACCGGGCCGGGAGTGCGCTTCCGCGCCCGGCATTTTTGCATAAAAAAAGACTGCTGCCCGGCAAACATGTCGCCGTCACAGCAGTCCCTCCCAAAGTCCGTTCCCCATTAAGCTCTTTCTACTAAGCCAGAACGTAAGCAGGAAGTACAAACGTACATTCTCTGGGTTCCGCCATTCACTTTAACCTTAACAGATTTTACGTTCGCTTTCCACATTTTGTTGGCTCTTCTATGAGAATGGCTCACGCTGTTTCCAAAATGAGCTGCCTTTTCGCAGATTGCACACTTAGCCATACTTGCACCTCCTTAATTACGCATATTGGATCTTTACATAAAAATCCACAACAAATGTATGATACCAGAAACTTTGAAAATTTGCAAGTGAAAAACAAAAATTTATTTCTTTTTTGTAGAAAATAGTGTATACTGTTTGATAGCACATCACTTTATGGGTGAAGACTGCCCTTTTTCGGGTGAATTGGCCCATAAAAAAACATAAATCAGATTGGAGGCACGTGTATGAAGGGACGAATCAGTAATAAGATGGGCGAGATTCAGATCAACCCGGATGTGATAGCTCTGTATGCAGGCACCACCGCGGTAGAGTGTTTCGGAATTGTAGGAATGGCGGCGGTGAGCATGAAGGACGGCCTTGTAAAGCTGCTCAAGCGTGAAAGCCTGACTCATGGAATCAATGTGCAGATCAACGACAACAGGATTTCCGTGGATTTTCATGTGATCGTTTCCTATGGAGTCAGCATCTCGGCGGTTGCTGACAATTTAATCGAGAGCGTGAAGTACAAAGTAGAAGAATTCACCGGCATGGAGGTTGAGAAGATCAACGTATTCGTGGAAGGTGTGAGAGTGATTGATTAAGGAGGACGCAACCCGTGGGTATAAATTGTATTGACGCAGCGAGTTTGCAGCGCGCGTTTCTGGCGGCTGCCAGGGAGCTTGAGGCCAGGAAAGAGTGGATCAATGAACTGAACGTATTTCCGGTACCGGACGGCGATACGGGAACCAACATGAGCCTGACCATTATGGCGGCAGCCAAAGAGGTGGCCGCTCTGGAGAATCCCAATATGAAGGATCTGGCCAGAGCCATTTCCTCCGGTTCCCTGCGCGGCGCCAGAGGAAACTCCGGCGTAATCCTCTCTCAGCTGTTCAGAGGTTTTACAAAGGAGATCAAGAATGTGGACGCCATCGATACCACCACCCTGGCCAACGCCATGGTGCGCGGCACGGAGACGGCGTACAAAGCGGTGATGAAGCCCAAGGAGGGCACCATTCTCACCGTGGCCAAGGGAATGGCCGACAAAGCCATGGAACTGGCCGCCCAGACCGACGACATTCTGGAGATGGTGGAGGAAGTGATCCGCCACGGAGACTACGTGCTCAGCCAGACCCCGGAGATGCTACCGGTGCTCAAACAGGCCGGCGTGGTGGATTCCGGCGGCCAGGGACTGATGCAGGTGGTGAAGGGCGGATTCGACGGCCTGACCGGCAAGGTGTCCGATTTTAAGATTTCTGGGGAGACGGCGGACTTGGGTCCCTCCCGCACCGAGGCGGTGAAGCGCTCGGAGATCGACACTGCGGATATCCGTTTCGGCTACTGCACGGAGTTTATCATCAATCTGGAGAAGGAGTTTGGCGAAGGGGACGAGCAGGCCTTTAAGTCCTACCTGGAGTCCATCGGCGACTCCCTGGTGGTGGTATCCGACGACGAGATCGTCAAGGTGCACGTGCACACCAACCATCCCGGTCTGGCCTTTGAGAAGGCCCTGACCTTTGGTTCCCTGTCCCGGATGAAGGTTGACAACATGCGGGAGGAGCACGAGGAGCGCCTGATCAAGGACGCCGAGAAGCTGGCGAGGGAGCAGAAGGCTCAGGCGAAGGAGAAGGCCGCAGAGCCGGAGCCTGCCGCGGAACATAAAAAATACGGCTTTATCGCAGTCTCCTGCGGCGAGGGCCTTTCGGAGATTTTTAAGGGGATCGGCGCGGACTACCTGATCGAGGGCGGCCAGACCATGAACCCCAGCACCGAGGATATGTTAAACGCCATCGACAAGGTTTCTGCGGACAACATTTTCATCCTTCCCAACAACAAGAATATTATTCTGGCCGCCCAGCAGGCCAGCTCCCTGGTGGAGGACAAGAACATTATCGTGATCCCGTCAAAGACAGTGCCCCAGGGCATCACCGCGCTGGTGAATTTCATGCCGGACCTGTCCGTCGCGGAGAACGTGGCCAATATGGAGCGGGAGATGGGCAGCGTCAAGACGGCTCAGATCACCTACGCGGTGCGCACTACCAACATCGACGGCATGGACATCGAGCAGGGCGATATTATGGGCCTGGGAGATCACGGCATGCTGGCTGTGGGTAAGTCCGTGGAGGGCACGGCCATGGCGGCCTTAAAGGCCATGATCGACGAGAATTCCGAGCTGGTGACCATTTACTATGGAAGCGATATCGGCGAGGAGGACGCAGAGCGCATGGCGGATCAGGCCAGGGCCCAGTTCCCGGAGGCTGAGATCGAGCTGCAGTGCGGCGGCCAGCCCATTTACTATTATCTGATTTCCGTGGAGTAAGAGGTCACTGTTCACAGGCAATATCCCACGAGGCGTTTTTTGTGAGTGGAGCGCAGCGGAAGTCACAGAAAACCCGAGGATAGCGGCGCGAAACGGCGTTTTTTGCCGTTTCTGTGCATCGCGAAGCGTGTTACTGGGAACAGAGTGTACCGTAACGTAAGAGGCGGATCAATCAAGAAAAAGCCGGATTTTACTTGTAATATACTGGAAAATGTGATATTTTATTGACAAAGACAAATGTTGTATTTTTGTTCGTATCTGTGAAGGTACTGAGCAGCTACGCATTTTTACAACGGAAGGAGGATGCCGATGGCGAGATGGGTGCGCGATGAAGTGTTGAACCAGCCGGCGGATTTTGTCGATTTTCTGATGAACGACTATCTGATGAAGAACGGCTTTAAGCAGACGGAGCGCAAGGGTGGGCAGGTGTGGAAGGAGGGAGACGGCTATTTTGCAATGGCGCGGTTTCTGAAATACTCCTACATCAACGGAGTCCTGCATCTGGAAGCCTGGGTCGGCCTGTTCCGGGAGAACGCGCTCAAAGGGTTTGTGGGCAGCCTTCCCAAAAAGTTTTACCGCGAAAGCCTGGAGGAGCTGCTGCGCCTGCTCCATCAGCCGATTCCGCAAAACGGCATGGACCAGACGGGCCAGCCCGTTGTGGTGCAGGTGCCGGATCACTCAGGACCGGCTGTGCCGGCGATGGTGTTGGGCATTCTGGGAATCGCGATTGGGCTTTTGATCCCCATTGTGGGCGTGATCCTTTCCGGCATCGCCATGTCCTTGGGACAGCGGGCCAGAAACTCGTCCAAATATGGGATTGCCAGGTCCGCAGTGATTCTGGGAACCATTGGTATGGTGATATCGCTGCTCAACTGGATCGGCGGTATCATCCTGAATTTCTTGTTATTCTAAAATGAATCAAATAAGAGGAGAACAATCTTATGAACGAAGAGATGATGAACCAGTCCTATTCACAGGCCGGTGCTTACAGCGAATCGCTGGGACGCTACACGGCTAAAACCTTTGGCTGGATGTTTGCAGGCCTGTTGGTCACCTTTGCGGTGGCGGTGGGAGGCGTTTTCACCGGCGCGATTTTCCTGCTGAACTATGTGCCCGCATGGCCTTATGTGCTGCTGTTTGCAGAGCTGGGCGTAGTGCTGTTTTTGTCCGCACGCATCAGCAAGATGAGCGTTGTGACGGCGCGGGTGCTGTTTTTTGTCTACGCGATCTTAAACGGCATTGTATTTTCCGCTTATTTTTATGTGTATGACCTGATGATTCTCTGGTCCGTATTCCTGCTGACCTCCCTGTTCTTCGGAGTGATGGCGCTGATCGGATATTTTGCAAACGTGAATTTCAGCGGAATCCGCCCCTTTATGACCGGCGGCCTGATTTTCCTCTGCGGCTTCTGGGTGCTGAGCCTGTTCATCAACCTGTCCGCGTTTGAGACTATCGCCTGCACAGTGGGGATTTTCATCTTCCTGCTGTTCACCGCCTACGATACCAAGAAGATCAAAGCGTACTACGAGTATTACGGTCAGGCGCCGGAGATGGCGGCCAAGGCCTCGATTTTCTCCGCGCTTCAGCTGTACCTGGATTTTATCAACCTGTTCCTGTACATCCTGCGGATCCTTGGCAGAAAGAGAAACTAATACCTTTAAAAGCGCAGCTGCCGGACCTTTGGTTTGGCAGCTTTGTTGAATGTGACGGGCCGCGGGCGCAGCCTGCGGACAGATTGGATTATAAGGAGGAAGCCATATGTTGATCGGAGCACTGGAGGCGGGCGGCACCAAGATGGTCTGCGCCCTGGGAAATGAAAACGGGACAATTCTGGAGCAGGTATCCATCCCCACCACCACGCCGGAGGAGACGGTGGAGCAGATCGTGCGCTATTTTAAGGACAAGGACATAGAAGCCCTGGGGGTGGCGGCCTTTGGCCCGGTGGATGTGAAGCCCCAGTCCCCCACCTACGGCCGGATTCTGGACACACCCAAGCTGGCCTGGCGCCACTTTGACCTTTTGGGGGCTCTGAAAAAAGAGCTGGACGTGCCTATGGGCCTGGACACGGATGTGAACGGTTCCTGTCTGGGGGAGATGACCTACGGCTGCGCCAAGGGGCTTGACAGCGCCATCTACATAACCATCGGCACCGGCGTGGGCGTGGGCGTCTGCGCGGGCGGAAAACTGCTGCACGGCATGCTGCACCCCGAGGGAGGCCACATTCTGTTGGCCCGGCATCCCGAGGACCCGGAAGGCGGCATCTGCCCCTATCACCCCAACTGCCTGGAGGGCTTTGCCAGCGGTCCGTCCATTGAGCGCCGCTGGGGTAAAAAGGCCGTGGAGCTGGTGGATCGTCCCGAGGTTTGGGAGCTGGAGAGCTACTACATCGCCCAGGCCCTGGTGAACTACATCATGATCCTGTCCCCGCAGAAGATCATTCTGGGCGGCGGCGTCATGCACCAGGAGCAGCTGTTCCCCATGATCCGGGAAAAGGTGAGGGAGATGATCGGCGGTTACTTAAACACCTCGGAGCTGGCGGACCTGGACAACTACATTGTGCCGGCCAGCCTTCACGACGATCAGGGGATTATGGGCTGCATCAAGCTGGGGTTGGACGCGTTATGTTAAATCAGGAACCAATCAGCTCCTTAAAGGGCATCGGGGATAAGACGGCCGCGCTCTTTGAGAAGCTGGGCGTATACACGGTGGCGGATCTCCTGGCCTATTATCCCCGGGCCTACGATGCCTTTGAGGAGCCGGTGGCCATCGGACAGTTAAAAGAAAATAGCGTTATGGCAGTACAGTCGGCATTAGTTAAGCATGCCGACTTGCTGCGTTTTAATCACATGCAGGTGGTGTCCCTGCAGCTGAAGGACCTCACCGGCTCCCTGCAGGTTTCCTGGTACAATATGCCTTATATGCGGGCCAATCTAAAGCCCGGGGAAATCTACGTGTTCCGGGGCCGGGTGGTAAAAAAGCGGGGCCGCCTGATCATGGAGCAGCCGGAGGTGTTTACCCCACAGGCTTACGGCGAGCTGGTACACTCCATGCAGCCCATCTACGGACAGACCAGAGGACTGGGAAACAAGGCCATTGTGAAGGCTCAGACCCAGGCGCTGCAGCTGCGGCAGATGGAGCGGGAGTACATGCCCATGGAGCTGCGGAAACGGTACGAGCTGGCGGAGATCAACTACGCGGTGGAGCACATCCATTTCCCCGCGGATCAGAGCGAGCTGCTCTACGCCAGAAAACGCCTGGTGTTCGACGAGTTTTTCCTTTTTCTGGTGGGCGTGCGCAAGCTGAAGGAAAAGCGGGCCGACAAGCGCTCCTCCTATGTGATGGAATCCTGTGAGGAGGTGGCGCGTTTTAAGGAAGCCCTTCCCTACCGGCTGACCGGGGCGCAGGAGCGCACGCTCCAGGAGGTGTTTGGGGATCTCAGCGGCGGCCTGGTGATGAACCGGCTGATTCAGGGGGACGTGGGCTCTGGCAAGACCATTGTGGCGGTGCTGGCGCTGCTGATGGCGGCCTGCAACGGCTACCAGGGGGCGCTGATGGCGCCCACGGAGGTGCTGGCGAGACAGCATTTCGAGTCCATCACCCAGCTGTTTGAGACGTACCATATTGAGAAAACGCCGGTGCTCGTCACCGGCTCCATGACCGCAAAGGAGAAACGTCTGGCTTACGAGCGGATCGAGCGCCATGAGGCGGATATTGTGATCGGAACCCACGCCCTGATCCAGGAGAAGGTTCACTACGACAATCTGGCTCTGGTGATCACGGATGAGCAGCACCGCTTCGGGGTGGGGCAGCGGGAGCTGCTCAGCAGCAAGGGCGGCGATCCCCACGTGCTGGTCATGAGCGCCACACCCATTCCGCGGACCCTGGCGATTATCCTCTACGGCGACCTGGACATTTCCGTGATCGATGAGCTGCCCCAGGGCCGCCAGCCCATCAAAAACTGCGTGGTGAACACGGGATACCGCCCCAAGGCGTATTCCTTTATCGCCAGACAGGTGGAGGAGGGCCGCCAGGCCTACGTGATCTGCCCTATGGTGGAGGAGAGCGAGATGATCGAGGCGGAGAACGTGCTGGATTACACCAAAAAGCTGCGAAAGGAGCTGCCCGCGTCGGTGACGGTGGAGTACCTTCACGGGAAAATGAAAGGCAGGGAGAAGAACCGCATCATGGAGCGGTTTGCGGCAGGCGAGATCCAGGTGCTGGTGTCCACCACGGTGATCGAGGTGGGCGTCAACGTGCCCAACGCCACGGTGATGATGATCGAGAACGCGGAGCGCTTCGGCCTGGCCCAGCTCCATCAGCTTCGCGGGCGGGTAGGCCGGGGCAGCAGCCAGTCCTACTGCATCATGGTAAACTGCTCGGACGAGGAGGGCACTCTGGAGCGGCTGGATATTTTAAACCGTTCCAACGACGGATTTTACATCGCTTCCGAGGATTTAAAGCTGCGCGGACCCGGAGATATTTTCGGGATGCGCCAGAGCGGGGACATGGAATTCAAGCTGGCGGACATTTTTACGGACGCCAACATCCTGAAATCCGTCTCCGAGGAGGTGAACCGCCTGCTGGACGGCGACCCGGAGCTGGAGGAAGAGGAGCACTCGCAGTTGAAGCGGAAGCTGGACGAGTATTTGGGGCGGAATTACGAGCGGCTGAACCTGTAGGACGCGTCTGCCTTCGGTGAATGGTGGACCGGGCGGTTTGTGGTTCGGGAAAACTTGCGGCGAGCTGCCTGGAAGGACTTCCGGGAACATGCCGCACATGGTATAATAAGGATACGGTGCCTTTATCGCCAACCTGCGGTTGACTACAAAACATAATAATGGAAAAAGCTGCAGGTCCGCCGTCAACCTGCGGCCTGTGGCAGGATACAATAAAGGGTAAAGGCAGTTAAAGGAAAGGAGTATTTCATATGAATCAGACACTTGAGACAATACTTACCAGAAGAAGCACGCGCAAATTTTTGTGCAAACCCATTCCCGAGGAGGAGATGGAGCTGATCGTCCAGGCGGCTCTCCACGCGCCCAGCGCCAAGGGATTGCAGACCTGGCAGTTCACGGTGGTGAGAAACCGGGAGAAGATTCAGAAGCTGGCCACGGCCATCCGTGAGGTGCTGGACCGGAAGGGCTACAATATGTATGAGCCCGAGGCTCTTGTCATCCCCTCGAACCTGAAGGAAAGTCCCTACGGCAGGGAGGACGACGCCTGCGCCATGGAGAACATGTTCCTGGCCGCCCATTCTTTAGGCATCGGCTCCGTGTGGATCAACCAGCTTCAGGACGTCTGCGACGTTCCGGCCATCCGGCAGGTTCTGGATGAGCTTGGCATTCCGGCGGACCACGTGGTCTACGGCATGGCGGCGCTGGGATATCCGGACGATGTGAAGGCGGATAAGGCCAGAACCGGCAAAGTGGTGTATGTGGACTGATCCCATTGGAATATAGGATAAAAAACTCCCCGGGCCGAATTGCTTCAGTCCGGGGAGCTCTCATTCAATTACATTTTTTCTTCCGAAAAGGGCGTGATCTTATTTGCCAGCCAGCTGACGCTCGTAGGACTCGATCATCTTCTTAACCATATAACCGCCTACGGAACCATTCTGAGCGGAAGTCAGGTTGCCGTTGTAACCGTTGGTTAACGGTACGCCGATCTCATTTGCAACTTCCATCTTGAATTTGTCCATTGCCTCTCTTGCTTCAGGTACGTTTGTTCTGTTAGAATTGTTAGACATTGTAACATTCCTCCTTTAATCGTTTTGTCATGCTGTTTTATAAGTGGTGCATGACTTTGTTTTGTGTTACAATCCTATTATGTGTTCATGCGGGAATAATACACTAGAAGGTTTTTCGTTTTCTGTTAAAAAATGGGAGGAATGTAAACCCTGCATTCAGCGGCATTTCCGGCATCTAATTATAGAAAGAAAGGGTGTTTTTTTGCCCGGAACGCAAAAAAACCCCTTGTATAACTGGGATTTTCATATTATACTTGTTGGGAAAACAAATTTGGCGGGATTGAATACCGATCCCTTTTTATCATACGAAATCATTCAGGAGTCAAAATGAGAGTAATCGCAGGCAGCGCCAGAAGGCTGCTTTTAAAGACCGTGGACGGACTCGACACCCGTCCGACCACAGACCGGATCAAGGAAACGCTGTTTAACATGCTGCAGCCGTCCATTCCGGACTGTATGTTTCTCGATCTGTTTTCCGGCAGCGGGGCCATCGGCATCGAAGCCTTAAGCCGCGGAGCCAGCCTGGCCGTCCTGGTGGAGAACAATCCCAAAGCCGTGGAGTGCATCCGGGAGAATTTAAGCAGAACCAAGCTGGAGGACCGGGCCGTGGTGATGGGAAACGATGTGATTTCCAGCCTCCGCAAGCTGGAGGGAAAGAACTACGTGTTCGATATCATCTTTATGGATCCGCCCTACAACAAGGGCTGGGAACAGCAGGTTTTAACCTATCTGTCCGGCTCGCCCATGGCGGATGAAAACACAACCATCGTTATTGAGGCGGCAAAGGAGACGGATTTTGGGTGGCTTACGGCCGCCGGATACGATCTGATCAGGAGTAAAGAGTACAAGACCAACAAGCATGTCTTTGTTGCAAAGGGAGAAAAACATGAATAAAGCCATATACCCCGGAAGCTTTGATCCGGTGACCCTGGGTCATCTGGATATCATCGAGCGCACCTCCAAGATGTTCGACCGGGTCATCATCGGAGTTTTGAATAATAAATCAAAGTCTCCGTTGTTTTCTGTGGAAGAACGTGTTAATATGTTAAAAGAAGTGACCGCCAACCTGCCCAACGTGGAGGTTCAGTCCTTCGAGGGATTACTGATTGATTTTGTCCGCAAGAACGACGCGCGGGTGATCGTGCGTGGCCTGCGGGCGATTACGGATTTTGAATATGAGTTGCAGATGGCCCAGACCAACCGGGTGATTGCCCCGGAGGTGGACACCATCTTCCTGACCACCAATTTGAGATATTCCTACTTGAGTTCCAGCATCGTCAAAGAGATCGCCGAGTTCGACGGTGAGATCAGCGCGTTCCTGCATCCGGCTGTGGCAGAGAAAGTGCGGGAAAAGCTGACCGCCAGGCGATGAGCCGCGACGGCGCTGCACAAAAGATGAATTTGTTGTAAGCGGACTGTAGCTGTGAGGCATCGGGCAGCTATGAGCGATTTTGGAAAATGAGGAGATAGGTTAAGATGATGAGCAGAATTGAACAGTTGATCAGTGAAATTGAAGAATACATAGACACCTGCAAATATCAGGCGTTATCCAATACAAAGATCATCGTGAACAAGGAGGAGCTGGAGGAGCTCTTGGTTGAGCTGCGTCTGCGCATCCCCGATGAGATCAAAAAGTACCAGAAGATCATCAGCCAGCAGGACACCATTCTCGGGGAGGCCCAGGCCCAGGCGGACGCCATGATGGAGGAGGCCAAAAAGCAGGCGGATTCCCTGGTGGCCCGGGCGGACGAACAGACCAGCGAGATGGTCAACGAGCACGAGATCATGCAGCGGGCCTACGCCCACGCCAACGAGGTGGTGGAGCAGGCCAACATGCAGGCCCAGGCCATTGTGGACCAGGCGTTAAACGATGCCAACACCATCCGCCAGGGGTCCATCCAGTACACGGACGACATGCTGCGCAGCCTTCAGACCATTATCAACCACACCATGGAGGGGGCAAAGGGGCGTTTCGACGGATTCATGAGCTCCATGCAGTCCAGCTACGACATCGTTTCCACCAACCGCAACGAGCTGTCTGGCGGCCTGGTTCAGCAGGAGGAGCCGGAGGAGCAGGAGCTTCCTGTGGAGGACGGCCCCCAGCGTTAGAGTGCTGTCAGCCGCAGATGAGAAGCAGGCTTTGCAGCCCAAGTAACAGTATACAGGTGATGAGACTGTGGAGCGCTTTCCACAGTATATAATGCCGGATGGAGAGTCCGGCATTTTTTAGTACGCTTTTTGTCTGGAAAATGCCGGAGAAACCGCCGAAGGCCGTGGCCGCTGCGATCAGAACCGCGGCCGGGAAGCCGGGAACGCTGGCCGCGATGGCCTGGATGCCGGTGGTGATCTCCACGGCCCCCAAAAGCGCCGGGCGCATGAGGGGCAGCTCAAAGGGCAGGTTTGCCAGGTACATGGCCAGGATGGAGAACAGCATGATGTAGCCGCCGATCTTCACCATGGTCTCAAAACAGCCCATCATGTGTACGTCAAATGAGAAGGGCGCGGCGGATGTTCCGGCTGCGGCCGGGGTGGGATCCTCCTCGCCGTGATAGCCGTAGATACGCCGTGCCAGCCGGGCGACGGGAATCACGGGCAGGTACAGGGCCAGGGCGACGGCCCAGAGGGGACAGCCGGAGCCGCCCTGGACCAGGGCCAGGCGGTCCGCCACGTAGCCCAGCACGAACATGGGGCTGGGATGGTTGACGATGGCCAGGAGATAGCGGGCCTGGGCCGGCGAGATGCGCCTGCTGTCTAAAAATTCGCTGTCGGTTTTGGCACCCATGGGATAACCGCAGAGAAGGCCGCTCATGAGCACGAAGCAGCCGTTTGGGGAGAGCTTCAGCAGTCCGCTGAAAAAAGGGGCGAAGGGCCTGGTGAGGAGGCCCACGCCGTCCAGGGCCACGATCACGCCGGAGCAGATCATGAAGGGCAGCAGGGTGGGCAGCACCACGGTTGCCCAGAGCACGAGCCCGTCCCGGGCGCCGGTGAATGCCAGGGCGGGGCGGGCTAGAAGCAGTATGAGGCAGAGGACGGGCAGCAGCCGTCCGATGGATTTTTTCATAGACACCTGAATACAATGGTTTATACAATATATTGTAGAGGCGGTGCCTGTATGATTTTGTTTCTCATTTTACTGCTCGCCGTGTTTCAGTGCACCATCACCCAGTACCTGGTGGAGAACCCGGATTATTACCAGCTGGGGGCTTATACCTGCGAGACTGAGGATTTCCGCTCCATGCGCCTGGGACAGCTGATCGCCGGGGAGAAGGAGCTGGATTTTGATATGCTCACCGCGCTGATGATCCAGAACGACTACGATTTGCGGGAGCTGAAATCCACGGACTACAGCTCCCGCCTGCTGCAGGCCAGACGGCCCGCGGACTACCGGAAGCTCAAACAGGCCTACGAGACGGTGTTGGGAGATTTACAGTATTTCCCAGTCCCCCGAAGCGGCGACCCTTCGGTGCCGGACGTGCAGTTTGAGGACGGCTGGATGGACAAACGGACCTATAAGAGCGGGACCGGGCAAAGCGGTTCGGGCGGCGCAGACGGGACCGGGGCGGCGGACGGACGGGAGAACAAGGGCCGGGGCCACGAGGGCTGCGACATTATGGGGGCGAAGGAGCCAAGGGGATTTTATCCCGTGGTCAGCATGAGCGACGGGGTGGTGGAGAAGGTGGGATGGCTGGAACTCGGCGGCTGGCGGCTGGGAATCCGCTCGCCCAGGGGCGCTTATCTGTATTACGCCCATCTGTACGGCTACAGCCGGGACTGGAAGGAAGGGGATGTGGTGAAGGCGGGGGAACTGCTGGGGTATATGGGAGATACCGGATACAGCAAAGTGGAGGGGACGACCGGGAATTTCGACGTCCACCTCCACGTGGGAATTTACTTTAAGACGGACCATTTCGACGAGCTGAGCGTGGATCCGTACTGGATTTTAAAATATCTGGAAAAATACCGCTTTACATACCGCTATTGAGCGCTGCCTGCCCGGGAACTCAGTGGGAGCGCTCTCCCATGAGAAATGTGATCACCGCTCCGGCGACGGCCGCTCCAACGCCCAGAATCACGGTCAGGGGCGTCAGGCTGCCGAGCTGGGCGAACAGCCCGGTGTTGTAGAAGATCGCAAAGGGCGAGGCCGCGATCAGGCCCAGGATGGCGCAGTAGGTGTGGATGGCGTAGCGCTTAAAAAGGAAGGTGATCAGCTTGGCGATGAGAAAGATCCCAAGCAGCACGCCAAAGCCAAAGGGGGTCAGCAGGAGCACGCCGTGGAGTACGCCCGGCATGTCCAGGACCTTTAGGGCGTCCAGGAAATTTTTGATGGTTTCGATGATGCCGTAGTAGTAGCCAAGAATCATCATCACCAGGGAGCCGCTGACCCCGGGCACCACCATGGTGGCGGAGGCGATCACGCCCACCAGAAACAGGGAGATCAACGTTCCAGGGGTGGGGGAAAATATCTTTAACACTTCCTCGCCGGAGCTCAACATGGGCAGGAAGGCCGCCAGCGCAAACAGCGCGAGAAAGGCAATAATTCCGCCGAAGCCGATGGAACGGCGGCGGTGGCGCAGTTCCCGGCGCAGGGTGCCCACCAGCACGGGGACGCCGCCCAGAATCAGTCCTACAAAGGCCATGCAGGTCACAAAGGTGTGTTTGCTGAGCAGGTACTCGATGGCGTAGGTGAAGCCCACGATGCCGATTCCACAGCCCAGGATGATGGGCAGCAGGGTGAGAAGGCTTTTCTTCCAGTTGGAGAGCAGGCTTGAGACCGCCCCGATCAGCTTATCGTAGATTCCCAGGGAGACCGCCATGGTCCCTCCGCTGACGCCGGGGATGATGTTGGCGATGCCGATGAAAATCCCCTTGATCATATCCATAACAAATGTCATAATGTCCATTCCTCTTTTCTACTATATTGCGGCAGAGTCTGCAAGGTTTATTATAGGAGAGCGGGACATGCCTGTCAAGAAAACTTTCATCGTGGTAATTTTGGGCGTTTTTGAAAAAATATCTGTAATTTTTGGCGGAAGTATGCTAAACTGAACCGAACGTTAAATACCCTGCGGGCCTTTGCGGGGCCGGGTCTGACCGGCCTGTTGCACGCCGCCGGGGAATTGATATGGTACTGCCGGACGGTACGGACCGGCTGGGGAAAGGAACATTCAGAACCATGAGATCAGAACTGCTGCCGGCAGCCTTCGCGGATTCCATGCGGGCGCTGCTGGGCGACGAGGAATATACATCTTATATCAGGAGCTTTGGGGAGGACTGGAAGCCGGGGCTGCGGGCCAACGGGCTGAAAATCCGGCCGGAGCAGTTAAAGGCTATGCTTCCCTGGCAGCTGGAGCCGGTGCCCTGGGTGGAAACGGGATTCTACTATGACGCAGATCAGGCCAGGCCCTCCAGGCATCCGGCCTACTATGCGGGCCTCTACTATCTCCAGGAGCCCAGCGCCATGACGCCCGGGGAGCTGCTGCCCGTGAAGCCGGGGGACCGGGTGCTGGACCTGTGCGCAGCTCCGGGGGGCAAGAGTACCCAGCTGGGAGCCAGACTTTTGGGGGAAGGACTGCTGGTGTCCAACGATATCAGCAATTCCCGGGCCAGGGCGCTGCTTAAGAATCTGGAGCTGGCCGGGATCCCCAATATCTGCGTGACCAGCGAGAGCCCGGAACGGCTCTCACAGGTGTTTCCGCTGTTTTTTGACAAGATTCTGGTGGACGCGCCTTGCTCCGGCGAGGGGATGTTCCGCCGGGACGGCGAGATGGTGAAGGACTGGGCTCTAAAAGGACCGGCTTACTATGCGCCCCTGCAGCGGGAGATTTTAGCCGCCGCCGTGACCATGCTGCGGCCCGGGGGAACTATTCTGTACTCCACCTGCACCTTCTCGCGGGAGGAGGACGAGGGAACCGTGGAGTACGTGTTGAGCCGCTTCCCGGACCTGGAGCTTAAGCCCCTTGATACTAGGCTGGTGCCCGGGGCCTGCGGGGGGATCGGGCTGGACGGCTGCATGAGGCTGTTTCCACATAGAATCAAGGGGGAAGGGCATTTTCTTGCGCTGTTGCGGAAGAAGAGCAGTGGAGAAAGCGGGACAGCCGGGGATGGCGGCCTGGAGGCGGGCAGCGCGGGCAAGGTTGCCGGGGACAACGTCCGGACGGGAACCGAGGACCTTCGCGGGCGCCGCAGGGAGAAGGCGGAAGCGCGGGAGACGGCGAAGGGCAGAGGCGCGGTCCGCAATTTTCCGGGGCAGGCAAAAAAGGGGCGGAACACTCCTGCGGCGGCGTATACCGGAGAGCTGGAGGCATTTTTGGAACAGCTCTCCCTTCCGGTCCCACGGGAGCGCCTGTCGGTGCGGCCGGAGGGTGTGTACCTTCTGCCCGCCGGAATGGAACAACCGCCGTCCCTGCGTTTTCTGCGGACGGGCCTGTTGCTAGGGGAGCTGAAAAAGGGGCGGTTTGAGCCTTCCCAGGCCCTGGCAATGGTTTTGAAAAAAGAACAATATCCGGTCACGGTGGATTTTCCCATGGAGGATGAGCGGGCGGTCCGCTATCTCAAGGGGGAGACCATAGCCCTGGCCGAGGGGGAGGGACCGGTGAAGGGCTGGTGCCTGGTCTGCGCCGGCGGTTATCCGCTGGGCTGGGCCAAGGGCGCCGGTCCGGTCCTGAAAAATAAATACTATCCGGGATGGCGGTGGATGTAGAATTACCGCGCCGGGAAAGGAGCGAATTCAGATGGCGGAGCGCAAGAAGGCAATGATCCGGCTTGATAAATTTTTGACGGAAATGGGGCAGGGCACCCGCAGCCAGGTCAAGGAGATGGCCCGTAAGGGCAGAATAATGGTGAATGGTCAGGTGGCCCGCCAGGCGGATTTGAAAATCAACCCCGAGGCGGACCAAATCTGCCTGGACGGGGTGGAGGTAGCTTACGCCCGCACGGAGTATTACATGCTCAACAAACCCCAGGGAGTGGTTTCCGCCACCGAGGACGGGCGCTACCAGACCGTGACCCAGCTGATCACCGGGGCGCTGCGGGGAGACTTATTCCCGGTGGGGCGGCTGGATATCGACACCGAGGGGCTGCTGCTTCTGACCAATGACGGGGCCCTGGCCCACAATCTGCTGTCACCCAGGAAGCATGTGGACAAGGTGTATTTTGCCCGCATTGAGGGGAAGCTTCCAGGGGACGCCGTCGGGCGGGCGGCAGCCGGCCTGGTGCTGGAGGACGGCACGAAAACCCTTCCGGCCCGTCTGGAAATCCTGGAGCCCGGCCAGGTGCGCCTGACCATACGGGAGGGTAAATTCCATCAGGTCAAGCGCATGTTCGAAGCCATGGGCTGCCGCGTGACCTATCTAAAACGTTTGTCCATGGGGCCGCTGGTTCTGGACCCGGCGCTGGCTCCGGGGGAGTACCGGCCGCTTACAGAGCAGGAAATCCAGGATCTTCAGGGTTGTCAGACGGGGCAAAAGCAAGTATAACAATAGAGAGGGCGGTTTTGCCCCTGAAACAGACGGACAGAATAAAAAGGATGAGGACAAATGGGATTAAAACATAAAAAAGCGGTTATCTTTGATTTAGACGGAACTCTGGTGGACTCCATGTGGATGTGGAAGAGCATCGACGTCGAATACCTGGACCGCTACGGGTACGACTGCCCGGAGGACCTGCAGAAGTCCATCGAGGGCATGAGCTTTTCGGAGACAGCCGCCTATTTCAAGGAGCGGTTTGAGCTGCCGGATTCCCTGGAGGAAATCAAAGCGGCCTGGACGGAAATGTCCATTGAAAAATACCGGAACGAAGTGCCCTTGAAACCGGGGGTTCGGGATTTCCTGGACCGCACGGCGGGTCTGGGCATGAAGGCGGGCATCGCCACCAGCAACGGCCGGGCGATGGTGGATGCGGTGCTGGATTCCCTGGGAATCCGGCGGTATTTTCAGGTGGTGGCAACGGCCTGCGAGGTGGCGGCCGGCAAGCCTGCGCCCGATATCTATTTGAATGTGGCCGGGCGGCTGGGCGTAAGCCCGGAGGAATGTCTGGTGTTCGAGGACATTCCGGCGGGCATCCAGGCCGGAAAACGGGCAGGTATGACCGTGTTCGCGGTGGAGGACGAGTTTTCCCGGCATATGCGGGAGGAGAAGGCCGCGTTGGCGGATTATTATATCAATGATTATTATGAGATGCTGGATTATCTGAAGGAAGCATAAGGAGGCGTTTTTAATGAAGATTGCGGTGATTACGGGCGCGTCCTCAGGCATGGGGCGCGAGACGGTGCTGCAGCTGTCGGACCATTTTCCGGGCTTTGACGAGATGTGGGTCATTGCCAGGCGGGAGGAGCGGCTGAAGGAGCTTGCCGCCCAGTGCCCGGTACGGCTGAGATGTTTTGAGCTGGATTTGTCGGAGGCGGGGGATTTGGGCGTGTTGGAGTCCGCGCTGAGGGCCTGCTCGCCGGATGTGAAGTACCTGGTAAATGCAGCCGGTTTCGGCAAGATCGGCCCGGTTGGCTCCATCGCGTCCGGCGATGAGACGGGGATGGTGCGGGTAAACTGCGAGGCCCTGGTGGCCGTGACCCATCTGGTGCTGCCCTACATGACCCACAACAGCCGGATCCTCATGTTCGCCTCTGCGGCGTCTTTCTTGCCCCAGCCGGATTTCGCCGTGTACGCAGCCACCAAATCCTTTGTGCTCAGCTACTCCCGGGCATTAAACGAGGAGCTTAAAGACCGGGATATTGCGGTCACGGCGGTGTGCCCCGGGCCGGTCAGGACGGAGTTTTTCGACATTGCGGAGACCACGGGTCAGATTCCGCTTTACAAGATGCTGGTGATGGCCAATCCCCGGCATGTGGTCCGCAAGGCCATAAAGGACAGCATTGTGAAGCGGGACGTGTCGGTGTACGGCCTGACCATGAAGGTGTTTCACCTCCTGACCAAGGTTGTGCCTCACCGGCTGCTTTTGTACGTGATGAGAAAATTTTGAGAGACAGGAGATAAAAGGGCCTATGCAGACTCTGATTGTCACCCCCAACGAAGCCGGACAGCGTCTGGACAAGCTGTTGGCAAAATATATGAATCAGGCCGGAAAAGGTTTCCTGTACAAGATGATGCGCAAGAAGAACATCACTCTGAACGGAAAAAAATGCGACGGCTCGGAGCGACTGGGCGAGGGCGATGAGATCCGGCTGTTTCTGGCCGACGAGACCATCGCGAAATTCACCGACGGCGGGGCGGCCAAGCCAACTTCCGGATATTATCCAAAACCGGATATTATTTATGAGGACAGCCACATTTTGGTGGTGAACAAACCGGCCGGGCTTTTGAGCCAGAAGGCGCGGGAGGACGACACTTCCCTGAACGAGGCGATCCTGAATTACCTCATCGATTCCGGCCACATGCCGGTGGAGCAGCTGCGCACCTTCCGCCCGTCCATCTGCAACCGGCTGGACCGCAACACCAGCGGGCTGGTGGTGGCGGGGCGGTCTTTAGCCGGGCTTCAGGTCATGAACGCGGTGTTCAAGGACCGGAGCATCCACAAATACTACCAGTGTATTGTGAAGGGCAGACTGAAGGAGAAGCAGCTGATCGCCGGGTTCCTGCGCAAGGATGAGGCCACCAACACGGTGGACATCTACCCGCTAGAGGTGGAGAACAGCGTTCCCATCATGACCGAATACCTTCCGCTGGCCTGGGGCGGCGGCTTTACCCTGCTTCAGGTGACGCTGATCACCGGGCGCAGCCATCAGATCCGCGCCCATTTAGCCTCCATCGGCCACCCCATTCTGGGAGATTTCAAGTACGGGGACCGGTCCGTGAATGAGGAGATGAAAAAGCGCTACGGGTTGCGGGCCCAGCTTTTGCATTCCTGGAAGCTGGTGATGCCGGAGGATTTGGCCGCCCCGCTTGATTACCTGGCCGGGCGGGAGTTTTTCGCCCCGCTGCCTGAGAAGTTCAGCCGGGTGCTGGAGGGGGAAGGGATACATTCGTTATAACATTTCCCAGGAAATTCCACCGGTTCTTGACAGACCGGCGGTTTGCGGGTTATGATAATACAAGCTGACAAAAGGGCGTAAGCGGCAGGACCGCGGCGCCTGAGAAGATAGAGAGGGCATGATAGATATGGGAAAAATCATACTGACAGGTGACCGCCCAACGGGACGGCTTCACGTAGGACATTATGTGGGTTCTTTGAAGCGCAGAGTGGAGCTTCAGAACTCGGGAGAATTCGATGAGATTTACATCATGATCGCGGATGCGCAGGCCCTGACGGACAATGCGGACAACCCCGAGAAGGTGCGCCAGAATATCATCGAGGTGGCGCTGGATTACCTGGCCTGCGGCCTGGACCCGGAGAAATCCGTGCTGTTTATCCAGTCCCAGATTCCCGAGCTCTGTGAGATGACGTTCTACTATATGGACCTGGTGACGGTTTCACGCCTGCAGCGCAACCCTACCGTAAAGTCCGAGATTCAGATGCGCAATTTTGAGGCCAGCATCCCGGTGGGCTTCTTCACATACCCCATCAGCCAGGCGGCGGATATCACGGCTTTTAAGGCCACCACCGTGCCGGTGGGAGAGGATCAGGCGCCCATGATCGAGCAGACCCGCGAGATCGTCCATAAGTTTAACAGCGTGTACGGCGAGACTCTGGTGGAGCCGGACATCCTGCTGCCGGACAACAAGGCCTGCCTGCGCCTGCCCGGAATCGACGGCAAGGCCAAGATGAGTAAGTCCTTAGGCAACTGCATTTACCTGTCTGACACGGAGGACGAGGTGAAGAAAAAGATCATGTCCATGTTCACAGACCCCAACCACCTGCGGGTGGAGGATCCCGGGCGTGTAGAGGGCAATCCGGTGTTTATTTATCTGGATGCGTTCTGCCGCGATGAACATTTTGCCAAGTATCTGCCGGATTACCGGAATCTGGACGAGCTGAAGGCGCATTACACCAGAGGCGGTCTGGGCGATGTAAAGGTGAAGCGTTTCTTAAACAGCGTTCTCCAGGAGGAGCTGGAGCCGATCCGTCAGCGCCGCAAGGAGATCGCCAAGGATATTCCGGCGGTATACCGGATTCTCGAGGAGGGCAGCAAGAAGGCGCGGGCCAAGGCCTCCGAGACTCTGGCGGATATGAAGCGCGCTATGAAGATCAACTATTTCGAAGATATGGAGCTGATCGAGGAGCAGGCCAGGCGGTTTAACGCCGAAGCCTGAGAGGGATTGGCACAGGAGGGCGATAAGTCCGGCCGGCGAGCATGAAAATGACGCCGGCCGTTTTTTGGATGCGGTGGGGCGCGCGCCTGGCCTGTGAGCAATTTTATCAAATACCGCTTGACTCTTCCCTAAGGGCAGAGCCTATACTTTCAATAGATTCGAATCGGAAATGACTGTGACGGAGGTAAGGATACTATGTTAAGCATCGGACAGATGTCAAAGACCTGTGGGGTCAGCGTCAAGACCTTGCGACATTATGACAAAATCGGGCTGCTGCGGCCGGAACAGACGGATGTGTTCACCGGCTACCGCTACTACGATGAGTCCCAAATCGGGATTATGCTGCTGATCGCCCGCTACAAGCGGTACGGCCTTTCTCTGTCACAGATCCAGGAGCTTCTGGGGATTGAAGACCAGCACATTTTAATGAAAAAGCTGAGGCAGCAGCGCTTCCGCCTGGAGCGGGAGATGGAACATATTTCCATCACCATCCGGGAGATGGAGCAGCACCTCGGCCAGTTTGAAAGGACAGGCGATATTATGAGTTATCAGAATAATTATGAGGTTGAGATCGTTGACAGCAGGGAGCAGGTGCTTCTGACCTGCCGCGCGACCATGTCGGTGGAGGATTTTGGGCGCTATTACGGGAAAATTTATGAGAAGGTGGCCAGGGAGCATCTGGAAGTGAACGGGGTGGTGCTGGCGATCTATCACGACAAGGAGTTCGATCCGGCTTTCAGCGACATTGAGCTGGGGGTGGGAATCTGCGACCGGGATCAGGCGAACTGTGTGCTGCCGGTGCAGACCTGCGCGAAAACGACACATGTGGGACCTTATTCTGGGCTGCCGGATGCGTATGGGGCGATTGTGAGCTGGATTAACGCCAATGGGTATGAGATGAATGGGATGCCCTATGAGATTTATGTTAAGACGCAGTTTGATAAGGTGGCGGCGGAGGAGTGGGTGACGGATATTTATTTTCCGGTGAAGAGACAGGGATAAAAGGGGGGGCGGACGTGGGGGATGCATCCGTTCGTGAGCGTCAGGGGCGCGGGGCTTGAGGTTCCGGTCTCCGCGGTTTGAGGGACTAAGATCCCAGAACCCGGAAAAGCCGGGCACTGCTCCGAGCTCCGGCGCCGGCCTGATGCCGGCCCCTCCGCCTCCGCTTTCTCCGGGCGTTGAACGCCCTGCGAAATCCCGGCTTTTCCGGGTCCTGGGACCTAAGTCCCTCTAAACCGCTCCGAAGTCACCTCAATCCCCGCGCCCCTGACGCTCACCCGCTGCCTGGTTGGGGCGGCCGCTGGATTTTATGGGGAGAGAGTAGAAAAAAGATGGGTGGAGAAATGTTTTTTATGCAGACAGAGTGAAATATGGAGATCGTTGCGAGGGCGCCGGAAGGCGCCCTTTGGTGGTTGCGGGGGTTGTGATTCAGGGGGGAATCTGGTATACTGGTTTTCAGCGAATGAACGGGATGAAAGGATGATGTGGGTATGGGAACCTGGAATAGCAGGGGGTTGAGAGGATCTACGCTGGAGGATTTGATCAATCATACCAATGAGAGCTACCGGGAAAAGGGATTGGCGTTGATTCAGAAGATTCCGACGCCCATTACGCCCATTGAGATTGATAAACAGAACCGGCATATTACCCTGGCTTATTTTGATCAGAAGAGTACGGTGGATTATATTGGGGCGGTTCAGGGGATTCCGGTGTGTTTTGACGCTAAGGAGTGCGCGGCGTCTACATTTCCGTTGCAGAATATACATCCTCACCAGATGCAGTTTATGAGGGAGTTTGAGAGGCAGGGGGGGATCTCCTTTATTATTTTGTCGTATACGGCCAGGGATGAGATTTTTTATCTGCCGCTGGCGGAGGTGGAAGCGTTTTGGAAGCGGATGGAGGATGGGGGGCGTAAGAGCTTTACCTACGACGAGGTGGACAAGCGGTTCCGCGTCAGAGGGTGCCGGGATATGCTGGTCCATTATCTGGAACAGATTCAGATGGACCTGGATGGCCGGGAAGAGGCGGATGGGAGCAAAAATGATTGACAAGCGCGGGATTGTCCCCTATAATGAAACGCATACGTTATTGAATTATCACTTTACCATGTGAAAGCAGCGGGGTGAGAGAGATCGGGAGAGATTATGGCGGAGAAAAATTATTTGATTCATACACCGGAGGGTGTCCGGGACATTTATGGGGCGGAGTGCAGGCGCAAGCTGGCGGTGCAGGAGAAGATTCTGCAGGTGCTCTATTCCTACGGATACGAACATATTCAGACGCCCAGCTTTGAGTATTTTGATATTTTCAGCAAGGACCGGGGCAGCGTGGGGCAGAGGGAACTGTTCAAGTTTTTTGACCGGGACAACGAGACGCTGGTGCTGCGTCCGGATATGACCCCGGCGGTGGCGCGGTTTGTGGCAAAGTATCACTGTGACGACCCCATGCCTCTGAGGCTGTGTTATCTGGAGCGGACGTTTAAGAATAATTCCAGCTACCAGGGACGGCTTAAGGAGCGGACGGAGACCGGGGCGGAGATGATCGGGGACGACTGCGCGGACGCGGATGCGGAGATGATCGCCATGGTCATTGACAGCCTGAGGGCCGCGGGGCTGAAGGAGTTTCAGGTGGAGCTGGGCCAGGTGGAGTTTTACCGCAGCCTGGTGGACGAGGCGGGGCTGGACGAGGAGACCCAGGAGGCCTTAAACCACCTGATCGAGAACAAAAACAATTTCGGCGTGGAGGAGCTTTTGAAGGATATTCCCATGGACGAGGGCTTGAAGGAGCTGTTTTTGCGGCTTCCGGGGTTGTTCGGCTCCGTGGAGCAGATTCGCGGGGCGGCGGAGCTCACCGGCAATCCCCGGGCCTTAAATGCCATCGGGCGGCTGGAGGAGGTTCACGCCATTCTGGCGGAGCGGGGGCTGGCGGACTATGTGACCTATGACCTGGGGATGCTCAGCAATTACCGGTATTACACGGGGATCATTTTCAAGGCGTATACTTACGGGACCGGGGATTATATTGTCACAGGAGGGCGCTATGACAAGCTGCTCATGCAGTTCGGCAAGGACGCCCCTGCGGTGGGATTTGTGATCGTGGTGGACCAGCTGATGGCGGCCCTGTCCAGACAGCAGATCGACGTGCCGGTGGTACTGCCGGGCACCGTGATTTTATATGAGCAGGAGGCCAGAACCGGGGCCCTGTGGCTGGCGGAGCATTTCCGGCGGCAGAATCTGGCGGTGCAGTCCATGAAACGGAAGGCGGACCGGGCGTTGGAGGATTACCAGGATATGGTGAGGCGGCGCGGACAGCGCAATCTTTTGTACCTGGAAGGGGACGGCCGGACGGTGCGGGTCATGGACATGGTGAAGGGCAGCGAGGACATAATTCCGCTGTCGGAATATGAGTGAGGAGCAGGGGGCGGGCGCTTGCTGCCCCGCGATCATAGAGAGATAGGACGGTTGAGATCATGAGATATCTGACAGTAGCGCTGGCCAAGGGACGGCTGGCGAACAAGGCCATGGAGCTGTTCGGCCGCATCGGCATCTCCTGCGAGGAGATGAAGGACAAGGGCTCCCGCAAGCTGATTTTTGTCAACGAGGAGCTGGGAATCCGCTTTTTCCTGGCAAAAGCCAGCGACGTGCCCACCTATGTGGAGTACGGGGCCGCGGACATCGGCATCGTGGGCAAGGACACGATCCTGGAGGAGGGGCGCAAGCTCTACGAGGTCATGGACCTGGGAATCGGAAAATGCCGCATGTGCGTGTGCGGGCCGGAGTCGGCCAGAGAGCGCTTAAACCACCACGAACTGATCCGGGTGGCCACCAAGTACCCGGGCATCGCTAAGGACTATTTTTACAACCGGAAATACCAGACCGTGGAGATCATCAAGCTCAACGGTTCCATCGAGCTGGCGCCCATTGTGGGCCTGTCCGAGGTGATCGTGGACATTGTGGAGACCGGTTCCACCCTGCGGGAAAACGGACTTCTGGTGCTGGAGGAGATCTGCACCCTGTCCGCCAGGATGGTGGTGAACCAGGTGAGCATGAAGACGGAAAATGAGCGCATCACGTCCATTATCCGGGGATTCCAGGACTTGCTTCGGGAGGAGAATTCCCAGGGACAGCAGGCGTAAATACAGGAGGGTAAAGACCATGAGAATCGTAAAGCTGGACGAGAAGTCCATGGAAAATATTCTGGCGGACATGTTAAAGCGTGACCCCAACAACTATGACAGCTATACCGAGACCGTCCAGGCCATTGTGGAGGACGTGAAGGAGCGGGGAGACGAGGCGCTGTTTGAGTATACCCGCAGGTTCGACGGGGCAGAGCTTGACGCGGACAATGTCCGGGTGACGGAGGCGGAGATTCGGGAAGCCATGGAGCAGGTGGAGCCGGGGCTTTTAGCGGTGATGAAAACGTCCATGGAGAACATCCGCCGCTACCATGAGAAGCAGTGCCGCAACAGCTGGTTCGACGCCCAGCCGGACGGCACCATCCTGGGCCAGAAGGTGACGGCTCTGGAGAGCGTGGGCGTGTACGTGCCGGGCGGGAAGGCTGCCTACCCCTCCTCCGTGCTGATGAATATTGTGCCCGCCGAAGTGGCGGGGGTGAAGCGCATCGTGATGGTGACGCCGCCCGGAAAGGACGGAAAGGTGAACCCGGTGACCCTGACCGCGGCCTATCTGGCGGGAGCCACGGAGGTCTACAAGGCGGGCGGCGCCCAGGCGGTGGCGGCCCTGGCCTTCGGCACCCGGTCCATTCCAAGGGTGAACAAGATCGTGGGCCCGGGAAATATTTTCGTGGCCCTGGCGAAAAAGGCCGTGTACGGCCATGTGAGCATCGACAGTATCGCGGGGCCAAGTGAGATTCTGGTGATCGCGGATGAGGGGGACAACGCCCGGTTTGTGGCGGCCGACCTGTTGAGCCAGGCGGAGCACGACGAGCTGGCCAGCGCGATTTTAGTGACCACCAGCATGGAGCTGGCAGAGCAGGTGTCCCGGGAGGTGGACGGCTTTGTGCGGGAGCTTTCCAGAGGGGAGATCATTCAGAAATCCCTGGACAATTACGGTTACATTCTGGTGGTGGACACCCTGGAGGAAGCGGTGAAAACGGCCAATTCCATTGCGCCGGAGCATTTGGAGATCGTCACGGCCAATCCTTTTGAGGTGATGACAAAGATTCAGAACGCCGGGGCCATTTTCATTGGGGAATACAGCTCCGAGCCGCTGGGGGACTATTACGCGGGACCCAACCACATTCTGCCAACCAACGGCACGGCCAAATTCTTCTCTCCCCTGGGCGTGGACGATTTTATCAAGAAGTCCAGCATCATCTACTATTCCCGGGAAGCTCTGGAGAAGGCCCACAGGGACATCGAGGCCTTCGCGGAGTCCGAGCATCTGACGGCCCACGCCAATTCCATCCGCGTGCGGTTTGAGTAAACAGTAGGAGGGAGCCATAGAATGGAACGAATTGCCACAATCGAGCGCTATACCAGCGAGACGAAGATCAAATGCACCCTGAACCTGGACGGGAGCGGAAAGGCCGATATCCACACGGGAATCGGATTTTTCGATCACATGATGAACAGCTTTGCCCGCCACGGCTTTTTTGATCTGAGCCTTCAGGTGGAGGGGGATCTGGAGGTGGACACCCACCACACCGTGGAGGACACAGGCATCGTATTGGGCCAGGCCATCGCTCAGGCGGTAGGGGACAAGAAGGGGATCACCCGCTATGGCAGCCAGATTCTGCCCATGGACGAGGCTCTGGTGATGTGCGCCCTGGATCTCTGCGGACGTCCCTACCTGGTCTGCGACCTGACCCTGGACCGGGAGAAGGTGGGGGACCTGGAGACGGAGATGGTGCGGGAGTTCTTTTACGCCGTGTCCTACGGCGCGGCCATGAATTTGCATATCCGCCAGATGTCCGGCGCCAACAACCACCATATTATCGAGGCGGCCTTCAAGGCCTTTGCCAGAGCGCTGGACGCCGCCTGCGCAATGGACCCCAGAGTGAGCGGCGTGCTGTCCACCAAGGGCGCGCTGTAAGGGGACCCGGCCATGAAATATACGTGTTCAAATAAGATGAAACGATTGCAGAAGCGGGAGCTCAGCCTGTATGTGGCGGTGGGGCTGATTGGTGCGGCCTGCCTTCTGTTTTTAGGTACGCCCGCCCTGGTGTCCGCCGTGGGCGGAGTGACCGGGGCTGCGGCCTCGGCGGCCTACTATCTGCCGAGGCTGGTGCTTGCCGCTGGATTGATGGCGCTGTTTTTCTTCATCCGCCGGGTGGCGGAGCGCAGGGCCAGGCTGGAGGGCCTGGACGAGGAGCGGCTGCGCCGGGCGGACGAGGAGCTGGCCGGGGCAGAGCCCTTTGCGCCGGGGACCGCGGTCTATCTGACGGAGCATTTTCTGATCACCGGGGATTACCAGTTCGACGTGGTGCCCTGGGAGGACATTGAGCGCACCTACTACGCGGGCGATCTGCTGGCGGTGGCCACCACCGGCCAGAAGGCCCATGTGATTGCGGCCCACGCGGAGCAGAAAGCCTGGGTGAAGGAGCTGGAGGCGGAGATTGAGTCCAGGATCGCCCGGGCTGCTGCTGATCGCACCCGGAACAAGAAGGCTGCTTCGGGAAAAGCCGGGGCAGGCAAGTCCGGGGACAAGGCGGAGTCTTTAAGCGATTCCAAAAAGCGGAAGGAACGCCGGCAGAATCTTAAAAAACTTCCGAAGCCCAGCACAGGGGAAGCGCTGGCAGGCAGCCTGGTGCTGGCCGTGCCGGGCATCGCCATCTGGATGCTGTTCAGCGGGTTTGCCGTATGGGGACCGCTTTTGGGCGCTATGGCTATGTTTTACCTGATCTCCATCGGTTACGGCTTTGGAATCAGGGGATTGTTCACGCGGCATAAGGATTTAAGCCAGTGGAACCCGGAACAGGAGGTGCGGCCGGTGCTGGGAGTGTCCCTGGTCCTGCTTCTGGTCTCGGTGGTGGCTTACCACGTGATTTTACTGGCGACGGGATACCGGGAGTTCGGCTATACCTTCGGGTACGCGGCCGCCCATCTGGTGACGCTTTTGAAAACCCACAATCTGTGGCGGCTGTTCTGCAGCAGGGCTGTTTTGGGCCTGCTTATGATGGTGGTTCTGGGCCTGCGATATGGAGCGGCCAGGGGAGAGGCCGCCGGATCCGGCAGCAGGGGCAAAAGGCGGTAACAGGTAATACCCTGTGATTTCATTTTCTAAGGAGGAACCTATGCAGTTATATCCGGCAATCGACATCAAGGGTGGGCAGTGCGTCCGCCTGACCCAGGGACTTTTTGACAATGTGAAGGTGTATTCAGACACTCCGGCGGACATGGCGCGGATGTGGCGGGATCAGGGAGCCACCTTTCTGCACCTGGTGGACTTAGACGGAGCCCTGGCCGGGCGTTCCGTAAACGAGGCGGTGATCCGCTCCATCGTGGAGGCGGTAGACATTCCCGTGGAGATCGGCGGCGGCATCCGCACAGCGGAGGCGGTCCGAAACATGCTGGACCTGGGCGTGGCCCGGGTGATCATCGGAACCAAGGCCGTGGAACGGCCGGAGTTTATGGGCGAGCTGGTTGCGGCCTTCGGGCCAGAGCGCATCGTGGCCGGGGTGGACGCCCGGGACGGCCTGGTGGCGATCCAGGGCTGGGAGGAGTTGAGCTCTGTGACGGCCCGGGAGCTGTGCCTGAAAATGAAGGAACTGGGTGTCCTGCATATTGTATACACAGATATCGCCCGGGACGGGATGTTGAACGGGCCGAATGTGGAGGCAACCAGAGAGCTGACAATGGACACGGGTCTGGATATTATCGCCTCCGGCGGCGTTTCCTCCATGGAGGATCTGCGACGGCTTTACGACGCCGGAATTCAGGGCGCGATTATCGGCAAGGCGCTGTACGAGAATCGGGTGGACCTGCGGGAAGCGGTCCGGGCATTTCAGACAGATAGGACGGGGAATGGATTATGACGGAATATAAAAAGCTGATTGTTGGATTTCAGGTGAAGGAGGGCCGTGCAGGGGCTGCGGACGGGAGCGGTCTCTACGGTGGAACGCTCACAGCGCTTGCCGCGGCGGCCTGCGACAATGGGGCGGACGAGGTGTGGATCCGGGACTGCTCAGAGACGGATGACGACCACGAGGCGGTGATCGGCCTGATCAAGGAGACGGCACGGGCGGTGGATGCGCCCATTCTGGCGGGCGGACGGGTCCATCGTCTCGAGGATGTGAAGAAGTATCTTTACGCCGGAGCCAGCGCCGTATGTTTGGATGTGGGCGTGCAGGAGAACGTGGACCTGATGAAGGAAGCGGCCGACCGTTTCGGCCATGAGAAGATTTACGCGTTCCTGCCCGACGCCGGTTATCTGGACAGGGCGGAGGAGTACGCCCAGCTGGGAGCCAGCGCCCTGGCGCTGGAATATGGGGGCGGGGATATTTCAGGCGCCCTGAAGGCACGTCTGGAACGCGCGTGTCTGCCCTGCCTGCTGCTGTCCGGAACCGCCCCGGAAGACAGTCTGGCTCCAAACTTGTCCATCCCGACTGTTTCCGGCGCGGTTTTGTCGCCGGCGGAGCCGGATATGGATCTCTTTATGGAGCTGAAACAGCAGCTGAAGGGCAGAGGTCTCCCAATGGACACCTTTGAGAGCGCCGTGGCCTGGGAGGATTTCAAGCTGAACGGCGACGGCCTGGTGCCGGTGATTGTGCAGGACTACAAGACATCCCAGGTGCTGATGCTGGCCTACATGAACGAGGAGGCATTTGCGTGCACGCTGCGCACCGGAAAGATGACCTATTACAGCAGGAGCCGGAAATGCCTGTGGCTTAAAGGCGAGACCAGCGGCCATTTCCAGTATGTGAAGTCCCTTCGCCTGGACTGCGACAACGACACGGTGCTGGCCCTGGTCCATCAGATTGGAGCAGCCTGCCACACCGGCAGCCGGACCTGCTTCTTCCAGACCCTGGCTGAGAAGGAGTATAAGGAGACCAATCCCCTGAAGGTGTTCGAGGATGTGTATGGTGTGATTCTTGACCGCAAGGAGCACCCCAAGGAGGGTTCCTACACCAACTACCTGTTCGACAAGGGGATTGACAAGATATTAAAGAAGCTGGGCGAGGAGGCCACGGAGATCGTGATCGCGGCCAAGAATCCCAACCCGGAGGAAGTGAAGTATGAGATTTCCGATTTCCTGTACCACATGATGGTGCTGATGGCCGAGAAGGGCGTCACCTGGGAGGAAATCACCGAGGAGCTGGCCAACCGCTGAGCAACCGCCTGACGGCCATGCCAGGAGTCTATTACAGTTGTCAAAAAAGGACGGCGCACGCCGGGATACGCGGTTTTGCAGGTTATGGCAGAACCGGGATCGCGGCGTAGGGCCGTTTTTTGTTGAATGCATGGGCCGCGGACCGCCGAAGGGCGAAAGCGGGTCCAGGGCACAGCTGTGGTAGCAGTTTCCAAAGAAAGGTTGACAAAGGCGGAATTCTGCGGTACTATGTTATTAACAATATGATAATAACTAAATGATATTAACAATTAGGGAGGCAGGATGATGAGATACAACCGCAGCGATCTGATCGCGGAGACAAAGCGTGGGAAACGGTATAAATATATATTTTTCTGGGGGCATACCCCGGCTGCGGACGGACAGATCGGGCCGTCCTGCCTGAGCCAGTGGTGGAGCTGCCGTTTTGCGGTAGATGGGGTGGAATACTCCTGTGCCGAGCAGTATATGATGGCGGAGAAGGCCCGGATGTTCGGGGACAGGGAGATGCTTGCAAGGATTCTGGAGGCGGGTCACCCCAAGGAGATGAAAGCCTATGGCCGGGCGGTCCGAAACTTCGACCCGGACCGGTGGGATGCAGCCTGCTACGATATCGTGAAGGCGGGCAATCTGGCGAAATTTTCCCAGAACCCGGAGCTGTGGGATTACCTTAAGTCCACCGGGACCAGGATTCTGGTGGAGGCCAGCCCCCGGGACCGCATCTGGGGCATCGGTATGGGAAAGAGCAATCCCGACGCCGCAGACCCGGCCAAGTGGCGGGGCACCAACCTGTTGGGCTTTGCCCTCACCGAGGTGCGCGACATTCTGTTGGAGAAGGAGAGCGGAGGGAGCGGGAGATGAGGAACCTTGAGCTGCGGGATAAAAGCGGTCTGACGGAGGCGGAATTTCTCGCCCGGTACAACGCGGGGGATTACGAGCGCCCCTCCGTGGCTGCGGATATGGTGATTTTTACGGTGCTGGAGGAGGAAGAGGAGAATTACCGGAAGCTGCCGGAGTGCTCCCTGTGCCTGCTCCTCATCCAGCGGGGCGGCCACCCCTATCTGGGGGACTGGGCGCTGCCCGGAGGTTTTGTGCGGCCAGGTGAGACCACAAAGGCCGCTGCCAAGCGGGAGCTGCGGGAGGAGACCGGCCTGGATCAGGTGTATCTGGAACAGCTTTACACCTTCAGCGATCCCGGACGCGATCCGCGCACCTGGGTTATGAGCTGCGCCCACATGGCGCTGATCGACGGTACCAAGATCCGCCTGAAGGCGGGGGACGACGCGGACAACGCCCAGTGGTTCAAGGTTTCCCTGCGGCTTCTGGACGAGCACGTGGAATACTGCAGGGACGCGGGTTTTGGCCAGGTGAAACTGATCCGAACCCAGCATCTGGAACTGGAGCTGGTCCGGGGGGAGATCCGGCTTAAGTGCAGGCTTGAGAAGCGGATCCGCAAGTCGGAATACGAGGAGGCGGCGGAGTGCCGGATTTGTGAGAACGACGGTCTGGCCTTTGATCACGCCAAAATTATCGTGGCCGCGCTGGAACGGCTGCGCGGCAAACTGGAATATACGGACCTTGCGCTGCATCTCATGCCGGAGGAATTTACCCTCACGCAGCTGCAGCAGGTCTACGAGGTGATTTGGGATAAGAGCCTGTTAAAGGCGGCCTTCCGCCGCAAGGTGGCTTCCATGGTGCAGGAGACGGATTCCTACACCAAAAACGAGGGGCACAGGCCGTCCAGGCTCTACCGGAGAAGATGGGAGGAATAGAAATGGACCGAAAAGCGGTTGCGCGGCAAACGCTGGAGATTTTAAAGAGAGGGAGCTATGAACAGGGAGGCCGGACGGTGGAGCTTGCGGCCGTCCACAAGCGCTCCGTGGAGGGCAGCCGCCTGTTTACACCCGAGGAGGGGGAGCGGATTCTGCGCTCCTTTGAGGGACGGCAGGTGCAGCAGATTCCCACCTGGGGATACAAGAACTGTTCCACCGTGGATGCGGTGCTGGAATTTGCCCGGCGGGGCGACCGGCACATCGGCGTGCTGAATTTTGCCAGCGCCAAGAATCCGGGCGGCGGGTTCTTAAACGGGGCCATGGCCCAGGAGGAGAGCCTGGCAGCTTCCAGCGGCCTGTATGAGACCCTGGTGGCTAACGAGCGCTATTACCAGGTGAACCGTGGCTGCCAGACCATGATGTACACGGACCACGCCATCTACTCGCCGGACGTGGTATTCTTCCGGGACGGCCGCTTTGAGCTGCTGGCTGAGCCTGTGACCGCCTCGGTGCTGACGCTGCCCGCGGTCAATATGGGGCAGGTTGTGCTGAAGGGCGAGGACGTCCGGGAGGCGGAGCAGGTGATGCGGCATCGGATGAAACTGGCCCTGGCGCTGTTTGCCAACCAGGGCGACCGGAGCCTGATTCTGGGCGCTTACGGCTGCGGTGTGTTCCGCAACGATCCGGTCAGGATCGCCGGATGGTGGAAAGAGCTTCTGAGCGGCGGTTTTGGGGGCTGCTTTGACCAGGTATTGTTCGCGGTTCTGGACCGGTCCGCCGGGCAGGCCTGCATCCGGGCATTTGAGGCGGTATTTTAGTGAAACGGCCACGGCCGGTATAAGAACAGGTATGCGGCGCGGCGCTCTTCGGGGCAGCCGCGCCGTTTTTGAATAGGGTGCCTCATTTGTTTGCTGGAAAATGGGAAAAGCACGGATACGGCCTTGGATTTATTTCCTGATTATGGTATACTAAGGAAACGTATTACTTGTCATCAGCCCTGGGGCTGGCGACAGGATCTACTGGACCCATTGAGTCTAAAAACAGGAGGGATTTTGTATGTCTGAAGTGATTGACCGTTTTATGCGCTATATTTCCGTTGATACCATGTCCGCGGAGGACGCGGATCAGGTTCCCAGCACGCCGGGTCAGATGACGTTGGCCGGACAGCTGGCAGACGATCTTAGATCCATCGGAGCCCAGGACGTAAGCCTCAGCGAGCACGGCTACGTGTTCGCCGTCATTCCCGCCACCGCGGGCTGTGAGAATGCCCCGGCCCTGGGGCTGATCGCCCATATGGACACCTCGCCCGCCATTTCCGGGGCGGACATCCATCCCCAGCTGGTGAAGGACTACGACGGAACGGACATCTGCCTGAACCGGGAGCTGGATATCTGGCTGCGCGTCTCGGAGTTCCCGGACCTGGCCCGCTACAAAGGGCAGGACCTGATCACAACGGACGGCACCACCCTGTTGGGGGCCGACGACAAGGCCGGAGTGGCGGAGATCATGACCGCGGCGGCCTGGCTGACTGCCCATCCGGAGGTGGCTCACGGAAAGATCTGCATCGGCTTCACCCCCGACGAGGAGGTGGGCTGCGGCACCAAATGCTTCGATCTGAAGGCCTTCGGCGCGGATATCGCTTACACGGTGGACGGCGGCAGCCTGGGAGAGCTGGAGTATGAGAATTTTAACGCCGCTTCCGGCAAGGTTTCCATCCACGGAGCCAGCATTCACCCCGGCACCGCCAAGGGAAAGATGAAAAACGCCCTGCTTTTGGGTATGGAGTTCCAGTCGCTCCTGCCCGTATTTGACAACCCCATGTACACGGAAGGCTACGAGGGCTTTATCCATCTGGATCAGATGTCCGGCACCGTGGAGGAAGCGGCCCTGGATTACATCATCCGGGATCACGACCGCGCCAAATTTGAGGAGAAGAAGAAAACTTTTGCGCTCTGCGCCGACTTCATGAACCGGAAATACGGCGAGGGCACGGTGGAGTACACGGTAAAGGATTCCTATTTCAATATGCGCGAGGTGATCGAGTCCCACATGTACCTGATCGACAACGCCAGGGAGGCCATGGAGGAGCTGGGCATCACCCCCATCATCACCCCCATCCGGGGCGGCACCGATGGAGCCAGACTGTCCTTTATGGGGCTGCCCTGCCCGAATCTGTGCACCGGCGGACACAATTTCCACGGTAAATATGAATTTACCTGCGTTCAGTCCATGGAGAAGATTGCGGAGCTTTTGGTGCAGATTGTCCGGAAATATGCAAATTGAGCATGAATTTGAAGAAAAGTATTCCTTGGTCCCCAATAGGCCGGGGAATGCTTTTCCCTTATTGAATGCAATGGTGCAGTCCTGAGGTGAGTGTTTTTACAAAAAAACCCAAAGGTTGCATAATGAGCTTGAATCTACACGGAAAATTCATTATAATAACTAGCATAGATAAAATTTTAAAAAAAATTATTAAAAAAATAAAACCAAAGGCCGACGAAGGGCGTCTTATCAGTATAGCACCTAAAAAATGTGCTTGCGGGAGGCCCGGATTCATAGGATAAAAGGAAGAAATGTACGGGATATCCTGGGTTTTACAGAGGGAGGCGAGGAATCGCCCCGCTTATGTTAAATAAATCAATGAATGTGAAACTGGAGGAGTAGGAGATGAAGTGTAAGAATTGTATGGCTGAACTGGAGGAAGGAACGCTGTTCTGCCCGGAATGCGGGGCGAGGGTCGACAACGATTCGGATAAAACGGTTGTTCTGCAGGAGGATCTGGATGCCGCGGAGGAAGCTGTCAACGAGCAGCCGGCAGCCGGACACAAAATTTATGAAGATCCGGTCCGCCAGGGTCAGGCGGATCAGGCGCAGCAGCCGGTTTACGAGCAGCCGGTGAGCCGGGAAGAGCCGGTCAGGCAGGAGGAGCCGGTGCAGGAACCGGTTCAGGAGAGCGCGCCGGCGGGCGGCAGTGAGGAGCCTGAGCTCTGTTTCTGCCCCAACTGCGGCAACAAGATTGAGAGCAGTTCCGTATTCTGCGAGTTCTGCGGTTACCGCATGGACGGTTCCCAGGAGGCGCCCCAAAGTTATGCGGAGGAGGAGGCTCCTGCCGGAAAGAAGAAATCCAAGCTCCCGCTGGTCATCGGCGGGGTTGCGGCGGTTGCGGTGGTGGCCGCGGCCGGCATTTTCGCACTGCCCAAGGTCATGGACATGGTGGGCGGCAAAGGAAAATCCGATATTCCCACCGAGCTGATGTACATAAAGGACAAGGGAATCTACGGCGTGAGCCTGAAAAACTCCAAGAAAAAGCCGGTGGAGTACACCGACAAGTTTACGGATTCCGATTCCCTGTACAACGCAATCGATGATTTCGACACTGGCTTCAAACTGATCAGCGACGACGGGAAGTACCACTTCATCATCGAGGATGTGGACTACAGCGGCACGCCCACCTATACCTTGTCCTATAAGAAGGGCAAAAAGGAGTCGGTGAAAATCGACAGCGGCATCCAGGGCTATTACCGGGTGACGGAGGACAACAAGATCGTTTATATGAAGAACGATAACCTCTACGTCAGCGATCTCAAGGATAAGACCAAGCTGGCTTCCGATATCGACTATTTCTATTTAGATAAGGCCGGCAAGAACGTGATGTGGGAAGTGAGCAACAGCGACGGCACCGATGATATTTATTATCAGGATTTGGCACAGAAAAAGGATAAGATCAAGATTGACAGCGATTCCAGCGTAATCGGAATGTCCGATGATTTGAGCAAGATCATGCTGCGCAAGGAGGATTCCATCTATCTGGTGAAGAATCAGGGGGATAAGGAAAAGCTGGTAGGCGATGTGGATGACGTCATGGCGCTGGATATCGAGAAGGGAACCTTCTTCTACACCGCGTCCGTTGACAGCAAGGTGAAGGCTATGGACTTTGTGGACGACGATATGGCGGCAGCCGACGCGCAGCTCAAAGAGCCGGTGCGTTCCGACTACGAGCGCACGGAGACCGTAGGCAGCGGATATTTCACCTATGAGAGAACCGTTGTGGACGACAAATATTACGAGGATATGAGCAAGTACCAGGAAAAGCAGGAGCGCGACCGCCTGCGCGAACAGCTGAAGGAAGAGGAGATCGCTTCCCCTTACACAGAGCTGTACTATTACGCTAACGGTGAGAAAAACCTGGTGACCAGCGAGTTTATGAACTCTATCTCCTATTTTTACATCACGCAGGCAGACCGGGAAGCCAATAAGGATTTTGGTTCCTACCTGATGTATACAAAGACAAACTCTGAGGAGATGAAAAAAGTAAAGCTGTCCGAGATCAACTATGCCAGCGATGTCTCTTATCTGTTGAGCGAATCCAGAGACAAGTCCGTCACCTACTGCGTATACGCCGCAGGCAAGGAAGCGGAGATCGATCTGGACGGCAAGCGCGTGGGCAGTACCATGAAGGACGCCAAGAACAATCTGGTGTATATGCTGCTGAGAGACGAGGATGCCGACTACGACGACAGCGGCGATCTGTACTCTATGAGCCTTAACGCCTCCGATCTGGGCAAGATGGAGGAGCGCGACAGCGATGTGGACTATCTGGAACTGGTTTCCAAGGGGAATGTGTACTATCTGAAGGATACCAACGACAAGAACGTGGGAGATCTGTACTGCAACGGTGATTCCATTCTGTCCGACGTCTCCGTTTACAGCGTGCAGTCTGTGCCGGGCAGCAGCGCGGTGATCTGTATTTCCGATCCCAACCGGGATAAGGACCGCGGCACCCTGACCATGATCAAGGGCAAAAAGGCTGAGAAACTGAGCGATGATGTAAACGACTACTATGCTTTCGGGGAGAACTCCGTGGCTATGCTGACCGAGTACAACTACGACCGGATGAAGGGCGATCTGAGATACTATAACGGCAAGGAAACCTATATGGTTGACACGGATGTCCGCAACTTCTTCCGCACCTATTAATAGCGGAAAAACGGACCAGAACGGGAGGGACGAGAGTTTATGAATTGTCCATCGTGTGGAGCAAACGTATCAGATGGGGCGAAATTCTGCCCCAAGTGCGGAACCAGGATCAACGTCGCCGGACCCCCCGGCGGCCCGGCCGGCCGGAAGCAGCCGCCGAAGCCGGTTCCCACAAAGCAGCCGCCGAAGCCGGCCCCTCAGGGAAAGCCGCCGAAGCAGAAAAAATCGAAAAACGGCCTGATCGCTGTCCTGGTGACCGTTCTGGTGTTGGCGCTCTGCGCCTGCGGCGGTTACGTCGGCTACCGGCTGTATCAGAAGCTTGCAGGCCAGACCACCATGAGCCGGAATGAGGACCGGGAGGATAAGGACTGGGAAGAGGATGAGAAGCCCCGGGAGAAGAAAACCACTGAGGAGGAGACGGCTGAGGAAGAAACCACGGCTGAGGAGACTTCGGCGGAGGAAACGCTTCCGGCCCAGACCACGTCCGCAGCGCCGGAATCGACCGCCTACGGCGAGGGGGCGGCCGCCACGACGGCCTGGAATGCGAATGAGAGCCAAACTACAGCGGCCTGGGATATCAATGCGGCGCAAACCACCGCGGCCTGGGATATCAATCAGGCGCAGACCACCGCAGCCTGGGACATCAACAGCGCCTCCCCCACTGCGGACGAGTACATCCTTCCGGACAGCAGTACCCGGTATCTGACCGGCACGGATATCGCCGGTCTCACCTCCGAGGAACTGCGCCTGGCGCGCAACGAGATTTACGCCAGACACGGCAGAAAGTTCAAGGACGAGGCGCTGCAGGCCTATTTCAACAGCAAGTCCTGGTACGCGGGTACGATTGAACCGGAACGGTTTAGCGACGACGCGCTGCTCAATGATGTGGAGCGGAAGAACCTGGAGTTAATCAAGGCCCGGGAGGCGGTTTTAAACTGACCGGAATTACGAAAGAATACGACAGATGTGGAGGGTAAAATCATGGCGGATATCAAGGGATCATTTTCAAAGGGTCTTACCGCAATCAATGTTAAAACTTCTTCCTTTCTGGAAGCCAAGAAAATTCAGACATACATTGCGACGCTGAATGCGGAGATCGAGGCGCTGCAGAAGGAGATCGGCACCATTGTCTATGAGCAGTGGAACGCCACCGGGGATGTGCCCCTTCAGCTGATCGGCGAACAGCTGCTGAGCATCAGCCAGAAAAAGCAGATCATTCAGGAGCAGACGAAGGCGGCCGAGGAGCTGGCGAGAAAAGAAAAAGAAATTCTGGGCACCGGGGACAGCGTGAAGCCGGAGCGGATTTTTTGCCCCAACTGCGGCCAGCCTTACGATACGCCGGTGAAGTTCTGCAAAAAGTGCGGGACAAAGTTACAGTAAGAGAAACAGCAGAATCCGCGGTGTCCGGCCGGTGGCCGCAGCCCGCGGTTGGGGGAAATGCGTATGAAGTGCAGATATTGCGGCGCAGATTTAAAGGAAAACAGCAAATTCTGTCCAAAATGCGGCAAGATGGCGGCCCAGGGCGGTTCCGGTCCGGCCGGGCGGCCTTCCCCGGCCAGCCCGGCCCACGGTTCGGGGCAGCGTCCCGGTCAGGAGGAAAAGCCCAGGAAAAAGGGGTGCCTCACCGCTGCGATTCTCTTTCTGATCGTGGTCCTGGCCGGCGGGGCTGTGGGCGGCTTCGCCTACTATAAGCTGGTATGGCAGAGGGACCATAAGGAGGCCCCGGCGCGGGATGAGGACAGCTGGGACGGCGGTCGGTCCGGGGAGGACGAGCGCTCAAAACAGGACGGGGATGAGGACGGAGAGGACGAAAAAGACCGGAACACGGCTGACAAGACAGTCAGGGAGACTATGGCGGAATCCATTCCGGAGTCCGGTTCAGGGGAATTCCAGGCGGATCAGGAGACCACCGGGGCGCAGAGCACGGACAATGAGACGGAGCCGGCCACCGAGACCGCTGTGGCTCCCCAGCGCGATGATACGCCCCACCGCTATGAAATCATCCTGAAGGACTGTACCTGGACGGAAGCCTTTGAGGAGGCCAAGGCAAACGGCGGCTATCTGGTTCACATCGACAGCATGGAGGAGTACGATTACATCCGCTCCAATCTGCTGAATACGGAGGCCAGCCGGAAACTGAAGCTATGGATCGGCGGCGCCCGGGTGGCGGGTTCCTACGAATACCACTGGGCCAATGTGGACGGTACTCTGGGCCAGGAAGTCTTAAACAGCGACGCCTATCCCGGCGTGTGGATGGCCGGAGAGCCAAGCTTCCGCGACGACAGCATCAGCCAGGATGAGTTTTACCTGAATCTGTTCTATTACAACAAGGAAAACCGCTGGGTGTGGAACGATGTGCCAAACGACATAATCGCCGTGGTGGACAGCTACAAGGGGTCGGTGGGTTACATCTGCGAGTACGACCAGTGACAGGAAATGCGGTATTTTGCAGCGGAATGCAAAGCCGGTATCAAAATAAGCTGTAGGCGGCGGAGACGGATCTTCGCCGCCCCGGCGAAAATAATGTGAAGTAAGGGTAACTCAGGTGGAAAATAGAGGGCGTTCAAGAAAAAGGCAGAGAAAATATCACAGAAGAAAGCCTGTCTGGCTGATGGGCATAGCGCTGGTGGCAGTAGCTGTTTTGGCAGGGACCGGCATCTATGCGCTGGCCGGCAGGCTTTCCTTAAATATGGAAAAAAATGGGAACAAAGCCGGGGTTTCGGGGCAGGAATCGCCGCCCGCAGCGGCCTCAGCCCGGGAAGAACGGCCTCAGGTGACGGAGACGCCGCCAAAGCCGCCTGTCCCAGCGGGAGAACCATCTGCGGATGCTGCACAGAAAGCGGCGGGATCCGGTCCGTCCGTTTCGGAATCTGCCTCCCCTGCCGGGGACAATCTGCTGGAGGAACGGCTGGACCGGATTCTGGACGGTATGACAACGGAGGAGAAGGTGGCCCAGCTGTTTATCGTGACGCCGGAAGCGCTCACGGGTGTGGATTCGGTGACGCAGGCCGGGGATAGCACGCGGAAAGCTCTGGAGAGCCGTCCGGTGGGGGGCCTGATCTATTTCCGCAACAATCTGCAGAATCCGGAGCAGGTGAGGGCTCTCACGGAGAATACCGCCTACATCGGCCGTGAGGTATGCAGTCTGCCGTTAATCCTGTCCGTGGACGAGGAGGGAGGTAAGGTTACCCGCATCGGCGGACGTCCCGGGTTCGATGTGCCGGTGTTTCCCAACATGTGGGAGATCGGTGCGCAGAATGACCCCGGAAAGGCTTATGAGGTGGGCAGCGCCATCGGCTCCTACCTTTCTAGGTACGGCTTTAACCTGGATTTCGCTCCGAACGCGGACGTGCTGACCAACCCCGACAACCAGGTGATCGGGAACCGTTCCTTCGGGTCGGACCCGGAGCTGGTCTGGTCCATGGCCAGCCAGGTGGCGAAGGGCTTGAAGGATCAGGGAATCCAGCCGGTATACAAGCATTTTCCCGATCACGGCGCAACGCTGGGCGATATCCACGACGGCTTTTCCTACACGGAAAAGACACTGGATCAGTTGTTGGAAGCCGAGCTGGTTCCCTTTGCCAATGCGGTGAAAAACGGGGAGAGCTGCATCATGGCCGCCCACATCGCGGCCCCCGGCGTGACCGGGGACGAGACTCCGGCCTCCCTGTCCCACGCCCTGATCACCGGGGTTTTGCGGGAAAAACTGGGATTTGACGGCGTGGTGGTGACGGATGCGCTGAATATGGGTGCGATCCAGAATCTGTATTCCTCGGGCGAAGCGGCTGTGGCGGCCGTGGAGGCAGGGGTGGACCTGCTTCTGATGCCTGCCGATTTTAACGCGGCCTATGAGGCGGTGCTCGCGGCCGTGAAGGACGGCACGATCACCCAGGAGCGGCTGGACCTTTCAGTCCGGCGGATCGGCCGGATGAAGCTTGCATGGGATCAACAATAACAGGAGGAAGGGTATGAACAAAATTCACGTGGTAATCGGAGAGCAGGACGAACAGTTCCTGGTTCATCTGGTCAATATTATGGAAAACGGCTTCAAAGAGTACATTGAGGCCCACTGCTTCTCAAAGCCGGAGTTTTATCTCAAATACGTGCGGAACAACGGCGGGGATGTGTTTTTGGTGGATGAAAATTTCGGTGTGGGCGCAGGGGAGCTGGGGCAGGAAAACTGCGGTTATCTCTGTGACAGCAACGATGAGCCGGTGCTGAAGGGCTATAAGACGGTGGGGAAATACCAGCGTCCCGACGCCATCTATGCCCAGATCATGGACATCTACGCCAACGGCGGACTCGCTCCGGTGCCGGAGACGGAGCCGGAACCGGAATTTCAGCCGGAGCCCGCGGGGCCCTGCGAGGTGATTCTGGTTCAGAGCTTTTCCGGCGGCACAGGGGCTTCCACCTTCGCAGCGGCGGCTTCCATGTACAGCGCTTCCCAGGAAACGCGCACATTCTACCTGAACCTGGAAGATTCCGGAAGTTCTGAGGACTTTTTCACCGCCCAGGGATCGGAGCGGATTGACGGCGTGCTGGCTGAGATGCAGAAGGGAACCGGGAACTTTGCCGGTTTTGCGGCCAGCCACGCGCAAACGGATGCCGGAACCGGCGTGTCCTATTTTCTGCCCAGCACCAACGCGCTGGCCATGGCGCGGCTGACGGCGGAGGACTGGCTGCGGCTTCTGAACGCGTTAAAGCAGTCCGGCTCCTATGAGCGCATCTTTGTGGACTGCGGCTTCGGCCTGGACGAGCGCCATCTGGCGATGATGGATGCGGCGGACAAGATCGTGGTGGTGACGGACGGAAGCGAGCCGGCCAACACCAAATTTTACCGCGCCTTCGACGCGGTGCTGGAGCTTCAGGAACAGAATCAGATGAACCTGACCGCCAGGATGGTTCTGCTCTACAACTGCTTCAGCAGCAGCAAATCCAGCAGCCGCCTGGAGTACGTGGAGCTCCCCGTGGTGGGCACCATTCCTCCGGTCAAGCACGCGCTGGTGCGGGAGATCATCCAGGTGATGCTGGAGCGGCAGAATATATTTGAGCGGATGCTGCAGTTGTAGTCCGGGGGAGACAAAGGATGAGTGAGATAGAGATGAGCTGCTACTGCCTGACCAACAAGGGCGGGCGGGAAGTGAATGAGGATTCCACCGCGGTGGCCAGAACGCCGGAGGGCGCCTGCTGCATCCTGGCGGACGGGCTGGGCGGCCACGGTATGGGCGAGGTGGCTTCCCGTCTGGTCTGCGACGAGGCGGCCCGCATTTTCAGGGAGCGAAGCGGCGGGACCGTGGAGGAGTATCTGCGGACCGCCTTTGAGACCGCCCAGGCCAGCCTGATGGCCGCCCAGGAGGAGCGGGGGGCCCAGGATAAGATGAAAACCACCATGGTGGTGCTGGCAACCGACGAATCCACAGTCCAGTGGGGGCACATCGGGGACTCCAGGCTGTACTATTTTAAAAATAACCGCCTGGTTTCCAGAACCCTGGACCACAGCGTGCCGCAGATGCTGGTGGCCTCCGGTGAGATCCGGGAGAAGGACATCCGGCATCACGAGGACCGCAACCGCCTGCTGCGGGTGATGGGAATCCCTTGGCGCAAAAAAAACTACGAGATCGCTCCGCCGATCCCATTCGACGAGAATCAGGCGTTTCTGCTCTGCTCCGACGGCTTTTGGGAGTACATCGAGGAGGAGGAGATGGCCGCGTTTCTCGCCCGTTCCGCAACCCCAAGGCAGTGGCTGGAACGCATGGAGCAGGAAGTGCAGAAAAACGGCATCGGAAAGAATATGGACAATTATTCCGCCGTCGGGCTGTTTACGGGAGGAACGAGACAGCCGAAAAAATGGTTTGAATTCTGGAAATAAAGGGGAGCAGCTATGAAAGTCCGTTGTATGAACTGCATGAAGGAGTATGAGGAGGGACAGGCCAAATGCCCCAGATGCGGCTATGTCCGGGGCACGCGGCCCAGAGAGATCTATCACCTGTATCCGGAGATGGAGCTGGCGGACCGGTACATCATCGGCACGGTGGTGGGCTTCGGCGGCTTCGGCGTGCTGTACCGGGCCTGGGACCGGAAGCTGGAGCACATGGTGGCGATCAAGGAGTATTATCCCGCCGGCATGGTGACCCGCATCCCTGGGCAGAAGGAGGTCATTCTCTATACCGGCAAGAAACATGACGAGTACAAGAACGGCCTGACCCGTTTCCTGGACGAAGCCAGGAACACGGCCAGGTTCAGCAGCAACCCCAATATTGTCAATGTGTTCGACTTTTTTGAGGAGAACGGCACCGCCTACATGGTGATGGAGTTTTTGGAAGGTGTTTCCCTGAAGGAATACATTTCAAGAGCAGGCGGCAGATTACCCTGGCAGCAGGCGGTGGAGATTGGCCTGCGCATCATCGACGCGCTGAAGGATGTGCATGGGGCGAAAATCCTTCACCGGGACTTAAGCCCGGACAACGTGTTCATGTGCGACGACGGCAAGATCAAGCTTCTGGACTTCGGTGCGGCCCGGTTTACGGGGCTGGACGACGAGAAAACCAGGACTATTGTGCTCAAGATGGGCTTTGCGCCGCCGGAGCAGTACCGCAGCAAAAGCCAGCAGGGCCCTTACACCGATATTTACGCCCTGGGCGCCACCCTGTACCGGGCGATCACCGGTCAGACGCCGGACGAGTCGGTCAACCGCCAGGATTCCATAAACCACAACGAGGGGGACACGCTAAAGCCCATGTCCCAATTTGTGGAGGGAATTCCCGGCTATCTGGATAACGCGGTGCTCAGAGCCATGGCGCTGGAGCCAACCCTGCGATTCCAGAATGTCCAGCAGATGGCGGACGCCCTGCAGAACAAAAAGAGCTACGCGGACCTTGCCAGAGAGATCCGGCGCAGAAAGCGCAGACGGGCGGTGGGAATCGCCGCTTCCCTGGTGATCCTTGCGGCCGGCGCTGCGGCGGGACTTCTGTATTCCCGGCAGCAGAAGCTTATCCGGGATCTGGACCAGGTGGAGCTGTCGGTCTGGATGCCGGTGAAGGACGGTATGGATTCCAGCCAGACAGAACAGCTGTTTTTGGATATGTCGGCGGAATTTCTGGAACATTATCCCGGCGTGCAGCTGGATATCACCTGCATTTCCCGGGAAAATTACCGCGACCGGCTTGAGGAAGCGGCCGGCACGGAGGAGTTTCCGGCCCTTTTTGAGAGCACCGGTCTGGAGGACGAGCTGGGCGGCCGGATGGCCAGCCTGGAACAGGAGGTCTATGAGCGCCTGGAACAGGATGGGGCGGCGGCTCCGGTCGCGGGAGTGCTGGACCGGGAGTCCAGGGAGGTTCTGAACCCGAATCAGGTACCGCTGGGATTTAAAGCTTCCGTGCTCTATGTGAATACGGAGCTCGAGAAGTCCGGCGCGGAATTTGAGGCGGACAACAGCGGCCAGGACTTCCTGGAAGCCGGTTCCAGGGCCTGGGTGTCCGATACCGGTGAATTTACGCAGGTGCAGGCCCACATTGCCGGCCGTTACGCCGTGCGCCCCCTGGAGAGCGGGGAGGTTCCGGCGGGATACACCGATGTATGGTCCGTGGACAGTGAGGCCGGGACGGTGGAGCGGGCTGCCGCGGGACGGCTGCTGTATTTCCTGCTGCGCCAGCCGGCCCAGGATATCCTGCATCTGCGCCACGACACGGCGCTGCCGGTGAACGAACAGGTCTACCGCATTTACCTGGAGGTCAACCGGGAGCTGGAGTTTGTGGACGGCCAGCTGGGAGAACTGGAATTTATGAGCGATCAGGGCGCGGAAAAAGCCCGGGCGCGGATCTATCAGGAAATAGCACAGCAAGAGCAATGAGGAGGTGACGGCCATGGAACGCCGCTGTATGGGTTGTATGGAACTTTATGAGGAGACCCTGGAGAGCTGCCCGCACTGCGGGTACGTGCACGGGACTCCGGCAAAGGAGGCGTACCACATTCTGCCCGGGTCGCTCCTTGCCGGGCGCTATATTGTGGGTCAGGTCCTGGGCTTCGGCGGGTTCGGCGTGACTTATATCGGTTACGACCAGGTGCTGCAGCAGAAGGTGGCCATCAAGGAATATCTGCCCAGCGATTTCGCCACCCGGATGCCGAAACAGGAGGATGTGACCATCTATTCCGGCGAGAAGGAGGAGCAGTTTCTGGCCGGCAGGGAGAAGTTCGTGGAGGAGGCCAGACGTCTGGCCAAGTTCCAGTCCCAGCCGGGCATCGTGCAGATTTACGACTGCTTTGAGACCAACCGGACGGCATATATTATCATGGAATACCTGGACGGTATTTCCCTGAAGGAAAAACTGGAGCGGGACGGCGCCATGACCGTGGAGGAGTCTATGCCCGTAATTATGGCGGTGATCGGGGCGTTAAAGTCCGTCCACGCCGCGGGTATCCTGCACCGGGACATCTCGCCGGACAATATTTATCTGTTGAAAAACGGCCGGACCAAGCTGCTGGATTTTGGCGCGGCCCGTTTCGCCACCACCAAACACAGCCGCAGCCTGTCCGTGATCATCAAGCCGGGCTTTGCTCCGGTGGAGCAGTACCGCAGCCGCGGGGATCAGGGGCCGTGGACCGACGTCTACGCGCTGGCGGCCACATTTTACAACATGCTGACCGGGCAGGTGCCAGAGGACGCCATGGAGCGGGCGGCCCAGGATACCTTGAAGGAGCCGTCTAAGCTGGGGGTGAAGATTTCTCCCAGCCTGGAGGCGGCTCTGATGAATGCTTTAAATGTGCAGATTGAGAACAGAACCAAGACCATCAACCGGTTTGAGCAGGACCTGGCCGCCTCCAACGTCAAGCGGGTGGCTGAGAAAAAGCGCAGGGAGGACCTGGGAAAATGGCCGGTTTGGGTCAAGGTGCTCATCGGAGTGGGGATTGCCGCGGTCACGGGCCTTGCGGTGGCCCTGGTGGCGCTGCCCCAGCGGGTCCTGACCCCTTCGGCTCCCACCACCGAGGCGGGCAAGTCGCGGGTTCCCAATCTGGTGAATTTAAGCTTTGACGATGCCAGGAAGCTGGCGGAGGAGGCCGGTCTGGCGGTGCTCATCGGGGATAAGGACTACGACGACCAGGTCCCGGAGAACAAGGTGCTGCGCCAGGAGATCAAGCACGGGGAGCTGGCGGAGGCGGGAACCACGGTTCATCTGACCATCAGCGCGGGTATCCGGAAAACTTACGTGCCCAACGTGATCGGAATGGAGGCCGGGGCGGCGAAGGCGCTGTTGGACGAGGCCGGACTGATCCCGGTGGAGGAGGAGCAGGAATACCGGGCGGCCCCGGGAACGGTGGCGGAACAGTCCATGGAGCCGGAGACGGAGTGCACCACCGGCACGGAGATCAAAATTCTCATCTCCAAGGGCATTGGGGGCGGGGACGCTTCCAAAACGGTGGCGATGGCGGACCTGACGGGCAGGGATTACGAAGAGGCGGCCCAGCTGCTGTTGCAGGATTATCTATATCTTGTCAAGGGGGAAGCGCGCTACGACGACAGCGTGCCCGAGGGCGGTATCATCAGCCAGGAGATTCCCGCAGGCGCCATGGTGAATCAGAATTCCAACGTCCGGGTGGCGGTCAGCCTCGGCAAAGAACTGATCCGCGTTCCGGATTTACAGTATAAAACCGAGGCGGAGGCTATGGAGCTGCTGAGCGCGGCCGGGCTGCAGGGAAGCGCGGTCCGGGAAACCAGCAGGGACGTGGCGGCGGGCAGCGTGATCCGGCAGGAACAGGAGGCCGGAAGCCAGGTGGAAAAAGGATCAGCGGTAGCGTTTGTGGTCAGCACCGGTGCGCCTAAGGAGACACAGTCTGCAACCACGGCTGCCAGACAGACTCCGGCCAGACCGCCCGAAACCGCTGCGCAGACCCCGGCAGCCACGGCGGCTCCGGTTGAAACCACGGCGGCGCCCACGACGACCGCTGCGCAGACGACCACGGCGGACAACGGAAATGATGATTTGCTGCGGCTGCTGGAGGAGCACGACCAGCACAACCGCTGATGATAAACATTTAAGGAGGGTAAAGCAATGAGAAAAAGCGTAGGAATTGCATTATTGTCACTGATGATCTCCGCTGCGGGGGCTGCCACGGTTTACGCGGCCGGGTGGCAGCAGGGAGCGGGCGGCTGGTGGTATGAGTACGAGGACGGCAGCTACGCCAAGTCCGGAATCCGCCAGATCGGAGACCAGCAGTATGCATTTGACCAGAACGGTTACATGCTGCAGGGCTGGCAGTACATCGGCTTTAAATGGTACTATTTCGAGCCGGAGGGCGGAGCCATGGCCATGGGTTGGAAGCAGGTGGGAGACAAATGGTATTATCTGGATCCCAATGACAACGGAGCCATGTACACCTATTGGCTGGACATTGGGAAGGACCGCTATTATCTGGATGAAAACGGCGTGCTGCAGACCGGCCTGTTCTATTTGAGCGACTCCACCTCGGGGTCCAAGTACGCTTATCAGGCGGACGCCAACGGCGTGCTGATCCGCAACAAGACCGTGGAGCTGGGGGACCGCACCGTGCGGTATGATTCCAACGGCATCATGATGTACAAGAGCGAGGCCACCAAGCTGAAAGCCAAAATCGACGGATCCGACCCGTGGCAGTACGTGCTCAGCGAGAAAGAGCTGAAGGAGGAGAGCACGGACAACACGATCTCCGAGGCGGTGGACGATCTGAAGTCGGATCTGTCCGACGAGTACCGGGAGAAGATCCGCGGTTTGTCCAGGGGCACGACAAAGGACCGCAAGGTCGCCAGCTGGGAGAGCAAGGTGAGAAAGAAACTGGGCGACTACCTGGTGGACAGCTGGGAGATCGAGGAGTTTATTTACGATGTGGAGCACGGCACCTACTATTGACGGACCGGTGCCGGACGGACAGGGCGGGCAGCCGTGGTACGGCGTCCCGCCCGCGGTCTGTTTGCGGAGAGTGAAAAGAAGTTTTGATGGAGCGGAGGAAAAGGATCATGAAATACTGTAAGAAATGCGGCGCCCAGATGAAGGACAATGCCAAATTCTGCCCGTCCTGCGGGGCGGCTGGCGAGGCCGGATGGACGGCGGGGCAGGCGCCGCAGGGGGCGGCAGGGCAGCGGCCGCAGAAGCCGGTGGGGCAGCGGCCGCCAAAACCGGCGGCACAGCCCGGCGGCGCGTCCCCTGTGGAGAAGAAAAAGAAGAGCGCGGCGCCCTTTATTATCATCTGTCTGCTGCTGGTGGCAGCCATGGCCGGAGGAACCGCTTATTTTGTGTGGAGCAAGGGTAAGGACAAGGGCGCAGCGGCCCAGGTTGCGGACGGCGGCAGCGACGGATGGGGTTCTTCGGACGGCGACCGGAAGAAGCAGACGGAGGAGGAAGCGGACGGGAAGGAAACAACCGCCGCGGAGCAGGAAACCTCGGCGGCGGAGGCTGAAACGGAGCCGGAAACCACCGCGGCTGCTGTGGAGACCACGGTTTCCGATCAGACTCAGCCCGCGTCCACGGAGCAGCCGGAAGAAAATTCCCAGACAGCGCCGGAAACTCAGAGCACGGTCCCGGCCCAGGATCCGGGCGGCAATGGGGCGACGTATAAGACGATGTATGTGGTGAACTGCAACGAGTTTATCACCCTGCGGCCCGGCGATTTCACCACCTCCGGGGAAATCTGCAAAATTCCACTTGGAGCCAGCGTGAGCTATGTATCCACTGCCGGAAACGGATTTTATCAGGTGATTTACAACGGCCAGACCGGGTATGCCCTCGCCTCCTACCTCAGCGAGACTCCGGGAAGCGCTGTCGCCGGAGAAGCAGTGTATGACACGATGTATGTGGTAAACTGCAACGAGTTCATCACCCTGCGGACCAGCGATTCCACCAGCGCCGGTGAGATCTGCAAGATCCCCCTTGGAGCTGCCGTGAGCTACGTGTCCACAGCCGGAAACGGATTTTACAAGATCACCTATAACGGTTACACGGGTTATGCCCTGGCTTCATACTTAAGTTACTAGGAGGAAGCCATGTCTAAAACCGTATGGATCGCAGGAATCACCGCCGTCGTCCTGACAGCGGCGGTCTGCGCAGGAATCATTTTCGCAGCCTCCGCCGAATCTTCCGGCCGGACGGCGGTTTCCGGAGGGGAAGGGAAGGTGGAAATGGAGACGGAAATTCAACTGGCTGCCGCGGACCGGGAAACCCTGCAGGCCAGTGCGCCCGGGGAGAAGGCGGAGGGCCGGGCCGGGAATGCCGGACAAACGCCGGTCGAAGGCCAGAATGGGGGTATGGGACAGACAGACGGTGTAAACCAGGCCGGGAGCGCGGACCAAATGTCCGGCGCGGCCCAGACCGGAAACACCGGTCTGCCGGAAGGAATTTCGCAGGCCGGAGCAGAACAGGAGAGCGCCACGGCGCAGTCTGCCCCCGGTCCGGAAAATCAGGCGGAGCCGCCCGCGAAGTCGGCCCGGCCACAGGAGCTGATCGTGGATTCCGATCCGCAGATGTACACTTATGACCAGATGACCCGGGACCTTCAGGCCATGGAGGCCGGTTATCCGGACCTGGTCACACTGGAATCCCTGACGGATACGCCGGACGGGCGTTCTCTGTGGCATCTGGTGATCGGGGACCCGGAGAAGGCCGGACGGCACATTCTGGTGACAGCTTCCATCCATGCGCGGGAATACATGACCACCCAGCTGGTGATGAAGCAGACGTCCCAATTTCTGGGAAATATTCAGAATTACCCGGGGATCACGGAGGGAACCACAGCGTTCCATGTGGTGCCCATGATCAACCCGGACGGCGTGTCCATCAGCCAGATGGGGCTGGACGGCTGTCTGACGGAAGAAACCCGGGAACGGGTGCTGGAGATCAGCCGCCTGGACGGCGCCCAGGATATGAACGCTTACCTGCGGCGCTGGAAATCCAACTCCCGCGGCGTGGATTTGAACCGTAACTTCGATGCCCTCTGGGAGAGCTACAACGACGGCCTGGGACGGCCCAGCGCGGACCATTACAAGGGAACCGCTCCCGGAAGCGAGCCGGAAGCGGCAGCCCTGATCGCCCTGACGGAGCGCTATCCATTTGCGCGCACGGTCAGCTATCACACGCAGGGAAATGTGATCTACTGGTATTTCGGCCAGACCGGGGAGTTAAAGGAGGCGACCAGGGCGCTGGCCAATCAGGTGGGCGCGCTGACCGGTTACCCCACGGATGCCAACTACGAGAAGCTGGACCCCGCCGGTTACAAGGATTGGGCGATCTCCAAGAAGGGGATTCCCAGCCTGACCATCGAGGTGGGAACGGAAACGTCGCCGGTGCCGCCATCCCAGTTTCAGGCGGTCTGGCGGGCCAATATAGGTGTGTGGGACGTGCTTCTGCAGGAGTGAGGACCGCGTTATAACACGCCGCAGCGTTTTTTTACGGAAACGGGTGAACCGGCGGCGTAAGCCGCAGGTGGCCATACCATCAGAAAAAGGAGAAAACAGGAATGTTTTGTAAAAATTGCGGAACTCCAATGAAGGACGGAGCGAAATTCTGTCCCAAGTGCGGGGCGAGACAGGAGGCTGCGAACCAGGGGAGAATGGAGCAGGCATCCACAGCGGCTCCTTCCCCCAAAAAGCCGGATAAGCCCAAAAAGAAATTCCCCATTTGGCTGCTAATTATCCCCATCTGCCTTGTGATTGGCATCCTGGCCGCGTTTATGGCGCCGAAGGTGTTGGACGCCATTTCCGGCAAGGGTGGGACCGAGACTGAAATTGCCGAAGATGAGGACAAGAACTGGGATTCCGGCAAGAAGGAGGACGACGAGCCGGAGAAAAAGGAGGAGACCGAAGCCTCTGAGACGGAGACAAGCGCCGAAGAGACGACGCCCGCGCAGACCGAGGAGGAAACCACGGCCGCACAGACCACGGCCGCCGCTCCCGAAACCACCTCAGCGTGGCTGCTGGACGGTTCCCCGGACCTGACCGGTTACGCCAGAGTCGGCATCATCCAGTCCGGCTCCACCTCCAACATTGAGCAGGAGAATAATCAGAACGGGCCGGAGATGGCCGTGGACGGGGATGAGGTCACCTCCTGGCAGGAAGGGGTGGAAGGCCCGGGCATCGGCGAGACGATCTACTACAAGCTGGATCAGGAGCAGCCCATCACCTACCTCACATTTAAGCTGGGCAACTGGCGCAATGACAAGTATTTTTACGGGAACAACCGCCCCAGAACCCTGACCATCACGCTGGACGACTATTCCTTCCAGATTACCTTCCCGGCGGAACAGCGGGAGTATGTGGTGCAGGTGGACCCGCCCTATCCGGCCAGCTATATCGAGTATCGGATCGACGATGTCTACAAGGGTTCCTCCTACGACGATACCTGTATCGCGGAGCTGGGGATGTACTGTAAGGTAGGGGAGTGACCATGAGACAGAGCAGAAGAAGAAACCGGAACCATTTGGTTTCGGGACTCATCGGGGCCGCAGGGGTCGGCCTCCTGGTTTCCGCGATCTTTTTGGGAGCCAGGGTGTCCGCTCTGAACGGACAGATGGAACGTATGAGCGCGGAAAACGCCAGTCTCATGGAAGTCTCCCGGGAGGCGGACGGCATGAGAGCGGAAATGGAATCCAGCCTGGAGGCTGAGCGCCTGGCCGCGGCCAGGGCGTCCTCGGAGGCGGAGACATCGGAGCCGGAGACCACGCAGCCGCCGGAAACCGAGCCGCCCAAGTGGGAGACTCTGGACGGGGTGGCGGCCGGAACTGTGGTGACCAGCCGGGAACTGGACATGGACCATCTGGAGAAATATTTCCAGGCCTATGAGATTAAGACAGAGGGCGCCGTTTACGGCAGGATCAACGGGAAGTCCTACCGGGACAACCCGGATGTGGCTCTGAGCGACCTGCGGTATTTAAAGGTGCTGCATTACAACTTTAACCATGAACTCCAGGTGGGCGAGATCATTGTGAACAAAGGGCTGGCTGACGAGGTGCTGGAGATTTTCCGGGAGTTCTACGACGCGGAGTACGAGATTCAGTCCATGCATCTGGTGGACAACTACTGGACCGGCGACGGGGAGAGCTCCGACTCGGCCTCCATCGACAAGAACAACACCTCGTGCTTCAATTACCGCCCGGTGACGGGAGGAGGGAAGCTCTCCAACCACGCCTACGGCTTTGCCATCGATATCAACCCGCAGCAAAATCCCTACGTCTCCTACCGGGACGGAAAAGCCCGCTGGTCCCACGAGAACGCCAACGATTACATTGACCGGAGCACCGGCCTGCCCCACGTGATTACCCACGAGGACCTGGCCTTCAAGGTCTTTTCGGCCCACGGTTTTTCCTGGGGAGGGGATTGGAACAATCCCAAGGATTACCAGCATTTTGAGAAGAAATTGTACTAAATTAAATTCCGGAAATTTGCCTTTAAAGCCCGGGACATGTGTTGGAATATGCCCCGGGTTGTAATATCGGATGAAATGTTGTATACTGGGACCGTTAAACTCAGTGTGAAAGGAAGAACATTTTGGAGATTATTTTAATTAAGCTTGCGATTATTATCGCGCTCTGGTTTGTGGGCATGCTGGTGCTGAATAAGACGTTCAGCATGATTTTAAAGCGCAACGAGCAGATCCATATCAAATTTCTGCGCAGCATCTCCAAGGCCATCCTGACCATCATCGCGTTTATCTGTGCCAGCGGCCTGTTCAACACCACCAAGACCCTCAGCGCCACCCTGCTGACCAGTTCCTCGCTGCTGGTGGCCATCGTCGGTTTTGCGGCCCAGCAGGTTCTGGCCGACGTGGTAAGCGGCGTCATGCTCAGCTGGTCGCGGCCCTTCAACCTGGGGGAGAAGGTGAACATCAGCAGCCTGGGAATTTCCGGTATCGTGGAGGATATGACGGTGCGCCACACCGTGATCCGCACCTACCACAACAGCCGTATGATCATCCCCAACAGCGTGATCAACAAGGCCATTGTGGAGAACAGCAATTATAATAACGATTACATCGGCAATTACATGGAGATTTCCGTGAGTTACGAGAGCGATCTGGAAAAAGCCATTGAGATTATGCAGCGCACCATCTCCGAACATCCGCTGGTGATGGACGTTCGGGCCAACAAGGAGGAGGGGGATAAAGTCAAGGTGTCCGTGAAGGAACTGGGGGAGGACGGAATCATCCTCAAGTCCACGGTGTGGACCCAGAACATCGACGACAACTTCGCGGCCTGCAGCGACATCCGCAGGCTGATCAAGCAGCACTTTGACGCGGCGGGAATCCAGATCCCCTACCGGCATCTGCAGGTGGTGATGGACCAGACTGCGGAGAACACATCCGGCGAACCATCAGAAGAGGCAGGTCATTGAGACCTGCCTCCGGCTATTTATTGTAGGATCCGCTGTCACCCGCCGTCACCGCTTCAGTTTTAATTTCTCTTCCTCGATGGTGAGGCGGGATTCCTCCAAAGACGTGCCGATCACCTTCATCAGCACATCCTGGTTCATGGTGGGAGCGTAGTAGAAGCCCTGCTGGTATTCGCAGCCGAACTTGTTCAGGGCGTTTAACTGGTTCTCCGTCTCCACGCCCTCTGCGATGATATGCAGTCCAAGATCCCTGGCGATCTGAATCAGTCCGCCGAAAATGCTGGCGGAGCGCGGTTCCGTCTCCAGCTGCCACACGAACATGCGCTCCAGCTTCAGCGTCTGCACCGGCAGGTCCAGGATGCTGGAGATGGGGGTATATCCGGAGCCGAAGCCGTTGAGCACCAGCTCCACGCCCATATCGGAGAGCTCCTGCATGATGATGTTGATATTTAAGTAAGCGGAGCCAAGGGCGCTCTCGTCCAGCTCCAGGGCCAGCTTCCCGGCCGGTATGTGATAGCTCTCCATGATGCGGGACACCTCGTCCAGGAAATTCTCCTGGAGGAACAGAATGGGCGACACCGGCATGCAGATGGAGTCAAATTCCTTTCCGGCTTCCATCAGCTCCGCGATGCAGCGTCCTACCTGCTCCAGGCCGTAATAGCCGATGGCGCGGATCTGCCCGGAGTCCTCCGCGATGGGCAGGAACTCGCCGGCGCCGATGAGACCGATTCCCTGGATGAATACGCGCATGTAAAAGTCCGCTCTGGTAAAGCGGCCGGTATTCAGATTGTAGGTGGGACGGTAGCGCACCTCGATCTCGTGGTTTTCCAGGGCCGTCTGCAGATAATGCGCAATGGCCTGTTTGCGCATGAACTGCGTGTGCAGCACGCTGTCGTAGACCGCCAGCTGGTTGGGGCCGGACTCAGAGGCGCTGGACACCGCGAGATCCAGGCGCTTTAACAGCTCATCCGTCGTCTGAGCGTGTCCCGGATAGGAACAGAGTCCGATCTGAGCGGAGCAGAGGCAGTCGATCCCATTGATGGTCCAGACGTGATCAAAACGTTCCAGAATCTCGTCGCCAAGCTCAGAAGCGCGTCCCTCTGAGAACTGTTCCAACACGAGTATGAACTCCACGCCGATGTGGCGGTAAACATTGCCGCCCGCAGTCCCGCTTAAATAGGCGGTGATTTGACCGAGCAGCTCCTCGCAGTAATCGTATCCGAAAATCTTGTTCAGATGTTTGAAATTTTCCAGATAGAGCTTCATGACGACGCCTTTGGAAGCAGGACCCGCCGACATGATCTCATCCAGCTTGCCGCGGACTCCCCCGGCGGCCTCAGTCCGGGGAACGGCCGCCTCTACCTCCGGCTGTTCAACCGCCTTCTTTTTTTTATTCTGAAACCAATCCACGGAAAATCCTCCTTTGTCTGTTTTGTCTATTAGCCCTATTATATTACATATCTCCCCAAATCTCAAAGAGAAATTGTAAAATGTTTCGACAAATATGAAAAAATAACAGAAAACAATTAAAAGTTTTCTTTTTCTTTGCAAAATGAGGGAGATATGGTATAATGTCCACAGGCATTATACCGCCCAAATCGTGTGCATGACGGCACACGTCTTAAAAACTCAATTACAAGGGAGATTCACATCAGTATGAAAATGAATCGCGTATTTTTGAAATTAAGCGGCGAGGCGCTCGCCGGTCCCAAACACACGGGATTTGACGAGGACACGGTAAAGGAAGTGGCCCGTCAGGTAAAGCTTTCCGTGGACGCGGGCGTACAGGTGGGCATCGTCATCGGCGGAGGCAATTTCTGGCGCGGGCGCACCAGCGAGGCCATCGACCGCACCAAGGCGGACCAGATCGGCATGCTGGCCACGGTGATGAACTGCATCTATGTGTCCGAGATTTTCCGCAATGCGGGGATGAAAACCCAGATTCTGACGCCCTTTGAGTGCGGCTCCATGACCAAGCTGTTCTCCAAGGACCGGGCCAACAAATACTTTGAGCACGGTATGGTCGTGTTCTTTGCCGGGGGCACCGGACATCCCTATTTCTCCACGGATACCGGAATCGCTCTGCGGGCCATTGAGATGGACGCGGACTGTATTCTGTTAGCCAAGGCCATCGACGGCGTTTACGACAGCGATCCCAAGGTAAATCCGGCTGCGAAGAAATACGACACCATCACAATTCAGGAAGTCATCGACAAGCAGCTGGCAGTGGTGGATCTGACCGCCTCCATCATGTGCATGGAGCATCGGATGCCAATGGCGGTGTTCAGTTTAAATGAGCCGGACGGCATCGCCAACGCCATGCAGGGCCGGATTAACGGCACCATCGTGACCGCGTAAATGCAATTTTAAACATCCGAACTTAAACTTAATTCGCGGCTAATACCGCATGAAATCAGGAGGAGCGTATGGAAGAATTAAAAAAATATGAGGAAAAGATGAACAAGACACTGGTCGTGCTGGAAGAAGAGTTCGGCGCCATCCGCGCAGGACGGGCCAACCCCCATGTGCTGGACAAGATCAAGGTGGACTACTACGGCACCCCCACGCCCCTTCAGCAAGTAGGCAATATTTCCGTGCCCGAGGCCAGAATGATTGTGATTCAGCCCTGGGAGAAGAGCCTGATCAAACCCATCGAGAAGGCGATCCTCACCTCTGAGCTGGGAATTAACCCCAACAACGACGGCAACGCGATCCGTCTGATTTTCCCGGAGCTGACCGAGGACCGCAGAAAAGAGCTGGCTAAGGACGTCAAGAAAAAAGGCGACCAGGCCAAGGTAGCCATCCGCAACATCCGCCGGGATGCCATGGACGCGTTCAAGAAGATGGAGAAGAGCGGCGACATGAGCGAGGACGACCGCGATCTGGCGGAGGAGAAGATGCAGAAGCTCACCGACAAGATGGTCGAGAAGGTCGACAAAGCGGTGGAGACAAAAACCAAGGAGATCATGACCGTTTAAGGCGGTCAGGGGACCGATTTCAATCATACAAAAGCGGGGGGCAGGCGGACACCTGCTCCCTTATTGAATGTGATGAGCCGCGGGCGCGGCCCGTGGGTGATCGCGGAATGTGATGAGCTTCGGGTATGGCCCGTGGGTGATCGCGGAATGTGATGAGCTTCGGGCGCGGCCCGTGGGTGATCGCAGAATCTGGCGGGCCGCCGGGGCGGCCTGATAGAAAGGTGAACAGAAGATATGGCATTGGATGAACAAATGGTAATTCCGCAGCATGTGGCCCTGATTCTGGACGGAAATGGTCGCTGGGCAAAAAAACGCGGACTGCCCAGAACCATGGGACACAAGGAGGGCTGCGTTACCGTAGAGAAAACGGTGGAGATCGCGGCCCGAATGGGAATCCGCTATCTGACCGTGTACGGCTTTTCCACAGAGAACTGGAAGCGCTCCTCCGACGAGGTGGGCGCCCTGATGCAGCTGTTTCGTTTTTATATGGTGCGTCTGCTGAAAATTGCCTCCGCCAACAATGTGCGGGTGAAAATGATCGGCGACCGCACCCGTTTTGACCGGGATATCATCGAAGGGATCAACCGCCTGGAGTCCGAGACAAAGGACAATACGGGCCTGACCTTTGTGATCGCGGTCAATTACGGCGGCCGGGACGAGATACGCAGGGCGGCGAAGCGGCTGGCCCAGGACTGCGCGGCCGGGAAGGTGGACGCGGATCAGATCGACGAGGCCACATTTGCTTCCTATTTAGATACGGCGGACATGCCGGACCCGGATCTGCTCATCCGCACCAGCGGCGAGCTGCGCCTGTCCAACTATCTGCTGTGGCAGCTGGCCTACACCGAGATCGTGGTGACCGATTGCCTGTGGCCGGATTTCAATAAAGAGGAATTGGAAAAGGCTATTGTGCAATATAATAGGAGAGAACGGCGGTTCGGCGGCGTAAAGGGCTGACAAGAGATAAAATGGAGGATGCGGAAAGGAGAACACCATGTTTACAACACGGTTAATCAGTGGAATCATACTGGTGGCCATCGCCATCGTGGTGGTGGGGCAGGGCGGCGCGCTGCTCTTTGCCGTCACGGCAGCCATATCCCTGGTAGGACTCTTCGAACTGTACCGCGTACTGGATATACACAAAAAGCCCCTGGCCCTTATCGGCTACGGAACTGCGGTTTCCTACTATGGAATTCTGTGGTTTGAGGGGCAGCAGTACATTACGCTGATGATCATTGCCTCCCTGATGCTATTGATGGCGGTGTATGTGTTTACATTTCCCAAGTACCGGACAGAGGAGATCACAGGCGCGTTTTTCGGCGTCTGTTATGTGCCGGTGATGCTCAGCTTCCTGTATCAGACCCGGGTGATGGACGACGGCGCGTTTCTGGTGTGGCTGATTTTTTTAAGCTCCTGGGGCTGCGATACCTGCGCTTACTGCAGCGGCATGCTTTTGGGAAAACACAAGCTGGCTCCGGTGCTGAGCCCGAAGAAATCCGTGGAGGGAGCGGTGGGCGGCACGCTGGGAGCGGCGGCCCTGGGCCTCATTTTCTCCACCGTATTCGGCGGCCACATGGCGCAGATCGAGAATCCGCAGCTGGCCTGCACGCTGGCCTGCGCCATTGCGGCCGTGATCTCACAGGTTGGGGACCTGGCGGCTTCGGCTGTCAAGCGAAACCACAATGTGAAGGATTACGGGCATCTCATACCGGGCCACGGCGGAATCATGGACCGGTTCGACAGCATGATTTTTACGGCTCCGGCGATCTATTTCGCGCTCACTTTCTTAAAGTGAACGGGAAATGGATTGCCCGGACTTTTTGCGTTTAAGATACCGTTATAACAGGAGATAATAAAACATATGAAGAAGATTGCGATACTGGGTTCCACCGGCTCCATCGGTACCCAGACTCTGGAAATTGTGCGGTACAACCGCGATATTCAGGTGACGGCGCTGGCAGCTGGCAGCAACATCGGCCTGCTGGAAGAGCAGATACGGGAATTTGCGCCCAAGGTGGCCTGCGTTTGGGATGAAGCCAGGGCGGCTGAGCTGCGGGTAAAGGTGGCGGATCTGGAGGTTAAAGTGGTTTCCGGAATGGACGGACTGATCCAGGCGGCCACGGAGCCGGAGGCGGAGATCGTGGTGACGGCCGTGGTGGGTATGATCGGTATCCGCCCCACCATCGCGGCCATGGAGGCGGGCAAGGACATTGCCCTGGCCAACAAGGAGACCCTGGTGACGGCAGGTCATATTATCATGCCCTTAGCTAAGGAAAAAAATGTAAAAATACTGCCGGTGGACTCTGAGCACTCTGCGATTTTTCAGAGTCTCCAGGGGGCGGCGGGCAACCCGGTGGCAAAGATCCTTTTGACCGCCTCCGGCGGCCCCTTCCGGGGGCGCACCAGGGCGGAGCTGGCCGATGTGAAGGTGGAGGACGCCTTAAAGCATCCCAACTGGTCCATGGGCCACAAGATCACCATCGATTCCTCCACCATGGTCAACAAGGGCCTGGAGGTGATGGAGGCCAGATGGCTGTTCGGCGTGGAAATGGATCAGGTACAGGTGGTGATCCAGCCCCAGAGCGTGATTCACTCCATGGTGGAATTTGCGGACGGGGCGGTGATCGCCCAGCTTGGCACGCCGGACATGAAGCTCCCCATCCAGTACGCGCTGTATTATCCTGAACGGCGGTATTTGCCCGGAGGGCGCTTAAACTTCTGGGAGCTGTCTGAGATTACCTTTGAGAAACCGGATTTCGAGAATTTCCGCGGCCTTTCCCTGGCCTTCGAGGCGGGAACCGCGGGCGGATCCCTGCCCACCGTGTTCAACGCGGCCAACGAGCTGGCGGTGAGCCTGTTTCTGGACCGCAGGATCGGTTATCTGACCATCACAGACATGATCGAGAGCGCCATGAGATACCACAAGACGGTGCAGAATCCGGATGTGGACCAGATTCTGGCCGCAGAGCGGGAAACATATGAGTATATCAAAGCGAAGTGGGCTTTAAATTGAAGGAAAGAAAACAGGTGAAAGCAGAATGAGTTTTGTTGCAGCGGTGCTGATATTTGGTATCATCATAATGATTCATGAGTTCGGACATTTTTTGTTCGCCAAGCTGAACGGAATCGGCGTGATTGAGTTCTCCCTGGGCATGGGCCCCAGACTGTACAGTTTTGAGAAGGGCGGAACGCGCTATTCCATCAAAATACTCCCCTTTGGGGGCTCCTGCATGATGCTGGGAGAAGATGAGGAGAATTCGGACCAGTCTGCATTTAATAATAAATCCGTTTGGGCCAGGATTTCCGTGGTGGCCGCCGGTCCTATTTTCAATTTCCTGATGGCCTTTCTTCTGTCCATGGTGATCGTGGGTCTGACCGGCTACCAGCCGGCCACGGTGATGGAGGTGATGGACGGATATCCGGCCAAGGAAGCGGGGCTTTTACCCGGAGATTTGATCACGGAGATCAACGGCCGTAATATACACTCCAAGGATGACATCACGCTCTACATTCAGACGCACGCGGGCAAGACCATAACGGTGGAATACAAGCGCGCGGACGGAAACGGCGGAGTGGAGCGCCGCAGCGCGGTGATCGTTCCCCAATATTCTGAGGAGGACGGGGGATACCTTATGGGCGTGCGCTTCGACGGCGTAGCCAAGCCGGTCAGCGGCCTGGGCCAGCTGCTGGTGCACAGCGCGTATGAGGTAAAATATTGGATTCAGTACGTGTTTGACGCTTTTTATATGATGTTCCACGGGGAGGTGTCACTGAACGACCTCAGCGGACCGGTGGGAATCGTGACCACCATCGACGACACAGTGGACCAGGTGATCCCATACGGGAGAACCGTAGTGATTTTGACGCTGATCAATTTCTGCATCCTGCTCAGCGCTAACTTAGGCGTCATGAACCTGCTGCCCATCCCGGCACTGGACGGAGGACGCCTGGTGTTCCTGTTCATCGAGGCAGTGCGCGGAAAACCCATCGACAAGGAGAAAGAGGGCATGGTTCATATGGCGGGGATGATGCTTCTCATGGCGCTGATGGTGTTGGTTCTGTTCAATGATGTGAGAAAGCTGTTTTAGACCTTGTCCTAAGGGGTACCGGGCAGAGCCCGGTGGATTCCTTAGGACGGCCAGCGAATCCCTGGAAGTTTGAGAATAAAGGGGTACCAGGCAGAGCCTGGTGGATTCCTTAGGACGGCCAGCGAATCCCAGCAATTAGAATGTCAGGGGTACCAGACAAATCCTGCCAGGAACTTCACCGTTTCCAGATCAATTCGAAACAAGGAGACTACAACATGACAAGAGAACACACAAAGACTGTAAAAATCGGTAACCGCCTCATCGGTGGCGGCAACCCGGTGCTGATCCAGTCCATGTGCAATACAAAGACGGAGGATGTAAAGGCCACGGTCGCCCAGATCCTGCGCCTGGAACAGGCGGGCTGCGAGATCATCCGGGTGGCGGTGCCCACCATGGAGGCTGCGGCCGCGCTGAAGGAGATCAAGGAGCAGATCCACATCCCGCTGGTGGCGGATATCCATTTCGACTACCGGCTGGCTGTGGCCGCCATTGAGAACGGCGCGGATAAAATCCGCATCAACCCCGGAAATATCGGCTCCAGAGAGCGCATCAAAGCCGTGGTCGATAAAGCCGCGGAGCGGGGAATCCCTATCCGGGTGGGCGTGAACTCCGGCTCTCTCGAAAAGGAGATTCTGGCCAAATACGGCGGCGTCACCGCCGAGGGCCTGGTGGAAAGCGCCCTTGACAAGGTCGCCGTCATCGAGGACCTGGGATACCGCAATCTGGTGATCAGCATCAAGTCCTCAGATGTGATAATGTGCGTGAAAGCCCACGAACTGATCGCCCAAAAGACCGATTATCCCCTCCACGTGGGCATCACCGAGGCGGGCACTCTGACCAGCGGGAATATCAAGTCCTCCGTGGGCCTGGGGATCATTCTCTACCAGGGCATAGGCGACACCATCCGCGTGTCCCTCACCGGGGATCCGGTGGAGGAGGTGAAATCCGCCAAACTGATTTTAAAGACCCTTGGGCTGAGAACGGGCGGCATCGAGGTGGTGTCCTGTCCCACCTGCGGCCGCACCCGCATCGACTTGATCTCACTGGCAAACCAGGTAGAGACCATGGCGGCGGAATTTGACGAGTTAAACATCAAGCTGGCGGTTATGGGCTGCGTGGTCAACGGGCCGGGCGAGGCCAGAGAAGCGGATCTGGGCATCGCGGGCGGCGTGGGCGAGGGCCTTTTGATCCGCAGGGGCGAGATTATCCGCAAAGTGCCGGAGAACGAGCTTTTAAACGCCTTGCGGGCGGAGCTTTGCGCTCTTGCCGGGCGGAACGTCAACGAATAGGAGGAATATACAGATGTTGTTGATCGAATATCCCAAGTGCTCCACCTGCCAGAAGGCGAAGAAGTGGCTGGACGCCAAAGGCGCGGTATATGAGGACCGCCACATTGTGGAGCAGAACCCCACGGCTGAGGAACTGGCCCGCTGGTCCAAAGAGGGCGGTCTGCCTTTAAAGAAATTTTTCAATACCAGCGGTTTGAAATATAAGTCCCTGGGCCTTAAGGACAAGCTGGCGGACATGAGCGAGGAGGAGCAGTTAAAGCTGCTGGCCTCCGACGGGATGCTGGTAAAGCGCCCGATCCTGGTGGATGGGACCAGGGTGATTACCGGATTTAAGCCCGAGGCCTGGGAAGAATTTTTGGGTTGACGGAACGGACCGGATATAACAGGAGACGAGCGCAACAGACCGCCCGGGCATCGGCAGGCGACCCGTATTTACGACGGGACGGCAACCCGGACCGGACGGCTGTTTTGACTGAATAGAAAGAAGCATAAGCATGGCAAAACCGTTTTTTGAAGTATTTCCGGAGTTAAAGGTAACGGATCAGCTGCGCGGGCTCCTGAATCTGGTGCAGGTGGACAAAGTGACCAGCACCAGGGACAGAAGTCAGATCCGCGTGTATTTGAAGAGCCCCCGTCTGATTCACAAGAAAAATATCTACGATCTGGAAAAAGGTATCAAGGACCAGCTTTTTCCGGACAAACAGCTGGAGATCAAGGTCCTGGAAAAATATAATCTGTCGGAACAGTATACCCCCAGAAAGCTGCTGGAGATATACAAGGACAGCCTGCTTCTGGAGCTGAAGCACTACAGCATTGTGGAGTACAACATTTTCCGCAAGGCGGAGATTGAGTTCGAGGGCCAGGACCGGATGACGCTGACGGTGGAGGACACCATGGTGAACCGGGACCGGATCGGCGAATTAAAGCGCGTGCTGGAAAAGGTTTTCGCCGAGCGCTGCGGCCTGCCCATGGAGGTGAGCTACCGCTATGTGCCCGCCCAGGGCAGCAAGCTGCGAAAGCAGCTGGAAGAGCGGATGGAGGAGGAAGCCAGGGCCATTTACTGGAAGAACCACCGGGACGAGCTGGAAGCCATGGGCGAAGGCGGCCAGGCAGGCGCGCCCGCCGCTGTGGCGCTGGCTCAGTCCCCCACCGGCGGAGGCCAGGACTTTGTGGGCGGCGGCAACGATGCGGCTCCCTGGGACATGCTGCTCCAGCAGGCTGCCTCCGGCGATGTTGGCGGAGAGGGCTTAGAGACCATGGGCGCCAACCTGCCGGGCGTGCCGGGCGCTTCGCCCGCAGCGGCAGGCTCCGGGGCGGCGCCGGGGAATGCCAAGGCGGGAAATGGAAACGGCGGCATCTCCCAGGGCAAGGGCCGGGAGGGCCAGCTAAACAAAGGAGGACGCCAGCAGAAGGGCAGTTGGGGAAAGGACCGTGGAGGCTTCGGGGACCGGGGCTTTACGGTCAAAAAATCCAACAACCCGGAGGTGCTCTACGGCCGCGATTTCGAGGACGACTTCCTGGATATCGAGAAGATCGACGGGGAGATGGGCGAGGTGACCCTGCGGGGCAAGATCCTCACCTGCGAGAGCCGGGAGCTGCGCAGCGGCAAATTCATCCTGACCTTCGACATCTCGGACTTCACGGACACCATCAGCGTGAAAATGTTTGTGCGGCCGGAGCTGTTCGAGGAGGTCAAGGGCGTGATCAACGTGGGCTCCTTCATCCGCATCAAGGGCGTGACCACCATTGACAAGTTCGACGGAGAGCTGACCCTCGGCTCCATCGTGGGCATCAAGAAGTGCGATGATTTCACCAGCAAGCGCATGGACGGAAGTCTGGAGAAGCGGGTGGAGCTGCACTGCCATACCAAGATGAGCGACATGGACGGCGTCTCCGAGGTGAAGGATATCATCAAGCGGGCCAAGAAATGGGGAATGTCTGCCATCGCGGTGACGGACCACGGTTGTGTGCAGTCCTTTCCGGACGCCAACCACGCCCTGGACAAGGGAGATACCTTCAAGGTCATCTACGGCGTGGAGGGGTATCTGGTGGACGATACCAAGCAGCTGGTGGAGAATTCCAGGAACCAGAGTTTCGCCGATACATATGTGGTTTTTGACATCGAGACCACGGGCTTCAGCCCGGAGAAGAACCGGATCATTGAGATCGGGGCGGTGAAGGTGACGGACGGGAAGATCACGGATAAATTTTCAACCTTTGTGAACCCGGACGTGCCCATTCCATTTGACATTGAGAAACTGACCAGCATCAACGACGCCATGGTGCTGCCGTACCCCAAGATCGACGTGATTCTTCCCCAGTTTCTGGAATTTGTTGGGGACGCGGCGCTGGTGGCCCACAACGCCTCCTTTGACGTGGGATTTATCGGCCATTATGCGGAGAAGCAGGGCCTTGCGTTTAACCCCACGGTGCTTGACACTGTGACTATGGCCAGGCTGCTGCTGCCCAATTTAAACCGTTTTAAGCTGGACACGGTGGCGAAGGCCCTGAACATTTCCCTGGCCAACCATCACCGGGCGGTGGACGACGCTGGGTGTACGGCGGAAATATTCGCGGCTTTTGTGAAGATGCTGCGGGACCGGGACGTGGAGACCCTGGACCAGTTAAACTCCTTAAACGCCATGAACGAGGACACCATCCGCAAGCTGCCGACCTACCACGTGATCATTTTGGCGAAAAATGACATTGGCCGCATCAATCTCTACCGGCTGGTGAGCTGGTCCCACCTGACCTATTACGCCAGGCGGCCCAGGATTCCCAAGAGCGTGTTAAGCCAGTACCGGGAAGGGCTTCTCATCGGCTCGGCCTGCGAGGCGGGAGAACTGTACCAGGCCATGCTGCGGGGCGCTCCGGCCTCGGAGGTGGCGAGACTGGTGCATTTTTACGACTATCTGGAGATTCAGCCTCTGGGGAACAACTCCTTTATGCTGCGGGATGAGAAGAGTACGGTGAAAACCGAGGAGGATTTAAAAGAAATCAACCGCCGCATCGTGAACCTGGGGGAGCATTTCGGAAAGCCGGTCTGCGCCACCTGCGACGTGCATTTCCTGGATCCCCAGGACGAGGTGTACCGCCGGATTATCATGGCGGGACAGGGGTTTAAGGACTCCGACGACCAGGCGCCCCTTTACCTGCGCACCACCGAGGAGATGCTGGCGGAGTTCGACTACCTGGGACCGGATAAGGCCCAGGAGGTGGTGGTGACCAATACCCGGAAGATCGCGGATATGTGCGAGAAGATTTCCCCGGTGCGGCCGGACAAATGCCCGCCTGTGATCCCGGACTCGGACAAGACGCTGACCAAGATCTGCTACGACAGGGCCCACGAGATGTACGGCGAGGACCTGCCGAAGATCGTGGTGGACCGGCTGGAGCGGGAATTGCACTCCATCATCACCAACGGCTTCGCGGTTATGTACATTATCGCCCAGAAGCTGGTGTGGAAGTCCAACGAGGACGGTTACCTGGTGGGTTCCCGGGGATCGGTGGGCTCCTCCTTTGTGGCCACCATGTCCGGCATCACGGAGGTAAACCCTTTAAGCCCCCATTACCACTGTCCCAAATGCCGGTACTATGACTTTGACTCTGAGGAAGTGAAGAAGTTCTCCGGTATGGCCGGCTGCGATATGCCAGACAAGGCCTGCCCGGTGTGCGGGACGCCTCTTGAGAAGGACGGGTTCGATATTCCCTTTGAGACCTTCCTGGGATTCAAGGGGGACAAGGAGCCGGATATCGACTTAAACTTCTCCGGTGAGTATCAGAGTAAGGCCCACGACTACACGGAGGTTATTTTCGGCAAGGGCCAGACCTTCCGGGCGGGCACCATCGGCACCCTGGCGGACAAGACGGCCTACGGTTACGTGAAGAAATATTACGAGGAGCGGGGCAGCCGCAAGCGCAACTGCGAGATCAACCGCATCGTCCAGGGCTGTGTGGGCGTGCGCAGGACCACGGGACAGCACCCGGGCGGAATCATCGTGCTTCCCCTGGGGGAGGAGATCTACTCCTTCACGCCGGTCCAGCACCCGGCCAACGACATGACCACCTCCACGGTTACGACGCACTTTGACTATCACTCCATTGACCACAACCTGCTGAAGCTGGACATCCTGGGACACGATGATCCCACCATGATCCGAATGTTACAGGACCTGACGGGCATCGACCCGGTTAAGGATATCCCTCTGGACAGCCGGGAGGTCATGAGCCTGTTCCAGAGCACCGCGGCCCTGGGAATCACGCCGGACGACATCGGCGGGTGTCCCTTGGGAGCCCTTGGCGTGCCGGAGTTCGGTACGGATTTCGCCATGCAGATGCTCATCGACACCAAGCCAAAGTATTTCTCCGACCTGGTGCGGATCGCTGGACTGGCCCACGGAACAGACGTGTGGCTGGGAAATGCCCAGACTTTGATTCAGGAGGGCAAGGCCACCATTCAGACCGCTATCTGTACCCGAGACGACATCATGATCTATCTGATCGCCCAGGGGATGGACGAGGGCCTTTCCTTCACCATCATGGAGAGCGTGCGTAAGGGTAAGGGCTTAAAGGACGACTGGATCACCGAGATGACGGCCCACGGGGTGCCGGAATGGTATATCTGGTCCTGTAAAAAGATCAAATACATGTTCCCCAAGGCCCACGCGGCGGCCTATGTTATGATGGCCTGGCGTATCGCCTACTGCAAGATATTTTATCCCCTGGCCTACTACGCGGCATTTTTCAGCATCCGCGCCAGCGCATTTTCCTACGAGATTATGTGCCAGGGACGGGATAAGCTGGAATATTATCTGGCGGACTACAAGAAGCGGGCCGACACCCTGTCCAAGAAGGAGCAGGATACCCTGCGCGACATGAGGATCGTACAGGAAATGTACGCCCGCGGGTTCGATTTCATGCCCCTGGATATCTACCGGGCCAAGGCCAGGGATTTCCAGGTCATCGACGGCAAGATCATGCCCTCCTTAAGCAGCATCGACGGTCTTGGCGACAAGGCGGCGGAGGCGGTGGTGGACGCGGTGAAGGACGGAGCGTTCCTTTCCATCGAGGATTTCAGCAACCGCAGCAAGGTCAACGGCACCATCTGTACGCTGATGGCGGATCTGGGTTTGCTGCCGGACCTGCCCAAATCCAACCAGCTGTCCCTGTTCGACCTATAAAGGCCATGTACATTTATAGACAATTCTGGCAAAATATACGAAAATTCGGCTTATAGGTTGTAATAAAGTGGAATTTGTGGTAAATTAAAACCGTACTTACAACAGTATTTTAACAATCCAAAAGGAGGAAACGAGCTTATGAAGAAAACAGTATTGGCTCTGGCACTGGCAGCAGCAATGGTCGGTTCTCTGACTGCCTGCGGCGGCGGATCGAAGACGGAGTCCACGGCAGCCCCCACGGAGGCGCAGACCACCGCGGCTGAGAGCAAGGCAGAGGAGGCTACGACCGAGGCGGCCGCTTCGGAGCCTGCATCCGGCGGCTACGAGCTGGCGCTGGTGACGGACCTGGGAACCATCGACGACAAGTCGTTCAACCAGGGCGCCTGGGAGGGCTTAAAGAAATACGCGGAGGAGAACGGAATCTCCTATAAATATTACCAGCCCCAGGAGGGCACTACGGACTCTTACTTAGAGACCATCGGCCTGGCCATCGAGGGCGGAGCGAAGTTAGTAGTTTGTCCTGGATTCCTGTTTGAGGAGCCCATTTATATGGCCCAGGACAAGTATCCGGACGTGCACTTTATCCTGCTGGACGGCGAGCCCCACGACGCGGCCTACACCTACAAGACAAACGACAATGTGATGCCCATCCTGTTCCAGGAGGACCAGGCCGGTTTCCTGGCCGGATATGCGGCGGTAAAGGACGGTTATACCAAGCTGGGATTCATGGGCGGTATGGCGGTTCCGGCGGTTATCCGCTACGGTTACGGCTTTGTGCAGGGCGCGGAGTACGCGGCTGTTGAGGACGGCGTCACCGGCATAGAGATTATCTACAACTACACCGGCGCGTTTGCGGCTACCCCGGAGGCTCAGTCCATGGCGGCTTCCTGGTACCAGAACGGCACACAGGTGGTATTCGGCTGCGGCGGCGCGGTAGGCAACTCCGTGATGGCGGCTGCCCAGGAGAAGGGGGCCAAGGTGATCGGCGTGGACGTGGATCAGAGCAGTGAGTCCGATACTGTGATCACCTCCGCTATGAAGCTGCTCTCCAACTCTGTTTACGACGGCGTGAAGGATTTCTATGACGGCAGCTTCCCGGGCGGCAAGACCTCCGTGTTTACGGTAGCCAACAGCGGCGTGGGACTTCCGATGGAAACCTCCAAGTTTGAGAAGTTCAATCAGGAACAGTATGACGCCATCTACAAGAAGCTGGCGGACGGCGAGATCACGCTGATTCAGTTCTCCGAGGACAACAATGATCCCACCAAGGATCTGACGGAGCTGGCCAACACAAAGGTGACCTTTGTAGAGTAATCACTTCAATTTCATAATTTGCGGCAGAGATTTAGCAAGTCACACACAGGGTGCCGGCGCGTCCGGCACCCTGTGGTATTTCAGGCGATTTGTCCGGGCGCGGCCCGGGACCGCTCGCCTGCACCCTTCATCCCGCCGGGCGGTGGAGGACAGACAACCGGTTTTACACGAGAGGGGAACCGTATGGACAATTATATTATTGAGATGTTGGGCATCACGAAGGAATTTCCCGGTATCATTGCCAACGACAACATTACTCTTCAGTTAAAAAAAGGGGAGATACACGCGCTGTTGGGAGAAAACGGCGCAGGCAAATCCACCCTGATGAGCGTTCTGTTCGGCCTTTACCAGCCGGAGAAGGGCGTGATCCGGGTGAAGGGACAGGAAGTAAAGATCAAAGGGCCGCTGGACGCCAACGCCCTGGGAATCGGCATGGTTCACCAGCATTTTAAGCTGGTGCACAATTTTACCGTTTTGCAGAACATTGTTCTGGGGATGGAGACCGTAAAGCACGGTCTGCTGAAAATGGACGATGCCCGCAAAAAAGTGATGGAGCTCAGCGAGCGCTACGGGCTTTACATTGATCCGGATGCCCTGATTGAGGACATCACGGTGGGCATGCAGCAGCGGGTGGAGATCTTAAAGATGCTCTACCGCGACAATGAAATCATGATATTCGATGAGCCGACCGCGGTGCTGACGCCCCAGGAGATCGACGAGCTCATGCAGATCATGAGAAATCTGGTGGAGGAAGGGAAATCCATCCTTTTCATCACCCATAAGTTAGACGAAATCAAGGCGGTGGCGGACCGGTGTTCGGTTTTGCGCCGCGGTAAATATATCGGCACCGTGGATGTGGCTTCGGTGAGCAAGGAGGAAATGTCGGAGATGATGGTGGGCCGCAAGGTGAGCCTGACCGTGGAAAAGACTCCGGCGTCCCCCGGCAAGACCATCCTGGAGGTGGATCACATTTCCGTCAAGTCCCATCTGGAGGGACATACCAAGCTTCTGGTCAACGACGTGAGCTTTCAGGTGCGCAGCGGCGAGATTGTCTGCATCGCCGGGATCGACGGCAACGGCCAGACAGAGCTGGTCCACGCCATCACCGGTCTGGGCGCGATGAGCAGCGGTTCCGTCGCGCTGAACGGGGAGGATGTGACGAAAAAGACCATCCGCCACCGCAACACCCACGGCCTCAGCCATGTGCCGGAGGACCGCCACAAGCACGGGCTGGTGCTGGACTATAATCTGGCGTACAATCTGGTGCTGCAGCAGTATTTCGAGCCCAGATTCCAGAAGGCCAGTTTTCTGAAAAACGAAGAGATTTACAAGTACGCGGACCAGCTGATCGAACAGTACGATATCCGCAGCGGAGAGGGCGCGGACACGGTGGTCCGCAGCATGTCCGGCGGTAACCAGCAAAAGGCCATCGTGGCCCGGGAGATTGCCAGGGAGCATGACATTCTGCTGGCGGTCCAGCCGACCCGCGGTCTGGATGTGGGCGCGATTGAGTATATTCACCGGGAGCTGGTGAAGCAGCGGGACGCCGGGGCGGCGATTCTTCTGATTTCCCTGGAGCTGGACGAGGTGATGAATCTCAGCGACCGGATCCTGGTGATGTTTGAGGGCTCCATTGTGGCGGAGCTGGATCCCCAGGAGGTGACTGTCCAGGAGCTGGGACTCTACATGGCCGGATCCAAGCGGCAGGATATGGCGGGAAAGGCAGGTGAGGCTTGATGAGCGGACCAAAAAAGCGGGGTAAGCAAAACTATGTGGGCGTGCTGTCCTCCGTATTTGCCATTGTCATCGGACTTCTGGTGGGACTGGTGATTTTGGTAATCTGTAATCCGGCCCAGGCCCTGCCGGGTTTTGTCACCATTTTGACCGGAGCCCTGACCCACGGCCTCAAGGGAGTGGGGCAGGTGTTCTATTACGCAACCCCCATTATCCTCACCGGTCTGTCGGTCGGGTTTGCCTTCAAGACCGGACTGTTTAACATCGGCACTCCGGGCCAGTTTATTGTGGGAGCCTTTGCCGCCGTCTACGTGGGAATCATGTGGGATGGCCTGGGCAGCGTCCACTGGGCGGTCGCCCTGTTGGCTGCAGTGCTGGGCGGCGCCCTGTGGGGGCTGGTGCCGGGACTTCTGAAGGCGTATTTTAACGTGAACGAGGTGATTGCCTCCATCATGATGAACTACATCGGTATGTACCTGGTCAACTGGATCGTGAAAAGCTATAAACCCATGTTCAACAACATGCGCAATGAGTCGAAAAACGTGGCCGTCACCGCGCAGATTCCCAAGATGGGGATGGACAAGCTGTTCCCCGAATCCAGCGTGAACGGGGGTATCCTGATTGCCATTGTGACAGTGCTTCTGATCTGGGTGATCCTCAATAAGACCACCTTCGGCTATGAGCTGAAAGCCGTGGGACTCAACCGGGACGCCAGCAAATACGCGGGAATCAATGAGAAAAAGAGCATCGTGATGAGTATGGTGATCGCGGGCGCCATCGCGGGAATGGCCGGAGGGCTTTTGTACCTGGCGGGTACCGGAAAGCACATTGAGATCAAGGATGTGCTGGCCAGCGAAGGATTCACGGGAATCTCGGTGGCGCTTTTGGGACTGAGCCATCCCATCGGCGTGCTGTTCTCCGGACTGTTTATCGCTTACCTGACAGCAGGCGGATTTTATCTGCAGCTGTTTGAATTTTCCACGGAAATTATTGATATCATCGTGGCTGTGATTATCTACTTCAGCGCCTTTGCGCTGATTGTAAAGACCATCCTGACCCGGATCCGCAAGAACCGGGAGAAAGGAGGCGGACAGACATGAGTGTGATTTATTTCATATTCCAGCAGACGATGCTGTTCACCATCCCGCTGATGGTGGTGGCTCTTGGCGGCATGTTCTCCGAGCGCAGCGGCGTGGTCAATATCGCGCTGGAGGGAATCATGACCATGGGAGCATTTACGGGTATTCTGTTCCTCAACATGACAGGGGGCAGGATGAGCGGCCAGACCCAGCTGTTTCTGGCTATCCTGATTTCGGCGGCCACGGGCGCGGCCTTCGCCTTTTTCCACGCCTACGCGGCCATCAACATGAAGGCGGACCAGACCATCAGCGGCACGGCCCTCAACATGTTCGCCCCGGCCTTTGCGATCTTTGTGGCCCGTGTGATCCAGGGCGTGCAGCAGATTCAGTTTAACAACACCTTCCGCATTGAGTCGGTGCCGGTTTTGGGGCGGATTCCATTTCTGGGGCCGCTGCTGTTCCAGAACACCTACGTCACCACCTATCTGGGAATTTTGATTCTGATTGTATCCACGGTGGTGCTGTACCGGACCAGATTCGGACTGCGCCTGCGCTCCTGCGGCGAACATCCCCAGGCGGCGGACGCGGCGGGCATCAACGTGTACCGCATGCAGTACGCCGGGGTGCTGATTTCCGGGGTGTTGGGAGGTTTGGGCGGCCTGGTGTTTGTGGTTCCCACCTCCACTAATTTTAACGCGGATGTGGCCGGATACGGCTTCCTGGCCCTGGCGGTGCTGATCTTCGGACAGTGGAAGCCGGTGCGGATCATGTGGGCCTCCCTGTTTTTTGGGCTGATGAAGGCGGTGGCCGCTGCCTACTCCGGGATTCCGTTCCTGGCGGCCACGGGGATTCCCAGCTATGTGTACAAGATGATTCCTTATATTGCAACTTTGATTGTTTTGATCTTTACATCCAAAAATTCCCAGGCGCCCAGGGCGTCGGGCGTACCCTACGACAAGGGGCAGAGATAGGAGAGATCAAGCCGGATCGCAGCGCGCCCGAAGGAGGGCGCGGGGCGATCCGCTTTTTGCGGTCTGTAGGCCGGGGAGTGTGGGCGATCTGCTTTTTACAGCCCGCAGGCCGGAGTGTACGCGGGATTCGCTATTTGAAGCCCGCATACCCGGCAGCGCGCGGCGCAGTTTTTTTGAACTGCCCGGGTCCGCGAAAGGAAGAGAAAGAGGAGGAAAAGAAAATGGATCGGGTTAAAATACGCCCTGCGGTGGCAGCGGACGCTGCGGCGCTTCTGGAAATCTACGCGCCTTACGTCGTAAAAACGACCGTTACATTTGAGTACGAGGTGCCCGGGACGGATACATTTGCCGGGCGTATTGAGGCCATCGCGGCCGAGTATCCTTACCTGGTGTGCGAGATCGACGGCCGCATCGCGGCCTACGCTTACGGCCACCGCCATATGGAGCGGGCAGCTTACCAGTGGAACGCGGAACTCTCCGTGTACGTGGACCAGGGACAGTTCCGGCGGGGCATCGGCCGGGCGCTCTACCAGGCGGTGATGGAGATTTTAAAGCTCCAGAACATTCAAACGGTTTACGGCATCGTTACCTCGCCCAACGAAAACAGCGAGCGGCTCCACGCGGCTATGGGCTTTACAAAGCGCGCCCTGTTCCCGCAAATGGGCTACAAGTTTGGCTGGTGGCTGGACGTAGCCTGGTTTGAAAAGAACCTGGGCGGCCACGGGGAAGAGATGGAGCCTTTTAAGGCCATCGGCCTGGTTGATCCCGAAAACCTCACCCGGATTATGGAAAAATATGCCGGGGAGATCGCAAAATCGCTCTGAGAGCGGAATGGAAAACCGACGCGAAATTTGTCGTCCGGTGATTGACGTTTTCTGCTTTCCGTTATAGAATAACTGTAACTGTTCAGTAGGTCTGCGCACTTGCTGCGCTGACCGTACGAAAAACTAAGCTTGCAGGCAAAAATCCCATCGACGAAGTCGATTTTAAATGGATTTTTGCTCGTATCTGCGAAGGTACTGAACAGATACGAATAACGATAAAAAAAGAACAATGGGGGTTTATGAGTCCAATGGAACGAGAAAAATTTTCATCCAGGCTGGGATTTATTCTGATCTCGGCCGGCTGTGCGATTGGTTTGGGAAACGTGTGGCGTTTCCCATATATTGTGGGTAAATACGGCGGAGCGGCCTTTGTGCTGATCTATCTGCTGTTTCTCGTGGTGCTGGGCCTTCCCATCGTGGTCATGGAGTTCTCCGTGGGCCGGGCCAGCCGCAAAAGCGCGGCACTGTCCTTTGACGTGCTGGAGCCCAAAGGCAGCAAGTGGCATCTCGGGAAGGGAATCGCCATTGCCGGAAACTACATTCTGATGATGTTCTACACCACGGTGGGCGGCTGGATGATCCTGTATTTCTTCAAGATGATCAAGGGCGACTTTACCGGCTTGAGCGCGGAGGCCGTGGCCGGAGAGTTCGGCGGCATGCTGGCCAATCCGGGCCTTATGATGGTGTTTATGGTGATCACCGTGCTGATCTGCTTCGGCGTGTGCGCCCTGGGCCTGCAAAAAGGCGTGGAGCGGATCACCAAGGCTATGATGCTCTGCCTGCTGTGCCTGATGGTGGTATTGGCCGTGCATTCCGTGCTGTTAGAGGGCGGAAGCGAGGGCCTGAAGTTCTATCTGATGCCGGATTTTGGAAAAATGGTGGAGACCGGAATCGGCGAGGCGGTGTTCGCGGCTCTGGGACAATCCTTTTTTACCCTGAGCATCGGCATCGGCGCGCTGGCAATTTTTGGAAGTTATATTGGCAAGGAGCAGCGCCTGACCGGCGAGGCGGTCAATGTGACGGTTCTGGACACGCTGGTGGCGTTTATGGCGGGACTGATCATTTTTCCGGCCTGCTCCGCCTACAACATTGAACCCCAGGCGGGGCCGTCCCTGATTTTTATCACGCTGCCCAATGTGTTCAACCACATGGTCGGCGGCAGACTCTGGGGCACGCTGTTTTTCATGTTTATGTCCTTTGCCGCGTTCTCCACGGTGATTGCGGTGTTCCAGAACATCATTTCCTTTGCCACGGATCTCACCGGCTGCACCATCAAAAAAGCGGTGCTGGTGAACATTGTGCTGATTACCATCCTGTCCATCCCCTGCGTGCTGGGCTTTAACCTGTGGAGCGGTTTTATGCCGCTGGGGCCGGAAAGCACGGTGCTGGACCTGGAGGATTTTGTCCTCAGCAACAACCTGCTGCCCATTGGAAGTATGGTATACCTGGTATTCTGCACCAGCCGTTACGGTTGGGGCTTTAAGAATTTCCTGGCGGAAGCCAACGAGGGTAAGGGCTTAAAATTCCCGGCCTGGGCCAGGATTTATGTGAGCTATATCCTTCCCCTGATCGTGCTTCTGATCTTTATTCAGGGCTATTGGTCAAAATTTGCCGGATAATTGAATTGACTTTTTTGAAGCGATCCCGCTGCCTGCCGTCCAAAAACGGACAGGCCCGGGATCGCTTTTTGCTTGAATGCAATGGGCCGCTGGCGCAGACTCCGGGCGATTGTTGCAAAATGCCGCATCAGCAGACTGGGGATCATTGTTGTGGTGCGGCGCTGATAAAAAGCTCTGTTTCCGGGAATATTACTGACAAAACGGATTGCCGGGAGCAGAAATGCCCCGGAACCGGTTTGCGGGCGTCGATTCCGCAGGTACGCGAAAGGAGCGAAGCACATGACAACACAGCAGTATCACATAGACGGCATGACCTGCGCGGCCTGCAGCAGCGCGGTGGAGCGCGTGACGCGCAAGCTGGCCGGGGTGGAGCGCAGCGACGTCAATCTGACCACCGGCCGGATGACCATCACCTACGACGAGGGCAGGGTGAACCCGGAACTGATTCAGGACCGGGTGTCCAAAGCGGGATTTTCGGCCAGTCTTGTGGAGGAAGTGGGGGAGCAGGAGTCCAGGGCCCGGGACGAGGAGGAGTGGAGACGCCAGGGGGAAGAGTTGGACGAGGTAAAGCGCCGGGTGATCACGGCGGTCCTCTTTGCCTTGCCTCTGCTCTATATTTCCATGGGGCACATGGTTCCCTTTCCCCTGCCCCTTCCGTCTCTGATCGACATGTATGAGAGCCCGCTGGGGTTTGCGCTGGCCCAGTTGATCCTGACGGTGCCCATCCTGATCTTCGGGCGTAAGTTCTACATCGTGGGCCTGCGGACGCTATTTAAGGGACATCCCAACATGGATTCCCTGGTAGCCATCGGTACTGGCAGCGCTTTTATCTACAGCCTGGTGATGACGGCCCGGATTCCTCAAAATCCCATGAACGCCCACCATCTGTACTATGAGTCCGCAGCCGTGGTGGTGACCCTGGTGATGCTGGGGAAATATATGGAGAGCCGCAGTAAGGGTAAGACCTCAGAGGCTATCCGCAAGCTGATGGAGCTGGCGCCGGATACGGCGGTGCTCTATGAAGATGGGATGGAGCGGGAGGTGGAGACGTCCTCCGTGACCCTTGGGCAGCACATTCTGATAAAACCGGGCAGCCGGATTCCGCTGGACGGCATCCTGGTGCAGGGCAGCAGCAGTGTGGACGAATCCATGCTGACCGGGGAGAGCGTACCGGTGGAGAAACAGGTGGGAGACCGGGTGATCGGCGGCAGTATGAACTACAATGGAGCCATGGAGGTGGAGGTCACCCACGTGGGGAGCGATACCATGCTCTCCAAAATTATCCATCTGATCGAGGACGCCCAGGGCCGGAAAGCGCCCATCTCCAAGCTGGCGGATCAGGTGGCGGGTTATTTCGTGCCTGCGGTGATGGCGATCGCTCTGGTGTCAGCCCTGGCCTGGTGGATATTCGGCGGCCGGGACCTGACCTTTGTGCTGACGATTTTCGTTGCGGTGCTGGTGATTGCCTGTCCCTGCGCGCTGGGGCTTGCTACGCCCACCGCCATCATGGTGGGAACCGGCGTGGGGGCCGGCCACGGTATCCTGATCAAGAGCGGCGAGGCATTGGAAATCTGCCACAAGGTGGACGCGGTGATCCTGGACAAGACCGGAACCATCACCGAGGGCAAACCCAGGGTCACGGATGTGGAGGCTGTGGGAAAATGCCCTGAGGGCAGGGAGGAGGAGCTGCTGAAAATGGCGGGCGCATGCGAGCAGATGTCCGAACATCCCCTGGGGCAGGCCATCGTGAATTTTGCCCGGGAAAAGCAGATGGAGCTCCCCATGCCGTCCTCCTTTGAGAGCATCACTGGCGCGGGGATTCTCACCCAGTGGGAGGGCCGGCGCGTAGCGGTGGGAAACAGCCGCCTGCTGGAACAGCTTCACGTCACCGCGTCGGATGAGACCAGAGAGCAGGCGGCCCGGTTTGCCAATGAGGGAAAGACGCCCATGTACGTGGTGGAGGACGGCCGCCTGGCCGGGATAATCTGCGTGGCGGATACCATCAAGGAGACCAGCCTGGAGGCGGTAAAACAGATCCGGGGTCTGGGAATTGCCGTGTATATGGTGACGGGGGACAACCGGAAGACTGCCGAATACATCGGCAGGCAGGCCCACGTGGACCAGGTGGTGGCGGAGGTTCTGCCCGGGGATAAGGCCGACGTGGTCAGCCGTCTCCAGCGGGAGGGAAAGACTGTGATGATGGTGGGAGACGGGATCAACGACGCCCCGGCCCTGGTCCAGGCGGATGTGGGCTGCGCCGTGGGATCAGGCAGCGACATCGCCCTGGAGTCCGGAGATATCGTGCTGATGAAGTCGGATCTGATGGATGTGTACCGGGCTATCCGGCTCAGCAAGGCCACCATCCGCAACATCCGCCAGAACCTGTTCTGGGCCTTTTTCTACAATGTCCTGGGAATACCTGTGGCCGCGGGCGCTCTGTATCTGTTGGGAGGGCCGCTGTTAAGCCCCATGATCGGGGGCCTGGCCATGTCCTTAAGCTCCGTCTGCGTGGTGGGAAACGCGCTGCGGCTGAAAACATTAAAACTGTGAGAAAGAGAGGAACAAGATGAAAACATTTTACTGTGAAGAGATTGCATGCGGGGGCTGCGCGGCCCGGATCGACCGGGCGCTGGACGCGGCCGGAATCCGGCACAGCGTGGATCTGGAGAATAAAACAGTGACGGTGGAGGAAACCGCAGGCGTGGCGCCGGAAATTCTGTCCGACCTGGGATTTACGCCGGTGGAACGATAAAAAAATAAAATTTGTTGCCCAGGGCGCCGGTGGATGATATACTGTGTGAAAGCATTTCTGTGCTCTTAAACACGGGATGAACGGAGAACGTTGGTATGGAGAAAACAAAGGACCAGGGCGGTCATGCACCGGCACAGCCTGCGGCGGCGGAGATTCCCGCTTTTCTGATCAATGGAAAGCGGGTGATTCGGATTGCGACAACGCTATTTTTGATCGCAATCCTGTTTGTGTTTCCCATCTATTATCGGGACTATTATTTCGATATTCCCAAAGTGAAGTACCAGTTCTATTATAGCAGCGTGCTGGCTTTGTTTGCCGGAGTGGCGGTAACGGCGCTGGTAATGATGATTGTGGATTTGACTCGGTATGAGGGGCGCCATACGGCAGCGTTTTTTGAACGTTTCAGCCTCAAAAAGATAGGGCGCACTTTGACGGTTCCGGATGTGGCGCTGATCTGTTTTCTGGCCGTGGCGGCGTTGTCAACCGCGCTGTCGGACTATGTGTTCGAATCTTTTTGGGGAAATGAGGGGCGCTTTTCGGGGCTGTTCCTGCTTCTCCTCTACGGCGTTTCGTTTTGGATAATCAGCAGGCTGTCAGACTTTCGGAATTGGTATCTGGAGCTTTTTCTGGTTTCATCGGTTCTGGTCTGCGCTTTTGGAATTACAGATTATTTTAATCTGAACCTTCTGCATTTTAAGGATCATATCGATCCTAAGCAATACAATATCTTCATGTCGTTTATGGGAAATATCAATACCTATACGGCCTATCTCAGCCTGATGCTGGGCGTGTCCGGTCTGCTGTTCGCCTCCGACCGCAGGAGAGGGAGGTGTGTCTGGCATTATCTATGCCTGGTGCTGGCCTTCTTCGCTATGATCACCGGGCAGAGCGACAACGCTTATCTAGCGATACTGGCGCTGTTTGCGGCGCTCCCTTTTTACATGTTCAAAAGCCGGACCGGAATCAGACGGTACGCGGTGGTGCTGGCAAGCTTTTTCACGGTGGTGCAGCTGGTTGGAGTGATCGGCCGGGCCATGCCGGGGCAGGTTTTGGAAATTCAGGGAATCTTCAGCGTTCTGGCGGATTTTAAGGGGCTGGCATATCTTCTGGCCGCACTGTGGGCTTGGGCTGGTTTCTTATACGCGCAGGCGTATTTGCGGAGCGGGAAGGAAGAAGATCCGTGTGTGTGGCCGCGCCGGATCTGGGGGATTGCCGTCGCGGTCGGAGTTCTGGCGCTGTTATGTGTGCTTTGCGATGCCAATATAGCCGGAAACGGCCAGCGCTACGGGGCGTTGCGAAATTATGTAGTGATTGACGACGACTGGGGAACGCACAGGGGCTATATCTGGCGTCTGGCCATCCGAAATTACAGGGAGTTTACTCCGGTGCAGAAGTGGATCGGCTACGGGCCGGACACCTTTGGCATTCTGACCGTTCAAAACAATTACAGCGAAATGGCGCGGCGTTACGGCGAGACCTTTGACAGCGCACACAATGAGTATCTGCAATATTTTGTCACCATCGGCCCCCTGGGGCTGGCGGCGTATCTGGGCCTGCTGATCTCATCCGCAGTGCGGATGGTGAGGCGTGGATCCGGAAATCCCTACGTGATGGCCGCGCTGTTCGCAATGCTGTGCTACGGCGCCCAGGCCTTTGTCAATATCAATCTGCCCATTGTGACGCCGGTTATGTGGACCCTGATGATAGTGGGGCTGTCGGGTTGTCAGGGGAGCCGCCCGTTTACAGGCGGGGTCTGACCTGCAAAGAGGAGCCAAAAACAACGCAGTTTCAAGGCTTCCCGAAATTGGCAAAATTATTTCAAAAAATTTGAATATTTTCGTTGACAAGTGGTGTTTTTTGTATTATACTACCAAAGGTATCGAGGCGTGGCTCAGTTTGGTAGAGCGCTGCGTTCGGGACGCAGAGGCCGCGTGTTCGAATCACGTCGCCTCGATTCACCTATGGCCTGATGGTCAAGCGGCTAAGACGACGCCCTCTCACGGCGTAAACCCGGGTTCGATTCCCGGTCAGGTCATTGATGAAAAGGCTGTTGCATAAGCGGCAGCCTTTTTCATCCAAAGGTGCCACTGTAGCGCAGTTGGTAGCGCAACGCATTCGTAATGCGTGGGTCGCCGGTTCGAGTCCGGCCAGTGGCTTTACAGAAAATCCCTTGTGTTTACAAGGGATTTTTTGCTGTAAAATGGACAAAAGAAGGAGAAATTGTGAGATGAAAAAGTTGAGAAACCTGCTAGTAGTTGGCATGCTGCTGGCGGCCGCCGCGCTGGGCGGCTGTGGCAGTAAGGATCCGGGAACACCGCCGGAGGTGCTTCTGGACGGCACCCAGGTGGTGGTGGGACAGACCAAACCCTCTGACCTGGCGGGAGAGAACTGGGAACTGGACGATTTGGGGAAGATGATTTTCGAGCTGCCGGACCGGTCCTGGACCTCTTCGATTTTTCTGGGGAAGGATGGGACAAATTACGCCATGCTGGTGCTGGTGAACGACAGCAAGGAGGCGAAACCTGCCAAGAACTGCGTGATCGAGGAGTTGGGTTTCTATGCCCTCGACGGCGCGAACCAGGATTTGAACATCTCCATCAACGGCGTCAATCCCATTGGAAAAACCCAGGAGGAGCTTAAGGAGTTGTTTCCTGATCTGGAGATGGATGAGGACGAGGGCGATTATCTGTTCCACTATCTGAAATCCGGGGATTACACCGTGCGGTTTGAGTACAGCAAGGGCGTGCTGTCGGATGTCGATGTGATGCACAAGTTCGACAAGAGCTACCAGACCAAGTGAGGATTCGGGCTGAGGGCGTGATTCGGATTATGACGGATATCCGCAGGGATGAGGGCATGAAGTATCCGGAGGAAGAGACGTAAACGGAAACGGATACAGAGACGGACGGGAAACAGGAGACCGGAAGGGGAGAAGATCCACCTTCGGCCTCCTGTTTCTGCATCATGAGCGGCCTGCAGGAGCCACGGAACCCATCACAGCCGCAGCCCCTTAATATCCTTAATCCGCGAGAGTATCATATTGCAGCTGCAGTTGATCACCCCCGGCAGGGGATCAATCAGATCGCGGATCAATGCCTCCATTTCCTCGCCCGAGGAGGCCACCGCGTGGACGTGCAGCTTGTGGCGGCCGGTGACCCGGTAGATCTGGGTCACGGTCTCATGTTCCAGGAGAAGTCCGGTTACCTGGGAAAATGTGTCCGGGGCCGTCTCGATCTCAAAATAGCAGGATACCGCGCCGTTTATCTTCTGGGGGTTGATAATTGTGGTGTACTCCTCGATGACACCCTGCTTTTCAAGAGACTGAATCCGCGTTTTCACCGCCACCCGGGATATACCTACCTCCTTGCCGATGTCCGAGTAGGACATGCGGGCGTTCTGGATCAGCAGCCGGACGATTTTCTGATCCAGCTCGTCAAGTCCGTCAAGAAACATGATCGGCGCCTCCTTTTCTGAAATATGTTCATTTCTTTGATTATAGCGGATTTGTATAACAAACGCAATCTGTTAATTGACTTGTGTGGGTTTTCTTGATAAAATGATTACGAAACGTAAGATAAATATTTCGATTCGAAAGTAAAAGGCGAGATGCGGGGAGATTTGACTCAGGGGAATGTGATGAAAACCATGCTGCGGTTTGCGGTTCCGATGATTTTGGGGAACCTTCTGCAGCAGTGCTATAATGTGGCGGATACGCTGATCGTGGGCCGTTTTCTGGGCGCGGGAGCGCTGGCTGCGGTGGGGTCCTCCTTCACGCTGATGACCTTTCTGACCTCCATACTGCTGGGACTCTGTATGGGCAGCGGTGCGGTATTTTCCATCCGGTTCGGGCAGCAGAACCACGAGGGCTTAAAGGAGTGCATGTGCGCCTCCTTTGCCCTGATCGCCGCTCTGACCGTGGCGCTGAACCTGCTGGCATTTGCCGGCACGGACGCCGTCATCGCTTTTTTGAAGGTGCCACAGGAGATTCAGGGGATGATGCGGGAGTATCTGTTGGTGATTTTCTGCGGCATCGCAGCGACCTTTCTGTACAACTATTTTGCTTCCCTGCTGCGGGCGGTGGGCAATTCCCTGGCTCCGCTGATCTTTCTGGCCGTCTCGGCGGTGTTAAACATCGTGCTGGACCTCTGGTTTGTGCTGGGCCTGGGCCACGGTGTGGCGGGGGCGGCTCTGGCGACGGTGATCGCCCAGTATGTCTCAGGCATCGGGATCGCGCTGTACACATGGCGTTTCTGTCCATATCTTCGGGTGAGCCGCAGGCACTGCCGGGTGAAGTGGCGCAGCGTCCGGGAGATTGCCGGATTTTCCATTCTCACCTGCCTTCAGCAGTCGGTGATGAATTTCGGGATCCTGATGGTCCAGGGGCTGGTGAACAGCTTCGGCACCACGGTGATGGCCGCCTTCGCGGCCGCGGTAAAGATCGATTCCTTCGCCTATATGCCGGTGCAGGATTTCGGCAACGCCTTCTCCACCTTTATCGCCCAAAACTACGGAGCCAGGCGGGAGGACCGCATCCGCGCGGGGTTAAAGGGAGCGGTGATCACCGCCTTCGCCTTCTGTTCGCTGGTATCCCTGCTGGTCTGGATCTTCGCCCGTCCGCTTATGCTGCTGTTTGTCCGGGCAGAGGAGACCGCCATCATCGCCGAGGGGGTGCGTTACCTGCGCATCGAGGGCGCGTTTTACTGTGGCATAGGCTGTTTGTTTCTGCTCTACGGCCTGTACCGGGCCCTTGGGAGACCGGGGATGTCGGTGGTGCTCACCATCGCCTCCCTGGGGACCCGGGTGGTCCTGGCTTACGCGCTGTCGGCAGTTCCGGCACTGGGCGTCACCGGAATCTGGTGGTCCGTGCCCATCGGCTGGGCGCTGGCGGATGCAATCGGCCTTCTATATTACCAAAAGCGGAAGAAAATGCTGTTTGACTACTGAGGTCACTCTTTAAACGGCAGCAGGAATTGGGGCATCCCGGTGGAGTAGGGCGCGATGTCGTACTGCTGATAATAGATAACCAGGCCCTCGGGGGTCAGGTAAAAGCTCTCAGCGTTAAAGGTAGTTCGCAGCAGCTCCGGATAATCCTCAAAGTAGGTGGAGGGTTCCTGCTCCAGGCGGCGTCCGATTCCGGACTGGATCTGGTTCTGGATTTCCTCGCGGTAGGAGGGATTGTGGGGGTAAAAATCGGAAAGCTGCATTCGTTTTCCGGTGGAGAAATCCCAGGTCTGTGAAGTGCGCTGGGTGGAGCCGTGGGCGCCGCCCTCAAATTCATACTGGTCCATATACAGGCTGACGACGCATCCGGAATTGTAGGTCACCTGAAAGGTGACAAGAAATTCAAAGCCCAACAGCGGATCCCGGTCTTCCTGAAGCTGTTTTAAGTCCGTTACCGCCTGGGGATACAGGGTGAAGCGGCAGTATGTCTCCAGGGATTTTGCCCGCAGGCGGTAAAAACTGTTGACAGCCGCCGCGGCCCTGCGGCTGCAGGTGCTGGTAAATTGCGGATAGTCGATTTTGTAGTTCAACGCGGGCGTATTTTGAAAATACATGGTATCGGACAGGGTGAGTTTGGAAATAGTTTGCATGGTAAACCTCAAAACGGTATTTTTACAATATATGGCCTGCCTGCCCGGGGTATGATCTCCGTTATGATTCACAGCCCCGCATAAAAGCGCGGTTTTGCGAACCGTAACTGTTTTCCCGCCGTTTTCTGCCCGTAAACGCTTTTAAGCTTTCGGAATATCTGAAAATCGTATATAATAGATGAAAATGAGTCGATTGCTCGCAGGAGGAACCATATGGACACCATGGGGCGGCCCGGTTTGGGACGGTTTAAAAACCGCTTTCCCGGTCTTTCACTAAAACAGAAAATGCGATGGATTTCCGGTCTGGCGGCCGCGGTGGTGGTCCTGTCCATCGCCGGCACGCTGGCGGTATCCAGTTTCGGCCTGTTGGGGTTTGAAAAAATTCTGGACAACAATTCCCGGGGATTGAACCTTTGGAAGGCGGCCGGCGAGGAGATGCGCACCTTTGAGACCTACGCCGCCGACCGCACGGAGCAATCCCGGGCGGCGTACGAGGCGGCCAGGGACCGCACGGAAGAGGCCGTGGCGCAGCTGCCCTTCGACTATCAGAAAATCGGTCCTAAGCGGTACGCCAGGACCTGGTCCATCCGCAACCTGTATGAAAACTACCGGGAACGCCGCGACCGTTTCCTGGCCGCGCCCCGAGGGGGAGAGGGATATTTTGAAGAGCTCTACGCCCTGAACCGGGCCCAGACCTACCTTCAGTCCTACGCCGGAGATTTGGAATTTCTGACGGTTGAGGACGGCACCAGGCGCTACGAGACATTGCGCCCTCTGTTTGCGCTGATCCCTGGGGCGGCCGTCCTGTTCGGGGCGGCCGCCGTGGCCGGGGTGCGCCGCTTAAACCGCACGGCGGACCAAAACCTGGTGCGGCCGGTGGTGGAGCTGGCCCGGGATTCGGCCCGCATCGCGGCGGGCGACTTCGACGGCCCAATGGTTAAGGCTCTGGGCGAGGATGAGATCGCCCAGTTGATCCGGGCTTTCTACCACATGAAGGGCGCCACCAGAGGTTATATCGCCGCGCTCAAGGATAAGCACGAGGCGGAGAAGCAGCTGGATGCGGTCCGCCTGCAGATGTTGAAAAATCAGATCAACCCCCACTTCCTGTTCAACACCCTGAACATGATCGCCTCCATGGCCCAGGTGGAGGATGCCGCAACCACGGAGCAGATGATCACGGCCATGAGCCGCCTGTTCCGCTATAATTTAAAGTCCACGGACAGCGTGATGCCGCTGGAGCGGGAGTTGAAGGTGGTATCCGATTACATGTATCTCCAGCAGATGCGCTTTGGAAAACGCCTGCGCTTTACCTCGGACTGCCCGGCCGATACCCTGGATTACCTGGTTCCGTCGTTTGCGCTTCAGCCCCTGGTGGAGAACGCCATTGTCCACGGCATCTCGGCGCAGAAGGAGGGCGGGAAAATCCACATCCGGGCCAGGCGCGCGGACGGGCGGCTGTGGCTTTGGGTGTCCGACACGGGCTGTGGAATGGCAGAAGAGCGCCTGGTGCAGATTCGCGGCGCGCTGGCCGCAGGGGATGAGAAGGCCACCGGAGTCGGCCTTGGAAATATTTACCGCAGAATCCACGCCATGTACCCGGACGGGGAGATGGAGGTGTTCAGCCGGGCCGGGTGCGGGACGGTGATCCGGCTGGCAGTAGGCGTGGGCCGGTGACACGTTCACTGGCGGTAGGCGTGGGCCGGTGACACGTTCACCGACGGTAGGCGTGGGCCGGTGACCCGTTCACCGGCGGTAGGCGTGGGCCGGTGACACGTTCACTGGCGGTAGGCGTGGGCCGGTGACCCGTTCACCGGCGGCAGGAATAGGTCAGCGACTTGCCCGGTGGCAGGCGTGAGCCGGTGTTCTGCCGGGCGGCAGGCGCGGATCGGTGATCCGGCCAAATGCCCCCGGCCTCGCCCCTGCCTGAAACCGCAAACTCATGATAAGGAGGAGAAAAGTCTATGATTCGTGTTTTGATCGCGGATGACGAGGAAATTGAGCGTATGGCGCTGTGCAGAAGGCTGGAAAAGCATTTCGGCGACACCCTGTGCATCTGCCAGGCGGAGGACGGCGCCGAGGCGGTGGAGCTGTTTAAACGGGAGAAGAGCCAGATCACGATCATGGATATCGCCATGCCGGTACTAAACGGCGTGGAGGCGGCGGAGCAGATCCGCAGGCTGGACGAGGGCTGCGTGATCATTTTCCTCACCGCCTACGACGAGTTCTCCTACGCTAAGCGGGCCCTGGTGATCCGCGCCCTGGATTACCTGCTAAAACCCTGTGAGGAGGACGAGCTGGTGGCGGTCATGGAGGAAGCCGTGCGCCTGGCCGGGCTTTACGCCCAGGGACGGACAGCCGGCTATTTCCGCCCGGCCGGACCGGAAAACGCCCCGGTGCGCGACGGGGAGGAGCGGGGAGAGAGCGGGGAAAACCGGATGACCCAGGTGGCCGCCTCCATTCTGGATTACATCCGCCGCAATTACATGAAAGAAATTTCCATGCAGGACGCCGCCAGAGCCATGAATTACTCGGACGCCTATTTCTGCAAGCTGTTCAAACAGTGTTTTGACCAGAACTTTACCACCTATCTCACGCATTTCCGCATGAACGAGGCCAAACGGCTGCTGCAAAACCAGGAGATGAACGTGAAGGACGTGAGCGCCCTGGTGGGATACTCCGACTCCAACTATTTTTCAAAAGTGTTCAAACGGATCACAGGTATGATTCCGTCCGAGTTTCGGGACAGTCAATTCGCACAAAAATAGCACATCAAAATTGTGCATATTCACATGTCGAACAAACAAATACCGTTTATGTCAAAATCTTCTTCCCGGATGTCAAAATTTTACGGTACACATTTTCATCCCCCCGCTTTATAATTAACATGTTGTTAAGAACGTGACAATAAATCTTAACAGCTCCGGAGCGATTATAGGGCCCGGGGATTTTTTTGCGCAAAAAAGGGAAAACTTCACAAACAGCAATCGCGAGCTGTTGGTGGAATAGGAACGCTGCAAATATGGAACGCTGTAAGGGAAAGGATTGGTTTACATTGAATAATATGTTGAAAAGACTGGCTGTGGCCGCGCTGGCGGCTGTGACGGCGGCAGGTCTTTCCGGCTGTGGGGCGGTGACGTCGGGGAAACGTATCATCCGTATATCCCATGCCCAGTCGGAAACACACCCGGAGCATCTGGGACTGCTGGCATTTAAAGATTACGTGGAGGAGCGCCTGGGGGACAAGTACGAGGTGCAGATTTTCCCCAACGAGATTCTCGGCTCCGCTCAGAAAGCCATTGAGCTGACCCAGACGGGAGCCATCGATTTTGTGGTGGCGGGAACCGCCAACCTGGAAAATTTCGCCGGCGTATACGAAATTTTCAGTATGCCCTACCTCTTTGATTCCGAGGACGTTTACAAATCGGTGATGGAGGACACGGACTACATGGAGAAGATCTATGAGTCCACCGACGAGGCCGGATTCCGGGTGGTGACCTGGTACAACGCGGGAACCCGCAATTTCTACGCCAAAACCCCGATCCGCACCCCTGAGGATTTAAAGGGCAAAAAGATCCGCGTGCAGCAGAGCCCGGCCAGCGTGGCTATGGTTAATGCCTTCGGCGCGGCTGCTGCCCCCATGGGCTTCGGCGAGGTCTACACTGCGATCCAGCAGGGCGTGATCGACGGCGCTGAGAACAATGAGCTGGCGCTGACCAACAACAAGCACGGCGAGGTAGCCAAGTATTATTGTTACAACAAGCACCAGATGGTCCCGGATATGCTGGTGGCCAACCTGAAGTTCTTAAACGGCTTAAGCCCGGAGGAATATCAGATTTTCAAGGACGCGGCGGCCCTTTCCACCCAGGTGGAGATGGAAGAGTGGGACAAGAGCATCGAGGAGGCCAAGCAGATCGCAGCGGATAACATGGGCGTGGAGTTCATCGACGTGGATGTGGACGCCTTCAAGGAGAAGGTGCTGCCCCTTCACCAGCAGATGCTGGACAGTAACCCCAAGATCCGTGATCTCTACGAGCACATCCGCAAGGCTAACGAAAACGCGAAGGGAGGACAGACAAATGCAGACGCTTCATAAGATCCGCACGGGAATCATGAAGGTGCTGGGAGTCCTGATCGTGGCTCTGTTCATCCTGATGACCGTGATCGGCACCTACCAGATTGTAACCCGCTATTTCTTCAAACGGCCCAGCACGGTGTCCGAGGAGCTTTTGACCTACTCCTTCACCTGGATGGCTCTGCTGGCCTCTGCTTACGTGTTCGGCAAGCGCGACCACATGCGCATGGGCTTTTTGGCCGACAAGATCACCGGCAGCGCCCGGAAATGCCTGGAAATCGCCATCGACCTCCTCACCTTCACCTTTGCGGGTGTTGTGATGGTCTACGGCGGCGTCTCCATCACCCGGCTGACCATGATCCAGAACACGGCTTCCCTCCGTGTGCCCATGGGTTACATCTACGTGATCGTGCCGGTGACCGGGGCGTTAATCATGATCTTCAGCCTGATCAACGCCATGGATATGCTGCACAAGGATTTTAATGAGAGAGGGGAGGCCGGATTATGAATATAGCAGTTGTCTGCGGACTGATTATTTTAGTATTGCTGCTGGTGATGCTGCTGGCGGGCGTGCCCATCTCGGTGGCCCTTGCGGTGTCCTCTATCTGCGCCATTCTGCCCGTGCTGGATGTAGGGCGCGGCGTACTGACCGGGGCACAGCGTATTTTCTCCGGAATTTCCGTGTTCAGCCTGCTTGCCATCCCGTTCTTTATTCTGGCCGGAAATATCATGAACAAGGGCGGAATCGCCATCCGGCTGATCAACTTTGCCAAGCTGTTCACCGGGAATATCCCCGGCGCTCTGGCGCACACCAACGCGGTTGCCAACATGCTCTTCGGCGCAATCTCCGGCTCCGGCACGGCGGCCGCCTCGGCCATGGGCTCCATCATCGGACCCATTGAGGAGGAAGAGGGGTATGACCGGGATTTCTCCGCGGCGGCCAATATCGCCACGGCCCCGACGGGACTTCTGATCCCGCCCAGCAATGTGATGATTACTTACTCCCTGGTCAGCGGAGGCACCTCGGTGGCGGCCCTGTTTATGGCCGGATACATCCCGGGCATCCTCTGGGGTCTGGCCTGCATGCTGGTGATCTATTACTTTGCTAAGAAAAAGGGCTACCGCAGCGCCAAAAAGTACGAAAAGAGCGAGCGGGTCAAGGTGTTTTTCCAGGCCATCCCCTGCCTGATGATGATCGTGATCGTAATCGGCGGCATCATCTCCGGTATCTTCACGGCCACCGAGGGCAGCGTGGTGGCGGTGGTGTACAGCCTGATTTTGTCCCTGTTTTTCTACAAGTCCATCAAATTTTCCGAGCTGCCCCGCATTTTCTTGGACAGCGCGGAGATGACGGGAATCATTATTTTCCTCATCGGCGTGTCCAGCATCATGAGCTGGGTGATGGCCTTTACCGGGATTCCCACCGCGGTGTCGGAGGCTATGCTCTCCATCAGCAACAACCGCTATGTGATCCTGTTTATTATCAACATTCTGCTGCTGATCATCGGAACGTTTATGGATATGACGCCGGCCTGCCTGATCTTCACGCCCATTTTTCTGCCCATCTGCCAGGCTTTGGGCATGAACACCGTGCATTTCGGAATCATGATGATTTTCAACCTGTGTATCGGAACCATCACGCCTCCGGTGGGCACTACGCTGTTTGTTGGCGTCAAGGTGGGCAAGACAAAAATCGAGAACGTGATCAAACCTTTGCTGGTATATTTTGCGGCGATTTTCATCGTGCTGCTGCTGGTTTCCTACGTTCCCATTCTCTCTATGTGGCTGCCCGGACTGCTGGGATATGTATAAAATCTGTGATATTAGCAGAAACTGGATAATATCCAGAGGATTGACGGCCTGAACAATTTCCCGTATAATGAACCGGTGTGAGACAAGTGGAAAATTGAGCACAGAGGAAGAGGTTATACGAGCGAGATGAACACCGGACAGTGGAAGATTGGCCTCATAGAGCATATGATCAATTTACGGATAAGGCATGACCTGCGATCCTTTCGGATGGCAGGCACTGCCTTATTTTTGAATGCAATAGTCCGTTAACACAGCCTCTTCAAAAAACACAAGGGAGAAATAAGATGGGAATTGAAGTGATTCTGAGCCTGCTGGGCGGCCTGGCGCTGTTCATGTACGGCATGCAGATGATGAGCAACAATCTGGAAGCGGTGGCAGGCAACCGGATGAAACAGATTTTGGAGCGCCTGACCGCCAACCGTTTTCTGGGCGTGCTGGTGGGAGCGGGCATCACGGCCCTGATCCAGTCCTCCTCCGCAACCACAGTGATGACGGTGGGATTTGTAAACTCCGGACTGATGACCTTAAAGCAGGCCGTGTGGATCATTATGGGCGCCAATGTGGGTACCACCATCACGGGCCAGCTGATCGCCCTGGATATCGGGGCACTGGCGCCGTTAATCGCCTTTGTGGGCGTGATGCTGCTGATTTTTGTGAAGAGCAAGAAGGTGCAGCACGTGGGTGGAATCGTGGCCGGAATCGGCGTGCTGTTCATCGGAATGGGGATGATGAGCGACGCCATGGTGCCGCTGCGGGACAACGAAGCCTTCATCCATCTGATGACCAAGTTCTCCAACCCGGTGATCGGAATCCTGGCGGGCGCGGTGTTTACGGCCATTATCCAGTCCTCCTCCGCCTCTGTGGGTATTTTACAGGCCCTGGCCATGGGCGGGGTAATCGGACTGCACAGCGCGGTGTTCGTGCTGTTCGGCCAGAACATCGGAACCTGTATCACAGCGCTTTTGGCCTCCGTGGGAACGAACCGCAACGCCAAGCGGACCACCATGATCCACCTGATGTTCAACGTCATCGGCACGGTGCTGTTCGTCTCCCTCTGTCTGGTGACGCCGTTCACGGACTGGATGATCGCGCTGACCCCGGATAACCCGGTGGCCCAGATCGCCAACGTGCACACGGTGTTCAACCTGACTACCACATTGCTGCTGTTGCCATTCGGCAGCCTGCTGGTGAAGCTGGCTGTGAAGCTGCTTCCCGACCGGGAAACCCAGGTTATGGATGCGGATCAGTGGTTTGAGGGCCTGATGGCCTCCAAGCATGTGCTGGGCGTCTCCACCCTGGCCATCGCCCAGATAAGCGGGGACATCCGCCAGATGCTGGAGACCGCCGCCCACAACGTGGGAGACAGCTTCCAGGCGGTGGAGGGCAGGCAGAGCGGCATCGAGAAGATCGAGGCCCGGGAGGACGAGCTGGATCTCTGGAATGTGCGGCTGTCCCAGAAGATTTCCAAGGTGCTGGTGCTGGATCAGACGCCTCGGGATATTCTGACCCTCAACAACATGTTCTCCATCATCGGCAACATCGAGCGGATCGGCGACCACGCAATGAACCTGGCGGAGTACGCCCAGACCATCAAGGAAAAGAATCTGGGCTTCTCGGACACGGCCAGGGACGAGATAAAAACCATGGAAGGGATCTGCGGGGAAGCCATGGATATTTTGCTGGCCGCTTCCCGCGGGGAACATATTGACCTCGCCCGGGCGGAGGAGCTGGAGCAGACCATGGACGACACCACCGTGCAGTTCCGGCAGAACCAGATCGCCCGCATGCGGGTGGGACACTGCAATGTGGAGTCCTCCATTCTCTATTCGGAAATGCTCACCGACTACGAGCGTATCGGCGACCATGTGCTCAACATCGCCCAGGCCTTCGCAGCCATCGAGGGCGCTCCGGTGGAGGAGACGGCCGCAGCCGCGCAGGCATAAAAACAGAATATTTGAGCTCCAGGCCCTTTTTGTACACGGAAAAGGACTTGGAGCTTTTTGCATCCCTGTGTTATAGTAGATTTACAGTGAGTATTGAATGGACAGTAAAAAACAGGGAGGAACGAAATGCGGGATTTGGAAACAAGGTATCTGGAACGGCTGGCGGAGCTTTATCCCACCATCGCGGCCGCGTCCACGGAGGTCATCAACCTGGAGGCAATTCTGAACCTGCCCAAGGGCACGGAGCATTTTCTCACGGACATTCACGGGGAGTATGAGGCCTTTGCCCATGTGCTGAAAAACGGCTCCGGCGCGGTGCGGCGCAAGGTGGCCGACGTGTTCGGCAACACGCTGAGCAACCGCGACAAACAGTCTCTGGCCACGCTGATCTACTACCCAAGGGAGAAGATGGCCCAGATTTTAAAGACTGCGAAGAACCCGGAGGACTGGTACAAGATCACTCTTTACCGGCTGATTGAGATCAGCAAACGGGCTTCCAGCAAATACACCCGCTCCAAGGTGCGGAAGGCCCTGCCGCCTGAGTTTGCCTACGTGATCGAGGAGCTGATCACCGAGAAAGTGGATGTCAGGGACAAGGAATCCTACTACAACGCCATCGTGAACACCATCATCCGGGTGGACCGGGCCAGGGAGTGTATTATCGCCATGTGCGAGCTGATCCAGCGCCTGACCGTGGACCATCTGCACATTCTGGGGGATATCTACGACCGGGGGCCGGGCCCCCACATCATTATGGATAAGCTGATGACCTACCACTCCATCGACATCCAGTGGGGGAATCACGATATCCTCTGGATGGGAGCCGCCGCCGGCCAGCGCGGGTGTATCGCCAATGTGATCCGCATCTGCGCCCGGTACGGCAATCTGGATATCCTGGAGGACGGCTACGGGATCAATCTGCTGCCCCTGGCCACCTTTGCCCTGGATACCTACGGGGACGATCCCTGCGCCTGTTTCATATTAAAGGGCGCGGGTGCTGCGGAGGGAGGCGAGGCGGAGCTGAACATGCGCATGCACAAGGCCATTTCCGTGATCCAGTTCAAGGTGGAAGGGCAGCTGATCCGGCGGTACCCGGAGTTCGGCCTGGAATCCCGCATGCTTCTGCACCACATCGATTTTGAACGGGGGGTGTTGGAGTTAGATGGGAAGGAGTATCCGATGCTGGACTGCAATTTCCCGACCGTGGACCCGGCTGATCCCTACCGGCTAAGCGACCAGGAGCAGGAGATTATGGACCGGCTGGAGCGGGCGTTCTGCAACTGTGAGAAGCTACAGCAGCACATGCGTTTTCTGCTGGCAAAGGGCAGCCTTTACAAAGTGTACAACGGAAATCTGCTGTACCACGGCTGCATTCCCTTAAACGAGGACGGGACCTTCCGGAACGTGACGCTCTGGGGCAGAACCTACTGCGGAAAGGAACTATACGAGGTCTTGGACAGCTATGTGCGCAAGGGTTTTGTGGCGGTGGACGAGGCGGAGCGGGAGCGGGGCCGCGTCACCATGTGGTATATCTGGCTCCATGAGAATTCCCCGCTGTTCGGCAAAGACAAGATGGCCACCTTTGAGCGGTATTTCCTGTCCGACCCGGAGACCCACCGGGAGCGAAAAAATCCCTACTACCGGCTTTTGGAGGACGAACAGGTGGCGGACCGCATCCTGGCGGAGTTTGGGCTGCCCTCCCAGGGGAGCCACATTGTCAACGGCCATGTGCCAGTCCGGCAGGGAAGCGGGGAGAGCCCGGTGAAGTGCGGGGGGAAGGTCCTGGTCATCGACGGCGGTTTTTCCAAGGCCTACCAGGGAGAGACGGGCATCGCCGGTTACACGCTGATCTACAACTCCTACGGCCTGATCCTGGCGGCCCACGAGCCCTTTGAGTCCACGGAGGCGGCCATCGAGAAGGAGAGCGATATCCACTCCGACAGCATCGTGGTCAAGCGCGTGGCCGAGCGCAAGCTGGTGGGTGACACGGACGTCGGACGGGAGATCAAAGAGAAAATACAGGATTTGGAAAAGCTGCTGGGCGCATACCGGTCCGGCGCCATCGTAGAACGTTTTCCAATAAAAGGGAAATAACAGAAGTTTCCAGAACTGTCACAATTTTTATGTTGTTGCCTCCACAACTACTTGACTTTAGCTTGATGCTGTGCTATAGTGTAGCAAGTGATTGCGAGGCAGCAACACGATGTCAAGGGGGACGTTAAGTTTATTAAGTCACCCCTATTTTTTATGTTCAGAGGAGGATAAGAATTATGAAAAAGTTCATGGCATTATCACTGGCGGCGATGACGGCATTGGCTCTGGCGGGCTGCGGCTCCGGCACAAGCGCTACCACGGCTGCGGCTACGGAGGCTGCCACAGAGGCGAAGGATACCACGGCGGCGGATACCACGGCAGCGGACACGGCAGCGGCGGACACCACCGCGGCTGAGAAGACGGCTTCCGACAAGACTTACATTATTAACACGGATACAACCTTTGCCCCCTTTGAGTTTGAGAATGAAAAGGGCGATCTGGTGGGAATCGATATGGATATCTTAAAAGCGGTTGCTGAGGATCAGGGCTTTTCCTATGAGGTAGTTCCGGTGGGCTTCTCCGCAGCCACCACGGCTCTGGAGGCGGGCGAGTGCGACGGCGTGATCGCCGGAATGTCCATTACCGACCAGCGCAAGGAAAAATATGATTTCTCCGATCCCTACTTTGATTCCGGCGTAGGTATGGCGGTGCTGGCGGATTCCGACATCGACTCCTACGAAAAGCTGAACGGACAGAATGTGGCTGCCAAGATCGGCACCGAGGGCTGCAAGTTTGCAGAGTCCATCGCAGACAAGTACGGCTTCACCGTAACCCAGTACGAGGACTCCGCCACCATGTACCAGGCGGTTCTGGCCGGGGAGGCAGTGGCCTGCTTCGAGGACTACCCGGTAGTAGGTTACGAGATCAGCCGCGGGCTGGGACTGAAGCTTCTTCCCACCATTGAGGCCGGTAACTCCTACGGTTTCGCAACCATGAAGGGCGAGAACCCCGAGCTGGTGGAGATGTTCAACAAGGGTCTTGCCAACATTAAGGCGAACGGCAAGTATCAGGAGATCCTGGACACCTATATTGCGAAATAATATAACAAAAGAACAAACTGTGCGGCGGCGCTCCACCACAAGGTCAAAGCGCCGCCAGGTCAAAACCCCGCAGCGAGCTACGGGGTATTTTGCCCGCGAAGGAGCCGCCCGGCGTCTATGCCCTCATGGATCGTTACGGTGCGCGGCCCTGGCGAGAATAATGATTAGGTTGGGATGAGCGTATGCAGGTTATTAATGTTTTAGTTCAGTATTATCCGTTGTTTTTCCAGGCTCTGGGTGTGACCCTCAAGATGACCGTGGTATCCTTGATCGCCGCGACGGTTCTCGGTACCATTTTCGGCCTTTTTAAAGTGTCCGGAATGGGGATTCTCAAGGTGATTGCGGATATCTATATCGATATTATCCGCGGAACGCCCCTGATGGTGCAGGTATTCATCATCTACTACGGCCTTGGTTCCGTCTTAAAACCCTACGGCTTCTCCTGGAACGCCATCGGCGGGGCTTCCACCGCGGGTATGGTGGCCCTGAGCTTAAACGCGGGCGCCTACATGGCGGAGATTATCCGCGGCGGCATTGAGGCGGTGGATAAGGGACAGATGGAGGCGGCGCGCAGCCTGGGGCTTCCCTACGGCAAAGCCATGCGCAAGATCATACTGCCTCAGGCGTTCAGAACCATGATGCCCTCTATTATCAACCAGTTTATCATTACGCTCAAGGATACCTCCCTCGTGTCCGTGATCGGCCCCAGGGAGCTGACCCAGAACGGCAAGATCATAGCGGCCAACTCGGCCTCCCTGGTGATGCCCATCTGGCTTTCCGTTGCCCTGTTTTATCTGGTGGTGTGCACCATTCTGTCCAGAGTGGCAAAGATCGTAGAGAGGAAGGTGTCCTATGGAAAGTAAAATCGTTGTCCGGAATCTGAAGAAAAGCTTTGGCAGGCTGGAGGTCCTTAAGGATATCAGCGTGGAGATTGCCGAGGGAGAGGTGGTCTGCATGATCGGTCCCTCCGGCTCGGGAAAGAGCACGTTTCTGCGCTGTCTGAACCGGCTTGAGAGCATCACCGCCGGGGATGTGGTGGTGGACGGACATCCCATGAACGATCCCAATACCAACCTCAACAAGGTGCGGGAGAACATCGGCATGGTGTTCCAGCATTTCAACCTGTTCCCCCATCTGACGGTGCGGGAGAACGTCACCCTGGCCCCGGTGGAGTTGAAGATCCTGGATAAGGAAACGGCCAACCGGAGAGCGGAGGAGCTGCTGGCGCGGGTGGGCCTGGCCGACAAGGCGGACGTGTACCCGGGACAGCTCTCCGGCGGGCAGAAGCAGCGCGTGGCCATCGCCAGGTCCCTGGCAATGAACCCGGATATTATGCTCTTTGACGAGCCCACCTCGGCTCTGGACCCCGAGATGGTGGGGGAGGTGCTGGAGGTTATGAAGCAGCTGGCCGCTGATGGGATGACCATGGTGGTGGTGACCCACGAGATGGGGTTTGCCAGGGAAGTGGCGGACCGGGTGATTTTTATGGACGAGGGATACATTGTGGAGCAGGGAACGCCCCAGGAGGTGTTCGGAAATCCCAAGGAAGAGCGGACCAGAAGCTTTTTGGATAAGGTGCTGTGATTCCCGGCGCGGGGAAGCGCCGCCCTGGTTGCTGGCGGAATGTAACAGTTCAGACGGCTCATCTTCTTGACCGGAAAAGAACGGTCAAGAAGCATCGGATGTCCATCCGATGTGAAAATTGACACGAAAATCCGCTTACAAGCGAGCTTGACGCGGCCTATCGCGCCAATTTTCCCGCCGTCTGAACTGTTACGCCGGAATAAATATACCGGAATAAATTGTAAAAAACCTCTTGATTAATTTTAAAAATATGATATAATATCAGTGTTGTGCAGATGTAGTTCATCGGTAGAATATCAGCTTCCCAAGCTGAGGAGGCGGGTTCGATTCCCGTCATCTGCTTAGACGCGGCCCCTGAGTTTCAGGGGCTTTTTTAATACGCGGCCACTGTCTCAGGGGTTAACGCCCGCAGGTTGTGCCGGGCAGTTTATATGATCCCAAAAAGAAAGAGTCCGGCAAAGCCGGGCTCTTGGGCCGGAATCAGTTGAACAGAGCTTCCACCAGGAGTTCGATCATGGACTGATGGGTGAAGATGTGCAGTTCGTTGCTTCCCACGCAGCGGACGGATGTCTTTAACAAATCTTCCTTGGGAGTGGAGGCGTCGAAAATGGTGACCAGGTTGGCGCTGGACTCCACGATGGCGTCCAGGCAGCCTGCCCGCTCGATGAGGGCGGCGATGTGGGAGTCGTTCAGCTTCAGGCGGATCTCCAGATCCGGGGTGCCGGACAGCTTCTTGTAGTCTGCCTGGTCAAAGGAATATTTTGTTTTAAGTTTACTTAATAAAGTTTCTAGTTCCATACCATTCTCCTTTTGTCGAAAATCAGTTAATAATATATGGCAAAATGGAAAATTTTTCAAGTGAAAAAATAGACAAAATTAAAAGCTCCCCCTTCCCGCGGGAAAAACGCGGTGAAAGCGGAGCTGGAAAACGGAGGGTATACAGATGGTCTATGAATTGACGCTCACATCGGTGCAGCTGAAAACCGGAATTTTTAATCCCCCGGCCAAGCTGATCAACAACAAAGAGCTGACCTGTGCGGCGGGAATGGCTTACCGGAAGGCCGGGCTCCCCATGCCTGCGGTGGAGGTGGGGGAAAACATCGACGTGTTTCGGAAACGCTGCCTGGAGGAATGTGGGGAGATCGATGAGAATCTCCACTATGTTTTGGCGGGCTACACGGCTCCGCCGGACGAGGCGGTCACCGAGGACGCGTTGATCACGCTGAAGCTGGGCTACGAGGCGTGAGGCGTCCCGCCGGAGGGAGCGCCGCTCACATTTCCAGAGTCACCAGAGTCCACCGCTCGTTCTGACGCATGATAAAACAGGGGCGTCCCACCTTGCGGCGGTAGTAGAATTCCGCCAGAGACTGGATTTGTTTGTATTTCATCAGGTTGGTACAGAACGGGTGAATATTCATGATATGGGATCTCCTTTCCGATGGCTTGTATTATATATTTATGCGGCCCGGGAGGAAATTATGAACGTGAAAACGCCGGAAGCTTCTGCATGTGATTTGTGCAGGCTTCCGGCGTTTTTCTTATTGAATGCAATGGTCCTCTGGCGCAGCCTGCGGGTGGTTGCTGGGGGCCACCGCCCCGGCCTCATCCCCCCAGCGTCACGTCCTGCCCGGAGTACCACTCCAGGGCCTGGGTGATGTGGTCGGGGGTGAAGTCCGGCCAGTAATCGTCCACCACGTAAAAATCCGCGTACACGGACTGGACCGGCAGAAAGCCGGAGAGGCGGCGGCGTCCGCCCCAGCGGATGATCAGGTCGATGCGGGAGACGTCCTCCGTTTTGAGGCAGGGCCCCACGGCGCCTTTCTGAAATCCCAGATCCCACTCCCAGCTGTAATTGACCAGAAAATTGATTTTCATGCCTCCGGAGCCGAAGTCGTGGCGCCGGGTGTAGGGCAGGAGCTCGGGCGGGAACATGGGGGACTCGGTGTTTCCCAGCACCAGCAGGCTGGCGTCCTCCCGGGAGATGGCCTCCACGGCGTCCACGCAGGCCGCGGTGAAGGCGTGCCTCTGGGTTCTGGCCCGCTTGGTGTTGTCCACGGTAAAGCCGTAGAAGGACATCTCACGGATTCCCAGATCCCGGCAGGTGCGGTAGAGGGAGAGCCCGGGGGAGATGCCGTGCCGGTAGCCGTCCTGCTTCTCCATGCCATTTTGAACCGCCCAGCGGCGGTTGCCGTCGGGAATGATGCCGATGTGTTGCGGTATTCTCATAATAATCCTCCGTTTGCGTCCGCTGGCATCGGGACGCTTCATTTGATCCATAAAATACAGCGGGCCGCGGTCACGGCTGCAGGCGATTGCGTCATACAGCCGTTTCGTTGCCCGCCGTTTGGAAATTTAAGGATATTATGGACCGCTTTGGCGGGATTATTCAGTTCGGATGGTATTTTCCGGCGTGCCGGCGTGAAGCCGCAGGGTAGCCTCAGTGCTGCGGGCTTCCGGCTCGGTCGTGTAGAGAAAGAGGCGAAACTGCTTTTTGTCCTTCATCGTCAGCGTGAGCACAAAGCAGTTCCCGTAATCCGCCGGATCCGGTTCCAGGCTCACCTGGGCCACCTCGGTCAGTGGATAGAAATACCAAACCACGGTGCGGCGGCGTCCGGCTTGCTCATTGAGCATCAGACAGCGGCGTCCCACAAACTGGGTGAAGGAGGAGTAGATGGGGTGCTTCCAGTCCTCCAGAATCTGCCGCTTTAGGTCCTCAAAAGGTCCGAAGGCGGCGATTCGCCTGCCGATTTTCGTATGTCTCTGGATCAGACTGAAGCCGGGCAGCACCAATATCCAGAACAGCATGACCACAAGAAAGGCCAGGTAGACCGCGTATTTCAGCCAGATTGGCCGGGTATGGGGGCTCATGCGGAAAAAATGGATCTCAAGCGCCTCCTGATCCTCCGGCGGCACGTTTCGCAGAAAGGAATCCGTCAGCTCGCGGCTGAATTTCTCCACATTCACGTACTCGGTTGTGACCGGCTCCTCCGACGGCCCGGCTAAAACCACCAGGGTATCCCTTGCGCCGCTTTCACCGGGGAAATACCGGTAGTAGAGCTGATAGACCCTGTCGTTGGACGAGGTGCCCGCCGGGCCAACGGCCCCGCCGATGGAGATCAGGGTAGTGGAGCTGGTGGTCACCGTGACGGTCTCCCCGAAGGTCTCAAGCTCCCCGGCCTCCATCAGCGCTGTTTTCCCACGGCTGTTGTCAAATACCGCTATCTGCTCCGGGCCGTCCGCGTGATAGTAGGGCATCACCACGGACCAGTCCGTGCGCAGCATGACAAACAGCACAAGCCCGGCCATAAAACCCAGGCTGAAAATCAAAAAGGTGGGGATGATCCCCACCTCCGTGCGCGCTGCCGCTGTGACAGGATCGCCTTTGATCAATGTTTTCATAACTCAATTCCTCCAAAAGACAGTCAGGAGTGGAATTGCGGCAGCCCGGGCAACCGCCTTCCGGCCGGAACAGCCGGCCGGGAAGCGGTTAAACTGCCGCGCGGTATTACTTCGTGTAATTGTCGAAATAGCCCTGAACGTAGATCACGGGGGTGCCCTTGTCGCCGGAGCCGGAGGTCAGGTCGCAGAGGGAACCGATCAGGTCGGTCAGGCGGCGGGGCGTGGTGCCCTGGGAAACCATGCTGCCTACCAGGTTGGCATCCTTGGTGCGGATGCGCTCGGAGATGGCTTCCTTCAGCGCGTCGCCGCTTAAATCCGCAAAATCGTTGTCCGCCAGGTATTTTAACTTGATCTCATTGGGCTGGCCCTCCAGTCCGGAGGTGTAGGCGGGGGATACCACCGGGTCCGCCAGCTCCCAGATCTTTCCAACCGGATCCTTGAAAGCGCCGTCGCCGTAGACCATGACTTCCACATGTCTGCCGGTGCGCTCCAGCATCATGTTCTGGATGCGGTCCACGAAAGGCTGGCAGTCTCTGGGGAACAGCTTTACGCTGTCCTCTGTGGCCTTGTTGGAGCCGAGCAGGCCGTAATTTTCATTGAAGCCGCTTCCGTCCACGGACTGGGTGAGAATCTCGTCCAGGCAGACCACCTTCTTCGCGCCGGCGGCCAGCAGGCGGCGTTTGTTTCTGGCACGGGTATGGATGTCACAGCAGATCACCTGATCGGCGTAATCAAGGATGCTGCGGCAGTCGTTGGCCAGAATGATCTCCACCTCGGCGCCCTCTGCGGTTACCAGCTCCTTGTAGTACTCTACGTAATCCACTCCGGTGAAGGGGTGTTTGGTGTAGCCGAACAGCTGGCGGTATTTCTCCTCGGACAGCACGTCGGTCCAGGGATTCACGCCCTTGGCGTCCAGCTCGTCCTCGTCGATCAGGTGGTTGCCGACCTCATCGGCAGGGAAGGAGAGCATGAGCACCATTTTCTTCACGCCCTTGGCGATGCCCTTTAAGCAGATGGAAAAGCGGTTGCGGCTTAAAATCGGGAAAATTACACCTACGGTTGCATCGCCGAATTTCTCTTTCACGTCCGCAGCGATCTGATCCGTTGTGGCGTAGTTGCCCTGGGCTCTGGCCACCACCGCCTCGGTCACGGCGATCACGTCATGGTCCAGGATGGGGAAGCCGTAGTCCTTACCTGCGGCCGCAGCCAGGACGGAGTCCACCACGATCTGTGGCAGATCGTCACCCTGACGGATGATGGGGCAGCGGATGCCTCGGGATATTGTGCCTACTAAACGTTCTTCCATAATAAAACACTCCTTTACATTTATGGTTCATTTGCAAAATTCTTCTATCAGAACACGCAACTTCTATTATAAGAGAAAACTTCGCAATATACAAATAGATTTTGTAAAGAATTTATAAGATATGGGCGTAAAATGTTTCCCGCGGGCCGCAAAAGCGGGCATGGCCGGGCTCCAGGCGAAATTTGCCTTGCAAAAAGGCGGTTGTGTTGTGTATAATATGCACGACGGGCATATGAAGCGGACATTATCAGGCACAGGTTTCCGGGCGGACGAGGGCAAAGGTTACCTGTGTCTGATAATGTCTGTCAAAACGCGGGCGCCGAGGCTGGCGCTTTTGCCCGCCGACATCAGAACATATCATTGGAGGGAACATTCATCATGGCAAATCAAACATACAATGCCGAGAGCATCACCGTGCTGGAGGGGCTGGAGGCAGTCCGCAAGCGACCGGGCATGTACATCGGCAGCGTGGGAACCAAGGGCTTAAACCACCTGATCTACGAGATCGTGGACAACGCGGTGGACGAGCATCTGGCCGGCTTCTGCAGCAAGGTGTGGGTGACCCTGGAGGCGGACGGCTCCTGCACGGTTCGGGACAACGGCCGCGGTATCCCGGTGGAACTGCATAAAAAGGGCGTTTCCGCGGAGCGGGTGGTGCTTGCCACCCTGCACGCAGGCGGAAAATTCGACAATGAGGCGTACAAGACCAGCGGCGGCCTGCACGGCGTGGGCTCCTCGGTGGTCAACGCGCTCTCCAGCCACATGGACGTGAAGGTGTACCGGGACGGCTGCATCTACCACGACGCCTACGAGAAGGGACTGCCGGTGATTCCGCTGGAAAACGGACTGCTGCCGGTGATCGGCAAGACCCGGGAGACGGGCACCCAGATCAATTTTCTGCCGGACGACGAGATCTTTGAGCGCACCCGCTTCAAGGCCGACTGGCTCAAGAGCCGTCTGCATGAAACCGCCTACTTAAACCCCAACCTGATGATTTTCTACGCCAACAAGCGGTCCGGGGAGTCTGAGCAGATCACCTACCACGAGCCGGAGGGCATCGTGTCCTACGTGAAGGAATTGAACACAGGCAAAACTGCGGTCCACGATCCCATCTATTTCAAGGGTACGGTGGACAAGGTGGAAGTGGAGGTGGCCCTGCAGTTTGTGGACACCTTTGAGGAAAATATTCTTGGCTTCTGCAACAACATTTTCACCCAGGAGGGCGGCACCCACTTGGCCGGCTTCAAGACGAAGTTCACGGCCATGATCAACAGCTATGCCAGGGAGCTTGGCATTTTAAAGGAAAAGGACGCCAACTTTACCGGAGCCGACACCCGCAACGGCATGACCGCCGTGGTGGCCGTCAAGCATCCGGATCCCATATTTGAAGGCCAGACCAAGACCAAGCTGGCCAGCGCAGACGCCACCAAGGCCGTGTTCGCCGTGGCCGGGGACGAGCTGCAGCGGTATTTCGACCGCAACCTGGAGGTTTTAAAGGGCGTGATCGGCTGCGCCGAGAAGTCGGCCAAGATCCGCCGGGCCGAGGAGAAGGCCAAGACCAACATGCTGACCAGGTCCAAATTCTCCTTTGACAGCAACGGCAAGCTTGCCAACTGCGAGAGCCGCGACGCTGAGAAGTGCGAGATCTTCATCGTGGAGGGAGATTCCGCCGGCGGCTCCGCCAAGACCGCGAGAAACCGCATGTACCAGGCCATTCTGCCCATCCGCGGAAAGATCCTCAACGTGGAGAAGGCTTCCATGGACAAAGTGCTGGCAAACGCGGAGATCAAGACCATGATTAACGCCTTCGGCTGCGGCTTTTCCGAGGGTTACGGAAATGATTTTGACATCACAAAGCTGCGCTACAACAAGATCATACTGATGACGGATGCCGACGTGGACGGAAGCCATATCGACACCCTGCTTTTGACGTTTTTGTACCGCTTTATGCCGGAACTGATCTACGACGGCCACGTGTACATCGCCATGCCGCCTCTGTTTAAGGTGATCCCCAAGAAGGGGGAAGAGCAGTACCTCTACGACGAGAAGGAGCTGGAGCGCTACCGCAGAACCCACACCGGGTATTTCACCCTTCAGCGATACAAAGGTCTGGGCGAGATGGACGCCGGACAGCTGTGGGAGACGACCCTGGACCCGGAGCGCCGGGTGCTCAAGCAGGTGGAGATCGAGGACGCCAGAATGGCCTCTGAGATCACGGAGATGCTCATGGGCAGCGAGGTTGCGCCCAGGAGAGAGTTTATCTACGAGCACGCCGACGAGGCGGAGATCGACGCCTAGTCTGCGGGAGGCGGGCGCGTCCGCCGGCGGAGCAGAAGGCCGGTGACGGCGCAGGAGCCGATGATGGCCGCGCGTGGCGTAAACATTTGAGAATGAACAAACCAGGAGATTGTGAGCGATATGGCAGAAAAGATACTGAAAACCGAATACAGCGAGGAAATGCAGCGCAGCTACATGAACTATTCCATGAGCGTTATCACGGCGAGGGCCATCCCGGACGCCCGGGACGGCTTAAAGCCGGTGCAGCGCCGGGTCCTCTACGATATGAGCGAGCTGCGCTTAAACCACGATAAGCCCCACCGGAAGTCGGCGCGTATCGTGGGCGATACCATGGGTAAATACCACCCCCACGGCGACAGCTCCATCTACGAAACCCTGGTGGTGTTGAGCCAGGAATTCAAGAAGGGCATGACCCTGGTGGACGGACACGGGAACTTCGGCTCCATCGAGGGGGATGGGGCGGCCGCCATGCGATACACCGAGGCAAGGCTGGAAAAGTTTGCGGAGGAGGTCTACTTAAAGGACCTGGACAAGACCGTGAATTTTGTGCCCAACTATGATGAGACGGAGAAGGAGCCGGAGGTGCTGCCCGTGCGGGTGCCCAACCTGCTGATCAACGGCGCGGAGGGTATTGCCGTGGGCATGAGCACCAGCATCCCGCCCCACAACCTGGGCGAGGTGGTGGACGCGGTGGACGCATACATCGACGACCCGGACATCAGCACACAGAAGCTGATGGAACTCATGCCCGGGCCGGATTTTCCCACCGGCGGCATTATCGCCAACAAGAGCGATTTGCCGGCCATCTATGAGACCGGCTGCGGCAAGATCAAGCTGCGGGGTAAAATGGAGGTGGAGCTGGGCAAGCGCAAGGCCGACAAGGACAAACTGGTGATCACCGAGATCCCCTACACCATGATCGGAGCGGGCATCAACAAGTTTCTGATGGACGTTGCCGACCTGGTGGAGAGCAAGAAGCTCACCGATGTGGTGGACATTTCCAACCAGTCCAATAAAGAGGGCATCCGCATCGTGCTGGAGCTGCGCAAGGACGCGGACATTGAGAAAATCCGCAACATTCTCTATAAAAAGACGAAGCTGGAGGACACCTTCGGCGTGAACATGCTGGCCATCGCCGGCGGCCGCCCCGAAACCTTAAGCCTGCGCGGCATCCTGAAGAATTTCCTGGATTTCCAGTACCAGAACACGGAGAAAAAATACCAGGTTCTGCTGCAGAAGGAGCGGGAGCGGCAGGAGGTCCAGGAGGGACTGATCGCGGCCTGCGACTGCATCGATCTGATCATCGCCGTGCTCAGAGGGTCAAAGAACTTAAAGGACGCCCGGGCCTGCCTGACCACGGGGGACATCTCCAATATCAAGTTTAAGACGCCCGGCTTTGAGGCGGACGCAAAGAAGCTGCATTTCACCGAGCGGCAGGCCTCCGCGATTCTGGAGATGCGCCTGTACAAGCTGATCGGCCTGGAAATTCTGGCCCTGGAAAAGGAACACAAGGAGACGCTGCGCAAGATCGCGCGCTACGAAAAAATCCTTGGCAGCCGCGCCACCATGAACCAGGTGATCAAGGACGATCTGGAAGCCATCAAAAAGGAGTTCGCCCTGCCCAGGAAAACCCAGATCGAGGACGGGCCGGAGGCGGTCTACGACGAGACCGCGGTGCAGGTGCAGGAGGTGGTCTTCGTCATGGACCGGTTCGGATACTGCAAGCTGTTAGACAAGGCTACCTACGAGCGCAACCGGGAGACGGTGGACACGGAGCAGGTTCACGTGGTGCGCTGTCTGAATACGGACAAGATTCTGCTGTTCACGGACACGGGCAACCTGCATCAGCTGAAGGTGATGGACGTGCCGGCCGGAAAGCTGCGGGACAAGGGCACGCCCATCGACAATCTGAGCAAATTTGACGGAGGGAAGGAGACCATTGTCTATCTGGCTGGCTCCCGGGAGCTCAAGGGTAAGATTCTGGTGTTTGCCACCAAGACGGCCATGGTGAAGCAGGTACCGGCGGAGGAGTTTGAGACCAATAACCGCACAGTGGCTGCCACCAAGCTTCAGGACGGGGATGCGCTGGTGTCCGTTACCCCGGTGGAGGGGCAGACCGAGGTGGTGCTCAGGACAAGCAACGGCGTGTTCCTGCGCTTTATGCTGGAGGAGATTTCCGTGATGAAGAAAAATGCCCGTGGCGTCCGCGGTATCAAGCTGGCCCGGGGCGAGGAACTGGAGGCGCTCTACCTGCTGGGCGAGGACCCGGTTGTGGACTACAAGGGCAAGGAGGTCCACATGAACCGCCTGAAGCTGGCCAAACGGGACGGCAAAGGCAGCAAGGTGAGACTGTAAGGGGCTGTTCAAAGCAGGCCGGATATGGTACAATAATGTGAGCAATGGTAATTGTTCAGTAGGTCTGCGCACTTGCTGCGCTGACCGTATGAAAACCTAAGCTTGCAGGCAAAAATCCCATCGACGAAGTCGATTTTAAATGGATTTTTGCCCGTATCTGTGAAGGTACTGAACAGATACGAGCAATGGTAACTGTTCAGTAGGTCTGCGCACTTGCTGCGCTGACCGTATGAAAACCTAAGCTTGCAGGCAAAAATCCCATCGACGAAGTCGATTTTAAATGGATTTTTTCCCGTATCTGTGAAGGTACTGAACAGATACGAGCAATGTAACTACTGTCAATAACCGCTGCAGATGTGGCGGCGCGGGGTCTGCCGTCGGCAGGCCCCGTTGTGCAATAGAAAGGAGAATTCACTATGGCAACATCCAACACACCCACACCGCACATTGAGGCCAGGGAGGGCGAGATCGCCCGGACCATTCTGCTGCCCGGAGACCCGCTGCGGGCCAAGTATATTGCGGACAACTTTATGGAGGACGTGAAGCAGTTTAACGGCACCCGGAACATGCTGGGCTACACGGGGACCTATCAGGGACGCCCGGTGTCCGTCATGGGAACCGGGATGGGCTGTCCGTCCATCGGAATCTATTCCTACGAGCTGATCCATTTCTACGGTTGCAAAAACCTGATCCGCGTGGGGACGGCGGGGGCGCTTTTGGAATCCGTTCACGTGCGGGACCTGGTATTTGCCATGGGAGCCTGCACCACCAGCAATTTTGTGCGCCTGATGGGGCTGCCCGGGGACTACGCGCCGGTCTGCAGCTTTGAGCTGCTTGAGAAGGCCGTGGCCGCGGCACGGGAGAAGGGCCTGAACTTCCACGTGGGTAATGTGCTCAGCTCTGACATGTTCTACGCGCCGGAAAAACAGGTTAAGGGTGGCATGACATGGGCCGACATGGGCGTGCTGGCCGTGGAGATGGAGGCGGCCGCCCTGTACGCCAACGCGGCCGCCGCAGGGGCCAACGCGCTGACGATCCTGACCATATCGGACTCCATGGTCACAGGGGAGGCCACGGGCGCCCAGGAGCGGCAGACCTCCTTCACCCAGATGATGGAGGTGGCGCTGTCCCTGGCATAGGGCGCGTTTCGGCACGAAAAAATGCCGGTTTCACAAACAAAAAAACGGGACTGTTTGTGTGACACGTACAAATGTATTTTTCTCGCGAATAAACCTTGATTTTTTCCTGACTTTGGTATAGGATAGGGAAAGATTCGCCGCTGTACCGCAGAAAAGCGGATGTCCCGGCGGAACAAAATAGGACGATGAGGAGAATGATGTTATGGAAAAGAAGTTAAAGGTCGGCGTTTTAGGCGCAACGGGCATGGTAGGCCAGCGCTTTATTTCCCTGTTGGAGAATCATCCCTGGTTCGAGGTAGTAACTGTGGCTGCCAGCCCCCGTTCCGCCGGAAAAACCTACGAGGAAGCGGTGGGAGGACGCTGGAAGATGTCCGCCCCCATGCCCGAGGCGGTGAAGCAGATGGTGGTGATGAACGTAAACGAGGTGGAGAAGGTGGCCGCGGGCGTGGACTTCGTGTTCAGCGCGGTGGATATGACCAAGGACGAGATCAAGGCCATCGAGGAAGCCTACGCCAGGACGGAGACGCCGGTGGTTTCCAACAACAGCGCTCACCGCTGGACTTCCGACGTGCCCATGGTGGTGCCGGAGATCAACCCCGAACACTTTGAGGTGATCCGCTACCAGAGAGAGCGGCTTGGCACAAAGCGCGGATTTATCGCGGTGAAGCCCAACTGCTCCATCCAGAGCTACGCCCCGGTGTTGACCGCCTGGAAGGAATTCGAACCCTACGAGGTGGTGGCAACTACATATCAGGCGATTTCCGGAGCCGGAAAGACCTTTAAGGACTGGCCGGAGATGGTGGAGAACATCATTCCCTACATCGGCGGCGAGGAGGAGAAGAGCGAGCAGGAACCCTTGCGGCTGTGGGGCAAGGTGGAGGACGGCCGGATCGTCAAGGCCGAGAGCCCGGTGATCACCTGCCAGTGCATCCGCGTGCCCGTGCTGGACGGCCACACGGCGGCCGTGTTCGTGAAGTTTAGAAAGAAGCCCACCAAGGAACAGCTGATCGAAAAGCTGGTGAGCTTTAAGGGCCTTCCCCAGGAGCTTGAGCTGCCCAGCGCGCCGAAGCAGTTTATCCAGTATCTGGAAGAAGATAATCGTCCCCAGGTCTCCCTGGACGTGAATTTTGAGCGGGGTATGGGTATTTCCGTGGGCCGTCTGAGAGAGGATACGGTTTACGATTTCAAGTTCGTGGGACTGTCCCACAATACGCTGCGCGGCGCTGCGGGAGGCGCTCTGCTCTGTGCGGAGCTGCTCACCGCAAAGGGGTACATCCAGGCTAAGTAAATACGCAGCCGCCCCTCTTTGAGGGCGCGGATCAGAGAGAATATCGGAGAAGGAGCGTTTACCGCTATGGCAATTTTAAAGGAATTATTCGGGAATATGCCCGATAAAACGGAAGTGTACAAGTATACTTTGACCAACGGTCACGGGGTTTCGGCATCCTTTATCACCCTGGGCGCGGTGTGGGTTTCCATGCTGGTGCCCGGCCGGGACGGACAGATGGCGGACGTGGTGCTGGGCTATGACGATCTGGACAGCTACCTTAAAAATCCGCCCCATTTCGGAGCGCCCATCGGCCGCAACGCCAACCGCATCGGCGGAGCGGTGATCACCATCGACGGGAAGGATTATCCTCTGGAGGCCAACAACGGCCCCAACAATCTTCACAGCGGCCCGGATTTCTACCACAGCCGCCTGTGGGACTGTCAGGCGTCTGAGACGGTCGAGGGGAGCCGCCTGGACTTTTCTCTGGAAAGCCCGGACGGGGACCAGGGATACCCGGGAAACGCCAGGATCACGGTGAGCTACCTCCTGACGGAGGACGACAGTTTGAAGCTGGAGTACCGCATGGTCAGCGACGCGGACACGGTGGCCAATTTTACCAACCACAGCTACTTCAACCTTGCGGGGCACGGCCGCCCGGACATTTTAAAGCAGCAGGTCTGGATTAACGCCTCCCACTACACCCCGGCGGACGAGGTTTCCATTCCCACCGGAGAGATCGCGCCGGTGGCCGGAACGCCCATGGACTTCACGGAGATGAAGGAGATCGGAAGGGACATCGGCGAGCCCTTTGAGGCGTTGGTGCTGGGAAAGGGTTATGACCACAACTGGGTTCTGGACCACCCGGAGGGGGAACTGTCCCTGGCCGCGAAGGCCTATGACCCGGAGAGCGGCCGGATGATGGAGGTCTACACGGATCTGCCGGGAATGCAGTTCTACACGGCCAACTTCCTCACGGACGAGCTGCCCGGAAAGGGCGGCGCGGTCTACGGTTACCGCCATGCGTACTGTTTTGAGACGCAGTATTATCCGGATGCGGTGCACAAGCCCCAGTTTCCGTCCCCGCTGCTGAAAGCGGGCGATACCTGCCACACGGTGACGGTATATAAATTTACCATAGAATAACGTTCGGGAAAGGTCCCGCCTGCGCGGCTTAAAAGCCGCGGGGCGGGACCTTTGCGCCGTGGTTCAGACAATCGTAAAACAATTTTTCGTTGTCAGCCGGGAGGTTTGATGGTATACTGATAGATACGTGTCCGGCCTTCGGGGGCCGGAACCTGCAGAAAATGAGGGATTCGATGTCAAAAGCATTATACATAGCGGAAAAACCCAGCGTAGCCCAGCAGTTTGCGGAAGCCCTAAAGATCCGCGGACGGCGGGGCGACGGCTATATTGAGTCGGAGGAGGCCATCGTCACCTGGTGCGTGGGCCACTTGGTAACCATGAGTTACCCGGAGGCCTATGATCCCAAGTACAAGCGGTGGAGCATCGGCACGCTGCCGTTTTTGCCCAGGGAATTCAAGTATGAGGTGATCGGAAACGTCTCCAAACAGTTTCAGATCGTCAAAGGGTTATTAAACCGGCCGGATGTGGATACAATCTATGTATGTACGGACTCCGGGCGGGAGGGAGAATACATCTACCGGCTGGTGGCCCAGTTAGCCGGGGTAAAGGATAAGAAACAGAAGCGGGTGTGGATCGACTCCCAGACCGAGGAGGAGATTCTGCGGGGAATCCGGGAGGCAAAGGACGAGGCAGAGTACGACAACCTGTCCGCCTCCGCCTATCTGCGGGCCAAGGAGGACTACCTGATGGGGATCAATTTCTCACGGGCCCTCACCCTGAAATACGGCCCGGTTATGGCCAATTATTTGCGGGAGCGCTACACCGTGCTGTCCGTGGGCCGGGTGATGACCTGCGTGCTGGGCATGGTGGTGCGGCGGGAGCGGGAGATTCGCGATTTCGTGAAAACGCCGTTTTACCGGGTGATCGGAGCCTTTGAGGCCCCCGCCCAGCCGGAGCCGGTGCCCTTTGAGGCGGAGTGGAAGGCGGTGGAGGGATCAGCCTACTTCGGCACGCCCTTCCTCTACAAGGAGAACGGCTTCAAGGAGCGGAAAACCGCTGAGGAGCTGATCGCCAAACTGAGAGCCAACCCGCCCATGACAGCCGCGGTGGCCGCCAAGGAGAAAAAGAAGGAAAACAAGAACCCGCCCCTGCTCTACAACCTGGCGGAGCTGCAGAACGACTGCTCCAAGATGTTCAAGATTAGCCCGGACGAGGCTTTGAAGGTGGTTCAGGAGCTCTACGAGCGCAAGATGGTGACCTACCCCAGAACCGACGCCAGGGTGCTATCCACGGCCGTGGCCAAGGAGATCCACAAGAACATCGGGGGCCTGAAAAATTACGGACCCATGGCGGAATACGCGGCCGAGATACTGGCTTCGGGCAGCTATAAGGGCATCGCAAAGACCCGCTATGTCAACGATAAACAGATCACGGACCATTATGCCATCGTGCCCACCGGGCAGGGACTCGGCAATTTGAGAAGTCTGCCGCCGCTGTCGGAGAAGGTCTATCAGGTGATCTGCCGCCGCTTTTTGAGTATCTTTTACCCTGCGGCCATTTACCAGAAGTACAGCCTGGAGCTGGAGCGGGAGAAGGAGCATTTCTTCGCCAACTTTAAGGTTTTAGACCAGCCCGGATATCTGAAGGTGGCGGATGTGAATCTGGCCAAAAAGTCCGCCGTGGAGGAGACTCTGGCCGAGGAGCCTCCGGCAGGAGAGAAGGATAGCGGGGAGGGCGGGGGAGAACCCGGCGGACCGGCCGTAGGTAACGCGCCCAAAAAGGCGGTCAGCCAGGAAGCGCTGCTTCAGATGCTTGCGAAATTGAAAAAAGGTGATATACTAACCTTGGCGGATTTGTTCATCAAAGAGGGCGAGACCTCGCCGCCCAAGCGCTACACCTCCGGTTCCATGATTCTGGCCATGGAGAACGCGGGCCAGCTGATCGAGGACGAGGAGCTGCGGGCCCAGATCAAGGGCAGCGGCATCGGCACCAGCGCTACCAGGGCGGAGATTTTGAAAAAGCTGTTCAACATCAACTACCTGTCCCTGAACAAGAAAACCCAGGTAATCACGCCCGCGCTGCTGGGCGAGATGGTTTTCGACGTGGTGGACAATTCCATCCGCCAGCTGCTGAACCCGGATTTGACGGCCAGCTGGGAGAAGGGCCTGACCTACGTGGCGGAGGGGACCATCACCCCGGACGAGTACATGCAGAAGCTGGAACGCTTTGTGGCGGGGCGAACCGTCAATGTGATCCGGATGGATAATCAGTACCATATGCGTCAGTTTTTTGACCGGGCGGCGGCCTACTACAATCCCAAAGCCGGAAAGTCCAGGACAAGTACCTCAAAACAGGAATAACAGCGGCGCGGTTATCCGCCCGCCAGTATTTATAAAAAAGGAGAACCATCATGAAATTAGAAGAGATGAAGATTACAGAGCTGTTTGATACCAGCCACACCATTGCGGCCCGTCTGTTTGAGGGCAAAACCTATCCGTGGGAAGTTCTGGCCGACTTAGGCAGCTTTATCGAGCAGCTGGGCGCCACCCTGCCGGAGAAGGAGTACCGCAAGATCGGAAAGAATATCTGGGTACACAGAACCGCCAGAATGGCTCCCACCATCGCGCTGGGCGGACCGGCCATCATCTGCGCCGGAGCCGACATCCGTCAGGCGGCGTTCCTGCGCGGCCGCATCATCGTGGGCGAGCGCTGCGTTGTGGGCAACTCCTGCGAGTTAAAGAACGTGATTCTCTTTGACGGCGTTCAGGTTCCCCACTACAACTACGTGGGCGACTCCATTCTGGGCTACAAGGCTCACATGGGAGCCGGTTCCATCACGTCCAACGTGAAGTCCGACAAGACCCTGGTGATGGTTCACGCCGAGGAAGGCGACCAGGAGACCGGCTTGAAGAAGTTCGGCGCCATGCTGGGCGACGGCGTGGAGGTGGGCTGCAACAGCGTGCTCAATCCCGGCACCGTGATCGGCCGCAACACCAATGTATATCCCTTATCCAGCGTGCGCGGCTGCGTTCCGGCGAATTCCATTTATAAGGCCAAGGACGACATCGTGACCAAGGAAGTGCGCGAGGTGGAGGAAGCTCCTGCTCCGGAGATTCCGGAGGCTGAGAAGGGCAAGAAGGGCTTAAAGGTTGTAAAGTAAAATGTGATAAAATCCCCCGGGAGCGGCCGTGTCAGGCGGTTCCCGGGGGATTTTGACTTGTATATAAGTTTGCCGGATAAAGCGGGCCGCGGGTACATCCCGCGGCCCGATGGCTGTATGCCCGGCTTTTGACAGCCTGGGCTTCAATTTATTTCGTGCCGAAAATGCGGTCGCCGGCATCGCCCAGACCAGGGCAGATGTAAGCGTTCTCGTTCAGGCAGCGGTCCAGATGGCCGATGTAAATCTGCACGTCCGGATGAGCCTCGTGGAGCCGTTTTAAGCCTTCGGGAGCAGCGATGATGGACATGAACTTGATCCGCTTACCGCCGTGCTCCTTGATGAAATCCACGGCAGCCACGCCGGACCCGCCCGTAGCCAGCATGGGATCGGTGACGATGATGGTGCGCTGCTCGATGGGATTGGGAAGCTTGCAGTAATACTCGTGGGGCTCGTGGGTTACCTCATCGCGGTAAAGTCCGATGTGTCCGACCTTGGCGCTGGGAACCAGGGCCAGGATACCGTTCACCATGCCCAGGCCTGCGCGGAGGATGGGCACCACGGCAAGCTTGCGGCCGGCGATCATGGGAGTCTCACAGGTCTCAATGGGGGTTTCCACGGTTACGTCCTCCACCGGGAGATCGCGCAGGGCCTCGTAGCCCATCAGCATGGCGATCTCCTCGATCAGGGCGCGGAACTCGTTGGTGCCGGTGTTCTTGTTGCGCAGAATGGAAATCTTGTGCTGGATTAACGGGTGGTCAAAGATCATTACGTTTTCCATGATAATAACTGCTCCTTTGTCTGTTAGAATTATAACTATTATAGCTCAGGCATAATCAGATGGCAACCTATTTGGTGGAAGGATCAAAGGTTACAATGACATAATCGCCCAGGGCGTGGGGAACCGGGAGAGAAAAGCAGACGGTTCCGCGCTTTTCATAGCTGAAGGACTCCGGCCACTTGTCCGCCGAGGCCAGGGGGAAGTCCGCGTTGTTGAAGATTTCGGTCAGCTGTTCCAGGGTCAGGGTGCTGCGGTACTCCAGCACCGCCTTGGCCTCCTCGGCCGACAGCCCGGCGAACTCCACGTCGTCGCTAAGCACGTAACCCGCCATGGTGTAGGCGTCGGTGAAATCACTGAAGCCCAGATCCAGCGCCTGGCTCAAATTCACGGTGTTGGCGTAAAACACGTTCACGGGGTGGGCCGCTCCCTCCGCCGAATAGGTTCCGGTGTAGGTGGCGGTCAGACGCTTGCGGTCTACTGAGATAACCTCGCACTTGACGGACAGAGCATCCTTGCTCTCGTCCACACCCACGGCCTTGATATAGGAGAGGGCGTTGTTTTTGAGAAGCTCGTTGACCTTGGCCTGCATATTGGCATCGTCCATCTTATCCACGACCGGATATTGGATCGACACCTTGCCGTTTGTGTAGGTCTCCAGGGTGGCCGTCACGCTGGTGGCGGTTCCCGCGTCGTCGGGCGCTTTTTCCGCCGCAGTGGGGGCCTCGGTGGTGACCGCCTGGGTGGTGGGAGCCATGGTCTCAGTGGGGGCTTCCGTGTGAATGGTGGAGATATCCAGCTTGTCCGGGGTTTTCTGCAAGGTCAGGCCGATGGCCACGCCTCCGATGACAATGGCAGCCGCAGCTGCTCCGATCAAAACTTTCTGGGGTGTATTCATATGTAATCCTCCTTTTCTTTCGCAGGGCCTGACGCGTACGGCGCAGGGTTTGACTCTATTATTCTATAGTATATTAAACATTCATGGACGGATTTTGAAGAAAAACTTACAAATTCTCTAAGATGTTTTGCCGTCCCCTGTAAGATGATATCATTGTTCCGCCGGAAGATCAAGGAGAACGGCGGACCGGCCTATAAGTTTTCTCCTATGATTTACATAAACATATTTGTAATTGCAATCAATTTGCCCTTATGTTATGATCCCATTAACGGAATATTCACGGCGAATTTACAAAAAATATATAATCTTTATACATATTTTATATTCGCCTGCTATTCTGAACTGCATCTAACGAAAATTATATTTATGGAGGGGAAATTTATGTCTGAAGAAACAAAAGTAGTAAAACCCTATGGACTCCAGTGGTGGCTTTGCGGCGCGATCATGCTCATTGTCATTGCGGCGGCGGCGACCGGCGCACTGTCAACGGATCTGGCCGGTTCCTTTGCACTGATGCTGTCCATCGGTATCCTTTGCAATGAGATCGGCGAGCGCATTCCGTTCTGGAACAGCTATGTGGGCGGCGGCCTGGTGCTGGCATTCCTGGTATCCGCGTTCCTGTTCACCTACAACATAATTCCGCAGAAATACGCGGACGCCATGGTCATGGTGATGGACGAGGCGGACTTCCTGTCCTTCTTTATCATCTTCCTGATCACCGGTTCCATTCTGGCTCTGGACCGCAAGCTCCTGATCCGTTCCTTCGCAGGTTACATCCCCGCGATCTTCGGCGGCCTGCTGGGCGCCGGCGTGTTGGGAATCCTGGCCGGACTGATCTTTGGGGTTTCCCCCACCAACGTTATGTTAAAGTATGTGCTTCCCGTTATGGGCGGCGGAAATGGCGCAGGCGCGGTGCCGTTAAGCCAGATTTATGAGACCGTCACCGGCGACGCGGCGGCCAACTACTATTCCTTTGCCATCACGATTCTGACCATCGCCAACATTTTCGCCATCCTGACCGCCGCTATCCTGCGCAAGGTTGGCGAGATGAAGCCCAGCTGGACCGGCAACGGTACCAATCTGATCCGCAAGGGCGGCGATTTTGCCACTGAGGACAAGAAGGTAAAAGTTTCCATGAAGGATTTGGGCGGCGCATTCTTCCTGGCCGTAGGTTTCTACGCTCTGGGCAGACTGTTTGCCAAGGCTCTGCTTCCCACCATCGGCGGCGTTGCCATCCATCAGTTCGCTTACATGATCATTTTCGTGGCCATCGTTGCTGCTGCCGGCATTGTGCCGGACAACATCCGCGCTGCCGCCAAGAAGCTGCAGTCCTTCTTCACCGCAAACCTGATCCTGATCATCATGGTAGGCGTGGGCGTTGACACCAACATCATTGAGCTGGCCAAGGCCATCACCCCCGGCAACGTGGTTATCGCTCTGGCGATCGTAATCGGCGCCATCATCGGCTCCGCAATCGTAGGTTACCTGGTAGGATTCTTCCCCATCGACTCCGCCATCACCGCAGGCCTCTGCATGGCCAACCGCGGTGGCTCCGGCGACCTGGCTGTTCTGGGCGCTGCCAAGAGAATGGGCCTGATCGCATACGCACAGCTTTCCTCCCGTCTGGGCGGCGGTATCGTGCTGATCATCGGAAGTATCCTCTTTGGGGCTTTCCTGAAATAATAAGACTGAATCATGTTGTAAAAGGCGCTCTGCGGCGGTTATATGCCCCGCGGGGCGCTTCTTTATAGAAGCGGAAGGTGATGCAGGGGGACTGCACTGGAATAAAACCATTGACGAACCGCCCATCTTGTAGTATGCTGATTACCGGAAAATAAAAGGGGTGCTGGAGCGATCCGGCTGAGACGAGGCGAGTCCCCGAACCCTGGAAGCTGATCTGGATAATGCCAGCGTAGTCACTGTTAAGGCCCTGCCTGTAACCGCCTGCCCGGAGATTTATCCGGGCAGGCTTTTTACATTACAATCATCTGAAATAGAAGAGGAGAGTCAACCATGAATGCAAGCGTAGCGATCCAGTCTCTGCCGAAGGCGGACAATAACGAGGAACTGATCCGTATTGTGGACGAGGTCATTGCCTATATTAAGAGTACGGGCCTCAATTATTACGTGGGACCCTTTGAGACCACCATTGAAGGCGATTACGACGAACTGATGGACATTGTGAAGGAATGCCAGCACATTGCCGTGCGGGCTGGCGCGCCGTCCGTGGCCGCCTACATCAAGGTTTCCTATCATCCGGAGGGAGATGTGCTGACCATTGAAAAGAAAGTCACCAAACATCACAAGTAAACTGTGGTCCTGCTCCGCGGTCCTGGCCGTTCTGATTCTGTGGCAGGCCCTGACAGGTTTTGGAATTGTGGAAGGCTTTATGCTGCCCTCGCCGAACGCCGTGGCGAGGGCCTTTGTGCAGGAATTTCCCGCTCTCATGGGACACGCCAGGATCACTCTGTCGGAGGCATTTCTGGGCCTGGCGCTGGGAATTCTGACCGGATTTGTGATGGCGGTGCTGATGGACCGGTTTGACCGGCTCTATCAGGCATTCTATCCGTTAATCGTGCTGACCCAGACCGTCCCGGCGGTGGCTATCGCGCCCCTTCTGGTGCTGTGGTTCGGCTACGAGATGGCCCCAAAGGTGATCCTGATCGTGATCACCACCTTTTTCCCGATCACCGTGGGCCTGCTCACCGGTTTCCGGTCCGCTGACCCGGACGCGGTGAACCTGCTGCGGGCCATGGGGGCGGGGCGGGGACAGATTTTCTTCTACATCAAGCTCCCCGGCGCCCTGGGACAGTTCTTTTCAAGCCTGCGAATCTCCGCCTCCTACGCGGTGGTGGGTGCCGTGATCGCGGAGTGGCTGGGAGGCTTCGGCGGGCTGGGCGTCTACATGACGCGGGTGAAAAAGGCCTTTGCCTTCGATAAAATGTTTGCCGTGATTATTTTGATCTCGGCCATCAGCCTGCTGCTCATGTGGGCGGTGGAGCGTTTACAGAAAAAATGCATGCCCTGGGAGAATTCCAATCGGGATTGACGGCCTGGGACATGGGACTGAGGAGGAAGCAGATGATAAGACAGCGTTGGATTGCCGCCGCTGTGGCCGCTGCGGTCATAGGTATGAACCTGACCGGCTGCAGCGCGGGCGGCAGAGCGAAACAGGATGAGACACAGCCAGGCGGGACAGGTTTAGCCGGCTCTGAGACGGACATGGAGTCCGGAAGCTTAAAGGAGATCACATTTGTGCTGGACTGGACTCCAAATACCAATCACACCGGACTTTATGTGGCCCGGGAGAAGGGGTATTTTAAAGAAGAAGGACTGGATGTGAAGATTGTCCAGCCGCCGGAGGACGGGGCAGTGGTGTTGGTGGCCTCGGGAAAGGCGCAGTTTGGAATGTCCTTCCAGGACAGTCTGGCCCCCGCAGTGGCCGGGGAGAGTGCTATGCCGGTGACTGCGGTAGCCGCCGTGATCCAGCACAATACCTCAGGCATCGTTTCCCGCAAGGGGGAGGGCATGGACCGGCCGAAAGGCATGGAGGGAAAGACCTACGCCACCTGGGAGATGCCCATCGAGAAGGCCATGGTGAAAAATGTGGTGGAGTCCGACGGAGGAGATTTCGGCAAGGTGAAACTGGTGCCCAGCACGGTGACGGACGAGGTCTCCGCCCTGAGAACGAAATCCGTGGATTCCATCTGGATTTTTTATGCCTGGGCCGGCGTGAAGATGGAGCTGGAAGGGCTGGACACCGACTATTTTGCATTTGCGGACTTAAACCCGGCGTTCGACTATTATACGCCGGTGATCATTGCAAACAATCCGTTTTTGGAAACCGACGGCGAAACGGCCAGAGCCTTTTTGCGTGCCGTGAGCCGGGGGTATGAGGATGCGGTCAAAAATCCCCGGGAGGCCGCAGAAATTCTCTTCGCGGCGGCCCCTGAGCTGGATCCCGAGCTGGTGGCGGCCAGCCAGGAATACCTGGCGGACAAGTATCAGGCGGATGCGGCACAGTGGGGTTACATCGATCCGGCCCGCTGGAACGCGTTCTACGGCTGGCTGAATGAGAATCAACTGTTGGATACGCAGATTCCGGAAAACGCCGGTTTTTCCAACGACTATCTGCCGCAGTGAGGGAGGAAACCCAATGGAGAAGCTGAAGGTTCTGGGCGTGAGCAAATCCTTTGACGGAGAGAGCGTGATACAGGACATCCATATAGAACTTCAGGAGGGGGAGCTCGTCTCCCTCCTGGGGATCAGCGGCGGCGGAAAGACCACACTGTTCAATGTAATCGCAGGCTTAAGCCTGCCCGATCAGGGGCAGGTGCTTTTGGACGGAAGGGATATCACCGGCCGCCCGGGAAATGTGAGTTACATGCTTCAGAAGGATCTGCTGCTGCCGTACCGGACCATCGTGGACAATGTGGCCCTTCCACTGCTCATCAAGGGCGCGGGCAAGAAGGAGGCGCGTGAGAAGGCGTCCGCCTATTTCAGTCAGTTTGGACTGGAGGGAACGGAGATGAAGTATCCGGGCCAGCTCTCCGGCGGTATGCGCCAGCGGGCGGCCCTGCTGCGGACTTATCTGTTTTCCGCGGACGTGGCGCTGTTGGACGAGCCATTTTCGGCGCTGGACATGCTGACCAAGGGGGCGGTGCACAGCTGGTATCTGGATGTGATGGAGCGCATCCGCCTGTCCACCCTGTTTATCACCCACGACATTGACGAGGCCATATTGCTGTCGGACCGGATCTATCTGCTCACCGGCAAGCCGGGACGGATCACCGGGGAGCTGGTGATTAAAGAGCCGCGCCCGCGCCGGAAGGATTTCAATTTGACGGAGGAATTTCTCGGTTACAAGCGGGAGATTCTGCGCCGGTTAGGAGGAGAAGATGGGATATCGTAATTTAAAGAGCCTCAGCGTATTTATCAGCCTGGTATTGCGGCACAAGCCCGAGGCGGCCGGGATCAGCCTGGACGAACACGGCTGGGCCGATATTGAGAAGCTGCTGGCGGGAATGAACGCCTCCGGTCACAGAATTGACTGGGAAATGCTGGAGGAGATCGTGAGAACCGACGAAAAGGGCCGCTACAGCCTGAGCGAGGACGGCGCGAAGATCCGGGCCAACCAGGGCCACAGCGTCCCGGTGGACGTGGAGCTAAGCCCCGCCCAGCCGCCGGAGATTCTCTATCACGGGACCGCGGAGCGCTTTGCGTATGCGATCCGCGAGGGCGGCCTGCTGCCCATGGGCCGGCTGTACGTCCACCTCTCAAAGGATGTGGAAACGGCGGTAAAAGTGGGAAGCCGCCACGGAAAGCCGGTGGTGTTCGAGGTGGAATCCGGGCGGATGTACCGGGACGGGATACCGTTTTACCTCTCGTGCAACGGCGTGTGGCTGACGAAGGCCGTGAAGCCGGGGTATTTGAAGGGGCGGGAGTGAGGGGAGCAGTATAAAATACGGAGGCGGCAAAATGCTGAAAACAAAAAAAGATCTGATCGCCCACTGCCTGACGTACCCCGATGTATATGAGGATTACCCCTTCCACGATCACGAGTGGGCGGTGATCCGGCATCGGTCAAACCGGCGGGTGTTCGCCTGGATTTACCGCCGGGAGGGGCAGGTCTGCGTCAATGTGAAGTGCGACCCCCAGTGGGTGGAATTCTGGCGCAAGGCTTATCCGGGCGTGCTTCCGGGCTATCATTTAAACAAGAAATACTGGAACACCGTGCTTCTGGACGGCACGGTGCCGGACAAGGAGATCCGCCGGATGATCGCGGAGAGCTACGATCTGACCCGCTGATCCCATTAAGAAAACGTTAATGGACATTGCTAAGACTGTAAAAGAATGTTAGAATAGAGATGTTTCTTAATTTTGGAAAACAGAGGATAAAGCAATGTCTGGTTTGAATGATGAACTGTGGATGAAGGAACGGTATGAGCAGGTATGCAGAAAGAATCCTGAGGAGTACGCCCTTATCAGCCTGAAAATAAAACGTTTCCGCATTTTCAATCGCCTGTTCGGACGGGAAGCGGGTGACTGGTTGGTCGGACAAGTCTATGAGGCCATCCGCACCTGGATCGGGGAGGCTGAATATGTGGCCCATATTCAGCTGGGGTATTTTAATCTGCTGGTTCATATGCCGGAGGACTACGAGGAGATATTCCAGTACGTCATTAAACTAAACGCCAGGATCAGAGATTGGCCCTACGGCGACGAATATGGGAAGGTTTACAGCGGGATGGGCGTTTACCGCCTGACGGACCGGCCGAAGGACTTTTACACCGCTCAGTACAATGCGGACATCTGCCGGGTGGAGAGCCCGGAGAGCGTGCTGCGCAATTCCCACTTTGAAGTGTACGGTGAAACCCATCACGATACGAACCTGGGCAGTTATAACATGGAGCAGAATATCCGTCCGGCTATGGATCACGGGGATATCAAGCTCTATCTGCAGCCGAAGGTGGATTTAAAAACCGGCGAGGTCACCCAGGCGGAGGCCCTGGTGCGCTGGATCGATCCAAAAAAGGGATTGATCCCGGTGGCGGATTTTCTGCCCGAGTTGGAAAAAAATGGATTGATCGGCGACCTGGATCTGTTTTTGTTTGAGCGGGTCTGTAAGAATATCAGGCGCTGGCTGGAACTGTACGGAAAAAAGATCCGCATTAGCGTGAACCTTTCCAGCGATATGTTTAATTACCGGTATTTTCTCAAGGAATATGCGGCTGTCTATGAAAAGTATCCCTGTCCGAAAGACTGCATTGAGTTTGAACTCCTGGAGAGCATCGTGCTGAATCAGGTGGATCAGGTGCAAAACGTGGTTGGACAGCTTAAAAATTTTGGATTTTCCTGTTCTCTTGACGATTTTGGCAGCGGATACTCCTCTTTCAGCGTACTGACGAACACCGATCTGGTATCTCTGAAGATCGACCGCTCCCTGTTTCAAAATGAGAGCGATCCCAGAGAGCGTGTCCTTGTCCGCCATATTCTGGAATCCGCTAAGGAACTGGGGCTGAAGACCGTGGCAGAGGGCGTGGAGACCAGGGGTTATGTGGAATACCTGAAAAGTCTGGGCTGCGATTATATACAGGGCTATGTGTTTTATCGGCCAATGCCTGTGGAGGAATTTGAGGAACGTTTCTTGAAAAATGGAGAGCGTGCCCAGGTGTGACACTCATCCCGGATGTCTGAAATCACAGGATAACAATGCCGCCGGATAGCGGGCTGCCTGGCATGACTTTAGAAAAAGAGAGTAAAATATTACAAAATTACAGGTTGATAATTGAATAGACTTAATACCCGGATTATGGTATAATCGACCCATATCAATTCTGACTCGGGAAGGTGGTGATAGAATGACGGATAGCGAAAAACTTGATTTATTGATTGTTCAAATGCAGGCTATGAACGGGCAGATGGGCAACCTGGAAAAGCAGATGGGCAACCTGGAAAAGCAAGTGGGCGGCCTGGAAAAGCGCATGGACGGCATGGAAATGCGCATGGGCAGCATGGAAAAGCGTATGGACGGCATGGAAATGCACATGGGCAGCATGGAAAAGCGCATGGATGGCATGGAAAAGCGCATGGATAGCATGGAAATTCGCATGGACGGCATGGAATTACAGATCCGGTCCACAGAACGCAATCTGAAAAATCAGATCATGAGATCGGAATCGCTTATTTTGGACGAGGTAGAACGGGTTCACGTGATTCTTGACGACCACATTCACGACACCAAAAGGCATACCGCATAAGTACATACTACACCACAGGGAGTGTAAAACCGATTGAATGATCAAGGGTTTTACACTCTTTCCTGTTATACAAAAAATGCCCCAAAAGTAACGCAAATACGTCACCTTTCAGGACATTCTTTAAAAATAACGAGTGCCGGCAGTGGGACTTGAACCCACACGGCGTTGCCGCCAACGGATTTTGAGTCCGCATCGTCTGCCATTCCGACATGCCGGCCGGAAATCGTTTACAACGCTAATTATTCTATCACAGGATAATCACTTTGGCAAGTATTTTTTGCATTGAAAAAGAAGATAATTTATTGTATGATGGAGGGAGATTTGAGACAGAGCGAGGAGGAAGGCTTATGACCTGCAGAGAGGCGGAGCGCCTGGTGATGCCCTATATCAATGGGGAACTCACCGACGCAGAGCTGGCGGAATTTTTAAAGCATATCGATACCTGTGAAGACTGCAGGGAAGAGCTGGAGATCTATTTTACCGTGGATGTGGGCATCCGGCAGCTGGACGAGGGCACCGGCACCTACAACATCAAAGGGGCCCTGGAGACGGCCCTGGAGATCTCACGACAGCGGATTCACACCCTCTATCTGCTGCAGACGGCCAGGTACGCGGTGAATACCCTGTGCTTCTGGGCGGTGTTGGTGGTGCTCATATTACAGCTGCGCATCTGGGGACAGCTGGGCTTTTTAGGCTTATAATCTGCGGGCCCGCCCCGCACAAGGCAGAAAGGAAATCAAGATGGACAAACTTGTTTTAATCGACGGACACAGTATCTTAAACCGCGCATTTTACGGGGTACCGGACCTGACCAACTCGGAGGGTCTGCATACCAACGCAGTGTACGGTTTTTTAAATATCATGTTTAAAATTCTCGAGGAGGAGAAAGCGGACCACCTGGCGGTGGCCTTTGACCTGAAGGAGCCCACCTTCCGCCATCAGATGTACGAAGCCTACAAGGGCACGCGTAAGCCCATGCCCGAGGAGCTCCACGAGCAGGTGGCGCTGATGAAGGAGGTGCTTACAGCCATGGGCGTGCCGATTCTGACGCTGCCGGGTTATGAGGCGGACGACATTCTGGGCACCGTGGCCAAGCGCAGCCAGAAGGAGGGCATCGAGGTGTCCGTTGTCTCCGGAGACCGGGACCTGCTGCAGCTGGCGGACGAGCACATCAAAATCCGCATCCCCAAGACCAGCAGGGGCGGCACGGAGGTCCACGACTATTACCCGGAGGACGTGAAACGGGAGTACCAGGTGACGCCCGCAGAGTTCATCGACGTGAAAGCTCTGATGGGGGATTCCTCGGACAATATTCCCGGCGTCCCGTCCATCGGCGAGAAGACGGCCACGGCCATCATAAGCGCTTACGGCAGCATTGAAAATGCTTACGCGCATCTGGAGGAGATCCGTCCGCCCAGGGCGAAAAAGGCTCTGGAGGAGCACTACGACATGGCGCAGATGAGCAAGGAGCTGGCCACCATCTGCCTGGACTGCCCGGTGGAGTTCGAATACGGGAAAACGCAGATCGAAAACCTCTACACGCCGGAGGCGTACCAGTACATGAAGCGGCTGGAGTTTAAGTCCATTCTCACCCGCTTTGACGCCGCTTCCCTGGGCGGCGGGGAGACCTCCAGCCTTGAGGACGGTTTCCGTCTGGTGACGGAGAAGGCGGAGGCGGAAACGCTGTTCGCAAAGGCCGCAAAGCAGCCGGTGGTGGGCGTGCAGCTGATCACCGCCAGCCGCAGCGCAGCCAGGGCGGCGGGAGAGATGGAGCAGCTCTCGTTCTCCTTTGACGAGGGCGGGACGCTGCAGTCCGGTGAAAAGGCAAAGGAAGGTCTTTTACCCGTGGCCGCCGCAGCGCTGTGCGCAGGGGAGGAGGATATCTGCTGTATTGTCACCGGCGGGGAACTGACTGAGGTGTGGCTGTTGGAACGGATATCCGCGCTGCTGCGGGGGAGGAATGGAGGAGCGGGCGCCTGGGTGCTGGATTTAAAGGAACAGCTGCCCTATCTGGATATCCCCTACGACGGCCCGGTGTTTGACGCAGGGGTAGCCGGATACCTGTTAAATCCCCTGAAGGACTCCTACGGGTACGACGATCTTGCAAGGGACTTCCTTGGACTTACCGTGCCCTCCAAGGCGGATCTGTTGGGCAAACAGTCCTTAGGCGACGCCCTGTGGATGAAGGCCCCCAAGGCCGTCAGCTGCGCCTGCTATATGGGATATGTGGCTATGAAGGCGGCCGCGCCTCTGACTGAGCGCCTGAAACAGACCGGCATGTACCAGCTGTTCATCGAGATCGAGATGCCGCTGATTTACAGCCTTTCCAGTATGGAACAGGCCGGTGTGAAGGTGGAGCGGGAGGAGTTAAAGGAGTACGGTAGCCGCCTGAAGGTGCAGATCGACGTGCTGGAGCAGGAGATCTACCGCGACACGGGCAAGGAATTCAACATCAATTCCCCCAAGCAGCTGGGCGAAATCCTATTCGGAGATATGGCGCTGCCCGGCGGCAAAAAGACCAAGACCGGCTATTCCACCGCTGCGGACGTGCTGGAGAAGCTGGCTCCGGACTATCCGGTGGTTCAGAAGATTCTGGACTACCGTCAGCTGACCAAGCTCTACTCCACCTACGCGGAAGGGCTGGCGGCGTTTATCGGCTCGGATGGCCGCATCCACGGCAAATTCAACCAGACCATCACGGCCACCGGCCGCATCAGCAGCACGGAGCCGAATTTACAGAATATTCCAGTGCGTATGGAGCTGGGGCGGGAGATTCGCAAGGTCTTTGTGCCCAGGGAGGGAAGCGTGTTTGTGGACGCGGACTACTCCCAGATCGAGCTGCGCATCCTGGCCCACATGTCGGGGGACGACCGGCTGATCGGGGCCTACCGCTCCGCCCAGGACATCCACGCCATCACGGCTTCGGAGGTGTTCCATATCCCCTTAGACCAGGTGACGCCCCTGCAGCGGCGCAACGCCAAGGCCGTGAACTTCGGTATCGTTTACGGCATCAGCGCCTTCGGACTCAGCGAGGATTTGAGCATTTCCCGCAAGGAGGCAGTGGAGTATATCAACAAATATTTTGAGACCTATCCGGGCGTCAAGACCTTTCTGGACGGACTGGTGACTCAGGGCAAGGAACAGGGGTACGTGACCACACTCTATGGCCGCAGGCGTCCCATTCCGGAACTGAAATCCGCCAACTTCATGCAGCGCCAGTTCGGCGAGCGCGTGGCGATGAATTCCCCCATCCAGGGAACTGCGGCGGACGTGATGAAGATCGCCATGATCCGGGTGGACCGGGAGTTAAAGAAGCGGAACATGAAGTCCAGAATCGTGCTGCAGATCCACGATGAGCTTTTGGTGGAGACCGAGCGCAGCGAGGTGGAGGCTGTGAAAGCCCTGCTGGAGGAACAGATGAAGGGGGCCGCGGATTTGAAGGTGGCCCTGGAGGTGGACGCCAAGGTGGGCGATTCCTGGTTTGCAGCTAAATAAAAATACAGTGAACGCAGGGCCGCAGCCGACAGCTGGGGCCCTGCAAACAGACAGGTGAGCGATATGGAAAAACGGATCATCGGCGTGACCGGGGGCGTGGGCGCCGGCAAGAGCCGGGTGTTAAAAATTCTGGCCGGGGATTTTGGCGCCCATGTTATCCAGGCCGACGAGGTAGCCAAGGCTCTGATGGAGCCGGGGCAGGAGTGCTACCGGCGGGTGGTGGAGTACCTGGGGGATTCCATTCTGGCGGAGGACGGGACCATCGACCGGCAGGCCATGGCCGCCCTGATCTTTGGGGACGGGGAAAAACGGCGTCAGGTGGACCGGCTGACTCACCCCGCGGTGTGGCAGGAGGTATGGCGGGAGGCGGAGACCTCCCCCAACCGCCTGGTGGTGATCGAGGCGGCGATTTTAGGTCAAGAATTTCGTGACAACTGCCAGGAAATGTGGTATGTTTATACATCGAGGGAGAACCGGCTGCTGCGCCTGGCAAAAAACAGGGGCTACAGCGAGGAGAAATCCCGGGCGATTATGGAGAGCCAGGCCGGGGAGGCGGAATTTGAGGCGTTCTGTGACCGCAGGATCGACAACAACGGTACTTTGGAGGAGACCAGGCGGCAGATCGACGGCCTTCTCACGGAAAGAAAAGCAGAGGAACCTACAATATGAGAATGGTAAGCATTGCGAGCGGCAGCAGCGGCAACTGCATTTACATAGGGTCTGACAAGACCCATATTCTGGTGGACGCGGGAATCAGCAACAAGCGCATCCAGCAGGGACTGAACGATATCGGCCTGAAGGGCGGGGATGTGGACGGCATCCTGATCACCCACGAGCATTCGGACCACATCAAGGGCCTGGGCGTGCTGGCCCGCAAGTACCAGGTGCCCATCTACGCCACCCGGGAGACCCTGGACGAGATCCGTTCCAAGAGCAGCCTTGGGGACTATGACAGGGAGCTTTTACACCCCGTGTGCCCGGATGTGGATTTTGTGGTGGGGGATCTGACGGTCAAGCCCTTCAGCATCGACCACGACGCGGCAAACCCGGTGGCCTACCGGGTGCAGTGCGGGGAGCGCTCCGTGGCGGTGGCGACGGACATGGGACATTACGACCAGTATATCATCGACCATTTGCGGGATTTGGACGCTCTGCTGCTGGAATCCAACCACGACGTGCGGATGCTGGAGAGCGGCCCGTATCCCTACTATCTGAAGCGCAGGATTCTGGGGGATCACGGCCATCTGTCCAATGAGAACGCGGGCAGGCTGTTAAACTGCATCCTCCACGACCGCATGAAAAAGATTCTCCTGGGCCATCTGAGCAAGGAAAACAACTATGCGGAGCTGGCCTACGAGACGGTGCGCCTGGAGATCGACGAGGGCGACTGCCCTTACGGCGCGGCGGATTTCTCCATCACCGTGGCGGGCCGGGACCAGATGAGCGAGATTGTCAATCTGTAAGCTGAGACAGCGTTTACATAGATCATACGTATCTGTTCAGTACCTTCACGGATACGAGCAAAAATCCATTTAAAATCGACTTCGTCGATGGGATTTTTGCCAGCAAGCTTAGATTTTCATACGGTCAGCGCAGCAAGCGCGCAGACCTGCTGAACAGTTACGATCATACTATAAAGTAAAAAGAGGAGAGCTGGAATGAGCAAAGCAATTATTACCGTAGTAGGAAAAGACACCGTAGGAATTATCGCAAAAGTATGTACCTATCTGGCGGAAAACCGGATCAACATCCTGGACATTTCCCAGACCATCGTGCAGGACTATTTCAACATGATGATGATCGTGGACGTGACCGCCATTTCCCAGTCCTTCGGCGATGTTGCGGAGGAGCTGGAGCAGGTGGGAGAGGCCATCGGCGTGAAGGTAAAGATTCAGAGAGAGGACATTTTCACCAAAATGCACCGGATCTGATCTCCGGCGGCCCGCCGGGAACCGGCCCGGACAGCGGATGAATCCGCGGGAACCGGCCGCGAAGCGCAACACTGCCTAAACTCAGGACAGAAAGGGACATATGAGCATGATAAACATATACGAGGTAAATGAGACCAACAACATGATTGAGCACGAGAAGCTGGACGTGCGCACCATCACGCTGGGCATCAGCCTGCTTGACTGCGTGGACGGCGATCTGGACGCGGTCAACGAGAAAATCTACCGGAAAATCACCACCATGGCAAAGGATCTGGTGGCCACGGGAAATGATATTGAGCGGGATTTCGGCATCCCTATTGTGAACAAGCGCATTTCCGTTACCCCCATCGCCCTGGTGGGCGGCGCGGCCTGCAAAAAGCCGGAGGACTTTGTGACCATCGCACGGACGCTGGACCGGGCGGCCAAGGAGGTGGGCGTGAACTTCATCGGCGGATACTCCGCCCTGGTGAGCAAGGGTATGACAACGGCGGACCAAAACCTGATCCGTTCCATTCCCCAGGCTCTTGCGCAGACGGAGCGGGTTTGCAGCTCCATAAACGTGGGCTCCACCAAAACCGGCCTGAATATGGACGCGGTGGAGATCATGGGCCACATTGTAAAGGAGACAGCCGAGGCCACGAAGGACAACGACAGTCTGGGCTGCGCCAAGCTGGTGATATTCTGCAATGCCCCGGACGACAATCCCTTCATGGCGGGCGCTTTCCACGGCGTCACCGAGGCGGATGCCGTGATCAACGTGGGCGTCAGCGGCCCCGGAGTGGTGAAGGTGGCGTTGGAGAAGGCCAGAGGAGCCAACTTTGAGGTGCTCTGCGAGACCATCAAGAAAACGGCCTTCAAGATCACCCGCGTGGGCCAGCTGGTAGCCCAGGAGGCTTCCAAGCGCCTGGGGATTCCCTTCGGAATCATCGATCTGTCCCTGGCACCCACCCCGGCGGTGGGCGACAGCGTGGCGGAGATTCTGGAGGAGATCGGCCTGGAGCGGGTGGGAGCCCCCGGAACCACGGCGGCCCTGGCCATGCTCAACGATCAGGTAAAAAAGGGCGGCGTTATGGCTTCCTCCTATGTGGGCGGCTTAAGCGGCGCGTTTATCCCGGTCAGCGAGGACCAGGGGATGATCGACGCGGTGAGCCTGGGAGCGCTCACCATGGAGAAACTGGAGGCTATGACCTGCGTCTGCTCCGTGGGCCTGGATATGATCGCCATCCCCGGCGACACGCCGGCGTCCACCATTTCCGGAATCATTGCCGACGAGGCGGCCATCGGTATGGTGAACCAGAAGACCACGGCGGTGCGCCTGATCCCGGTGATCGGAAAGAGCGTGGGCGACACGGCCCAGTTCGGCGGCCTTTTGGGCTACGCGCCCATTATCCCGGTGAACACCTTCTCCTGCGAGAAGTTTGTCACCCGGGGCGGACGTATCCCGGCGCCGATTCACAGTTTTAAGAACTAGGGGAGAGTGCCATGAAGTTATATCTGATCCGCCATGGGCGGCAGAGCAGCAAGCTCTGCAACGTGGACGTGGATTTGAGCGAGGCGGGCTTTCGGCAGGCGGCCCTGGTGGGGGAGCGGCTGGTGCCGGCGAAGATCGACGCCGTGTATTCCAGCGACCTGCTGCGCGCCGTACAGACCGCCCAGTCGGCCAATATTTACTGGAACGTGGAACATTTCGTGCGCCCGGGCCTTCGGGAGATTTCCTTCGGTGACATGGAGGGAATGACCGACGCGGCCATAGCGGAACAATACAGGGATTTCAAGCGGGAACAGCAGAAGATGGAACGGGATCTGGCCTACCCGGGCGGCGAGTGTGCCGGGGATGTGGTGGCCCGCGCCCTGCCTGTGTTCGAAGAGATGGCGCGCAGCGGCTACCGGCGGGTCGCCGTTGTGACCCACGGCGGCGTGATCCGTTCCCTGATCGCCCATTTTCTGGGTATGGATCTGGCAAAATGGCGGATGCTGGCCGTGGACCTGGAGAACTGCAGCATTTCCGAGCTGGACTACCACGAGGACACGGGGCGGTTTTATGTGGAGCGCTTAAACGACTATGCACACCTGGAGCGTTATCCCGAACTCCTTCGGAGCGGCTGGGTGGATGAGGAGAATTAGATGAAAAAGGGAATTCTGTTTGACGTGGATGGAACCCTGTGGGACTCAGCTCCCCAAGTGACGGAGGCCTGGAACGATATCCTGGCCTCCTGCCCGGATGCAGGGAGAACCATCACGGTGGAGGATATGTACCAATATATGGGGCGGCCTATGGATGAGATCAGCCACATGATGCTGCCTCACCTAGAGGAAAAGCGGCGCTGGGAGATCATGGAGCGCTGTATGGAACATGAGAACGAGTATCTCCTGACCCATCCGGGAGTCCTTTACCCGGGCGTCCGGGAGGCTCTTTGCCGGCTGGCCGGGGAGTACGAGCTGTACATTGTCAGCAACTGCCAGGACGGCTACATCCAGGTGCTGATGAAGGTCTGCGGCCTGGAAGAGCTGATCCGGGATATGGAGTGCTTCGGCCGCACCGGCCGTCCCAAGGGGGACAATATCCGCCTGGTGACAGAGCGAAACCACCTGGACCGGGCGCTCTACGTGGGCGATACGGCCATGGATCAGGAGGCGGCTGACAAGGCGGGGCTCCCCTTCGTGCACGCGTCCTACGGGTTTGGGCAGGCGGTGGAGCCGGCCGGCGTGATCGGGGAGATGGGGGAGTTAACAGAGCTGGCAAAGCGTATTTTGGCGTGACGGCGCAGGCCGGTCCGCTGTGGTGATTGTGTGAGGGCGCGGAACTTTCCGGCGGCATTTACTGCGGCCGGATAGGGGGCCGCGCCTGATGAATGAAACGAGTCAGGAGAATGATCCATGAATCAGACAGAGCGCGAGGAGACCACCCGGGCGGTGGAACAGTTTTTAAATGAATCCCTGGAGCGGATTCTGCTCAGCAATCCGGTCAATCCGCAGCAGCTCTCCCGGGCCAGGCTGCGCCCCCTGCTGATAAAAGGGGAACTGCGTTTCCAGGTGGAGGAGCAGGCGGGAAAACAGGCGTTTCACCGCAATCTGGACGCCGAAGAGGCGGCAGCTTATGTGACGGATCGCCTGGACGGACAGTTCCGGCAGGCGGAGATGACCTCTGCCCTGGGCAGCGGATTGATTCTGGTCAGCAAAAAGGGAAAGGTGACGGTCAAGGTCAAAGGCCGCAGAAAAACCCAGGCCGCGCCCGCGCGGATCACCCCCATGTCCCATAACCGGCAGAAGCGGTATATTCTGGAAGAAGGGATTGCGGTGCCGTTTCTGGTCGATCTTGGCGTGATGACAAAGGAGGGCAGGGTGGTGAACAGCCGGTACGACAAATTCCGGCAGATCAACCGCTTTTTGGAGATGGTCGAGGATGTGCTGCCCGGCCTGGACAAGGGACGGGAGAACACAATCATCGATTTCGGCTGTGGAAAGTCCTACCTGACCTTTGCCATGTACTATTATCTGCGGGAGCTGAGAGGGTATCAGGTGCGGATCATCGGCCTGGATTTAAAGGAGGATGTGATCGCCCACTGTGAGAAGCTGGCGCGGGCCTACGGCTACGAGGGGCTGAGCTTTACCTGCGGGGATATCGCGGGCTACGAGGGCGTGGATCAGGTGGACATGGTGGTGACCCTGCACGCCTGCGATACGGCCACGGATTACGCCCTGGCCAAGGCCGTGGGTTGGGGCGCAAAGGTGATTTTGTCGGTGCCCTGCTGCCAGCACGAGCTGAACGGACAGATGGAGAACCAGTTGATGGGGCCAGTGTTCCAGTATGGGCTGATCAAGGAGCGGATGGCCGCGCTGTACACGGACGCGATCCGGGCCCAGGTGCTGGAGCATATGGGCTATAGGACCCAGATTCTGGAATTTATCGATATGGAACATACGCCTAAGAATATTTTAATCCGGGCGGTGAAGCAGGGGAAGCGCAAGGACAACGAGGCGGAGATCCGGGAACTTGTGAAGTTCCTGAACGTGAGCCCAACCATCGTGCGGGAGCTGATGGGAGAAAACGATGCGGAGTGAGAGGCGGGAGGCTAAAAAGCCTTTTTTGAAAAATGTAAGTATTTGGAAAATGAGTCCGGGCTGCCGGGCTCATTTTTCGGTTCTGCGTTGTGTGGGGGGAAGGGCAAGCGCCTCCGGTGCGGCAAAGGGTTCCGGCCCGGGCGTGGAAACCCGCAGAGAGGCTTCCACGTCAGAGGATGGTCAGTTTCTGTGTGAATTCATTGGGCAGGGAACAGCCGTATTTCGTGCAGTAGACGGACTGCCAGAGGTGGGAGGCGTGGAAGTCCTGGTTCAAAAGCTCCAGCGGGGTGCCGGTGAGCTGCTTTCGGGCATCGGCGGTTTTGGTGATCAGCGGGATGGAGGTCTTTTGCTTGACGGCGGCTAACAGAGGAGCTGCCGAGCGGTTAAATCCCAGCACCCGGGCGTAAGGGGCGTAACCGCAGGTCCGGGCCTTTGCGGTGAGCCGGGCGTCGGCGCCCAGGAGCAGGTGGCAGAGCGCGCGGCTCACCCGGGTGTAGGTGTACTGACGGGTCTTTAACTGGCGGATGCGGCCTTCCCAGCCGGCGGGAGTTAAAGCCATGCGGGCGAGGCGGCGCGCCAGATCATCGCTGATTCCCTCAAAACGGTCAAAAGGGATGCCCTCGTGGATACAGCCGGAGATGGCGAAATTTAAAAGGGCGGAAAAGTCCCCGGCAAAAAGCGGGGCGGAGCCGGCAAATATCTCCCGGGCTTCTTGGGGAATATGGGGTGCAACAGCCGGGTCTGCGAGCCCCAGAGGGGATTGGGACAGGACTTTTCGGAGTGCGGAGGCGGAAGCCTGTCCGTTTTCCAGTCCCTGATCATGGTATGCATTTCCGCGGCGCAGGACAGCCAAAGGCGTGAGAGCGCTGTTTTGGGCCAGAAGGGCGCGGCAGTATTCCAGGCCCAGAAGGTTGTTGGGGCTTTCGAGGAGGCTTATGGTGTCCGGGTCCAGAACGCCCAGAACTTTCAGGGCGCGGCTGCGGGCCGCGGGCCAGGTGAGACCGCTTTTGATGCCCTCCCGCAGCAAATCCTCGTATTCCGCGGAACCGCCGGTCAGATACCGGGCCGCCCTGAGAAGGGGGGCGGTGTCGCCGCACTCGCTGCCGAAACAGAGGGTGTCCACCGCACCCAGGCCGGAGAACAGGGCCACGCCGCAGGAGGCGAAGTCCTCGGCGCTGCCCGTGGCAAACAGGGACGGGATTTCCAGCACCAGATCTGCGCCGCAGGCCAGGGCGGCCCGTGCACGCAGATACTTGGAGTAGACGGCCGGTTCGCCCCGCTGTACAAAGTCGCCGCTCATGGCGACCACGCAGTAATCCGCGCCGGACAGCTCCTTTGCCCGGGCGATCTGATACTGGTGGCCGCCGTGAAATGGATTGTATTCTGCAATGATGCCCGTCACCCTCATGGCAGGCCCTCCTTTTTTCTTTAAGCATTTTGTGATTCTTTGATATTATACCCGCAAACGGACGGCGCGTCCAGACGGGGCCGGGTTTATTTTTATCGTTTGCCGTCATCCTCTCCCAATTTAAAGAGTAAGCCTGATTTTATAGTGCTCCATCCAAAAATTAACCTGCAAAATATACGCCAGCATCTGCGGCCCGGCCATCAGCTGTCCGTACCAGGGCCTCCCGTAATCTGAGGGGCTGAGGAGAAAACGCTCCAGCTTCTTCCGGTCCAGGAACTGCATGACCGGGGCGCAGGAGTCGGCTGCCATTTCACGCACGCGCTCCACCAGCAGGGCCTCGTAGTTGGTGTCGTAGGTCTTGGGATAGGGGGATTTGCGGCGGAAGAGAATCTCGTCCGGCAGATGGCCCCGGCCCGCCTGGCGCAGCAGGTTTTTCACCACGCCGCCCCTGGTTTTCATATCCCAGGGCACGTTCCACACATACTCGATGATCCGGTGGTCGGCAAAGGGCACCCGGGCTTCCAGGCCGGAGTACATGCTGTCCCGGTCCATTCGGTTTAACAGGGTCTGCATGAACCAGCGCAGGTTTAAGTAGGCGATCTCACGCCTGCGGGCCTCCTCGGGGGTGTCCCCGTCCAGCCGGGGCGTCTCGGCCACGGAGCGCTCGTAGGTTTCCCGCACATAGTCCTCCATCCCCAGAAACTGGATAAAATCATCGCTGAGCAGCACCTTGCGGGCGTTCAAATCCATGGTCCAGGGGAAGGTGTGGGCCTCAAAGCACTCCTTGCGGTGAAACCAGGGATATCCCCCGAAAATCTCGTCCGCGCACTCGCCGGTCAGAGCCACCTTATTGTGTTCCTTCACCATGGAACAGAACTGAAGCATGGAGGAATCGATGTCCCCCATGGCGGGCAGATCGTGGGCCAGCACCGAGTCATAGAGCCGGTCCGCCTGGGTGAGATTGTCGCATTCCAGATAGTGGTGGCTGCTGCCCAGAAATTCCACCATTTTGTCCACAAAGGGACGGTCCTGGGAGGGCTGGAAGGAGTTGGCCTTAAAATAGCGGTCATTGTCCACGAAATCAAAGGAAAAGGTGTTGAGCCTCTCCCCGCGCTTCTTTAATTCCGCCGCACAGACCGCGGAGACCAGGCTGGAGTCCACCCCGCCGGACAAAAAGGTGCAGATGGGCACATCGGAAACCATCTGGCGGCGGATGGCATCCGTCACCAGGAAGGAAGTCTGTTCCACCGTGCGCTCATAGCTGTCCGTGTGGGGACGGCTTTCAAGCCGCCAATAGCAGTGGTTTGAGACCCCTTCCGGGGAGCAGCAGAGAAAATGCCCCGGCAGCACCTCCTCCATGCCCTTGAATACGCCGCAGCCCGACGTTCTGGCCGGACCGACGGAGAACACTTCGTTCAATCCCCTGCGGTCCAGCTCCGGTTCCATGCCCGGAAACGCGAAAATCCCCTTCAACTCAGACGAGAATACCACCTCCCCGTCCCGTACTGTGTAGAACAGAGGTTTGACCCCGCTGCGGTCCCGGAACAAAAACAGGCTGTCCTTCACCGGGTCCAGTATGGCGAAGGCAAAGATGCCGTTCAGGCGCTTGACAAACTCCGGCCCGTACTCCATGTAGCCGGCGAGAATGACCTCCGTGTCGCTGGAGGTGAGAAAGGTGTGGCTGCAGTCCCGCAGCTCCTTCCGTAACTCGCCGGTGTTGTACAATTCGCCGTTGTAGACGATGGCAAAGGTCTGACCGGCGTCGGTTTTAGTCATCGGCTGTCTGCCGCCCGCCAGATCGATAATGGACAGGCGGGCGTGGGAAAGTCCCGCGTGCTCCCACAGCCAGATTCCCTCATCGTCCGGCCCCCGGTGGCGTTGCACCGAGGCCATGGACGACAGGATGGACTCATAGCGGGCAGGTTCTTTCAGGTAATGTTTTTTCGCACAGTAAAAGCCAGCGATTCCGCACATGGCAAATCCTCCTTGTCAAGAAACAGTTTACAGCAACAGGCAGGCGGTGAAAAAGGCGCAGATAAAGCCGATCAGCACCGGCAGCAGGTTCTTCCGGGCCAACTCCAGAGGGCTCACGTCGCAGATGGCCGCCACGGGAATCAGCCCCCAGGGGACGATGGTCCCACCGCCCACAAAGATCGCGGTGATCTGTCCCAGAGACGCCAGCACGGGAACCGATGCGCCCACCGCCAGGCCGAAGGTGCGGGCCAGGGAGCCGGTCAGGGGGAGTCCGGAAAAACCGGAGCCGTCTAAGCCGGTCAGAGCGCCTACAACCATCTGAATCAGCGCGGCCATATATTTGTTTAAGGGCGCGTTGTGGGCCAGCCAGACCGCCCAGTCGTTCATGATCCCGCTCTGGAACTGATCGCCCATAATGGTGGTGATCCCGCTGCCGCCCAAAAAGAAAAACGCGCCGATGATAATCACCGGTGCAAAGATGCGGATGGCGAACAGAAAGCCGTCGGTCACATAGTCCGTGACTTTCTCCAGGAAACGCCCCTTAAACCCCAGCGCCGCCCCGGCGCACATCACAAGGGCCGCGGTTCCGGAGACCAGGCTGGTGGCATCCCCGCCTTTTAAATTGAACGCAAACATCATCAGAATATCGGCCAGAAAGGCAAGGGGCGTGAGAATTGCCAGAGTCATGGCCGCTTTGCGGGAAGCTGCGGGTTTGCGGGAGAGACCGCCAGTCCCGGAAACGCCGCCGTCCCCGCCGGACGGCAATTCGCCGGAGTCAGCCCCTTCCCCGCCGCCAAAGAGGTGCGGACCTGCCGGAACAACCGACTGTATCCCCATGGTGCGACGGTTTAAGAGAAAGGCGCTTACCACGGTGGCGATGCCCATGACCCAGAATACCGGAGCGGCCTGGGTGAGAATATCGGCGGAGCTCACCCCTGCGGCTCCAGCCGAGACTCCGGGCGCTCCCTGGATCACAAAGTCGTAGCTCAGAGCAAAGCCGTGGCCGAACAGGTTCATGGCCATGGCCGCAGCCAGAGGGTTTAGGCCGGCCTTCACGGCAAAGGGAAGCATGATGGCTCCCACCAGAGCCACGGAGGGCGACGGCCACAGGAACAGGGAGAACAAGAACATGGTCAGGCCCAGAATCCACCAGGTGAGAGAGGGCGTTTTCATCACCCTGGACATGGGAACCATCATCAGGTAATCGCTGCCCAAATCCTTCAGACATTTGGAGAGCGCCGTGACCAGCGCAATGGTGGCGATCACCTCCATAAATTCCCGCGCCGCGTACAGTACGGCGTTAAATACGGTCATGATGCCTCCGGCCACAGAGCCCAGGCCGATGACTCCCAGTATAAACAGAAAGGCGATGCAGACCGCCGGGGTATCGCGCCGCCGGACCATGACCGCCAGAATCGCGATCACTCCGATCAGATAGGCGTAATGCAGCGGAGTCAGCATTACCGGTGTATCGAACATAAGAATCACTCCTCCTAATTGAACTATAATCTATGGTATGCATCGCTTGCGGGCCAGTGTGAAGAATCTTAATTCGAACACAAATTTTCCATAAACGCTTCACAATTCCACCACAATTCCCGGGTATATTGTTAAATATCAAAAGGAAAGCGAGCCGAAAGGCGAAACTAAATAGAAGAAAAGCGAAAGGAGATCACAATTATGTATGAAAATGGGATGAACAATTTTGAACATATGGAGCAGGGAAATTTAAATGGAAATGGAAACGGCGGCGGGATGAACAACAATCCGTACCGTCCGGGAGTACCTTCAGGAGAACCCCAGAAACCGGGCAAGAAAGGGAAAATGGCCAAGAAGGTGGCCGGAATCACAGCGGCGGCCGTACTCTTTGGCACCGTGTCCGGCGGAGTGATGACCGGCGTGAGCCTGATCGGCAGCCGGGTCACAGGACTCTACGCGGCGAACAATACCCAGAGCGCACCGGCCGAAACCCAGGCGCCCGCACCGGCGCTGACCACTGCCAACAACAATTCCGACCAGACGGCCGCCACGCCGGTCTCCTCGGTAAACGACGTATCGGGAATCGTTGAGAACGCAATGCCCTCCGTGGTGGCGATCAACGATACCATGACGGTTCAGCAGCGGGATTTCTTCGGTATGCCCCAGACCTTTGAGGCCAAATCCAGCGGCTCCGGCATCATCGTAGCCAAGAGCGACAGCGAGCTGCTGATCGCCACCAACAACCACGTGGTAGAGGGAGCCAGCGACTTAAAGGTGACCTTTGTGGACAACAAGGATGTGAGCGCTGCGGTGAAGGGCACCGACTCCGCAACCGATCTGGCCATCGTGGCGGTTCAGCTCTCCGACATCCCGGCGGACACCATGAGCAAGATCAAGGTTGCCACCATGGGCGACTCCGACCAGATCAAGGTAGGGCAGCAGGTCATCGCCATCGGCAACGCGCTGGGCTACGGACAGTCCGTGACCGTGGGTTATGTCAGCGCTCTGGACCGTGAGATCGAGGATGAGAAGGGCATCAGCCGCACCTTTATCCAGACCGACGCGGCCATCAACCCCGGCAACAGCGGCGGCGCTCTGCTGGATTTAAACGGAAATGTAATCGGCATCAACGCGGCCAAGACCGCCTCCACCGAGGTGGAAGGCATGGGCTTTGCGATTCCCATCTCCAAGGCTCAGGATATCTTAAATACCCTGATGACCAAAAAGACCCGGGTAGCCGTGTCTGAGGACGCCCAGGGAACCCTGGGAATCCGCGTGACCAACGTGGACCCCGCCACCTCAAAAGAGCTTGGAATGCCGGTGGGCGTTTACGTGTATCAGATCATGGAGAACGGCGCTGCGGCCAATTCCGAACTGAAAGAAAAGGACATTATCACCAAGTTTGACGGTCAGTCCGTCACCAGCATGGAGGAGCTGACCCGGATGCTGACCTATTACGAGAGCGGTTCCACCGTCACCCTGACCGTCCAGTCCCTGGTAAACGGCACTTACGTGGAGCACGAGGTTCCCATCACCCTTGGCCAGAGACAGAGCGCGGAGTGACCGTTTAAGGGGCTGCGGATGTCCATCCGATGAGAAAATTAATGCAGCACAAATTCATAAATTGTAAATCTTTAAGAAAAATTAACACTTTATTCTCTGAATTGTGGTATAATATATTTCAATCAGAGAGTAGAGGAGGTCATCGATATGAAATTAGTATACGCGATCGTGAGAAATGACAACGAGGACGATGTTGTCAGCCAGCTGACTCAGCACCACTACAGCATCACCCGCCTTTCCACCACCGGCGGATTCCTGAAGAAGGGGAACACCACCCTGATGATCGGCGCTGAAGATGACAAGGTTCAGGAAGTGATCGATATCATCAAACAGGAGTGTGGACAGCACCAGAAGATCACCGTGAACATGCCCTATATTTCCGGTACCACCATGGTCAACTACGCTACCATGCCCATGACGGTGGAGGTGGGCGGCGCCACCATTTTCGTGATCAATGTGGACCGCTACGAGAAGATTTGACCTTTCAAGTAAATCATGTGCGCCGCGGGGCCTTTGGGTTCCCGCGGGCGGGTTCGGAAGCTGCCCCTGGGACAGCTTCCGTTTTTTAGGATGCACCGGAACGCCGGCGATTATGCCCATGGGGCGGGCCGCCGGCCTGTACGGAGCGCGGTTGCCGCAGAAAAAACAGCGATTTTACCGCTATTTGCCAGCGTATTAAAAAAAATGCAAGATATTTCCCGGCGGGGGCTTGCAAAATTTGGGACAAACCAATAGAATAGTATACAGAATACAGAGCTGCGCTTTTTTGCGGGAACTGTGAGTCATTTTAAAATTTACAAGGATAAAAGGAGAGCGTTAATTATGAAATTTTTAGTTGAGACATCCGCACGTCACGTACATCTGAGCCAGGAACATCTGGAGATCCTCTTCGGCGCCGGTTATGAGCTGACCAAGAAGAAAGATCTTTCCCAGCCCGGCCAGTATGCCTGCGAGGAGAGAGTCACCATCGTGGGCGGCAAGAAGGAAATGCCCGGCGTATCCATTTTAGGTCCGGTCAGAAAAGCCACCCAGGTTGAGCTGTCCCTGACCGACGCACGCTCCATCGGCGTAGCGGCTCCCGTCAGAGAGTCCGGCGACATCGCGGGAAGCGGCGCATGCAAGATCATCGGACCCAAGGGCGAGATCGAGATCACCGAGGGCGTGATCGCGGCCAAACGCCACATCCATGCAACCCCCGCCGATGCTGAGGCCCTGGGCGTTGAGAACGGCCAGATCGTAAACGTAAAGATCGACACCGACGGCAGAAGCCTGGTATTCGGCGACGTGGTGCTCCGCGTCAGCGACACCTACGCCCTGGCCATGCACATTGACACCGACGAGTCCAACGCGGCAGGCTGCGGAAGAGAAGTATACGGCGAGATCGTGAAATAAGAAGATTTGAAGGAGAAGGACAAATTATGAAGATTTTAGTTATCAACTGCGGAAGTTCCTCTTTAAAATATCAGCTGATCGATATGGACAATGAGAGCGTGCTGGCCAAGGGCCTGTGCGAGCGCATCGGCATCGAAGGTTCCAAGCTGACCCACCAGCCGGCCGGCAAGGACAAGTATGTGATCGAGAACCCCATGCCCACCCACAAGACTGCCATCGAGATGGTTATGGCAGCTCTGCAGGATCCGGAGCACGGCGTGATCAAGGACACCTCCGAAATCTCCGCCATCGGACACCGCGTGCTGCACGGCGGCACGGTTTACAGCGATTCCATCGTTGTGAACGAGGATGTGAAGCGCGTGATCCGCGAGTGCTTTGACTTAGGCCCGCTGCACAACCCGGCGAACCTGATGGGAATCGAAGCCTGCGAGGCTGCGATGCCCGGCACCCCCAACGTAGCCGTGTTCGACACCGCCTTCGGTATGTCCATGCCGGAGAAAGCGTATACTTACGCCATTCCTCACGAATACTATGAGAAGTACGGCATCCGCCGCTACGGCTTCCACGGAACCAGCCACAAGTTCGTGTCCGCCGAGGCGATCCGGTTCGGCGGCCTGGATCCTGAGACCGCTAAGGTGATCGTCTGCCACCTGGGCAACGGCGCCAGCGTATCCGCCTCCATCGGCGGCAAGTGCGTGGACACCAGCATGGGCCTGACCCCGCTTGAGGGCCTGATCATGGGCACCAGAAGCGGCGATGTGGACCCGGCCGTGCTGCAGTTCATCATGAACAAAGAGGGCCTGGACATCAACCAGATGCTGGATATCCTGAACAAGAAGTCCGGCGTTTACGGCATGACAAACGGTATCTCCAGCGACTTCCGCGATATCGAGAACGCCAAGGCCGACGGCAACCACCTGGCTGAGGTCGCTCTGGATGCCTTTATCTACCGCGTGACGAAGTACATCGGCGCTTACGCGGCAGCCATGAACGGCGTGGACGCCATCGCGTTCACCGCAGGCGTGGGTGAGAACGACAAGACCGGAAGAAAGAACATCTGCTCCAGCCTGGCGTTCATGGGCGTTGAGATCGACGACGAGGCCAACAACGTGCGCGGCGAGGAGCGCGTGATTTCCTCCCCCAACTCCAAGGTTAAGGTGATGTTGATCCCCACCAACGAGGAGCTGGCTATCGCAAGAGAGACCCTGGCGCTGGTTTAATGCGAAACTTGGCGTAATTGCCGGAAAAGTTCGTTAAACTGGAAAAATTATGTTGACAAACCACATGCCTCTATGTATAATGTTATAGGTGCATATGGAGGAATAATCGTATGCTGATTAATTTAACAGAACTGTTTTCCGTAGAAGGTAAAGTGAAGCATTACATCTGTGAACTGGAATTTTCCGAGTTCCGCGTGCCGGAAGGCACCTATGCGGTTGTGGAGAAAACGCCGGTGAATCTGGATATCACCAACAAGGGGAATAAGGTATTTTCTGTGACGGGCTCTGTGGATGTCTCCCTGGAGATGCCGTGCAGCCGCTGCCTGGACCCGGTGAAGGTGGATTTCCATCTGGAGATTGACGACGAGATCGACATGAAGCAGACGGACAAGGAGCGGATGGAAGCGCTTGACGAGCAGTTCTATGTAAATGGTTACAATCTGGATGTAGACCAAATGGTTCGCAATGAGTTGACCTTGAGCCTGCCTATGAAAGTTCTCTGCGACGAAGATTGCAAGGGAATCTGTAATAGATGTGGTACAAATCTCAACCGTGGGACTTGTGACTGCGATACCAGGTCACTTGACCCGAGAATGTCAGTTATCCAGGATATTTTTAAACAGTTGAAGGAGGTGTAAACCATGTCTATCTGTCCTAAGAATAAATCTTCCAAAGCGAGAAGAGACAGCCGCAGAGCAAACTGGAAGATGAGCGCTCCCAACCTGGTAAAGTGCTCCAAGTGCGGTGCTTTAATGATGCCCCACAGAGTGTGCAAGGCTTGCGGATCTTATAACAAGAAAGAAATCATCAGCGTTGAGGACTAATTTCTGATCTGTCGAATAAGAGCAAAAAGTCCGTCATGTTTATCATGGCGGTCTTTTTTTGATGCTGACTCCGGAGAATGAACTGTGTATCCCGGTGATATGGACTATTTTTTGTCCCGGCCGCTTATTCGCAATGAATCGGCGTTTTTTGTGCATATAGCTCAGTTGGAAGAGCAGCCGGCTCTTAACCGGCAGGTTCCGGGTTCGAGGCCCGGTGTGCGCAGTATGCACCGTGCCGGGCGGCGCGGGGCGAACTGGAGTTCGACGCTCCCTGGGATCATACAGACAAATGATTCAGGAAGAGGAGGGAAATTTGATTGTATATCACTGTATTACACCCGCCTTACAAACTCCCCGGCCGCGTTTCCCGCCATGGTTCCCACCTCGTTGTAAGCCGCCTGATAGTAGTGGAAGTCATCCTTCATCAGACCGCGGGCGCGCATGGTGTGGAACGCGTCGCAGACCAGAACCACATCCGGCAGCTCCTTTGGAAGTTCCAGCTGCGTCCGGCGGATGTCTGAGTAGTCAAATCCTTTCTGGCCGTTGTATTCCCCGATGGCAATCAGGAAGCAGGTCTCAATCCCTTTTTCCCTGAGCTGGGAAAACATGTTTGTGAATCGGGCTTTGTAATCCTCAGGAGACGTTCCAAGGTCCCCGTCCGTCTCACCCTGGCACCAGAGCATATAGCGGTGGCGGACAGTGATTTCCTGCTCTTTCAGGAATCTCTCCGTCCGTTCCAGGCGCATGAGCGCATCGGATAAATAGTCCCCGTCCCCCTGCCACTGGCCGATGGCGGAACCGCCCTTGCTCGCCGAGACCCCGATCACCGGGATTTTGGTCCTTGCGTAGTACGCGTTGATGAAAGCGGTGACCATGGAACCGGTTTTCATTCCGGGTTCGCAGATGCCGTCCGGGTTGTTTTCATGGACGCCAAAAGGTTCGCTGGCCGGATACAGCCGCCCCGGATCGGAAACAGCCCGGTATTCATACCCGGCTCCGGGCGTGAGCGCAGGCGCAGTCTCGGGCCATTGAGGGGACGTTACGCCCCTCCCCGCCATATTCGATTGGCCGAGGAACAGAAACAGGTCATATTCTTTTTCCATAGTTACCTCCGTGTATCCATTATTTTCCATTCATTGTTTGTATCGGGAATTAAAATGTTTCCGGCTTCCCGGATTCCCAGCCCCAGCAGCACCTCCACGGCTCTGCGCAGCTCGTGGATCAGCAGGAATTCCAGGGTGTAGGAGAAAACGGCTGTCTCCCGGCGCTCCAGCGAGGCGGTCATACGTTCTAAGCTGGAGACAAAAAACAGTGGATCATTCTCCAGTTTCCCCATCAGCGCCTCAATGGGATTTCCCCAAAAGAGCAGCTGCAGCAGCTCCGAATAGATCGTGCGCAGGGTTTGAGAGGGGGCATCCCGGGAAATCAAGAACAGAGAAGCGTATATCACCCGCTGGCTAAGTCCACGTCTCTTCAAATCCATCAGATATTGTTTCCAGCTGAGCAGCGAGGCCTCGTCCAGGGAGGACAGAGTCAGCTCCGACACGTCCTTTCCCGACAATGCAAATATCTGCAGGCTTTCCGCCACATCCAGCAGACGCCTGCGAAGGTCTGGCTGGGTAAAGTCGCAGTGGTCCGCGCTCTGGGAGGGCGGGAGAACGCGGGCACCCAGCGGCCGGGAGGATTTCACCGCTCCGACGCTGTTGAGCAGGCTGACCGCCCGGCGCACGGTGCTGACAGAAACGCCTTTTTCTGCGGATAGCCGCTCGGCGGAGGGCAGATAGCTCCCAACCGGGTACACGCCGCGTCCGATTTCGGTCAGGAGCTCCATTGCCAGGGAGTAGCGCAGCTGAGAGGATTTTTTGTAGGCATCCCAGGAAAAAGCCACCTGCCGGCAGGCCGGTTCCGGGGGGATATTCTCCCTGTAAAACAAACAAAGGGAGCGGTAAAACTCATCCTGGATCACGCGCAGGACGTCCGGAAGTTCGTCCCACCGCTCTTCCCGGCAGAGGTCCGCGGCGGCCTTAAGCTGCCTGACCGTGATCGCGTGCAGGCGTTCATCCTTTGCCACTCCCCAGAAGGAACCGTAGAAATACAGATACAGGTAACGGATCAGCCGCATGAGGAGTTCATTTCCCAGATCATTGTATTTGTGGTCCAGAACCCTCCAGACCGCCAGGATGGCCGAATGGCTCCCGGCGTCCACAAATTGTTCCAGGTCCGCGGCTTTCAAGGGACCGGTTTTCAGGGCCAAACACTGCGCCTGACCCAGCAACGGCCATATGCAGCGGCTTAGGTCGGTCAGGGATTCCCTGCGCTCGGCGTAAAATGTCTGGATATGCCGCCGGACCTGCTCCGGCCCATAGCGGATGGCTACTTTCGCGCCGGACTTTTTGGAGATCGCAATGTAGCCCTCCTGGCGCAGGCGGTGATACGCGGGGTTCACCGTGTCCAGGGATGTATGAAACCGTTTGCAAGTCTCCTCCAGGGATGGCAGCTTTTCGCCGTACTGGTAAAGACCGAATTGAATCTGAGTCCGGTAAAACTGATAAATCGCCTGATGCAGTTCCATGCCGCTGTCCACTGTCATTTTCTCCCCTTTCACGTGTCTCTGAACACTATACCATCTTACGCGCCTGTTTTCTACAAAATACTCCATTTTGTTGCTATTTTTGCCAACCTTTGCTATACTCTTAATAATATTGGATGTGAACGAATAGAAGCAGTTCGATCGCTCTGAGTGAAACGATACAGGAGATGTGAGTTAACATTATGGAGACAATCTTTTCAGGACAGGAATGTCCAAACCGCGCGGCTGCTACATGCCCGGCGGCAATCAACACGCTGCGCACCAGCGTCATCAGCTGCCGTCTGGATGAGGGGCTGACTTTTTTGTGGGGAAATGCCAGCTTTTTTAAGGCCATCCACTGTCCGGCACAGGATTACCACCGCCTTTACGCGGATCTGAAGCAGTATTATGCCGGATACCCGGAGGACTTCGAGCGGATACGACGGGCCCTGTCAGAGGTTCAGGACGAGACGGAGGCTCAGATCAATCTGACGGTACGGCTGCCTATGAAGGAGGGCGGTTTTTTCTGGGCCCAGCTTTCCGGTTCGGTTTTTGAGGACCGGGATGCAGGCTGCCGCCTGTTCCAGGGGGAGTTTACGGATGTGGACACGCTTGTGGCGGAGAAAGAAGAGCTGGACCGGCTCTACCGTCAGCGGCAGCAGTATTTTAACTGGATGCTTGACACCTATATTGGCAATGTCTACATCAGCGATATGGATACCTATGAGCTATTATATTTAAATGAGAATTCCTGCAAAACGCTGGGAAAAACCTCTGCTCAGGTGTTGGGGCGCAAATGTTATGAAGTCATTCAGGGCAGAACCACTCCCTGTCCCTTCTGTACCAACGACAGGCTGAGGCAGGATGCGGATTATGATTGGGAATTTTACAATCCGCTTATGCAGAAAAACTTCATGATCAAGAACCGGGAGATCAACTGGGCCGGGCGCCGGGCGCGCGTCGAGCTGTCCCACGACGGCCAGAGTCCGGAGTATAAGCTGGCTAAAAAGGACCAGGAGATGAACGCCATTGTCCGGGCCATTCCCGGCGGGTTCGCGCGGGTGGATGCCCAGGATATGAGGACGGTTCTCTGGTACGGCGGCGATTTCCTGAATCTGATCGGTTATACCAAAGAGGAATTTGAGCAGGAGCTCCACGGCAAATGTACCTATGTGCATCCGGACGATATTGAGCGGGCTGCCAAAATTATGGCCGACTCCAGGGAAACCGGCAAAAAAACCGTGGTGGAGGGACGTATTCTCACCCGGGACGGAACCGTAAAGATATTGACCATGACCTACACCTATGTCAGCGCAGAGGACAGCTGGGACGGCATCGCCTCCTTCTACAGTGCCGGTATCGATGTGACCAGGGAGCGGGCGGAGCAGGACCGCCAGCGCCGGGCGCTGGAGGACGCCTATCAGGCGGCCCGGGTGGCAAACGACGCCAAAACCAACTTTCTTTCCTCCATGTCCCACGATATCCGCACCCCCATGAACGCCATCATGGGTATGTCGGTTATCGCCCAGGCGAACCTTGGAAATCCCGAGAAGCTGACGGACTGTCTGGGCAAGATCAGCACTTCCAGCCGGCATCTGCTGGGGCTGATCAACGAGGTTCTCGATATGTCCAGGATTGAGAGCGGGAAAATCGACCTGTCCTCTGAACTGGTCTCCCTGCCGGAGCTGATGGATGAGGTGATCGGCATATGCCGCCCTCTGGCCAGCCAGAAGTGTCACCATCTGTTCATCAGCGCGGACCATGTGCGCCATGAGAAGGTGGTGACGGATCAGAACCGCCTGCAGCAGGTTCTGATGAATCTTTTATCCAATGCGGTGAAATACACTCCGGACGGCGGTACCGTCAGCCTGCGTCTCCGGGAACTCCCGTCCATTGTGCCGGGGCGGGGACAGTATGAATTTATCGTTTCTGACAACGGAATCGGAATGACGGAGGAGTTTGTAGCGCACATCTTTGAGCCTTTTACGCGGGCTGAGGATTCCCGCATCAGCAAAATCCAGGGCACGGGCCTGGGCATGACCATCACGGAGAACATTGTGCGCATGATGAACGGTACCATCGAGGTGAAGAGCCGGTTGGGGGAGGGGAGTCAGTTTATTTTTGCCGTTTCCTTTGAAGTCTGCGAGGAGGAACCGAGCAGCCAGGAGCTGGCGGGGCTTCCGGTATTGGTGGTTGACGATGACCCGGTGGTGTGCGAGAGTGCGGCCGAGTTATTAAAGGATCTGGGCATGCGCGGCGACTGGGTTCTGTCCGGCAGAGAAGCCGTAGTCCGGATTGAAGCCGCCCACAACCGGCGTGAGGATTATTATTTTGTGATCCTGGACTGGCAGATGCCGGATATGGACGGGCTGGATACCGTCCGGGCGATCCGTGAGAAGTTGGGCAGTGATGTGCCCATCATTATCATTTCCGCCTATGATTACTCGGAGATTGAGGAGGAGTTTTTGAAAGCGGGAGCGGATGCGTTTATCGCGAAGCCGCTGTTTAAATCCAGGATGGCGTGCGCCTTCCACAAATTCCGCCGGGACAATCCGGTGGAGCTGTCTTCTCAGAATGAGCAAACGCCATCTGTCCTGGCCGGCAAGCGCATCCTGCTGGTGGAAGACAACGAGCTGAATCTTGAGATTGCGGCCGAGCTGCTTCAGATGCAGGGGATTTTGGTGGACACGGCGGAGAACGGACAGGAGGCGCTGGAGAAGTTTAAGGCCTCCGGCATCCGGGAGTACAGCGGTATCCTGATGGATATCCAGATGCCGGTTATGGACGGCTACCAGGCCACGAAGGCCATCCGGGCTCTTCCGCGTGTGGATGCGCGGGAGATTCCGATCATAGCGCTGACGGCCAATGCCTTTGCGGCGGACCTGGGCAAAGCCCACAGCTCCGGAATGAACCACCATATTGCAAAGCCCATCGATATGCAGGTCCTGCTGGAAGCGCTGGGCCGGTTGATGGCGTGATACGTGCCCGCAGGAGAAGAAGGGGAAAACGATGGATGTCAGGAGGAATGGAGATGCAGGGTGCCATTGATGAACTGAAAGCGTTGGGCCGGATGCCGGACTCGACGGACTGTGAACCGCCGGGAGAAATCGTCGGGCGGTTTGAGGAACTGCTGGCAAAGGTAAAACTTCCGCTTACGGCGGAAGAGGTCGGGGTACTGATGCGGACGTTTCCTGAAAGCACCATGTATGAGGTCGAGTGGGGGCTCCTGCGCTTGGTGGAATCCTACGCTGTTTCAAATCCGGGCTACCGGCAGCTGATTGACATCTGCCCCAGCGGGGAGTGGCGTGAAACAATGACGGTCCGTTTTGAGAATTGGGAGACGAAGAAGTTAATTTAAGTCAAAAAAATTTGATAAATTATTGACTATTTCGATTGAATGTACTAAAGTTAGAACTGACATTCAAATTTTTAAGAAAAGAGAGGTTGAATCAAAGATGGCAAAAATCGATTTAAGTCAGTACGGCATCACCGGAACCACAGAAATTGTCTACAATCCTTCTTATGAGACATTGTTCGAGGAGGAGACCAAACCTACCCTGGAAGGCTATGAAAAGGGACAGGTGAGTGAGCTTGGCGCGGTTAATGTTATGACCGGTATCTATACGGGGCGTTCTCCCAAGGATAAATTCATCGTTATGGACGAGAATTCCAAGGATACCGTATGGTGGACCTCTGATGAATATAAGAACGATAACCACCCGGCCAGTCAGGAAGCATGGGATGCCGTGAAGAAAATCGCGTTGGAAGAGCTTTCCAACAAGAGACTTTTTGTCGTAGATGCGTTCTGTGGGGCCAACAAGGATACCCGCATGGCGATCCGTTTCATCGTTGAAGTGGCTTGGCAGGCCCACTTCGTTAAGAACATGTTTATACAGCCCACCGATGAGGAGCTTGAGAGCTTTACTCCTGATTTTGTTGTATACAACGCTTCCAAGGCGAAGGTTGAAAACTACAAAGAGCTGGGCCTGAATTCCGAGACTGCCGCTATGTTCAACATTACCAGCCGCGAGCAGGTAATCGTGAACACCTGGTACGGCGGTGAGATGAAGAAGGGTATGTTCTCCATGATGAACTACTACCTGCCGCTCAAGGGCATCGCTTCCATGCACTGCTCCGCCAACACCGATATGAACGGCGAGAACACCGCTATCTTCTTCGGCCTTTCCGGAACCGGCAAGACCACTCTGTCCACCGACCCCAAGCGTCTGCTGATCGGCGACGACGAGCACGGCTGGGACGACAACGGCGTGTTCAACTTCGAGGGCGGCTGCTACGCGAAGGTGATCAACCTGGACAAGGAGTCCGAGCCGGATATCTACAACGCTATCAAGCGCGACGCTCTGCTGGAGAACGTTACCCTGGATGCGGACGGCAAGATCGATTTCGATGACAAGAGCGTGACCGAGAACACCCGCGTGTCCTATCCGATCGACCACATCGAGAAGATCGTGCGCCCGGTTTCCGCTGCTCCTGCGGCTAAGGATGTAATTTTCCTGTCCGCGGACGCATTCGGCGTTCTTCCTCCCGTGTCCATCCTGACTCCGGAGCAGACCCAGTATTACTTCCTGTCCGGATTTACGGCAAAGCTGGCTGGTACCGAGCGCGGAATCACCGAGCCCACCCCCACCTTCTCCGCCTGCTTCGGCCAGGCCTTCTTAGAGCTGCATCCGACCAAGTACGCGGAAGAGCTGGTTAAGAGAATGGAGAAGAGCGGCGCCAAGGCATACCTTGTGAACACCGGTTGGAACGGAACCGGCAAGCGTATCTCCATCAAGGACACCCGCGGCATCATCGACGCGATCCTGGACGGCTCCATCGCAAAGGCTCCGACCAAGCAGCTGCCGTTCTTCAACTTTGAGATTCCTACCGAGCTGCCGGGCGTGGATCCCAAGATTCTGGATCCCCGCGATACCTACGCCACCGCTGAGGACTGGGAGGCAAAGGCCAAGGATCTGGCACAGCGCTTCGTGAAGAACTTCTCCAAATATGAGGGCAACGAGGCTGGAAAAGCGTTAGTTTCCGCTGGCCCGCAGTTATAAGTTCCACAGAAATTACATAGAGGGCGCCCCAAACGTCGGAAACCGGCGTGAGGGGCGCCTTTTTGGCTGAATGCAATGGGACGCCGGTGTAGCCTGCGGGCGATTGTTTAGTCGCATTTTGCCGGCGGGGGGAATTTTTTGCGAAGAAATTGTAATTTCCGCGTAGATTTGCTATACTGTCATTATATGGTATCTGAGCACAGAAAATAAAACAGATGCCGTACAATATATTGCCCGGATATTGGCAGGGGGAGAGGTGAGGGTTTGTTATGAACGAACTGGAATACTATAAAATGATGCTTGACGGGACGCCATGCGGCCTTTGCCATGTGGCGTTAGATGAAAAGCTCACCATTCTGTATGCAAATCAATCGTATTACCAGATCTATGGTTATACCGCCGAGAACGCGGAGGCACAGGGGTTTACAAATGCGAAGTTTATTCTGCCGGAGGACGACTATCAATCCATTATGGATACCGTACAAAGCCATATCCGTCGAAAGGACCGGTATTTCCAGCTGGAATTCCGAGCGATTCACAGCTCGGGAAAGCTGATGTGGCTTCTGGTACGGTGCGCGTACGACCCGGACAGGCCGGGAAGCCTGCTCTGTGCGCTGTTTGATATCGCAGACCGCAAACAGATGGAGGAGCAGCTTCGGATGAGCATGCAGGAGAGTAAAATCGCATTTCAGCTCACGGATAAAATGATGTATATTTATGAGCCGGCTTCCCGGCGGCTTAAGCAGCCCAAATCGGCTGCCGATGAATTCGGACTGCCTCCGGTGATGGATGATGTGCCCTACAGCGTTATACGCTCAGGGGCCATCGATGAGGCGTGTGTGAACGACTATGTGGCATTTTACGAATCCATCATCCGCGGAGAGAAGAGCGGCCATTCCGTGGTCAGAAAGCGGCGCAGGGACGGCTCATTCGGCTGGTATGAGGCCAAGTATAGCTCCATCTTCGATGAATATGGGGCCGTAAAACGTGCGGTTATTTCCTGTGAAGACATCACGGAGCAGCGGGAGAAGGAGCTGTCCTACCAGAAATGGAGCAATTACTTCAAGGCCAGGGAAGAAAAGACCTTCGGCGTCTATGAGTACAATCTGACCAAGGACTTGTATGATGATACAAAGGGGGATGTCAAGCCGGATTGTCTGCGTTCTCAGAAAACGTATACCGGCACCGTGCGTTACATTGCCGAGAATTTTGTATATGAGCACGACCTTGAAAAGTTTAATAAATTTTTTGAACGAGATTCGCTTCTGGGCCGCTACTATCACGGACAGACTACCGGGGTTCTCGATTATCGGAGAAAGTGTATAGACGGTGCTTGTGTTGGCACGGATGGTGTTGATGATATAGGTTTTTTTTTTGGTGGGGGGGGGTATTATTTGGGTCCGTGCAGTCCTTCTTTTGCTGGCGGACCCTTACAGCAGCGATGTGAGGCTGTTTATGATGACCCTGGATATTGACCAGGAGAAGAGGACGGAGTTGAAGGTGCGCAGCCGGATGGAACACGACGGGATGACCGGGCTCCTCAACCGGGAGACGTTTATTGCCAGAGTTTCCAGGATTCTAAAAAACAGCACACCACCGAAACGCCATGCTCTGATTATGCTCGATATCGACGAGTTCAAAAAGCACAATGATCAGTATGGGCACCCCTACGGCGATCAGGTTATCCGTGAGACTGCCAGGTTCATAAAGGGATTTCTGCGGAAAACGGATCTTTGCGGCAGAATGGGCGGAGATGAGTTCATGGTCTTTCTGAACGATATCTCCTCAGAGGAGGAAATGATTCCCAGAATTGACATGTTTTGCCAGATTTTGAAGCACCCGGACGGGGAGAATGGAGAGATCACGTGCAGCCTCGGGGTGGTGTTCTATCCCCGGGACGGGCGGACCTTCCAGGAGCTGTATCAGAAGGCCGACACCGCCCTGTATGACGTCAAACGCACCGGGCGCGGCAATTACCGGATCTACAGCCCGGATCTGAAGCGGAAAGGGGAGGAGGAGACCGGCGCCTTTTAGTGGCACCGGTCCTGATACTCCGACGGCGACATGCCCGCCAGTTTCTTAAAGGTGCTGCCGAAATAGGCCACGTCCCGATAGCCCACCATCTCCGCCACCTCGTATACCTTGTACCGGCAGTCCTGCAGAAGCTTCATTGCCATGTGGATGCGGTACTGGGTGAGGTAATTGACGATAGTATAGCTGGTTTCCTTCTTGAATACATGGCTCAGATGGCTCTCGCTGACGCCCAGGGAGCGGGCGATGGGCGTGATGCTGATGTCGCTGTCGCTGTAATGCTCCGCGATATAATTCATGGCCTCCAGCACGTACTTGCTCTTGTCCCCCTTGGCGAGGCTCAGCATGTCCTGGGGGGCCAGGGAGGTCTGCATCTGCTCCCGTTCCCGGACCCGGCCGATGGCGGCCACCAGCTCCTGGTCCCGGAATGGTTTTAACAGATAATCCGCGGCCCCGAACTGGAGCGCGCTGCGGGCGTAGGAAAAATCGCTGTAAGCGGTCAGGAGGATGACGTGAGCCCGGCAGCCCCGGCGGCGCAGCTCCGTCATCATCTCGATGCCGTCCATGTGGGGCATGCGGATGTCGGTGATGATCAGGTTGGGGTTGTACCGCTCCACGGCCGCGATGCCCTCCTCGCCGTTGGTGGCTTCCCCCACCACCACACAGCCCATGGAGGCCCAGTCCACGCCCAGGACAATTCCCCTGCGGACCACGGATTCGTCGTCTACTACGAGCACTTTAAGCATTGTTGTTCTCCTTCTTCTGTATCGGTAAGAGCAGCCGCACACAGCTGCCGTCTCCCGGCGTAGTTTCCGCCGAAATACCATATTTTTCTCCAAAATGCAGCCGGATGATGCTGCTCACATTAAACAGTCCCAAATGTTCGCCCGGAATTTTCTGATCCTTGCTGTTGAGGCGGGCCAGAACATCCGGCGGAATGCCGCAGCCGTTGTCGTAAACGGAGAGCAGGAGATCGCCCTCCTGTTCCTCGGCCTGCAGCTTGATATAGCCGTCCTCCCGGTCCACGACCCCGTGGATAATGGCGTTTTCCACCAGGGGCTGCAAGACCAGCTTGGGCACAAGACAGCTCTGCAGCCGGTCCGGCACGTCGATCTCACAGGTGAAGCGGTCCTCAAACCGGAGAGACTGGATATCGATGTAGCGGTCCACCAGCTCCAGCTCGTCCTCCAGCGTGATAAACTCGCTGCCGGAGATTCCGGCCCGGAGGATGACGGCCAGGTCCGTTGCCAGGGTGGCCACCTGGGGCACGTGGTGGGTTACGCCCAGCCACTTCATGGAATCCAGGGTATTATATAGGAAATGTGGGTTCAGCTGGGCCTGCATCATCCGCAGCTGCGTCTCGTTGAGTTCCCTCTGGCGGGCCACGGAGCGCACCAGGTTCTGCCGGTATTCCTCTGTCATGCGGTTAAAGCTTTCCGTAAGACGCCCCAGCTCGTCCTCACGGTCCGTTTCCATATGGATCTCCAGATTTCCCTTCTTGATCTCCCCCATGGCCTCGTCCAGCTGGTGAACCGGCTGGGACAGGTGGCGGCTCAAGAGCCAGGCGCACCAGAGGCAGAGCAGCAGGCACATAAGCCCCATCAGGATGCTGACCGTGTAGAAGGTATCCATGACCTGGGAGCTGAAGGTTTTCGGCTGCTGTAGAATCAGGGAAAGGCCGGTGCCCTCATTGCGGGTCAAAAAGTAGTAGTATTCCCCGTCCGCCCCGGTGAGCGGTTTGCCTGCGAGGAGCTGGCTCCTCAGCGCAGCCGTGGAGGACTCCGCCTGGGCCGGCTGGGTGTGGTAGATGGTCTGCCAGGTGGGATCCAACAGGATCACCACATGGGTGGCACTGTAAAGCCCGTCAAAGAGACGTTCGAAGTCGGTGCTGGTCATGGTGATCACCACATAGCCCAGGATGCGGCCGCCGTAGCCGCGGACCGCCTGGGCCGCGGTCATGGCCGTCTGGCCGGTCCCCTTGCCGAAGGCCAGCCCGTCGGTCTGCCCCGCGGCGTAGAGAACACCCCAGCGCGGATTGCGCTCCTCCTCCGGCAGGGGGCTGACCGTGCTGTAAAGGCATTTGCCCTCGGAACTGAAGATGTCGAAGCGGGCGTGCTCACGCAGCCGGTCCGTCTCCATGAACAGCAGCTGGTAGACCACCCGGGAATTGGCGGTTTTGCGGTTTAAGGCGTTGCGGATCATAGTGCTGCCGCAGAGCCGTTTGGCCGCCTGGCGGTAGGAGAGGCAGGTGGTGTCCAGAGCCTGCTCCAACCCGTTTAACTGAGCCTGGGCCTGGGTGGCCAGGCTGCTCTCGCTTCTGGCCCTCTGAACCTGCATCACCAGCACGTCGCAGAACAGCAGGGGCAGCAGCGTCACCAGCAGAACCGTGACGAATATCCGGTTTTTGAAGGAATGGCGGATCCAGGATCTCATGGCTGCACCTCCTCCCGCAGACTGTGCCACAGCGCCAGGTAGTCCTCCTGCCGGCTTCCGGCCAGGCCCACATCGTAAGGGAAGGTCAAAAGCTCCCCGGTGACTCCCTCCGGCTGAGGCACGTCGCTTCTCACGGCCCGGAGATTGGAGGAGCGGGAGAGATAGGTCTGCACGTCCCGACTCAGGGCGAAGTCCACAAACAGCCGTGCGTTCTCCTCGTGAGGACAGCCTGCGATCACGGCCAGCCCATCGGGGATGGCGCTGGTGCCCTCCTTCGGGTAGACCATGGCGATGTCGTACCCCTTCTTGATGCTGCGAAGCGCGTTTTCCTCCAGGGTAACTCCGATGTAGCAGCTCCCGTTGGCCACCTCGCCGACCACCTGTCCGGCCCGGTCTATGGTTCGGCCCTCCAGGTTCTCGTAAAACCTGCGGATCAGGTCCTCATCCCTGCCGGGGAGAATCTGCACCATGGTGGACAGCGCCGTGTAGCTGGACCCGGAGGTTTCCGGATCGGCGAAGGCGATTTTCCCTTTCCAGGCCGGGTCCAGAAGGCTGTCCCAGCCTGTGGGCGGATTGGTGCGCACCAGCTTTGGGTTATAGATCAGGACTACGGGAGGGATGGAGAAGGGCGTCCAGAGTCCGTTGGTCTGCACGTATTCAGTGGGCAGACTTTCGGCCTCCGCGCTTTTATAAGGAGAAAAATAGTTTCGGAAGGAATACAGGCTTTCCACGCTGCCGCCCAATATCACGTCGCAGCGGGGATTTTCCGACTCCTCGGCGATCTGTTTTAAAAGGGCGATGGAGCCGCCGTTTTCCACCTGGACCCAGATGCCGGTCCGCTCCTCAAATTCCCGGATAATCGGGGTGTAGACCTCCTCCAGATTGGAGGTGTATATGGTCAGGCGCTTGTCCTCTGCGGGAGCGAAGGCGGAATAGTCCGTCTGCTCCGCGCGGATACAGCCGGACAGGCACAGGCCGCCGGCCAAGGGCAGCAGCGCAAGCATCAGGCAAAGCCGCGCCCTTATGGCACTCAGGTTCATCTCATTTCCTCCCCCATGGACAAAATTCATATCAATGCAACCATTTTACCATAAACAGGGTGGTTTTGTCATCCTAAGTACAGAATCGGTTCCGAATGGCGGATTTGTCTATTATTTTGTAACGTCGGGTCCTTGTCGGAGCAAAAATGTTAAAAATGCATGATTATCGGACGATGCCGCTGGATGAATTATGAAAAATGGCAGAATATTGGGAATTATTGCAGTTTTGTCGGGTTCCTATCCGGGGGCAGAGCCTATATAATAATTGTTATAAGATACTTGGTAACAAAATCTTAGAAAAGGAGAGGTAATATGAAAAAGACATTAGCTGTACTGCTTTCCCTGTCAATGGCCGCCACCGCGCTGGCAGGCTGCGGAAAGAAAGAAGCCCCTGCGGCTCCGGCATCGGAGGCTCAGAAGACGGAGACAAGCGCTGCCGCCGGCACGGAGGCACCGAAGGAAGAGGAGAAGGCGGAAGATAAGGATTATTCCGATTACACCATCCGCATTTATTCCAACTCCAACTCCACCGAGCGCACCACCTGGCTGATCAATGCGGCAAAGGATGCCGGATTCAGCATTTCCATCGATGACAACAGCGTTATTTCCGGCGACACGGCCGCAATTCAGGCCGCCAACGAGAACAAGGACGGCGACATCCTGTTCGGCCTCAACGAGACCCGCTGGAGCCAGCTGGTAAATGGAAAATATGAGAACCTGTCCGTGATCGACTGGACTCCTTCCTGGTCCGGCGAGGTAGGCGAATACGCTTATCCGGGTAAGGCTTACGGCCTGGTAATCCAGAACGTTCTGATGCTTTACCGGAACGACGAGCTGGGGACCAACGGTCAGGAGCTTCACTTCAAACACTGGTCCGATCTGGTTGACTGCGGCTACACCTGGTACCGTCAGAACAAGGTCGGCGGAACCACCAACGCGAATATCAACTCCGCGATGCTTTACTCCTTCATCGATCCGTCTTCACCGGCGGGCGGCGTTTCCGTAGACGGCTGGAAGATGCTGTGGAAATACTGCGAAGAGGGCAAGAGCGGCGGCGACGACTATAAGTACGGCTTTGACCCGTTAAACAAGGGCGAAGTTCAGGTTTCCACCTTCTACTCCTCCTCCCTGTACGGCAAGATCGATGCCGCTGCGGAGAGCTCCGACAAACCGCTGTTAGGAACCATGCAGCCGGAGAACTGGGCGTTAGTGGACATTGACGACGGCACCTATTACATTGCCGAGTACATCGGCATTCTGGATAAAGCGGACCGTACCGAGGAGCAGACCGAGGCGGTTAAGGCATTCGCAGAGTGGTTCGGATCTGCAGACGTTCAGGCGGCATGGGGCGAGGAATTCGACTCCTATCCCTGCAACCAGGCAGCAGCAGCGATTCTGTATCCGGACGGCATTCCGGAAATCTATACCCTGAAAAACTTTGCCCTGTCCAAGGTAGAGGGAACCGATATGACTTACGCTGAGTATGTGGCGGAGCACTCCGGCGAGTGGACCAACATCATGACCAACCTGGGCTTCTACTGGGCCGATGCCAATGGCGCGGCAGCAGAGCCTCAGTGGGACAGCCTCGACTGGGCTACCCTGACACAGGCCGCAGCGCAGTAAGAACGGATAACTGTTACCAGATGACAAATCAGATGGCGAGCCGGGCAACCGGTTCGCTATCCTTCTATCACGAGAAAAGGAGTTGCCACTTATGATCAGGCTCAATGATATCGTAGTCAAGTTTGGGGATTTCACGGCCCTGCACAATATTAATGTACATGTGAAAGAGGGGGAATTCTTCACCTTCCTTGGACCTTCCGGTTGCGGCAAAACCACAACGCTTAGAACTCTGACCGGTTTCATTGAGCCGGTGGAGGGGTCTGTGCTGGCCAACGGGAAGGACATCACCCACGTGCCCATCGAGGAGCGCAACATCGGCATCGTGTTCCAGAGTTACGCCCTGTTCCCGACCATGACCGTGTACGACAACATCGCCTTCGGCCTGAAGGTGAAAAAGATGAAAAAGCCGGAGATCGACAAGAAGGTCCGCAGCATTGCCCAAAAGGTGGATCTGACCGACGAACAGCTGATGAAAGCCGTCTCCCAGCTCTCCGGCGGACAGCAGCAGCGCGTGGCCATCGCCCGGGCGCTGGTGACGGACCCGGCCATCATCTGCATGGATGAACCGTTAAGCAACCTGGACGCCAAGCTTCGCGTCCAGCTGAGAAACGAACTCAAGAAGATGCAGAAGGAGTTCGGAATCACGACCATTTACGTGACCCATGACCAGGAGGAGGCGCTGACGCTGTCCGATCGGATCGCCGTGTTCAACAAGGGCTGCATCGAGCAGATCGGCACCCCCAACGAAATCTACAATCACTCGGACACGGAGTTTGTCTGCAACTTCATTGGGGATATCAACCGCCTGTCGGACGAGGTGGTGAACGAGATGATCGCCCATGGGGCGGATTTAAGCCCGGCCAACCACAACTACATCCGCCTGGAGCGCATCCATGTGAACGTTCCTCCCAAGGCCGGCGACATGACCTTTGAGGGCGTGGTGGAGCAGATGGAATACTACGGCCTGTATATCAAATATTACATCAACCTGGGCTCGGAAGTGATCAAGGTCATTGAGAAAAACGACGGCGTGAATATTTACGAGGCGGGCGAGACCGTGACGGCGGTTATGAATCCGAAGGATATCATGGCGTATCCCGCGGACGGGAAAGAGTAGGGGGTGTGGCTATGAAAAAGAAAGGTTCCAAGGGGTTTGGGCCGGAGACGATCTTCCGGCTGGTGGGCTTTGCATTTTTCGCCTATCTGTTCTTTGGCTTTATGCTCCTGCCCTGTTTAAACACCCTGACCAGCATTTTTACCACCAAAAACGCTGCCGGGGAGATCGATCCCTGGGCGGTGGTCCGGTTTTTCTTTGCCGGTAATATGAGCAAGTATGTGTGGAATTCCCTGAAGCTGGCCGTGCTGCTGGTGATCACGGTCAACGTGGTGGGCGTTTCCATCGTGCTGCTGACCGAATACTTTGATATCAAAGGCGCCAAAATCCTGCGCCTGGGTTATATGACCACGCTGATCTACAGCGGCGTTGCCCTGGTTACCGGCTATCTGTTCCTGTACGACCGGAACGGAATCATCACCAGCGCGCTGGTCAACGCGTTTCCCGGCATTAATCCCAACTGGTTTTCCGGCTTCAACGCGGTGCTGTTCACCATGACCTTTGCCTGTACCAGCAACCACGTGCTGTTCCTCAGAAACGCCATCCGGGGAATCGACTACAACACGGTGGAGGCGGCCCGGAACATGGGCGCGAAGCCCTTTGCGGTGCTGTGGAAGGTGGTTTTCCCCACCCTGATCCCCACCATGTTTTCCCTGACGGTTATGACCTTTATCACCGGTCTGTGCGCTATGTCGGCTCCGACCCTGTTGGGATATGACTCCATCAACCCGGAGATCGTCCGTCTGGCCGGTTCCTCCATCGCCGACGAGGCGTTTCCCCAGGCCCGCGCGGCTCTGCTTTCCATCATTCTGGCCATGTTCACCATCGTGCTGCTGGCTGTTCTGTCAGCCTACGAGCGGAAGGGGCACTACCTGTCCGTTTCCAAGACCAAGGCGAAGCTCCAGAAGCAGAAGATCAGCAGTCCGGTGGGTAATATACTGGCCCATATTTACGCCTATGTGTTGTTCATCATCTACATGACGCCGGTGGTGATGATCGTGGTGTTCGCGTTCCAGACCTACGGGGCGATTCGGATGAAACGCCTGGATCTGTCGGACTGGACGCTGATCAACTTCTTTGGCACCCAGGACTACGAGTATCTGACCTCCCGGGGGACCTACAAGGTGAGAAAGGGATCCATCTCAGGACTGTTCTCCAACGAGGCGACCCTTGGCGGTATCAAACTCAGCTTTATCATGTCCGCCATCGCGGCCCTTCTGGCCTGCCTGATCGTGGTTCTGGCCTGCAACTATATCTTTAAGAACCGGAACAAAAAACGCGGAGTGATCGTGGAATACTGCCTGCTGTTCCCGTGGCTGCTGCCCACCATCCTGATCTGTTATTCCTACCGCACCTTCTTCAACAGCGATACTGTGTGGTATGTGGGAAATAACAACCTGTATTATGCGGACCGGGTCAGGCTGCTGATTATTCTGGCCTACACGGTGGTGAAGCTGCCGTTCTCCATCCGTATGATTAAGGCGGCCTTTTATGCCATCGACGAGGAGTTGGAGGACGCGGCCAAGAATCTTGGCGCCAGCAGTGTTCTGACTTTCTTAAAGGTGAAACTGCCCATTATCCTGCCCAGCGTTCTGGCGGTGTTCGCCCTGAACTTCAACGCTCTGTTTACAGAGTACGACATGTCCGCAACCTTTGCCAGCTCCCACGGCACCACCTATGCCATGATCATCCAGAGCATGTGCGAGGAGGAAGGGCTGTACGGCTATAATGTCAACGCTTCGGGACGCCGCTGCGCTTCCACGGTATTCATCATGCTGGTTTCCGGCCTGATCCTGTATCTGGTTTACGGCGTGGGCGGCCGAGACTTAGGCGAACGGCTGGAACTGAAGGAGAAACGGAAAAAACGGAGGGATAAGCTCCTGAGCCATTTTCACAAAGATTCAGCGGTGAAGGCGGCGGCAGAGTAGCCGCATCAGATATGAGAGCGCGGAGCAGGGCCCGCCCGTCGGGGCGGGCTTTCTCCGGAGAGGATGAAAGGATTGTGAGCGTATGATAAAATTTGGAACCGGTGGCTGGAGAGCTATCATCGGTGATGATTTCACCAGGGAAAATATCTGCATTCTGGCAAAAGCCATGGCAGACAAAATGAAAGCGGAGCAGGTTGCGGACCAGGGGCTGGTGATCGGTTATGACCGCCGTTTCCTGTCCAAGGAAGCGGTGATGTGGAGCTGCGAGGTGTTGACGGCGGAGGGGATCGTCTGCCACTTTGTCAACCGCTCCGTACCCACCCCGCTGATCATGTACTATGTGATGAAGCACGGTTACCCCTACGGCATGATGGTGACGGCCAGCCACAACCCCGCCCTTTATAACGGCATCAAGGTGTTTACCTCCGGGGGCCGGGATGCGGACGAGGTGCAGACTGCGGATATCGAGCGATTTATCGGGCAGGTAAAGCCGGAGGATATTCGGAAGATCGAGTATGGGGAGGCGGTGAGCCGCGGCCTTGTCCGCGAGTTCTATCCCATGAACGAGTATCTGGACGATATCATGGAGAAAATCGACATGGAGGCCATCAAACAGGCCCATCTGCGGATCGCACTGGATCCCATGTACGGAGTCAGCGAGACGGCCCTCAGCACCATCCTGATTTCCGGCCGCTGCGATTTCAACGTGATCCATCAGGAGCACGACACGCTGTTTGGCGGCAGGATGCCCGCTCCGGCGCGGGACACTCTGGGCCTTCTGCAGAATTTCGTGGTGGACAAGTATTGTGACCTGGGAATCGCCACCGACGGAGACGCGGACCGCCTGGGCGTGATCGACGACAAGGGCGAGTTCCTCCATCCCAACGACATTCTGGTGCTGCTCTATTATTACCTGAAGGAATATAAGAAATGGAACGGGCCGGTGGTCCGCAACCTTTCCACCACCCACCGCCTGGACGCCATCGCTAAGCGTTACGGGGAAATCTGTTATGAGGTGCCGGTGGGCTTTAAGTATATTTCCGCCAAAATGTCCGAGACCGGGGCCATCCTGGGCGGTGAGTCCTCCGGCGGACTGACGGTGGCCGGACACATCAACGGCAAGGACGGCGTTTACGCCGCCTCCCTGCTGGTGGAGATGGTGGCCGTCACCGGGAAAAAGCTGTCGGAGCTGATCAAGATTGCCAACGGGCTCTGCGGCGAGCGGTACATGGAGGAGCGGTCCTTCCGGTTTGCCGAGAAGGACCGGGAGCGGATGCTGCGCCTTCTCTTTGAGGAGAAGGGCCTTCCCGACATGGCCGGTTTCCAGGTGGACCACGTGTCCTATGAGGACGGCTGCAAGGTTTATTTTGCGGACGACGGCTGGGTCAGCGCCAGATTCTCCGGCACGGAGCCTTTGCTGAGAATCTTCTGCGAGATGCGGACCCAGGAGGAGGCCGTGGGGATGTGCAACCGCTGGAAGGCGTATTTGGGACTGTAACGATTCATTACCCCGGGAGACGGCGACTTATCCGTTTCTCGGGGTAATTTTGTAAAAAATTGAGAATTTCTGCACAAATTGTATTTGCAAATATGCAATATCTATAAATAGTTTTTGACATATATGTCCCGCCGGAATATAATAAAATTAATAAAAATTGTGAAGGAGGGGCTTATGGACTTAAAATCAATGAAACTTACCAATGAAGCCGGAGCGCCTGTGGCGGAGAACGAGCATTCTCTGACTGCCGGTCCGAGAGGTCCTGTGATGATGCAGGATGTGTGGCTCATGGAAAAGCTGGCGCACTTTGACCGGGAAGTGATTCCGGAGAGACGTATGCACGCCAAGGGCTGGGGAGCTTACGGCACGTTTGAATGTACGGACGATATCTCCCAGTGGACAAAAGCAAAAGTGCTGCAAAAGGGAGCCAAAACAGACCTTTTTGTCAGATTCTCCACTGTGGCCGGTGAACGGGGAGCCGCCGACGCTGAACGTGATATCCGGGGCGTGGCGATCAAATTTTATACCGACGAAGGAAACTGGGACCTGGTTGGAAATAATACCCCGACCTTCTTTTTACGGGACGTACATAATTTCCCGGATTTGAACCGCGCGGTGAAACGCGATCCGAGAACCGGGCTGCGCTCCGCCCAGAATAACTGGGACTTCTGGACGCTGCTGCCGGAGACCTTCCACCAAACGACCATCGTCATGTCCGACCGCGGGATTCCCGCATCCTTCCGCCATATGAATCTGTATGGGGAGCATACATTCAGCTTTTACAATCAGGATAACCAGCGCTTCTGGTGTAAATTCCATTTTATCACCCAACAGGGTATTAAAAACCTTACGGACCAGGAAGCGGAGGAGTTGATCGCCAAGGACCGGGAAAGCCATGGTCGGGACCTGTACGAGTCGATTGAAAAGGGAGATTATCCGCGCTGGACCATGTACGTCCAGATTATGACGGAAGAGCAGGCCAGAAACCACTATGAAAACCCATTTGATATCACAAAAATCTGGCGCCATAAGGAGTTTCCGCTTCACAAGGTGGGCGTGCTGGAACTGAACCGCAATCCGGAAAACTACTTTGCGGAGGTTGAACAGTCTGCGTTTACGCCGGCCCACGTGGTTCCCGGAATCGGTTTCTCACCGGATAAGTTTCTTCAGGGCAGACTGTTTGTGTATGGCGATGCACAGAGATATCGTTTGGGTGTCAACTATAATCAGATACCGGTCAACCGGGCAAAAGTCGAAGTCCACGATTACCACCGGGACGGTTTTATGCGGACCGACGGCAATTACGGAGGCGCTCCGGCCTATTCGCCCAACAGCATGGGAGACTGGGCGGCTCAGCCGGATGTCATGGAACCGCCTCTGGATTTATCGGGCGCCATGTACGCTTACGATCCCCAGGATGACCCAACGGACGATTGTTTCCGGGCCGGCGGTGATTTGTGGAGAATCATGACGGAGGACAAGCGGGAGCTGCTGATTGAGAATACGGCCCGCAATATCGCTCCCGTCACAGACAATATCAAATACCGTCACGCGGTACACTGTTTCTGGGCGGACGAGGAGTACGGGACGCGGATCACCAGGGCCATGGGACTTGATTTGGACCGTGTCAAGGAGCTGGCAAAGTCGGGGAGCCATAAGGAATTAATCCAGGCGACTCTGAAGTAGGAGCCGGTGTTCGCTAAAAACCGGATCGTTTTATTTTGTGCCGTCGAATGCCGCTGGGGTGTTTGACGGCACCTTTTTGCGCGGAGAGGAAACGTGCGGACAGATTCCGGCCATGATGGAATTGTAAAGACGGAACGGATACGGTATAATAGGGAAAGCAAAAAAGCACGTGCAGAGCCTGCGAGAGCGCTCTCTGTGGAAAACGGAGGAGGATTCCGATGAAAAGCAATAAAAACATGGTGTTGGACCTGCTGCGCCAGTGTGCGGGGGAGGAGAATGGGGGCGTGACCACCCAGTATCTCTCAAAGCGCCTGGATATGCAGCGGACCAACCTCAGCGCGATTTTAAACGCTCTGGTGCGGGAGGGCCTGGTGGAGAAGAGCGCCGGGCGGCCGGTGCTCTACCGCCTGGCCGGGGGACAGGCCAAGACGGGGGACGAGTCCTGCTTTTCCGAGCTTGTTGGGTATGACGGAAGCCTGCGCCAGAGCGTCCAGCTGGCCAAGGCGGCCATGCTCTACCCGCAGCACAGCCTGCACTGCCTTCTCACCGGACCGGGCGGAAGTGGAAAGAGCTGTTTTGCGCAGATGATCCATCGCTTTGCCACGGAGAATTACGCGCTGGAGCCGGAAGCGCCCTTTGTAAAGATCAACTGCGCCCATTTTGCGGACCGGCCGGAGCAGCTGACCGTTGAGATCTTCGGCGGGATCGAGGGAAAGACCTCGTTCCTGGAACAGGCGGAGGATGGGATTCTGTTTATCGACCACGGGGAAATGCTGCCCCCGGCGGCCAAGAGCGGTCTTTTGTCCCTGGTGGAGAACAATTACCGGATCTGGCAGGGGCGCAGATGCAACCTTCGGACCACCGTGGTCTGCGCGGTGGAGGAGACGGCGGCCGGCGAGCTTTTGGAACCCTTCAAGAGCCGGTTTTCGGTGACCATTTCCCTGCCGCCTCTGGAGGAACGGCCGCCGGCCGAGCGCTTTGGCCTGATCCGCCGTTTTCTGACCAGGGAGGCGGCCGGGAGCGGTCACGCCCTGAGCCTGACGTCGGAGATTCTGGTCGCCCTGCTTTTATACCGCTGTCCCCGGCAGGTCAAGCAGCTGCGCAACGATATCCGGATCGCCTGCGCCAACGCCTATGTCAGGGGGCTGAAGGCGGATCAGAAGGAAATCCGCCTCGCTATGTCGGATTTCCCCAACGAGGTGCGCTCGGGGCTTTTGGAGTACAAGCGGCGCAAGGCGGATTTAAAGGAGCTGATCAAGGAGAACGTCCGCTATGTGTTCTCGGAAAACCAGGACGTGCACACCAGGGCGGAGGAGGTCCGCAGGCTGGGCGGTTTCTCGATCTATGAGTGGATTGAGGAGCGGATGCAGGAATTGAAGGAGAGAGGGCTGGCCTGGGAAGATATTAACACCATCATTGGTATTGATATCGAAAATGAGTTTAAGAAGTACAACAACAGCCTGGTTTCAAAGGTGGCGGACAAGGAGCAGCTCTCCAAGATGGTAAACCCCAGGATCATGGAGCTGGTGACGGAGTTTCTGGACCAGGCGGCCCGGGATTTCAACCGGGTGTACCCGGTGTCCGTGTTCTACGGCCTGTGCCTGCACCTGAATGCGGCTCTGTGCGAGGGGGAGAAGCGGCGGGAGCTGTCCTCCGACCGGATCATGGAGATGATCGGAAAGTACAAGGAGGAGTACGCTTTGGCGGTGAAATTCGCCGGACGTCTGGAGAAGGAGTTTTCCACCCGCCTTCCCATCGACGAGGTGGTGTTCCTGACCATGTTTATCTGCGACCGGGGCGGCATGGCGGGGGCGCAGCCCCATCCGCTCCTGTTCATCGCCATGCACGGGGAACACGTGGCTTCGTCCATGGCCCAGGTGATCCAGAGCCTCAGCGGAACGGAGGTGGGGTATTACGATCTGCCCTTGAGCAAGAGCACCCGGGAGGCGTATCCCGAGCTGAAACAGGCCCTGTCGGACTGGAACCGCGGCGCAGGAATCCTGGCGCTCTATGACATGGGGTCCATGAGGCAGATGATTGAGATGGTCTGCGCGGAGACGAAGATTCCCATCCGCGCCATCGCCTTCCCCTTTACGGCTCTGGCCCTGGACTGCTGCCGCAAGGTGATGCTAGAGCCGGATCTGGACGCCGCCTACTCGTCCCTGTTGGAGCGCTACCACACGCTGCCCATGCTGCGGGACGACGCCTATTACCGCCCCCGGTCCGGGAACGTGATCATCACCCTGTGCATGAGCGGAGAGGGCGGGGCGGTCCAGATCAAGCGGTATCTGGAAAAGAAGGTTCATTGGGACAATGTGTCCTTTATCCCGCTGGCCATTTCTGGGCGGGAGGAGCTGTTAAATGAGATCAACCGAATCCATGAAAAGCACCACATACTCTGCACCGTGGGCGCATTTGACCCGCAGCTGCTGGATATTCCCTTCATTCCGGTCACGAAAGTGCTGGAATGTCCCCAGGAAAAGCTGAAGCTTCTGCTGCGGGCGGATATTCCCGGGGAGGCGGAGGAAGAGGAAAACGACCGGATTATCATGGAATTGGCGGAGGGCTTACAGTATTTCGGGCCGGATCAGGTCAAGCGCTGGGTCCCGTCCCTGGTGTCGGAGATGGAGGAGGTTCTGGGAAGCCCGCTGCCGCCGGAAAAACGGGTGGGCTTAAGCGTCCATCTGGCCTGCGGGATCAACCGGATGATCGGCGGGGAGGAGACGCCGGTGAACCTTCACAAGGCGGAGCTGCTCAAGGAAAACCGGGAGCTGTACGGAAAGCTGAGGGCATGTATGGTGCCACTGGAGGAGGCCTTCCACATTCGGGTGGATGACAATGAGTACGCCCACATCCTGTATATTCTGAGGGGCAGAAAAAGCGAAAATTGAATGGTTTTTGGACAGCGGACAGAGGTGCACTCCTTTGTCCGCTATTTTTGTATGATACGGCATTATTTATAAGAAAAATTAATAAATAATCTTTGCGTATAAATTTGGAGGCAGAGTTTCTTTTGTGTATCGGTTTTTAGGCAGTTCATCATACACTTCCCATTGAAATGAATGAATATGTATTTAGTGTATTAGTGTATAAGACGGCTATTTCGAAAACCATGCAATACACAGGGGAAACCACCGTATACACAGCGGAAAAATGGCAATTTTTCGAAGGATTGACTTTGTTTTTCCAATGTGGTAAGGTTTGCTTATGAAAAATATAGTATAAAAATTATACAGTATTGAAAGGAGCGGGAGCGCATGAGTATGGAGGAAACCATCATGACTCTGGTCGTGAAATCGGGGCAGGCCCGCAGCGCGGCTTACGAGGCGCTGGGGGAGGCGAAGCAGGGACGGTTCGAGGAAGCCCAGAAAAAGATGCAGGAGTCGGCCCAGTGGGTGATGGAGGCCCATGACATCCAGACGGAGCTTTTGGTGATGGAGGCCCGGGGGGAGATGAATCAGATCTCCCTGATCGGAGTCCATGCCCAGGACCACCTGATGGATTGCATGCTGGCAAGGGAACTGATCACGGAGATGATTGAGCTTTACAGAGCGTTATCTCATAAAAAAGACAAGGAGGACGGACAATGAATATTTTACTAATGTGTATGGCGGGCGCCTCGACCAGCCTGGTAATGAACAAGATGAAGGCGGCGCTCACGGAGGATCAAAAGGACTGGAAGATCGAAGCACATCCCTTTGACCGCATGGACGAGGTGGTGGAGAATTTCGACGTGATCCTGATCGGGCCGCAGATCGCCTACAAGAAAAAGGAGCTGCTGCGCAAGGCTGCGGAGATCGGCAAGCCCCTGGATTCCATCGCGCCGGTGGATTACGCCATGGGCAACGGAGCTAAGATCTTAAAGCAGGCACAGGCGCTCTACGAGGGCCGGGACAAATAGAATCGGGGAGGGACTTAAGTATGGCAAAGCAGGGGGTAATGCAAAAATTTATGGACTGGATGCAGGAGCACATTATGCCTGTGGCCGGTAAAATCGCGGAGGAGAAGCACATTACCGCGATCACCAAGGGAATGATGGCGACCATTCCCCTGACAATTATCGGAGGAATTTCTCTGATCCTGGCGTATCCGCCGGTGGATGCGTCAACCCTTGAGGCGACCAGCGGCATTTTAAAATCGTTTCTCACCGCCTGGTACAACTGGGCGGGCAAATACGCAGCGATTCTGGAGCTGCCCAACAATGTGACGCTGGGGCTTTTGGGAATCTATGTGGTGATTGCGATTACATACCATCTCTGTAAAAATTACAAGATGGAACCGCTGTCCTGTATGATCACATCGGCCATGTCGTTTCTGATCATCGCCGCCCCTCCGGCAGCAGTGGAGGGAGCCAGCGGATTGTTCTTAAACAGCCGTTACCTGGGTTCCAGAGGCCTGTTTGCCGCCATGGTGGTGGCGATTGTGACCGTGGAACTGACCCGGTTCCTGTTGGATAAGAACATCAAGATCAAGCTTCCGGATACGGTTCCGCCCATGGTGACGGCGCCCTTTGAAGCGCTGATCCCGTCGATTGTGGTATTAGTGGCTTTCCTGGTTGTGGATCAGGGCGTGACAGCCGCTTTCGGCGTCAACCTTCCCCAGGCGATCATGAACCTGTTCACGCCCTTTGCCAAAGCGGTCGACAGCGTGGGCGGCATGATGGCAATTCAGTTTTTGATTAACTTCCTCTGGTTTTTTGGAATTTACGGAAGCGCGGTTCCGGACAGCGTTACATCGGGATTTTTTATGACCAACATTACGGCCAACGCAGCGGCTTATGCGGCAGGAGAGCCCCTTCCGGCTATCGCCACGGCTCCGTTCCGCACTGCCTTCGGCAACATTGGCGGATGTGGCTCTGCCTTTGCATTAGCGATCTGCATTTTGCTGGTAGCAAAGTCGACTCAGTTGAAAACGGTAGGCAAAATAGGAATTGTTCCATCTATTTTTGGAATTGCGGAGCCTCTGACCTTCGGCGTACCGCTGGTATTTAATCCTATTTTGATGGTGCCCATGATTCTTGGTTCCGTACTGAATACCATGATCACGTTCCTGCTTATGCAGTGGAATATCATCGGCAGGATTTTTGTCAACATACCGTGGACTACTCCCAGAGTGCTGGATGCGATTCTGTGTACGATGGATGTTAAGGCGGGTCTGCTGGTCATTGCGCTGGTCGTGATGGACGTGCTCATCTACATGCCCTTCGTAAAGGTGTACGACAAGTCTCTTCTGGAAAAAGAAAAACTTGGGGTGGAGTAAATTGGAGAGAGCGAACAAACCGAATTTTGTTTTTTTCATAGCGGACCAGCTCCGCGCCGACGCCCTGGGGCACTTAAATCCCCAGGGCGCGGCAAGTCCCAACATCGAAAAGCTGGCCGGGGACGGCGTTTCCTTTCAGAACGCTTACTGCCAGAACCCGGTCTGCGTACCCAGCCGGTGCAGCATGCTGACCGGCTGGTATCCCCACACCAAGGGACATAGGACCATGCATTTTCTGCTGGACGAGGACGACCCCACCATGTTGGAGCAGCTGAAAATGAACGGCTACGAGGTGATTTGGGCGGGGAAGGACGAGGTCATTCCCTTAAACCGGGATTTCAGCAAATACTGCGACCGTTATTATCCGGGGGCCTATCCCTGGGACCGGGAGAAAAGCAAGGCGTTTGAAAAGCAGTTTCGCGGGGAACCTTCCGGGGACAATTTCTATTCCTTTTACGCTGGCAAGGTGAGCCCTGAACAGATGGACGACAATGACCGCAGCTGCCTGGATTATTCCATCCAATACCTGAGGGAGCGGCGTGAGGCGGGGAGAGAGGATAAGCCCTTCTGTCTGTTTCTCTGCCTGAGTAATCCCCATCCGCCCTACGGCTGCAGTCCGCCCTGGTACGGGCGAACCGACCGCAGCCATATTCCCGCCCGAAGGCCCACTCCGGAAAATTGGGAGGGCATGCCCTCTATGCTGAAGGGAATTTACGAAAAGCAGGGGCTTCAGGGGTGGAGCGAGGAGCGGTTCGCGGAGCTCAAAGGGACCTATTACGACATGATCAGCCAGCTGGACGAGCGGTTGGGCGAACTGATGGCGGTGATGAAGGAGACGGGAGTCTACGACGGCACCGCGCTGTTTTTCTTCAGCGACCACGGGGATTTTACCGGGGACTACGGGTTGGTGGAGAAGGCGCAGAATACCTTCTACGACTGCCAGTGTAATGTTCCGCTGATCATCAAGCCGCCGGCCGGCACGGACTGCCGCCCCAGAGTCAGCGGGGCTCTGGCGGAGCTGGTGGACATTCCGGCCACGGTGGCGGAGCTTGGGGGCTTTTCGCTAAATTACACACAGTTCGGCCGTTCCCTCTGTCCGGTGCTTGCGGGCGTGGAAACCCACCGGGACGCCGTGTTCTGCGAGGGCGGAAGGATTCACGGCGAGCTTCAGGCCATGGAGCGGGGGCATGGGCCGGATTCACTCTACTGGCCGCGGCTCAGCACCCAGTGTGAGGAGGGACCGGAGCACACGAAAGCCATTATGGTCCGGGAACAACGCTACAAATATGTGTACCGGCTCTATGAACGGGGCCAGCTCTTCGACCTGGAAGAAGATCCTCAGGAACTGGTGAATCTGGCGGGCCGGGCGGAGTACGGGGAGATCGAAGGACGGCTTCAGGCGAGAATCCTGCGCTTCCTGGTGGAGACCGGGGATTTCGTGCCAAACCGAAAGGACAAGGGCTATTGACAGGAGGGGGTATCGATGGATTTTGGTGAAAAATTCCTGTGGGGAGGCAGCATCGCGGCCCATCAGTGCGAGGGCGCATGGAATCAGGGCGGTAAAGGGCCGGGAATCATGGATCTGGTCACCGCCGGAGCCTGCGGCCGGCCCCGGGAGATATGCAGCGGTATTGTGGAGGGAAAACACTATCCGTCCCATGAGGGGATTGATTTTTACCACCGGTACAGGGAAGATATCAAGCTGTTCGCCGAGATGGGATTTACGGGCCTGCGTTTTTCCGTGGACTGGTCCCGCGTCTATCCGAATGGGGACGATGAGGAGCCCAATGAGGAGGGAATCGCCTATTACCGGAGTGTGGCGGAGGAATTGCTAAACCATGGGATCGAACCCATTGTGACGCTCTATCACTTCGAGCTGCCCTTCCGTCTGTTGGAACGGTACGGCGGATGGAGCAGCCGGAAGGTGGTGGATCTCTACCTGCGATACTGCGGGACCATGTTCCGGGCTCTGAAGGGCAAGGTGAGACTGTGGGTCACCTTCAATGAAATGAACCATCTGGATCCCCAGACTGAGGCATCGGACATCTTTACCTATATGATTTCCGGCGTTAAGTACAGCGGCATGGAAAACCCGGCCCGGGAACTGGCGCAGATCGGCTATCTTATGACGCTGGCCGGGGTGAAGGCGGCCCGGCTGGCACGGGAGATCGATCCGGAGAACCGGGTGGGCTGTGTGTTTGGCCTGACGCCGGTCTATCCGGTGGATTGCGCGCCGGACCATGTGATGGACGCGTTCCTGGAGATGGAGCGTCAGTTCTACCAGGTGGACGCCATGTGCAGAGGCGCCTTTCCGGCCTACCGGGAGCAGGAATACCGGAATGCGGGAATTCTGCTGGAGAAGGAGGACGGGGACGAAGAGGACTTCCGGCAGGGAGTGCTGGATTTTATCGGGGTGAATTATTACAGCTCCAGTGTAGCCCATCATGAGGGGGATGAGGGGGCGGAGGAAACGCTGTTCGGCGGCGTTCAGAATCCTTATCTGGAACAGAGTAAGTGGGGCTGGGCCATCGATCCGGTGGGTCTGCGCTACACACTGAATTATGTATACAAGCGCTACGGGCTGCCGGTCCTGGTGACCGAGAACGGACTGGGGGCGGTGGACCGGGTGGAGGCGGACGGAACGATCCGGGACGACTACCGGATCGCCTACCTGGAACGCCATATCGGGGAATTGAAAAAGGCGGTGCGCCTTGACGGGGTGGAATGCCTGGGATATCTGACCTGGGCGCCCATCGATCTGGTCAGCGCCACCACGGGGGAAATGAAAAAGCGGTACGGATTTATCTATGTGGACCGGCAGGACGATGGAAGCGGAAGTCTTGCCCGGACCCGGAAAAAATCCTTTGAGTGGTTCCAAAAGGTGATAGAAGAAGGAATTTAGTAAAAGCGGCGCCTGCCGGATCAGTGGGCGCCGTTTTGGCGTTTTCATCTTTCCCGATTGAATTCAAATATCGGTTATGTTAAACTATACCTATCATGTATCAGCTTGGCACAGAGCGCCGGCCCGTCCCGATAGCCGCCGCCGCTTTTGCAGGAGAGTACGGCGTGGGCGAAAAGGGGAACAACTATGTTGCAGAGAAAAATTCTGATCGTGGAAGACAATGAATTAAACCGGGCGCTGCTGGGCAATATCCTGGAAGAAAATTATGAAATTCTGGAGGCGGAAAACGGGCAGATCGCACTGGATGTGCTGGAGGACCACCGGGACGACGTTGCGCTGATTCTGCTGGATATCAATATGCCTGTGATGGACGGATACACCTTTTTAAGCCGCATCCAGTCGGATGCTTCCTTTTCCTCCATACCGGTGATCGTGACCACCCAGTCCGACAGCGTGGCGGACGAGGTGGAAGCGCTGTCCCACGGAGCGACAGACTTTGTGACCAAGCCCTACAATTCCCAGGTGATTCTGCACCGTGTGGCCAGCCAGATCAAGCTCCGGGAGTCCTCCGCCATGCTGAGCCTGGCCCAGTACGACCAGCTGACCGGCCTTTACACGAAAACTTTCTTCTATCAGCGGGTGAAGGAAACCCTGGCCCTGCACCCGGATCAGCCCTACGATCTCCTCTACTCCAATATTGAAAATTTCAAGCTGGTGAACGATATTTCCGGCATTCCGGCCGGGGATATGCTTCTGCGCAAGATCGCGCAGATGCTGTCCGAGCGGGTGAACCCGTGGGGCATCTGCGGGCGGATCGACGCCGATCATTTCGCCTGTCTGTTAGAGCGGCGCTGGGAGTACAGCCAGGCCCTGTTCCAGAGAGCGGAGGCGGAGATTCGCGAAGTCACCAACATGAAAAATGTGGTGATCCGCTGGGGAGTCTACGCCATCGACGACCGCAGCATATCGGTGGAGCAGATGTGCGACCGGGCGCTTCTGGCCGCCAACCGAATCAAGGGCCGGTACGGCAAATATTACACTGCCTACGACGAGGCGCTGCGCAGCAAGCTGCTGCGGGAGCAGGCGATCACGGACGGCATGGAGGCGGCTTTGGCGGGAGAGCAGTTCGTGTTGTATGTCCAGCCTAAATACAGGGTCAGGGACGAGTCTCTCTCCGGGGCCGAGGCCCTGGTCCGCTGGATTCACCCGGAGCTGGGATTTCTTCCGCCGGGGGAGTTTATCGCCCTGTTTGAGAAGAACGGATTTATCACCCGTCTGGACCAGTATGTGTGGGAACACACCTGCGCGGTTCTGCACGACTGGGACCTGCGGGGCTATCCGCAAATCCCCGTGTCGGTCAACGTCTCCCGGGCGGATATCTACAATATCGACCTGGCGGCGGTGCTGGTAAAATTAGTAAATCAATATGAGCTGGAGCCGTCCAGGCTTCATCTGGAGATCACGGAGAGTTCCTACACGGAAAATCCGCGGCAGATCATTGACACGGTGGATGAGATGAGGCGCCTGGGATTTATCATCGAGATGGACGATTTCGGGAGCGGCTACTCCTCCCTCAACATGCTCAACAAGATGCCGCTGGACGTGCTGAAGCTGGATATGAAGTTTTTTCAGAATGAGTCGGAACAGTCCGTGAACCGGGGCATCCTGCTGTTTATCATGCAGCTGGCCAGATGGATGCAGGTGGATGTGGTGGCTGAGGGCGTGGAGACTCGGGAGCAGGTGGAACTGCTGCGGGAAATCGGCTGCGATTTCGTGCAGGGATACTATTACGCAAAGCCTATGCCCTGCGAAGAATTCGAGGCGCTTTTTCATAAATCCGCAGCCAGCACATCCGGGGAGAGCGCCGGCAGCGGACCGTCCGGCGGGAGTAATGCGTCCGATTTGGAGCAGGAGCCGCGTTACGACCGGTACCGGGAGCTTCTGCTGCGCCATTACCACAGGGGCGACCCCGGCGTGCTGCTGGTGGGGCACTATGGCGCAAAAAACGGCCGGATTCTGGATCTGATCGATCACACGGGTTCCGGGCTCCGGCAGAGATTCGGCACAGACCGAAACACTTTCTTTCGGGGACTGGCCGCCTTTGTCGCAGACGAGGCCGAGCGCAGGGCGCTGCTGGGCTTGTGCCTGGATTTGCCCATTGCCGGAGATGTCCCGGAACGGGATGCCGAGCGTTCCGTTCGGTGTTTCATACACCTGCCCGGGGAGGAGACGGGGCGGTATATACAGTTTGCCATAAATTGGCTGTCGGTTCCCGGGGAGCAGGATGTCACCGTTATCTTCAATATGACGGATATCACGGAGCAGGTGATGGCGGAGTACATTCCGCGCCGCCTGTCCATTGCGGGCTGCGATCTGGTGATGGATGTGGACCTCTTTAAGGGAACTTACCGGGTGCTCAATTTCGGCAGCAGTAAAAAAATGGAAGATACTGAACTGCACGAGGGCAGCTATGAAAAGCAGGCGGCACAGGTTCTGCGGACCCAGGTTGTGCCCAGGGACCAGGAGCGGGTGGCAAATCTGATGGACCCGGAGTACATACTGGAACGGCTGGGGCGGGAGGATTCCTATTGGTTTCATTTCTCCATGTTCGGGGAGCAGCAGGAGATTCTGACCAAGAACATGTCCATTTCCTCCATCGATCTCAGGCTGGGGCGCGTCTGCATGGCCCGTTCCGATATCACGGATTCCGTCCGGGAGCAGCAGGCCATGCTCAACGTGCTGGCTCTGACCTTTGACCTGGTCAGCTTTATCGATATCAAGAGCGGCGGCATGACCATGTTTACCCGACGGACCGTGCAGGAAAATCTGTCTCCATACTATTTTGTCGACTACCGGTCGACCGTGGAGTCTATCGCCTCATTCTATATGGACCGGGAGGGCGAGACCCGCGTGAAGGAACAGTTCCGCTTAGAGACCATGCTGCTGCGGCTGAGGGAGGAACCGGCGGGTTACGATTTCGTGGCGCCCTATCAGACGGACGGCAAAGTTCTCTATAAGCAGATCAGCGTCATGTGGGGTGACCGGAACCGCAAGACGGTTTGCCTGGTGCGGGCCGATGTGACGGATATGCTGGCCCAGGAGCGCCGGAAGAAGGAAGAGCTGGAGGCAGCGCTGGCGCTGGCCGAGGAGGCCAGCCGGGCGAAAAGCGATTTCCTTTCCGCCATGAGCCACGATATCCGCACGCCGTTGAACGCGGTGATTGGTATGACGGAGCTGGCGTTCGCCCATATCGGGGACCGGGAGCGGGTGGAGGACTGCCTGCAGACGATCTCCCTCTCTTCCAGGCATCTGCTCAGCCTGATCAACAATGTGCTGGACATGGCTAAAATCGAGCGTTCCAGCCTGGTGTTCAACCGGATGAAAATTGCGCTGCCGGAGTTAGTGGAGCAGGTTTCTTCCATCATCGCGCTGCAGGCGCAGAATTCGGGAATCCGCTTCAGCACAGATGTAAACCATATCCGCCATGAAACCATTTTCGGGGACCCGCTTCGTCTCAACCAGATTCTGCTGAATATTCTGGGAAATGCCGTCAAATTCACCCCGAAAGGGGGCAGTGTGGAGTTTCGGATGGGTGAGCTGCCCGCCAGCAGCGCCCCCGGGATGGCGCGCTACCGGTTTGTGGTGCAGGATACGGGAATCGGCATGGGCGCTGAATTTGCGGAACATATTTTTGAACCCTTCAGCCGCGGCGGGGATTCCGGCCGCGCAGAGGGCGGAGGGCTGGGCTTAAGCATCACCAAGGGCCTGATCGACCTTATGGGCGGTGAGATTTCCGTGGAGACCAGGGAACACATGGGCAGCACGTTCCGGGTGGAGTTGGAATTTGAACCGGCTGACGCCGGACCTGGACCGGAATATGGGGGAGACCCGGAGGATTCAGGGCAGGAGCGCGCGCTTTCCGGCCGCCGTTTTCTGGTGGCTGAGGACAATGCGATCAATGCGGAAATCCTCTGCGAGCTGCTTCAGATGCAGGGAGCGCTGTCCGTGGTCCGCTCAGACGGCGCGCAGGCGCTGGCTGCGTTTCAGGAGGCGGCGGTGGGGACCTACGACGCCATCCTCATGGATATCCAGATGCCCAATATGAACGGCTACGAGGCGGCGCGGGCGATCCGCAGCCTGGACCGGAAGGACGCCGGGAACATCCCCATTATCGCCATGACGGCAAACGCATTTGCAGAGGATGTGCAGGCGGCTTTGGCGGCCGGTATGACCGCACATATCGCAAAACCCATCGATCTGGGAATTCTGCTGTTTGAACTCAACCGGATCCTGCGCTGATGTTTTTGTACTGATTTTTTTAAAAGTGGGAAAATTTGGTTACGAAACGGCCATAGAATGTGTTATACTGTCAGGATATGTGGTTGTAAAAACTGTGATTGCGGAGATTGGACGTATGATGGGACACAAAACGATAAAAGGGAGAAAGGGCTTCACGCTGGCGGAGCTGTTGATTGTGGTGGCGATTGTAGCGGTGCTGGTAGCCATATCCGTCCCGATTTTCACCAGCCGGATGGACCGAACCAAGGCCACGGTCTGCGAGGCCAACCGGAAAATCGTGTTGAGGCAGATTCTTCTGGAGCAGATGGAGGACGACGGCTTTACCCGGGATGGCGCGGAGGCGATTCTGGAAAAATCAGATGCGCGCTGCCCGGCCGGTGGGACGTTTTCGGTGGAATGGGAGGAATCCTACGTGAAGGTTAACTGTGACCGGCATGGGGCGTCTATCGGGGGTGGGGAGGATACGGATATAAAGGTATCCCAGACCTTTACCGAGGATTACCGGCAGTTCACGGTGGATTTTTTAAAGAAGAATCCCACCAAAAGCAACAATCAGATCCGGGAAGCATTTCTTGAAAAATATAACGGAAAATGGCCTACGCTGACCGTCCGGGGAGAAAGCTATTCCATTCAGCCTTATTACCAGGGAAAGGATAGGACCCGGCCGGTAGAGGAGTGTGTGTGGCTCTTCGCCAGATCGGACTCCAGCGCGGCGGCGGGATGGAGCGTGCCTTATGTCTACAACATTGTGGACGACAAATGGTATGAAGCCACCAAATGGGACGGGACGCCGGGAGGCGCTGCCAATATCACCTACAGCGACGTCAACGCCCTCGACGAGGCGGTCAAAACCGCCACTCACTCCAATGGAAAGCTGCAATGGATTGAGGTGACGGACTATCAGGAGTCCAAATAGACAAATAAAAATCCGACCCGATCAAAATAAGGAGCTTTTGCAAATTGAACCTGCAAAAGCTCCTTATTTAGACAAATGCGTTATATTTTTCCAAAAACCGGTAATCCGGCTATCAGCCGAACAGCCCGCGAATGACCGTGAGAATCCCGGCCGACTGTAAAAACAGCACCGTCATCATCACCGGCGTCACGTAGCGGATCATAAACGCATACATTTTTTTCCGTTTAAATACCGTTCCATTCAGCTCCATCTCTTCATCAATCCAGGAAGGCCCGATCACCCAGCCCACGAAAATACAGGTCAGTAAGGAGATGAAGGGCATGAGGAAGCTGTTGCTGATGTAGTCCATCAGGTCCAAAAGCTGCGCGGTCTGGCCATTGGGCAGGGGCAGCTCAAAGTAGAGGAGATTGTAGCCCATGCAGATTACGGCTGCAGCTCCGGCGAAGATCAGGCCGATGATCAGGCTCATTTTCTGCCTGGAGGTGTGGAACAGTTCCATGCAGTTGGCCACCAGAGTCTCCATGATGGAGATGCAGGAGGTCAGCGCCGCAAAGGCCACCATGATGAAAAATACCAGACCGATCAGGGAACCGGCCCGCCCCATGGCGTCAAATACTTTGGGCAGGGACACGAACATCAGGCTGGGGCCGGAGGCCATACCTTCGGTGCCAGAAAACCCAAACACGGCGGGGATGATCATCATTCCGGCCAAAAAGGCCACGCCGGTGTCGAAAAATTCAATCTGGCTTAAGGAGCGGTTGAGATCCACATCTTTTTTCACATAGGAACCGTAGGTGATCATGATTCCCATGGAAACGCTCAGGGAAAAGAACAGCTGGCTCATGGCGTCCAGAAGGATTTCCAGAAATCGCTTGCCGGTGATTCCGTCCAGGTTCGGGATTATATACACGCCCAACCCCTGCAGTCCCGTGCGGGTGACTCCGTCTGCATCCGTGTATTTCAGGGTGAGGGAAAACAGCGCGATCCCCACGATCATAAAGATCAGGCCGGGCATGATGATTTTCGAAAATTTTTCGATTCCTTTCTCCACGCCGCGGTACACGATAAATGCCGTGGCGGCCAGAAACGCCAGCATGAAGAAGATGGGCGAGACCTTGGAAGTGATAAAGGCGGTGAAATATCCGTCCCGGGCCGCATCCGCCCCGCGTGCCGTCAGGTAGGTGACAATGTATTTTGTGACCCAGCCTCCGATTACCGAGTAGTAGGTCATGATCAGAGCCGGGACCAGGAAAGTCAGATATCCCAGAAATTTCCATTTGCGATTGATCACACCGAAGGCTTTCAGGGCGTTCTGCTTTGTCTTTCTGCCGATGGCCACGTCTGTGGTCAGGAGCGTGAAGCCGAAGGTCAGCACCAGCAGCAGGTAGATGATCAGAAACAGGCCGCCGCCGTCTTTAGCCGCCAGATACGGAAAACGCCATATATTTCCCACGCCCACGGCGCTGCCCGCCGCAGACAGTACAAATCCGATTGATCCGCTGAAACTGCTTTTCTTTTTGGTATCCATAAAAATCCCCCATTTTTCATAAGCTGGCCGGTTCTGCCAAGGGTAAAACCTCAAATAGTTTAGCAGAAATATGTCATAAAGCAAATGAAGAGAAGTTTCGTTAAAATAAACTTTTCTCAAAAAAGTTTATTCACAGTAGAAAAATATCCCCGGATCGTGTATGATAGGTAACGGACCGGACGAAATGTGCGGGAGGGTATATTTTAACGAAACTTTAGGAGGACTTATGAGCAAGGTGAACGAACACATCGGCGGGCGGATCCGCATGTACCGGAAGGCCAGGGGAATGACGTTGCAGCAGCTTGCGGACTCGATCCACAAGAGCCGCGCCAGCGTCAGCAAATACGAAAACGGCGAGATCACGCTGGATGTGGAGACACTGTTTGAAATCGCCCAGGTGCTGATGGTCAGCCCCAGCCAGCTGATGGATGTCCGGCCGCCGATGCCCAAAAGCGCGGAAATATCCCCGAACCACTCTGCCAAAAGCCCGTTCTTTCAAGCGAAACGTTTGTATTTCTATTTTTATGACGGGCGCTATAAGCGGCTGAAGGACGGGATCATCGATATCTATGAGCAGGAAAATGCCCCGGGCAACTACGAGGCCACCCTATCCATCAGCGCCGTGACGCCCACGGGCAGGAGCAGCGAGATCTATTACACCGGAAAGGTGGTTTACAGCGACATGCTGATCCGATTCTCCTTTGTCAACCAGTGCAACGCCCTGGAGGAGGATTTGCTCTACATCTTCAACCCACTGGAAATCCGGGATTCCACGGACGGACTTTTGTGCGGTATCTCCAGCGCTGATCTGATGCCCTGCGCCTTTAAGTGCCTGGTGACCCTGACGCCCCAGGAGCACACGGAACACTTCAAACAGCAGCTTCTGATCACGAAAAAGGAGCTGCAGAAGTGGCAGAAATTGAATATGCTGATTGTGGATAACAGAGGGTTGTGAGCCCTCTGTTTTTCGATGATCCGGGCACCGGAATTTGTGGACAAAGGATTGATTTTTGTATCATAAAACCTGACTTATTTCACAGAATACCCTATTATGTCGAATTATTTGATATATTCATAGAGTGAGTTTGGATAATTAAAGGAGGTTTTAGTGTATGCGAAAATTACATAAAGGCATGAAGCGGATCAAACGTTTTAAGACGAAGGCCGCGGCCTACGCAGTTGCGATCTGCCTGGCTGCAAGCGGAGCCCCGCTTACCGTCCTGGCGGCGGGCGTTGAGGGACAGACGGAGCAATCCGCAGGCAACGAAAGCAATGGCGGCCAGGGACAGAACACCGGAGATGAAAGTCAGAATACGGGAGGCGGCCAGACGGATCAGGGCGGCGGAAGCGGCGCGGAGACCGGGAGCGGAGAAACGGACGGCGGCAGTGGAAGTACCAACCCGGACAGCCAGGATTCCACAGGCGACAAAGATCCTGATGGCGACAAGACCGAGGAGGGCGGAAGCGGTGAGAGCACCGATCCCAGCGACAAGGATCCTTCAGGCAGCGGGACGGAAGAAGGCGGAAGCGGAAACGACGGTGAGAGTACCGGTCAAGACGACAAGGATCCCACGGGCGGCGAGTCCGAAGAGGGGACCGGCGGCAACGGCGGTGAAAACACCGGCAAGGACGACGAGAATCCCTCAGGCGGCGGGACAGAAGAAGGCGGAAGCGGAAACGATGGTGAAAACACCGATCCGGGTGATAAGGATCCCGAGGACGGCGGAAATACCGACCCGGGTGACAAGGATCCCGAGGACAGTGGAAATACCGACCCGGGTGACAAGGATCCCGAAGGCGGCGGAAATACCGACCCGGACGGCCAGGATCCCTCAGGCGATGGGACGGCCGAGGGCGACGGCGGTGAGAATGCCGGCCCGGACAGCCAGGAGCCCACAGACGGCGGAGTAACCGATGAGGGCAATCAGGAAGAAAACGCAGACGGCGACCAGAAGGATGAGAACATTCCGGACAAAGATCTGATCGACGAGGCCCAGAATAACGAAATCCTGACCCCGGAAGTTCCCCTCGAGCCGGAACTGATACAGCCTGCGCTTTTGACGGCGGCTTCCCTTCCGAAAGAGGTTCCGGATGTGGAAATGGAGCCGTTGGTTATAGCGGATGAGGATGACCACATGGCCTATGACCTGCACGATTATGGTAATCGTTATGATGTGTCGGGCATAGTAGGATCGGATACAATCAAAAGCAGCTTTAGCGGATACAGTACAGCATTAAAGGGGGAAGATTATCTTTCTTTCGATGATGAGAGGAAAGCAACCACCGAAAATCTTGAGATCTCTCTGCGGGCAAAAATTATCCAGATTGAAGGAATCTCTTATGTTCGGATGATCTATTATGTCACAAACACAAGTGTTGACAAGAGTGTTGAGTTTTCGTTTGGCACATATGCAGATACATGCGTAGGGAGTGATGACTCTGCTTTAGTGAAACGAAAAGATGACGGCGTACTGATGTTGGGTCGCGATACATTTTCCATGGATCAGGATTATCTCTATGCCTTCTCTGTCAGGGACGACGACGAGAGCGACGTTCCGGTTGACCGGTGGTGGTTTGGAAGACATGGAGAGGAATATAATAAGGTGTTTCCAACAGATAAAGATGAAGAACTGTTGGATGAAATATCCGGCGTAGACAGCGCCATGGCCTTTTCATGGCTGGATCAGGAATTGGATGCCGGCGAGACCCTAAAATATTCGGTCCTGTTTGGAATCGGCACAGTGGAGGATTACGGAGGAGACGATAAACCTGAGGAACCAGCGCCTGATGATCCTGATCAGCCTGATCAGCCGGCGCCGCCCGTCGTAAATGATCACAAGGACAGCGATAGCGACGATGATCACGACGACACCCAATACTGGAGTAACACGGACGGCAAGTGGAGCTTTGGCAGAAACGGTTCCTCCTACCGTGATGAATGGGGATACCTGTATTACAATGGAAGCTACAACTGGTATTTCTTCGATCAGGACGGAACCATGGAAACCGGATGGGTCACAGCGCCAGACGGGCAGAAGTATTACCTCAACACTGCTTCCGACGGGAAGCAGGGAGCAATGTGCACCGGCTGGAAGCTGATCGACGGCAAATGGTACTACTTTAACCAGGAGCAGGGTGCCTCTCAGGGCAGGTTGCTGGTGGGAACCACGACGCCGGACGGCTACAAGGTGGATGAGAACGGCGTGTGGCAGCCAAACTAAATCTTTACCCCTGAAACGGGGAGTAAAAAAGAGCTGGGAGATGATTCCAGCTCTTTTAAACGTTTAAAGCTGCTGCCAAAGGACTACGGAGACCACAAATTCCTGTTCCCCGGGCGTCAGGAAAAACTGACCGCCGCACTTGTCCACCAGCGCGCGGACACTGGATATACCGATGCCTGTGCCCTCATGTTTGGTGGAAGCGATTTTCTCACCCGAGGCCATAAACTGCCCGTCCCAGGCATTTTTGACTGTCAGAAGCAGGTTCCCGCCTGCGATTCTGGAGTACACCTTGACGGATTGCTGGTCCTTTGGCACTTTTTCCGAGGCCTCCACCGCATTTTCCAGCAGATTCCCGAACAGCAGACCCAGATTCCAGTCCTCCAGCTTCAGCTCAGGCGGGAGCGCAACCTTCAGCTCCAGCGGAATCCCTTTTTGACCGCACTGCTGTATATAATAGTTGAGAACCGCGTTAACCGCGTGATTTTCACAGAGTGCCGGCTGCACGGCCTGATTGGCGCTGACCTCGCAGCCGCTTATATAATGCTCCAGTTCCTCGTACTGATGCTGCCGGGCAAGCTCCATCACCGCGTTTAAATGGTGGCGCAGATCATGGCGCATACGCCGGATTTCCGCGAAATTCTCAGAGACGATGCGGTAATTTTCCTCCTGAAGGGAAAACTGTTTTTTCATCAACCGGGTATTTTCAGTTAAAGCCGCCCGATCCGCAAAGGCTTTGACAGTGCCGAACCAGAGGACTCCGGCCAGCAGAAGGATCAGCAAAAACCCCGCATTTTCAGTCATCCAGCCGGTACGCACCGGCTCAAAAACAGGGACGACCGTTTGAAACATCATGGAAACGGCAATGGCGCACAATCCGGCCAGCAGCGGACCGTCCGTGTCCCCGCCCTTTTGCCTGTTAAAGAGAGCGGTAACAATCAGCCAGCCAAAGAGCAGAAGCTTGTAGCAGTCCAGAAACCGGGAATATGCCATCATGGCGGATAATCCCCGTCCCGCCAGTAGCACAGGGACCACTAAGGCCAGAAGGGCCACACCGCTTCCAACTCCCCGGACAATTCTGCGCGGACGGCCGTCAATCCCGCACAAGCTGCAGTGCAGAGCGGTGAGCATCAGGAGAAAGAGATAAAAACTGACGTCCTCCAGACGGTATGACCAAATGCCCGCCCCGAACTGATGGAACAGCGGATACACCGCATAGAGGGAAAATGCCAGGCAGGACAGCGCGAACAGGGTCATTCTCTGCCGTTCCTCTCCGGTTTTTACACCGATGGTGAGATACAGGATCCCAATGGTAAGCGCCGCCACTGTCACGATACAGGTGCGCAGCAGGCGCGAGGTGAGCAGATCCGACACGGCCAGAACAGAGCCGAAGGCGGGGGGATAGACCATCCCGCTGTAATAGTGGCTGTAATCCGCAGCCTGTACGACAATTTCCGCCTGCCCGGCGGCCTGAAAGGTGACCATGCCGGTGCGCGTGGAGGGCTTCCCCCGCACATCGGATACGTCCCCCAGACTCTGCACCGGAGCTCCGTTGATCCAGACCCGGGAGGAAGTATAGATTTCCGGGAGTTCCAGGGCGTACTCCTTCGACTGATCCGGCAGCAGGATTGTCAGCCGGTAGGTGGCGCAGCCGTGAGGTGATCCAGACCCGTTTGCGCCTTCAAAACCGCCATACTGTCCCAGGTAGACAAAAAGCGGTTCAAGGCCGTCAAATTCCCCGGGAGCCAGAAGAAGTTGGGGATAAAGCTCCCAGCCGTAGGCCAGAATGGAAAACGGCTGATCCCCCGCATGTTGGCTGAGGTCCAGCACGCCCTCCCTGGCCCTGGGTCCGGGGAAGTTGTATTTGTTATCATACCGGTACTGAAAAAAGCAGGTGGCCAGGGCAATGAGGGCGCCGCACAGCAGCCAGATCACCCGCTTTCGGTTGTAGCACATTTTGATCTCATCGCCTCCTTATCATCCAGAGACCGGCCAAACCTCCCGCAATGACGGCGGCAGCTCCGGCGGCGATCCGGGAAAGCCCCCGGCGGAACGTCTGACCGGCAGCGGGGGAACCGTTGACGCCGGTAGTTCCAATCTTTTCAGCGTCCGCCCCGTTAATGGCGGCCGCAGCGGCGTTTGCATCGCCCGCGGCAGAATCCGGTTCGTCTGTAACCGTCTCAGCCCCGTCTCCGGCGGCGTTTGTACCGTCTCCGTCCACCGGAACCACAGAGGTGTCGGAATCGGACTTGTCCGACTGGCCGGATTCATATTCCGGTCCCGACCTTGCGGCTTCCGGCGAAACGTCCTGGCCGGACCGTGTCCCTGCGGCAGCCGGTTCGATTTGCGGGGGATGTTCTGCTCCGGCGTACAGGGCGGGAGCTGCGGTTTGCGTTAACTCCGGTCCGCCGATGGAGCTTGTCTCCGACGGGGCCGCAGCGGAGGTAGAAGAGGAGCTATGCCCGCCGGAGGAGCTGCCGCCGTTTCCACCGCCGTCCGGCCGGTCCGTCTCCCCGTTTCCGGGTGACGTGGACGGTTCCGGTGCAGGTTCTTCCGGGGATTCCTCCGTTGGCAGCTCCTGCGTGGGGGCCTCCGTTGGTGGTTCCGGCGTAGGTTCTTCCGTTGGCGGTTCCGGGCTGTCCGGCTGATCCGGCTCATCGTTGTTTCCTCCGCCTGAAAGATCAAACAAACCTTCCGGCGGTTTTTCCTGCCGTTTTCCGCCTCCCCGTTCTCCGCTTATGTCCGGGCCAAATTTCAGTCCGCTCGTGTTGTGGATCACGTACAGGCCGGTGGAATAGGTCTCCGTATCCGTCAGAACATCCTGCTCCACCTGGATCGTATATCCCTTGGCTCTGAGATACTCCGGCTTCAGGCCGGACACGGAGAGAGTATCGCCGTACAGCTCCACATTGGGTTCGTCCGTGATATTGTACCACGTTTCACTGCCGTCCACCGAGCACCAGACCGTCAGCCGGGAGGTGTCCTCAAAAATCAGGGGTTCGTCGTATTCCGTACAGAATTCGAATTTTGCTGTTTGGTTTTCATACAGAATTTCCTCCACCGGATACAGCATAAAGGAGTTCACCAAGTCGCGGATTGATATGGTAAAGGAGAGCTCCGGCATATGCTCAAAATCCAGCATACCGCTGTTCTCCGCGATCGCAGACTCGGGAAAGGCGCCGTAAACCACCGTGTCCCCAGTCTGATTCCAGTCGAGGTTGTCCACAGGCGTCCAATCCCAATTCACGTCCAGCACAGTGTAATTCTGCCAGGGCTTTTCCGATGAATTTCCATAATAGACCCTTATTTTGTTGTAAAAATCCCGGTTCAGCCGTTCGTCATCTCCGGTAACGACCTGCAGGTCCAGATCCATGGAATACCAGGAGTTGGTCTTATACCCTAAAATGGGGTAGAGACCTTCCACAACCGGCTCGTCATTCCATGCGCTTCCCTGATCCGGCCCCCAACTGTCCCCGCCTTGCCTGCCGCCGCTTGGAATCACATTCGCTTTTAAACCCTCTCCATCCGCAGCGACCGCCACAATATCCGAATTTTCAGAACAGAAATTATAACTGTAAAATTCTGTAAGCTGGTACATGCAGCCGGGGTTAGCGCCGGTGATGGAGGCCTGCTGCTCCGTGATCCGCACCCGCATGCTTTCACTGATATTGTTCCAGGTTGCACCATTGTCCCGGCTTTCGCAGAGGGAGAAGGAGTACATCGGGAGCGGGACAGAAGCGCCGTCCCTGAGATAATTGAGAATTAATTTATTTCCGTCCATCCTGGGCTGGAACGAAATTGTCCAATGGCGGACAATTCTCAGCGTGAAGGAGGGCGGTTCCAGGTTATCCCAGTCCAACTCGTAAGGGCAGGGAGCCGTGTCCAATACTCCGGACACCGTATATTCCCCTTCCCTGTCAAAATCCACGGCTGTGTAATCCCATTCCACGTCCAGGCGCATCGGCTCGCTCACGTGTCCGTCAGGACCGTCCACGTAAAGCTCTACCGTATCGCCTAACCTGCCGGAGAGATCGTCAAACGCGCCCATTTCCAGCTCTATAACCCCGTCGTAAGGAAAAAAGTCATAACCGCAGAACGTATAGTCCCCCTCAGCCTGCTCCGGAACGGAAATCAGAGAAAGCTCCGGAACGCGGTTTTCCATAGATTCCGGAAGCCTGTCAGCCTGAGAAGGGCTGCCGGTGGGGTGGACGGCCGGAAAATCCGGCTCCGTTTCCCATGGCTTATCGGCGGAGGTCTCATTCGGCGCAGTCCCATCGGCAGAGGTTTCATCCGGCCCGGTCCCCTCGGCAGAGGTCTCATCCGCCGCAGTCCCCTCCGCCGAAGTCTCATCCGTCCCCGTCTCCCCCACAGAGGTCTCCACGGTTTCCCCGTCCGTTCTGTCTGCATTTTCCGGCCCGTCCCCGGTTTCCCGATCCGCCTCGTCTGGGGTGGCGGGATGGCGCTCCGCCGCCTGGGCCAGACAGCTTCCGGCCTGAAGGCCGGCGGATACGCCGCCTACGGCAAGGCTGGCGGCGGAGATGGAAATAACAGCGGGCAGTATAAGATAGTATTTTTTCACAAATGATCACCTGTCATGGACGAGGTCAAATACCGCCCATACTCCCTCTCGAAATTTTTTTCACAGGTCCGGCTGAGCGGAACTTTTTCCCCTGTGTTTAACATGATATCATTTCCGCATTTCGCGGCCACATAGTCCATATTCAGGAGGAAACTTCGATGGGTGCGGATGAAACGCGGATCAGAGAGCTGGTTCATGACTGTCTCCAGCGTGCAGCGGATGGAGAGCTCGCCGTCCGCGTGAATGACGGTTTGATTCCGGAACACCTCCACAAATCGAATCTGCCGGAACGGAACCCGGAATTCATGGCCGCCGGAGAAAAAAGAGGCGTAGCGGGCGGCGGATACAAGTAAAGCCTCACAACGGTTCAGGGCTGTTTCGACCCGGCTGTATGTAATCGGCTTAACCAGGTAGTGCTCGGCGTTCACCTCGTAGCTCCTGGCGTAATGGTCGGTGCTGATGGTAACGAAAATAATTGCACAATCATTTCCCTCCGCCCGGAGCGTTTCCGCCAAATCTATCCCGGAGAGAGGGGACATGTAGATGTCCAAAAATAAAATCCGAATATCCGGGTTCCTGCGGACCGCTTCCAACAGCCGTTCGCTCTGATCGAATTCCAGAATGGTATAATCAAGCATGCGCTGGGCCGCATACTGCCGGATAAAACCGCACAGCTGTTCCAGCACCGCCTTGTCGTCGTCGCAAATTGCGATCTTCATGAAATTCCCCCTAAAAGGCAAAGTATAATATCTATTTAATCATACAAAAAGCGCTGTTGCAAGATTTATAGCAGCCGCTTGTCCCGCATTCCGGCCGTTCGTCCCACAGGACTTCCAAAAACAGGGGTTTTCAGCTATGTTTATTTTTGAGTACAATCGGTATGGATTGGGGAGGGGTTTTTCATGTTGGTAGCTATCTGTGACGACGAAAAAGCAGAATGCGAGAAGGTTACCGGGATTCTGGCGCAGAAAATGAGAAAGCGGCGGGAACCTTTGCAGATCGTCTGTTTTCAGCAGGGGGAGGATCTGATCGAACCATATGAGGACGGCCGGAAGCCGGGTTATGATCTCATTTTCATGGATATTTTTCTGCAAAAAGAAAACGGGATGGAGATTGTCCGCAGGCTGCGCGGTTATGACCGGGATGTGTCGGTGGTTTTTCTGACCAGCAGCCCGGATTACGCGGTGGAGAGCTATGAGGTCTGGGCCGACGGATATCTGCTGAAGCCGGTGTCTCAGGATAAACTGGAAAACCTGTTGAACCGTTTTATGGAAAAACGCTATCCGCGGCTCAAAAGGAGCCTGCTCATGGTAGGCGGCACAAGCGGGAGAAGAATCGCTTACGATGATATTCTGTATGTGGAGAGCCAGAGAATGAATCTGCGCATCGTATGCAGTGGCGGCGAGGTACACCGGATCCGGAAAAAGCTCGACGAGGTCCAGGCGGAACTGACGCAGTCCCGATTTCTGCGCTGCAATCAGAGCTATATTGTGAATATGGACTACATCACCAGCGCGGACACCAATTTCACCATGGAAAACGGCGACAAGATCCCAATTAAAGTGCGGGAGCGGAAAAAAATCCGGGAACAGTATTTTTCCTACCTCCTGAAGCTGGGATGGGGCTGCGTGGACTGCGACGGCATGGTGGAAAACGAAAAAAATAACGCAGTGTGAGACATTCACTGTATTGGCAGTCCTTTTGGTATTACAACAAGGCGTCCAGGTCTTTCGGCCGGGACGCCTTTTTTCGCGCGCCCTGGCACGTCCGTTTCCAGCACATTCCCAATTCCCGCCGCAATCCGAACAATCGGTTGGTATTCTCCGGGGAATATGGTAAAATCAATCTATCAATATACGGCAAAGGCCGCCGGATTCAGGCGGCGGCCTATCTTCTGAAAGGGTAAAAACGTATGGTAAACTTCAAACTCATGGCATTATTGGCCGGGCTTTTGATATCCGGCGTTTACAGCGCCGGCGGGACCGGCGGAAACGACCCGGGCAGTCAGACGGAACCGGCACAGAATCCCCAGACTGCCTATTACGATCTCCTGGACGACGGCGCATACGGGCTGAATGTCGAAGGCCTGTGGACCATCGGCCCCGGGCCGGATGCCATTCCCTGGGCCATCTGGTTTGAAGACTCCGAAGCGTTTTTACTGGCGGATGTACAGCCCACGGACGAGGACAGCGCGGGCTTCCATGAAACCTGGGAGAGCGGGACCTCCTCCCTGTTGGGACAGCTGGCAGAAGAGAATCTTGGGGAGGAACTGGCCGGCTTTACGCCATTTACCGAGGACACCGGGTCCGGCGGGCCCATCTACGGAATGGAATACACCTACAGCCGTGGAGACACCACCTTCTATGTGACGGTCTGTTACCGATTCTGTGACGCCTACACCCTGGAGCTGATCAGCATCGATCCCGATTCCCAGGCACAGTCCCGCAGGGTGGCGGTGAACACGGCGGACTCCTTCACGGATCTGGGCGGCCCGCGCCACATCGCCACGGCGCGCCCGGAGGTGATGCTGGGCGGAGAGAACTGGCCCTGGAAATACCTGCACAACCCCTTCGCCGTATCGGCCTATTACATGGACATCGAGTCCCCTCCGCCGCCCTCAGAGGAGCGGAAGCTGATGGACTATGAGATTCGCTGGATCGACGCCGGGATGGAAATCCTGGTCCGGGCGGTGATCGACAAGCCGGAGGGAACGGTGATGTCCAGCGATCTGGACCGCATCGAGGAATTTGCCGTGATCGGCTGGCTGGGCGACTTTTACCGCGTGCGCACCAATGACCGGATGGTGGAGCTTCCCAGAGAGGGGATTACGGTACGGTCCATCGAAGATCTCCTGGAATTCCAAAACCTCAGGGTCCTGGACGTGGAGCTGACGGAGCTGGAGGACGTGAGACCCATCGCCTCCATGACCGGACTGGAAAGCCTGTCTCTGATGGTAAGCCCCGAGCTCAAAGATCTGGAATTCCTGCGCCCCCTGGAGCGCCTAAAAACGCTCATGATGTGGGGAGGCGCTTATCCAAACGTGACGGACATCAGCGTCTTTCAGAACTTGACGCAGCTAAAGAGCGTCATGATCATTCTTCCGGAAATCCGGGACCTCTCGGTGTTTGCAGCGCTGCCCAATCTGGAACAGCTCTGGATCAACTGCCACGAGGACGTGAATCTGGACGCGGTGATCCAGGCAAAACAGATTCGGGATCTGATGGTGAACGCTCAGACCATCCGCTGAGAAGCGCGTGTTTTCGCCCTCCCTTTGGTTCGGTCAAACCGGCCGGTCCGCCCCGATGCAGCGGTAGAACTCCCCGGCCTCGATGGGGCGGTAGAAATAAAAGCCCTGAATCATGTCGCAGTCGGTCTGGCGCACCGCGGCCAACTCATCCTCCGTCTCCACCCCTTCCACGCACACCTGCTTGCCGGAGCGGTGGCAGGCGTAGACGATGCTCATAATGAAGTCCAGGTTTTCCGGGGAGTGGGTGATCTGGTTCATCAGCGTGCGGTCCAGCTTGATTACATTGACCGGATATTTAAACAGCATCTGCAGGGAGGAGAAGCCGTTTCCGAAATCGTCCAGGGCGAATTTGATGCCCATCTCGTGGCATTGGTTCACAAACTCGTGAAGGCGTTTTGGCATCTCGTCGAAGTGGGTTTCCGTCAGCTCCAGCATCAGGTGGCGTCCGGGAAGCCCGCTTTCTTTTAACGTCTGCTGCATAAAGGGCAGGAAGCTGTCGTCCAGAACCTGCAAATAACTGACGTTAAAGGACAGAAGGAAATCCGGCCGGCAGGGGATCACGCGGCTGCAGATGCGCACTGCCTGCTCAAATACCCATTTTCCCACCACCTTGATCATCTGCGTCTCCTCCAACAGGGGAATGAACACGGCGGGAGAGACGTCCTGATCCAGATACCTCCAGCGCAGCAGCGTTTCGCCGCCGATGATCTCGCCGCTGTCCCGGGAGACGATGGGCTGCACCACCACGCGGAAACCCTCGCAGCCCTTTTCCACGCTTTCGCTTAAGACCAGCGCCATGTTGGAGCGCTCCCGCTGCCTGGCGATCAGGTCCGAGGAAAACTCGCTGTACTCCAGGTCCTGGTTGAGCTTCGCCACGTTGATCAATGTGATGGCATTTTCCAAAATCTCCTGGGGCAGGCGGCCGCCCTGCGGAAAGGACTGCACGCCGAAGGAGGCGGCCCGTTTGGCGGTAATCCGCTCCCTGGAATAAACCAGGTTGATGATTCTGCGGATCCCGGCCACCGCCTCGCCGGGATCCCAGCCGTTTGTGCGTCTGGAGATCGCCATGAAACGGATGCCGTCCAGGCGGTAGAAAGTGAACATGGTGCCAAGCTCCTCCTCCAGCGTGTTGGCGATATCCCGCAGGATCCGGTCGCCCTCCATCCGTCCCTTGGATTCGTTGATGTAGGTGAAATGGTTCAGGCCGAAGCTGATCACCAGAGCGGGGGTATTTCTGGAGCTCAAGGTCACCAGCTCGTTTAACGCCGCCCGCTCCCGCAGAAATCCGGTGGTCGCATCCATGGCAAAGTTGCTCTCCAGCCGCGAGACGCAGCCGGAAAAGAACAGGGGAGTGGTCCGGTCCTCCGACCACCGGATGATGCCGCGGCAGTGAACCCAGACGGAGTACCCCCGCCTGTCCGTGACGCGGTAGCGCAGGCTGTGAATGTCCTTCTTGTGCTCCAGCATCTGGCGCAGGTCCTGCTGGTACAGAATCCGGTCCTGGGGATCCCCGATCATGGCCCCCCATTTTTCAATGAGATCGTAGACCACATTGCTGGGAAAACCGAAATCGTCCCGCATATTGTCGGAGATGTAATATAGGTTGTTCTGAAGATCGCCGAAATACAGGTAGTAGGGCGCCTCGGGGATGGCCACCGACTGAAAAAACGCCTCGGCGTCGTAATAATTGTTGTGGATGAACGCCTGAAAGGGCGTCTCGGGGTCCCGTTCCGGCTGCTTTGTTCTGGCGCAGCCCGGTCCGGGACAGGGCGCATTCTGCGGCTGCTGCCGGCTGAGATAGTATTGCTGCTTGTTGCAGTACATCTCGTTTTCCGCCTGCCGGGCCAGCTCTTTGATTTTGGTACTCCCGTCCTCAGACCAGACGGCGCCCACCGCCAGATGGGCGTTGTTTTTTTGCAGCTGCTCCAAAAGCCGGTCCACCTGCCCCTGAAAGCTCTCCCGGCTGTCGTCAAAGCAGACTGCCAGGAATTCGTCTCCGCCGATGCGGTAGACCAGCCCGGCGGGGAAGTGCTCCGCCAAAAGCTGGCTGGCGCTTAAGATCATCTGGTCGCCCTGGGCATGCCCCTGGCTGTCGTTGATTGTTTTCAGGCCGGAGATATCGCAGTAGACCACCCCGAGCGGGCGGGTCCCGGTCTGGCTGGCGATCATTTCCTCCATGGCATAGCGGTTCAGCACGCCGGTGAGCGGGTCGTGAAAGCTCATATGGCGCAGGCGGCGGACCTTATCCCGCCGTTTCATGAGGACGACAATAAAATGACGGATGACCTGGAGCATGGCGGAGATATGCCGGACCCGCTCCCTGGGCGGGTTGTCCACCCCGCAGAACCCCATCAGCTTTCCGCCGTCAAACAGCGGGCAGACGACTGCTGTTTTCGTATCCTGGGCTTTGAGCCAGTTATATTCCAGGGGATTGATGTCCTTTAGTTCCTCCACATCCTCCACCACAACGCACTGATCCCGCTCAAAGACGGGCAGCCACGGCTCCACGGTATTCCAGGTGGCATACTGAAAGCTGGCCTTTTCGGAGGAGGCGGACGGAGCGCACCACTCGTAGGTGTTGCAGATGCGTCCGGCCCTGAGCTCCTCAAAGATGTAAGCCCGGTCACATTCCAGCCTGTCCCCCAGATAGGAGATCAGCTCTTCTAACGCTTCCCCCGTATCTTCATCCGCCAGCGTGCGCCGCAGGCACTCGTTGACAATGGCCTCATTTTCCAAAAGGAGGAAAAGACTGCGTTCTGCTTCTTCCTGCCCTGCGATATCCACCGCCGTCTCAAGGCGGTAGGTCCGGCCATCCTGTTCGATCAGGGTTTCCTTCAGGGCATAGGTGCCCTTACCGCGGGCATCGCTGCAAAATCTGCAGGGCTCAGGCAGTCCCTGCAGAAGCTCATAGCATTTCCGCCCGCGGTAATCCTCGGTCCGCGGACAGTTAAACGTGCTTCTGGCAAGCTGGTTCATATAAACCAGATCATATTCTTTGGCATCTACCACATAAACAATTTCCTGGAGATTTTCAAACGCTTCCCAAATTTTGTTCATATCGACCGTCTTTTCCCATGGAGGAACAAACGCCGTCAAGCGGACCGTTCGATCCGCCTGCGGAAAATCCCGCTTATTCCTGGTCCATGCCGTATGTAATATAGTCCATTCTACCACATGTTTTCGGAATTGACCAATGGATTTACGGCATAAACGGAAAATCCCCCTGCCACAGAGCGCTTCAGAGAGCGGGGCGGAACATCGGCGGTAATTTAAGCGGAATCACAAAATTCCTTGTCAATTTCCGCCATATGCGTTAATATAGTCTTAACAGCGCACCGGATGTCGATACGGTTTCCGGTGCGTTTTCTTTGTCACAAACCGCAGCTGCGGTATTACTAAGGAGATCGAATATGAAGATCTGGCTCCATTCGATGGCGCATCGTTTCACGGCCGCAGTTCTGGCCGTTTTATTGATAATGTCCCTGGCCGTCCCCGGCCTCACCGCGGCGGGGGAGGAGATCCCGGTATCCGACAACGGGGAGGGGCGTCTGATCCGCGTGGCGTTTCCGGAAATACCGGGAATCAGCGAGGTGGACCGTTACGGACGCCATACCGGGTTATTGATGGATTATCTGAACGAGATTGCCAAATACACCAACTGGGAATACGAATACATACCGGTGGACTCGGATCAGCTGGTGGACGAGTTTTTGGAGGGACGTTTCGACCTGATGGGCGGAGCTTACTATTCCCCTGAGTTTGAACAGTTTTTTGCCTATCCCGATTACAGCATGGGCAACAGCGTCGCGATCCTGCAGTGCCGCAGCGGCGATAACCGCTTCAAAAGTTACGATCTGAGAAGCCTTAACGGCATGACCATCGGCGCCTACGGGATGGCTGCGGAAAAAATCCGGCGTCTGGAGGAATTTTTATCCATAAACGGCCTGAACTGTACCATCAAACAGTACAGCAACGAGGAGTTTACCGCAAGCAATGAAATGTACGATTACCTGGAAAACGGCGACGTGGATCTGCTGCTCGGCAACAGCGCGGAGAATGACAGCCGTTACCGCGTGGTCGCCACCTTTGATGCGCAGCCCTACTACCTGGTTACGGTGCCGGGCAGCACGGAGATTCTGGACGGCCTGAACATGGCCCTTGGCAATATCATGGAATCGGAGCCGGATTTCGCCCGGCAGCACATGACCAGCCGTTCCCTCAATGTCCAGCTCCAGAATCCCCGGCTGGAGGACCAGGAACTGGCTTATATACGCAATAAGCAGACCCTCCGGGTGGCCGCGTTTGAGTGCTATCCGTTCTATATGGCCCCTGCGGACGGCCCTGCCGAGGGACTGCTGGTGGACTTGTCCCAGCGCCTGTCGGACTACACCGGTCTGGATTTCCAGCTGATCCCCGCGGCCTCCTATGAGGAGGCGATCTGCATGGTACAGGGGGGGACGGCGGATGTATTGGGCTTTTATCCGGATTCGGACGAAGATGCCTACGCCTCCGGTCTGGTGACCACCCGCGCTTATATCCGCTTAAACAGCGGTATTTTCAAGAACAAATCGGCCAATTTCCCGGACAGCGACCTGGTGGCAGCGGCCCTTAAGGGACGCCATGTTCCCGCGGACGTGGAGTGCAGGGAGGTGCGCTACTATACCACGGTGCCGGAAGCTTTAAAGGCTGTGGACCGCGGGGAGGCGGATTTCTTTTACGGCATCATGGCTCCGGCTAACCAGGAGCTGCAGCGCCACCGCTATGCCAACGTTACCCAGGTGTCCCTGTGGGATATGAGCGCGGAAATCAAGTTTGCCCTGGACCGCCCGGCCGATATCCGGCTTCTCACCACGTTAAACAAGGCGATTCGGAATCTGTCGTCCGAGGACATGGACAGCATGCTCAGCCGCAGCCTGGTGTCCAGGGCCTACGCCATGACCACCGTGGATATGATTTACGCCAATCCCATGGCGTTTGTGGCGGTTGTCGGCGTAATCCTGATTCTGGTGATGGCTATGGTGCTTCTGACCGCCCGTGCCCGGATGCGCAGCGCCATCATGCAGGCGGAGCTGGAAAAGGCCGAGGCCAGGAGTACGGCCAAGAGCGATTTTCTCTCCAAGATGAGCCACGAGATCCGCACGCCCATGAACGCCATCGTGGGGATGACGGAGCTGGTTTCCATGGAGAGCGGTCTCTCCCCGGAAACCCGGGATAAACTGGAAAAGATCCGGTCCTCGTCCCGCTACCTGCTCTCCCTGATCAACGACATTCTGGATATGTCCCGGATTGAGAGCGGAAATCTCTCCATCAACGAGGAGCCGTTCTCCCTGCGGGAAATACTGGAGGAGGTGGAGAGCATCATCAGCGGACAGGCGCAGCAGAAAGGGCTGGTCCTGGAGTGCGTTCGCGAGATCGACAGCGACTGGCTGACCGGAGATCCGATCCGCCTGCGCCAGGTGCTCTTAAACCTGCTGGGGAACTCCGTGAAGTTTACGCCTCCGGGTGGCCTCCTGCAGCTGAGCGTGCAGGCCTGCGGGCTGGAAGGGCAGGACGCGGTGTACGATTTTTCCGTCCGGGACACGGGCGTGGGCATATCCCCTGTGGATCAGGAGCGGATTTTCCGCCCCTTTGAACAGCTGGGCGGAAATGAACTCAGAAGTCTCGGCACCGGACTGGGGCTTCCCATCAGCCGCAATCTGGTGCAGTCCATGGGCGGCGAGCTCGTGCTTGAGAGCGATACCGGCAAGGGAGCGGTATTCTCCTTCCGCCTGCGCTTTAAGCCGGCCGGCGAAGCGCCTGCCCATAAGAACCGGGAAATTCTGTCCGCCACCGGCAGCCTGAAGGGTATGCGGATTCTGGTGACGGAGGACAACGACTTAAACGCTGAGATCGCCCAGGAACTGCTGGAGCTCCAGGGAGCGGTAACCGAGCGGGCGAAGGACGGCAGCGAGGCCTTGGAGCTCTTTCAACGGAATCCCCCGGGCCGGTACCAGATGATTCTCATGGACATCCGGATGCCGGTGATGGACGGGCTGGCCGCCACCCGGGCGATCCGGGTCCTGAAGCGGCCGGATGCGGCCGTGATCCCCATTGTGGCCATGACGGCCAACTCCTTCAAGGAGGACGAGGAGGCGGCCATGTCCGCCGGGATGAACGGCTTTATCCCCAAACCGGTGAATGTACAGCAGCTCTTTGAGGTGCTGGAAGAACTGCTGGCAACATCATAACGGACCCGTCCGGGGTAAATCGCAAAAGCGGCGTGGAAGCCTGAGCCTCCACGCCGCAAATGTTCTATATCACTATATCATAGGAAGGAATTACCGCTCCCCGCTGTTTTTAAAGCGAAACACCTCTTCCAGGCGCTCCTTCGCCGTAGCCTCGGCTCCGTTCTCCGTGGGCAGATAGTAGCGCTTCCCCTTCAGGGACTCCGGCAGGCATTCCATGTGCGCGATCTTTTCCTCCGTGTCGTGGGCGTACACATAACCCTCGCCGTAGCGCAGCTGTTTCATCAGCCCGGTGGGAGCGTTGCGGATCACCAGGGGCACTGGCTCGGACAGCATGTTTAAGGCGTCGGCCTTGGCGTGCTCATAGGCCATGTAGACGGAGTTGGACCGCGGCGCCAGGGACAGATAGATCACCGTCTGGGCCAGATTCAGATTGCACTCAGGCATTCCCAGAAAATGGCAGGCCTGATAGGCGGAGACGGCCAGGGACAGGGCGCTGTTGTCCGCCAGACCCACGTCCTCGCTGGCAAAGCGGATCAGCCGCCTGGCGATGTAGAGCGGATCCTCGCCCGCCTCCAGCATCCGGGACAGCCAGTAGACCGCCGCATCCGGATCGCTGTTGCGCATGGATTTGTGCAGGGCGGAGATCAGATTGTAGTGCTCCTCGCCGTTCTTGTCGTAGAGCAGGGATTTGCGGCTCATACACTGCTCCAGAATCTCCGGCGTCACAGTGGTCTTTTCCGCGCTGATCTCGCCGTTGGACACCGCCATCTCCAGAATGTTCAGGGCGGTGCGGGCATCCCCGCCGGAGAATCTGGCGATAGCCCCCAGCATGGCGTCGGAGATATCGACATTCAAGTAGCCGAAGCCCCTGGGACTTTGGAGGGCGTTTTTCAGAAGTCTGGTCAGGTCCTCCTCCCCAAGGCCCTGGAGCACAAAGACGCGGCAGCGGGAGAGCAGAGCGGCGTTGATCTCAAAGGAGGGATTCTCCGTGGTGGCGCCGATGAGAATGATGCTCCCCTTCTCCACATAGGGGAGAAAGGCATCCTGCTGGGCCTTGTTGAAGCGGTGGATCTCGTCCACAAATACCACGGTCCGCTTGCCCATGCGGCGCCCCTGTTCGGCCCGGGCCATCACCTCCTTGATTTCCTTGATTCCGCTGGTGACGGCGCTGAAATTGATAAATTCCGCGTGGGTACGCTTGGCGATGATGCTGGCGAGGGTGGTTTTCCCCACCCCGGGAGGGCCCCAGAAAATCATGGAGGGGATGTTATCCTGATCGATGATCTGACGCAGGATCTTCCCCTCCCCCAGAAGCTGGTTCTGGCCCACGAACTCGTCCAGCGTTTCCGGGCGCAGACGGCTGGCCAGGGGGGCTGTGGTGGTTCGGTCGTCAAAAAGGGAGAGTTGTTCCATTTCCATATAATCCGCCATTCCTTTCATGGTAAAATTTCGATATACCGGCTGCTTTCCAGTTTACCACGGCGTAGGCGGAGCTTCAACTGTTTTGGCCCTGTTTTCCCCGCGCGGAGAGCACATTTTAAGGCAGCTGGAAAGATATACAAAAACTATTGATTTATAGATTGATATCTAGTATATTATATTTTGGACGCGGGGGAAATCCCGGTCCGGAAGGAGAACGCTATGATTAAGGTAGCAGTGGATGCCATGGGCGGCGACAACGCTCCCGGTGAAATTGTCGCAGGAGCCGTGGAGGCAGTCAGGGAGAAATCCGGAATCCAGGTCGCATTGATCGGGCGTGAGGAATTGGTGAAGGCTGAATTAGCCAAATACACCTACAATCAGGAGCAGATCCAGGTGGTGAACGCCACCGAGGCGATCGCCACCGAGGAGCCGCCGGTGAACGCGATCCGCCGGAAAAAAGATTCCTCTATTGTAATCGGAATGAACATGGTCAAGAAAAAGGAGGCCGATGCCTTTGTTTCCGCCGGAAGCTCAGGCGCGATCCTGGTGGGCGGCCAGGTGATCGTGGGCCGGATCAAGGGAGTGGAACGCCCCCCGCTGGCGCCGCTCATCCCCACGGAGCGCGGAGTGTCCCTGCTGATCGACTGCGGGGCCAATGTGGACGCGCGCTCGTCCCATCTCGTCCAGTTTGCACAGATGGGTTCCATCTACATGGAGCACGTGCTGGGCATCAAGAACCCCACGGTGGCCATCGTCAATATCGGCGCTGAGGAGGAGAAGGGCAACGCCCTGGTGAAGGAAACCTTTCCGCTTTTAAAGGAGTGTCCGGGGATCAATTTTATCGGAAGCATCGAGGCCCGTGAGATTCCCCACGGCGGAGCGGACGTGATCGTCAGCGAAGCATTTGTGGGCAACGTGATCCTCAAACTGTACGAGGGTCTGGGCGACACGCTGATCAAGAAGGTAAAGAGCGGCATGATGATGAATCTGCGCAGCAAGATCGGGGCGCTTTTAGTCAAGCCGGCCATCAAGGAGACCCTGAAGTCCTTTGACGCAAGCAAGTACGGCGGGGCGCCGCTTCTGGGCTTAAACGGCCTGGTGGTGAAGACCCACGGCAACGCCAAACGCACGGAGGTGCGCAATTCGATCATTCAGTGCGTGACGTTCAAGGAGCAGGCCATCAACGAGAAGATCCGCGAAAGCCTTGGCGCACAGAAAGATATACCGCAGTAAAAGCGGAGCATAAATTTTAATAAAAGCAATCACAATCAAAGAAAGAAATCAAAAAGAGGAGTGTAAAAAAACGATGGAATTTGAAAAGTTGCAGGCAATCATTGCGGAGGTACTGAACATTGAGCCGGAGGAAGTAACCATGCAGTCCACCTTTGTGGATGATTTAGGCGCTGATTCCCTGGACATTTTCCAGATCATCATGGGAATCGAGGAAGAGTTCGACATCGAGATCCCCAACGAGGCCGCCGAGCAGATCGTGACCGTAGGGGACGCCATCGAGCAGATCAAGAACGCGTTAAACTGATGGGGTCAATGCCCATTACATTCAAGCTAGAAGGGGCTGTCGGACGCAGCTCCTTTGTGCGTTAGTCAGAAAGTGAGAGTGAATACCATGAATCGAAATCTGCAGGAACTGGAGCGGACCATCTGCTATCAGTTTAAGGAGCACGGATTATTTGTCCAGGCGCTGACCCACAGCTCCTACGCCAATGAGCATCGCTGGAACCACAGCCGCTGCAACGAACGTCTGGAATTTCTGGGAGATGCAGTGCTGGAGATTGTGACCAGCGACTTTTTATACCACAAATACGAGGACCTGCCCGAGGGAGATCTGACCAAGATTCGCGCCAGCATTGTGTGCGAGCCGACTCTGGCCTACTGCGCCGGCGACATCAGCCTGGGGGAATACCTGCTGCTGGGCAAGGGCGAGGAGGCGACCGGAGGGCGCAGCCGCAACTCCGTTGTCAGCGACGCCATGGAAGCCCTGATCGGCGCGATTTACCTGGACGGTGGTTTTGCTAATGCAAAAGAGTTTATACATCGTTTTATCCTGAACGATATTGAACACAAGCAGCTCTTTTATGATAGCAAGACTATCTTACAGGAGATGGTGCAGAGCCGCTCCTCGGAAGGGCTCAGCTATGAGATCCTCCGGGAGGAGGGGCCGGACCACAACAAGAGCTTCGAGGTCTGCGCCCGCATCGGCGGCGCTGAGATCGGCCGAGGCACGGGCCGGACCAAAAAGGCGGCGGAACAGGTGGCCGCGTACAACGGAATTTTAAAGCTCAAGGCGGAAGAAGAAAAACAGTAAAGCGACGGTGAATTATGTATTTAAAAAGTATCGAAATCCAGGGTTTTAAATCCTTTGCGAACAAGCTGGTGTTTGAGTTCCACAACGGAATCACCGGCATTGTGGGCCCCAACGGCAGCGGAAAAAGCAATGTGGCCGACGCGGTGCGCTGGGTGCTCGGCGAACAGCGCATCAAGCAGCTGCGCGGCGCCAGCATGCAGGACGTGATCTTTTCCGGCACGGAGCTGCGCAAGCCCCAGGGGTTCGCCTATGTGGCCATCACCCTGGATAACGGGGACCATCAGCTGGCCATCGACTACGACCAGGTGACGGTTTCCCGCCGCCTGTACCGCTCCGGCGAGAGCGAATATATGATCAACGGCAGCGCCTGCCGTTTAAAGGATATCAACGAGCTGTTTTACGACACCGGCATCGGCAAGGAGGGCTACTCCATCATCGGCCAGGGCCAGATCGACAAAATCTTAAGCGGCAAGCCGGAGGAGCGCCGGGAGCTGTTCGACGAGGCGGCGGGCATTGTGAAGTTCAAACGGCGCAAGGCCATCGCCCAGAAGAAGCTGGAGGACGAACAGGCCAGCCTGATCCGCGTAAACGACATTCTGACCGAGTTGGAGAAGCAGGTAGGGCCCCTGGAGCGCCAGTCCAAAGCCGCCAGGGAGTATCTGCAGCTGAAAGAGACCTTAAAGGTCTGCGATGCCAACCAATTCCTGATGGAGACGGAGGGGATCCGCAGACAGCTGGCCGAGGTGGCGGAGAAGGAGAACATTCTCACTGGAGATATGGAGCACACCCGCCGGGAATCCGACACCCTGAAGGAAGAGTACGACCGCCTGGAAGCCGCCCTGGCTCAGGAGGACGCCCTCATGGCAGGAAACCGGGACGAGCTGAACCGCTGCACGGTGGAGAACAGCAGCCTGGAAGGCCGCATCGGCGTGTTGAACGAGCAGATCCGCACCGAGGAGATGAACGAAGCCCATATCAATAGCCGCCGGGAGGCCATTTCCGGGGATCTGGAGTCCCGGAAAACCCAGCTGGCCGGATATGAAGAGCAGAAGGAGCAGATGGACGTCCATGCCGAGGCCATGGCCGGGCGGCTGGACGAGGCGGCCCGCCTCCTGGAGTCCCGGGACGAACTGATCCACCGCCTGGAGCAGGAGATCGAGTCGGAGAAATCGGCCATCATAAACGCCTTAAACGAGCGGGCCGGCCTGACCGCCCGCAGCCAGCGCTACGAGACCATGATGGAGCAGGTGGATCTGCGGCGCAGCGAGGTGACCCAGAAGCTTCTGAAATTCAAGAGCGACGAGTCCGTTCAGGAGGAACAGATCCGTCAGGAGGAGGACGCCTTAAACGCGGTGGAGCGGCGCATCGCCGAGAGCCAGGAGAAATCCGCCCAGACCGAGGAGGAGTTAAACCAGGCCGACCAGGAGCTTCGCCGTCTGAACCGCAATTTAAACGACACTCAGCAGCAATACCACATGTCCTACACCAAGCTGGAAAGCCTGCGCAACCTGGCCGAGCGCTACGACGGCTACGGCGGCAGCATCCGGCGGGTCATGGAGGTGCGGGACCGCATCCGCGGGATCCACGGCGTGGTAGCGGACTTAATCCATGTGCCCCAGAAGTACGAGGTAGCCATTGAGACCGCTCTTGGCGGCAGCATCCAGAATATCGTCACGGATTCCGAGGAGACGGCCAAGCGCCTGATCGAATACTTAAAAAAGAACAAATACGGCCGGGCAACCTTTCTGCCCCTGACCGCCATCGGCGGCCGGCAGACCTTTTCACAGGAGAGCGCCTTAAAGGAACCTGGCGTGCTGGGACTGGCCAGCCAGCTGGTGGAGGCGGAAAAACAGTACGACGGCCTGGTCCGCTATCTCTTGGGGCGGGTGGTGGTGACGGATACCATTGAGCACGCCATCGCTCTGGCCAGAAAGTACAAATACAGCCTGCGCATCGTCACCCTGGAGGGCGAACTTTTGAGCGCGGGCGGCTCCATGACGGGAGGCGCATTCAAGAACACCAGCAACCTGCTGGGACGGCGTCGCGAGATCGAGGAGCTGGAGGAAGCGTGCAAAAAAGCCCTCACCCAGGTGGAATCGATCCAGGGCGACTTAAACATCCAGGAGGGGATTCTACAGGAGAAGAAGGAGGAGCTGGAAGCGGTCCGAAGCGCCATCCAGAAGCTGTACCTGGAACAGAACACCCTGCGCATGAACCTGGCCCAGCTGGAAGAGAAGAAAGCGGAGATCGCCGGTTCCTACGTGGATTTGGAGCGGGAGCGGGGACAGCTTGACGAGCAGGTCCGGGAAATCTCCGGCAGTCAGGCGGCCCTGAAGCAGGAAACTGCCGCCCTGGAGGAGAAAAACACCCTCTCCGGCCAGGCGGTGGAGGAAAAGACCGCCGCCCTGGAGGAGGCCAAGAGTTCCCGTGAAACCTGCGCCGCAGAGCTGGCGCAGATCCAGGTGGAGGCCGCGGAGCTGAAGCAGAAGCTGGACTTCCTTCAGGAAAATGTGGACCGCGTCCGCGCGGAGATGCGAAAGCTGACAGCCGAGTACCGGGACCTGGAAGCCGGGGACCGGAATGCCCAGGGAATCATCGAGGCGCGCCGGCAGGAGATCGTCTCCCTGAAGGAGAAGATCGCCGGGATCGCCGTACATACAAAGGAGCTGGAGGAGCGGCTGACCGCCCAGACCGCAAAAAAGGAGGAGATGGCCGGGCGCCAGAAGGGATTTTTCATCCGGCGCGAGGAACTGTCCGCCCGCATGTCCGATCTGGACAAGGACATGTTCCGGCTGCAGGCCCAGCAGGAAAAGCTGGAGGAACGGCTGGAGCACTCCACCACCTACATGTGGAACGAGTATGAGATGACCTTTTCCAGCGCCGAGGCCCTGCGGGACGAGGCATACGGCTCTCTGACCGAGGTCCGCAGGCAGATCGACGACCTCAAGGGCAGGATCAAGGCCCTGGGCAATGTAAATGTAAACGCCATCGAGGACTACCGGGAGGTGTCCGAGCGCTACGAGTTCATGAAAACCCAGCACGAGGATCTGGTGGCCGCTCAGGCGGAGCTGGAAAAAATCATCGTGGAGCTGGACACCGGCATGCGCCGCCAGTTCCAGGAGAAATTCGGTGAGATCCGGGCCGAGTTCGACAAGGTGTTCAAGGAGCTCTTCGGCGGCGGCCGCGGCACCCTGGAGCTGATGGAGGACGAGGACATCCTGGAGGCGGGGATTCAGATCATCGCCCAGCCCCCGGGCAAAAAGCTGCAGAACATGATGCAGCTGTCCGGCGGCGAGAAGGCCCTGACCGCCATCTCCCTGCTGTTCGCCATCCAGAACTTAAAGCCCTCGCCCTTCTGTCTCCTGGACGAGATCGAGGCGGCGCTGGACGACTCCAACGTGGACCGTTTCGCGGGCTATCTGCACAAGCTGACGCGCAACACCCAGTTCATCGTGATCACCCACCGTCGCGGCACCATGGTCAGCGCCGACCGGCTATACGGAATCACCATGCAGGAGAAGGGCGTGTCCACGCTGGTGAGCGTAAACCTGATCGAGGATGATCTGGACAAATAAATGGCATTTGTGCTATGATAAGAAGAAAACCGGCCTGTCTTAATCAGGTTTAAGAGGAGAAAAAGTTTATGTCAGAAGGAAAGAAGGGGTTTTTCGGGCGCCTGGTGGAGGGCCTGACCAAGACCCGCAACAATATCGTCTCCGGCATCGACTCCATTTTCAGCGGCTTCTCCGCCATTGACGACGATTTCTATGAGGAGATCGAGGAGACGCTGATCATGGGCGACATCGGCATCCAGACCACCATGTCCATTGTGGAGGATCTGCGCCGGAAGGTGAAGGAGCTGCACATCAAGGAGCCGGAGGAATGCAAGGAGCTGCTGATCAACAGCATCAAGGCCCAGATGGATCTGGGGGAGAACGCCTACGAGTTCGAGCACAAAAAGTCCGTAGTGCTGGTGATCGGCGTCAACGGCGTGGGCAAAACCACCTCCGTGGGCAAGCTGGCCGGGCAGTTGAAGGACCAGGGGCGCAAGGTGATTTTAGCCGCGGCGGACACCTTCCGGGCGGCGGCCATCGAGCAGCTGACCGAGTGGTCCAACCGTGCGGGAGTGGAGATCATCGCCCAGCAGGAAGGTTCCGACCCGGCGGCCGTGATCTATGACGCGGTGGCAGCCGCCAAGTCCCGCCACGCGGACGTGCTGATCTGCGACACCGCCGGGCGGCTTCACAACAAGAAGAACCTGATGGAGGAGCTGCGCAAGATCAACCGGATCATTGACAAAGAGTATGCGGACGCCTACCGCGAGACCCTGGTGGTGTTGGATGGCACCACGGGACAGAACGCCCTTGCCCAGGCCAGGCAGTTTATGGAGGTGGCGGACATCACCGGCATCATCCTGACCAAGCTGGACGGCACCGCCAAGGGCGGCATCGCCGTGGCGATCCAGTCCGAGCTGGGCCTTCCGGTTAAATATATCGGCATCGGCGAGAAGATCGACGATCTGCAGAAATTCAATGCGGACGATTTTGTGAACGCGCTGTTCAACGTGCGCAAATCCGAAGCAGAGTAACACGCCCGGCCTTTTAAGCCCCGCGAGTCAAACAGAAAGAAGGATAGGGTATTATGGAAGAATTAACATTGGAACAATTTGAGGAGGCCTCTGACCTGGTCAAGGAAGTGACTCTGGAGACCAAGCTGGTGTACAGCGAATATTTTTCAGCCCAGACGGGAAACAAGGTGTATTTCAAGCCGGAGAATCTGCAGTATACCGGCGCTTACAAGGTGAGAGGCGCCTACTATAAGATCAGCACCCTGACCGAGGACGAGAAGGCCAAGGGCCTGATCACCGCCTCCGCGGGCAACCACGCCCAGGGCGTGGCCTACGCCGCCAAGCTGGCCGGTGTGAAGGCTGTGGTCGTGATGCCCACCACCACGCCGCTCATGAAGGTAAACCGCACCAAGGGCTACGGCGCCGAGGTGGTTCTGGCCGGAGACGTGTTCGACGAGGCCTGCGATTACGCGTACAAGCTGGCGGAGGAGAAGGGTTACACCTTTGTCCATCCCTTCAACGACCTGGCGGTGGCCACCGGACAGGGCACCATCTCCATGGAGATCATCAAGGAGCTGCCCACTGTGGACTACATTCTGGTTCCCATCGGCGGCGGCGGACTGGCCACCGGCGTGTCCACCCTGGCCAAGCTGCTCAACCCCAAAATTAAAGTGATCGGCGTGGAGCCGGCCGGAGCCAACTGCATGCAGGAATCCCTGCGCCAGGGCGAGGTCGTCACTCTGCCGAATATCAATACCATCGCCGACGGCACGGCGGTTAAACGCCCGGGAGAGCTGTTATTTCCCTATATCCAGCAGAACATCGACGACATCATCACCATCGAGGACAGCGAGCTGATCGTGGCCTTCCTGGACATGGTGGAGAATCACAAGATGATCGTGGAGAATTCCGGCCTTCTGACCGTGGCGGCCTTAAAGCACATGAACGTGCAGAAGAAGAAAATCGTCTCCATCTTAAGCGGCGGCAACATGGATGTGATCACCATGTCCTCCATCGTGCAGCACGGCCTGATCCAGAGAGACCGCGTGTTCACGGTGTCCGTCCTGCTCCCGGATAAGCCCGGCGAGCTGGCGAAGATTTCCGCCCTGCTGGCCGAGGAGCACGGCAACATCATCAAGCTGGAGCACAACCAGTTCATCAGCATCAACCGCAACGCCGCGGTGGAGCTGCGCATCACCCTGGAAGCCTACGGCACCGACCACAAGAATCAGATCGTATCCGCCCTCACAGGCGCCGGCTACCGTCCCAAGCTGGTTAAATTCAAGGGGACCTACAGCGATTCATAGAGCGGGTCCGCTCACTGCTTTCTGCCTGCCGTGACCGACGGCAGGCGCTTTACATATAGACCTTAAGAGATGACATTACAGGGGGAATAAAGAGTATGAAACCGGAAGAACGTACGGTTCGCAACACAATCATCCGTTACCGGAGTTTTCGTTATGCGCTCGTGCTGGAGGGAATTGCGGTGGGAGCGATCTCCGGGGCGGTGGTGGTGGCGTTCCGCTATCTGATCGGGTGCACGGACACGCTGTTACACCGGATTCTGGCTTACGGCCAGGCCAACCACTGGTTTATCCCGGTGTGGTTCGCCATTCTGGCTGTGGCCGCGCTTATCGTCACGCTGCTGTTAAAGTGGGACCCGCTGATTTCGGGCAGCGGTATCCCTCAGATTGAGGGCGAGATCATGGGCGAGCTGGACCAGCGCTGGTGGCGGGTGCTGGCGGCTAAGCTGGGCGGAGGTATCCTGTCCCTGGGCTGCGGCCTGTCCCTGGGGCGGGAGGGTCCCAGCATCCAGCTGGGAGCCATGGCCGCCAAGGGATTTTCAAGGCTGACCAAGCGGGTCAAGACCGAGGAGAAGGTGCTGATCACCTGCGGCGCCAGCGCCGGCCTGTCGGCCGCCTTCAACGCCCCCATCGCGGGCATCCTGTTCTCCCTGGAGGAGGTGCACAAGCACATTTCCCCGGAGCTGGTGCTCTCGTCCATGGCCGCCTCCATCACCTCGGACTTTGTCTCCCGGAATGTGTTCGGTTTAAAGCCGGTGTTCACCTTCCACATCACCCATATGATGCCCCTGTCCACCTACGGACACGTGCTCATTCTGGGCGCGCTCATCGGACTGATGGGCGTCCTGTACAACACCTGCATCGGCAAATCCCAGGACCTCTACGGGATGATCCCCAGGCAGTTCGTCCGCATCCTGATTCCCTTTCTGATGGCGGGCGCGTTCGGGTTCCTGTACCCGGCGGTTCTGGGCGGCGGCCACTCCCTGGTGGAGGAGCTGACGGCGGGTCAGCTGATGCTCGGAGGGCTGTTCCTGCTCTTTGCGCTGAAATTCGCATTTTCCATGATCAGCTTCGGCTCCGGGGCGCCGGGCGGAATCTTTCTCCCGCTTCTGGTGTTGGGAGCCATCATCGGCAGTATCTACTACAACCTGGCATCCGCTGTCAGCCCGGACATCAGCGGACTTTTGAGCAACTTTATCATTCTCGGCATGGCGGGTTATTTCTCCGCCATCGTCCGTGCGCCCATCACGGGTATCATCCTCATCAGCGAGATGACCGGCTCCTTCTCCCATCTGCTGACCTTATCCATGGTGTCCCTGGCCGCCTACATCGTGCCGGACATCCTGCACTGCGCGCCGGTTTACGACCAGCTGCTCCACCGCCTGCTGGCAAAGCAGAATCCGGATAAGCAGGTGACCCTGACCGGTGAAAAGGTTCTGGTGGAGGGGATGATCTACCACGGAAGCGCGGCCGAAGGGCAGAAGATCGCCGCCATCGCCTGGCCGCCCACCTGTCTGGTGGTGTCCCTGATGCGCGGCGAGGCGGAGTTTGTGCCCAGAGGCGACACAGTCCTCATGGCGGGAGACCGGATTGTGACCCTTTGTGACGAGACGGCCGAAGGGGAGCTGCACCGGACGCTGCAGGAATACTGCGAGACGGTGACCAGCCCGCGTTAGAGGCCCCAGACAGAAAGAGAGGCAGACTATGAACGATTCCAACAGAATAAAACATGAACCGGCAGGTTTTGACCGCGCATCGCGGCGGTTTTTGCCGCTGGCGGCCGCCATTGCCCTGAGCGCATCGGCGCTCGCCGGGTGTTCGGGCGGCGGGGCAGTGGATGCCACGGCAACGGCCCAGGCGTCCACAGCCACTGAGCCGGAAACCACAACCGCTGCCGCGCTTCCCAACCCTATGCGGGAAGTCACGGACGTGCTGGCCTTTGAGACTCTGGGCGTCCACATGGTAGCGCCCGCAAAAGGAGAAAATGTCAGGTTTTTCATCATCAACGACGAGGTTGCGGATATGGAATTCCAGCTGGACGGCGTGAGCTATACCTGGCGGGCCTCCAACACGGCCGCTGATTTTGCCGGGATTTTCGAGCGTTTCCGGGAGGGATCGGACATCACCGTAGCCTACGACGCCCCCGACGCCAGCTCGGAGGCCGTGATCCGCACCACGGAGAGCGGCGGACGGCTGTCGCAGTGGAAGTGGGGAAAAACCAATTACACGCTGCACACGGCCTCGGAGGTCGACGACAGCGCCATCACCGATATCACAAAGCAGCTCATGGAGCTGAGCCTTCACGAAAACTAGAAAAGGGGCGTAAGCGTTGCTGGAACTGAAAGACTTTATGCCGGTCAATTACCTGAAAAAGGAACGTTTCACCGGCAGCTATAATGGGATGCGCTTCTGTATGGAGAAGGCCGAGCACGAAGGTTCGGACACCATGCTGGCCGTGGTCGTATGGCCTGAGCCTTACGGGTATGATGCGACTTCAGAAGAGCAGAAGACGAGAATCGAGTATACATTCGACGCGGACGGCATCGCAAAAGGGGTGGACTGGCTCAACGAACAGTACGCCTCCCAGGCGGAGCGCTGGAAAAAATCCAGCCTGCGGTGAGTACCGCGGCCGGATTTCAGCCGTTCACAGGCAGGCCGGACCCGCTGGGAATTCGAAAAAGGATTCCCGGCGGTCCGGCCTGCTTTTTTGCGCCCAAGGGCCTGCTGGCCATGTTTGGGGTATGCTGTCAGACGCAGAAGAGCAGCTTCTCATAGCTGGGGTACGGGAGCAGATTTTCCGGCAGATACCGCTCTGCGTCATCCGCCGTGGCTCTCAGCGCTTCCATACGGGGGATGAGAGTGCTGCGGCAGAAGAAAGCCGCCTCCTGCATGTCGTCGATTCCCTCCGCGTTTTTTGTGTCAGCTTCCAGATGTTCCTCCGCATCGCAGATGCGCTCGTAGGAATCGCAGAGCACTGCCAGAAGCTTTTCCGAAGCTGCGCTGGGCAGCGCAGCCGACACTGCCTTTATGCCCCGGATGGAGCCGGTTATCTGATCGATATAGCACCTCAGCGCGGGGAGGAACTGGCTGCGCACCATGTCCTGCATGGTCTTTGCCTCAATGTGGATGGTCTTGCAGTAATTTTCCAGTAAAATCTCATAGCGGGAGATGATCTCCTGTTCCGTGAAGATGTGGTGCCTGGTGAACAGCTCCAGGTTTTTCCGGCTGGTAAAGCAGGCCAGGGCCTCCGGCGTGGAGCGCAGATTGTAGAGTCCCCGCTTTTTGGCTTCCTGTACCCATTCGTCCGTATAACCGTTGCCGTTGAAAATGATCCGGCGGTGTTTGGCAATGGCCCGCTTCACCAGGGTGTGGACCGCCTCCTCCATCCGGCTTTCCGGAATGTCCTTCAACTCTTCGTAGAACTGTCTCAAAGCCTCGGCCACCGCCGTATTGAGCACGATGTTTGGCCCGGCCACGGACAGGGAGGAACCGGGCATACGGAACTCGAACTTATTGCCCGTAAACGCGAAGGGCGAGGTGCGGTTGCGGTCCGTGTTGTCTTTGAAGAAGTGAGGCAGAACCGTAGCGCCCGTCTCCATCTGCACCTTCTGCTGTTTGCCGAAAAAGGTGTCGTTTTCGATGGAGTCCAGCACCGCGGTCAACTCGTCGCCCAGGAAAATGGACACAATGGCCGGCGGAGCCTCGTTGGCGCCCAGCCGGTGATCGTTTCCGGCGCTGGCCACGGAGATGCGCATGAGGTCCGCGTACTCGTCCACCGCCTTGATCACCGCCATGAGAAAAACCAGAAACTGGGTGTTGGCCGCGGGGGTACGGCCGGGATTCAGCAGGTTTACGCCGGTGTTGGTGATCAGGGACCAGTTGTTGTGCTTTCCGGAACCGTTGATTCCCTCAAAAGGCTTCTCGTGGAGCAGGCAGGTGAGGCCGTGCTTGTCGGCCACCTTTTTCATCATCTCCATGGTGAGCTGGTTGTGGTCCACCGCCACATTGGCCGTGTCGAATACCGGAGCCAGCTCGTGCTGGGCCGGGGCCACCTCGTTGTGTTTGGTTTTGGCCGGGATCCCAAGTTTCCAGAGCGCTTCGTCCAGATCGTGCATGAAGGCGGAAACACGGGGTTTTAAAGCGCCGAAATAGTGGTCCTCCATCTCCTGGCCCTTGGGAGGCATGGCGCCTAACAGCGTCCTTCCGGTAAAAATCAGATCCTTGCGCTGTTTATAAATCTCTTTGTCCACCAGGAAATACTCCTGTTCCGGCCCGATGGTGGCGGAGACGCCTTCCACGTCGCTCTGGCCCAGCAGGTGAAGGATCTTCACCGCCTCCCGGTCCAGGGTCTCCATGGAGCGAAGCAGGGGCGTTTTCTTGTCCAGCGCTTCCCCGCTGTAGGAGCAGAAGGCGGTGGGAATGTACAGGGTGCGGTCCTTGATAAATGCGGGGGATGTGGGGTCCCACGCGGTGTAGCCCCTGGCCTCAAAGGTGGCCCTCAGGCCGCCGGAGGGAAAGCTGGAGGCATCCGGCTCGCCCTTCACCAGCTCCTTGCCGGAAAAGTCCATGACCACCTGTCCGCCGCCGATGGGGGAGATGAAGCTGTCGTGCTTCTCGGCGGTGAAACCGGTCATGGGCTGGAACCAGTGGGTAAAATGGGTGGCGCCGTTCTCCACGGCCCACTCCTTCATGGCCACCGCCACGGAATTGGCCACATCCAGTTCCAGGTGGGTGTGGTTTTCGATGGTCTTTCTCAGTGCCTGGTAGACGTCTTTGGGCAGTTTGTCGCGCATCACGCTGTCGTTAAACACAAGGCTGCCATACAGTTCGGGGATACCACTTGCCATCATTCATTTCTCCTTTCGATTGTGCTGCTTCCAAAAAAGAAGAGGCGCCCTGGAAGTTGGACTTCCAAAGCGCCTTCGCTTTTCATGGCACATAGTATACACACATTTTCCGGAAAATGTCAACCAAAATTTTCAAAAAACTCTTTACAAATCTGCGGACATCGTATATATTTTAACGCAAAAGAAATATTGCGGTCAGGTTTGACAAGGGCGTCAGGGAAGGCTTGCTTCTAAGAGCATACTCCATCTTTGGCGCTCTTTTTGCGTGGAATGATCAGCCGGTCCTGCCCGCACCATCACAGAAATGAGGAGGAACAGGCATGAGTCAGAGCCGGAGACAGCAGGGGTTATACAGTCCCGCTTTTGAACACGACAACTGTGGAATCGGAGCCGTGGTCAATATAAAGGGGGAAAAGAGCCACCAGATCGTGGCGGACGCGCTGAGAATCGTGGAGCATTTGGAGCACCGGGCCGGAAAGGACGCCGAGGGCAGAACCGGAGACGGAGTGGGCATCCTGACCCAGATCAGCCACCGCTTCTTCTCGCGGGTCTGTCACGAATCCGGCATCCGCATCGGCGGAGAGCGGGAATACGGCGTGGGTATGTTCTTTTTCCCACAGAACGAGCTGAAACGCAGCCGGGCTAAAAAGATGTTTGAGATCATTGTGGAGAAGGAAGGCATGGAGTTCCTCGGCTGGCGGCAGGTGCCCACTGCGCCGGAAGTGCTGGGCCACAAGGCCAGGGAGTGTATGCCGGTGATCTGTCAGGGTTTTGTGAAGAAACCCGGGCGGATCCTCACGGGCCTGGACTTTGACCGCAGACTCTACGTGGTGCGCCGGGTCTTTGAACAGAGCAACGATAACACCTACGTGCCCTCCCTGTCCAGCCGGACCATTGTCTACAAGGGGATGTTTCTGGTGGGGCAGCTGCGGACATTTTTTAAGGACCTTCAGGACGCGGACTACCAGTCGGCCATCGCGGTGGTGCACTCCCGTTTTTCCACCAACACCAATCCCAGCTGGGAGAGGGCCCATCCCAACCGTCTCATCGTCCACAACGGCGAGATCAATACCATCCGGGGCAACGCGGATAAGATGCTGGCCAGAGAGGAGACCATGCGCGCCCTGAAATTCCCGGCGGACGACTTAACCAAGGTGCTTCCGGTGATCAATGTGGCCGGATCCGACTCTGCGATGCTGGACAATACTCTGGAATTTCTGGAGATGAGCGGGATGGACCTGCCGTTGGCCGTCATGGCCGCCATACCGGAGCCCTGGACAAGCAACGCAACCCTGCCCCGGCAGGTGCGGGATTTCTATCAATATTACGCCACCATGATGGAGCCCTGGGACGGGCCGGCCGCTATCGTATTTTCCGACGGCGACCAGATCGGCGCGGTGCTGGACCGCAACGGCCTGAGGCCCTCCCGCTATTATATCACGGACGACGGACGTCTGATTCTGTCCTCCGAGGTGGGAGTGCTGGATATCCCGGCCGAACATATTCTGAAAAAAGAGCGCCTTCACCCGGGTAAAATGCTGCTGGTGGACACGGTGGCGGGCCGTGTGTTCGACGATGAGGAGATCAAAGCCCATTATGCCGGGCAGGAGCCCTACGGGGAGTGGCTGGACAGCAATCTGGTCAATTTAAGCGATCTGAATATCCCCAACGAAAAGATTCCGGCTTACGGCAGAGAAGAGCGGGCGCGGCTCCAGAAGGCCTTCGGATACACTTACGAGGAATACCGCGAGAGCATCTGCTCCATGGCCTTAAACGGGGCGGAACGCATCGGAGCCATGGGAGTGGACACGCCGCTGGCCGTGTTATCCCGGGAATATCAACCCCTGTTCTACTACTTTAAGCAGCTGTTCGCCCAGGTCACCAATCCGCCCATCGACGCGGTTCGGGAAAAAATCGTCACCGCCACCGCAGTGTACGTGGGCAAAAACGGTAACCTGCTGGAGGAGAAGCCGGAAAACTGCCAAATGTTAAAGATCGACAATCCAATTCTGTCGGATCTGGATCTGCTGCGGATCAAGGCCATCAATAAGCCCGGGTTCAAGGTGGCCGTTGTGCCTATTCTGTTCTACAAGAGCACGCCCATGGAGCGGGTGCTGGAGCACCTGTTTGTGGAAGTGGATAAGGCTTACCGCGAGGGAGCCGATATTCTGATCCTGTCGGACCGCGGGGTGGACGAAAACCACGTGGCGATCCCTTCGCTGCTGGCGGTATCCGCCGTACACAAGCACCTGGTCAAGACCAAAAAATGCACGGCGCTCTCGATTATCCTGGAATCCGGCGAACCCCGGGAGGTTCACGACTTTGCGGCGCTTTTGGGCTATGGCGCCAGCGCCGTCAACCCATATCTGGCCCACGCCACCATCGCCGGGCTGGTGGAGGACGGAATACTGGAAAAAGACTACTACGCGGCCGTTGCGGACTATGGCCAGGCGGTGCTGCAGGGCATCGTCAAAATCGCCTCCAAAATGGGTATCTCCACCATCCAGTCCTACCAGGGCAGCCAAATCTTCGAGGCCATCGGCCTGTCACAGGATGTGGTCGACCGATATTTTACCGGAACGGTCAGCCGGGTGGGCGGCATCACCCTGGAGGATATCGCGGAACAGACCGACGCCCAGCACTCCCGGGCCTTTGATCCCCTGGGGCTTCAAACGGACTTAACCCTGTCCTCCATGGGGCGGCACAAGATGCGCAGCCAGGGCGAGGTCCACCGCTACAATCCCCAGACCATCCATCTGCTTCAACAGTCCACCCGCGAGGACAGCTATGAAAAATTCTGCCAATACACCCGGCTGGCGGACAGCGAACGTAACGGCTGCCTGCGCTGTCTGATGGACTTCAACTACCCCGATCAGCCCGTGCCCATCGAGGAGGTGGAGAGCGTGGAATCCATTGTGAAACGCTTTAAGACCGGCGCCATGTCCTATGGGTCCATTTCCCAGGAGGCCCACGAGGCGCTGGCAATCGCCATGAACCGCCTTCACGGCAAATCCAACAGCGGAGAGGGAGGTGAGAGCGATGAGCGCCTGGATTCCGCCGGCACGGACCAGGATCGGAGCAGTGCGATCAAACAGGTGGCCAGCGGCCGCTTCGGAGTGACCAGCCGTTATCTGGTCAGCGCAAAGGAGATTCAGATCAAGATGGCCCAGGGCGCAAAACCCGGGGAAGGCGGACATCTTCCAGCCAAAAAGGTATATCCCTGGGTGGCGAAAACCCGCCATTCCACCCCGGGTGTGAGTCTGATCTCTCCGCCTCCCCACCACGATATTTACTCCATCGAGGACCTGGCCCAGTTGATCTACGATTTGAAAAACGCCAACAAATACGCCCGCATCTCCGTCAAGCTGGTGTCCGAGGCAGGCGTTGGCACCGTGGCCGCGGGCGTTGCCAAGGCGGGGGCCCAGGTGATCCTGATCTCCGGCTACGACGGCGGCACGGGAGCCGCTCCGGTCAGCTCCATCCATAACGCGGGACTGCCCTGGGAGCTTGGCCTGGCGGAAACCCACCAGACGCTGCTGAAAAACGGGCTGAGGAACCAGGTGGTGCTGGAGACCGACGGCAAGCTGATGACCGGCCGGGACGTGGCGGTGGCCGCGCTGCTGGGCGCCGAGGAGTTCGGTTTCGCCACCGCTCCCCTGGTGACCCTGGGCTGCGTGATGATGCGGGTCTGCAATCTGGATACCTGTCCCATGGGCATCGCCACCCAGAATCCCAAGCTGCGCAGGCGATTTGAGGGGAAACCGGAGTACGTGATGAATTTTATGGTCTTTATAGCCCGGCAGCTGAGGGAGTATATGGCGAAGCTGGGGCTTCGCACCGTGGATGAGATGGTGGGACGCACCGATCTCTTGAAGAAAAAGGAACATCTGTCCGGCCGCCAAAGTAAGGTGGATTTAAGCTGTATCTTAGCCGGAGCTCCAAACGCGGACCGTGGGGACTGCGTCTTTGATCCCACACGGGCCTACGATTTCAAACTGGAGCAGACCAAGGACGAGGCGGTCCTGCTGAAGAAACAGGAACTCAGGACCGCCATCGCGTCGGGCACGAAATGGAGCGGCAGGATCAGACTCACCAACACCGACCGGACCTTCGGCACCCTTCTGGGCGCTGAGATCACCCGGCAGAATCCGGAAGGGCTTGCGGAGGACACCATCACCATCCACTGCGAGGGGGCGGGCGGCCAGAGCTTCGGGGCGTTTCTGCCCGGAGGTCTCACCCTGTCCCTGTGCGGCGACAGCAACGACTACTTCGGCAAGGGCCTCTCCGGCGGAAAGCTGGCCGTCTATGCGCCGGATAAGGCCAGGTTCGTGCCGGAGGAAAACATTATCATCGGAAATGTGGCCCTCTACGGCGCTACCGGCGGCCAGGCTTACATTGCCGGTGTGGCGGGAGAGCGCTTCTGCGTCCGCAATTCCGGCGCTGTAGCGGTGGTAGAAGGCGTGGGCGAGCACGGATGCGAGTACATGACCGGCGGCCGGGTGGCCGTTTTAGGCCCTACAGGCAAAAACTTCGCGGCCGGCATGAGCGGCGGCATCGTCTATGTGCTGGATGAGGAAAACCGGCTGTACCAGAACTTAAACCGGGGAATGGTGTCCATGGAAAAGGTTGAATCCCGCTTTGACCGCGAGGAGTTGATGGAAATGCTTCAGGCCCACGTGAAGCACACCAATTCCCACAAGGGCCGGGAGATTCTGGAGCGGTTCGACGAGTACCTGCCCAAATTCAAAAAGATCATACCCGGCGACTACAAGCGCCTGACCCAGATGGCCGCGCAGTTTGAGGAGCAGGGGATGAGCCGGCAGGAAGCGCAGATCGAGGCATTTTACGCCAGCATCGGCGGCAGATAGAGGAGGAACGTTATGGGAAAACCAACAGGTTTTTTAGAATATGAGCGCAGAAATGGGCAGATTACGGCGCCCGCGGACCGGATTCAGAATTTTCGGGAGTTTCACGGGATGCTCTCCTGGGAGGAACAGCGCCTGCAGGGCGCGCGGTGTATGGACTGCGGCGTGCCCTTCTGCCAGGCAGGGGTGACGATTGGCGGCATGGTTTCCGGCTGTCCCCTGCACAACCTGGTGCCGGAGATCAACGATATGGTTTATCGCGGGAACTGGGAACAGGCCTACATCCGGCTGTCCAGGACCCACTGCCTGCCGGAATTCACATCCCGGGTATGTCCGGCCCTGTGCGAGAGTGCCTGCACCTGCGGCCTGCACGCGGACCCGGTGTCGACCAGGGAAAATGAACGGGCGGTGATCGAGTACGCCTTCGCCCATGGCCTTGTGGACGCCCGGCCGCCTAAGGTGCGCACCGGTAAACGCGTGGCCGTGGTGGGAAGCGGTCCGGCGGGGCTGGCGGCGGCCATCCAGCTGAACCGCAGGGGCCACAGCGTGACCATTTACGAGCGGAGCGACCGCCCCGGCGGCCTGCTGCGCTATGGCATTCCCAATATGAAGCTGGAAAAGGACGTCGTCGACCGCCGGGTCCGTTTGATGGAGGAATCCGGTATCCGCTTTGTCTGCAACACGGACATTGGAAAGGACGTAAGCGGGCGGGAGCTTCTCAAACAATACGACCGGGTGCTGCTGGCCTGCGGGGCAGGAACACCCCGGGATATCGCGGTCCCCGGCCGGGACGCCCTGGGGATCTGGTTTGCCGTGGATTTTCTCACCATGGTCACCAGACGGCTTTTAAACAGCAATTTCTCCGGGACGCCGGACGAACCGGTCCGGGGCAGGCGGGCCCTGGTTATCGGCGGTGGGGATACCGGAAATGACTGCGTGGGGACGGTGATCCGCCTGGGCGCCTCGTCGGTCACCCAGCTGGAGATGATGCCCAAGGCTCCGGAAAAACGCGCCCAGAACAATCCCTGGCCTGAGTGGCCCCGGGTGTTAAAGACCGACTACGGCCAGGAGGAGGCCGCAAGCGTGTTTGGCTGCGATCCGCGGATCTATCAGACCACCGTGACCGGCTTTAAAAAGGATCAGAAGGGAAATGTCTGCGGCGCCAGGCTGGTAACGCTGAAACCGGAGAAGGACGAAACCACGGGGCGCGTGAACATGGTTCCGGTGGAGGGCAGCGAGAAGGAAATTCCTGCGGACCTGGTATTGATCGCGGCCGGATTTCTTGGCAGCGAGCCCTATGTGGCGGAGGCCTTCGGCTTAAAGCTGGACGGCCGTATGAACGTGGCCACCCAGGCGGACGGCTACCGGACCGGCAATGACCGCGTTTTCGCGGCCGGGGACATGCGCCGCGGCCAGTCCCTGGTGGTCTGGGCCATCGCGGAGGGCCGGGAGGCAGCCCGGGAGCTGGATGAATCCCTTATGGGTTACAGCAATCCGGTTTAAGGTGCAATCCTACGGAATCAGCCGCGCCGCCTCCTTCTGCCGGCGCAGCTCCTCCACCACAATGTCCGAGAACGCTGCGGCGGCTTTGGAGACATAACCGCTGGGGACATAACCCAGCACCAGCTGACGGGACATTCCCTGACGCCCCAGGGAAAAATGGCGCAGCCCCTCTCTGGGTTCCAAATAGGTCTCAGGCAGAAAGGTGACGCCCATCCCGGCCTCGGCCAGGCGGATCAGGGTCTCAAAGCTGTTGTGGGACTGGATGATGCGCGGGTTTAACTGATGGTCGCGAAACAGCGTTTCCGCAAAGCTTCTCAGCCGGTGGTTGATGCTGTACATGAGGAAATTCTGGCCGGACAAATCCTCCACCGCCAGCCAGGCCCGCCCGGTGGGGCCTGGCTCATGGGCCTTTGCGCAGAGCGGATGGCCTGCGGGCACGGCCAGCAGAATCTCCTCGTTGGTGGCAGGGCGGTAGGGGAGCTGCTCATTGTCCATGGGCAGCGTCAAAAATCCCATGTCGATCTCGCACTGTGCCAGCATCTCCTCCTGCTCTTTCATGCTGCCCTCATGGATGGTCAGCCGGATGTCCGGATAGGCCTTTGTGAAGACCGGGATCACCCGGGGCAGGAGATAGGGTGCCCGGAAGGGCGAGATAGAGAAATTGACCGATCCGATTTTCAGATTCTGGAGATCGGATATTTTGTTGAAGAAATCCCGCCGCATGGCCAGGATCTGCTTGCCGGACTCCACAAACAGCTTTCCCTCCTCCGTCAGGAACAGCCCGCGGTTCGTGCGGATAAACAGCGGAAATCCGAGGGAATTCTCATAATTTTTTAAAAACTGGCTGAGGGAGGACTGGGCGATGAACAGCTCCGAGGCCGCCGTCGATACCTTTCCGTATTTTGCGATTGTCAAAATGTATAGAAGATCCTTGAATTCCATCTGTTTCCATCTCCATTTCTGATATAGGTCAAACCGATTGCCGCCCCAATATAATACATATTTTACAAATATACCACCACATATTACAATAGGATCATCAAGAAGTCAATGGAGGGGAGATTGAAATGGCAAGCCACCTTAACTATATCGGTGATCTGCAAAAGGGCTGCCTGACCGTGCTGATGATTCCAGGCGGAATGGCCACGTCGCCGGCGGTTTACGAGGGCATCGGCGAAACGCTGGCCTGCCAGTCGGCGGTGATCGACTGGAGCAGGTCGCCCGGTCCCTGGGACGTGCTGGACATCGGAGACCGGACGCTGGAGCTGGTAAAAGAGCTGGAGCTTGGGCCGGTGATCCTGGCCGGCTACTCGGCCGGCGGCGTCATCGCCATGGAGGCGGCGATACAGGACCGCGAAAACCGCATTTCCGGGCTGCTTTTGTCCAACACCGGTCCCTGCACCGTGGGGCACGGGGACCCGGACCTGCCGAAACGGATTCTGGGGCACTGGTTTTCCATGGAACTGTTTGAACCGTTTCTGGACCGGTGTTTTGCATTTCCCGTCGATCCGGCGCTTCGGGAAAAGCTGTTGGATTACGCGCGGCAGATTCCGGTGAACGTGGTCTATGAGGCGGCGAAAACGCTGCGGGAACACGACCTGCGGCCCCGGCTCGGAAAAATCACCTGCCCGGTGGTGGTCGCCCACGGCATACTGGACCGGACCAGGACGCTGGAGCACGTGCGCATGATCACGGACGGGGTGAAAGACACCCAGGTTCATCTGCTGGACGGCGGTCACACGATCATGGTGGAGGACCGGGACGAGTGGGTGGCGATTTTGAACTGTTTGATCACACAGATTGCATCGCAGACAAAGGAGAGGGCATATGGACAGAGATAACTTTTTTCAGACATCGGACGGCGCCATGCTTTATTACGAGGACAGGGGACGGGGGACGCCGCTGATCCTGGTGCCGGGTTTTATGTGCACCACCCGCTTTTATGAGCGGAATGTTGGGGAACTGAGTAAAAAATACCGGGTGATCACCTTCGATCCCAGGGGATACGGACTTTCCTCCAAAACCCTTCAGGGCAACACCTTAAAGGGCCATGCCAGGGATATAAAGGAGCTCATCGATTTTCTGAATCTGGACAGTGTTGTGCTCATGGGCTGGTCCCTTGGGACTTCCGCCGTGGCGGTCTACGCCCACGAGTACCGGGAGTACCGCCTTTCGGGAATCGGCTTCATCGACGCCTTCCTGTCGCCGTTCGCCCACGGGGAGTGGAACAAATACAAATTTTCCGGCTACAAGGTGGGAGAGTACATCAGCGGAAGAAGCCTCTGGTTCACAGACCCGGACAAGTACCACCGGTATTTTTTCGACACCGTAGATTGTAAGGAGCTGACCCCGGAGGATGAAAAATGGATCACTGAGGAGATCAGCCTGACCATGCCCTGGACCGGCATCGAGCTGCACCTGGACACCTGCCACACGGACACCATGAGCTATGTGGAGCAGTTTACGGTCCCGACCGTGGTGTTTGCGGGTAATTCCAAAGGCGTGCCGGCCTGCGTGTCCGAGGAAGCCTGCCGCAGGATGAAATGCCCGCACCGCTATCACTATTACGACCACGGCGGCCACATGTTTTTCTATACGGATCCGGAAACCTTCAACCGGCAGGTTGACGCGTTTATACAGGAAGAGATTATTACAGCAAAAAGAGGAGGGGAACGCTCATGACCAGAGAAGAGTATGACGACCGGAACTACAGGTTCGAGGATATCCCGGAGGACCCGCGATTTAAGACATGCAAGAAGGAAGCCCTGACCGTAATCGGCTTCTGGAGCCTGTTTGTGGCGCTGACGCTGATCATCATGTACACCATCGGCGTGAAGGATCCCACGGAGTACACCTATGTCTGCGGGCTTCCGCTGTGGTTTTTCCTGGTGTGCCTGCTGATTCTGGGCTGCATCGGGGCGGTGTTCTTCATTGTGAAACGGGTATTCCAGGATTTTTCACTGGACGACGAGCTGTAATGGCTGCCAAAGAATAGGGGGAAAATGATATGCAGATTAATGCGAGCACGCGTATGCTTACGCTGGTGATCTTCATTATTTACAGTGTACTGTTGCTGGGGGTTGGTTTTTACTACCGCCAGAAATCCAAAAAGGAAACCTCGGGCGATTTTTCGAAAAACTTTTTCTCCGGCGGCCGCGCAATGGGACCGCTGGTAGTGGGCATGATGTTGGGCGCCTCGGTGTGCAGCTCCGGCACCTTCATCGGCGGCCCGGCCACGGGCACAAAGGAAGGCCTGGTCTGGACCGTTTGTATTTACGCCTCCGTGTTTATGAACTTTGTCATCCTGGGCATCGCGGGAAAGAAGATCGGCATCATCGCCCGCAGGACCAACGCGGTGTCCTATGTGTCCCTGCTCAAAAACCGCTACAATGACAACAAGGGCGTCACCATTCTGGGCGCTCTGGCCATCATCGGATTTCTGATTCCTTACTGTTCCTCCCAGCTGGTGGGCGGAGCCAGGCTGATCGAGACCATGATCGGCATCCCCTATCTCTGGGGCCTGGGAATCTTTGCCCTGATCATCCTGATCTACACCATTTTCGGCGGCATCAAGGGCGTTTCCGTCAGCACCGTGATCCAGGGCTTTATCATGACCTTTGCAACCTTACTTCTGATCTTCGGCGTGGTGGGTTACATCCGCAGTGACTCCGGTTCCATGGCCGCGGCCTGGCAGAACCTGGCGGCCTCGGACCACAAGATGATCATGTCGCCCAAACAGTGGTCCATTCCGGTGATGTTCTCCTACATCTGGCTGGTGGGCATCACCTATGTGGGCCTGCCCCACGCGGTGCAGGGCGCTCTCACCTACAAAGATACCAAGTCCCTGCACGGGGCCATTCTGGTGGGCGTTGTGTTCGTCACCTTCTGGCAGGGCATCATGACCTTTATGGGTCCGGCCGCCCGGCTGATGAACATTGTGCCCGAGGTGGCCGACCAGACCACCCCTGTGATCGCAATGACCGTGCTTCCCCCGTGGCTGGCGGGCGTGATCATCGCCGGAGCTGTGGGCGCGATCCAGTCCACCATCGCCGCTATGCTGATCGTCATCTCCTCCAGCGCGGTGAACGACATTTACTCCAACTATGTCCGCCCGGAAGCGGGGCCGGATCAGATGAAGAAGATGACGCAGATCATCACCATCCTGGTACTGCTGGCTATTTTCCTGTTCTCCATCAAACCGCCTGCGTTCCTGCAGATGCTCATCAACTTCGCAGTGGGCGGTATGGAGACCATTTTCTTCGGGCCTATGCTTTTGGGGCTGTTCTGGAAACGGGCCAATGAGCAGGGCGCGCTGTCCGGCATGGTTGTGGGAGCGGTCTGTTATTACCTGTTCTCGTACCCGCTCAAAGCCATGATCTCTGGTATGCAGCCGGTGCTCCCGGCCAGCCTGATCGCTCTGGCGGTGATGGCCGCCGTGAGCCTGGCCACCCCAAAGCCGCCCAAGGGCGTGATCATGACCTGGTTTGGCCGGAAATACCCCAAAGACGGGATGGCCAGCTGATAAAGCACTTCCTATATAATAATTGCAGTTTTAAATGATCGGCAGACAGAAGAGAGTCCGCGGGCGCAAAGGTTCAAAGCGTTCCCGCGGGCTTTTTACGCGGCGGATCGCCGTCGGAAGTCCACAGCCCCGCTTTTCTGATTTTTTTAATATGTCAAGAACTTTTACTTGACAACCTTATTTCTTTCGTGTATGATAACACAGGTGGTTGAAATGGAAAAGATTGTGGAACAAGGTCTGTTGTATGATTTTTACGGAGAGCTGCTGACCGACCATCAGCGGAGCGTTTATGAGGACGTGGTGTTCAATGACCTGTCGCCCAGCGAGATCGCGAAGGAACAGGGCATCAGCCGTCAGGGCGTACACGATCTGATCCGTCGCTGCAACAAAATACTGGAAGAATACGAGGCCAAGCTTCATCTGGTGGCCAAATTTGTGAAGATCCGCGAGATGGTGGGAGAGATCCAGAGCCAGGCGGACGAATACATGGAGACGAGGGATCTGGAACGGATCGAGCAGATTCGCAGGCTCTCGGGCGAGATCACCAGCACCCTATAGGTGCATGGCAGGAGGTTAGCCGATGGCTTTTGAAAGTTTAACCGATAAATTACAGAATGTGTTCAAGGGCCTTCGCAGCAAGGGAAAGCTGTCCGAAGCGGAGGTCAAGGCCGCGCTTAAGGAAGTGAAGATGGCTCTCCTGGAGGCGGACGTCAGCTTCAAGGTGGTAAAGCAGTTTATCAATTCCATCCAGGAGCAGGCGGTGGGCGCCGAGGTGTTCGGCAAGCTGGACGCCGGACAGACGGTGATCAAGATCGTCAACGAAGAGCTGGTAAAGCTCATGGGGTCCGAGACTACGGAAGTGGATTTAAAGCCGGGGAATGAGATTACGGTCATCATGATGACCGGTCTGCAGGGCGCCGGAAAGACCACGACCACAGCCAAGCTGGCCGCGCAGTTAAAGGCCAAAAAGGGCCGCAAGCCCCTGCTGGTAGCCTGCGACGTTTACCGGCCCGCAGCCATCAAGCAGCTGCAGATCAACGGCGAAAAGGTAGGCGTTCCCGTGTTCGCCATGGGAGACAAGCACAAACCGGTGGACATCGCCAAGGCGGCCATGGAGCATGCGGCGAAAAACGGCATGAACCTGGTGATCCTGGACACCGCCGGACGGCTTCACATCGACGAGGCCATGATGGATGAGTTGGTGGAGATCAAGGATCAGCTGGACGTCCATCAGACCATTTTGGTGGTAGACGCCATGACAGGCCAGGATGCGGTCAACGTATCCGAAACCTTTAACAATAAAATCGGAATCGACGGAGTCGTCCTGACCAAGCTGGACGGCGACACCAGAGGCGGCGCGGCCCTTTCCATCCGGGCGGTGACCGGCAAACCCATCCTCTATGTGGGTATGGGAGAGAAGCTCTCCGATCTGGAACAGTTCTATCCGGACCGCATGGCTTCCAGAATTCTGGGAATGGGCGATATCATGAGCCTGATCGAGAAGGCTACGGCCGAGATCGACGAGGAGCAGGCCCGGGAGATGACCCAGAAGCTGCGCAAGGCGGAATTCGACTACAACGATTTCCTGGCTCAGATGCAGCAGATCAAAAAGATCGGCGGCATGGGCAGTATCCTCTCCATGCTTCCCGGCGTGGGCAACCAGCTCTCCGGCGTGGATATGGACGAGGGCGAAAAGTCCATGAAACGGGTGGAATCCATTATCCTCTCCATGACCAAAGATGAGCGGGCTAATCCGGGCCTGATCAATCCCTCCCGCAAGAAGCGCATCGCCAGAGGCGCGGGCGTGGACATCAGCGAGGTCAACCGTCTGGTCAAGCAGTTCGACCAGATGAAGAAGATGATGAAGCAGATGCCGGGAATGGCCGGAGGCAAAAAGCGGGGCGGTTTCGGCGGCCTGGGCGGCCTCATGGGCGGAAACAAGTTCAAGATGCCCTTTTAAGATACGCTAGTCAAACAGGGTTATCCTGTATGTCTAATAAATGTACCGCTCAGGCGGTGGAATGAAGGTATAAGGAGGTGAAATGACATGGCAGTAAAGATGAGACTGAGAAGAATGGGACAGAAGAAGGCTCCTTTCTATAGAATTGTGGTTGCTGATTCCAGATCTCCCAGAGATGGTAGATTCATCGAAGAAATTGGTTACTATGATCCCACCAAGGAACCCAGCGTAATCAAGTTCGACGAGGAAGCAGCAAAGAAGTGGTTAGCGACAGGCGCCCAGCCTACCGAGACCGTAGGAAAGCTGTTAAAGACCGCCGGCATTCAGTAATCATGTAGATTGAGGTGGACATATGAAAGAATTGGTTGAAGTGATTGCGAAAGCACTGGTGGACAATCCCGATGATGTGGTGGTGACGGAATCCATGAAGGGTGAGGACATCCTGATTGAGCTCACGGTAGCCGCCGCCGATATGGGCAAGGTGATCGGTAAACAGGGCCGGATCGCGAAAGCAATTCGTTCTGTCGTGAAAGCTGCTGCATCGAAGGAAGACAAAAAAGTAATCGTTGAGATTCAGTAAGACGGATGACCGCCGACCTTTTGGGGAGGCGGTTCATTTTCTATCTGCCACATTTTTTGGAAAGGTGTCTGTGTTATGGAAGATATGCTGAGAGTCGGTGTGATTACCTCCCCCCACGGCGTGAGGGGCGAAGTCAAGGTATTTCCCACCACGGACGACGCTGCCCGCTTCAAAACGTTGAAGCAGGTGGTGCTGGATACGGGAAAAGAGACGATTTCGCTTGAGATTGAACATGTGAAGTTTTTCAAGAACATGGTGATTCTGAAATTCAAGGGTTACGACAATATCAACGACATCGAAAAATATAGATCAAAAGACCTGCTGATCCGCCGGGAACAGGCGGTGGAGCTTGAGGAGGACGAGTATTTCATCGCGGACCTGATCGGCCTTGCGGTGGTGACGGACGCCGGGGAGGCGTTGGGGACCGTGAAGGACGTGATGGAAACCGGCGCCAACGACGTGTACATCGTGGAGATGAAGGACGGCCGCGAGCTCCTGCTGCCCGCCATCGGGGACTGCATCCTGGATGTGAACCTGGATGATGGAAGGATGACGGTGCACGTTCTGGACGGCCTGATGGATCTATGAAAGCCGGAGAGGGGCTGACCGGGCGTTACTGTCTGCTCCAGGGCAGTTATTACGGGGTCAACTGCGCCGTGATCGGCTACGCCTCCGTCTTTCTGTTGGAGCGGGGGATGAGCCCCGCAGGAATCGGAGCGCTGATCGCGGCGGGAAACGTTCTGTCCGCAGTGCTCCAGCCCATGGCCGCCGGCATCGCCGACCGGTCCGGGCGCGTCACGTTAAAACAAATGATCAGGCTGGCAGCCGCAGCGGGGGCAATCTTGTCCCTGCTTGTTGGCGTTTTCGGGAGCCTGAAGCTGATCGCCCCGCTGTATATGGCGCTGGCGATGATCGCCAACCTGGAGATGCCTCTGGTCAACGCGGTCAGCGTGTATTTCAGCAACCGCGGATACCGGATCAACTTCGGCCCGGCCCGCGGCATCGGCTCCCTGACCTACGCAGCATTTTCCTACGGCCTGGGGCTTCTGGCCGGAATGTTCGGCGCGGGCCTGATCCCCTGGGCCTCCATGGCGCTCTACGCCGCCGTGTTCGCCTGCTGCGGGCTGTTCTCCATGAAACCGGGAACAACGAAGGTGGAAGAGCAGGCAGGGGGCGGCGGGAATGCAGCCGCCGTTCAAGATGGGGGCGCCGGATTAATAGCCACCCCCCATGATGGAGCTGCCGGCCCCATGGCCGCCCCTGGCGATAGGCCCGCCGCTCCTGCGGACACAACCGCCCCCTGCGCCCCCTGCGCCGCCCAACCCAGACGGCGGGAACCCAATTTCTTTTCCCGCTACCGCACCTTCACCCTGACGCTGGCCGGGGTGGTGATGCTTTTTGCCTTTCACAATATCACCTGCACCTACATGATCCGCATGATGGAGCGGTTCGGCGGGGGCAGCGAGGAGATGGGGCTGGCCCTGGCGGTAGCCGCGGTCTGCGAGCTGCCCACCATGCTGCTGTTTTCCCGCCTCGCCCGGTCTTTCAGGGTATCCACCCTTCTGGCGGCCTCAGCCGTTGGTTTCGTGGTGAAATCCCTGCTGCTTTTGGCGGCATGGGATGTGAATATGATCCTGGCCGCCCAGGTCTTCCAGGCATTTTCCTTCGCCCTGTTTATCCCGGCCTCCGTGGCCTTCACGGACCAGGTGATGAGAGCGGGCGACAAAATCAAGGGCCAGGCATACATGACCGCGGCCAGCACCTTAGGCAGCGTGGCCGGAAACTTAAGCGGCGGAATCGTCTTAGACGCGTCCGGAGTGAGCGCCATGCTGGTTCTGGCATGCGCCTTCGCCCTGGGCGGCCTGCTGACCGTAGGAGCCGCAGCAGCGGGAGAACGCCGCAAATGACCGACAAAGGAGAGAAATTCCATGGCTAACATAACGGTACTTGACCAGAATACCATCAATAAAATCGCCGCGGGCGAGGTGATCGAGCGCCCGGCCTCCGTGGTGAAGGAACTGCTGGAAAACGCCATCGACGCCCAGGCCACAGCCGTGACCATTGAAATCAAGGAGGGCGGAACCACCCTGATCCGGGTGACGGACAACGGCTGCGGCATTCCCAAAGACCAGATCAGCCTGGCCTTCCTGCGCCACGCCACCAGCAAGATCAAATCCGTGGAGGACTTGTTCACCGTGTCCTCCCTTGGGTTTCGGGGCGAGGCCCTGGCCAGCATCGCGGCCGTGGCCCAGGTGGAGCTGATCACCAAAACCGGAGACAGCCTGACCGGCTTCCGCTATCAGATCGAGGGCGGAGCGGAGCGGGGCCTGGAGGAGGTGGGCGCGCCGGACGGCACCACCTTTATCGCCAGGAATCTGTTCTACAACACGCCCGCCCGCAAAAAATTCCTCAAGCGCCCTGTGACCGAGGGAGCCTACGTGGCGGACCTGGTGGAGAAGATCGCCCTGTCCCACCCGGAAATCTCCATACGCTTTATCCAAAATAACCAGAACAAACTCTATACCTCGGGAAACCACAATCTGCGGGATCTGGTGTATACGGTTTACGGCCGGGAGGTAACCGCCAACCTGCTGCCCATCGACGTCCAGGCGCAGGATATCAAGGTATCCGGTTTTATCGGCAAACCCCTGATCGCCCGCGGCAACCGGAATTATGAAAACTATTTCATCAACGGACGGTATATCAAGAGCAGCATCATTTCCAAAGCCATCGAGGAAGCGTACAAGCCCTACATGATGCAGCACAAATACCCCTTCACCCTGCTGCATTTTTCCATAGAACCGGAGTTTTTGGATGTGAACGTCCACCCCACCAAAATGGAGCTGCGCTTCAGGGACGGCGAGCTGATGTTCAAAACCGTGTTGAACGCGGTTGGGGAGGCCCTTTCCCACCGGGAACTGATTCCCCTGGTGAGTCTGGAGGAGAAACGCGCCCGTGAGGAGGCCCAGCAGAAGGAACGCCTGACTCCCAGGCCGGAGCCTTTTGAGGTCCGGAGACGCCAGACGCTGGAGAACGGAGGGACAACGGATCGCAAGAGCGAATCCATCTCCCCACTTTCGTCAAATAATTCCGGTTTTGATGCACATACGCCTCCACAAGCAGTGCAAAACCCCCCGATTGATTACCGCTTGATCCCACATAAATCTCAAAACCAGCTGCGTGAGACAAGCTGGAGCTGGAACGGCAGCGCCGCAGCGCCGGGCAAAGCCGCCCGTCCCGCCTCCCACGCCGCCGATCTGGAGCGGGAGCTGTTCGGCGGCGCGCAGGAGCCGGAAAACCAGCCGGTGGACTGCAAGCTACCGGCGGACCTGGCACAGGCGGTCCTGAGCGGCTCCGGCACCGATTTCGCGGCCATGCCCGGCACCGATTTCGCAGACAAGCCCGGCACCGATTTCGCAGACAAGCCCGGCACCGGTTTCCCGGCCACGCCCGGCGGCGTCACCGCAGACGGTCATGAGGCCACAACTGAGGATCATCCTGCCGCCTCCCACAGCGCCGGTCCTCAGCCGGAACGCGCCCCCAGGGCAGCTTCCCAAGGCGAGGAAACCTCCGGCACCGCAGACGCCTCCCCGGAACAGCTGGACCTGTTCGACACCAAATTTCTGGACCCCAAGTCCAGGCTGCGGCACAAACTGATCGGGCAGCTGTTCGACACCTACTGGTTGGTGGAGTACGACGGAATGCTGGTGATCATCGACCAGCACGCGGCACACGAGAAAATTCTCTATGAGAACACCATGAAATCCTTAAAGACCCGGCAGTACGACACCCAGATGGTCAATCCTCCCATCATTCTGACGCTGAGCATGAACGAGGAGCTGCTGCTGAACAAATACATGGACTATTTCACCAACCTGGGCTTTGAGATCGAGAACTTCGGCGGCCGGGAGTACGCGGTGCGGGGCGTTCCCGCCAACCTGTTCTCCATCGCCAAGCGGGAGCTTTTAATCGAGATGATCGACGGCCTCTCCGACGAGGCCGCGGTCCGAAATCCGGATATCATCTACGAAAAAGTGGCTTCCATGTCCTGCAAGGCCGCGGTGAAGGGCCACATGTCCATGTCCGCCATGGAGGCTAACGAGCTGATCGACCAGCTGCTGCACCTGGACAATCCCTATAATTGTCCCCACGGCAGGCCGGTGATCATTTCCATGACAAAATACGAGCTGGAAAAGAAATTCAAACGCATTGTGTAAAAGGAGTTTTAAAATCATGAAACAGCCGCTGATCATTCTCACAGGCCCCACCGCAGTGGGGAAAACGGCCCTCTCCATCCGTCTGGCCAAGGCCATCGGCGGGGAGATCATCAGCGCCGACTCCATGCAGGTCTACCGCCACATGGACATCGGGTCCGCCAAGGTGACAAAGGAGGAGATGGACGGAGTGCCCCATCACCTGATCGATGTGCTGGAACCCGAGGAAGAGTTCAACGTGGTGGTGTTTAAGCAGATGGCAACGGAAGCCCTGGCAGGCATCTACAGCCGCGGCAACATCCCCATCGTGGCCGGCGGAACCGGATTTTACATCCAGGCCCTGCTGTACGACATCGACTTCAAGGAAAATGAGGAGGGCAGTGCGATCCGCGCGGAGCTGGAAGCCCTGGCCCAGAGCGGGGGTAATCTCCGGGTGCACGCCATGCTTCAGGAGATCGATCCCAAAGCGGCCGGGCAGATCCACCCCAACAATATCAAGCGGGTGATCCGCGCCATCGAGTATTTCCGGCAGACCGGGGAGCAGATTTCCGTTCACAACGAGGCGGAGAGGGGAAAGCAGTCCCCCTACCATTTCCTATACTATGCCGTCACCACGGACCGCAGCCTGCTGTACCGGCGCATCGACAGCCGGGTGGATCAGATGATGGAAAACGGTTTGGTGGAGGAGGTCCGCCGCCTGAAGGAGCGGGGCTGCCATCGGGGCCTGACCTCCATGCAGGGGCTTGGCTACAAGGAAATTCTGGACTATTTAAACGGAGCCTGCACCCTTGAGGAGGCGGTCTACGTGCTCAAGCGCGACACGCGGCACTTTGCCAAGCGCCAGCTGACCTGGTTCAAACGCGAGCGGGACGTGCGTTTCCTGAACCTGCCCGACTTTGAAAATGATCCGGACCGGGTGCTTCGCGCCATAATAGAGGATTGCGTGGCGGAAAAAATTGTGCTACAATAACGATCACGCATACAGAAATAAAGGGAGAATCAACCGAATTATGGATACACAGACTGAAATGAATCAAATGTACGGCCAGTTGGGCATAAGCGCCCAGGTGCTGGAATACGGACGCCGGGTGGAGGAAACGTTAAAGGAACGCTTTGAGGCCATCGACCGGACGGCGGAGTACAACCAGATGAAGGTGATAAAAGGCATGCAGGACAACCGGGTCAGCGACATCCACTTTGCCGCCACCACCGGTTACGGTTACAACGATCTGGGCCGGGACACCCTGGAGGACGTTTACGCCAGCGTATTTCACGGCGAGAGCGCCCTGGTGCGCCCTCAGCTGATCAGCGGCACCCACGCCCTGCACGTGGCCCTTTCCGGCAACCTCCGCCCCGGCGACGAGCTGCTTTCCCCGGTGGGAAAACCCTACGACACTCTGGAGGAGGTGATCGGCATCCGCGATTCCGTGGGCTCCTTAAAAGAGTATGGCGTCGTTTACCGCCAGGTGGATTTAAAGCCCGACGGCACCTTTGACTACGACAATATCGCCAGGGCCATCAACGAGAGGACCAAGCTGGTCACCATCCAGCGCTCCAAGGGCTACGACCCAAGACCCACCTTTTCCGTCAAACAGATCGGCGAGCTGATCGCCTTCGTCAAGCAGATCAAGCCGGAAGTCATCTGCATGGTGGACAACTGCTACGGCGAGTTTGTGGAGACCATCGAGCCCACGGACGTGGGAGCGGATATGATCGTGGGTTCCCTGATCAAGAACCCCGGCGGCGGATTGGCCCCCATCGGCGGCTATATCGTGGGCCGTAAAGACTGCGTGGACCGCGCATCCTACCGCTTAAGCGCCCCGGGCCTGGGCAAGGAGGTGGGCGCCAGCCTGGGGATCAACCAGCAGCTTTACCAGGGACTGTTTCTTTCCCCCACGGTGGTTGCAGGCGCGTTAAAGGGAGCCATCTTCGCGGCCAACGTTTACGAGCGCCTGGGCTTTTCCGTGGTTCCAAACAGCACGGAAAGCCGCCACGACATCATCCAGGCCATCACCTTTGGAACCCCGGAGGGTGTGATCGGCTTCTGCAAGGGTATCCAGGCGGCGGCGCCGGTGGACAGCTACGTCACCCCCGAGCCCTGGGATATGCCCGGCTACGACAGCCAGGTGATCATGGCGGCGGGCGCCTTTGTGCAGGGCTCCTCCATCGAGCTCTCAGCCGACGGCCCCATCAAGCCGCCCTACGCCGTATACTTCCAGGGAGGCCTCACCTGGTACCACGCCAAGCTGGGAATCCTCAAATCCCTCCAGGAGCTGGTGAATGACGGCGTGGTAAAAAATCTGCAGTAAATCCTGCATTTTTGTATACACAGCTAGAAGATTATGGTAATATGTATGAGAGTTTGCCGGTTCACGGCGGCGGTTTTGCGCGGATCCTGCCGGGTTGGCGCGGGACATGCTTCCCTTAAAAGACCGGACGGACTGAAGGAGAATTGCCACATATGCGCAACAAGAATTTCTGGATTTTACTTATCATGCTGCTGACCGGCATCGTGCTGGGCGGCTTTATGGGCCAGCTGGCGGAGGGGGTGTCCTGGCTGTCCTGGCTGAATTTCGGACAGTCCTTTGGCCTGGATTCCCCCCTTGTGGTCAATTTCGGAATACTGGTCGTCACCTTTGGCCTGACCATCAAGATCACAATGGCCAGCATCATCGGAGTCGCAGTGGCTCTGATCATTTACCGCTGGATCTAAATTCCGGCAAGGAAACGATATCCCTTAACAATGTGCTTGGAGAGGTGCGTAGTTAGGAGAGATATGGAAAGAATAAGAATGAAAGATCTGCCCACCGAACAGCGTCCCTACGAGAAATGCCGGAAAAATGGCCCGGAGACTTTAAGCGACGGAGAACTTTTGTCCGTCATCATCCGCACCGGCAGCAGAGAGGAGAGTTCTCTGAAGCTGGCCGAGCGGATACTGGAGCTGGGCGGGCCCGGGGACGGGCTGGTAGGGCTTTTGCACCATTCCCTGCCCGATCTCATGAAGGTGAAGGGCATCGGTGTGGTGAAGGGCGTACAGCTGGCCTGCGTGGCTGAGCTGTCCAGACGAATCTGGAAGCGGAAAACCCTGACCTGCCGGACGCTGTTTTCCTGCCCGGATGAAATTGCGGATTATTATATGGAAGATATGCGCCACCTGGAGAAGGAGGAGATCCGCGCCATGTTCCTGGACACCAAGCAGGCACTGTTAAAGGACGTGCTGCTGTCCCGTGGGACCGTGAACGCGTCGGTGCTCTCGCCCCGGGAAGTTCTGATCGAAGCCCTGCGCTGCCGGGCCGTCACCATGGTGCTGGTGCACAACCATCCCAGCGGAGACCCCACCCCCAGCCGCGAAGATATCAACCTGACCAGGCGGATCAGCGAGGCCGGCGGCCTGGTGGGCATCCCACTGATCGACCACATCGTCATCGGAGACCTGCGCTACTTAAGTTTCCGTGAACAGAATTTATTATAGAGGAAGATGATACATGGAGTCCAAATACAGTAAATATATCTTGATCGTGCTCACGGCCCTGTGCGTGCTGCTCATCGGCATCACCTCCCTGCGGGACGGGGTGATGGACCCGCTTCGCACCGGCGTAGGGTACTTTCTGATCCCCATCCAGTCCGGCGTGAATAAGGTGGGCACCGGCATCTACAACGAGCTGACGGATTTCACCAGGTTGAAGGGCGCTCTGGCGGAAAACGAAAAACTGAAGGATGAGATCGCCCGCCTGACCGAGGACAACAGCCGCCTCCAGGCCGAGCGCTCGGAGCTGGAACGGCTGCGCAGCCTTTACCAGCTGGACCAGGACTACATGCAGTACGACAAGATCGGCGCCCGCGTGATCGCCCGGGACTCCGAGAAGTGGTTTCAGGTCTTCCGCATCAACAAGGGCTCCGCAGACGGCGTGCGGGTAGATATGAACGTGATGGCCGACGGCGGCCTGGTGGGCATTGTCACCGACGTGGGCGCCAACTACGCCACGGTGCGCTCCATCATCGACGACTCCAGCCGCGTTTCCGCAATGCCTGTGGATTCCGAATACAGCTGCATCGTGGCGGGCGATCTGACCCAGTATGAGCAGGGACGCCTGCGCATCACCGATTTTTCCAAGGACGAGGTGGTGCAGGACGGTGACCAGATCGTCACCTCCAACATCAGCACCAAATTCCTGCCCGGCATCCTGATCGGCTACGCGGTGGACGTCACGGTGGACTCCGAGCATCTGACCCAGTCCGGCTATCTGATTCCGGTGGTGGATTTCGACAATCTCCAGGAAGTATTTGTGATCACGGATGTCAAGGAGATGGAGGAGGCGACCCCACAGTAGATGAATATTCACACCAACGCCAAAATCAAGCAGTTCCTGTTAAACGTGGTGCTGATCCTTCTGGCCTTCACCATCCAGAACTGTGTGTTTCCGCTGCTGCCATTTCTGGCGGCCACGCCCAACCTGCTGCTGATCCTGACCTTTTCCTTCGGCTTCATCCACGGAAAAGGGGCGGGGATGCTCTACGGCGTGTTGTCCGGCCTGCTGCTGGACTTATTCTACAGCGGCCCTTTCGGCTTTTACACCCTGGCCTACATCTATATCGGCTACATCAACGGGATTTTTACCCGCTACTACTATGAAGACTACATTACCCTGCCGCTGATTCTCAGCGTGTTCAACGAGCTGGCCTACAGCATGTACGTGTACGTGTTCCGGTTTTTGATCCGCGGGCGGCTGGACCTGCCGTATTACTTCCGCAACATCATGCTGCCGGAGATCATATTTACAGTGGTGACCACCCTTTTGGTCTACCGGCTGTTCTTATCCGCCAGCAGACGTCTGGAAGATATGGGAAAAAGGAGAGACTCGACGATTGTTTAGCGAACTGATAGAAATAGTGCAGGAATTCTTTAAGCGGCTGTTCACCTCCCGCCTGTTTGCCCTTGCGCTGATATTCACCCTGATGTTTTCCGGCCTGGTGGTGAAGCTGTTCCACATGCAGATTTTAAACGGCGCTGATTACCAGGACAAGTATCTGCAGAAGACGGAGCGCAGCGTGACTACCCCGGGAACCCGCGGGATCATCTACGACGTAAACGGCAACATACTGGCCTACAACAAGCTGGCCTACTCCGTGACCATCCGCGACATCGGCGCTTACTCCAAGACCGCCGACCGCAACGCCATGCTGTACCGCCTGGTCAAAATCCTGGAGCGCCGTGGTGAGACCGTGGAGGGCAAATTTGAGGTGGCGCTGGACGCGGACGGGGACATGGTGTTCACCTCCACGTCGGATTCCGCAAAGACCCGCTTTATGCTGAACTTTTACGGCCAGCCCTCCTCCGACAAGCTGGATGACCCGGCCGGGAAATACCCCACCAACATCACGGCCAGAGAGGCCTTTGAGAAAAAGAAACGGGATTACGGCCTGGACCAGATGAAGGACGACAAGGGAAATGCGCTGATTATTCCGGATCAGACGGCCCTGTCCATGGTCAATATCATTTTCACCATGGAGCTGACCCGGTACCAGAAGTACGAGACCACCACCGTGGCCTCCAACATCAGCCTGGAGACCATGGCGGAGATCAACGAGAACATCGCGGATCTCCAGGGCGTGGAGGTGGAGCGCTCCTCCGTGCGCGTCTACAACGACAGCCTGTACTTCGCCCCCATCATCGGGTACACCGGCAAGGTCCAGGAGGACCAGCTGGCGGAGCTCAACGAGGAGTGGCGCCAGTCCGAGGAGGCGAAGGACCTGCCGCCGGATGCCGAGGACAAATACGACTTAAACGACGTGGTTGGCCGGACCGGCATCGAGAAATCCCTGGAGCTGGAGCTGCAGGGCGAGAAGGGCTTTGCCCGGATGTACGTGGACAACATGGGACGCCCAAGGGAGGTCATCGAGCAGACGGACCCCAAGGCCGGAAACGATATCTATCTGACCATAGACCGGGACCTGCAGATCGGTATCTACAAGTTGATCGAGCAGCAGCTGGCGGGTATTCTGACTGCAAAGCTGGTCAACGAGGATCTGGACCCCAACGTCCGGGTGGACTCCTCCAAGCGGATGATCCCCATCAAGGACGCCTACTACCAGCTGATCAACAACAACGTGCTCTCCCTGCAGGCTATGGCGGAGGAGGATGCCGAGCCCATTGAGAAAGAGATCTACAGCATTTACCAGTCCTCCAAGAACCAGATCATGGAGAACATCCGCAACCAGCTGATGAGCAGCCATCCCCAGCCCATGTCCGACCTGCCCGAGGACATGACCACCTACATGAATTACATCTACACCTATCTGGCGGATACCGCGGGCATCATCCAGAAGGACAAGATCGATCCCAACAGCGAGAGCTACAAAAAATGGGCGGAGGACAGCATCAGCCTGCGGGAGTATATCTACAGCGGCATTGCGGACAACTGGGTGGACACCACCAAGCTGAACGTGACCACCAAATACTCCGACGCGGACGACATTTTCGCCCAGCTGGTGGATTATATCATCGAGAGCCTGGAAAACGACGGCAAATTCACCAAGCGGATGTTCCGCTACCTGGTAAACAGCGGCACCATCACCGGCCGCCAGCTGTGTCTGGCGCTGTACGCCCAGGGCGTTCTGGAGAACGACCCGGAGGAGATCGCCAGCCTGACGGTAGGAGGGGAGGATTACGCCTTCACCTTCCTGCGCAAAAAGATCTCCCAGATCGAGATCACGCCGGCCCAGCTGGCTTTGGACCCCTGTACCGCGGGCGTGGTGGTGACCGACGTCAACACCGGCGAGGTGAGGGCACTGGTCACTTACCCCAGCTACGACAACAACCGGATGTCCGGTTATGTGGACGCCACCTATTTCGCCCAGCTCAACGACGACATGTCCAAGCCGCTCTACAACAACGCCACCCAGGCCCGAAAAGCCCCCGGCTCCACCTTCAAGCCCATCACGGCGGTGGCGGCCCTGGAGACCGGAGTTTTAAGTCCCACCGATACCATCACCTGCACGGGCCTTTACGACGAGATCGCCCAGCCCATCAAGTGCTGGATCTGGCCGGGGCGCCACAATGCCCAGACCATCGAGGAGGGTATCCAGAACTCCTGCAACTATTTCTTCGCCGAGCTGGCCCACCGGATGAGCATGAAGCCGGACGGCACCTACTCGCCGGACCAGGGTCTGACCACGATCCGCGAGTACGCCAGTATGTTCGGCCTGGACCACACCTCCGGGGTGGAGATACCGGAGAACGATCCCCAGCTCTCGGACACAGACCCCGAGCGATCCGCAATGGGACAGGGCACGCACCAGTTTACCAACGTACAGCTTTCCCGGTACGTGGCCGCCCTGGCCAACCGGGGAACCGTGTTCGAGCTGAGTATCCTGGATAAGCGGACGGATTCCGACGGCAACCTGATCGAGGACTACACGCCGGCCGTGCACTCCAAAATCGAGATCCAGGACAGCACCTGGGATGCGGTGCAGAACGGTATGCGCCGGGTGATCACCGACAGCTCCGCCAAGTCCATTTTCGCCGACCTGCCCGTGGCGGTGGCCGGCAAGACGGGTACCGCCCAGGAGAACCTAAACCGGGCGAACCATGGCTTTTTTATTTCCTTCGCGCCCTTCGGAAACCCGGAAGTCTGCGTGACCGTAAACATTCCCTACGGTTATGCCGGTACCAACGCGGCGATCCTGGGCAAGCGGGTTTATCAATATTATTACAAATACACCACTCTGGAACAGATTGAGAACTCCGGAGCACTGGGCGTATCCAATGTAACGATTAACGACTGATAGTTGAGGAATGAGGTGATTGTATGCGCAATGCAGTGGTAATCAAGAGCAGCAAGGCTGGTATGACGGTAATTCTGGACGACAGCCTTCCCTTTGACGAGCTGCTGGCCGCCATCGGAACAAAATTCCGGGAGAGCGCCCGTTTCTGGGGCTCGGTTCAGATGACCCTGACCCTGGAGGGCAGGGAGCTGACTCCCGAGGAAGAGTTCCTGATTGTTGATACGATTACGAGAAATTCACAGGTTGAGATTCTCTGTCTCCTGGATACGGATGCGGAGCGGATCGAGCGATGTGAAAAAGCACTGAACGATAAACTGATGGAACTGAATTCCCAGACCGGCCAGTTCTACCGGGGCAGCCTGAAAAAGGGCGACAGCCTGGAGTCCGAGGCCAGCATCGTGGTCATCGGAGACGTGGACCACGGTGCCCGCATCATCGCCAAGGGCAACATCATCGTCCTTGGCGAGTTAAAGGGCACCGCGGCGGCCGGAATGGCCGGCAACCGGGAGGCGGTGGTGGTGGCGCTGGAAATGGCCCCCACCCAGATCCGCATCTCCGACGCCACCAGCCGCTTCAACGAGAAGAACAAACGGCTGGGAAGAGGCCCCATGATCGCTTCGGTGGAGCAGGATGAGGTCCAGATCCGGCCAATTAAAAAAACATTTCTTAACAATATGTTAAATTTCACATAAAACCAAAAAAATACTGGTAAATTCATGAAATTTAATGTACAATAATATGGTGGTATAATGCCATCGGTATGATACCGCTTATTATAATATCATTTTTCAGGAGGATTTCAACATGAGTGAAGTCATTGTGATTACTTCTGGAAAAGGCGGGGTAGGCAAGACGACTACTTCTGCCAATGTGGGAACCGGCCTGGCCATCCTTGGCAAGCGCGTGGTGCTGATTGATACAGACATCGGCCTGCGCAACCTGGATGTGGTCATGGGACTGGAGAACCGCATTGTCTACAATCTTGTGGACGTGGTGGAAGGCAACTGCCGTATGAAGCAGGCCCTGATAAGAGACAAAAGATATCCCAATCTTTATCTGCTGCCCTCAGCGCAGACCCGGGATAAGACAAGCGTAACACCGGAACAGATGGTCAAGCTGGTAGATGATTTGCGCTCCGACTTTGACTACATACTGCTCGATTGCCCGGCCGGCATCGAACAGGGCTTCCGCAACGCCATTGCAGGCGCGGACCGGGCCCTGGTCGTGACGACCCCGGAGGTATCCGCCATCCGCGACGCGGACCGTATCATCGGCCTGCTGGAACACGCGGAGATGGAGGAGATCGACCTGATCGTCAACCGCATCCGCATGGATATGGTGCGCCGGGGCGATATGATGTCTCTCAGCGATGTGTCGGACATTTTGGCAGTAAACATTATCGGCGCCGTGCCGGACGATGAAAACATCGTCGTATCCACCAATCAGGGCGAACCTCTGGTTGGAATGGGATCCCAGTCCGGATCCGCTTATCTGGACATCTGCCGGCGGATTCTGGGAGAGAACATTCCCGTAGTCGGACCGGAGCAGCCCAAGCGGTTCCTCGCCAGACTGTGCGGCATCTTAAAGCGCGCTTAGAGGGGACGGTGTAAATGTGGGATGGTTAAGCGGTTTTCAGGCAAAGCGCTCCGGGGACATCGCCAAAGCCCGACTGAAGCTTTTGCTGGTGTCGGATAAGGCGGGCTGTTCGCCGGAGATGATACGAATGATTAAAAATGACATGATTTTCGTCATTTCCAAATACATGGAGATCGAAAAAGACAAGGTCCAGATCCGTATGGATACTCCAGGCGGTCTGGAGGGGGCGGACAGGCCCCCGACCATGCTCTGTGCCAATATACCCATTCGTTCCATACCGAATAAGGGGCTGTACTGATTATGTTCTATGATTATGAGTTTAAACACTATAATATTCGCCTGATTTTGTATATGACGGCGCTCAACATTCTGGGGATCCTGGTGATCCGCAGCGCCACCAACTTAAATGAGACCATGGTGAGCAAGCAGATTCTCGGCGTGCTCATCGGCATGGCGGTGGCGGTTGGGCTGTCCCTGGTGGACTACCACCGGATTTTGAACCTCAGCGCGGTGATCTACATCATCTGCTTTTTGAGCCTGGTGGCGGTGCTGGTCTGGGGTAAGGAAGTCAACAATGCGAAGCGTTGGATTGAAGTGCCGGTGATCGGCCAGCTTCAGCCATCGGAATTTGTCAAAATCGGCCTGATTGTTTTCTTCTCCTGGTATTTTATGAAATACCAGGAGCGGATCAACCAGCCGTCGGTGATCGGAGCGGCGGCGCTGCTGTTTGCGCTGCCCGCCTACCTGGTTTTCGACCAGCCAAACCTATCCACCAGCCTGGTGATGGTGATTATGGTTGCCGGCATCGTGTTCGCCAGCGGCATCAGTTACCGCTGGATCGCGGGCACCCTGGCAGTGGTGCTGCCGGTGACGGGGACCTTCATCTATTTGCTGCTAAACGGGTTGATCCCATTTATCCGCGAATATCAGGCCGGACGGATCCTGGCGTGGTTTAACCCGGAAAAATACGGGCAGGCTTACTATCAACAGGCCAACTCCATCATCGCCATCGGTTCCGGCCAGCTAAACGGCAAAGGGTTGTACAACACCACCATCGCTTCCGTTAAAAACGGCAATTTTCTGTCAGAGGAGCAGACGGATTTCATTTTCGCCGTGATCGGTGAAGAATTGGGATTCATAGGCTGCATGGCAGTTATCATATTATTTTTATTGATCATATACGAATGCCTGATTATGGCGGCCCGGGCAAGGGACTTAGGCGGACGTCTGATCTGCGCCGGAATGGCCACGCTGATTGCGTTCCAGGCATTTGCCAACATCGCCGTCGCCACGGCAATTTTCCCCAACACGGGCCTGCCGCTGCCGTTTATCAGTTTTGGCAGCAGTTCCCTCATCAGTATCTTCATCGGGATGGGGCTGGTTCTAAACGTTGGATTGCAGCGCGAAACACGACATTAACCACTGTGCACAAGCAAGTGCTAAAATATTAAGGAGGGTATAATAATGAATGTAGGATTGGTAGCCCATGATTCCAAGAAAAAGCTGATGCAGAACTTCTGTATTGCATACAGAGGCATTCTGAATAAACATGAACTGTACGCCACAGGCACCACCGGACGTCTGATCGAGGAGGTGGCCAACTTGAATATCCACAAGTATCTGGCCGGACACCTGGGAGGCATGCAGCAGATGGCCGCTCAGATTGAGCACAATGAGATGGACCTGGTGATTTTCCTCCGGGATCCCTTCACCCCCAAGACCCACGAGCCGGATGTCAACAACGTGATCCGCCTGTGCGACAGCTACAACATTCCCCTGGCCTCCAATCTGGCCACCGCGGAACTGCTGATCAAGGCTCTGGACCGCGGAGATCTGGAGTGGAGAGAGGCCTACAAATAATGCGATCCAAATTACTCGGCACTGGGGCGGCCTTATTTCTGGCTGTCTCGCTGGCGGGCTGTTCCGCCGGTCTGTCCGGGAGCTATTCCCTGGAAGAGCGTATGCCCGTTTTGAGCGCGCCCACAGTGCTCTCAGAAGAGGAACTGTATGCCCCCGCCTTTGCCCGGGATCTCTGCGTGGTCGGCGACGAACAGTCCTATGCGGACGACTCCGTCACCTCCGAAGCGGCGGCGGTCTTTGACCTGGACAACTGCAGCGCGATCTACAGCAAGAACGCCTTTGAGCGCCTGTATCCGGCCAGCACCACCAAGGTGATGACGGCCCTTATCGCGATCAAGTACGGCAATCTGGCCGATGAGGTGACGGTGACGGAAGATGCGGTGATCACGGAAGCAGGGGCCACCCTGGCCGGGATCAAACCCGGGGACAAACTGACCATGGAGCAGCTCCTGTACGGGCTGATGCTCCCCTCCGGAAACGATGCCGGGGCGGCCATCGCCGTCCACATGGCGGGCAGCATCGAAAAATTCGCGGATATGATGAACGAGGAGGCCAGACGTCTGGGCGCCACGGGCACTCATTTCATGAATCCCCACGGCTTAAACGATCCCAACCATTACACCACGGCCTACGACCTTTACCTGATCTTCAACGAGGCGCTGAAACAGCCCATGTTCCGCAAGATCACCGGCTCCACCGCCTACACGGCCAATTACCGCGGCGCCGACGGCAAGACGGTCTCCAAGACCTGGAAGGGCGGCAACTGGTTTATGACCGGCGAGCGCAAGACTCCGGACGGACTCACCGTTTTCGGCGGAAAGACCGGCACCACCAAGGCCGCAGGTTACTGTCTGGTCATGGCGAGCCGCGACGACGAGGACCGCGAATACATATCCGTCGTGATGAAAGCGGACAGCCGTCCGGGCCTATATGACAATATGACAAATATAATTTCAAAAATAGTCAAATAAGTGATTGCGTTTTATATATATTTATACTATAATTAGATTAATCTCATTTGATTTTTTATACAACATATATAACTCAAGGAGGAGATAGCTATGGTTCAGATTATTGCAGGAAGGAAAGGAAAAGGCAAGACGAAACATCTGCTGGATATGGCGAATTCGGCCATCAAGGGTGCCAAGGGCACAGTGGTTTATCTCGATAAAAGTTCTCAGCACATGTATGAGCTGAACAATAAAATCCGTCTGATTACTGTTCAGAATTTCCCCATTACAACCAGTGAAGCATTTGTAGGATTTATCTGCGGTATCATCTCTCAGGATCACGATCTGGAGACGATGTATCTGGATAGCTTTTTAAAGCTGGCCGTTCTGGAAGGTGAGGATATTTCCGACACCTACATAACTTTGAAAAAAATCAGTGAAGTGTATCATGTAAACTTCGTGCTGAGCATCTCGCTGGATGCCACTGAGCTTCCGGAGTGCGCCAAGGGCGATGTAGTGATTTCCCTGTAATAAATAGACGTTACTGTTCACAGGCAATATCCCGCGAGGCGTTTTTTGCCGTTTCTGTGCATCGCGAAGCGTGTTACTGGGAACGGAGTGTACAGTAATAAATAGACCGCTGTCCTGCCTGATTTTGCGGTCAGGAGTGATGGACAGATGGACGAACCTATGATAAAATGACTGACAGGAGTGATAGGCTGCCTGCCGTGCTGTGGCGTAAGTATGCCGGGCCGGGAGGCAGCTTTTCATGTGAAGAATTTTCCGGAAAGGAGTTGGTCCGGCCTCATGGCGCAACGAAAGCCAAAAAAGCTCGTCCGGTACCGCAGGCCCTTAAACTTAAACGTGGGCATGATCATATTTGCGATCATCTTCGTGTACCTTACATTCTCCGTGTCCGCCTACCTGCGCAGGGAAAAGGTTCAGTTCTACGAGGTGGTGGAAGGCGGCATCGTCAACGACAAGAGCTATACGGGACTGATCCTGCGGGAGGAGGCGATCCGCTACACCGACCGCCCCGGCTATATCAATTTCTACCTGCGGGAAGGCAAGCGCGCCTCTGTTGGCACGCGCATCTACTCCCTGGATGAAACCGGCGGGTTAAAGGATCTGTTAAAGGATTCCCCGGAGGGAGAGAAGGCGATCTCCTCCGAGAACCTGGCGGATTTGAAAAAGCAGTTGAATTCCTTTGTCCTTTCCTTTAAGGACGATAATTTTTCCACCCTTTACGACAGCCGCTACAATCTGGAGGCGGCGGTGATGGAGTACGCCAGCTTCAGCGCCCTGGACCAACTGGACAAGCTGGCCAGCCAGGCGGGGTTAAGCTTCGAGCAGGTGACCTCGGACATCTCCGGGGTGGTCTCCTACGGATTTGACGGATACGAGGGCAAAAAGCCCGAGGATGTGGAGGAGAAGGACTTCGACCGCACCAATTACTCCAAAAAGATCAACCAGTCCGGGGCCCGCATCGACAGCAACAAGGAGGCTTACAAGATCATTACCTCGGAAAACTGGTCCATCGTATTTCCGCTCAGCGACGAGGACCGGGAGCTCTACAACGGAAAAAATACTCTGAAGGTCCGCTTTACCGACTATTCCATGACCGTGCCGGGCAGCTATTCCACCTACACCGGCAAGGACGGCAAGACCTACGGACGGCTGGACTTTTCAAAATACCTGGAACAGTTCATTTCCGACCGGTTTGTGAATTTTGAGATCGTGACCGACCAGACCACGGGGCTCAAGATTCCTATCAACGCGGTGACGGAAAAGAGCTTTTACCTGATTCCCGTGGAATATATGACCCAGGGCGGAGACAGCTCGGACCCGGGCTTTAATAAGGAAGTGTATGACGCCAACGGCACCTCCGTGGTATTTGTCCCCACCACCATCTACTCGTCGGACGACGAATATTACTATGTGGACCTGGGGGACAGCGCGGAGTTCAAAGCCGGGGACTACGTGGTGAAGCCCCAGTCCACGGAGCGCTATCAGATCGGGCGGACCGCTTCCTTAAAGGGAGTTTACAATATCAATAAGGGCTATACCGTGTTTAAGCAGATCGAGATCAAGGATTCCAACAACGAGTATTACACCGTGACCCGGGGCATGAAATACGGCCTGTCCGTGTACGACCACATCGTATTGGATGCGTCGCTGGTGCACGAGGGTCAGATCCTTTATCAGTAACGGTTTGAAACGGCCTGCCAAACAAGATTGGAGGAAGATCATGATGATAAAAGAACAGCTGGAAGAAGTGAGAGAGCGGGTGAACGCGGCCTGTCTCAGAGCCGGCAGGGATCCGAAGAGCGTCACCCTGATCGCGGTGAGCAAGACCAAACCCGCCCAGGCGGTGCAGGAGGCCTACGAGGCCGGCGCCCGGGATTTCGGTGAAAATAAAGTGCAGGAGATTCTTCAGAAACAGCCGGCCCTGCCCCAGGATATCCGCTGGCATATGATCGGCCATCTGCAGCGCAACAAGGTGCACCAGGTGATCGGCAAGGCGGTTCTGATCCACGCGGTGGATTCCCTGCGCTTAGCGGAGCAGATCGAGCAGGAGGCTGCCAAGCGAAATCTGGATGTGGACGTGCTTTTGGAGATCAACGTGGCGAAAGAGGAGAGCAAGTACGGTTTCTTCCTGGAAGATGCCGAGGAGGCCATCCGCCGGATTAGCGCCCTCCCCCATGTGCACATCAAGGGGCTCATGACAATTGCGCCTTTTGTAGAAAATCCTGAGGAAAATCGCGGAATTTTTCAAAAATTATATCAATTTTCTGTTGACATCAATGACAAAAACATCGATAATGTTACTATGGGTGTGCTCTCAATGGGAATGAGCGGTGACTTTGAAGTGGCCATTGAGGAAGGCGCAACCATGGTGAGAGTCGGCACCAGTATTTTCGGTGCACGATAAGGGCGCATCAAATTGCCGGAGCGCCCGGATATAGGATTGGAGAGTGTAAAATGAGTCTGTTGGGCAAGTTAATGGATACCATGAGATTAAATGGTGACGAAGAGGATGACGACTACTACCTGGATGAAGACTTTGAGGATGAAGCTCCTAAAAAGGGATTGTTCTCCAAGCGGAATACCGATTACGAAGATGAAGACGAACCGGAAGGAAAAACTAGGTTTTTAGGCAGGCCAAACCCCAAAGTGGTACCTATGAGACGGAGCATGGAAGTGACCATGATCAAGCCTACCTCCATGGAGGATTCCCGTGATATCTGCGACTACCTGCTGGCAGGAAAGGCAGTGGTTCTGAATATGGAGGGAATACATACGGAGACTGCGCAGCGGATCATTGACTTTACGTCGGGAGCGACCTACTCCATGAACGGGAACCTGCAGAAGATATCCAATTATATCTTCATTGCAACGCCTGATTGCGTGGAATTGTCCGGTGATTTTCAGGACATCCTGGCAGCCGGAGGAGCGATTGACAACATCTCCGGGCTGAATATCCGGTTATAAACAGAACATGATGGACAAGCAGACTGTTTTTTAGCTGTGCGGGCCCGCTCCCGCCAAGCCCTGACAGGCGGGCGGCGGATTGGCCGGCAAAGAGATGGTCTGTTTCTTCGTGGTTCAATTTTGGGAGGGCAGACGAATCCGGTCTGCCCATTCTGGTTTTCAAAGGAGGAAATGTGATGGCACAGAGATTGACCGTCCACCGGGACGGGGAAGCGATTTACGACATTGTGATGGAGCCGGATTTTAACGGCCTTGGCCCGGAGGTGGAAAAGCTGGGGCTCTCAGAGCGCAAGATCTGCCTGGTGACGGACTCCAACGTGGCGGCGCTCTATCTGGACGAGGTGGCAACGATTCTGTCCAAATGCTGCAAAACGGTTCTCACCTTCGTATTTCCGGCGGGAGAGGAGCACAAGAATCTGGACACGGTGCGCAGTCTGTACGAGCATCTGATCCTGAATCATTTTGACCGCAAGGACCTGATGGCGGCCCTGGGCGGAGGGGTGGTGGGAGACTTATGCGGCTTCGCCGCGGCCACCTATCTGCGGGGCGTGGACTTTATCCAGATTCCCACCACGCTGCTGTCACAGGTGGATTCCAGCGTGGGCGGCAAGACCGGCGTGGACTTTGACGCCTACAAGAACATGGTGGGAGCCTTTCACATGCCCAGACTGGTCTACACCAATCTGGCAACCTTAAAAACCCTGGACGGGGAGCAGTTCTCCTCCGGAATGGGCGAGGTGATCAAGCATGGGCTGATCAAGAACCTGGAATACTATGGCTGGCTGAAGGAGAACCGGGACCGGATCCTGGCCCGTGATCCGTCTGTCTGCGAGGAGATGGTTCTGGAGAGCAACCGCATCAAGCGGGACGTGGTGGAGAAGGATCCCACGGAGCAGGGGGAGAGGGCGCTGTTAAACTTCGGCCATACCCTGGGCCACGCGGTGGAGAAGCTGAAGGATTTCTCCATGTTCCACGGGCACTGCGTGGGCGCGGGCTGCGTAGCAGCCGCTAAGATCAGCGCGCAAAGGGGCCTGATTTCAGAGGGAGAGGTGCGGGATATCCGGGATACCATGCTGCAATTCTCCATCCCGGTGGCCGTGGACGGCCTTGAAACCGGAGAAGTGATACGCGCCACCCTAAACGATAAGAAAATGGATGCCGGAGTGGTGAAATTTGTTCTGCTGAATGAGATTGGAAAAGCCTACGTGGACCGCACGGTGACGGAAGCTGAGATGAAGGCCGGCCTGGAATACATCATGGAGACAAAGGAGTAATCGACATATGAAACAAAAACGTTCGTTTTTCACCAGTTTTCTCATCGGGTTTGTGATCCTGGTGGGCCTGGACCAGTGGACCAAAGGTCTGGCCGTCAAGCACCTGATGGACCAGCCGCCCTTTGTGATATGGGACGGTGTGTTTGAGCTGCTGTACTCGGAGAACCGGGGCGCGGCCTTCGGCATGATGCAGGGCAAACAGTTTTTCTTTTTCCTCATCGCGCTGGTCGTGCTGGCGGCGGTGGTTTATCTGCTCTGGAAAATGCCGGTCACGGAGCGCTACATGCCTATGGCCGTCTGCCTGATGATGGTTTCCGCGGGCGCGGTGGGAAATATGATCGACCGCATCGGACAGGGTTACGTGGTGGACTTTCTCTACTTTAAGCTGATCAATTTCCCGATCTTCAACGTGGCGGACTGCTATGTGACCATCTCCGCCTTTCTGTTGATTCTGCTGGTGTTCTTTTACTACCGCGAGGAGGAGATGGCCTGCTTTTCCCTGCGCAAGAAGGAGGAGAAATCGGAGTGATGGAGCGATTCCGGGTGACGGATGAGGACGGCGGCGTGCGCATCGACAAGTATCTGACCTCCGTCTGCGAGGGGTTGAGCCGTTCCTACCTGCAAAAGCTGCTGAAATCCGGCCAGGTGCTGGTGGGCGGCCAGGGTGTGAAGGCCAGCTATGCGGTCCAGGAGGGCGACCTGATCGAGCTGGAGGTGCCGGAGGCCGTGGAGCCGGAGATTCTGGCCGAGCCCATGGACCTGGACGTGCTCTACGAGGACGAGGACATTATCCTCATCAACAAACCCAAAGGGATGGTGGTGCACCCGGCGGCCGGACATTACACCCACACCCTGGTCAACGGCCTTTTAGACCACTGCCGCGGCCAGCTCTCAGGTATCAACGGGGTCATGCGCCCCGGAATTGTCCACCGCATCGACATGGACACCACCGGGGTGATCATCGCCTGTAAAAACGACCTGGCCCACAGCTGCCTGGCCGAACAGCTCAAGGAACACTCCATCACGCGGCGCTATCAGGCCATTGTCCACGGCGTGTTGAAGGAGGACGAGGGCACGGTGGACGCGCCCATCGGACGCCATCCGGTGGAGCGCAAGAAGATGAGCATCAACTACAACAACGGACGGGAGGCGGTGACCCACTACAAAGTGCTGCGCCGATTCCGGCAGTACACCCATGTGGAGTGCCGTCTGGAGACGGGAAGAACCCATCAGATCCGCGTACACATGGCCAGCATCCACCATCCCCTGCTGGGCGACGCGGTGTACGGCCCGGCCCGGTGCCCCATTCCGGGACTGCAGGGGCAGACATTACACGCCGGTGTTTTGGGCATCCGCCATCCCCGGACCGGAGCCTACATGGAGTTCACCGCGCCCCTTCCGGACTATTTTGCCAAGCTGCTGCGGACCCTTCCGGAGTAGCATTTCCGGCGCAGCCGGCTGAAAATCAGACATTGCAGGCAGACGAGCCAAGAATGAGCGGAATCCCTTGTATTTACGGGAAATACGCCAATTCTTGGCCTTTGTTGTATGTTTTGTGGAAATACATTTGCAATAATTTGATTTTTTTGCTCATTTCTCTATACTTTTCTGAAACTTTGCGGTATAATATGAATATAGATGGAAGACATCGCATGCATTATAGAATGGTTATAGCGGAAAGGGGAATGTGCAATGAACGGAAATCTGATTATTACAATCGGCAGACAAAGTGGAAGCGGCGGTAAGGTGATCGGCCAGAAGCTGGCGGAGCGCATGGGCGTGGAGTGTTACGACAAGGAGCTTTTGTCCCTGGCGGCCAAACAGAGCGGGCTGTGTGAGGAATTGTTTGAAAAGCACGACGAGCGTCCCACCAGCAGTTTTTTATACTCCCTGGTGATGGATTCTTACTCCATGGGTTACACGGCATCCGGCTACTCCGACATGCCCATCAACCACAAGATCTTTTTGGCCCAGTTCGACGCCATCAAAAAGCTGGCCAGCGAAAAATCCTGCGTGATCGTAGGTCGATGTGCGGATTACGCGCTGGCGGATTTCCCCAACGTAGTTTCCGTTTTTATCTGCGGCGATGAGAACGACAAGCTGGCCAGAATGCAGGAGACCTACAAGGTGGACCTCTCCAAGGCCAAGGATATCATGATCAAGTCCGACAAGAAGCGTTCCAGCTACTACAACTACTATTCCAACAAGAAGTGGGGCGATCCCCGCAGCTATGATCTCTGCCTGAACAGCAGCGCCACCGGTCTGGACGGCGCGGTGGACGTGATCTTAAACTTCGCGGAAGTAAAGCAGAGATGGAACAAGGAGAAAAAGCAGTAACAAACTACAGAATCGCACAGAGGGCCGCGCAGAATCAACTGCGCGGCCCGTTTTTTGATGTGAAATAAATGTTCTCACTCCACAGTCACCGATTTCGCCAGATTCCGCGGCTGGTCCACATCCAGGTTCTTTCCCACGGAAGCGTAGTAGGCGATCAGCTGAAGCACCGCCGCGATGGGAAACACGGTGAACTGGTCGGCCAGATCGGGGATCCGGATCTGGATGTCCGCGATATCCTCCTCCACCCGGGCGCTCTCCTTGGCCAAAAGGATCACAAAGGCGCCTCTGGCCCTGACCTCCCGCACGTTGGACACGGTTTTGGCAAAAATTTTGTCCTGGGTGGCGATGGCGATCACCGGAACCCTGTCGCTGATCAGGGCGATGGTGCCGTGTTTGAGCTCCCCGGCGGCGTAGGCCTCCGAGTGGATATAGGAAATCTCCTTCAGCTTTAAGGCGCCTTCCAGGGAGAAGGCGTAGTCCAGCCCCCTTCCGATGAAAAATGCGTCCGGCGCGTTGATCAGGTGCGTCACCAGGTTTCGCACCTGGTCCTTCTTTTGGATCATGGCTTCCATGGCCGGAACGGCGTCCAGCAGATCGCCCATAAAGGCCTTCGCCCCGCTCTGGTCCAGCTTTCCCCTGACTATGGCCATGCGGCAGCCGATCATGTAGAGGGCGGCCAGCTGCACGGAGTAGGCCTTGGTGCTGGCCACGGCGATTTCCGGACCCGCGTGGGTGTAGAGCACGTAATCGCTCTCCCTGGCGATGGTGGAGCCTTTGACGTTGACCACGGCTAAGGCCGGCGAACCAAGGCTCTGGGCCAGACGCATGGCGGCCAGGGTATCGATGGTCTCGCCGGACTGGGAGATGACAATGACCAGGGTCTGAGCGTCCACCAGGGGCTGTTCGTAGCGGAATTCCGAGGCGATGGACACGGCCACGGGAATCCGAAGCAGCGGCTCCATCAGAGCCCTGGCCACCATCCCCGCGTGCATGGCGGTGCCGCAGGCGATGATGTGGACCCGCCCGCAGTCCGCGAAGAGCCGGTCCGGGATGCCGTCGTCGGTAAAGTCCGGCAGGCCTTTTGCCAGGCGGGGCAGGATGGTGTTTTTCAGGGCTTCCGGCTGCTCGTGGATCTCCTTGAGCATAAAGTGGGGGAAACCGTTTTTCATGGCCGCATCCATGTTCCAGCTGACCTCCATCATCTCGGGAGCCACCTTGTTGCCGTCCATGTCGTAGAGCCGCACCTTGTAGGGCGTCAGGCGCACAATGTGATGCTCCGGCACCACGAAATACTCCCGGGTGTAGGAGATGAGCGCGGTCAGGTCCGAGGCGATCAATGCGCCGGAGGGCGTGTAGGCGGCCACAAGGGGACTGACGTTTCGCAGGGCATAGATTTCCCCGGGATGGTCCTCAAAGAGAATACAAAAGCCGTAGGAGCCTTTTAACCTGGCTGCGAAGGCTTTCAGGGCCGCCATGGGATCGCCGCCGCATTGGCTGTAGAGCGCGTCCAGGACGCCTGCCGCCACCTCGGTGTCGGTCTGGGAAACCAGTTTTCCCTCCAGGCCGTACTCCACGGTGAGCTGGTGATAATTTTCAATGATCCCGTTGTGGATCAGGGTGATCCTGCCGAAACGGTGAGGGTGGGCGTTCTCCTGGGTGACGCCGCCGTGGGTGGCCCAGCGGGTGTGGCCGATGCCGCAGTGGGAGACGTCCCCCAGTTTGGCGGCGCACTCCCTAAGAGCCGCCACCTTGCCCACCTTTTTTACCACCTGGATTCTGGATTCCCCGTCAAAATAGGCGATTCCCGCGCTGTCATAACCCCGGTATTCCAGGCCTGCAAGGCCGTTTAACAACAGTTTTCCGGCCTCAAGCGGGCCGCTGTATCCGATAATTCCACACATAGATTTTTACTTCCTCTCTCTCAAATTCCGGTCATTTTTGTTGTGTTTCCTGTTTTTTGCCATCAGAAAATAAGCCGCCGATATTTTCGGCAGTTTCACAGGTTTCTGTCTGTCGATGCATTTTTCGCGTTTCCTACTTCGCGGCCCGTTTTGCCGGCAAAAATAGCTTTTGGCATGCCTCAAAAGCGCCCTGGGGTGTGTTTGGAAATTGCTTTCTGACATCTGTGCGTCCCAGTTTGTGGGATGTGCAGATGGCAGGAATGAATTTTCAAACATACCCTGGCACAGCTTGGGCGTTTTCGGGTGCGAATCAGTTTTTGTTTCTGGAACTTGTTTCTGAATGGCCCTGACGATGGGACAGGGCGTCCGGTTGCGCCGCGTTTGTTTTGCGGTTACCCGCATATTTCACTGCGCATTACACGCCCGGACGGCATGGGAGAGCACCCGCCGAAAACTTCGATTCTCTCTCCACCTCGTTAACCTTCTCTCCGGCAGCGCAGGGCGTTTGAAGCCTCAGACTGTTCACGGTCCCGGAAAAAGGTGCTTGGCGCTTAGCTATGCTATGTTCTCTATTCCTCCCAGATAGATTGTGATTTATTATAGCTCACTATAAAATATGCGTCAACCGGAAATTTTGTTCTGTCTGGCGACGGAAACCGCCGAAGCGTCCGTTTCCAGCTGCCTGCGTCCAAACTGATTCCGGTATTTAAGGGGCGGCAGGCCGTAGCTTCCGCGAAACTGTTCGATAAAGTAGCTGATCTGGTTGTAGCCCACATCCGCGCTGATTTCCGAGATCGGTTTGTCGGAGTTGACGATCATATTTTTGGCAGTGTAGAGGCGGTACTCATTTAAATATTTGATGGGAGACAGGCCGGTGTATTTGCGGAACAGCGCAGTGCACCGGTTTTTATTGGTGATGGCGTGGTCGCTGATCTGCCTGACGGTCAGCGGTTCGGAGTAGTGGGTCTGGACGAAGCGGATCATGGTCTGGATCAATTTGATCTCTTCATAGTCTTGCGGATTTTTTGTGTTCCCGCCGCTTCCTAAAATATCTTCGAAAACCAGAGACAGAAAATTGATAACGGAAAAATACTGCAGAGGTTCGCATTTCCAGTTCAAAAATGTTTTAAGCTTCTCGGTCTGGTAGGGCAAAAGGAGCAGCAGGGAGTGCGTGAATGAATCGCTCTGCAGCAATGGGAGGACGTAGTTTTCCCGGATCAGCGGATGAAAGATGTCGGGCGTAAAGTTGATGCACAGAGTCCGGGTGTCCCCATCCATGGTCCGGGAGCCGTGGAGCTGGCGGCGGTTGACCAGGAGAAGCTTATCGGGGCCGAGGACAAAATGGCGGCCGTTGACGCTGTATTCCAGCGCGCCTTCTGCGATCCAGAGAACCTGAAGCTCGCCGTGCCAGTGGAGCGGCACATAGTCGGACGCGGCATGCCGGTAGTGCTGGGTATAGACGGAAACCGGGAAATCCCCGGAGAGAAACCGAACCTCTTCCTGCTGTTTTTCATTGGTGGATATCACAAATTCCATGTCGGACTGATTGCATTTCGGAAACGACTGTTTCATTCCGCCACACCTCCTCTGACTCTATTTTACATGAATTCTGCGCAAATAAAAGACCGGAACAAAAATTCAGGATAAATCTGATAGAAGCTGGTCTGTTATTGATAGAATTTCACGCTGGTTCCTGATACAATTCCGGTATACGGTCAAACAAACAGGGAAAGCGCTTGAACTGAAATATGGGTCAGACAGGAGATGTGTGTATGTTATCAATCAATGGTACAAGACTGATGGAGAGAATCCATGCTTTGGGAGAAATTGGAAAGGATGCGGAGGGCAGGAGAACCCGTCTTGCAGCCTCGGACGCGGAGAAGGAAGGCCGGGACCTGGTGGCGGGCTGGATCCGGGAGGCGGGCCTTGAGCTGGTGGTGGACAGGATCGGAAATATGTTCGGCATCTGGCAGACGGAGGAAAACAGACTGGAGAAGCCCCTGATGATCGGCTCCCACATCGACACGGTGATCAATGCCGGGCAGTACGACGGCTGCCTGGGTGTGATCGGCGGGATTGAGGTGATCAAAACCCTGATGGAGGCGGGCATAAGGACCGCAAGACCGGTTGTCGTCGGCGCTTTCACCAACGAAGAGGGCGTGCGCTATTCCCCGGATATGATGGGTTCCCTGGTCTACGCGGGAGGTATGGCAGTGGATGAGGCACTCGCCACGGTGGGGACGGACGGCACGGTTCTGGGGGAAGAGCTGAAGCGGACCGGTTACGAGGGGACGGTCCAGCCGGGCTTTCTGCAGCCGGAGGCATTTGTGGAGCTTCACATCGAGCAGGGACCGATCATGGACGTGGAGAACGTGAAAATCGGCGCAGTGGAGAATCTGCAGGGCATCCACTGGCAGCGGGTAACCATCCAGGGGGCGGCCAATCACGCCGGAACCACACCCACGGCTCTGAGGGCGGACGCCGGGCTTGCCGCGGCTAAGGTCAACGTATTCCTGCGGCAGTTGGTGGAAAAATCCGGCGGCGTGGCCACGGTGGGCACCATCCGGCTGGAACCCAACGCGATCAATGTGATCCCATCCGGGGCGGTATTTACCGTGGATCTGCGCAATCCGGACAAGGCGAAGCTGGAAGCGGATGAGAAGGCGCTGGCCGGGTACTTTAACGAGCTGGAACAGTCCGATCATGTTAAAATCTCCACCGAACGCCTGACGGAGTTTGATCCCGTCCTGTTTGACCAGGGGATCGTGAGAACGATTGAGCAGGCGGCAGCGGCCCGCGGGTTAAGCTGCAGGCGTATGACCTCCGGCGCAGGCCAGGACGCCCAGATGCTGGCAAGAATCTGCCCGACGGCCATGATCTTTGTTCCCAGCATCGGCGGAATCAGCCATAACCCGAGGGAATATACCCGCGACGAGGACGCCGTTGCCGGGGCAAACGTGTTCCTGGATGTGGTGAGGGAGCTTGCCGGGGGATCATATTAAATTTTATAGAGAACGAGCCAGACAGGCTCCGGTTTTGCCGGCTTTGAAGCGGCGGACCGGAGCCTGTGTTTTTGTGCGCACTGCCGGTTACATGTAATGATTTATTAAGAGATTTGTTCTGTTTTTTCACACCGCAATGTGGTATAATGGCATGCGGTGCATTGGAAACCTGTATACAAAAGACATGGGGAAGTTATGAGTATTGATATACGCAAGATGTGGTTTACATACAGATATAAGATGGCTGTGGGGGTTGTGATGGCCTGCGCCGGGCTGGCTGTGGGCGCGCTGTCGGAGCAGTGGACTCCAGTGCGCACCATAGTCCCGGTACCCGTGGCGGCTCTGCCTGCCGGTACAAAACCGGCGCAGGCGACTCCGTCTCAGGCTGTCGCAAGCCCCGCCGCCGCAAGCCCGGATACCGCAAGCCCTGCGGAGACGGAACAAACGGCGAGGCCGGACGTTCTCAACCTGGCGGAGCTTTACCCGGAAGGCGGGGAACAGGGCGGTCCGGGAGCCGTCAGCTACGCGGAACAGATTTACGAGGATCTCTCCTCCCGGGAGTCCCAGTGGAATTCGGAGATTTACGACCTTTACAACCAGACGCCCTCCTCGGTGGCCGCAAAACTCGGCGTGCCGGCCGACCAGCTGCTGGGAACATACAACCCGGCGGCCCAGGGCCAGAATCCCGCCGATCCCGCTACCTGGATTGTGCCGGAGTTCTCCGGCATTCAGGTGACGTATTTAAACGGCGACGGGACGGCCTCGGAGTGGCGTTCCAACATCAAGGACATCCTGGCGATGACCAACGTGTACCAGTATTATGAGCCTGATTCAGGGCTGGAGGAGCTTGAAGCTTATGCGCTGGAGCTTTGGGGCGGCTCCCATAGTTACACCTGCCAGATCAGCCCGGTCTATTACTGCGACGGCTGTCTGACGGACGATGGGGGAGAAGTGGAGGCGGCCCGGACGGCTGGTGTGAACGGCGCGGGGGAAACGGCCGGGACGAGTAGCGCGAGTGAGACGGCTGAGACGAACAGCGCCGGGGTTACGGACGGCGCAGCGGCCACGGCAGGCGGCAATGAGGAAGCAGCGGCGGATCCGTCCGGCGAAGCGCAGCAGCCCTCGGAAGGCTCTCATCCGGAAGCCTCAGCGGCCAATAGCGAAAGCGGGGGGAACGCAGTGGGAACGGCAGAATCCGGGGAGGAATCTCAATCCCCCGACGTTCCCACCCAGGAGCGGGTAATCGTGGAAGGTGTGGACGGAGGCCCCGGCGTGACGACCCTGCCCGAAGACGCCACGACCGCGGCGGCGGAGACAGAAGCCTCTGCGCCCGCCTGTCCCGGACATGTGGATCTTCAGATCCAGCTCCAGGTGGCGGGACTAACGGAGGAAAACGGTCTGTTTGCGCGGGATGCCGCGGGCAATGATCCGGCGAACCTGCGAGAGGGCGGCTGGCCGGGCTGGAACGCAGAAATCCGCGGATATGTGAACATGCTGGTGGGAGAGGATTGGTACGAGCGCTACGGCATCGCCGTGGAAGGCGTGGTGGTCCGCAATCCCCTGACCTCCCTGGAAATTGACCTTTACATGAAAATGGTGCCGGACGGCGTCTCCGCCGAGCGCCGGAACGTGGTCCGCTACGCGCTGGCCTCTGTGGGACGGATCCCCTACTATTGGGGCGGAAAACCCGGAAATCCCGGCTATATGGGCAACCGGTTCGGCGTGGTGGTATCCCCCGACGCGGACGGGCGTTTTCTAAAAGGCCTGGACTGCTCCGGATGGATCAACTGGGTCTACTGGTCCGCCACCGGAAAGCATCTGGGCGGGGAGAGCACCAGCACGCTGGTCTCCTGCGGCACGGCAGTGGGCAAGGATGAGCTGCTTCCGGGCGATATCTGTATCCGCCCCGGCGAAAATGCTCATGTCGTCATGTTCCTGGGCTGGACCGCCGAGGGACAGATGATCTGCCTGCAGGAGACCAGCGGCAATATCAATAACGTGGAAGTGGGAATTTGCACACCCGAATGGGCCCATTACCGCAGACTGATCGACTAACCGATAAAAGAGGAGCTGTAAAGCGATGCGATACAATGATTATGACGACGAGCTGGAGCGCATGCGTTCCAGAAAATCCCGGACCGCAGGACGGCGGCCCGCAGGAGAAAGGCCGGTGCGGGAAACTGCCCGGCAGCGGGAGCAATACAGGGATGAGCCGGAGGACTTCTACGAGGAAGATTACGAGGAGGAGGACTGGCTCGACGACGATTATGACGGAGCATATGACAATGAAGCATATATGGACGATGAGGACGGCCTGGAACCCATTTCCCTGGAAGAGACGCCGTCCGGCAGACCAATGAGAAACGGCAGGCCGCCTCGCAGCGCAGCCCCGGCTCAGGCCCGCAGAGCTTCACGGCCTCAGGGAAATTCCCGAAGCCAGAGTAATTCCCGCAATCCCGGAGCGCGCTCAGGCGCCGCTAAGAAGGCGGCTCCCCGCAGACGGCAGGCTTATGAGGAGGAACAGGAGATGGCGGGGAGCAAACGGAGCCAAAGGACGCCAAAGCGCCGGAAACGGCGTATCGGCAAAATAATCCGCAATCTGATTCTGCTGGCCCTGGTGTTCTGGCTTGGCAGCCTGGCCTGGGCCTTTGTTCACAAACAGACGGGCACCTGGACCGTGGCGGTGTTCGGAGTGGATTCCCGGGACGGAAGCGTGGAGAAAAACGCTCTGGCGGATGTGCAGATGATCTGTACCGTGGACCGGGCCACCGGCGATATCAAGCTGGTCAGCGTATACCGCGACACGTACTTAAAGATCAATTCGGAGGGCACCTACCACAAGATCAACGAAGCCTACTTCAAGGGCGGGCACAAGCAGGCGGTAAAAGCCCTTGAAGAAAATCTGGATTTATCCATCGACAACTACGCCACCTTCAACTGGAAAGCGGTGGCGGACGCCATCAATATTCTGGGCGGGGTGGACATAGAGATCACGGGGCCGGAGTTTGCTTACATCAACTCCTTTATCACCGAGACCGTGGAATCCACCGGCATCGGCTCCCACCACCTGGAGAGCGCCGGACTCAACCATCTGGACGGCGTTCAGGCTGTGGCTTACTGCCGCCTGCGTCTGATGGACACGGATTACCAGCGGACGGAGCGTCAGCGCAAGGTGATCTCCCTGGCTCTGGACAAGGCCAAGCAGGCGGATACCAAGACCTTGGTCAACCTGGTGTCCGCAGTGCTTCCGCAGCTGTCCACGGACATTGGCATCGACGACGTTCTGCCCATGGCCAAGAATGTAAGCAAATATAATATCGCCCAGACCGGCGGATTCCCATTCTCCCGCCAGGCCAAGCGGATCGGCAGAATGGACTGCGTCGTCCCCACCACCCTGGAGAGCAACGTGATCCAGCTGCACCAATTCCTGTACGGCGAGGAGAACTACAAGCCTTCGTCGACGGTTCGCAAGATCAGCAATAAGGTTTCCGAGGACAGCGGTCTCTACGAGGAGGGAAAACCGGCTCCCACCGGCGGGAGCAGTTCCGGCGGCGGTTCCAAACAGACGGAAGCGCCCGCACAGCCGGCGGCAACCGAGCCGGTAACCGAGGCTCCCACTGAGGAGACCACCGCCGAGGAGACGGTGGAGGAAACCACCCAGGAGGAGACTACCGCTGAGGAGACGGAACCTGAGACCACTGGGGAAGTTGGTCCCGGCGTGACCCCCACCACCGAAGCCCGTGAGACCACCTCGGCTTCCGGCGAATCGGAAGGCCCGGGCGGAAAGCCCGTTGTTCAGCCGACCAGCGCTCCGGAAAAGGAAACCAGCTCTTCAGCGCCCGGCGATGGCCCCGGCGGCAACGGCGGGGGAGGTACGCCCGGCGGAAACAGCGCTCCCGGAACAGGGGAGGCCCCTGGCGGAAGCGGGACTCCCGGCGGGAACAGCGGCTCGGGCAGCGCGGCCGGAGAGGACGGTCCTGGAGGGGGACCGGGGAGCAACTGATATTCGGGTTGTTCCGTGTACTTTATATTTTAGATAATTTATAAGCCGGTGATCCGGCAAAAGCCTGCTTTTGCAATGCGCAAAAGCGGGCTTTCTTATATATCGAATGCAGTGCTGCTCTACGCAGTAACCATCGAAATCCTTTCCCCTACATATCTCTGATTACACCCGGATTCTCATTGGTCCCATCTCTCTGTAAAAAAACCGTTCAATCTGTTCTCTCTGAATTCCCCTTCCAATTATGTTGATCCCCGCGTTCCGGCTGCCTTCAAATTCCAGGATTTCCTGACCGCTGACCGTGTATTCCACATGCCAAAGTCCGCCCCCGGTTCTGGACAGAAACCCTTTCAGCCGCAGCAGTTTTAATCCGAAAGCCCGTCGAAGTCTGTATAAAATTTCCTCTGCCTCTTTTGCAGTGTATGTCCGATCCGGACAGAGGGTATAATAAGCCAAGCCTGCCGTTTTAATGTCACCCACCGTCATCTCCGAAATGATTTCGGCCATTCCCTGCCCTCCACGAATCAGTGGCAGCAGCATATGCTCAAAGTTCTCTCTCGTCCAATCCAGGCTGAATACAGGTGCTCTCTGACCGGATATTGAATATGCGGCCGGGTCGGTCCCTGGCCGCAGAACCAGCACTCCGGCGTTCTCCATCTGATCCCGCAGAATGCCTCCAAAACGGCTTAGATACGCTCTGGTCCGGGGCGGGCCCAACACCGTCACAGGTCCTTCCAACCGGATCATGCCCTCCTGCACAAACGGCTTCAGGGACCTTAAGATACCGGACAGGCCTGCGACTCCCGACGGCTCCAGGATTATACGCTCCGGTTCCAGCTCTTTTAAGGCCTCTCTTATGTACGTTTGCAGATTTCCTGCCAGGGAGCAGCATACGCAGCCCGAATTTATTTCGCTGATCACCAGGCCTTCTGTCCGCTCCATGAGCGCTGCATCCACGCCTGTATCGCCAAAATCATTTTCAATCAGCAAGCAGCGCGTGCCGGCCAGACCATATTCAAGAAACCGGTTGATAAACGTAGTCTTTCCCGCGCCCAGGAATCCGCTGACAATCATGACCTCCGTCATATTTTCCCTCCATTCACCATGCGATTCACCTTATAAGGTGATGCTACCCTGTAATATACCGGAAATACAAGTCCATTTAACGAAAAAAGGGCCGTTCGAAAAATGAACTTGCGGTTTTGATGCAGCCACGATTAAGATTATAGGCAAGAAAGGGGATGATACAGTTGATGCTGATCAGCCGGGAATACAGTCTGCTCCTGCTGCTGATGTCCGGAGCAACATACCGGATTTCAGCGCTGGCCAATTACTACGGCGTCACGGCGCGTGTGATCTACTATAACGCGGAGAACATTGACAAATATTTGGAAGAGCTGGCAAAAGACAAATACAGCCCCGGCCCCATGTCCCTGCAATGTGCAGATGGCTGCCTTAAACTCGGAGGACATTTCCCCGACAACCGGAACATGTTGATCGGCCGTATTCTGGATGATGCCCGCTACGAAATTGCCCTGAGCCAGGAGGAACGCCAACTGGAACTGCTTTACCGCGTTTTGACGGGGAAATCCATCCGAATTCCGGATTTGACGGAAGAATTCGCTGTATCCAAATCCACTGTGCTCAAAGACCTGGAACTGCTGCGGGAGTATTTTTCCCAGCGTTCCGTCCAATTAAAGCATACTGCGGGCCAAACCATTCCCCAGAGTGATGAATTCTCCGTTCGCCTCGTTGCAGCCGGATATATGGCTCATCTGCTGAATGTGAATCATGGTTTTTACCGCATGGTTCAGGAAACGCATATCTGGCAGTTCAGACCATACTGCTTTTATCTCCACTGCATGGGCGACCTGTCCTTTGGACGGCTGGCCGAACTCATTGAGGAGAGCGCTTCGGATATCGATCTTCCTTACCGGTTGTTGTGTAATTGCCTGTGCGGAATTATGATCTCCATGATCCGGGAACAATCCGGCCATCATCTGACGGTCAGTCGGTCCCGCATGGAATTTATGGCGAATCTTGCCTCCTTCGATGCCGCACGCCGTCTTGTGGAAAAGATCAATTTCTACGTTCCCGTTTCCAGCCCCGGAAATCTGGCGGCGTTTGTGGCGCTGATTGCCGCAGGAGCGGAGGAAAGCACCGGATTTAAAGTCTACCTGGCCAGCCGGATCGACTTCAAAATTCTTGCAGCTAACATTACCGCCGAAATCTGCCGCTTGGCGGGCTTAACCCCCAATCAAAAACTGATCGAGGAAGTGCAGTCAGAAATCTGCCGAATCTGCATCGGAGGGAGAGGAGGCGTTGAACATGAGAACCATGATCTGGACAATATGATTCAAAACGACTATGAACATCTGTGGAACGCTGTGGAGCAGGGCGCAAAACCGCTTTGCAAGCTGATGAACCATCCGCTGAGCGGACAGCAGATTGGCCGGCTGGCCCTGCATTTTGTGGATGCCTGCGAAGAGATAAAAGGGGCAGTACCTGCCCCGCAGGTACTGATTGTCTGCAACAGCGGTCTGGTATCATCAAGGCTGATCTGCCGGAAATTGCAGTCCCTGTTTCAGATCAAAATGCTGGGGTGTGTCAGTATATATGAGATGAATCATTTTCTGAAGAACCATTCAGTCGACTATATTATCACTACGGTCCCGGTACTACAGAGTGACACAGCGGTAATCCAGGTCAACTCCTATTTATCCGGGGAGGATTTGGGAAGGCTCCGGCGTATTTTACCTCCGCGCAGCGTACAGGATCAACTGGTAGAACAGATCCTGGAGGCGGCGCGGGAGAGCGGCGCAGTGACGGACCCGGAAGGCTTCGCCGGCCGCCTGGAAACGATTTTGGGGCTGCCAGCCAAGGAACGCTCTTTCCTCCACGCTCCCGGAATCAGCGGGATAATTGACACCCGGAATATTCTTCTGGATTTCCCATGCAGCGGTCTGGAGGAGGCAGTGCGGAAATCCGGACTTCTGCTGTTGCAGGCCGGAGCCATCGATCCGGTATATGTGGAGGAGATTGTGGAAAATATCCGCCGCGCTCCGGAGTATATGCTGATCGGAGATGGCATCCTGATGCCACATTCACGGGCGGCGGAACACGTATTTCAAACAGCTGTCAGCGTGATCCGTCTGAAAACTCCGGTTTCCTTAAACGACAGCGGACCGGGCGGTATCCGCTGGATTTTCACCCTGGCTGCCGAGGGCAGAACCGGGCACCTGACCGCCCTGGAGCAGCTCTCACAAATCCTTGCGGAGAGTTGGATGATGAGCGAATTGGAGCAGGTTTGTCTGCCGTCTCAGTTTAAAGAGCTGCTGGACAAATTTGTTGCAATCAATAATCAGAAAGAGAGAGGAGGTGATGTTGTTGATTGACAGTCAGTTGATCGTCCGGGAAAAGAATTTCCCGGACTGTGAGGCGGCGATCCGATATGGGGGCAGTATCCTGTACCGGCTGGGATACGTCAAGGATACATATACGGACTCCGTTCTGGCCCGTGAAAAACTTTTTCCCACAGGGCTTCCCACCCAGCCGGTCCCCATCGCAATTCCCCACACAGGAAGTGAACATGTAAACAGAAGTATGTTCTGCATGATCGTGTTTGATAACCCGGTGATGTTCCGCCAGATGGGAAGCGAGGAAGAACGGATACCAGCTGAGATCATGCTGCTGCTGGCCATTGACGGCAGCGAACGGCATCTGGAATTTCTGTCGGACATTCTGGGGATTTTTTCAGATGGATCCGTACTGACGCGGATCCGAGCAGCCGGTTCGGCCGAAGAAATTTGCAGTATTCTGGGGGAGTTTGAACAATTACAATTTGATTAGGGGGATCGGTATGGAGAGTAAAAAAGTGTTAATCTGCTGCGCCAACGGGGTTGCGACTTCTACGTTCGTGGCAATGAAATGCAAAAACAAATTCAAGGAGATGGGGATTACAGCGGAAGTTTCCACCTGTACAAGCCTGGAGGTAAAAAGTAAGGCACAGCGTATGAAACCGGATCTGATCATTTCCAACGTGGGCAAATCCATCAAAGTGCCCGAAGGTATTCCGGTGGTGTATGGGGTGAATCTTTTGTCCGGCCGGGAGATGGATGAGACCTGGGACGAGATTCTGGAACATTTGAACAAATAAGGAAAGGCGGGGGAATAAATGGAGATTATTACTGCGATATTCAGTCAAATCAATGCGTTGGGCGCTACCATCACCATGCCCATTATTTTTACCATTTTGGGACTGTTAATTGGGATGAAATTCAGCCAGGCACTGAAATCCGGCCTGATGTACGGCATCGGTTTCTCCGGTCTGTGGCTGGTTCTGGACTTCTTTATGGCTGCTCTGGGGGAAGCGGCAAACGGAATCAGCACCAATCTGGGGCTGAATCTTACGGTTATAGACGCGGGATGGATGCTTGGTTCGACCATGGCTTTCTCATCCTCCCTGCTTCCCGTAGCCCTGATCGGCTGCATTGGCATCAACATTCTGCTGATCTTCCTGGGCTTTGTAAAAACCTTAAACATCGATATCTGGAACTACTGGATTATCATCACCGGCGGCGTCCTGGTCTATCGTTTCACCGGCAGCTATGTCATCGGCCTGGCCGCAATCCTGATCTCGTTTGTGGTGGTGGTAAAACTGGCGGACCTGTTCGCAGACCGTGCCTGGGACGGTGACTTTATACCAGAGGGGATCACCCTGCCTCATTTAGACACCATCACCATGGCGCCGGTTTACTGGCTGGTCAACAAAATCATTGACCGGATTCCCAGGGTACGGGATTGGAATTTCTCTCTGGAAAGCCTGCAGGAGAAGATCGGCGTGTTCGGGGAACCGTCCATCATGGGGATGATTTTAGGCGCTCTTTTGGGCGTGTGCGCCGGGTTTGATGTGCCTGGAATCCTGAATCTGGCTATGGTTTCCGCCGCCACCATGGTGCTGATGCCCAAGGTATGCGGAATCCTGATGGAGGGGCTGGCCCCCATCTCAGAAGCGACCCAGGAACTGGCCAGCCGGAAATTTAAAGGGCGGGAAATCCGAATTGGCATGGACGCCGCGATTGGCGTTGGCAATCCGAACGTGTTGATTTTGGGTATTATTATCATTCCCATTATGCTGGTGGAAGCGGTCCTGCTTCCGGGTAACCGTATGCTGCCCTTCGCAGATCTCTCCAGTATGACGCTGTATATTTTATGGGCGGTGATCACAAGCAAAAACAACATGTTCCGGGCTCTGATCGCCGGTACGGTGGGAGCGGCGGTATACCTTCTCTGCGGTACATTTGTAGCCGGTGTCTACACGCAGGCGGCTCAGGCGGCCTGCGCGGATATGATCCCCGCCGGAACCAACTTTGTCTCCAGCATTAGCGCTGGAAATCCCCTGTATTCCATCTTGCTGGCAATCTGCCGTCTGCTGGGACTGGGCGCATAAAAATTTAGGGAGAGGTAATTGATTATGACGACAAGATTTGAAGCGGAAAGCAATGTAAAACAGCGCAGGGAGAAGCTGGACGGTATCCTGGAAGATCAGGGAACCGCTCTGATGCTGGGCGGTATCATGGCCACAGACATGCGCATCGCCAGAGCGGCTTACCGGGGCGGCTGCCGCATCTTTGAGCCGAACCATCCGGCTATGGCGCTTCAGATGGGGCTAAGCGGAGCCACCACCATGAATGAGGCCGAGGCCATCCGCCATTTGGTGCCGCTCTCACGGATGACTACCGCGGTGGAAGGACTGAGGGCAGTGCTGGGAGATGAGGTATTTATCACCTGCGCGGCGGCCGGCACATTTACAGAGCAGCAGCCGGTTCCCTTTACCCAGGAAGATGTGCTAAAGCTTGCCTATGCAGGTGCGGACTGCGTCCACTCCCATAAGTCCTCCATCGAAGATATCGCTCAACTTGCAGAATACTGCCACCGTGCAGGACTTCTCTGTGAGGCCTACATATCCGCCTATGATACCTTCGGGGTACAGGCGCCCACGGACGAGCTGCTTCTGCAGGCCATTAAGGATTATGAGGGCGCCGGAGTGGATATTTTGGGGCTGTGTACGGGGATGATTTATCAGGGCCAGGGAGCCACTGGATTCAGCGAAGAGTGCCTGCACCGCATCCGCCTGTTTATCGAGAACACTCATGTGGTAAAGGCCCTGGAAGGCGGCATTAAGCCCGGAAACATCGGCGCGGTAAAAAAGCTGGGGTTTGACATTCTGGTGATGTCCACCGCTCTGGACAACATCTGCCAGGAGGCCACGACAACGACCGTGAAAACAGTAATGAATCTATAGCCCGATGCCGCAACCTGAAAGGGTGGCCCAGACGTCATTCGACGTCCGGCCACCCTTCTATTTTTCCGTTCACCACCGCGTGGAACAGGCAGTCCTTGACAGTGGGGTTGTCCCGCTGCAGATCCCGGATCAGGTTTTTCACGTACTCCCGTTTGGTGTGCCCGTCCATGGGGCAGGGGTTTTTGCAGACCGGCAGGTGGTACTTATTCTTAAATCCCACCACCTCGGCCTCGGAGGCGTAGAGCAGGGGCCGGATCACCGTGAGGCCGGTGCGGTCCAGCCTGGTGCGGGGGGAGAAGGCGTAGAAATGCCCCTCGTAGATCAGCGACATCAGGGCGGTCTCGATCAGGTCGTCCCTGTGGTGGGCGTAGGCCACCTTATTGCATCCTAATTCCAACGCCTTGTTGTTCAGCGCGCCCTTGCGCATCTTGGCGCAGAGAGAGCATGGATTAGACTCTTTGCGGGTCTCGAAGAGCACCTTGCCGATCTGTGTGGGCACCACCTCGTAAGGCACGGCGAACTCCTCACAGAGCGCCCGGATGGGATCCAGCTCCAGGTTGCCCAGTCCCAGATCCACGGTGATGGCGCACAGTTCAAAGTGTTTGGGATAAAATTTCCGGAGATGGCAAAGGGCGTAGAGCAGGGTCAGGCTGTCCTTACCGCCGGACATTCCCAGGGCCACGCGGTCGCCCTCCTCAATCATATTGTAATGGTCCACGGCCTGGCGCGTCAGGCTGAGCAGTCGTTGAAGCTTCATAGGTCTGAATCCTTTCCATTCTGTTACATTTCCTTTATTCTACCCGCGCCCCTTGGCATTGTCAAGCAAAGTGAATTGTGTTAAAATGGAAATGATCTGCGGAATAGCAACGCATACAAATGATAAACAAAGGACAGGATAAATTATGGAACGTTTTAAATATGTCATTTCAGTAAAACAGGGGCTTCACGCCAAAAACGCCATGGAGCTGTCACGGGCGGCTTCCGGCTATGAGAGCCGCATCACCCTTCAGGTGGGAGACCGCGCTCCGGTGGACTGTAAAAATGTGCTGGCTCTCATGAGCCTGGGCGCCCGCCAGGGGGATTCTCTGGTTATAACCGTCCAGGGACCGGACGAGGAAGCGGCCATCGGATACCTGGTGGGATTTCTCAAGATGATACTGTGATGTTTCCGCTCCGCAGGGGAAATTTCCTAACAGCTAGGAAACACATTTCCCTGTTTTTGGCTGCTGATCCGCTTATAATAGTCAGCAGAAGCCGCCAGACGGCAAACTAATCGTAACAGTTCAGACGGCGGGAAATTGGCACGAAAATCCGCTTACAAGCAAGCTTGACGCGGCTTCCCGCGCCAATTTTCCCGCCGTCTGAACTGTTACAAACTAATCAGGAGGGGAACACCATGGCAAGATTGGGAATATCGATTTACCCGGAGCATTCGGATTTACAGGAGGATATCGCTTACATTAAAAAGGCGGGAACGTACGGATTCAAACGAATCTTTACCTGCCTTTTAAGCATGGAGGGGAAAAGCCGGGAGACCGTGATCGAGGAGTTTAAGGCCCGGGCGGACGCAGCGCACCAGGCGGGCCTGGAGATCATCACGGACGTGAGTCCGGCGGTGTTCTCCCGGATGGGAATCACCTATGAGGATCTCTCGGTTTTCGGCGAGATGCACGTGGACGGCATCCGCCTGGACGAGGGCTTTGACGGCATGAAGGAAAGCCTGATGACCTACAATCCCCAGGGGCTTAAGATCGAGCTCAACGCCAGCACCCAGCTGGTCTATGTGGCAAACGTGATGGACCACCACCCGGACAAAAGCAAGCTGATCACCTGCCACAACTTTTATCCTCAGCAGTACACGGGTTTAAGCCTGGACCATTTTAACCGCTGCAACAGTGTTATGAAGGGAATGGGGTTACAGGTGGCGGCCTTTGTCTCCAGCAACGCGCCCGGCACCTATGGCCCATGGCCGGTGAACGAGGGGCTCTGCACCCTGGAGATGCACCGTTTTACGCCCATGGATTTCCAGGTGCGCCATTTGTTTGCCACCGGCATGGTGGACGACGTGATCATCGCCAACGCTTACGCCTCGGACGAGGAGATGGCGGCCTGCGCGGCGGTCAACCCGTCCATCCTCACCTTCGGCCTCGAGCTGGAGAAGGAGCTGACGCCCCTGGAGCAAAAGATTCTCTATTATGAGCCCAAGCATGTGGTCCGGGGCGATTTGAGCGAGTATATGATCCGCTCCACCTGGCCCAGGGTGACCTACGCCGATGAGCCTCTGCCCGCTGCCAACACCCGGGATTTGAAGCGTGGCGACGTGGTGATCTTAAACGAGGGATACTCCAAGTACAAGGGCGAGTTACACATCGTGTTAAAGGACATGCCAAACGACGGGCGCAAGAACGTGATCGGCCGTCTTCCGGATTACGAGCACGTCTTACTGGATTATATTGAGCCGTGGAAGGTGTTCGCGTTCCGCGAAGTTCGCTAGAGGAGAAAAAATATGCAGAACAAACGACAGGAACAGCTTCTGGCCCTGCTGGCCGAACGGCGGGACTACATGACAAGCCGGCAGCTGGCGGAAATTCTGCAGGTGTCGGACCGCACCATCCGGTCCGATGTGGAAGCCATCAACCGGCGGAGCAGTCCGCCGCCCATCGAGTCAAATGTTCGCCAGGGTTATCGCCTGAATCCGGAGGCCGCGGTTGTACCGCCGGCCTCTGAACTTGATGCGGGGATTCAAAAGGGCCAACTTCCGCAGACACCGGGGGACCGCTGCATTTACATCATCCACAAGCTTCTGTTCGAGGTCCGCGAGCTGAATCTGACCGTGCTTCAGGGCCAGATTTATGTGAGTGGGTACTCCATCGAAAACGATTTAAAGCGCATCCGGCGCATGCTGGAGCCTTATGCCAATTTAAAGCTGGTGCGCAGCCGGGAGTGCATCTCCCTAAAGGGCGACGAGGCCAGCAAACGCAGGTTTTACCGGGATCTGCTGGTGGCCGAGGTGCAGGAGAATTTCCTGAACTTAAATACCCTGGCCCACCTGTACCGCAGCTTTGACTTGATCGAGGTCAAGGACATTTTCGTGGAAGTGCTGGAGGAATACGATTACGCCATCCACGAGGCATTGTTTCCCATGCTGATTCTCCACGCGGGAACCAGCATCGAGCGGATGAACTGCTCCAACTACATCAACATGGAGGACAACAGCCAGGGCCTTTCGGACACCATTGAATACCAGATCTCCAAAACATTTTTCGACCGCATCGGCAAGCGGCTGCACATCCAGGTCCACGACGGGGAGATCGGCATGTTCGCCCTGGTGATCATGGGCCGGAGAGCCTCCAACTATACCAGCGACTATGTGAATCTGAACGGCCGGTGGCTGAACACCAAAAAGCTGGTGGCCGAGGCCCTGGACAAGGTGCTCTGCCTGTTCGGCCTGGATTTCCGGGAGGACGCCGACCTGATCGCGGGCCTGAAAATGCACATCCACGGCCTCATCGACCGCCTGAAAACCGGCGTGAAGCTGGAGGACGTCTTTCTGGACGAAATCAAGCGCAAATATCCCCTGGTGTTTGAGATGGGGATCTACGTGGGCGAATTTCTCAAAGAACAGCTGGGCCTTAGCATCTCCGATGTGGAGAGCGGTTTTATCGCCCTGCACCTAGGCGCTGCCAGCGAGCGCCTGAACGCGGCCCGCCGGTACCGGGCCGTGATGATTCTGCCCCACAACCAGTCCTTCTCCGCCATGTGCGAGAAGAAGATTTCCGACATGTTCCGGGAGCGGATGGAGGTGGTCCGAACCTTCTCCTATTTTGAGGAGGAGATTGTGCGGGAAATGGACCCGGACCTGATTTTGTGCACCTTTCCCATCGAGCACAAGCTGGACGTGGAGACGGTGAACATCAACCTGTTTGTGGATTCCCAGACCGAATCCAACATTCTCCAGGCCGTAAACCGGCTGGACCAGAAGCGTTTCAAGCTGGAATTCGCCTCCCACATCGGCAATCTGGTGCGGAAGGAACATTACTACCAGGATCTGGACTTAAATACCCCGGGCCAGGTCATCGACCTGCTCTGCGCCGACTTGGAGCAGGCCGGAATCGTGGAGCCGGAGTTCAAGGAAATTGTGCGAAAGCGCGAGGAGATGTCCCCCACCTCCTTTGTCAACGCCTTTGCCATTCCCCACGCCTTCGGCGCTTTTGCAAAAAATTCCACCATCGCGGTGGCCCAGCTGAAAAATCCCATAAAATGGGGCGGCTTCGAGGTGCGGCTGGTGATGCTCTTCGCCATCAACGAGGGCGACCGTCGCATGATCAAGATCTTTTTCGACTGGGTGAGCAATGTAGTGAACCAGCCCCAGGAGCTGGCAAGAATCTGCTCCTCCTGCTCCTACGAGGAGTTCATCGACCGGATTACCGGATAATATTTCCTAGCTGTTAGGAAAACGGGTTACGGTAAATAATAGAATAAGGGCCTTATAATAAAGGCAAGTTCATAAGAAATGCAGCGAGCGCCCCAAAGCGCAGTTGCATTTTCTGCTTGTAGGCAGCAGGGCGCCGGTAAAACATAAGCGGCCGCGCTTACAGAAAATCAGAAGGAGGAAATCATAATGGTAGAAGGGTTAGAAATGATTTGTTTTCAGATCATCTCCAATGTGGGCGCAGCGCGTTCCAGTTACATCGAGGCAATCCAGAAGGCCAAGACCGGGGATTTCGACGGCGCGGCCCAGTGTATGGAAGCGGGGCAGAAGCAGTTTCTGGCCGGGCACGAGGCCCACTTCGAACTGATCCAGAAGGAAGCGGCGGGAGAGCCGGTGGGCGGTTCCCTGATCCTGGTTCACGCGGAGGATCAGCTGATGAGCGCCGAGAGCTTTAAAATCATTGCCGAGGAAATGATTGCCAGTTACCGGCGGATCGTTGAACTTGAGAAAAAACTGGCAGACTAAATATTGAATGGAAAATCAGGAGGGAATCAATCATGAAACGAGTTTATTTATTCTGCAGCGCAGGAATGAGCACCAGTATGCTGGCAAGCAAAATGCAGCAGGTCGCCAACAGTCACGATCTCCCCATTGAGGTGGAGGCGTTCCCGGACGGCAAGATCGCACAGATCATCAGCGAGCGCCATCCCGACGTGATCCTTTTGGGCCCCCAGGTAAAATACCGCTACGGCGAGATCGTGGAGAAGTACGGCTCCTCCGGCATCCCGATCCAGGTGATCGACCAGACGGATTACGGCATGATGAACGGAGAAAAGGTTTTAAAGTCCGCAATCAAGCTGATGAAAGCAGCAAAATAAAAAAATAGAACGATATGGGGGAATGTCAAAATGTTGAGCAAATTAGAGTCCGTTCTCATGCCGCTGGCTGAGAAAATCGGTAAAAATAAATATCTGATCGCGGTCCGTGACGGTTTTCTGCTGTCCATGCCGCTGTTGATCGTAGGTTCCTTTTTCCTGCTGATCGCCAACTTCCCGATTCCGGGGTGGAGCGATTTCTGGGCGCGGTTCTTCGGCGAGGACTGGGTCAGCTACTTCGCAAAACCTACGGACGCCACCTTCTCCATCATGGCGATCCTGGCCGTGGTCGGAATCGGATACTCCTTTGCGGAGCAGATGAACGTGGATAAACTCTTCGGCGCGGCCAGCGCCATGGTGAGCTGGTTCCTCATCATGCCTTACGAGGTGCTGTTAGAGGGCGGCGGCTCTGTAAAGGGCATTCCGCTGGACTGGGTCGGCTCCAAGGGTATTTTCGTAGGTATCATCTGCGCGTTCCTGTCCATCCACATCTATGCCTGGGTGAACAAGAAGGGCTGGGTCATCAAGATGCCCGAGGGCGTGCCGCCGACGGTGGTGAAATCCTTCGCAGCTCTGATTCCCGCAGGCGTCTCCATGCTGGTGTTCTTTGTGATCAACATCGTGTTCGCCATGACCCCATTCCACAGCGCCTTTGACTTTATTTTCACCATTCTTCAGGTACCGCTTTTAAAGCTGGGCAACACCCTTCCTGCAATGGTGATCGCGTACATTTTCCTGCACCTCTTCTGGTTCTTCGGCGTTAACGGAGGATCCGTGGTGGCTGCGGTATTCAACCCAATCCTGCAGACATTGTCCGCGGAGAACCTGGCCGCCTATCAGGCCGGCGCTCCCATTCCGAACATCATCTGCCAGCAGTTCCAGGATCTGTTCGCAACCTTCGGCGGCTGCGGCTCCGCCCTGTCCCTGATGATCGCCATGCTGTTGTTCTGCCGGTCCAAGCGTATCCGGGAGCTTGGCAAGCTTTCCCTGGTGCCCGGTTTGTTCGGAATCAATGAGCCCATCGTGTTCGGTCTGCCCATTGTGTTAAACCCCATGATTTTGATCCCGTTCATGCTGGTGCCCACCATTAACATCGTCATTTCCTACATCTGTATGTCCATCGGGCTGGTTCCGCTGTGCAGCGGCGTTGCGATCTCCTGGACCATGCCGGTGGTGCTTTCCGGTTTCCTGTCCACAGGCTGGCAGGGCGCCGTGCTCCAGCTGGTCCTGCTGGTTCTCGGAATCTTCGTCTACATGCCGTTCATCAAGATGATGGATAAACAGTATCTGGCGGACGAGGCCAAGGCCACTGCCGCCCAGGATGACGATGATATTTCCCTGGACGATCTGTCCTTTGACGACCTGTAAACCTATAGTGAAATTTGGAGGAAACGACCATGAAAATTATCATGATATTTGATCAGATCCAGGCTGGTCTGGGATCCAAGGACGACGCCATGGTTCCCCTGACCGGGAAGAAGGAGCCGGTGGGCCCGGCGGTTATGATAGAGCCCTTCTTAAAAGAGGTGGACGGCCATGTGGTGGCCTGCCTGTGCTGCGGCAGCGGCACCTACCTGGCAGACCCCGACGAGGTAAGCCGCAAACTGTGCGCCATGGTGAACAAGTTAAACCCCGACGTGGTGATCTGCGGCCCGGCCTTCAACTATGCCGATTACGCCGCCATGAGCGCCCGGGTGGCCTGTGACGTGAACAGCACCACCAAGTCCAGGGCTTTTGCCGCAATGTCCGAGGAAAATGCGGACACGATTCAGGCCTACAAGGACCGGGTGGCCATTGTCAGGACGCCGAAAAAGGGCGGTTCCGGCTTAAACGACGCCCTGCACAACATATGCAGGATGGCCAAGGCCCTGGCGGACGGCCAGGATACGGCGCAGCTGAAACAGGAAATCTGCTTTTAATCACAGGAGGAGTTTGATATGTGGGGTATGATCGCAACCTGGCGCATGGCCGCTGAGGGGATAACGGCGGGAGCGGAGCTTCTGGCGGCAGGAAAAAGCTCCGGGGACGCTGTTGAGACAGCCATCCGGGCGGTGGAGGATTTCCCGTACTACAAGTCCGTGGGTTACGGCGGCCTGCCCAACGAGGAGATGGAGGTGGAGCTGGACGCGGCCTACATGGATGGCAACACTCTGTCCATCGGCGCGGTGGCGGCCATCCGCGACTTTGCCAACCCCATTTCCATCGCAAGGCGCTTAAGCAGCGAGAAGGTGAACAACCTGCTGGTGGCCGAGGGGGCGGAGAAATTCGCCCAGAAGGAGGGCTTTGAGCGCAAAAACATGCTGACGGACCGTGCCAAGGCCCACTACCGCAAGCGGGTGAAGGAATTAAAGTCCCAGGAGTTAAAGCCTTATTCCGGGCACGACACCGTGGGCATGGCATGCCTGGACAACCGCGGCGGGATGACCGCCGCCACCTCCACCAGCGGTCTGTTCATGAAGAAAAAGGGCCGGGTGGGCGATTCCCCCATCTCCGGTTCCGGTTTCTACGCGGACAGCAAGCGGGGCGCGGCCAGCGCCACCGGCCTGGGGGAGGACCTGATGAAGGGCTGTATCTCCTACGAGATCGTGCGGCTCATGGGCGAGGGCATGAGCCCCCAGGAGGCCTGTGAGACGGCGGTAAACCGTCTGGAGGCGGAGCTTAAGGAGCGCAGGGGGGAGGCTGGCGACTTGTCGGTGGTGGCCATGAACAACCGCGGCCAGTGGGGGGCTGCCACCAATATCGAGGGTTTCTCCGTGGCCGTGGTGACCCAGTCCCTGGAACCCACCGTCTACCTGGTAAAGCGGGGCGGAGACGGACACTGCACCTGCGAGGAAGCCTCTGCCCAGTGGATGGAGGACTATATGCGGACGCGGATGGCGCCGGTGGAGGAGTAGATGGGGCGGGCGGTGGACTGTGAAGGGATGACGGACCGTGAGCGGGTGGCGAAACGTGAAGGGACGGCGGAGTGTGAACGGACTGCAAGCCATGAAGGGACGGCGGTCAGTGAACGGCCGGCTCAGGGCGGGGAGACAGCGCTCCGGGAGCGAATCTTCCGGGCCGTGGAAGCCCTGGAGCAGCCCATGATCACCTCCATACGGGAACTGGTGCAGATCAACAGCGTGGAGCAGCCGGCGGCGGACGCGCCTTTTGGTCCCGGGGTACGGGCGGCCCTTCACAGAGCACTGTCCCTCAGCCGGGAGCTGGGATTTGAGACCGTCAACCTGGACAATTATATCGGCTACGCCCGATACGGCCAAGGGCAGGATTATGTCTGCGCCATCGGCCACGTGGACGTGGTGCCGCCCGGGGACGGCTGGAAACAGCCTCCCTTTAATGGGTATCTGGAAAACGGCGTACTCTACGGCAGGGGAGTGTTGGACAATAAAGGGCCGGTGCTGGCCTGTCTCTACGGGCTGGCCGCGCTGAAGGAGTTAAAACTGCCTCTGAAACGGCAGGTGCGGATCATCTTCGGCTGCGACGAGGAGACGGGGTTTAAGGACCTGGCCTACTATCTGGAGCGGGAAAAACCTCCCGTGTACGGCTTTACCCCGGACTGTAAATACCCGGTGGTGTACGGCGAGCGCGGCAGAGCCTTGATCCGCGCCGTGGGGAGCAGCGGGGAATTGGAGCGGTTTTTCCACTTTGTAAACCAGTATTTTATCGGCGCAAAAAGCAGCGGGGACCGGCTGGGGATTGACATTTCCCATCCCGAATATGGTATGATGGAGATGCGAAGCTTCCGGCTGGGCACAGGGGCGGGAGAAAACGGGGAGGCGGGGAGCGTCTTTTTCGAGGCCGCTCTCAGCTATCCCAAGGGTATCACCGTCACGGAAATCCTGGAACGGATCAGGGCAAAGGCGGCGGCCTTTGGGCTTAAGGTGGAGCTCGTACAGAATTACGACCCGGTGGCCTTTGACAAGGGCAGCCCCATGGTCCAGGCCCTGCGGGAATGCTACGAGCAGGTGACCGGGCTTAACGGAACGCCGGTGACCACCACCGGCGGTACCTACGCCAAGGCCATGCCGGGAATCGTCCCCTTCGGTCCCAGTTTTCCGGGCCAGAAGGGCATCGGGCACAATCCCAACGAGTGGATGACCACCGCAGACCTGGTGACGAACGCGAAGATTTACGCGCTGGCCCTTTACCGGCTGGCCGTTCTCTGAGGAGAACGGGCGCGAACAAATTGGACATGATAATGCTTTACGGGCGTTGTGGACTCTCACAAGGCCCGTAAAGCGGCGTTAAGATAAGGAGTGTAGACATGATTGAAATTTGCTGTGGAAGCTACTACGACGCCCTTCAGGCCGCCAGAGGCGGCGCCAGGCGCATCGAACTGAACTGCGGGCTCCACCTGGGCGGCCTGACGCCATCCCTGGCCAGCCTGGAGCTGACGAAGGAGGGCTGCGATTTAAGCGTGATCGCCATGGTCCGTCCCAGAGGCGGCGGGTTCTGTTACAGCGGGGAGGATTTTCAGGTGATGGAGCGGGAATGCGCCCAGCTAATCTCCCACGGCGCGGACGGAATCGCCTTCGGCTGCCTGAACCGGGACGCCACCCTCTGCGTGGATCAGAACGCCAGGCTGATCGACCTGATTCACGGCCAGGGAAAGGAAGCGGTGTTTCACCGGGCCTTTGACTGTTGCGCCGACCCGTACCGCACCATGGAAGAGCTGATCCGCATAGGCGTGGACCGGGTGCTGACCAGCGGTCTGAAGCCTAAAGCAATGGAAGGGCGGGACCTGATCCGCAAGCTGCAGCAGCGCTACGGCAACGAAATCGAAATTCTGGCGGGCAGCGGAGTAAACGCCTCCAATGCCAGACAGCTCATGGATGAGACCGGCATCTCCCAGGTCCACAGCTCCTGCAAGGACTGGAAACAGGATCCCACCACTGTTGTAAACGGGGTCTCCTATGCCTTTGCGCCCGCGCCCTGGGAGGACTGCTACGACGTGGTCTCCGAAGAGCTTGTACGGCGGCTTTTGGAGGCGGTGGGAGAGTAGACACGGGAAAGCGGGGAGCAGGTTCCCGGGTTCGTCCCCGGGGCATACTCTGAAATCCGATTGACAAAGCGACACGTGTGTCGTATAATACAAATAGCGACACATGCGTCGCAAAAAGGTGGTTCGATGGGTAAAAAAGGTGAGGAAACCAAGCGGCTGATACGGGAAAAAGCAATTTCTCTGTTTGCACAAAAGGGCTTTAAAAATGTCACGATGAAAGACATCTGCTGTGAAACCGGTCTGAGCCGGGGCGGATTGTACCGGCATTACGACAGCACACGGCAAATCTTCTCAGAAATCGTCAATGAGCTGATGAACGCTCAGGACAATGAACTCTCGGAAAAGATGAATCAGGGCCGTCCCGCCCCTCAGATACTTGAGGAAATTCTGGATCGGTACTGCCGGGAGATGTCGGACCGGTATACGTCGCTCAGCGCAGCTATTTTCGAGTTTTATAGCGAACAGCAGCAGGACAGCAGCAACCATATGCTTTTAAAGCAGTATGCCGCTTCCGTGGATATGTGGAGGGCTTTCATTTCCTACGGCGCAGAGCGGGGGGAGTTTAAAAACGTGGATGCCGCTGAGATCATTGACGTGATCCTTTTTTCCTATCAGGGCGTGCGCATGTTCAGCACCATCATGCCGTTGGACGAACAGATACCGCGGCGGATTATTTCCCACGTCAAAAAAGCATTGCTGCCATAGGAGGATTTATGTATGGGAACTGTCTTTCAGCGTTTTTCACATGAAACAAGGGCGTTTATCAACCCGGAGGATCTCACGAAACCCAACCCAGACCTTCCAAACGTGTGCGTGTCAACCTACTCTGCAAATATCATAAACCAATATGTTTCCGCCCACAACCCGGAGGTGGTCGGCCGATTATACACCGCCAACGGAACCACGCCCATTTACCGGGCGGTCTATAAGGGCACTCCCATCGGGCATTACCTGTCAAGGGTAGGCGCTCCGGCCTGCGCCGCGTGCATCGAGGAGATCATCGCTTACGGCGCAAAAAAATTAGTCCTGTTCGGCTGCTGCGGCGTTTTGGACGAGGGCCGCACCCGCGGGAAGATCATTGTTCCCACGTCCGCGGTTCGCGACGAGGGCACGAGCTATCACTACATAGAGGCGGCCGAGGAAATCCCTGCGGATCCGTATTCCGTGGACCGCCTGACCGAATGCCTGAAACGCTGCGGTTATCCTTACGTTTCAGGCAAGACATGGACCACCGATGCCATTTACCGGGAAACCGGAGAGCTGATCCGGGAGCGGAAGGCGCAGGGCTGCATCGCTGTTGAGATGGAGTGCGCCGCAGCCTTTGCCGTAGCCCAATTCCGGCGGATTCCCCTGATTCAGTTCCTGTACGGAGCCGATAACCTGGACACTTCAAAATGGGAGCCCCGGGATCTGGCAGAATATGGATATTCAAATGCCGATCAATATCTGACATTAGCGTTTGAATGCGCGCTTGCCTTGTGATCGCAGCCCCATCGGCAGCGGGCGGCCAAAGCTTCCTTCCGTATAACCGCACTCCGCACTTTTTATTAAGACAAGGGCCAAAAGACCTGGTAAAATTGAGGAAACGCATCTCTTGTCGGCATCCTGTGGCTGCCGGCAAGGTATCATGACAGGCATTCCAGGAGGTAGCGGCATGAACACGCAGCGAGACATTGTCAAACAGGTAATTGATTATATCGAATCCAATCTGGAAGGGGATCTGGATTTGGAGAAAATAGCGGCCAGCGCAGGCTATTCCAGATTCCACCTCAACCGGATTTTCGCCGGGGGGACCGGCTGTACCATTTACAAATATCTACAGGCACGCAGGCTCACGTCCGCCGCCCAAAAGCTGGCGACGACCGATACGCCCATCGCGCAGATTGCCTGTGAATCGGGCTACAGCTCCCAACAGGCCTTTTCCCTGGCCTTTAAGCGGGTCTATCTCTGTTCCCCAAAGGTCTACCGTGACCGGGGTATTTTCATCCCAAGGCAGAACAGGCTCTCCCTTTGCGCCTCATCCGGGCTGCGTGTCATGTCCGGCACAGGCCGGGCCGCCATAACGGGGAGGATTGCAGCATGAGCGCCATTCCCATTGTGGTCGAGCAGACCGGCAGAGGGGAGAGAAGCTATGATATTTACTCCCGCCTCCTGTCGGATCGGATTATCTTTCTGGGCGAGGAGGTCAACGATACCTCCGCAAGCCTGATCATCGCGGAGCTTCTCTTTCTGGAAGCCCAGGACCCGCAAAAGGACGTCCAATTATACATCAACAGCCCCGGCGGCTCTGTGACCGCCGGTTTTGCCATCTATGACACCATGCGCCATATCCGCTGTGACGTTTCCACTATCTGCATCGGGCTTGCCGCCAGCTTCGGGGCCTTCCTCCTGGCAGGCGGAACCCGCGGCAAACGCCTGGCGCTGCCCAACAGCCAGATCATGATCCACCAGCCGGCCATGAGCGGCCGGGGCATCCAGGGGCCTGCCAGCGATATCCTCATTATGTCCGACTACATGCAAAAGAGCAGGCAGCGTTTAAACCGCATCCTGGCGGAGAACACCGGGCACACTCCAATGGAGATTGAGCGGGACACGGAGCGGGACAACTTTATGAGTGCGGAGGAAGCCCTGGAATACGGCCTGATCGATTCGATTATCGCCAAACGGCAAGGCTGATCCTTAAGTGGCGCCATGTGAAATCAGGCGGACGTAAGCCCCGTACCCTTCCTGCTCCATCTGGTTAAGAGGGATAAAGCGAAGGGCTGCGCTGTTGATGCAGTAGCGAAGCCCGCCGTCTTTCACCGGCCCGTCCTCAAAGACATGGCCCAGATGGGAGCCGCTCTCCCGGCTGCGGATTTCCACCCGGTTCATGCCATGGCTGAGGTCCTGCCTCCACGTAACCGCAGCCGGCTCCAGGGGCTTTGTAAAGCTGGGCCAGCCGCAGCCGGAATAAAATTTGTCAGTGGAGGAGAACAGCGGTTCCCCGGTCACCAGGTCCACGTAGATGCCCGGTTCGTCCAGGTCCCAGTATGCCCCGGTAAAGGGCCGCTCGGTGGCGGCATTCCTGGTCACCTCGTACTGCTGGCCGGTCAGCGCCTGGCGCAGCTCCTTGTCCGGCAGCCGGACGAACACCCGGCCGTCCTCATCTAAGGCCAGCCGGTCCAGGCTGCCGAACGGAATGTGGCAGTAGCCGCGAGGATTTTTGCGCAGATAGTCCTGGTGGTATTGCTCCGCCTCATAGAAATTTTTTAACGGCTCCAGCTCCACGGCCAGCGGCTCCCGGTACTTCCGGCGAACCTGGTTCATGATTGTCTCGATCAATGGCCGGTCCCTCTCGTCGGTATAGTATATCCCCGTCCGGTACTGGCTTCCCCTGTCGTTGCCCTGGCGGTTCACGCTGACCGGATCGATGATCTCAAAAAACTGCCGGATCAGGATGCGCAGAGTCACCACATCCGGATCATAGGAAATGCGCACCGCCTCCGCAAATCCCGTGGTGTCCGAGCACACCTGCTCATAGGTCGGGCGCTCCACCCGGCCGTTGGCATAGCCTGAAACTGCCCCGGCCACGCCCGGAATCCTGGAAAAATATTCCTCAACTCCCCAAAAGCATCCCCCGGCCAGATAAATTTCCCGCAGCTCCGCCTCCTGATGTTCACTCATGTCGTTTGCGCCTCCTTCTCGGTATTTTCCCGTGCTTTACAGTAGTATTATGCAATATTGGGCCAAACAATTCAACCGGTAGTTTGGATTGAGACTTCCCGGTCTTTCTGTGCTGCCAATATGTTTCTTAGCATAAAATTACGTTGTTCAAACAATCAGACTGTGGTAAAATAGACTTCGTTAAAACGTGCTGGAAGGCGGGTACAGAGGATGAATGACAACAGTGCGGACTGCAGAATTTCCATTGCGGTCTGCGACGACGACAGCTGCTTTGCAGGCCTGTTCGCAACGATGATCGAGAAAACCCTTGGAAAGCTGGAACGGAGCTGTTCCGTGAAAATTTTCACAGACGCCCGGGACTGCTGCGCCGCTGTGGAAACGGGCGGGTTCGATCTGATTTTTTTAGACATTGAAATGAACGATATGGACGGGTTTTCCGCGGCGAGGAGAATCCGCTTTTGTGGAACGGACGGTCAGCGGGAGGACGGCCCGTTTCTTATTTTTGTGTCCAGCCACGAAAATCTGGTGTTTGACGCCTACGAGTTTGAACCGCTGTGGTTTCTGCCCAAGGAGCGCGTTTCCGCCGAACTGGAGCGGGCGCTGAAAAAATTTCTTGAAAAGACGGCAAAGCGCGACCTGGCTTACCGGTTCCGGGACGGCATCTCCTACAAGCCGGTCAGGATCCGGGACATTTTTTACCTGGAATGCAGCGGACACAATCTGGAAATCAACACGCGCACGGAGCGTTTCTGCATTTACGGCAGTTTAAAACAGATGGAGCAGGAGCTGGGGCCCTTCGGCTTTTTCCGAATCCACCGCAACTACCTGGTGAACGTGGATGCGGTGTTTTCCGTGAACCGCGATACCGTAACGCTGGTGGACTACAGCGTGCTGCCATTGAGCAAGGACCGGAAGCAGCGGATCAAGGAACTGCTGCTCTCAGGGGGGTGACGGCATGGACGCGATCTGGGTGGAATTCTTTGGGAATCTCTATAGCAGCCTTCTCTCCGTAGGTCTGATCACCTATCTGTTCGGCCGGAAATACCGCGGAATACGGGGATACAGCGCGGCGGCCGCGGCGGTGGCCGTCTATTACGGGGTCATCGTCTTTTTGAACTACCATTACCAGTTCGAGGGCCTGGCGGCCATTCTCTACGGGCTGGTGCTGTTCGTCTACGGCTGCCTTGCGCTCAAAGGGAGAGCGGAGTACAAGGTGGTTTTCTGCGTGGCCTGGAATTGCGCGCTTCTGCTGACGGCTCTGGGCAGTTTTGTGCTGCTGCACTTTATAACCGGCTGGAGTATCCACGATCTGCGGCATCCTCTGGGTTCCGCCCGGACGATTGCGCTGCTGTACGGCTGCCTGATCAAAGGCATGATCGCCCTGGCCATTGCCATGAGGAAACGCTTCGGCCCCAGGTATTCCCCTGCGGGAAGCGGCTGGAGAAGGGCCCTGGGACTCCTGAGCTATTTTCTGCTGAGTCTGGAAGCGTTTTTGATGATGATGGAAGTGATGATTCAGGGGGAGGGCACGGCGCTTCTCCTGGTCTTTTATATCGTGTTGGCCGGTCTGTTCCTCATTCTGCTGTACGCCTTTTATCAGAGCATGATGGGACGCCGGGAGAGCCGGGAGGCCCAGTATCTGCGGGAGAGCATGGAACAGCAGGCGGCCTATATCCACTCCTTTTCCCAGCTCTGCCAGGAGATGCGGCTGCTGCGCCACGACGCCAGAGGACATTTGGTAACAGTGCACATTCTCCTGAAGGAGGGAAAACGCCAGCAGGCCGCCGCCTATCTGGAGGGCATCGCAAAACCGCGGACGTTCCGGGAGGACGATGAAAGGGAGAACGGAATGGAATGTTTCTGCGAGGAGGATAAAAAACCATGACAATGGCCGCGTTCTCGGCCGCACTGGAGGTCGTGGCCAATCTTTACGACAGCTTTTTGACCCTTCTTCTCTGCACCCTGTTTTTCGGAAGCCGATTTGAGGGCTGGAGGCGAAACGTCAGCTTTGCCGCGGGCGTTGCGGCCTTTGCCGGTGTGATGGCCTGGCTGAATTCTTACTCCGTGTTCGAGGGCTTTGGGGGGATTTTCTACAGTCTGGTGATCGTTCTTTACGCCTGGGCGGCTCTGGAGGGCGGGATTTTCCAGAAGCTATTTTTCAGCCTCTTCTGGAACTGTGTCCTGATGCTGTCCGGCTTTGGGGTCGTGCTCTTTCTGAGCCTGTCGGGCCTCTGCCCGCCGGAGGAGGTAGTCCGCTACGGCAGTCCGTCCCGGGCCCTGTGTCTGGTCTGCTGCATGGCGCTGCGGGCTGTCCTGGCCCGGGCCATCCTGTGTTTCAGCCACCACAGGCGGATCGGACGGGATACGGGCGGGCGGCGGGAACACCTCATCTGGATTCTGTATCTTTCAGGCTTCTTTCTGCTGGGCACGGCCCTGTTCGGCGTTGTCTTTAAAACCATCACCGGCGGGCAGAACGTGCAGTTTCTCCCCATTCTCTATTGCGGCCTTCTGGCGCTGCTGGCCCTGATTTTCATCAGCTTCCGCCAGGCCGACGAGCGGGAGAGCAGGCGGAAGGAGCGGGAATACCTGGAAGAGTCCCTGGCCCGCCAGGACGCGTATATCTGCAGCCTCTCCGGCCTCAAACAGGAGCTTCAGGAAATGAACCGAGAGCTCCAGGATACCATGGGCGCGGTGGGCGGCCTTCTGGCCTGCGGCAGGGAGGAGGAGGCGCTCAGACGTCTGGAACAGTTTGACGGGGAATTGGAGCGGTTCGGCACATTTGCGGTGTACACCGCAAACGACGGTCTCAACGGCGCGGTCACCAAAGCCGTTCAGGACTGCCGGCGCGACGGCGTCCGGTTCACCTACCGGATCATGGGCTCCGTGGGACGATTTTCTTCCCCGGATCTGGGAATCCTGCTCTGCAACCTGTTGGACAACGCCCGGGAGGGCAGCCTGAAAGGGCCGGGAAAACCCTCCGTGGACCTTACAATCACCAATTTCCGCGGCTATCTTAAGTGCGCGCTGGAGAACACGGTAAACCGCGGCCTTCTGGAATCCAATCCCGGCTTCGGGACCGACAAGGACGACAAAATCAACCACGGCTTCGGCATCAAGAGCATCCGCCGCATCGTGGAGCTGTACGACGGGGTGAGTAAGTCCGAGCTGATTTGCCGGGAGAACGGGTGGGTACTGCGGCAGGAACTGCTTCTGGGCTTTCCCCGGACAGAAGGTGTTAACCCCCCGGATCAGGCGAAAAAAGCCGCCGGAGATGAGGAGATTTCCGGAGTTTAGCGTTTTTTCCTGTCCCGTTTCTTCCTGTCCGGCAGCATAAATATGATCAGGTTGACGAACAGCACCAGGCCCAGAACTACGAGCGCCACGGATTGCAGGAATGAGAAGCGTTTGGAAAAGTCCGCCATCTCATCGCCGTCCATCCAGCCGCTGTAAAGATCGATGCAGTTGCCCATATAGACGCTGTCCGTGATCTGGTAGCGCTCCCGCTCCCGGTCCGTGAGAAAACGGCTGGCTCCCTCGTCCCAGTAATAGCCGATGGGCAGGGTAACAGGGCCTTTGCGGGGGATTTTGGTGATGGCGTCATCGATCAGCGCCCAGGTCCTTGAGCCGTCCTCAAAGGTCAGAAGATAATACTGGGCGTAGTCCGCATAGGGTTTCAGCCAGAACTTTTTCACGCTGCTCCTTATGACCGCAGGCGCCGTGATTCCCAGGGTGCTGCTGCGGCTGCCGTAGTATCCTCTCTGAGTGGCGGGACCCGGCCGGTGGCCGGTCTGCTTGTAGATCCCGGTGGCCTCAAGCTGGCTGGCATCGACCTCCAGGACCGCGATAAAGTGTTTCTGCAAATCCGCTTCCGATCCGATGCCTGGAGTGGGTTTTAAGCCGGGATATCCGGCGTAACACACCGCTGATCCGCTCTGTCCCTCCTGTTTCGCCAGAACCTCCTCCAGATCGACGGGCCCGGCGGCTCTGTACAAAATCCCCTCAAAATTCAATCGCGGGACGATGATGAGGCAGTAGAAAAACAGGGCGGCCTCGATCAGAAGAAGCCGAAGCTGCCGGAGCGCTTTTTGATTGTTCATAGGACATTTCCCCTTTTTCCACAGTCTCGTTTTTATCCATCATAGCATTGAATTGCTGTTCCGGCAAACGGATTTACCTGCAATCCCGGCCTTATCACAAAAATACCCTGTATTTTATCCTGTTTTCTGCTATAATCTAAGGAAACGTATCCCTTATCGTCAACCTGCGGTTGTCGACAAAGTATAATCAATGAAACGTATAATAGGATAAAATCGACCGCGCCGCACTCCGCTCATCAACAGCGGCCCATTTGCGCGGAATTTGAGACATACATAAAGGAGCCTGACCCATGTATAAAATTTTCATTGTGGAGGACGATCAGGTGATCGCCGCGGCTATGGCGGAGCATTTGAAATCCTGGGGCTGGGATGCCCGCTGCGCCGTGAATTTCGGGGATGTGCTGGCCGAGTTTGCGGCCTTTGGCCCACAGCTCGTTCTCTTAGACATCTCCCTTCCATTTTACAACGGATACCACTGGTGCGGCCAGATTCGCCAGTGTTCCAAGGTCCCGGTCATTTTCATCTCATCAGCCGCCGACAATTTAAACATCGTGATGGCGATGAACATGGGAGGCGACGATTTTATCGCCAAGCCCTTTGACCTGGACGTGCTGACCGCCAAGGTTCAGGCCATGCTGCGCCGGACCTATGAATTTGCCGGGCAGAGCCGTCTGCTGGAGCATCGGGGAGCTGTCCTCAACGTGGACGACGCAACCCTGACCATAGCCGGGAACAAGCTTCCGCTAACGCGCAATGAGCAGCGGATTCTGCAGACATTGCTGGAAAATAAGGGCCGGATTGTAAGCCGGGACCACCTGATGCTGCGCCTGTGGGAATCCGACAGCTATGTGGACGACAATACGCTGACCGTAAATATCACCCGGCTGCGCAGGAAGCTGGAGCAGGCCGGACTGCCCGGATTCATTTTGACGAGTCAAGACCACCGGCTTAGCCGGTGGCTTGTTCTGCCCCTATAAGGGGCTGTTACCTGCTTGCGCCCGGAAGGCGCACTGAAAAGTCTGCCAGCTGCACCACATTCTCAGCTGCCCTTAAAAGGGCATATTCAGTGCTTCCTTACTCCGGCTTTGCCCCAAAAGGGGCTTGCTGGTTTGCTTTGACTCCCTACTGACTCTTAAGAGTCCTACTTCTTGTTTTTCTTCACCGGCTCACCCGTAAACGGGTCTATGTACTCTACTAACGACATCTGGTCATATTCCAAGTCCTCTTTTATCTGATTTTGGATGTATGCCTTTATTGCCGCCGTATTCTTTCCTACTGTGTCCACGTAATATCCACGGCACCAGAAATGACGGTTTCCGTACTTATACTTTAGGTTCGCATGCTTCTCGAATATCATGAGTGAACTTTTTCCTTTGAGATATCCCACCACCTCTGATACTGAATATTTGGGTGGAATGCTTACCAGCATATGAATATGATCTGGCATGCATTGTGCCTCGATTATCTCGATTCCTTTTCTTCGGCATAATGTCCCAAGGATTTGTCCTACATCTGCCTTGATATCTTTATAGATTACCTGTCTACGATATTTTGGTGCAAAAACCAGATGATACTTGCAATCCCATTTTGTGTGCGCTAAACTATTATTGTCCATTTTGGACCTCCTGTGCTTTTTATTTGTGGTTTGCAGACCTACATCTAGTTTAGCACAGGAGTTGCTTTTATCTGAAGATATTCCCTCCACCTGCAGAGCAGGTGGTTTATTTTTACTGTGACACAAAAAGGCAGCGGCTACCTGATTGAATAAGCGCGGCTGCCGGGAATAACAGGAGGATGGCAATGGAACAGACTGTGAAACACCGCCCCCGGTTTTGGGGCTTTGGGGAATATCTGCTGGAATACAGGGGGCTTTGGGGCCTCCTTTTGGTTTTTACCGCGATTTTTTCCGCGGTATTTTACGGGTATCGCCTGCCCATGGAAGCGGTCCTGTACGGCTCGCTGCTATGTGTTTGCGCCGCGCTTTTACTGCTGGCCTGGCGCTACCGCGGATTCCAAAAGAAGATGGCCGCGCTGTCCCGGATGGAGGAGACGTTTCTTCAGGACCCGGACCGCTATTACGCGGATGATTATCCCCCCGCGGATTCCCTGCTGGAGCGGAAATACCAGCGGTTTCTGACCTTGATCAGCCGGGACAGGGAGCGGATACGCAGCCGGTCGGAAACCGCCCGGGAGGAGATGACGGATTATTACACCATGTGGGTCCACCAGATTAAAACGCCCATCGCAGCCATGCGCCTTCTGCTGCAAAAGCAGGACGGTCATGAAACCCGGGAGCTGCAGGAACAGCTGTTTAAGATCGAAGAGTATGTAAGCATGGTGCTGCAATACCTGCGCCTGGACGGCGGACAGGACCTGGTCATACAGTGGTGTGACCTAGACCGGATCGTGCGGCAGGCAGTCCACAAATACGCGGGCATGTTCATACGAAAGCGCCTGTCCCTGAACTATGAACCCATAAACCGCAAGATCCTGACCGATGAAAAATGGCTGGTCTTTGTGGTGGAGCAGATTCTCTCCAACGCTGTGAAATACACCCGTCAGGGAGGAATCACCGTCTTTCTGGAGGAAACGCCCGAGCCAACTCTTGTCATAAGAGATACCGGCATCGGAATTGCCCCGGAGGATCTGCCCCGTATTTTCGAGAAAGGCTTTACCGGATACAATGGGCGCTCCCACAAGCGCTCCACGGGAATCGGCCTTTACCTGTGCCGCAGAATCTTAACGCGCCTGTCCCACGACATCCGGGTGGAATCGGAGCCGGGCAGAGGCACCGCGGTCAGAATCCGTCTTGGCAGCGAAACTCTGCCCGTCGAGTAGCCCCCGGGCCAACCTTGCAAAAATGTAAGGTTGGCCTTCAAAATGTAAGTCAAATCCATGGCAGTCCGCTCGCGCGTTGGTTATAATGCATGTATCGCGTTTATGCGGAAGATTGGAGGAAGTAATATGGCTGTTTTGGAAGTACAGCATCTGAAAAAAATATATACCACCCGTTTCGGCGGAAACCGGGTACAGGCTCTGGCCGATGTGAGTTTTTCGGTGGAAGAGGGGGAGTTCGTGGCGATCATGGGCGAGTCCGGTTCCGGAAAGACTACGCTGCTCAATATACTTGCCGCGCTGGACCGCCCCACCTCTGGGACCGTACTCTTAAACGGCACGGATTTGAGCGGCATCAAAGAACACAAAATGGCCGCATTCCGGCGGGACAATCTGGGATTTGTGTTTCAGGACTTCAACCTTCTTGACACATTTTCTATGAAGGACAATATTTTCCTGCCCCTGGTACTGTCTAAAACCCCCTATGAGGAGATGGAGCGCAGGCTGGCGCCACTGGCCGGGAAGCTGGGGCTGACGGACCTGCTGAACAAATTCCCCTACGAGATTTCCGGCGGCCAAAAGCAGAGAACCGCGGCCGCCCGGGCGCTGATCACCAATCCCCACATCCTGTTGGCCGACGAGCCCACCGGGGCGCTGGATTCCAAGGCTGCGGACGGGTTGCTGCGCATGTTCGGCGGAATCAACCGGGAGGGCCAGACAATCCTAATGGTAAATCGAGTAGGAGGGAGTGATTAACTCCCGTCCTCTCACACCACCGTGCGTACCGTTCGGTACACGGCGGTTTCAATAGTTGACGTGCACGGACTGATAGGCAGTAGCTAAATCATAAAAGCCTCTGTTTATCAGTCTTTCTTGTGTTAATGCTCTGTTGACCGCTCCCATTCCCGTTACATACCAGTATTTCCTGCGGCTGTTTGCCGCCTGATGTGCAAAATATTCAGGTATCCCGAGTTTTATTAGGTTTCTTTTCCTTGTTTTGGGTAACTTCCATTGTTTCCATATGCACATTCGAATACGGTGATACAGCCATGAGTTTAGTTCGTCTATCCTGTTCTTCATATCCGCAATCCCATAATAATTCAGCCATCCACGCATGAATACTTTTATCTTTTCCAATGAAGGACGTATACTCTGACAAGACCTTCGGGAACTGAGCTCTTTCAGTTTTGTCTTCATCTTCTTCCATGACTTCCCATGAACCCGGACATATATGCCCTTCCCGTTCTTTCCCAATGTGAAGCCAAGAAACTTAAAATTTCGAATTGCAAACACACTTACTACACGACTTTTCTTTTGATTCACTTTCAGTTTCAGTGTTTTCTCCAGATATTTCGTGCTGGATTCCAGTAATCTCTTTGCGGCTCTCTCACTTTTAGCTAACAGCACAATATCGTCTGCGTAGCGTACAAATGCCACTCCCCGCTTCTCAAACTCCTGGTCGAACTCGTTCAGATAGATATTTGCCAGCAGTGGTGAGATGTTTCCGCCCTGTGGCGATCCTTCTTCGGTTTCCATGACTACACCGTTTTCCATGACACCACTCTTTAGGTATCTCTTAATCCACTGGATTACTCTTTCGTCCTTTACATTCCTTCGCAGGATATTCAGGAGCATTTCGTGGTTAAGTGTATCAAAGTATTTCGACAGGTCTAATGTCACTGCATGGGTATATCCCTGTTCTGCATACCCCTTCACTTTCAGAATGGCGTCTTTTGCGCTTCTTCCCGGTCGATAACCATAGCTGTTTTCCGAGAATAGCGGCTCATAGACCGGCATAAGCTGTTGTGTTATGGATTGCTGGAAAATACGGTCTTTGACGGTTGGAATACCAAGCTTTCGTATTCCACCGTCTGGTTTTGGGATTTCCACTCGTCTTACCGGGTCGGGAGTATATTTCCCCCTTTTAATTCTCCCGATGAGCTCTTTCTGGTTCTCCCGAAGGTATGCTCCGGCTTCTTCCACGGTCATTCCGTCGATTCCCGGCGCACCCTTGTTTGCCTTTACTCTCTTGAAAGCTCTGTTCAGGTTTTCCTTATCCAGTATCTTCTCCAAGAGCTCCGGTTGTGCACTGTCCCGTTCCTTCCATATCCGACGGAAAGAACGGTGCGCTCTCACATACCCTTCACGTTCCGCGCTATCTCTTTGCGAGCAGCTTTCTCTGTTTTCTGCACCCAATGTTCTTTCCTCCTTTCCCGGTTGTACTGAAGACTCCTATTGATTCGGTCCTTCATCTCTCGACTACTATGACCTCTGCTGACTTCTATGCGTTCAGCATTATCTCTCGATAATGGTTGTCCTTTTCAGGGTATACCGCATAGACCTCCCCGGGTACCACACGTTTCTTTCTCTCCATCTATCTGCCACATTTACCATACATGATTCCGTGTAGTTATTGGGCTTCAACTTGTGGGGCAGTCTTACCCTCATGCATAGCCTGATGTGATTTCTGTTCGTCAGACCAGAGATTTGCCCATGGGTTAGTATGTTCCCCATATCCGGCTTCCTTCAGATTCCACCTCACGATGGACACCCTTGCCTTCGGCTATATCCTTCCCACTACCGGGCGGATTCCGGACTTGCACCGGTTAGAAACGTGCGCCGCCGGGCGCACCCCACAGCGTCCGCGCGGCCAGCCATGCGGGGCGCGTCCTCTTTATCAAGGATGGGGAGGTATTCCACCAGCTCTACCGCGGTGGAAAGACCAACAGCGAGCTCTACCAGAACATAGCGGATACCTTGACTATGATTACGACAGGTGGTGACAGAACATGAACCGTTTCTTCTATCTCAGGCTGGCTGCGCAGAATATCCGTAAAAACGCCCAGACCTACATTCCTTATATTCTGACCTGTACGGGTTCTGTGATGATGTTCGACATCATCCTCACCTTAGCGGGCAACCGGGAGATCGCCGCAATGCACGGCGGTTCCGATATGCGGACCATCTTAAACCTGGGCTGCTTCATCATCGCCCTGTTTGCCGGCGGATTCCTGTTTTACACCAACAGCTTTTTGATGAAGCGTCGGAAGATGGAGATCGGCCTGTACAACATATTAGGTATGGGCAAACGCCACATCGGCAAAATCCTGTTTTTTGAGACCTTCATCATTGCGGCAATCAGCCTTGGGGGCGGAATCATAGGGGGCTTTTTGTTCTCAAAGGCAGTTTATCTTTTGCTGCTCCGCCTGATCGAAGCTCCCGTACAGTGGGGATTCTTTTTCTCGGGGACAGCCGCCCTGACTTCCATGCTGCTGTTTGGAGCCGTATTTTTAGTGATCCTGTCCGTGAATCTGGCCCGGGTGCATTTGAGCAGCCCCATGGAGCTTTTGCGCGGCGGGCAGATGGGAGAGCGGGAGCCCAAAACGCGGTGGGGGATTGCGGTGGTTGGGATCATCACCCTGGGCTTTGGATATTATCTGGCTCTGACCACTTATAACCCCGCTATGGCAATCAGCGCCTTTTTCGTCGCCGCCATCCTGGTCATGCTCGGCACCTACTGTCTGTTTACGGCCGGAAGCATCACGCTGTTGAAATTCCTGCGCGGGCGTAAAAAGTTCTATTACCGGACTGAGCATTTTATCTCCGTGTCCGGCCTGCTCTACCGCATGCGGCAGAACGCCGCCGGTCTGGCGGGAATCTGTATCCTGTCCACCTCCGTTTTAGTGATGCTCTCCAGCACAGTGGCGCTCTACGTGGGAATGGACGATGTGATGCGCAACCGTTTTCCGCGCAATATCATGCTGACGGCGGACCGGGCCACACCGGAGGAGGAATCCGTGATCACGGCCGCAGTGAAGGAGGTGCTCGCCCGGGAAGGGCTGCCGGAACAGAACACCTTGACCTACCGGGATCTGTCACTTCTCGTGATAAACGGGGAGGGCGGAACGTTCGAGCTGGAAGAAATTTACACCAACAGCGACCTGGACCGGATTGCCCCCATGTACGTCATAACCCAGGAGGACTATAACCGGCTCACTGGAAACAACGCCGTGCTGGGGGAAGGGCAGTGCATGGTCATCACCCAGAGGGCCCCCTACCAGGAGGAAAACCTGACCCTTCTTGGCAGAACCTACCAGGCGGTGCCGGCGGGAGATTACGGACTTTGGGAGGGGGCGGATTCCTTTGGCCCTGAGGTGTACTATCTGATCCTTCCCAATCTGGCGGACATTGAATTTCTGGAATCGCAGCAGAAGGTGGATGAGAAATATTTCTCACGCATCCAATACCACTACGGCTTTGACCTGGATGCGGACCAGGGGACGCAAATCCGCATCTTTGATGAAGTCATGGCAAAGGCCGCTGTGCTCCCCCAGGGAATCCAGGGCGAGTGTGCGGCAGCCCAGCGCGCCTCTTATTTTTCTCTGAACGCGGGGCTGCTGTTCCTGGGCATTTTTCTGGGCGCCCTGTTTGTGATGGCCACCGTGCTGATCATCTATTACAAACAGGTGACCGAAGGTTATGACGACAAGAGCCGATTCGAGATCATGCAGAAGGTGGGACTCTCCAAGGCGGAGATCCGCCGTTCCAATCCGCTCACAGATCCTGTTGATGTTCTTCCTGCCCCTGGCAGCTGCAGCGGTTCACATTTCAGCAGCATTTCCCATCATTACCAGGCTGCTGGCTGCCATGACCCTGACGAACGTGTCCCTTTTTGCCGCCACCACGGCCGGAACCCTGGCTGTGTTCGCCGCTGTCTACGCAGCAGTCTATGTCCTGACATCCAGAGTTTATTTTAAAATCGTATCCTAAGCGGAAAATCCGCCCGGAGTGTTGTAATATTTACCCAACTTCTGCTATAATAAGGAAACAAATCGATTTATATGGGTATGATAAAACCATGGAGCAGGAGGCGGATATGGAACATCACGAAATGGTGTCTGATCTGTATCAGAAGAATATGCAGAAGGTGGCAAACAGCAAAAAATGGCGGAATATCGTGAATATTATCTTCATTCTGCTGGGAAGTTTGATTCTGGCCATCAACATGAACACCTTTGTGGAGCAGGGAAATTTGGTGCCTGGGGGATTTTCCGGCCTGTCCAAGCTGATCCAGCGGGTGGGGCTAAAATATTATGATGTGAAGATTTCCTTTACCCTGCTGAACGTGATATTCAACGCGGTCCCGGCTGTTTTTGCTTACCGGCTGGTGGGCAAGAAGTTCACCGTCTTTTCCTGCCTCAGCCTGCTTGTGGTTTCCGTCCTGGTGGACGAGCTGCCCGTCATCCCCATCACCGGCGATATCCTGCTGATTTCCGTGTTCGGCGGGATTCTCAACGGTCTGGGCCTGAGCCTGATCCTAAACAACAACGCCAGCAGCGGAGGGACGGATTTCATCGCCATGTCCCTCTCCAACAAGTACAAGGTGTCCACCTTCAATTACATGCTGCTGTTCAGCGCCGTGATCATCCTGATCTCCGGCCGGCTGTTCGGCATGGACAAGGCTTTGTATTCCATTATTTTCCAGTTCTGCAACACCCAGGTGATCAACACCTTTTACAAGAAGTACAAGAAAAAGACGCTGCTCATCGTTACCGACAATCCGGCCGCCATCTCCGCCGACCTGCTGGAGCTGACCAACCACAGCAGCACGATCCTGAAGGGCTTTGGCTCCTACACGGCCCACAAGAAATATCTGATCTACACGGTGCTCTCGGACAGCGATGTGAGAAAGATGAAAAAGCAGATCCACCAGCAGTACCCGGACACCTTTGTGAACGTGATCAACTCCAGCGACGTGGTGGGCAATTTCTATATTCAGCCTTTTGAATAATTGTCCGACGCAAAAAAAATGATTCACCTGCAACTTTTGGCCTCATGAAAACGTCTAAGGATATGAGTGCATACAAAAGCGAGGGTGAAAAAAATGGTTTTCAGCAGTTTGGAATTTATATTTCAGTTTCTTCCGGTGTTCCTGATGATTTACTATCTAATCCCGGGCGGATGGAAGAATCTGTGGCTTCTTGCGGGGAGTCTTGGCTTCTATTTTTACGGGGTCAGGGACACCCCCTTTTATTTTGTTCTGTTGATTCTCTCCATTCTGGTCAACTACCGGATCGGAGTCTTAATCGGACGGCGCAGGGTCGGCCGGCTGCGGAAGCGCTGGCTGGTCTGCGGCGTTCTTTACAACCTGTTCTGGCTGATTCTTTTCAAATACGCGTCGTTTTTTGTCCAAAATGTAAACCTGCTTCTGAAAATGGCGGGAGTATCCCGGAATTTACCGGTTTTCACTCCGGTCCTGCCCGTTGGCATCAGCTTCTACACCTTCCAGGCCATCTCATATCTGGTTGACGTTTACCGGAAATCCGTTCCCTGTGAGGGTTCTCTGGTGGGCTTTGGCATGTATATCAGCATGTTTCCCCAGCTGATCGCCGGTCCCATTGTGACCTATTCCTCCATCCGTGCCCAGATCGGCAGAAGGCGGATTACCTTCCGGCAGATTGAGGACGGCCTTCGGGAGTTTACCATCGGCCTGGGGTTTAAGGTGCTTTTGGCAAACCGGATTGGTGGCCTGTGGAGCCAGGTTCAGGCCATCGGCTATGAGAGCATCTCCATGCCCTTGGCCTGGCTGGGTCTGGCGGCGTTCAGCCTTCAGATCTATTTTGATTTCTGCGGTTACTCCCTGATGGCAAAAGGGCTGGGCGCCATGATGGGCTTTAAATTTCCGGACAATTTTAATCATCCCTACATGTCCCGTTCCATGACGGAATTTTGGCGGAGATGGCATATAACCCTTGGAAGCTGGTTCCGCGATTATGTGTATATTCCCCTGGGCGGAAACAGGCGGGGCAGGCTTCTGACTTTCCGCAATCTGATGGCAGTCTGGTTTCTGACCGGATTCTGGCACGGGGCCAGCTGGAACTTCATCCTCTGGGGCCTGCTGCTGTTTTTGATCATGTCCGCCGAACGGCTGGGGCTTCTCGCCGTACTGGAACGGTGGAGCTTTCTGGGCCATCTCTACATGCTGTTTGTGATACCGCTCACCTGGCTTGTGTTCGCGGTCACGGACATAGGCCAAATCGCCCTGTATCTCCAGCGCTTGTTTCCTGTTTTCGCCCGCCAGAAGCAATTTGTCTATTTCAGCGGTGATTATCTGAAATACGGAAAGCTCTACGCAATCTCCCTGGCGGCGGGATTGATCTTCATGACGGATATTCCCGGGCGGATCTATAGGAGACACCGGTATTCCCTGATCACGGCTATTGGACTTCTGGCCGTATTCTGGTTGTGTGTGTACTGTATGCGTTTAGGGTTGGACGATCCATTTTTATATTTCAGATTTTAGGCGGAGGTGTGAGATGAGACGATATTGGTACAGTATTCTTTTGACGGGCAGTATCATGATCCTTGCCTTGGGAAAGCTGCCGCCGGATGTATTTGGCGTCAGGACGGCTATGGCGAAGGCGGAGGTGAGTGCGATGGAGATGGGGGCGGCGGAGACGAACACGGCAGAGGCGACGGGCGCATCGGTGGCAGAAGCAGCGGAAGAGGAGATGGGCGCGGCGGAGACAGAGGCAGCGGCAGCGGCGGGGGCAACGGGCGCGGTGGAGACGGAAACGACGGAAATGGGAGCGCCGGAGAAAGGAACGGCGGATACGGAAGCAGCGAAAATGGGCGCGCCGGATACAGCGCCCTCGCAAACAACATCCCCAGCCCCGGAAGTTCCGTCAACCGTATCTCCCGGGACCGGCGAAACTTTTTCCGATACGCTCTTTATCGGGGACTCGCGGACCGTGGGGCTCTCCGAATACGGTGATTTGGGGCAGGCGGAGGTATTTGCAAATTCCGGCATGTCGGTGTTCAATCTCTTTCAGGCCCAGGTCACCCTCAAAAACGGGACCAAACAGGGGTTGGACGAGGTTCTCTCCTCGAACCGTTACGGCTCCATCTATCTCATGCTGGGGATCAATGAGCTGGGATACGAGGAACAGAGCATTCTCCGCCAGTACCGGACCGTGGTGGAGCAGATTCGCGCCAAGCAGCCCCAGGCGACCCTGATTCTGGAGGCAAATCTGCACGTCACCCGAGAGAAGGCCGCCAAAAGCGATATTTACAACAACCGGAAAATCGACGCTTTAAACGAGGCCATTGAAGCGATTGCAGAGGAAACCGGCTGCCGCTACCTGAACGTCAACAGCCTTTTCGACGATGAAAACGGAAATCTGGCCGCCGGTTATTCCACCGATGGTTCCCATATTCTGGGGAAATATTATTCCGTGTGGGTGGAATGGATCCGGAGCAGTCGATAAAATTTGCAACATTTGCGCAGTTTTATGCAACCATCTGACAGTTGACTATTGCAACTGTTCTCATTTTTTGTTAAACTAGACATATAATTATAACACAACAGAAAAATATACGCCGAATGCCGTGCCCTGTAAACCAACAGAAGCGGCAGCGGGAGAACCAATTATTGGGGTGTATTTGCCCGGAGATACAATGAGCGCCACGTATCCCGGCAATAGGGAACCTTCTTTCCCGAACCCGTCAGCTAATCTCGTAGGCGAAGGAAGGTTAAATGGCTATTTTTGTGTACGCATATTCGCGCAAACAGCTGTTGAGCTGCCTTCGCCACCCGGAATTTCCGGGTGGCTTTTTCTGTCAGTAAATCAGTAAAGGAGAGATTGCGATGAAAAAAGAATCCGGAAAATCCAGTCTGTTTTTATCCGTTACGGTCCTGGCGGTAATCGCCGTCGTACTGACGGCCGGAATTATCGCCGGCGTTCCCACCATCCCCCTGCTGGTGGTCAACATTTTCCTGGTCCTGATCATTTCCATGCTGTTCGGCTACCCTTACCGGGAGCTGGAGGAGGGTATGATGTCGGGCGTGAAGCGGGCCATGGACTGCGTTATCATCCTGCTGTTTGTGGGCGTCCTCATCGGCGCCTGGATCAAATGCGGCACAGTCCCCATGATCATCTATTACGGCCTCAGCTTCATCATGCCCCGGATGCTCCTTCCCCTGACGTTTATCATGTGTTCCCTGCTTTCCCTCTGCATCGGGACCTCCCTTGGCACGGCGGGAACCATGGGCGTGGCCTGTGTGAGCATCGGCGTGAGTATGGGAATTCCCATCCCCATCGTGGCCGGTGCGGCGATCTCAGGCTCGGTCCTCGGCGACAAGCTGTCCCCCTTGTCCGATTCCACCATTCTGGCATCCAGCGCCAGCGACATCAATATCTACTACCACGTCCGCTCCATGATGTACACCACCATTCCGGCCGTGATCATCAGCCTGGTGATTTTCTATTTTCTGGGCGCCCAATATGCCCAGGTTGCCATGGATCCCTCTGTGATCGAGTCCGTGAGAGTCCAGCTGGCAGGCCTTTATCATTTCAACATTCTGCTGCTGATCCCCGTGGTCCTCATCGTCATCCTCAGCATCCGGAAGGTTCCGGCTATTCTGGCGATCCTGATCTCCGGATTTGCCGGGCTCGCCCTGGCGGTTCTGGTACAGAAAGCCGCTCTGACCGACGTGCTGGCGGTTGTGTTTAACGGAGTGAAGGTCAACAGTGGAATGGAACTGGTGGACACGATGCTCAGCAAAGGCGGCATTTCCTCCATGATGAACACGATCTGCACCGCGGTTCTGGCGTTGGCGCTGGGCGGAATCCTGAGCGAGGCTGGTTTTCTCCACACGCTGGTGGAGCGCATCACCGGTTCCGTCCGGTCTGACCGGGCAGCCATCCTGGTAACCCTGGTATGCGGAATCCTCACCGTGATGCTGGTGACCAATTTCTATGTCTCCGCAGTGCTCATGGGAACCATGTTCCGGGAACTCTATGACCGCCGGGGAATCCACCGCAGCGTGCTTTCCAGGACCATCGAGGAGGCCAACACCATTATCCTGCCGCTGGTGCCCTGGAATACCGGCTGTATCTATTATATGGGCCTGTTCGGCTTTACCACGCTGAGCTTTGCCCCCTATGTGGTATTCGCTTACGCCAATATCGCGGTCAGCGTCATCTGCGCCCTTGCGGGAATTTTCATCTTCAAGGCGGTTCCCGGCAACAGCGCGGAGGCCGATTGGAGCGTGCGCGGCAGAGCGCAGCAGCCGTTCTCCCCGGAATTGGAAGAAATTTTACCGGAACCTCTGGCAGAATAACCGCGGATACTGTATTTCCTGTCCCGTTTTTGGTATAATGGAGGAAATCTCTCTAAGGAGGAACAATCAATATGCTTTTAGTTGTAAAACGGGACGGAGAAATCGTGGAATTCCGCCTGGAAAAGATAACCATGGCCATCCAGAAAGCATTTAAAGCCACGGATAAGTTTTACACGGACGATATCCTGGAACTGCTGTCCATCCGGGTCACCTCCGATTTTCAGAAAAAGATACAGGAAAACCGGATTGCGGTGGAAGACATACAGGACAGCGTGGAGAAGGTGCTGGAGGAATCCGGTTATACCGATGTGGCCAAGGCCTACATTCTGTACCGGAAGCAGCGCGAGAAGATCCGCAATCTGGATAAGACCATTCTGGACTACAAGGATGTGGTGGACAGCTATGTGAGGGTGGAAGACTGGCGGGTCAAGGAGAATTCCACCATCACCTATTCCGTGGGCGGTCTGATCCTCAACAACTCCGGAGCCGTGACGGCCAACTACTGGCTCACGGAAATCTACGACAAGGAGATCTCGGACGCCCACTTAAACGGGGATATCCACATCCACGATCTGACCATGCTCACCAGCTACAGCTGCGGCTGGTCCTTAAAAAAGCTTCTGATGGACGGCTTAGGCGGCATCACCGGGAAGATTACAGCCTCCCCGGCCAAGCACCTGGCTACCCTGTGCAATCAGATGGTCAACTTTTTGGGCATCATGCAGAATGAATGGGCGGCCTCCCAGTCCTTTTCTTCCTTTGATACATACCTTGCGCCTTTTGTGAAGGCGGACCACCTGTCCTACGACAAGGTCAAGAAATGCATGGAAGCCTTCGTTTTCGGCGTGAACACGCCCAGCCGCTGGGGCACGCAGGCGCCGTTTTCCCATATTTTTATGGATTTGAAGGTTCCGGCTGACATGGCCGGAGAGCGGGCCGTTGTGGGCGGAAAGCGGATGGATTTCACCTACGGGGAATGCCAGGAGGAAATGGACATGGTGAACCGGGCGTTTCTGGAAACCATGCTGGAGGGCGACGCCAACGGCCTGGGCTTCCAGTATCCGATTCCGGCCTACGGGATCACCGAAGATTACGACTGGTCCGACACGGAACAGAACCGGCTTCTGTTTTCCCTGGCTTCCCACTACGGAACGCCGTACTTTGTCAACTACGCCCGCGGGGGCCTAAAGCCCGGGGACGTGCGGATTTCCTACGAGGGAATCAAACCAGACCTCCATGTGCTGCGCAGAAAAGCCGGCGGCTTTTTCGGGTACGGCGAGCACACGGGCACGGTGGGCGTGGTGACCGTCAACCTGCCGCGGATCGCCTGCCAGTCCGGGGACGAGGAAGAATTTTACGCGCGCCTGGACCAGATGATGGATCTGGCGGCCCGCTCCCTGGATATCAAGCGGGACGTAGTTTCCACCCTGTTAAAGAACGGGCTGTACCCCTACACCGCAGGTTATCTGTCCGATTTCGACAATCATTTTTCCTCCATCGGCGTGATCGGCATGAACGAGGCGGGCCTGAACGCGCGCTGGCTCAACGCGGGAATGGAGTCTGAGGCCACGGCGCGGTTTGCCGCCGGGGTTTTAAAGCACATGCAGAAGCGGCTGGTGAAATACCAGCTGGAATACGGCCATATCTTCGGACTGGAGGCCACACCCGCGGAGTCGGCCACCTTCCGGTTCGCCAAGCTGGACCGGGAACGCTTCCCCGGGATCCGCACGGCGGGCAGGAGCGGAGATACTCCGTATTACACCAACAGCACCAAATTGCCTGCGGACTGTGCGCTGCCCCTTGACCGCGCGTTGGCCAACCAGGACGGGGTGCAGCCTCTCTACACCACGGGAACGGTATTCCACATCTATGTGGAGCGTGAGATGGAAGAGTGGCAGAGGGCGCGGGATGTGATCCGTCAGGCGATCACCGGACATGAAATGCCCTGTGTGACCCTCTCGCCGGTTTACACCATCTGCCAGTCCTGCGGCTACCTGCCCGGCAATCAGCCGGTCTGCCCCAAATGCGGAGCGCCCACGGATGTGTACAGCAGAATCGCCGGATATTACCGGCCTGTACAGGACTGGAACGAGGGCAAGGCGCAGGAGTTTCAAAACAGGGTGATGTTTAAAGTCTGAGAGCGGAAATGCGCCCGCCTTATGAGATAAAACAGACCGGCCAGCTTGCCGCCGAGGGAGTTTCATCCCTCAGGCGCAACGCTGAGCCGGTCCGTTTTTGTGCGGATTATCGATCACACCGTTCTGCGGCATTCGACATAGGAGAGCGCAGAGGCGTACAGCATAATCAGAGCAGAGGAGAGCAGCGCGCCCCCGACAATATCGGTAAACCAATGGACGCCCGAGAGCAGTCTGCCGATCACCGTCACAGCCATGAGAAGGGCCGTGGCGGAATCCAAAATGACAAGCCACACCGTTTTCCCCCGCAGGTAATGATGAAACTGCATAATCGCCGTGCCAAAAATACAGATGGCAATCACGGTGTGGGAGGAGGGGTAGGAGGCTTCCAGCCCGGCATCCAGAATCACCGGGCGGTAATTGATGATCACCAGCTCAAAAAACAGATAAACCAGAGCCACGACCATATAAAAGGCTCCCAGCAACAAAATGCGCGTGTCCACCTTCCAAAGGCTTCTCCGCCGGATCAGCTGGCACAAACCAAGAGTGGCAAATCCCAGGGCAAACAGAACCGCCGCTGCGCCCAGCCATTCGGTTATGTCATACCATAACGGATTCACCCCCAACAGACCGGCCACAAACTGGTTGAGGCCAGCCAGGCCCACCGAGGATTGCTCCGGCCCGATAGGCCTTACGTCAACCGTTGCGACAATGGCGGTAAACGCCGCAAACAGCAGGCCCAACGCCCCTGTTATTCTAAAATTTCGTTTGCTTTTGTATTCCATAAGCCGACTTTTATCCCCTTTCGCATTTTCCTTCAAAGCATAGGTAGCAGTATAAGTGAAATCAAATGGCTTGTCAATCGCATTCCGGCTTGGTTTTACCCACTTATTTTATTATTGGATAATATTTATAAAAGCTTTCGTTTTATTACCGCATATCATTTAGAAATATGATTTAGAATGGCAGATATCAGAAGAGACAGCAAAGGGAGGGACAGCGTTTTGGTAAAAGACCAGAGATATCAATGGAGCATGTGGCTGGGGATTTTTTTGATCATGTTATGCGCGGTTTTTATTTTGAAGGCAGGTGTTGACGGGCGGTTCCACTCAGTGGACACGCTTCAGGAATACATTCGGAGCTTCGGGCTCATTGGCCCGATGATTTTAATTGCGATCCAGGCCTTTCAGGTGGTGATTCCGGTTCTTCCGGGATTCCTGGGCTGCATCGTGGGCGTTGTATTGTTCGGAACCGCCGGTGGATTCTGGTGTAATTATATCGGGATCAGTCTCGGCTCGCTGATCGCCTTTATTCTGGCCCGGCGCTTTGGCGCGCCGCTGGTGGAGTCCCTGTTTTCGCAGGAACATTATCAGGTTTGGATCAAACGAATTCAGAGCGCCAAAAGCTATACCCTGATTTTGTTCCTGTGCATCCTGCTTCCGCTGGCGCCGGACGATTTTCTGTGTTATTTTTCCGGGCTTATGAAGCTGTCTTTTCGGAAATTCACCTGGATTATCCTGTTGGGAAAACCCTGGTGCATTCTGGCCTACAGCATTTTAGCCGCAAAAATCGGATAAAGAGAGGACAAGACCAATATGCTTGGATTTTATAATTATACTGTGATTTTAACCTATGCCGGGATGCTGGCCGCATTTTCCGGAATTCTGGCCGCTGTCAACGGCAGCCCAAAAACGGCGCTGGTCTGCCTGATGTTGGCCGGAGCCTGCGATATGTTCGACGGCGCGGTCGCCCGGACCAGAAAACGGACGCCTGCCGAGAAACGCTTTGGAATCCAGATCGATTCCCTCAGCGATTTAGTCAGTTTTGGAGTTCTGCCGGGTATGATTCTGTATTGCCAGGACCGCAGCCTGGCCAGCGCAGCGGCGGCTTCGCTCTATGTATTATGCGCGCTGGTCCGCCTGGCGTATTTTAACGTGATGGAGGAAGAGCGGCAGGAACAGACCGATGAAGCGCGAACCTGCTATATGGGGCTTCCGGTGACCACCTCGGCCGCCATTTTACCGGCGGTATACGCGCTGAAGGGGTGGCTGGGAGGAGGTCTAATCCGAATGGATCTTTTGGCCCTGTGCGCCATGGCGTTGTTTTTTCTGCTGCCGGTCAGGGTAAAAAAGCCGCACGCTGCCGGAAAAACCTGGATCGCCCTGCTGGGGACCGCAGAGTTTCTGCTGTTAGCTGGAAGCCGGTGGATTTTCCTCTGATTACTTAACATAAAAATATTATGTCTACCAAGGCGCTGATTGACTGTAATCAGCGCTTTATTTACGGTCCGGCTTTTGGTATAATGAATGCGATCAATGACAGAAAGGGTATGGACAGACCATGATAAACCGAGAAGATATGCTGGAACTGACGAGGCGGATGACCCTTGCCCGGACATCCTTTTCGAGGATCGCCGGCTGCTATGTGAACAGGGACGGCGATTTTGACGGGAGTTTTAACACGAATTTTCGAAAATTATCGGCGCCGGATCGGACCAAACAGCTGAAACTTGCCAAGGAGATTCCCTTTTCCGCGACCAATGTAAACCTGAAAGAATACGAATATACTGCGGGAGCGCGCAGACAGGGAAGCATGTGGCAGCTGCTCATGGCCATGATTGAATGCGGATTGAAAAACGACGCTCTGATGGACACTTTTTACGATATTGTCATGGAGCGTTACCGGTCAAATTCGGATTATGCCATCCTGGTGTTCCATGACCGCTACGATATCCCGGCCAAGGGCTCGGACGGAGAGCGGCAGTGGGAGTCTGAGGAGGTATTTGAATATATGATTTGCGCTATCTGCCCGCTGGCCGGGGAGTACGAGCCTGGAAAACCGGTTTGCGGATTTTTGTTCCCCGCCTTTGTGGACAGAAGCGGGGATCCCAGCCGGATCGATGTGTTCCAGGCGGATGCGGACAGGCCTCACAGGGAATTAATGGAAATACTTGGGATTTGAATTTCGCATTGTCCATTGACAAGGTCTGGAGGGCTATTCTGTTCGACGAGGACGGAAAAATGATGACTGGCGTTTACTGACTTGTTATTTTTTTAACGATATGGAGGATTTGGCTCTGGGCCAGATGATGACAGGGATGCGTAAGGTGGAAGGCGAAAGCGATGATTATCATGATTACTTCCGAAACAACGGACAAGCGTATATCAATACCATTGTAGGCGGTTCCCTGTACGGGAGGTTGGGCGTTCGGGTTTCCGCCGGAGACGGATATGAATTGTATCAGATTCCGGACCGGATAATCATTTATGAAAAGGGTTCTTCCAATCAGTTTAAAGACTGCGGATTCATTGTAAATGAATCCGGAAAGCTTAAGAAATCCGGTACCGTTGAAATTGATGGGGTTTGATATACGGTTGAGCATTATCGGGTGGTTGGAGAGGATGATGTTGAGTGAAGAGGGATTGGGTAATTGGGTAATTGAGTGAGGTTGGTTAAAGTGGCGGATTGATTTGGGAGGGATTTGGGAAGAAATGGGGATCGATACAACTATTCGCGAAACACAAGTTTAACGCATAGTTGACTAAATATTTTACTATATTTTCCAAATATTGATTAATATTTTGGGAGGTATGGATGATGAAAACAAGGAAATTATTATGCATGATTTTAGTGGTTGCTGCTATTTCCTGTTTCTCGTCCATGCTTTCTTTTGCGTTTTCGGCTACTTCTTCTAATGCGTTAATGGCTACTTCAAGTAATGCATGGCCCATGGATGATTTTGTTGAATTGGATGATTTTGATTCTATTGAACGTCCTGTTCTTATGAATGCTGGTGAATTGGATGGTTTTGAATCGACGGTTCCAGCTTCTTTTCTTTCTTTGGGCGTTGGTTATTCTAATATGTCAGGTGTTGTAAAATATGTGCAAGTTCCTTTTAATTCTCAATATTATGCTAGTTTGGCGTTACCATCGGATTGTGCTTCTGTGAATCAGTTTTTTATATCTATTTCTAAGTCTGGATTACCATCTTTTGGGAGGTATCGTATAAAAGTTCGTTTTTCAAGTAATACAGGCGTTGAATATAATGGTGGTTATTTTTGGAGTCAAAAGGAAAATACGAATGCTGCGACACAATCTTCATCATATTTGATTGATGTGTCTCAGGTTTCGGGTGATTGGAATGTATCTGAGGTTATTGATTTAGGGGGTGCACAGCAGTTGGATATTGGTGTATATCCTAAATCTGGTACTACTGCTAATTTGCCTTATGGTGGATATGTCTCAGTCTATTTTGAAAAAACTACGGAATCTCCATCTTATACTGGTGCTGGTGGTGCATATACATCAGATAATGCTGTTTCAGATACCGCTCTTAATACTTCCAAAATGGTTGATACATTGGAAGAGATTGTTCAAACAATATCGAATCAGCTA